>CP010424.1 GCA_000830275.1 archaeon GW2011_AR10 | reverse complement strand
TCACCTCGTTTTATCATTTGGGGGAAAGAAATTAACTGTTTTTCTGTCTTCCACGAAAACGGTTTTTTCCTCCACCCAACCATTATAATTGATTTTTACTTTAACATTCGTTCCAATTCCAGAGCTATTAACCACTGTAACCCTCACAACAGTGTCCTTGCCTGCCACCAAGTCAACGTCTTCAACCACTTGGATTGCCTTCACTGATTCAATGGATAAATCAATTCCAACGACTTGTATTTCAAGGCTGTCTGAAACCCACTTCCCATTAACTTTGGCTCTAATCGTTAAAGTGTAGTTGCCAGGCTGCGAAGGAGCATTCAAGGAAAGAAAATAGTGACCATCGCCCCTCACAGAAGCAGTACGCCAGGAATCAGACTCACTGAACCTGTACTGCACTGAAGACACATCATTAAAACTGTTGCCGCTCTTGACCTCAAAATTCACTCCCAAAAGCTCATTAGAAAGCAAAACACTCTCGCTGAAATCGGTTATTCTAAGGGAAGAGCTTGGAGTCAAAACATCTCCGGGCGTGAAACCATACAAGCCAGTGTTCCACAAATCGTGATGGGCTTTGCCCCACTCAATATAATCAGGATTGTATGCTCCAGGCAAATCCCACACATAAACAGTTCTACGCCCACGAGAAGCGGCAACAAGCTCAATGTCGCCATCCAAATCCAAGTCACCAATAGCTGGAACACTACTGTAAAAATAATCCCCTTCTGCAGAGTTTAGAGGAAAACCAGAAACTAAAGTGCCATCACCATGAAAAGCATAAACATTTCCATCACTTGAAGCAAAAATCACTTCAGGATGAGAGTCACTGTCAATATCCCCAACAATCGGAGTGCTAACATAAATATTTTCTCCTAACGAAATAGGCCAACCAGCAACAGCAGAGCCATCGGCGTGAAAAGCATATAGCCTATGTTCTTTAACACTATCATTTTCCCAAAACTCAACCCACGGTATTACCTCCAACTGTTTATCTCCATCCAAATCAGCTAAAATCGGGGTATTATATCCTGGCACTTCTACTGGCCAGCCACTTACTGGAGTTCCATTATGGTGAAATGCAAACAAATTTTGGTATCCCCCAGCAACTATTTCCAAATCACCATCATTGTCTAAATCACCAACAACAACTGGGGATCCACTTACCGGAACATTAATTGGAAACCCTTCAACAACAGAACCATCAGCGTTAAATACACGTAAACCATCCCCGCTGGTTATTACTTCAAGTTCTCCATCACCGTCTAAATCAGCCAAGGCAGGCTTTGGGACATAACCAGAACCAAGATAAATTGGCCACCCATCAACATTCGAACCATCTCCATGAAATGCAGAAACATAAGTAGGACTGCCGCCCCAAGAACCGCTTAAAACTTCAAGACCACCATCAGCATCTAAATCACCAATTGCAGCAGACACCCAGGATACAACACTATCACTACTTACAGGCCAGCCTTCCACCAAAGAACCATCATCATGAAAAGCATATACTAAATCTGTGGTAGAACCGGAAATTATCTCAAGCCTGCTATCCCCCTCAATATCAGCCAAAGCAGGAGTCAACTGCAAGAAATTTCCGAAATAATAATCCAAAGTTACAGGCCAACCGGAAACCATTGTTCCATCATGATTAATTGCATAAAGATGACTATAATCTGAAGCCAAAACAATTTCCAAATAGCCATCCCCATCAATGTCCCCCAAAGAAACACCTGAATCACTAGGCGCCAACAATTCCACATTAAAATCATTATTCGCTTTAACCTTAAGAAAATCATCATTCCCCAAATCAAGCTGCAAAGGAAACCCTTCCTGCAAAGGAATTACAGGAACCACTTCTTCTGAAGGGTTAGAAGAAAAACTGTTGCCGCCACTGCTTCCCCCACCAGAACCGCCACCGCCTCCACTTCCGCCTGAATCGGAGGACGCAGAAAGGCATTTCCTGAACTTGTGCGCTTGTTTTAACTGGTAATAATTTAATTCGGAGCAGGGTTTGCCCAAATAATATTCTTCTTCAGCAGAATTGCTGGAAGAAGAAGGAGATGGAGTTGAAGGAGCAGTTGGTGCAGTTAAAGTGGATGAATTGGAAGGATTTGAAGGCTCGAATTCAGGCAAAACCTTTTCTTCCGGCTCAAACGCTGGCTGCTCATCAATTGTTTCATCAGAAGGCTGTTCAGCTTCAATGGTTTCCTTGGAAACAAACGAATCAAAAAAATTTGCGGAAAAAGAAGCAAAACCAACAGCATTGGAACCAAAAAACGAGGCTGTTTCCTGCAAAGGAAAAACAAAAAACAAAACAACAACAAAAACAACTGAAACGAGGGCAAGGAATGGCTTGCTGGAAAACAAATACATAGAAGCCCTGAAACTGTTTAAAGGAGAGTTGGCACGCTTCCTAAAGTAAATGAAAACATTCACTAGAACAAGCACAATTACTGCAACAATCAAGGCTAACTCGAGTAAGTCCAAAACCCCACCTTATGCAATTAAGGGTGTTGAATACTTATTAACCTAACTACAGTAATTGTATAAAAATCAGGCAAAGGTACTCAACAGCCTTAAATCCCCTGCAACAAGAATAAAAAATAATTGAATCAACTAAAGACACTAAAAACAACCAATAAAAGGAGAAACTTGGAAACCCGCCTCTATCAAAACACTCGAAAGTCTAAATCTACCAAAGATATGTTTTTATATAACTTTGGTTGCTTTATGATAATATGGGCATACCGCTTTACAACAGGCTGAAGAAGCAGTCGCACAGGGAAATCGCTGCACTGCAGGATTTAGTGGTTGACGCTGTTTACGCTGCTCAGGAGAACGCGGTGCTGCATGGAGGAACAGCAATTTGGAGGTGCTTTCAAGGCCAAAGGTTCTCAGAAGACCTTGACTTCTACTTTAAACCAAAAGAGTCATTCAAGGAAAGCCTGGGAAACAAGCTTAAAAGCCTGAATGCGGAAATAACAAAATTCAGGAAAACCTCTAATGCCATATACGCAAAAGTTAAAAGCGATAGAACAGAAATTTCACTTGAAATAGCTCTGAGAAGCTTTGGAAAACCTGTTGCATCTGAATACGAAAAAGCAGACGGCGCATTCATTGATGTTTTCACTCCAACCGCAGAAGAGCTTCTAATCGAAAAGCTTTCAGCATACAAAAACAGGAAACTGGTAAGAGACGTATTCGACGTTTATTTTCTCAGCAGGGTTGTGGATGAAAAAAAGATTAGGGAAAAAATTTCTGGAACGCTGAAAGAACTTCCAAGACCCATAGACGAACAAAACCTCAAGAACATAGTAATTTCTGGAGCAATTCCTTCCTTTGACCAGATGACAGAGAAAATCAAGGCAAGGCTTTCAACATGAAATACATGGCAGAATTCATTGAACACTTCAATAAAAGAAACTATTTTTCAATCAGGGATGCAAGAATATTCCTGAAGCAAAAAAAAATATCAACAGGATACTTGAAATTGTTAATACACACGCTGCTCAAAAAAAATAAATTAAAGAGACTTGCAAAGGGAATATACACGTTCAAGGACGAGCTAATGGTTGCAGGGTTTGCATTCAGCCCCTTCTACTATGGATTACAGGAAGCCCTGTCAATTCACAGGCTGTGGGGGCAGGCAACAAACCCAGTAATAATAACCACAAAAAAAGTCAGGGCAGGCACCAGAACAGTAATGAACTCAAATATTACAATAAAAAGAATTTCGCCAAAAATGTTTTTCGGATACAAAATAATTGAACATTATGGCCTCCAGATTCCTGTTTCTGATTTGGAAAAAACACTGATTGACTTTGCCTACTTCAGGCAAAAAATACCGGAAGAAGCACTAAAAACGCTTCTTGCCAGCATACAAAAAAAGAGGCTCGGCGAATACCTCAGAAAATCTCCAAAACAAACAAGGAAAGCAATAACAAAACTGCTGGAAAAACCAAAAAAAAGGAAACAAGAAAAATCAAGGAAGTTAAGAGCAAGATGGGCTTGCTTGAAAGCAAAGCAAAATTAACAGCCCCAAAACCAGAAGCACTGCACTTTTTTAAATAAAAGAAAACATTAATTAAAATCAGAACAACAATTGCAATTAACAGCGCAATTTCAAGGAAATTCAAACCCCCACCAAATAAAATATTATAAGGCAACAAAAATAAAAAGAGATTCAAAAAATTTCGAAAAGTATATTAATGAGATGCGCAAAGCGAATCAACTTTTTGGTTGATTTGGGTTCAACCAAAGGAATATTAATTCTCAGGGAAGGGAGTTATTACGGCAGAAGAATCTGGCCCGCGGGCCGCCTGCCCGGCGCATTTGCGCGAGTAAATGCGCCCCTGTCTACTTAAAGCAAAAAAAAAGGTGGGATGATGGATTTTTTTGAATTAGCAGTTTTCAGGCTTGCATGCAGGGAAGCAATTTCAGAGAGAAAAGCAAGAGTGCTTGCAGCACTGCACAGAAAAAAAGGAATGAATTTGCTTGAGTTAAGCGAGGAAACAGGAATTGAACTGGAAGAATTGATAAAAGAAATAAACGAAGAAAACGAAGAGAAAATGATTGCTGAGAGAAACGGAAAATACTTCATCTGCAACGAACTTGAGCTGCTGGAAAAACTAATCAGCACAAAAGAAGTAATTGAAGCAGTTTAGTGCTCCGGGTCAAGCTGCATTCTCGTGAAATTGTGGCTGAAATCAAACTCAGCCTGCTTCTTAATTATGAACTTGCACTGCTGGTCATTTATTGCAGTGCAGGCTGTTTCAACACAATCAACGTTCTCATTGAAAAACCCCCACATCAGGCCGGCGAAGATTCCTCGAAGAAAATGGTCAACCGGGGCCTTTGCTTTTCCGTGAAGCGCGGAAGCAACAGGGCTGGAGTTTACAACAATGATTGCTCTCGCGCCCTTCTCGTCAAGGTCAACAATGCTTATTTTTCCCCAGCCGGAAGCCGAGAAAAACTCGCTTATAAGCCCCAGGTTCTTTTTACCTTCAAGGCCAAAGTCAAGGTCAAACTGCTTTAAGAGGGAGCGCCTTGTTGAATCCTTCACGGCATAGTAAATGTCTTGGTCTAACTGCTTTTTTCCAAGAGCAGAAATGCTTACAAGCAGCTCGCTGGGCACAATGCAGAAAGGAATGTTGATTAGGAAAAAGTTGTTATGCTTGTACTTCAATCCGTTAGTGAAAATAAATTTATCAAAAAAAGTATTAAGCAAAAAAACCACCTTGGATTAGAGTGCCAGCAATTTTAGCGCCCCTGGAGAATATTATGAATTGTCCTGTATTTTTCCACAACAAGTGGCCACACAATCAAGGAGTTGCCGGAGCGCTTGCTTAACACTAAGCGCTTGTCAACCAGTTTCTTCAAGTAATAGGAGTATTTTGTTGAGGCTTTTTTGCGCTGTTCCCTGCTGCTGATGTCCTCCCGAAAATGCTCCGCTATTTCCAGTGAAGAAATTGGCCAGTTCTCAATAATCAGTTCAAGGATGTCCCGCTCCCTAGCGGAAAGCGTTGCATCAACGCTTAATTCTGTCATGCCAGATTCAACCATAAAAAACATAGTTATTTTGGGGTTTCTTATATAAAAAACTAACTAATTTCTGGCATGCCAGATATCCTGTTTGGTTCGCTGTTGGGGAAACGCTTTAAAGGGATAAAGCGCTAAGTTTTTACCATGCAAAACACTTTCACTCTTGACCTTCATACTCACAGGAACGAGATGAAGGTTCCTCCAAGGGAGTACTGGGGGCAGGTTGAAAGTATTGGCATTGACGCGATTGCAATAACGGAGCACGCCCACATTTCGCCGAGAGAAGCATTCGAGGCACTATATCCTTTAACCCCGGAGCAGAAGGTGCTTATTCCTGGAGCAGAACTAAACACAATGCACGGCCACGTGTTAGTGTATGCTAAAACCCCTGAACTTTATGAAGTGAAAGAGCTATTCCAAAAAGATGTGTCAATTGAAAAAGTGCTGGAAATCGCAAAAGAAAACGGTTTCCTGCTTACAATACCGCACCCATGGGGCTTCAACTATGACAGCTTCGGCTACAACATGGGCATTGAAAAGCTCGAGCAACTCGTAATGGGAAACGAGATTGGGGTGGAAGCATACAATGGAATGATTGGGCATTTGAGCAACTTCGTTTACGGTTCCGGCATCGTGAAGAAGCCAGTCAACTTCCTTGACTTCCTGGAAAAAAACAGGATTGCAATTAAGACAAGGGTTTCAGGCATTGGGTCAAGGCTGAAGAAAAAAATTGACGACAAGCGATTGGACATTGTGGAGCGCTGCTCAAAAGCACTTGACCTTGGAGAAAAAGCAAGCTTTATAACTGCAGGCAGCGACGCGCACTCCGCGAAAAGAATCGGCCTCGGAATACTTAAAATCAAATCAGATGAAACAAAGCTGACGATTGACAACGTGTTTGAAATTTTAAGGCAAAAGGAAAACGTTGTGTGGAGCGGGCCTCTGGTGAAAGAAATTTCTCCCGGAGAATACAGGAAAGTGAACGAACCCTGGAAAGCGAGAGAACTCCTCCAAGGAATCCGCTACTCTGCTTCGTCTGTCATCAGGAGATCCGGGAAACGAATTGGCAGAAAAATAAGAAAAAAAATCGGTGGAAGCTCAATCAAGAAAAAAATAGGGAACCTTGTCTCAAAGTAAGGCATTACAGCAAATGCCCCATTTTTTGTTTCTTGGTGAGAAGATAAGATTTGTTGAATGTGGTAGGGGTTGTCTTAATCGGCACCATTTCTGTTACCTCCAAACCGTAGCCTTTAAGGGCTGAAAGTTTTTTTGGGTTGTTGGTTAAAAGCCTTATAGAGGTTAGGCCAAGTTCGCGGAGGATTTGCGCGCCTATTCCATAATCCCGTTCATCCATCTTGAACCCGAGCTTGAGGTTTGCCTCAACAGTGTCAAGGCCTTTATCCTGCAATTCGTATGCTTTGAGTTTATTTAGCAGCCCAATGCCCCTGCCTTCGTGGTGCATTATGTAAAGCAGCGCCCCTTTTCCCTCTCTTTCAATTACCCTGAGGCTTTCATGGAGCTGGGCATTGCAGTCACACCGATGCGAATGAAAAACATCTCCTGTTAGGCAGCCGGAGTGAACTCTCACCAAAACGTTTTTTTCGCCGGAAACTTTTCCTTTCACCAAGGCAATGTATTCCTCTCCATAAACCTTGTCCTTGAATCCAACCGCTTCAAAGGCCCCAAACTCGGTTGGAATTGATGTGGCTGCAACCCTTTCAATAAGTGATTCTTCTTTGAGCCTGTACCTTATTAGGTCCTTTAATGCTACAATCATTAGGCCGTGCTTTTCCCTGAACTTTAATAGGTCCGGGAGCCTTGCCATGCTGCCGTCATCATTCATTATTTCAGCTATAACCGCAACTGGCTTTAAGACAGCTATTTTCATCAGGTCAATTGCTCCCTCTGTGTGGCCTGCGCGGTGCAATACTCCACCTTTCTTTGAAACAAGCGGGAACAAGTGGCCTGGCTTAACCAATTCCTCCGGCACAGTTGAATCGCTCACAATTGCATTGATTGTTTTGAGCCTGTCCTTCACTGAAACGCCAGTGGAAGCGGTTTTGGCATCAACAGAAACAGTGAACGGGGTTTCAAACCTATCAGTGTTTTCAATCATTTTTCTCAGCCCAAGCTGGGCTGCCTTGCCTTCAGTTATTGGAATGCACATAAGGCCACGGGCCTCTTTAATTATGAAATTGATTTTTTCCTCTGAAGCAAGCTCTGCAGCCAAAACAAGGTCCCCTTCATTCTCCCGGTGCTCGTCATCAACCAGCACTACCAGCTTTCCGCTCTTAAGCTCCCTGGAGGCCTCTTCGATAGAATTAAATTTTGTTTCCATTTAATTTCCCAAAGAGATTTAAGAAAAAGAATTAATAAAAAATGAGTCGATACCCAAAAATGTGAAGGTGTTGTTGTGAAATTTTCAGTTAACAGTTCCTCTAACATTTCCTCAATCCCAGCTGACGCAGGGGAAATACACTTTTCCAGGCCGGTTAAGAAGTCGATTGTTGAAAAGCTGCTGAAAAAGTGCCGCATCAAAAAGGTTTCCTTCAGTTCTTCAACTGCCAAAAGGATTAGCAGTAAAGTGAAAAAACTGCTTCAAGAAAAAAAAGTCGAGCTCATTGAAGAAAAAAACAGCGGAAGGCCATTAAGCACTGACCCGAAAAAAATTTCTGAGATTGTTGAATTGCACCGCGACTTCAGGCCTTACAGGGAAATAGAGAAAACTCTTGGAATACCTAAAAGCACGGCGCATTACCTCATAAAGTATGCTGACAGGAACAAGGTAAAGCAGGGAAAACAGGTTGTTTACCTGTAAAAGATTTCAACTTTTGCAGCAGAACCAACTTTTTCTTTGAACTCTTCCGGGTTTGCTTCCGTGCCATCAACAACGTTGTAATGGATTGGCACAACAATTTCAGGCTTAATTGCATTTACTGCTCTTACTGCCTCATCAACATTCATTGTATAAGTGCCTCCAATAGGCAGCAAAGCAACATCAATGTTTTTCAGTTCATTCATCTCCGGAATAAAGTCAGTGTCACCTGCATGATAAATTCTTTTTCCCCTGGATTCCACCACAAAGCCGATGCCCAAGCCTTTTGGGTGGTAAGGCTTGCTAATATTGTATGCCTGCACGCCAGTCACGCTAACCCCTAGTTTTTCAATTGTTTGCCTTACTTTAACCGTTGAAATGTTTCCATCAAGTTTTGCACAGCACCGTTCGTTTGTCATTATTTCGGTTGAGCCTTTTGAAATTTTTTTTATTTTTGCCGGGTCAAAATGGTCATAGTGCTCGTGCGTTACCAGGACTAGGTCTGCTTTTCCTGGAGAAGAAGGCAGGACATAAGGGTCAATGTAGATTACTTTGCTTCCTGAAACGATTTTGGTTGAAGCGTGCTTCACGAACTCAATTTTTATTCCCCCAAGTTCCAACACCATTAGCCACCTTAAAACTACTGGAAAAAAAGAATTAAATTTTTATTGAAACGAAACTTTAATTAACTTCTTGTCTCTTATCTGTTTAGCTGGTGTAAAGAACCAATTACTAGAGTCAGTGGCAGGTTATGTTGCTTCTGGGGTTTTAAAACAGTGGAATTGCGTGATTTAATGGCTGTTTTTAACGAGACAATGAACGAATTCATCCGGAAAGGCGCTTTCGAAAGGGTGCGGTGGATGCAGAACCTCGAAAAGACAATGCTGCCAAGCCACATCAAGAGAATCCAGCAGAACGATAAAACAGTGATGCAGGAAGTCGTCATTCCAAGATGGGTTACGTGGGATTTATTGTTTGAGTGGGCAAACAAAAAAAACACAAGCAGTGGAAGGCGCTGCATTCTTTGCGCAAACCTTGATGAAAACGGGATTGACTTCAAGGAACGGTTCATTTGCGAGAACTGCTTTTTAAAGCTCAAGCACTTGGAATAGTATTGCACCGGGTTTGCAATTAAATCATTGATTTTTGGTGAATAAAGGCGCATGTTGGTTAATTTGGGTGCAGGTTTCTGTCGCCTTCTTTTCGTTGAACGGAGCGAACTGTGTTAGCTTTATATAGTTAGCTTTATATATTACGAGATCATTTATTATTTATGCCTAAAAGAAGAGTAACAAGCGGGGCTCAAAAAAAGAGGCCGCCAATCTATACTTTTAACTTTGGAAAACCACTACCAAGAACGCATGTTCAGTTTAGGAAAGTCCCAAATCCCGAAACAATTGCCAGACTTCTTAAGGAAGGAAAAATAGTAAGTGCTAAAGTTTTAAGCAGTCACGAAGGCAAAGAACCGGATATTATCTGGAATAACGTACATAAAGAATACGTAGTGGGTGAGTCAGCAACAATTAAACTTGGAGAAAGGGCGCTTGATATTGCTGGGCATATAATTGAGAGGGGGAGTCTTACTAGGGCTGGTGGCACATTAAAAAGAGAAAGCGAGGGTGCTTTTCGTTGCGTGGCAATAATTGGTTTTAAAGGCCCAAAAGAGAGTACCTATTCTGTTCTTTTTAAGGTGGAGCCGGGCGTATTTACTGTTGTTAATCCGGTTCATTCTTCGTTCAGGGCCTTACAGGATAGCATTAAACGGCGGCAGGAAAAATAGTGTTATGTAACAATCTTCCATTGTTCCGCCCATTCCTTTAGCTTTCCGCTGTACCGAGAAGTTAGAACACCAATAATTTAGGTGCAGCACTGATACTAACTAATTTAGGAGCAACTTTCAGAATTTAAGAGCAGAACGCAATTTAAAAGCAAAGCTTATTGCACCAATTGGTTTAAATACTAGAAAACCTTACTATAAATTCATGGTTTTTACTGGTTTAATGCCCCCCAGCGAGGAGCTGAGAAAAAAACTTTTAGCGGAAGAACTCAAGCTCAGAAAAAAGCAGCCAGAGCACTGGGCTAAAAGCAAGTACCGGCGCTATGCTAGGCCCTTCAAGCCAGCTGAACCAGTGCCTGAAAAAAAAGAGCCAGCAAAGCAGAAGAAAAAACCATCAAAAGGTTTTAGGCCAAAAAGAAAGCCCCATTTCAAGAAAACCAAGGCCTCAAAGGCAAGAAAACGGAAAACCGGCAAAAAGAAAAAACACTAGTACTCTTTTAACGGAACCAGCTTTTTAAGGTTTTTCTGAATGAACTTGTGCGCTAACGAAACGCATTCCTTAAGCGCTTCCTGCGCATTTCCTTTGCCGTTGAAAGCTGCTGCGCCAGCATGACCGCCACTGCTTCCTTCAAACTTTTTCTCTAAATGTGCGAAAACATGCTGTGCCAAGTTAAAGCCTGTTTCGCTCACAAAAGTGTTGTGGCATCTGCCGCTTACAAGCAGCTCATTTTTTTTGTCATCCCCAGCAAAAGCAATGTCTGCTCCCAACCCCACAAGTGCTGAAGCAGAAACCGCTTCAAATGCCCCGACATCGGTTGAAGCAATAAGGTATTTGTCGCACTTGAATATTTTGCACCGCCTTGCAGCCTTGAGCTTTGCAATTTTTTCTCCAATGTCAGGCTGTTTTTCCACGAGTGAGACAAGCCCCAAGTAATTCAAACCGCTTTTATCCATTGCCTCAGCCATAATCCTGAACGTTTTGGAGTCAGCAACCATGAAGCCAGCTGAATCCACCAGAACTCCTGCAGCAATGCATGAGGCTGCTTTTTTGTTCAGTTTGTAACCGGAAGAGTTAAGCCACTTAAAGACTAGCTCTGTTGTGGAAACAGCGCTCTCATCCCAGAAGCAGCCTGCTTTTTTTAATAGGTTTGCTCCACGCTTTCCGTGGTGGTCAACCAACAGCAGTTTTCCACTGAAACCGGAAAGTTGCTCTTCAAAACTTCCAAGCATTCCAGAGTTGTTGAAGTCAAGCAAAACTATTACTTCAAAACCAGACAAACTTTCCGGGTTAAAAAAGTAAGGGATTTTCAGCTGTTCGGCAAAATGCTTTGCGTAAACATTGATATGGTCAGGCACGCCGATTTTTGCCTTGGAGTTGTCCTTCAGCGAAAAAAAGCAGGCAGCAGCAGAAGCAAGGCTGTCAATGTCTGCTCCCGCATGGGTTAAAAACAATACCTTCTTTTTTTCAAGAAAAGAAAAAGAGGGAAAGCTCATTCACTCACTTTAAGATGACTTGGATTGCTTGCCTGAGCCAGCTGATGCACTAGCGCTCTTCTGCGCTTTCTCTATCTCGTTTTTCAGTTTGTTCATTTTGTCAATGAGCGCGTCTTCCTGTTTTTGAACTGTCTTAAACCTCAAATCAACGGTTTCCTTTTGCTCATCCACTTCCTTCTTAACTTCCTTTGCATCCTTCAGGATAAGGATGTTGCCGACTGCCTTGAACACTTTTTCTTCTTTTGAATCCTTCAGCTCATCCAATGCTTGCCCCAAGGCCTCTGACTGCAGCTGAAGCTGCTGTTTTTGAGCTGAAATGCTGAGAAGCTGGTTTCTTGCTTTCTCAAACTCCATTATTGATTCCTGAATATTAGCCATAACTGTTTCCTCCCAAAATGTCATAGGTCAAGCCTATCAGTTTAAGGTAAGAGTTAACTGAAGCCTTCAATGCAGTGGCGTTTTCGGCAACCACTTTAAGCAAAACACTGCTGCCTTCAACTCCTGCTGAACTCTTAGAGTTTCTTTCAAATTCTTGGCCAAGCTCAAGTGAAACCGCTTTCAAAGCAATTTCTGCTTCCTCTTCGCTTGAAAAAAATATCCTGATTTCAGCAGAGTACTCTGGCATTATCTTGCCTTCACTTCCTTTGTGATTGGGTCCCTTATCCTTGTCAGTATTTTGTGGGCGCAGCTCTGGCACCTTATGACGCCCTCCATTAATTTGTCAAACTGGTGCCCGCACTTAGTGCACTTGTACATTTATTTTTCCTCCTTCCTGCTAGTCTTCTTTTGCTTGGTTTCCTTTTTGTCAGCTTCCCGGGAAGGCTCTTTTTTTTCAGCCGTCCTCGTTTCTTCTTCTGCAGGCTTTTTCTCTGCTTCCTCTTTCTTTTCCTTTGACTCAACGAGTTCACTCAAATAAGAAGCGAATTTTTTCTGGCCAACCATTTTTTTTATAATGCCGCCACTGAGCGTTTCAGCAAGGTACGCGCCACCAGCAAACCTTGCACCGCATTTCTTGCAGCAAAAGATGCCCTTGCTTTCCCTCTTGGCAGTATTAAAGCCGCAACTGGGGCACTCCTGTTTTTGCCTCTGCTTTTGCTCAACTTTCAGGAACATCTTCCTGATGCCAACACCGTACCTTGTTCCAAAGCCGCCAGTGTTGTATATTTTCTCTGTTTTGCCCATTAGCAATTCACCTTAAAGCAGCTTTCTCAATTGCTTTGAATTCTTGAAAGCCCTGTCAATGCACTCGTCAACTTCCTTAGTGGTCATTGCTCCCAGGCCCCCCTTCTGGAAAGCGCAAATGTAGTCATCTTCTGTTACTGCAACCGAGAACCTTGCAGAAGATGATTCCTCTTCTTCTAGTGCCGGATCCGTAACCAGAACGCCTGAGACCTTAGCGGTTGTAGAAAGGATTGGCTTCCTGCTTACCTTCAATTTTCCAGCATACTCTCCTTTCACTATTTTGTCGTCCTCAATTTTCGGGAACTTTGCCCCAAGCAAAGAAGAAATTGCTCCAATGCCGCAGGCATCAAAAGCGTTTCCATCAAAGTTTAAGACATAGAGGTCAATGAAACCAATTAACACTTTTTCTCCTCCCTTAATGCAGAATTCCTCAAAGTTAAGGGTCTTGCTTTCACGAATGCCCCTGTCAACAACTCTTGCCAGCTCAACAGCATCTTCCCTTGGAGGGCCTGCCTCAAAGTTTGGTGCAGCCAATGAAAGCAGTTCAGCAGTAACAGAAATGCTTCCCTCATTCGGCATGTCAGGGTATGGTTCCCCTAAAATAAAAGTGAAACCGCACAGCACATCAGTTTTCCCAAGCCTAACCCTAACAGAAGAGTTTGCATTCTTGCTTATGTCCTTTGTTATCTCAACTGCCCTGTACTCGTCAAGTTTTCTTCCGTCAGACCTTTTGCCTTCCTTCAATTCAGCGAAAAGCTTCTCGCTTCTCAGCACTCTTAACAGTTCACTCATTCGCTCACCTTCTCCTCTTTTCTCCCAAATTTTTCCTTCAATGCCGCTCTCTGGAGTTCGTTGACTTTCTTGCAGGCCTCAAGACCCATTTTAAGCGCGTCACTCCACTCCTTTTTGGAGAGCAAGCCGTCAAGCTGCAGCAACACTATTTGCTCTGACCCCGGCATGATTGCGATAGGAATGTCAACAGCGTCCTCTGCGTCCTCTTCATCCTTGTTAAGGTCAACGAGCAGGTTTCCTCCTGCTTTGCCAATGCTTACGCCAGCAATCAAATCCTTTAATGCGATCCCTGCATCAGCTACTGCAACTGCTGCAGCAGTCAAAGCAGCAACCCTTGTGCCGGCATTAGAGTCAACTACTTCAACGTCAACATCTATTGCAGTATTAGGATACCTCTCGGTAAGCACAACCGCTTCAAGCGCTTCAGCTGAAACCTTGCTTATCTCAATTTCCCTTCTTCCCGGCTTCGGGTTCTTTCTGTCCGGAACAGAAAATGTTGCCATCCTGTAATTGTACCTAATCACTGCCTTGTAAGGGTTAGCAATATGCCTTGGAAGAGCCTCCTTTGGGCCGTACACTGCCGCAAAAACCTTGTTCTGGCCCCACTCAATTAATGCGGAACCATCTGCCCTGTCCAAAACCCCAGTGGTTATCTTGATTGGCCTCATTTCGTCAACCTTTCTCCCGTCAAGCCTTTTCCCTTTAGAATCCACGTACACAACTTTTTTCTCGCTTTTAGCCATTCACTTCGCCTCTTTCTTGTTTTTATCCAAAAACTCAGATATTCTGTTGGTTAAGTTTTCAAGGTGGGATTCCCTCTGGATTTTTTCAAGCGCCTTCTCGAGCAGCGCCAAGTTATCCGTTTTAGCCCAAATCAACCCATTCTTTCCCACCACAAGAGTTGAATTCGTGCCCTTCTTTAGGACTTCCAGCATTGAGCTGTCCTTCCCGATTATCCTCGGCACTTTAACAGGCGAAACCCCAATAACAATGCCGCCATAAAAAACCCTTACATTGCTTAACTCAATTTCGTTTACTTCGTTCACTTTATCAACCCTCGCTGAAACAACGGAATGGTTTTTCAGGGAATCCATGAACTCCTTTTTTGAAACAAAAGCCTTGTAAAAGTATTTCAAGTCAATGTCGTAGCCGGCAAACTTTTCGCCTACAACAATTCCCACTACAATGTCACCTTTTTCAGGCATGTAGCGCCCTTCAAGCGCCACAACCGAAGCAGTCGTTTCATCTTCAACTGCTAATCCAATTACCTCAGAGAAAATTTTGCCATCACGAAGGTAAACGTTTCTCCCAAGCCTCTTTCTTTCCTCAGTTACAAGCTCTCCTGGAACAACTATTTTTCGCATTACTTGGTCTCCTCCAAAATCTTTGACTCAAAGTTTCCGTGCGTTAAAGAATTCAATTCACTGAACAACTCCTGCTTGATTCCTGCAGGCACTTCCAGCACTGCAACAATGCTTCCATCAGTCTGCCACTCTTCCTTCATCAGCTCGTACTTGTGCAGTATCCCTGAAGCCCTCGCAGCATAAGCAGCCGGCACTTTTACTGCAAGCCTGAGCTTATCCATTGAAATCGGGATAAGCCTCTTTATTGCCTTTAAAACAATCGGGGCCTGCTCCGCAATTCCCCTGTTCAAGTCAATGCTTACCTTGGCTTCCTCAATTGCATTCTCTATCCTGCTAACAGGGTGAGGGCCATTAGTTTGCGGGTTGATTGCATTCCTTGCAATGAAGTTTATCAGCTCCCTCCTTTTTTTCTCCGCAATTTCTCTGCGCTGCTGCGTTGTAAGCTGCACTTCACCTTGCCCAATAATCTTTCTTGCCACAGTTTTTACATCGGTTGAACCGAATGCTGCTTTAACCTGTTCCTCTTTTTTCTCTTCGCCTTTCTTTGCGTCCTTGAAAACCGTGTCAACTGCAAGCAGCTCGTCAAAGTTAACTTCCTTTCCGTTCTTCAAGTCCATGGCCAAGTATGGGTCAACGAGCATTTCAAACTTTTCTCCCTGCTTTTCAAAGCGCGCTATAACCGCGTCCTCTAATTTAACCATTCAAATGCCTCTAAAACAGCCATCAAAAGCATCAAATACTGCTCAGGAACGACTTTATTTTATCGCCCGGAACCCTCTTGAACTTTCTAGAAGAGTCAATGTAAGCGAACTCAATACTTTTTGGGTCGAGCCTCTGTTTTCCTTCAAGGCCAGCCTTTATTGCTTTAAGGCCCAAAGCCACAGCCCCATCTAATGACATTCCCTCCCTGTACTGCTTTTCAAACAACTCCATTGCCTTGTTCTTGTTCTGGCCAATCGCAACAGCCTGGTATTCAGCTAAAGCACCTGAAGGCTCTGTTTCAAACAGCCTAGTGCCAGAAGAGTCAACTCCGCCAATAATAAACGCAATTCCAAAAGGCCTCATGCCGCCGTACTGAGTGAAGGCCTGCTTTATGCTGCCTATTTCTTTCACCAAGGTTTCAACGCCAATTGACTCATCATAGTACTGTATGTTTTCCTGCGCTTTCTGCCTCGCAATTTGCACAAGCCTCCTTGCATCCCCAACCAAACCAGCTGAAACAGCCGCAATGTGAGTGTCAATCAAAAAAAGTTTCTCAATGCTTTCCGGCAAAATCAGCCTGCTTGGAACCTTTTTGTCAGCGCCAAAAATCACGCCGTCAGCATACTTTAAGCCAATGCCAAGAGTGCCTTGGCCGACTATTTTGCTAGCGTACTCAACCTGATAGAGCCTGCCATCAGGGCTGAACATAGTTGCTACACGATCGTAGCCTGCTGTCTGAGAAACCGGGTACATTAAATAACTCCTTTTCTTGTCTCAACTACTATTATTTTATCATAGTTAATTATATAAACCTTCTCGGAAACCTTACCAGTTATTTCAGTTTTGCGAGTGAAACGAGCCAGTGGCATTGAAAATGGCACGCCTTGTCAACTGAGGCTTCAGTTTTTTGATGCTGCCTGAAACCCTCAAAATTACTGGAATAACCTTGTTTTCCTTTACTTCCTTCAAAAACATTAGCGCTGCCTCAACGCTTTCAACTGCTGTGTGGGAGCACCTGACAGTGCCTTTGCATGAAGCAGGTGAAAAACCAATGAACCAAAGCCTTCTCTCAGCCACTCCAAGCTCGCCGAAAAACTCCAGGAAAAGCCTGTTCAACGCAGAGGAAACAATTTTCTCGTCCAGCTTTTTTTCACTGATTAAGCGGAACTGTATGTAGCGTTTTTTTCCTCTCGCGGTTGGCGGCACTGGCTTTAAAGAATTTTTTTCCTTCACTTTAATTCCTCCAATGAAGGAGAAATGCCTGCTTTTTCAAAAAGTTTTCGCTCCAGTTTCCTGCAGGCAGGCTCGCATTCATCGAACCATCGCAGTATTTCCGGTTTTTTCCCGTACCTTTCCCTGAGGTACTTGAAGCGCTCGTCAAGCGAAACTATTTTGTCGTGGTTCACGCGCTTGTCAGCATAGTAAACTATTTCGTGCTCAAGTGAAGGAAAACTGGAGGAGAGTATGCGGGTGTAAAGGTGCGTTACGCAGAACTCCGCTAATTCAGGTAACCCTTTTTCTTCCAGCATTTTTTTGCCTTCAGTGCCGTGCCTTCCGTTTGATAGAGTCAAGTGCTTGTCAATGTCATGCAAAAGCGATGCCCGGTCAACCAAGTCAACGTTTACCTTAACCCCGTCGCCCCTCATTTTTTCCGCAATGAAAACAGCTATCTTGTTCACCTGCATTGTGTGCCTGAAAATGTTGTCAGGCATTCCAAGTTCCTTCAGCATCCCGATTGCTTTCCCGCGGCTCGGCAGTTTCATTTCTTTTCCTCCAGACTCTTGAGAAAATTCTGCAACCCCCTTTCATGGCGCATTTCCCACTCGCTTGTTGCGCCTGAAAAAACCTGCAGAGAGCAGCCGAATTTTCTCGCAAGCTTTGAAACCATGAAAGCGTTTTTCAGCATCAGCGCTCTCTGGAACGGCTTCGCTTCAAGAAACTCGCTGAACAAAAAGCAGACCCGCACATTGTTCTGCATTGCAACCCTTGCAATTGCGGTGTCAAAGCGCAGCTTTCCTGAATCAATGGGCTGGAGGAGAAAATCAACTTTTGATGCAACAGCAAACTTGTTGAGCTGAACCGTGCTTCCTTTTACCGCAACAAAATCCGCTTTTCCCCTGAATCTTTTCAGCGCTTTTGCATCAGTTTTCTCCAAAACCTTGCAAGTAAAAAACTTTAACTTCTGTTTTGGAATCTCTTTTTTCAATTCCTCTAATTCTTTTTCGGAGAAATCCTTTGCAATAACAATTTCATTAATACCCAAATCATTTGCTATTGCTGCTATTTTTCCAAAATCAGTGAACTGCAATAAATCCATTTAATTCAACTAAAAAAAGAGATTGAAAGAAATTAAATATTCAATCGTTTTTCGCCAGCCTTTTTTTAAAAGGCTGTTGCCGTAGGCTTTTTTTCGCCAGCCTTTTCCTAAAAGGCTGAATTACTTTGCTTTTCGCTGGTGAGAGCGCTGGCTTGGGAAATTCTTTTCGTGGCCTTCGCCTCTCTTTAAGCCCCTGCTTTTTCGCTGCGCTGAAGTCTTTCCCCTCTCAGCCCTTCTGCCCTGCTTTTTTCCAGTTATCCAGTTGATTTCCCTGTCAGCAATTATTTCTGGGGCGGAAGTGTCAACAAGTATTACTTCAAAGTACTTGTTTTTTCCGTCTTCTCCAACGAAATAAGAGTTAAGCACCTCGCAGTTTGGAAACTTTTTTCCGGTTCTTTTCTCTGCAATGCCCTGAATTGAAATTCTCCTCGTTAGCTTTGTTACTCCTGTCCTTTTTGGCCTTCTTCCCTTGTTGACGCGCTTGTGTGCGCCGCTTCCTTTTCTAACCCTTACCCTTGCAACAACAAACCCTTTTTTTGCCTTGTAGCCGAGCTCTCTTGCGCGCGGAATATTAAGGGGTTTTTCAACCCTCACAATTGTTTCTGTTGGCTTCCTGAACTCAATCATGCGCTCTCGGTAAAGCCTCTGATAGTTGTAGTCAGGGCTCTTCACGCCCTTGAACTCAGCCTGAAAGGATTCCTTCACTAACTGCGAAAAACTCATAAAAACCACTTAAAAAGCCAAAAAAACGCTTTCCAATAAGCAATATGCTCTGGAGAAGTAATTTAAAGCTTTCTTTCAGGAATCAACGAAAGCTCTTCTGCGAGCGCCTTGAAGCCTTTCTGTTCCGCTGCATTCCCATTCGCTGCTTTGACTCGATTTCATTTCTCTCAATAACGTCTTTCCTTGAAGCCATTATAGGAATGGTGCGTTTTCAGAATAAATACTTTTCGCGAGGAAAATAATAGTGTATGGTTTCATGCGAGCGCTGCAGCAAGGAAGCAAAAATGCTTTTGCCTTACGGCCCACACAACTTCTGCGAGGAGCACTTCCTATACTTTTTCGAGAACCGCGTGCGGAGAACCACCAGAAAACATGGAATGGTTAAGGCAGGGGAAAAAATTGCTGTCGGGGTTTCAGGCGGCAAGGATTCAGCGACAACCCTTTATCTTCTACATAAAATGTTTTCTCGTGTCAACGAAATTGAAGCAGTAATGATTGATGAAGGAATCCCGGGCTACAGGGATAAAGCACTTGCGGAAGGAAAAGCTCTGTGCAAGGAACTGTGCATTGCTTTCACTGTTTACTCTTACAAGAAAGAGCTTGCAGTTTCCATGGAGGAAGTAAAGGAAAAAATTGATTTGAATTCCGGCTTGGGAAGCACGTGCTCTTTTTGCGGCGTTTTCAGGCGCCATCTCCTCAACAAGGGAGCAGTTGATGTTGGAGCTGACAGAATTGCAACAGGCCACAACTTGGATGACGAAGTGCAGAGCATCTGCATGAACTTTTTTGACAACGATTTCAGCAGAATGGCAAGACTGGGAGCAGTTGTTGGCAGCAACGGAATCAAGGGATTGGTGCCAAGAATTAAACCATTGTATGAAAGCCCTGAAAAAGAAGTGATTGCTTTCGCGGCATTAAAAGAGCTGCCTCATTACTCGGATGAGTGCTGCCCTTTCTCCAGCCAAGCAAAGCGAAATTATTTTCGTGAAATGCTGAACAAAATGGAAGCAAATTTGCCTGGAACAAAGTTTTCAGTGCTCCGTTCTTTCGAGCAATTGAAGCCGCTGCTCGAGAAAACCGCGGAGCATGGAAAAGCAAGGTATTGTGAGAGGTGCGGTAATGCAACAACGACTTCCACTTGCACTGTCTGCTTAAAGCTTGACCAGCTAATTTTAGAAAAAAAAGTTGCAAAAAAGCAGAAAGAAAAAACCCTTACTTGTGCAACAACAAAGTATTAATTTTTGAAGAAACCGGTTTTAGTTTAGGCATTTATGACAACTTCTTTTATGCCTAAAAACCTTTTCTGGGGCCTTCTTTTCAATTCTTTTTCCGACTCAAGATACAGTTCAATCGCTTCTTTGGCATTGTACATGAGTTCTTTCATGGTTTTCGCTTGAGTATAACAGCCTGGGAACTCTGGCACCTCTGCAACTAAATAGCCGTCAAATCCTTTTTCAACAACGATTTTATAGGATTTGCCCATAAAATAAATAGCTTACAAAAAAAACTTTAAATGCAGGCCATACTGTTTTCCTAGCTAAATTAGTGGGCCTAGGCGGAGTCGAACCGCCTAAATTGTTGTCAAGAACCACCGACTAAAGTCAGTGGCATGTTTATAAAATTCCAAAACAAGCAAGTGGTTCTTGACAGTAGTAATTCCACTAAAACTTTGACAAAATGAAATATGGAGCAATCACTTGATTTGTCAAAGTTTTACCTGACTACCGTTTGAAAACGGTGGAATTACCTGATTTAAAGTGGGCCTGGGCAGAATCGAACTGCCGATCTTTACCATGTCAAGGTAACGTCATTTGCGGGAGAGCCAAGATTAATTTTTCCTAAGCTCTCTAACCACTAGACCACAGGCCCATAATATGGCAGCATAAGATTTTGATATTCAGGAAAATATTTTAATGTTTCCTCAGAATACAAAAAACGGTTATTTTTAAGATGTTCATGGTAACGGACTATATGCCTCAAATTTGAACTGCCAACTTCTGAGAAATACTTCTTTATTCTGCCAGAAGAATTAGAACCTACTTGATCTTTAAATTTATAGGAAAAATACCCAAATTTTAAACCAAGATTATGAACTTGGCCTAGCAGTATAGGGCTATGGGACGTAAAAGCTAAACACATATATGTTGACCTCCTTGAAAAAGATCCGTCAGTATCCATCAACCCTCTCAAACACGCTTTTGCTAATTCCTTGTCTTCTATAATAAATTCAGGAATTTTTGATGAATTTCTAATTTTATTCCCTATTTTCAGTTGAAAAACATGTCTGAAATAATCCACAAATCTTTTTGATCTTATTTCCAAGCAAAGTTGATTTGTAGAAAGGCTTATCTCTTTTATGGTTGAACTCAATCCAAAATTCTTTTTGATTAATCCTGAAAGATAGATGAAATAATACTTATCCAGTCGCTTATCCCCTGCAATTCTCATAAAATATTTTGTTAAAGTTCCATCCCCAAGATAGGCTCCAAATAGCTCTGCAATTTCCATAGTAATGCTTGAAGGGATAGTAATTTCCATTGGTTTGGTAATGAACAATGGGCTATTCAAACTTGCTCGCTGACCTTTGACTCTTAGCATCTCCAAATAGTTTTCACCATACTTTTCTTTTATTACTGCAAAACCTCGCTTACCGCCCTTAATTGCACCCCAATTAGAATTCACTAAATTTATCTTGGAAATTAGTCTTTGCTTTTGATTTTTACTTAAATAACTCAAAAGTTTAAGGAAAATATCTCCTCGGATAGTTAACTCTCCTCGCCTATACTTTTTCAAAGTTGTATTTGCACAACTAACATCTTCGACAAGAGAATTCCAAGAAAGGTATTTTGGAGATTCTTTAATTGCTCTAAAAAATAGTTTTGGATCTTCAAGCAATACTCTTTTTTCTTCTATTGTATAACCAGAAAGGCTTTTCATAAAAGAAATTAGTTTTTTAGATTTATATCGAATTTGAGGGTTCATTTCCGGTGCGGGATTCATAACACCAACTCCCAAACAAGCATTCCTAAGAAAAAAGCTACTAGATATTTCGCTATCTCATATGCTTCTTCATTAAATCCAAATGCATCAAGAATAAAGAGCAGAGGAAAGAAAATCAAGCTAAAAAGAAATAGAAGAATAAAGCTCACTGAAAATCTCCTCCAAACTCTTCTAGAATCCAAAGCTCCCTGTCAGTTAGTTCTTCTGGATTTGAGTGAGCTAATCCTAGAGCTCTTCTGAGTTCTCCCTTTGAGGGAATTTGAAAATTAAAATTTTTCATCGAATCACCTCCAATGAATGATGAATTTTTTCGTGGACGTCTCTGTTGATTTTGGAGGCATTAAATCCTTTGCACAAAAATTAGAGATTCAGACGTGCAAAGGTTTAAGCCGAGAAAATCAGAGTCCTAAGAAAAAATTCTAAATTGGAGGTGTCTGAAAAAATTAGAATGAATCATACCGGTAGACCATAGGCCCTTCAAGCAAATGACGTCCTCCCATGCCTAAAGGCAGGGGTATCCCAACATTTAATGGACGTCATGAACCCGTCAACGGAAAAGATACCGAGGCCAATAACCGCGACTTAAAAGCCGAGGTATCTTTTGGGTTGAATGATTTCTTGGTGGGAAAAAATTTTAAAGCAACTTTTAGGAAATTAGGGTGATTTTTCTGTTATTGTTTCAATCGGTTCTAGAAAGAGTTCGTCTTCTTCTTTGATTAGTTTCCACTGCTGCGAGCACTTCGGGCAACTGACTTCTTTGGCTCTCGGGCTGTCCAATACAATGAAGTAGCCGCATCTAATACACTTTAGTTTAGTCTCCTGTCTAACCATTATTAATCCTCCAAAAAAGTGAGCCTGTTATAATTAATTTAATTCCTGTTTTTAAGCCTATTTATGGGGTTTTCTACATTAAAAGCACTGCTGCCGTTATTTCTTGGCTTTTTTCGCTGACCTCTTTTCAGTTAGCGTGTCAATGGATAAACCCATTTCCTCTGCAAACCTTTTTTCGAATTTGTCTAGTTCCTCTAATTTCATGTCAACGGCTTTAATGTGCTCGTCCACCATTGCCTCTCTTTTCTGTATCAGCTCGGCCAGTTCGGTTTTTGCCTTGTTGAATTCTTGAACGTTTTTCTGAACAGTGTTAATGAACTGCTGCTTGAACAAGTCGAGGCCCTCCATTGTTGCCTTGATTGTGTCAAGGTCAACCTGCTTCTTTAACTTATTGATGTCGTCAACCTGCTTTTGGGCTTTTTTTGTAAGCTCTGCCTGGGATTGGTCCATTTCCGCAAGCTTTTGGTTGAAGTTCTTGCTCCACTCAACGTATTTTTCATCCAAGTAATAGTTTACCTGCTTTTCCATTTGCTCCTGCAGTGATTTCTCGAATGCCTTGAATTTTTGCAGTTCAAGCAACTGGATTTTTTTTATTTCGTCTTTCACGAGCAAAGGCTTCTGGTCCAGTTCCACTAGTTTTTGGTCAATCAGTTCGATTTTTTTTGTCATCAAACCAATTATTTCCTTCAGCGTTTCAGGGTGGGACTGCTGGATTAGGCTGTCCAGTTCAGCTATTCTTGCCTTGAGCTCTCCTTCAAGTTTTTTGTCCTCCTTCAAGGAAATCTCTTCAACTTTCCTGTTAACATCCTTTATCAGCCCCTCAGCAATCTTTGACTCCAGTTCCAGTGTCCGGTTGATTCTCGCATCAACGTCCTTTCTTTTCTGCTCGCTTTCCTGGAGGAATTTCTCTGTTTCGCTGCGCTGCTGGATGAGTGAAGAGCTCACTTGGCTTATGAGCCTTGACTTCAGCTGCTCTAACTCGGATTTCGCGTTGTTGAACTCTTCAACGAGCCCCTCGTTTTTTTTCCTCAGCGCCTCAACTTTTGCAAGCTGCTGCTGGATTACGTTGCTTTCATCCTTCAGGTCAGAAACCTTTGCCTCAATAACCGAATTGAATTCATTTATTTTTGCATTAACATCTGAAGAAATTTTTTCCCTCACAAGGACACGCTGTGATTCCACAACTACTCCAAACTTTTTCATCTCCTTTTCAAGCTCCTTTTTCACCGATGAACTTATTTTTTCCTCAACTTTTTCCTTCAGTTTCTGCATTTCAGCGAGCTTTGCGTCAACCGTTACAAGGACTCCTTTCCTCCAAAGGTCGGTTAAGTCAACTGAAGTTGATGCAGCAGGCGAAGGAATTGCCTCGCTTAACTCGCTTCCAATTGCCTTCTTGTCCTCTTTTCTCTTGGGCTTCGGTTCTTTTTCCTCTCCCACAGCTATTTCTTTTTTTGATTCAGCCAAGAGCTGTTCCGCTAGCTGCCTTTCAACCCCTACTTCGCTTAGGTTCTTTACTATTTCCTCGTCCGAAACACTCAAATAAAGCAGTTTCTTGATTGAATCCTTCAAAAACTTGTTTCTGTCCATTTTCGAAAATAAAGTAGGTTAAAGAGTATAAAAATGTATGCGGACAAAAAACAGGCAAAACAAATAAGTTATCTGGCCAAAAAAAGAAAACAAGCAGCTGGCGGTTTTCTGCAAAAGCCAAACTGTAACCTTTAAAAAACTCAAAACTGTTATGTTATAGTGACTGAACTCGTCATTACCATAATTGGCTTGACCATCCTGTTGGGCTTCATTGGGAACGTGTTGTTCCAGAAAACATCCATTCCTAACACCATCTGGCTTGTTTTATTCGGCATGGTTCTTGGGGAAACCGGGCTAATAGATGCGAGCTTTATTCTTGGCTCAGCCAGCCTAATTGGAGCAATAGCAATCATAGGGATACTTTCTGATGGTGGACTGCACATGGATTTGAAAAAAGTTGTTTCAAACGGCTGGCTTGGAATACTCCTCATGCTGTCAGGCTTGCTCTTCTCTGTTGCTACAGCAATAATTGTGCTGCTTGCTTTTGGCCTCTCAATTCAAACATCAACTCTTATAGCAGTAATATTGGCTGGCACAAGCGCCGCAGTAATCATGCCAATAATTTCGCCCATGAAAGAGGTTTCTGAAAGGCTTAAGACAACCATTTTCATTGAATCCATTTCAGACAATTTTTCAATAGTAATAGCATTGGTTATGATTGCTTTTCTTTCCTCACAGCAGGCACTCCCGGCATTAAACCCAGAAGAATTGCTTAAGGGAACCCTCCTACAGCTTTTCGCAGGAATATCTGTTGGACTGCTTTTTGGTTTTTTTTGGGCGCCGATTATTAACAAGCTAAAGAAATACGACTTCTCCTACACCGCAACATTAAGTGTTTTCATCCTTCTCTTTGCTTTCGCTGAATTAATTGGCTCTAACGGGGCAATAGCAATTTTTTTTGCAGGCATAATGCTTGCAAACGCACACATAATTTTTAAATCGCTTTTCCCGGAAAACGAGTTCCAGCAACTTGATGAAGACATCAGCAAAACACACTCGCTAATGGCTTTCCTCATAAGGGTTTTTTTCTTCGTGTTTTTAGGGCTAATAGTCGGGCTGCCGGACTCGCAATACATCATAATTGGCCTCATAATAGTGCTGCTAATTGTAATCGGCAGAGCAGTTTATTTGCAGATTTTTTCTGCACTTCACCT
Organism: archaeon GW2011_AR10; assembly: GCA_000830275.1. Classification (GTDB taxonomy): domain Archaea; phylum Iainarchaeota; class Iainarchaeia; order Iainarchaeales; family GW2011-AR10; genus GW2011-AR10. The sequence continues at coordinate 1,216,149 of CP010424.1, read as the reverse complement.
GGTTTCATTCACCAAGCAAGAGAAGAGGCTGGCGTGCGTTATGGTGCCGCGCGGCCTCTCCGCAGCAGTCCTCGGAATGTACGCGTTCTCATCAAACGTGCCTGGCGGCGAAGCAATTGTCCAGATTGTTTTATCAGTTATACTGCTGTCCATAATCACAACAAACATTGGGTTGTTTGCTTTCAGGCCAAAAAGAAACCCACAAAAAGAAAATTAGGAAACAAAAAAAACCTCATTTTGCGAGCGGAGCGAGCCAGTGGAATACGAGTGAAACGAGTATTCCACACCTTGCCGGCTGAGGTTTCAGCCGATGGACTCGGGGGGAATCGAACCCCCAATTTGATCCATTCAAGTGAAAGCATTAATTTTGCATTCATCGCCAAGGATCCGTCATGCCACTAGACCACGAGCCCTTTCCAACAATTATTTCCTCAGAAAAGTAATTAAAGGATTGGATGTAAACAGCACTTTTTTAATGCAGAACAGCGTTTGTTTTGGTATGCAGCAGAAAGACATTCCGGAAGAAATAAGAGAGGTTGTTGGAGGAATGCGCAGGGATTTCCGCTTTGCTCCTGAACTGAAAACTTCTCTTCTTGGAAGAACAATTGAGGAAATTGAGAAAAGCAAAATTTTTCCGGTTAAAGGATTTTGCCCTGAGCAGGTTGTTGTTGGAGCCAGCAGGTTCCAAAAGAAAGGATTTCCATCTTATGTGAGGGTTTACAGGCGGGATAAAAGCAAGAGAAAATACCATTTTGTGCTTGAAGTGGTTACACGCAATGGAAACTTCACGATTGATTTCAGGGACGGAGGAAATGTTTTGGTTGATAGGACTGTTGATTGGGTTGAAAGAAGGCCCGGAATCAGGTCAAGCAAAAAACCTTTTTCGCTGAAAGAGAACCAGTCGCTTAGTGAAATGTTCAAGAGCCCCCTAATTTCTTTTCGCAGTGCAATTAAACCATTGCTTCCACGGAACTGGCCGCTTAAAATCAACAGAAAAAAAAACTCGCAGGCAGCAAAAAGGTTGAACAGCAACTGGTCAATCAGAAGAAGATAAAATTTAAGGGCTAATCATTAGAACGTTGTCGCCGCGAACCATTAGTTTTCCGTATTTTGTTTTGACTTCGCCGTCTTCAAGTTTTTCCGCATCTTCTAAAACAATATTCATGTGGATGTCAAACGCTTTGAGTTTTCCTCTGATGCTAATGTTGTCCTTGAGTACCACTAGAACGTTTTTTCCAATGCTTTCGTTCAAAAGGTCAAATGGCCTGCTGCTCATTTCTTCTCAGTTTCCTCTTTGATGTGGTTTGTAACCTTCTTCTTTCTAAATATGCCCAGCAACTTATTAAAAAAGTTTGCAAGAAAACCTCTTTTTCTCGCTGGCTCAGCGAATGAAACAGGAATTCCGGCAATTTTTGCAGCAGTTCTCTGCACTGCAACTGCTGCAGGACTTGTAGGCTTTCTAACCATAAGAGGTGCAACCTTTTCCTGCATGAAGGACTTCCTTACCTCTGGGTCATATGGAATCATGCCGTAAACAGGCAGCTCCAGTAGCTTCATTATGTCGTCCTGGTTTATTTCACCTTTTTCTCCGCGAATGAAATTTACAACTACACCAATAACTCTTGTGCCAAGCCTCTGCGCAGTAATCTTTGCCTTCAATACATCCGCAATTGAAGGAGAGTTCGGCATTGTTATGAGAAGCACTTCATTTGCTGCGGCAATTGCAGCCATGACTCCTTTCTCTATTCCTGCAGGGCAGTCAAGGATAATGAAGTCAAACTGCCCGGAAATTGATTCAACCACTGACTGCAGGCGTTCAGCGTCAACTCTCCTGTAATTCTCAAGGCTTAAACCACTTGGAATAAGTTTCACTCCTTCCGGGCCATCATATATGGCATCATTTATTGCTGATTCCCCAAGCAGGACATCATGGAGTGTTAAAGGAGAACTCTGCATGTTAAGCAGCAGACTCAAGTTGGCCATTGCAACATCCGCATCAATCAAGCACACCTTGAGGTTTCTTTTCGCTAGAGCAATCCCTAATTCGGCTGCAATCGTGGTTTTTCCAACCCCGCCTTTCCCTGACACTAAGGCTATTACTCTGCCCATCAAAACCGCTCCATGCAATTATAGCAAACAGCATTAATTTTTTGAACATTTCATTTGCTGTTTGCTAGTTGCAAAATGCAATTTTTTGTTCAAATACATAAGCATTTTGCTATAGAATGATGTGTTAATTCTTTTAAAAAGCTTCTCAAAAACCACTTGATTCTAATGGAAGCAATATAGGCATCCTGCCTGCTTCAATCGGTGGTTTTTGAGAGTTATAATTCCGCCATTTTTAAATGGTTGTTTGGTGGAATTATTCGATCTCAGGAACGCTTGAACAGCTACTTTTTTCTCTTGGAGAAAAAGCACTCCATGTCCTTGGCTATGGCCCTCAACTCAACAACTGAAAGGCTGGCTGGGGCTTTTACAATGTAGATTTTGTGCTCGTAAGGGTAAAGCATGAACCAGTCCTTTGACTTTATCATAACTGCTTCGCTTTTTGGAATCTCTGACTGGATGTAATTGAATAAAGCCGTTCCAATAACTGCTTCGTTTAGGTCTTGGCCGTTGGTGCTGACAATCATTGAACCATTGTTTTGGGAAACACAGATTGAGTCAACGAAATGCTTTTTCTTTAAAATTCCGGCCAGCTCCTGCAGGTCATCGGTGTTTGTGTCAAAGTAGAATTTGGAGTAGTAGTCCTCTAGAACCCTTAACTGGTCTCTTGCAACACTGGTATCGTCCACGTAAAGGATTTTTTCGGCTAGGCCCTTAATTGCTGATTTCGCGCTTGTCAGAATCGACACTTAACCACCTAAATCGGTTAACCCGAGCTTTTTGAAGACGTTTTTTCTTGACTCGTGCTTTTCAAGCACTTTGGAAAGAACTTTTTCCGCGAACTCATTTGAGTAAAAACTCCTCGAGAGCTTGCGGACATCCTTTTTTCCAACATTCACGGTCAGCTTTATTTTATCATTGAAAGCCGTAATCAAATCCGCCTGCTGGTTGGTCAAAGATATTACATCTATTACGCCATATTCTGCTGCCAAAGAATTAAAAACCTGCTGCACTGCCTGGTTTCCATGCACAGTTATGCCATAATTGAGGTACTCGTAAAAGGCCCCTATAAGCAATCCTTTCTTGAACAAGAGCGCGCCTTCCTCTATGCCTGCATATCCTTCAATTGATGCAACCAAGTAGCCTGAAAACTCCTTATCATAAAATGACTCAATTATTCTTGAATCAAATTCCTTCAGTTTAATTCCCTGCTTGATTATGTCTCCAACCGGAAGGTTCATTTCATCAGCTCTTTTTAAGCACAATCACGTGGTCAGCATTGTTTTTGAGCGCAGCAGCACTTGATTCTTCCACTAAAACAACAATTGTTTCCTTGCCGTTTCTTTTGGCTTTCACTATTGCCGGAAGAAAATCAGAATCGCGAGTTACAAAAGCGATTGCCTGCACTGCCGGGTTATAGACTGCTTCCACTGCATCAGCAGCCATTGATACATCGATGTCTCCGACTGTTACCACTGACTCAAAGCCCTGGTTGACAACCGCTTCAATGAGCTTGTTGTTGGCATACTGGTTGAGGAAAACTTTTCCAATCTTGATTTTCCCGTACTTTGAAAGCAATCTCTTTATTTCAGCCAAGTCAACATTTAATTCTTTCCTCAGAATGTTGGGGCCGTCAACGAACACCGCAAGGTTTGCGTCTTTTCTGTTCTTCACAATGCTTTCAAGCTTGCCCTTGAACTTCTCAAACACTCAAATCACCCGCAGCACGTGAAAACCAGCCAACCAACAAAACCACCCACATATTCCATATATAACTGAAAATAAATACGGAAATGATTTAAAGCGAATGCAATTAAGCAGATTTTTTGGCGGACGAAAAAAAGGTATTTAAACCTATTACACTTAACTCTTATGATTTTGGATGGATGAAGGCGAAAAGCGGTTTGCTCAGGCCGGCCACTTGAAGCCCGGCAGTTATGTTCTGATTGATAGTTTTCCATGCCAGGTTAAAAGCACTGAGAAATCAAAGCCGGGAAAGCATGGGGCAGCCAAAGTAAGGGTTGTTGCAATGGGCGTATTCGACAACCAGAAAAGAAACCTCTTGAAGCCGGCTGATGCAGACGTTGAAGTGCCAATAATTGAGAAAAAATCCGCACAAGTTGTAGCGGTAATGGGTGAAACAATCCAACTAATGAACGTGGAAAGCTATGAAACCTTTGATATTCCAAAACCAAAGGAAATCGTTGGCCTGCAAGGCGGGGTAGAAGTTGAGTACCACAAGTGGGGCAATTACATAAGGGTAGTCAGGAAAAAATAGCTTTTTCTGGAAACAAATATTAAGGCAATTGCACTTAAATTTACGTGATGCCAAAACCCGGAAAAAAACCAAAAAATAAAATCCCTATTAGAATGGACGCGAGCAAGGCATACTGGCTGATTTTTGAACGGGTTAAAGGAAATTATTTGAGGGAAATCGGCAACGGGCTCCTTGCAAATGTCTCTGACATCAGGGTTCCAAGAAAAGAGATTGAAGCATTCGCAGACGCTGTTTCATCAGCCAAAATTTCCGGTAAAAACGTTTTAGTGAGCTTTGGAAGCGACAGCAAAAGAACAGAGCTTACGCCTGCCTTTGTAAAAGAAATAGTTGCAGGCGCAACTTCTACAAGAGAGTTAAAAATATTTTTAAAGCAAGTGCGAATGCAGATCAGGCAGCGGTCTCATTAATTTCAGCTGCAGTACTTCTCGATTTTTCCAAGGATTTCTTCCATCGCATCTTCCAAATATTTCTGCGGAGTGCTCTTGTTTCCTTGAACGTACAAAAAAACGTTTTTCGTTTCCTTGGTGATTTTTGTGTGCTCGCCCTGCTTTACGTCAAGCCTACACAACACAACCTTGTCATCCCTGAAAATATATTCTCCCGCATCCACTTTTGCTTTTTTGTTTTCCCCTAAAGGAACGTAGAGCTCGTTTCCTTCCGCGGTTTCAACCCTGACCTTTCCTGAAATATTATCCAAGTCATGCGCTCCAACAACCAGCCCTTTCTTCAATGACACAAGATTGTATGAATCCACGACTGTGTTGATTGTAGGGAGCTTTCCGGACTTTCTGGCAATCTCTATCAAGTTTTTCACGGCGTGCTTGTCCCGCTTCACTCCAAGGGCATCATACAAATCCAGGTACCCTTGGATTACTTTCTGCTCTTCCCTGCTGTCAAGGTCAGCTTCCTCCACTGCCTTCCTTTTTTCTTTTTCCAGCCCTTCATGCTTTTTCTTTACACAAATATTGAAAATCTTTGCACCAATCGCTTTCAGGCCAAGCTTTTCAAGCCGCGGTGCAATTTTCACTTCCACTCTTTCAGCCCTGAAGCCACTCTCTTCCTTTAACTCGAATTTCTTGAACAGAATTTCTTTTTTGCCGATTTTTGCCCCTGCCTTCAGCAGGTTGAAACTGCATTCTTTAAGCGTTCCTGCTTTAACCCCAAGCTGCCTGTTCATTCTATCGCTTGCTGAAGGCATCACTGGGGAAAGAAGGATTGAAATAACACGCAGTGAATCGGAAACACTGTAAAGAACATTCTCGAGTTCTTTTCCGCTTAATTTCCACGGCTCTTTTTCGTTCAAGTACTTGTTGCACGCGCCTACAAAAGAAAAAATTTCTGACAAGGCCAAGTGAACCTCAAGCCCGTCAAAGTGCTGCCCTATTTTCTGAAGCTTGAGTTTTTTGGCTAGGTTCTCATCAGTTTTTCCTGCAGGGATTTTTCCCTGAAAATTTTTTTCAATCAAAGTTAAAGTTCTATGCAGAAGGTTGCCAAGCTCGTTTGCCAGCTCGGTGTTGTGCCTTGTAATCAAGCCTTTCTCCGAGAACTCACCGTCTTCGCTTAACGGGATTTCCCTAAGGAGGTAATATCGCACTGAGTCAACGCCGTAGTCTTCAGCCAACTTAATCGGGTCAATCACGTTGCCGGAGCTCTTGGACAGTTTTTCTCCAGTTGAAGTGTTGATAAAGCCGTGCACAAAAATTTTTTTCGGGGCCTGAATGCCGAGAGAGAAAAGCATTGCCGGCCAAATAACCGCATGAAACCAGAGAATATCTTTGCCTATCACGTGAATGTCTGCGGGCCAGAATTTTTCAAATTTTTTTGAAGGAAAATCAATTCCTGAAAAATAGTTCAGCAGCGCGTCAAACCAGACATAAATAACGTGCCGCGAGTTGTTTTTGAGCGGTATGCCCCACTTGAACGTTGTACGGGAAACACTTAGGTCGCGCAGCCCCTCTTTTACCCTGTTCACTATTTCCTGCTTTCTTCTCACAGGAAGAATGAACTCAGGGTTTCTTTCAATGAACTCCAGCCACTGCTCCTGGTACTTTGACATTCTGAAAAAGTAGCTTTCCTCCTTGATTTTCTCCAGCGGTTTTTTGTGGACAGGACACAGGCCATTCAGTAAATCTTTTTCAAGGTAGAAAGCCTCGCAGTTGGTGCAGTACAATCCTTCATACTCTCCCAAATAGATGTCTCCCTTGTCCAGCACTCTTTGAAACAACTCTTGGCACATCTTTTCATGCATTGGGTCAGTGGTGCGGATGAAGTTGTCATTTGAAATGCTCCAATTTTCCACTAATTCCTTGAAGCTTTTAACCTGCATGTCAACAAATGCTTTCGGCTTCATTCCTGCTTGTTCTGCTGCGTTCTGTATTTTTTTGCCGTGCTCATCAGTTCCGGTTAGGAAAAAAACTTCCTCGCCTTTCAGCCTGTGCCAGCGCGCAATGCTGTCAGCAACAGTTTTCTCGTAAGCGTGGCCGAAGATGGGGCTTAGAGTTTGGATAGTCAATTGCCGTTGTAATATAGAACTTTCTCATAGCCGCTTCACCTCCTGTTCCACCATGAAATCTAAAGACTTAAATATCTTCTTAATTATATTCTTCTAATGCCTGCAAGGCCACGGAAAAAGCCTCCACAGAAGCCAGTTGAAGTAGGCAAAAACTCTTTGCCTGAAGAGCTAAAGAAGAGGCGCGCCGTACCAGTTGATATTTCAATTAAACGCGAATTAGGGTACTTCAAGAAAGGGGCAAAACTATTGCTGTTTTTGAAACAACCGGCAGGCCTTACAAGTATTTGGTTAGGGTAACGGGAGCTGACGGCACTCTCAAAAACATCTTTAGAGTTCCAACAATGGAAAAAGCAAGCAAGATTTTAATGGAAAAATTCGGGATAAAAAAAATCTTTTAATGATTGCTTCTTTTTAGGCATTCACACCCCCAATTTTTTCAGCGCATTATGTATTGCAACCTTTACTGGTTCGCTTTTTTCATTAATCCAGGCCTTTTGCAGCAGCCCAATTAATTCCCTCGAGTTATTGCCCAGCTCCCCTAAAGCCATTGCAGCGCCCATTCTTACTCCAGCAGAGTAGTCTTCTTGGAGCACTCTTGCAACAAAAGGGGCTGCGGCTCTTTCTTTAAGGCCAGCAAGCTCTCTTACTGCAAGGTAGCGTTTTGCATCATCACTGCTTTTAAGCTGGGAGAGCTTTTCTTCTGCCTGCCTGCTCAACTTAGAGCGCCCAACAGTGCGCTTTCTTATAATTGCTTCTGATGCACCGGCTTTTACTATAAGGACGCGTGGAACCCTTCGCTTTTTAATTGGAAGCTGCCTGCGCATGACATATTACCTGCTGTTCTTCATATTAATTCTTCGACATTCTTTCATGTGCCATGTCAACAAGCTTGTTGAACATATACAAAAAAAGGTAAAAAAAGAGCAAACCCAATAATGTTCAGTGGAAATCTACTCCCCCGTAAGCTTATTTAACCTTTTTAGCCTTATAACTTCTTGATGAATAAAAATTATTTTTCACACGATAACATCAGAATAATTAATGATGACGCTATTTCTACAGATGCCATAGAAAACAAAAGTATTGACCTAATAATCACTTCACCGCCTTATAATGTAGATATAAAGTACAATAGCCACAATGACAAAATATCTTATTCTGATTACCTTGATTTTAGTAAGAAGTGGCTTAGCCGTTGCTTTAATTGGTTAAAAGATGATGGACGTTTTTGTTTGAACATACCTTTAGACAAAAACAAAGATGGCCAGCAAAGCGTTGGAGCAGACTTAACAAACATAGCAAAAAGCGTTGGTTTCAAGTATCACTCAACGATTATATGGAATGAGGGCAATATATCAAGACGGACAGCGTGGGGGTCTTGGATGAGTGCCAGAGCACCATATGTAATAGCCCCTGTTGAATTAATTGTTATTTTATACAAAAATGAGTGGAGAAAAACAACAGGCAGTGGGATTTCAGACATTAAGAAAGATGAGTTTATGGGATGGACAAATGGGGTTTGGACTTTTTCTGGTGAAAGCAAAAAGAAAATTGGCCACCCTACGCCTTTCCCATTAGAATTGCCCCAGAGATGCATCAAATTGTTTAGCTTTGTGGATGATGTAGTGCTTGACCCCTTTTTAGGCAGTGGTTCAACCCTCATTGCTGCTTACTTGAATAAGCGCAAAGGTATTGGAATTGAGATAGATAAAACTTATTGTGAACTTGCAAAAAAGCGATTGAAAAATGAAGCAATAGAACAGCAGAAACTTGTTTTAGAGAACACAAAGAGTGCTCATTAAGGGTAATTCTGTGGCTAAAAACAAAAAATCAAAAGAGGACCAAAGTCAGCTTGACCTTTTAATGGAGTACTTTAAACTTGAGGTTTACGAAAAAAACGACGTGAATGGGCACATTGTTTGGAAAAAATAATAAGGCATTCAGCAGCTTGCACAGTGCATGCAAAACTGCGAACTGTTTGATTCCTTAATTTTTTTGGCGGAAGAGGTTGGATTAGTTAACTAATCAGCATTAATAAATTCGGTGACCTAATATAGTAAAAGGCATAATTATTTGGACAACATATTGTCTTTTACATATAGCAAGTGAGCAATAAAAAATGAGCAATAAATGTTCAATTATTAATGTCATTCGCTATAGTATAAACTGAATAAATTTAATTGAACTCCCTTTACTAATTCTCCCAATGCAGGTAGCTGGGCTTACACCGGAAGTGTACTCCCAAAGTGCTTTTAAATGAAGCAAAACAATGGTTTTTTGGGGTAAAACGCATGGCTGAACAGAAAGCTTTGGAGGCAGTGCACGAGAACCCTTTTGTCGGCAAATTCCAGTCATTTCTGGAAAGCCAGTGCAAAAAGCAGATTGAGAAGCTCGTGGAACACTATCCGGATAAAAAAAGCCTTTTCATTGATTTCACTGAATTGGAGCACTTTGACTTTGAGTTGGCGGATGAGCTGCTGAGAAACCCTGACGCGGTTTTGGCTGCAGCAGAGGAAGCAATGCAGGGCATTGATGTCCCAACACTGGAGCTTGATGAATTCAAGCCATACATTCGAGTTTTTAACCTGCCGAAGGACAGCTTGGTTATTTTGAGGGACATTGGCTCAAAGCATTTAAGCAAATTGATTAGCGTTGAAGGCGTTGTAAGGCAGATAACTGATGTTCTGCCAAAACTGAGAATGGCTGTGTGGGAGTGCAGGCGCTGCGGTAACACCTATAGATTGCTGCAGTCAACGCAGAAGACAGCTGAGCCGAGCATCTGCGAGTGCAAGCACCGTGACTTTTCATTGAAAGCAGATGACTCCGAGTTCGTTGATTACCAGAAGATTCTGGTTCAGGAGCCTTTAGAGTTATTGAAGGGAAGCGAGCAGGCAACCAACATGGAGGTTTATGCCAGCGAGGACATGGTAAACAAGGTTTATCCTGGAGCCAGAACAGTTATTACTGGGATGCTGAGGCTTAGGCCGCCGAAGGAAAAGAACGCTGTTTACGGAAGGTTCATTGAGGCAATTCACTTGGAGGAAACCGCTAGGGAATTCGATGAACTTGAGATTTCAAAAGAAGAGGAAGAGGAAATAAAGAAGCTTGCAGCGAACAAGAACATTTACCAGATGCTGATTCAGAGCATTGCGCCAAACATTTACGGCCATGAAGCCGTAAAAGAAGCTATTGCATTGCAGCTTTTCGGCGGAGTGAAAAAGATTCTGCCGGGGGAAAACAAAATCAGGGGCAACATTCATGTCCTGCTTGTTGGAGAGCCAGGCTTGGCAAAAAGTGCAATTCTACTGGCAGTCAACAAGATTGCGCCGAAAGGAATTTACATTGCTGGAAAAACTGCAACCGGTGCAGGAATTTCTGCCACTGCTGTTAAGGACGAGTTCGGGGAAGGCGGCTGGACACTGAAGGCTGGCGCGTTAGTGCTTGCTTCCGGGGGAATCTGCATGGTTGATGAGCTCGACAAAATGGATCCAGAGGACAGAAGTGCATTGCATGAAGCAGCAGAGCAGGAATCCGTAAGCGTTGCAAAGGCAGGAATTGTAGCAAGGTTTAAGAGTGAAACCAGCATTCTTGCTGCAGCAAACCCAAAGTATTCAAGGTTCGACCCATACCAAAACTTTATTGAGCAGATTAATTTGCCTGCCAGTCTTCTCAGCAGGTTCGATGTGTTCTTCTTGATAAGGGATGTTCTTGACAAGAAAAAGGATGAAGAGATTGCTTCACATATTCTGCGCACCCACCAAGTAGGTGAAATGATGCGCCAGCAGAAAAAGCAGGGCACCAAATCTTCTTCTGCTGAAATCGAGGAAATGAAAAAACGGATTACGCCGTTAATTGACGCTGAAATGCTGAAAAAGGTTATTTCTTACGCAAGGCAGAACTGTTTTCCTGTTATGAGCGGGGAAACAATTGATGCAATAACAGAGTTTTATGTTAACCTTCGTGAGCAGGGAAGAAAGGAAGGAACTTACACTGCAACCCACAGGCAGCTTGAGGCTTTGGTTAGGATGAGCGAAGCTTCTGCCAGAGTCAGACTGAGCAACGAGGTTGAATTGCAGGACACTGACAGGGCAATAAGGATTTTCCGGACATCATTAGAGCAGCTTGTAACCGACCAGGAGACAGGCAAAATTGACTTTGACCTCATTACTACTGGGCAGAGCCACGTGGTTGTTGAAAACCTGAGAAAAGTGCTGAACATAATCAAGGGAAAAGCATCTGAACTTGACATGGTGCCACTGGAAGAAGTAAGAGAGGAAGCAAAAACACTTGGAATTGACGAGGAAAAAACCAACGAAATCGTTTCAAAGCTCGAGAAAGCAGGCGATATTTACAGGCCAAGGCACGGGTTTGTGAAGCCAACGCAAAAGAAATAACAATTTTTTTGCTTTACTTTTTCTTATGGATATAGTAGATAACCTGAAAAAAATAAGGGAAAAAATTGCAGGTGCCGCCGAAAGAAGCGGCAGAAAGCCAAGCAATGTGAAGCTGCTGATTGCTTCAAAGTATTTGACAGCGGAGCAGGCAAACCAGCTTGTTTCCTTTGGCCAGAAGGTTTTTGGAGAGAACAAAGTGCAGGAGCTTGTAAAAAAAGCAGAAAAAGTTAAGGGAGCAGAATGGCATTTGATTGGTCACTTGCAGTCAAACAAGGCAATGGAAGCAGTGCAATCATGCGAGGTTATTCACTCTGTTGACTCGCACAAGCTTTTGAGGAAAATCCAGTTGGCGGCGCACGGACTTGACAAGCAACAGAAAGTTTTTTTGCAGGTTAATGTTTCAGGTGAAGCAAGCAAAAACGGCTTGAAACCTGGGGAACTTGCCTCATTTCTTGATACGTACAAGCAGCTTCCTTTCGGGAACGTGAGAATTGTTGGCCTGATGACAATGGCGCCTTTCAGCGAGAATAAAGAGGACTCAAGGCTCTATTTCAAGAAGCTCGCTGACCTGGCGGAGGAATTCAGGCTGCCGGAATTAAGCATGGGAATGAGCAATGACTTTGAGGTCGCAATAGAGGAAGGGGCAACTATTGTGAGGATTGGGAAAGCAATTACCGAATGATTTTCTTATTGATATTAGCCTTTCCACGGGAAAAGCACCAGCTTGAATTCCTCTGGATAATACAGGGTTTCAAAGTCGCGGATTAAATCAGAGAATTTGTACCTTAATTTCGAAAGAAAAGCATAATACTCCTGTTTTGTTTTAAGGTAAAGCTCGATTTCAAAGTCTGGGCCGCCTAAAGCTTCATCAATGAAAACCACATCCGGATTTGTAATTGCAAAGTTTTTCAATGCATTAAATCTTTCCGCAGAAAAATTTTTCAGGAACAGGTGAAGTTTGTAATAATGAAGCCCTACTTTATCAAGGGCCAGCTGCACCCCGTACGAATGAATTACTCCTGCTTTTTCAAGTTTTTTTAATCTGTAAGAAACAACCTTGTCGGAAATGCCCAACTGTTTCGCAATTTCAATCAGGGGTTTCCTCCCATTGGCAGCGAGAATGTTAAGCATATCATAATCAATTTTGTCAACCTCAATTTCTTCTTTTAACCCGCATTCAAAGAAAGGAATTGACAGGTCTTTTTTTCCAACCAAAAAACCTTTCTGGAAATTTGCATAGTACTCGAGAATGTGAAGTTCCTTTTTTGCAATAAATTTTCCGAACTTAATGTTAAGCTCTTTCCAGAAATAAAAATAATCTGAAACGGATTTGGTCCAGTAAATAAAGTTAAAATCAAAATTTCCTTCAACTCTTGTGAAAAAACCGATTTTTGGGTTCTTTGCAATGTAACCAATGAACTCTTTTTCCTTTTGCGGGGTGAGGTTCTGCATTCTGATAAATGTTCTGAAAAGTGTTAAACCCAATTTTGAGGTGTCAATGCGGGCATAAAAGCTTCTGATAATGCCTTCATCCAGCATGCGGTTGATGCGGTAATTGACAACTTCCTTGCTTAAACCAGTCTTTTTGGCGATCTTCGAAAGAGGCTGCCTGGCATTTATATCCAGATAATAAAGGATCTTCCTGTCCCGCAAATCAACCTTTAAATCAGCCATATTTTATCAAAAGTAAAAATAAATATAAAAATATATCGTTTTTATAAAAAAATCATTAAAATATTTTAAATAATAGAAAATACACTATTATTTCAGTTATCCTTTCAGTGATCAGCAATGCTTTTGGAAATACTGGCGCACTTAGCAACATTGGATGGGGCATGGGTTTTAGCCTGGCCTTTAAGGAACCCAATGATGACTTTCATGTTCTTCTCAGTCATTTTTATTTTTATGGAGGGACAGAACATCATCAGAGGGAGCATCGTGATATTTGCAACATTGTTTGCTTTCCTAGATTTTGAGAAAGTGCTAGGCATTCCTTTCTTTGTCGGAAGCTTTCTCTTGATTTATTACATTTCAAAGCTCATAGTGCTTGCAATCGCTGAAAACAACAGGTATTTGAGGAAATACTTGATTTTTATCAATGAGCTGCAATTTTATGGGGCATTCATAGTATCAATTCTGTTCTTCAGGTGATAAAAATGGGGTTGGCAAAAAACTTGGCTGAAGCCGCAATAATGACAGTAATCGGATACACTGGAATAATTTCTCTCACATTTTTGGGCGTTGGCTTTGGCCATTGGGCTTTCACTCAAACCGGTTTTCTTGTAATTTTTGTTCTGGGTTTTGTTTACAGCTTTTACTTCAAGCTTTAAATTCTCTTTCCTGCGTAAATAGTGCAATGGACAAAAAGCTTTTGGCGCAGCTTGTGGTATTGTTTCTGGTTACGCAGTCGCTTGGCCTTTTTGTTGCGCTGAAACTTATTGAGGCAGACGTTTCAGCGCCAATTATAACAGATAACCCGGATGACCCGCTTAATACTGTTGGTTTGATTGCCTATATCCTTGTTTTCACGGTAATACTGTTAATCGCGGTTAAATTCCTCAAAGAACAGTTGCTTTACCTGCTGCTTAAGGCAATTGAGGGCATTGCAATTTTCGGCACAAGCATCCTGGTTTTCGGCTCATTCATTGAATCATTGGTTGTGGTGCCGCTTGCAGCATTGATAGTTGTCTTGAGGAACATTTTCCCAAATCATGTTTTGCTGCGAAACTTTACAAGCATTATTGCAACAGTTGGAGCTGGAGCGCTTATCGGGGTGAGCTTGGGAGTTATGCCTGTTCTATTGCTGTTGGTGCTGCTTTCAGTTTACGATTACGTTGCAGTCTTCAAGACAAAGCACATGGTTACGCTTGCAAAAAGCGTGACTAAAAAAAATCTTTCCTTCACTTACGCTTTGCCAACCAAAGAGCACCAGTTCGAGTTGGGAACCGGTGACCTTGTAATGCCGCTTGTTTTCGCTACAAGCGTTCTCGCATCAACAAAACCACTGTACCCTTTCCCACAGTACCTTGTTCCCCCGACATTGATCCTGCTTGCCTCCCTTACAGGCCTGATTCTAACAATCAGTTACCTCTCAAAAAGGATTGGCAAGGCTTTGCCAGCTTTGCCTCCACAGACCGCTTTAATGATTGCAGCTTTTTTCCTTTCAAAATTAATTGGTTTCTGACAGGGCATTGAATGAGCTTTTTTTACGGCAAAAATTTACCTAAAACCTCTTTTGGCTAAAAAATCCGCAAAGCCTTGATGGGGGCAAATTTATATATAATGAATTCGTATGAATTCTGATGAAATTAAAACAAACAATGCTCATCTTTTCAATTATATCAATTGTGATACTGTCAGGCTGCCTTAATCTATTCCCCTCTAACACCAACAATTCTCCACAAGAGCAAAGTTCTGTTCAGGTGGAAGAATTCCTGCAATATGACAGCTTGGATTACGGAATGCGAATGAAGTACCCTAAAACTTGGCTGATGAAAGAAATTGAAGGTTCTGTTGTGGTTTTTAACGCGCCTGAAAACGGTTCAAGTGCCTTTAATGAAAATGTTGTTGTTACTGCAACTGATTTTTCATCACAACCAATGACGCTTGATGAGTTCACTGAAATTTCGAAAAGTTCGCTTGCCGAGCATCTTGAAGGCATGCAGATTAAGGGGGAGGGAGTGACAACACTTGGAGGGCTTGATGCATACTGGATAAATTACACAGGCAAGGCAGGGGATCTTGATCTCAGGGCAACACAGGTTTGGACAATTGATTCTGACAACTGGGGATATATGGTTACTTATGCTGCGGATGCGCAGGACTTTGACAAGCACTCTTCCACAGTTGCAAAAATGATTGAATCAGTAGAGTTCTACGTCCCCGAAGGCTACAACCCCGAACAGCAGGATAATGGAGTAGAACAACAAGGCACTGTACAGGAGCAGTATAATGGAGCTACACAAGCAAACAATGAAATTGAAGAAGTGCCTCCGGCTCAGCCTGAAAATATTGTGCCACCGGATTTTGGAGAACCTTCAATTGAAAACCTTGTAGGGGCATGGAGGGTGTATTCAGAGGTATTGTATTATGACAGCGGGGGCATGAACTACCTTGAAACACCTACAACACTAAGGCTTTTTTTGGAACCTGATCTCACATGGGGTTATGAAAGTTCTTCAGGCACATGGAGAATAGAGCAGATACAGGATTCCGACTGGCAAAATTGGGGCGTAACAGAATATGGGCCAAAATACAAAATTGTGCTTAATGGTTGGAATGGCAGCTCTGCTGATGGCCCGCTGGACCAGTCTGCAAACGGCGTTGATTTTGTTTGGATTATTTACAGGGCAGAACCGCCTGTAACAAGTGCTCCAGGACAAATACAAATGAAGTTCGGGCACTCAACATAAACTGATTGAATCAGACAGAATTCTCACTTTGGTTAAGCCCAGCCTAGCAAAAACAGCTTATCAAGCACACAGCATAATTCTGCAATGTTCTTTACTTGAGTGAAAGTGCCCAGTTGTATACTATTGCAATTAATCCGCCTACAATCGCGCCAATCACAAGGCCATAAATTGCGGTAAACCAGCCCAGATAAGAATATGCGCCGCCCATCATGGTAAAGCCTGCATAATTCAGCCCCATCATTCCAACCATTCCGATTGAAAAAATACCGCACAGAAAACCCAGAACCGCACCAGTAATTGCAGCCGCCTTGGCACTAATCTGCGAAAACCCAGCCATAATTTCACCTCCTTTCATTTTAAGAATAAAAGGCGCTACCAGATTATAAATTTTACTTGGATTAGGTGAACGTTGCTCTCTGCAAAAAACCGTTAATTTTAAGGAATAATCCTTATACATCACAGTAGGCGATTATGAGGTCATCCTCGCAAAAAGCGTAGTTGTTAGCACCAGTATTTTGAGCGTTGCCATAGGAAGAAATTTGGATTTTATACAAACTATTTGGCTTTAGAGCAAAGAAAAGAGTAGTAATGCAAAATTAAGCGGCTTGTCCGAAAAAGAAAAAAGTTTTCGAAAGTTTGGGCAGACAGTTAGGCTAAGGAAGTTATTGCCACTTATCAGCCTAACCAGCACAAAGATTTAGACTAACATTTACGCTGCCTTTTGTTAGCCTTAACCCAGTCAAACCCTTTTTAAGCATTTAAATAGGGTTACGTTATAGCGTAACCATTTAAATTGTTTGATGATTTGCCGGCATAAGGGTTTTCAGCTAGTTTTTCCATTGCATTCATTAGTTTTTTCTGGTCTTTTTCAGGCAGCATTTCCATCTTCTTTACAACATTCTCTGAAATAACAACTTTCCATTTTTTTCTTTACCCATATGAAAAACCACTTTAACAGAATATAAAAAAAAGCAAAGAATTAAAGCAATAATCTCTATAAATTACTGCAGACGATGATGAGGTTATAGTCTGAAAAGTGGAGGGCGATGACACCAATTCCAAAAAAACCGGCTAATTGGAAAAACCCGCTTTCTTTATGTGAACTATTTGAAATAAACATACGCAAAACAGATCCTTTTAGAACTCAAAAATCACGGCTTACCTGAAATATTTGTCTGCGCCCGAGAATCCGGACAATGCAGAATTGATGGAGAACTGAAAAACAAGCCTCACTTCCGAGTGACCAAAAAAAGGGTTTTAAACACATTCAAAAACAGAGTATTAGGAAGGCGCGGGATGAAGTTAAGACCTTCTGACCCCTCAACGGGAATGATGATTTAACTCAACTCTGATTCCCTCTGAATAATTTTTTTATTTCGGCAAAAAATTAGAAAAAAAAGAAAAAGAAAGGGAGCTAGTTCATGCTAAACATTTTTCTATTTTTATGTAATTAACAATGTCTTGGTCTATTCTTGAATAGTTGTCACCCGTGAGGTTACATTCTATGAAAGCTGACGCTGGCTTGTTCGTTGAAGTGTTTATAAAAACTCTTAATCGCAAGTAAGGTGGAACAATAGTGCTTTCACCTGACTTATTTTTTATAAAGTCAACTGCCAAGTATTCAGTTCTCTCAACCCCAATGTTTGCATCAGGATATTTTTGCAGGAATGCTTGTGCTTCCGAAGTTGTTTTTGCGATTTGAATGTACTCGGAATCGCTTAAAGGACAGTCAGCACGGTTAAAACAAGTCTTTTCCAAACAACCACTAAGAAACAATAAAGCAACTGCAAAAACCACCAAAAACACAGCAATAAATTGTTCTTTTTTCACAAACATTTGAAATCAACTCAAAGAACTGGCCGTAAATATTTTTTCTGGCTTGGTCTTTTTTAATTTATTTTTTGTTATAAAAAAGATACTTGAAACAAAGAAAGCGTAAAATGCAAAAGCAAAACCTTTCTTTGATTTTATCCCCCACATAAATAACAACCCTCCAGATTAATTATCTTACAAGAATAGGTTTAATAAAACTTTATACAATTCAACAAGAAAAGATAATTTCTTTATAAAGATAAATTCTGCCAGGTAAAGAGCTTTTGGCTTATTCTTGCCTTTGTTCCGTGCCGTGTTTTGCTTCGTTCTTGAACGTGAGAGCAACAATTTTAATGTGAATTATTTATATTCTATTTACAAAATGGAGGCCGGAACAGGGGTTAAAGCGGGTGTCATAACCCACCAAAATTCAAACATTAATGAGGTTAACACCTGATGACGCAAGGATGATGAGGATGCTAAGAACTGATGCCGCCAGTTTTTAGCTGATTGTTTCTGTGAATCATGCAACAGCATTCAACAGCGCTTTAGGGGAGAAAAAAGATTCCTTTAATGGCGCCTATTCCGTAAAAACCGGCGAAGGCAAGCAGAACATACCTAAAAACTTTTCCTATTAAGGCACCTATGAAGAATTTTGTCGGGGAGTACTTTATTAGGCCTGCCACTATTCCAACCAAATCGAAAGGAATTGGAGTGGCAGAGGCAATGAAAATGAAAAAAATGCCGCTCTTGTTCAGCCTTTCCCTTGTTTCATCAATTTTTTTTAGAATCACGCTTTCAAAGTTTTTTTCAATTGCTTTCATTCCCATTAACCCGAGCAAGTAAGAAGTCATTTCACCTATTGCTGCGCCTAACCCGGCAATCAATCCAATTACTATCAAATTCGGAAGCGAACCCTCTAACCCTACAATGCTTGGTTCTGCCCCAACAAGCGCTATAACAACATCAATTGGCAAAGGCAGCAAAATCGTGGAAGTGCCAATTATTGCCCCAATAAACAGCCCCAGCAAGCCATACTCGTCCACCATTTCTGAAAAAAACTGCGGCTTATCGCTTAGGAAAAGAAACAAGGAAACTATAATTAGCAAAACAGATAGAAAAAAAATTATTTGAAACGCCAGATTATTTTCTTGCTTCATTCGCACACACGCAACCGCAACCAAGGCTGAAGTTATTAATGGATTAATTCATTTATTAAGGTTTGCAGCGAAGCGGCTTTGTCCAATAGCTTTAAAATACTAAATTTGGTAGATTTGGTTATGGAATACGGGAAAATGCTGGACCGCGCCTACATGAGCCTGCCAAAGAAAACTGTTACCGGGGAAAGGTTTGAGATTCCAGATGTTGACAGCCACATTCAGGGAACCAAAACCATTGTAAAAAATTTTTCCCAGATTTTGAAGGCAGCCAACAGGGAGGAAAAGCATTTGCTAAAATTTTTGACTTCAGAGCTTGCTGCTCCAATAACAATTTCAGAGGGCAAGCTTTTGGTCAGCGGAAAATTTTCCAAAGAGCAGCTTAACAAGATTTTTGGTTACTACTTTAAGCAGTTTGTTTTGTGCAACCAGTGCCATAAACCTGACACGCACTTCATTGAAATGCAGGGCGTGAAAATGCTTAAGTGCTCTGCTTGCGGCGCATCCTACCCTGTCAAGAGACTGTGAAGGGGTTTAACTTGTTCTCACGGGTTTTCAAGGCTCATGGCTCAAATGTTTTAGCTTGCTGTGACAAGGAGCTTTTAGGCAAAACAGTTCAGGATGGAGAAATTTCAATTGAGGCTAGAAAAGGATTTTATGGAAGCAGGAAAACAAGCGAAAAACAATTGGCTGGAATGCTGCAGGAAGCAGACAACATTAATTTGCTTGGAACAAAAGCAGTAGGGGTTGCATTAAAGCAAGGGTTAATAAAAGAAGGGGACATCATTAGAATTGGAATGGTTCCACACGTGCAGATTTACAAATTGCCTGTATGAGGAGTTGAGTTAACTGTCTTCAAAGAAAGAACTTGAAAAAGAGGAACAGAAAAAACAGGAAGAAATAAGGCGGGCGAAACTGCCAAGAAAAGAAAACCTGGAATTGTTTGGCGTTGTGCTGCAACTATTCGGCGGCGACCAGATAAAGGTCTCGTGCGAGGACGGCATTGAAAGAATGTGCAGGATTCCAGGCAAAATCAAGAAGCGCGTCTGGATACGGGAAAGAGACATAGTAATTGTAAGGCTCTGGGATTTCCAGCCAATCAAGGCAGACATAATCTGGCGCTACACTGGCGTTCAGGCAGAGCACTTGAAAAAGAAAGGCTTCCTCAACAAGCTGCCACTATGAGCATTAGTTCTACAGCAGACAGCTTTAATTTTTTTTGACAATTTAATTTGCTGTTGCTGGTTGCAATGCAGTTTTTTAGCAAAAGACATTAGTTTTGGTAATTTCTTAATGTCTTTTGCGACTATAGCAAACAGCCAATATTTTTGAACTTTATACTGCTGTTTGCTAGATGCAAAACGCAGTTTCAATGTTCAATTACTTAAGCGTTTTGCTATAGCGAATGACTTGTTTTCTACCATTATTAAAGTCATTCGCTATTTGTTCAAATACATAAGCGTTTTGCTATATATTCTGTGAAAAGAAAAGTTAATTACCTGTTTCTTTCATTTATTTGTAAATGAAGAGGGAAATTGAAACACTCAAAAACTACATTAGTGAAGAGAAGGATAGAAAGATTTTTGCGCAGGTATTTGACGCGAACGCGGTCATGGCAATCCATGTGCTTGCAACGCGCGGCCTGTTTGATTTGCTTGAATTTGTTGTTTCAACCGGCAAGGAAGCGCACGTGTTCAGGGCAACTGATGTTTCCGGAAATTACAGGGCAGTAAAGCTCTACAAGATTGAAACCTCTGACTTCAGGAACATGCAAAAATACATTGTTGGGGACAGAAGGTTCAAAAGCATTGGCTCTGACAAGCGCAGCATTGTTTATGCGTGGGTGAGAAAAGAGTACAAGAACTTAGTGCTCGCATCAGAAGCAAAGGCAAGGGTGCCATTGCCTCTTGGCTTCAAGGATAACGCACTTGTAATGGAGTTCATTGGAAGTAATGGGAAAGCTGCTCCGAGGCTGAAAGACTTTAAGGTGGAGAGCATTGAACAGCTTGAAGGCTTTTACCTGCAGACAATTGAGTTTATGGCGAGAATGTTTTATGGCGCTGGCATTGTTCACGCGGACCTCTCAGAATACAATGCTCTTGTAAACGATAACGAGCTTGTATTCATTGACTTGGGCCAGGCAGTGCTGAGAACCCATCCTAGTGCAAGGGAATTCTTTGAACGGGATGTGAAAAATGTGGCGGATTTTTACTCGAAAAAGGGATTACGGAAGTCGTTTGAAGAAGTTTACGGGGCGGTTAAAGCAAAAGGAAAAGAAACCAAGAAAAAGAAGTGAAAAACCCCCAAAACCTTTATATATTATATATATTATTATAATATATATACCCGCTTTTTTGAGGTCACTATGCAGTCTGAAGTCATTAAAGTGCCATTGGACAGGGTTGGAGCCCTAGTAGGCGTAAAAGGCCTAACCAAGAGGGAAATTGAAAGGAAGGCAGGCTGCAGGTTAAGCATTGACTCTGAGAGCGGAGAAGTTGAGGTTTCCCTTGGAAAAGGAACACCACTTGGGTTCCTTAAAGCGCTTAATGTGGTGAAAGCAATTGCTAGGGGCTTTTCCCCTGAAAGGGCATTTGAGCTGTTCAAGGAAGGAATGGTTTTGGACGTCATTGAGTTGAGTGATGTTGCTTCAACCAGCAGGGCCCGGGAGCACAGAAGGGGAAGAGTAATAGGCAAAAAAGGGAAAGCGAGAAAGGAAATAGAGGAAAACACCAACGCCTTGATTTCGGTTTACGGGAAGACAATCAGCATTATTGGAACAGAGGAAGCAATAGAGAAGGCAAGGAAGTCTGTTGAATTGCTCGTGCACGGAGCAAGCCATGAAACGGTTTTCAGGAAGCTTGAGCACGGTTTTGAGGAAGAAAAGTTTGACCTTTGAATGCAAAAGGTGATATTGGTTGGCAGAGAAACAGAAAGCCAGTGCAATAGAGAAGGTTATCAGCGCTGAGGAAATCTCGAAGGAATTCAAAGAGCATTCTGTTGCAGAGTTCTTCAAAAAGAATATGCAGATGCTTGGCTTGACTGGAAAAATCAAAACCCTTACAACAATTGTCCATGAATATGTAACAAATTCTTTGGATGCCTGCGAGGAAGCAAGGATTCTTCCGGATATTGAAGTGCAGATTGAGGAACTTGGAGACGGATACTACGAGATCACTGTTAAAGACAATGGCCCTGGGCTGACAAAGGAAACAGTTGGAAAAGCGCTCGGACAGCTTCTTGCCGGAACAAAGTTTCACAGAATGATGCAGATGCGCGGCCAACAGGGCATTGGAGCATCAGGCTGCACAATGCTTTCACAGATTACTACAGGAAAACCTGTCAAGGTCATAACAGGAACCGGGAAAAACAAGCCAATGAGCCTTGAGATAAGTATTGACCCAAAAATTAACCAGCCAAAAATTTCGAATCTTGTGGAATTAAACAAGGAGTTCAAGGGCTTGGCGGTTAAGGCAAGGTTCAAGGGCGTGAAATACGTGAAGTCCGAGCAGGCACCACTTGAATACCTGAGAAGAACTGCAATCGCAAACCCGCACGCAAAAATCAAGTTCATTGCACCAGACAAAAGCACTACAAATTTTGACAGGTCTGCCAAAGATATTCCATCAAAGCCCGTTGAAATGAAACCGCACCCAAAAGGGGTTACAGTTGACGAAATAATTAGTTTGAGCAGGTACACTGATTCAAGGCAAACAAGCAGTTTCCTAAAAACAGAATTTGACCGAATGGGGGACAAGGCGCTTGAAGAAATAAGGAAGAATGTTTCCTTTGATTTGAGGAAAGACCCCAAACAGCTTTCATGGGATGAGGCAGAGGAAATAGTTAAAATGTTCAAGAAAATGAATTTCATTGCTCCTCGCACTGATGGTTTAAGGCCAATCGGTGAGGACCGCATCAATAAAAGCCTTCAGAGCATTGTCCAGCCGGAATATCTTTCAGTTGTAACAAGAAGGCCACAGGTTTACTCTGGGGGGTTTCCATTCCAAGTTGAGGTTTCGATTGCTTTCGGTGGAAACGCCGGCAGAGGCAATGAAGAGCAAAACCAGAAAACAAAAGAACAGGAAGGCGGGGAAACCAACGTATTCGAGCCGGAACGAAAAATTGAAGTAATGAGGTTTGCCAACAGGGCGCCACTTTTGTTTGACTCTGGAGGATGCGCCATTACGAAGGCAGTGCAATCAATTGATTGGAAGCGTTATGGCATAAAAGACTTGGAGAATGCACCCTTAACCATTTTCGTCAACTTAATCAGCGTTCACATCCCTTACACTTCTGCTGGAAAGCAGGCAATAAGCGATGAAGAGGAAATAATGGAGGAACTCAGGCTTGCCTTAATGGATTCTGGGAGGAAAACCGGGATTTACATTTCTGGAAAGAAAAGAGAACAGGAAAAGCAAATGAAGAGGGAAATCTTTTACAAGTACATTCCAGAAATTGCTTTTGCACTGAATAAGCTTACCAAGGAAAACGAGGGAAAGTTGAGGAAGAACCTTGAAAAGCTTGTCCTCGAAAAGCTGAGGCTTGAAGAAGAAGCTGAAGAGAAAGTCAAGGAAGAAATTGAGGAAACAATGGAAAAAACAAAGAAAAACGAGAAGAAAAGAAAGAAAAAAACGGAAGCTGAGGAGGAGAACTGATGCCAGCAAAAAACAGCGCCAGAAAATCAAAGAAAACAGCAGGTGAAAAGCTAAGGGAAAAAGAAGACCCAAAGATTATTGCACAAAAAATCAGGCGCATTGGTGAAGAAATAGTTGGCGACATTAACAAGCATAAGGACCCAGAGTTTGTAACACAGCAGAGGGGCAGAGGCAACGTTGAGTTCGATGAGAAAGACAAGCTTTTAACGCTAGGCGATAAAACAACCACGAGGAACTTCCTTAATATCGGTCACGCAAGGAAATTCATGCAGACAATGATTGTTTCAGCAAAAACCCACGAATACCTTGAGGAAAACAAGACAGCTGCAATTCGTGAAATATATTATGAGTTAAAGCACACAATAGGGGGTAGCAAGGAAAACACTTTTGAGGAGCAGACAGAATCAGATGGAGTAATTGTAGATTTAGAGCATGCAGTTAATTCAATCAGGGAAAAGCTGAACCTGCACGCAAACCCAAAGGGAACACTCTATGGGGATATAACACTCAGGGACAGAAAGCACAACAATGACACCTTCAATGCAGGGAAGCTTGGACGGGGCGGTTGGAGCATTATGTCAAGGGTTGAGCCTGAAGAAATTGAGATATTGAAGGTGGACGCAAACTATGTTCTTGTAATTGAAACCGAAGCAATGTATGAGAGGCTTGTGGAGGAAGACTTCGCAAAGAAAAACAGAGCAATCCTTGTGAGCACTGGGGGGCAGGCCGCACGGGGCACCAGAAGGCTTATTCACAGGCTTCACATGGAAGCAAAGCTTCCTGTTTACATGTTTACGGATGGCGACCCTTACGGCTGGTATATTTACAGCGTTATAAAGCAGGGTTCAATGGCTCTGGCAGCTCACTCTGACCTGCTTGCAGTGCCTGGTGCAAAATATATTGGAATGACGCTGGATGACGTTGAAACGTACGAGCTGAAAAATGTAACCGAGAGAATGAAGGAAGGCGACATAAAGAGAGCCAAAGAAATGCTTGAGTACCCCTGGTTTCAAAACAGTGAATGGCAGAGGCAGCTCAAAAAGGCACTCAGTGAAAAAATCAGGATAGAGCAGCAGGCCCTGGCAAACAAATCCTTGAGCTTTGTTGCGGATGAGTACCTTCCAAAGAAAATCAAGGCAAAGGATTTTTTGCCGTAAACTTTTTGTTTTAGTGCTTTTGTTGGAGCCAATAAAATTATTAAGAAGAAAACGCTAATTCTTTCAGGTGATGTTTTGGAGGAATTGGACTGCTTTTTTTACCCTGAAAGCGTTGCAGTAATCGGTGCAAGCAACCAGCCTAAAAGTATTGGGAAAGCACTGCTTGAGAATTTTTTCAGCACCAGACTAGCGATAAAAGTTTTTCCTGTAAACCCAAATCACGCCACAATTCTTGGAAAAAAGGCTTTTCCATCAGTCAAAAGCATTCCTGCAAAGGTTGACCTAGCAATTGTTGCAGTTCCAGCAAAAGCCGTACCAATGGTGTTAAGGGAGTGCATTGAGAAAAAAGTTGGTGGCGCAATAATAATTAGTGCTGGCTTTGCTGAAATCGGGGAAAAAAAACTGACCGCTGAAATCCAGAAAATTATCAGCAAGAACCCCGGCACACGAGTCATCGGCCCTAACTGCTTTGGCGTTTACAACAGTTTCAACGGGCTTAACAGCACGTTTTCTGAGAGCAGGAAAATGGGGTACCCGAAAAAAGGAAAAGTTGCTTTCATCAGCCAGTCAGGGGCGCTTGGCGTTGCATTGCTTGACTGGATTTCAAGCCAAGAGTTTGGGTTAAGCAAGTTTGTTTCCTATGGCAACGCAATGGATGTTGATGAATCAGATTTAGTTGAATACTTCAAGCGTGACAAGCAAACCAAAGTTTTGGCAATGTACATTGAAGGAGTGAAAAAAGGCAGGAAATTCTTTAAGGTTGCAAGGGAAACCTCGCTTAGGATGCCTATCGTTGCATTGAAGGGAGGCATGAACAAGGAAACCCACAACGCAACTGCTTCTCACACTGGCTCTTTGGCCGGGTCAGTTGAAGTCTATGAGGCATTATTCCGGCAAACAGGAATAATTCAGGCATACGATTTGATTGACTTGTTTTCTTTTGCCAAAACTCTTGAGAACGAGCCACTGCCAAAAGGAAACCGGGTTTTGATTATCACTAATGGCGGCGGTTACGGCATTGTTACAGCCGACCAAGTCGTTGGAAACTGCTTAAAGCTTGCAGGGTTTAGCAGAGGAAATGAAAAGCTCTTAAGGAAAGCATTTCCCCGCACTGTTACTGTAAGCAACCCCCTTGACTTAGTCGGGGATGCAGACGACAAAAGATACAAGCAGGCAATTCTGGCAGGGCTGCGCGAAAAAAAAATCGATATCCTGCTTGTTTTGATTCTATTCAACACGCCTGCAATTGACAAAAAAATAGTCAAAGAGCTGATTGAAATAAAAAAGAAAGCCAAAAAGCCTTTATTGGTTGTCACAATTGGTTCAGAATACACCATTGAGAGAAGCAGAGAGCTTGAAAGAGGAGGCGTTATTGTTTTCAAGTACCCTTCTGTTGCAGCCAAGTCAATTAAGGCCTTAGTTGACTACGCTGAGTTCCGAAGGCAAAACCACTAAAGCCAGCTTATTTTTTCCTTCTTGAAAGAATTTCAGAGACTTTGTCTGTTTCGTCTTCTGCAAGCAAGTCAAATATTCTCTTCACTTCAAATGCGTCATTGAAATCGGTTTCCTTCAGGTTTTTTTCAAGAATGCTTAAGCCAATTGAAGAAATTGACTGCTTTGACTGCTGTATTTGCCTGAGTTCCGCAATTTTTTTCTTGAAAGCGGTTGTTGAAAACTCCTTCGAAACAGACATAATGGCTTTTCCCCGAAATTTTTCCTCAACAGCCTTTAAGTCAATATCTGAAAGCGAAATGCCCTTGGACAGGTTGCCAACCAGTTTCAGCCTTATAAGCGGGGGCAAGGCATTTCCTTCTTTTAAGTCTTTCTCTATTGCCTCATGAATTTTGTGGATTACTTGCTCTGGCTTGGCCTCTTCAAAGCTTATTTTATGGTAGAAAAGGTTTCTCTGCACAGGCAAAGGAATGAATTCAATGGTTTTTGCTTGAGTTTCAAACAAGTGAACGCCTTTCCTGTTTTCCTGCTCTACTTTCTTCATCTGCGTGCAGATTGTGCTTCCTGCAAGCAAAAAAGTTGTTTTGCCGAGCTTTTGCTTTACCGTCCAATGAAGATGCCCTGAAGCAATCAAGTCAAAGCCATTTGGCAAATCATCCAAGGAAAGGGTTGCAACCATTTCGTCTTCAACCGGGGAAAACTCCTTGAAATTCTGGTGCAATAGGAGAATGTTCACTGCGCTTTCCACTGGCTTTGGATTCCAAAGCTTTAGCGCATCCAGCGCTTTTTGCTCTGGCACCCCGCCTAAAGCATGCACTGCAAGCTTTTCGTTTCCTTTTTCCAGCACAGCTGTTTCAGCGTGAAGGTAGAAAGCGAAACCGGATTTGCTGTAAAGGTGCAGCACGTTAGTGTAGTCTTTTCCCCTGAATTCGTGGTTTCCGTGAATTAAGATTATTGGAATTCCTGCAACTATTTCCTCTATCACTTGCTTTTTCGAGGAAACCCCTATTTTTATGTCCTTTTTGCTTGTCTTCGCTTTGCTGAACAGCTGAAAGGCACCAACCAGCACATCGGTTGAGGGAGTTACTTCATTGAATATGTCGCCCGCAATCAGGATTACGTCTGCTTTATTATCCAACGCTATGCCAAATGCCTGCTCCGCATTCTCAAAGCTTTCTTGCTCTCGCCCAAACGCTTTGAAGCCAAGGTGAGTGTCAGAAAAAATCGCCACCCTCATTTAAAGCCCCCTTATTACCCCTGAATTCAATTCAGTGAGGCTCCCGATTGTTAAAACTGCTCCGAAAAGGTTTTTGGCGGAGCTGCGTTTTCGCAAACCTCCTCGTAAAACCTTTGGTTTTAGCCGAAGGCCACTTTTCGCAAACCTCCTTGCAAAACCTTTGGTTTTGCGAGACCCGCAAAATCCATGATTTTGCTTGGGTTTGCTTAAAAGGTTTTGGCCGTTAGTGAACTTGTTTGGAAAAGCAATGCATTTAAGGCCAGCTGCACTGACTGCCTTTAACCCTATTAAAGTGTCCTCAATTGCGATGCACTCCTCTTTCTTCAAACCCAACTTTTCAACTGCTTTAATGTATATTTCAGGGCTGGGCTTTCCATGCTTCACATCGTCGGCTCCAACAATTGCATCAAATGACTCAAGGAAACCGTACTTTGACAGAATGAAATCAATTGTTGAAGGAACATTGTTTGAGGCAACAGCTGTTTTGAAGCGGTTTTCCTTCAGTTCTGAAAGCAGTTCAGTAAAACCATCATTGACCTTCATCTCTTTTTCCATCAGTTTCCTTGACTTGGAGAGAACAACTGAAACAAATT
This sequence comes from archaeon GW2011_AR10, assembly GCA_000830275.1. Classification (GTDB taxonomy): domain Archaea; phylum Iainarchaeota; class Iainarchaeia; order Iainarchaeales; family GW2011-AR10; genus GW2011-AR10. The sequence goes on along the minus strand of CP010424.1, from coordinate 1,188,387 downwards.
CAGAGAGTTCAATATTGAGGCCATATTTCTGGTTTATCAGCATTAGCTCGTCCCTCAACGAGTAGCCAATTAGCTTGGACACATCCTCATCCTTTACTTTGACTGAGTGCCCCCTAATATATTCCTTCATTGTCTTAAAGTAAATGTCCGGAGTGTTGACTATAACGCCATCCAAATCAAACACAACGCCTTTAATCAACCTAGCACCTTCTTTATATCGCGTTCAAACAATTCCTCAGGGTAAAAAACAAGTGGCCAGAAGACAGGCACTGGCTGCCTTTTTTTCTCCGCAACAAATTCTCGTGAGAAAACAGTGTCTGCCTTCACTATTGCCTTTACCGCAATATCTTTTTTTTCAAGCAAGTCTTTCTTGTCCTGCAACTCTGTGAGCTTGAATTTCCTGAAAGAATTCCATTTCCTCAACTTATTGATGTGTGATTCAATTTTTTTGGTTTTCTTTTCCACAAGCGGAAAAACATTGCAGCCCCGCTTCATCATCAGCCAAGCTGCGAGCAGCTCCTCTTTTCTCCCAAGGAATTCAACTGCAACATTGCCTTCACAGCCTAAAGGCAGCCCGCCTGCAGCAGGGCTTTCCTCAGTGTAAAAAAATGTTTCAAGATCCTTGACCTCAACAAACAGCTCTTTGCTTGGAGAAGTCAAGTCAACAATTAACCCGTTAATTTTCTGGTTTATTGCTGAACCTATTTCCTCCTCGAGCTGCTTTGAAGAGAAATGGTGAGTGCCGTGCCTTTTAACCCTGACCGCAAAAGAGTCCATTTCACTAAAATGCATCCCCGCTAGCTTTACTGCTTCAAGAATTATTTCGCTTTTTTCAACTGAACCAATTTTGTTGGCAAACGCAACTGAAGTAACGCCGAAAATGTTTTCCATCAATTTGCCGATTTTCGGGAGCTTTTTTTTCTCAGAGTAAATTAACAGCCTGCCGGGTTTTTTTCTGACCTCAGTGCCACTGAGCTTGTTTTGCCTCAAAACAGTTTTAATGTTGGAAACAAGTTTTTCAGTGAAGTATCTTCTCACGTAATGGGTTTTAAGGGATATTTCAGGAGAAGTCTTCAAAAGCACGCATTCCTGCTCATTCATACAGGAACATTCCATCAAAACCGTTAAAATAGCTCTTCAGAAAGCAATAGTACCCTTAAATAAGTTTTCTGGCAAAAATGATTAATGGTACCTTTGCCGGCTGAAGTTCCAGCCGTTGCGAGGCTCCAAGAGCCGAGCCAGTGCCATTGAAAATGGCACACCTTGTAAACGGAGGTTACCGTTTCGCTGGGGTGGCAGATCGGCCATGCATCCGCCTGCAGAAACTTTTCTTTAGAAAAGAAAAGTTTACAAAAGAAAGCAAAAGAAAGCAAAAGAAAGCTGTCTTTTGCAGCTTTTGGTTGCTGTAAGCGGAAGAGATGGGTTCGACTCCCATCCTCAGCTCTCTTCGTTTGCAGCCAAATGCAACGCAAACCTTTTTACCTACAGCAAACAGCTTTGATTTTTGAGCATTAATTTGCTGGTTGCAAAATGCAATTTTTTTAGCAAAAGACATTATTTTTGGTAATTTCTTAATGTCTTTTGCGACTATAGCAAACAGCCAATATTTTTGAACTGTATACTGCTGTTTGCTAGATGCAAAACGCAATTCAATGTTCAATTACTTAAGCATTTTGCTATATTGCAAAGCAATAGGCCGCAAATTTATCAAAAATTAGTGCTTTTTCTTTTGGTCAAGCTTTTCTACTAAATTGTGAGTGCATGCCTTTCCTGTGGTGTAAGTCCCGCTATCCTGCCATGCTGTTCCCCTGTTTTACGCTGCAAAAACATTTCTTGGAAAAGCTTTGACAACTCAATCCTTTCTTCTGGCGAAAAAAAGTGCCTTACATCATATCTTGTTTGGTGCTTTTTATTGAATTCTGCAATCAATTCCATAACTTTTATTGGGTCGTGAATGTTTCCTTCCCTTATTTCCTTCAAAATGCTTTCCTTGAATGCCCTCAGCTCCGGACTTTGGCGAGCCCACCAGCGCCGTCCCTTCCATTGAAGGTTCTTAAGCCCTGCTTCCAGCCTCTTCATTCTAATCAAATTCATTCTCTCTGCTGCAGGAAGACCCATTAGACCACCTCAGGCAGGCACTGAAATGCTTTCCACGAACAGGAAAGCATCAAAAGTTACCTGCATTCCATTAGCGTCAAAAAACTCTAGCTCGGTTTCATTCCCAACAACAGTGGTTGTAATTTCGCTGTTTTCCTCATCTAATACCCTGAACCTTGCATTGAATGAGCTGGAGCCCGCACCAGGGTTAAGCACTTCATCCAAAGTAACGGTTAGCTTTTTTCCACTGTAACTGCCAGTGCCTGAAACGTTTACTGTGTCCCCGGCTTTAAGGTAAATTGTTATGGTGTTCAGCGTTAACCTTACCGATGGACTGTTTCTCGGCACATAGTCAGGCAAGCCATCATCTAATGGAAGCTCTCCTTCAGCCAAATTGTCATCCTGAACAATTGCATCATCTGGCAGTGGCGCTTCTCCTATGCTTTCCGGAGTTTGCCCTTCTCTGTTCAAGCTTTGGTCTGCTTCACCGTTCTTAACCGCATCAGGCTCATCTCCAACAGCATTTGTTGTGGGCGGCTGCTGGCAGCCAAAAAGCAAAACCATTAAGGCCAGTAAAAATGCAATTTTTTTGTTCATTGCAATAACATTAAATAACCAATTCAACTTTAATTTGTTGTTGGTTGAATGTACCACCTTGGAAAAGTCATTAAACTGTTGAAGTCCTCAGACAAAGGCATTGTTTCAGCTGACAATTCGGTTCAGGCACGGTGCGAGATGTGGGACGAAAATCAGGTTATTGTTTTAGTGCACCCAAGCCTTAACGAGGCAGTGAAAGAAAACGACTTTGTACTTGTTAGATACGCGCAGCCAGAACCAACAATAATCAAGACGCTTTCACAAAAGCAGGGAAAAGAACTCTGGGAGGAACTGCGCTCCTTTTTTGAGAAAAAGCGCACTGCTTCCGCGGAAAAAATGCAGTTTCCGTTTGCACCACAGAACGCAGGCTTAGAAAAAATGATTCGCTGACAGTTGGTGCAGGTATTCTAGTACCATCAGTTTTATTAACTTCAAAGAACTTTTTCTTTTCATATGCCATTGCGTTTGCTGCCGAGAAAGCCTGTTAGGAGAGGCCAACCTTTCGCCAGACCTACAGCACAACCCTATTTTAGGCCGCAGCGCAGGCCAGCCCCCATTAATTTGCGCAGTTACTATGTTAGAACAAGGAGTGGCGGCATGGTGAGGGCAGATAAAGTAAGGAGCCCTCTCTCTTACATTCTTTACAGGCGCCTGCCTAATGGTGGTTTTCTGCGGGTAACACGTTAAAGTTTTCCTAAAAGTTTTCAGCCGAAGGCACTTTTTGATAAAACTCCTTGCAAAACCCTTGGTTTTGCGAGGCCCGCAAAATCTATGATTTTGCTTGGGTTTCTAAAAAGGTTTTCGGCGCAGCCCCATTTTGATAAACCTTTTCTTAAAAGGTTTTGGCCGAAGGCACTTTTTCGCAAACCTTTTCCTAAAAGGTTTACCTAAAGCCTTAAAAATGATTGCAATTGAAGAGTATTATAGGATTGCTCTACAGCAAACAGCTTTGATTTTTGAGCATTAATTTGCTGTTTGCTAGTTGCAAAATGCAGTTTTTGTTCAAACACACAAGCATTTTGCTATAATTTTTTAGGGTTTAATTGCTTCAGTGATTTGAATGGGTTTAAGGCCAGGGCACTGCTATAGTTCAACCAAGGACAGGGCATACACGAGGCTCGCTGTCAAGGTGCATAGAAAGAATTATGTAGGCGCTGCTCCGGGCCTTAAGACAAGGCAGTTCAACATGGGTAACCCGTTAAAAGAGTTCTCTCACATCCTTGACCTTGTTGCAAAAGAAAAAGTGCAGGTAAGGGACAACGCAATTGAGTCAAGCAGAATAGCAATCAACAGATTTCTACATAACAATTTTGGTAAGGACGGCTACTTCATGAAAATCAGGGTTTACCCCCACCAGCTGCTGAGGGAAAACAAGCAGGCTCAGGGAGCTGGAGCTGACAGAATCAGCACTGGAATGAGCCACTCTTTCGGAAAAGTAATTGGAAGAGCCGTTAGGGTTAGGCCGGGACAGAAAATGATGAGCGTGCTGGTGGATGAAGCCAACATTGAAGCCGCTAAAACCGCGTTGCTTAGGGCAAATGCAAGAATGCCCCTTGGTTTGGATGTTGTTGTTCACACCGATGTTAAGTCAATTGGCTCAAAGCCTAGGAAGATTAAGGTAACAAAGGCTGAAACAAAGGAAGAGGAAGAGAAGGCTGGGGGCGCTGAGGAAGCAAAGGGAGAAAAGAAGAAGAGTGGAGAGGAAGCGAAAGCCGGGGAAAAGAAGGCCGAGCCAAAAGCAGAGGGCAGGCAAGGGGAAAAGAAATAGTCTGCTGGTTTTTTCTGATTAATTCTTCAAGCTGGTTTCATGCTTGACATTGACTTGAGCAAAGCAAAAAAGGCAGTAATTGAAGCTGACGCCAAAACCGTTTTGGTGCAGCTGCCGGAAGGGTTAAAGCAGTTCACAACCCAAATTGCTGAGGAACTGAAAGTTAACAACAACGAAGTGTTTGTTGTGATGGACCCAACTTTTGGTGCCTGTGACCTTGCACTTCACCAGATGAAGTCGCTGAACGCTGACCTGCTGATTCATTTGGGGCATGCTCCAATTCACAGGCCAAAGAATGTAGTGCACATTCCAATCTATGACACTGTTGACGGCAAAACTTTTGAGAAGCTCATGAAAGAAGTTGAAGTTGAACTGAAGAAAAAAAAGTTCAAGGCGGTTGCACTCTGCACCCACGCACAGTTTCTTCCGTTGCTTGACAAAATAAAAAACAGGCTCGAGGAAAAAAATTTTAAGGTTTTAATAGGCGAGGGCTCTCCAAGGATTGCTGAAAGAGGCCAGGTCCTTGGATGCAATTACACTGCTGTTACAAGCATTGAGCATTCAGCTGACGCAATACTTTACTTTGGCGAAGGCTTGTTCCACCCGATTGGAATTGCTTTTTCTTCAAAGAAACCTGTTTTGTTTGCTGACACAAGCACCGCAAAAGTTGTTGACTTAAGCAAGGAGAGGGACCTTTACGCAAGGAAACGGTTCGCTGCAATTGCGATGGCAAAAGAGGCAGAAAGCTTTGGAATCCTGATTTCAACTAAAACCGGGCAAAGATACAAGCAGGTTGCATTGGACTGCAAGGCACTGATTGAAGGCCACGGAAAAAAAGCTTTCCTGCTTGCAATGGACTTGGTCAGGGAAGAATACATGGCGGGCGTGAAAGTTGACTGCTTTGTCAACACTGCCTGCACAAGGATTGTGGGGGATGACGCAGAGCACTGGAAGAAACCAATAATTAACCCTTTAGAGCTTGAAATCGTTTTCGGGAAACGGAAGTGGGAGGACTTCAATTTTGATGTCCTGTATTAAGGCTTAAATAGGTGAAGGAACAATTCTTTTTTATGCCGCCAAGAAAGCCCACAAGAAATGCTGCAAGAAAACCTGGAAAAAACGCTGTAAGGAAAAAAGGCACTAGGGCACTGCCAAAATTTGCGGTTCAACAAAAGATTGGGAACGTTCTCATTGGAGTGAGCAGAACAGGCACGCTTTACGGGATTTATGAAGTTTCGGGCGTTGGAACAAAAATTGAAAGAGTGAAAGGTTTTAATCGGGAAGACCTTAAGTTGGGTGTTTCAACTTTGGGAGGGTTTACTTACGGTGTTTCACCTGAAGGGTTTTTGTTTTCCAAAATCGGTGAAAATTTGTTTGCGCCTATGACAAGAAAAGAGTTTGAAAATATAAAGGGCAACTTGAATGCGCCAAGCATCAATCTTCGGCTTCTTCTTCCGTAACGTACGGCTCTTCAATTACCGTTCCCCTGAAGTCTTGGCCCTTCAGCATTGCCTCAAAGTTTTCAAGCTCAAAGCCGTTCATTACAATGCCCTTTATTCTGCTCCTTTTTAGAATGAGGCAGCATGGCAAATCCAGCACAATGTTTTGGGCGGGCTTTGACTCTGACAATTTCATAAGCGAAAGCAGTTTATCATAAGAAAGCGTTTCAAAGAATTTTGCTCTTGGGCTCTTGTTGGGGTCAAGGCTGTAAATGCCGTCAACATTGGTTAAGTTAACGAAAACCCCGCCTAACTCTTCTGCTACCAGTGCAGCTACCGCATCAGTGGTAAACGAAGGCATTAAGCCGCCGAACACCGGGATTTTTCCCTGCTCTAAAACATGCTTTGCTTTCTTAACATCAGTTAAAACCTCTTCATGAGCTGCTTCAAGTGCCTGAACCAAAAGCAATGCGTTTGCCCTGGTAATCATAATTCCTAACTCGTCCTGCACAAAGTTGTTCGCCCCGAGGGCTTTGGCTGACGCAGCATAGTTTCTTGCAACCTTGCCGCCACCAACAACCAGCGCAAATTTGTAGCCCTCCCGGTGAAGCGAACTGATTTTTTCAGCGAGCTTTGCAATCTGGGAGCTGCTCGGCTTTTGTTCAATTAAAAGCGAGCCCCCAACTGAAACTGCATAAATGGTTTCACCTGAAGAATAAGAGCCGTAAGATTGGCTGGAAACAACAGAACCTGCTGCAGAACCATCAGAAGATTTTTTCTCTTCCTGCTCTGCTTGCCTGGCATAATCCTCAAATATGTCAAACATTGGATACCACGGCGAAATTAAACAAATAATAATAATCTATTGTCTTAAAATATAAATCATAGGGTCGGTTTTTCATGGCATTGAAACTGGAAGAAGTTACAGAATCTGAGAGAATAATCTTCAACAAAAAGTTAGCCAAGCTCGCAAAATTCAAGGGACGGGGCACTGAACTTATTAGTGTGTATATCCCCCTAGGCACTGACCGCGGCACTGTCATGGGGCAGCTTAGTGAAGAGATAAGCCAGAGCTCAAACATTAAAAGCCCTGCAACAAGGAAGAACGTTCAGGGAGCGCTCCGAAAAATAACCAGTTTCCTGAAGCAGATTGACTTCAAAATCCCAAAAAATGGATTGGTTGTTTTTGCTGGAAACATTTCAGAGCAGGAAGGAAAATCCGACATAAGGCTGTTCACTATCAAGCCGCCGCTGGAGCTTAAAACAAAGCTGTACTGGTGCGATTCAGAGTTCCATCTTGCACCACTGAAAGAAATGGGGGAACACAAGGATGTTTACGCGCTGATTACCATTGACAAGAATGAGGCAACAATAGCTGTTTTGATTGGAAAAAAGTATGAAATCGCTGGAAGTTTTACCAGCGGCGTTGCAGGAAAGTCGCGTGCCGGTGGACAAAGCGCGAAAAGATTTGAGCACTTACGCGAGGAAGCAGCGCAGGAATTTTACAAGAGAATCAGCGAGAAACTGAATGATGTTTTTCTTCCATACGAGGACAAACTCAAGGGCGTGATTGTAGGCGGTCCCGGAGTAACGAAAAACTATTTTCTGGAAAAGGACCTTGTTGACCACAGGCTAAAGAAGAAAATCCTGGGCCAGATTGATACATCTTACACTGATGATTCAGGCATTCGCGAGCTGATTCAGCGCTCGGAGACCCTGCTCAAGGACACTGCAATGATGAAAGAAAGAATGCTCGTGAACAAGTTCTTGGAGGAAATTGCCAGGACAGGCTTGGCTGTTTTTGGCGAACGAGAGGTTAATGAAGCGCTTGAAATCGGGAAGGTTGCAACACTTTTGCTCAGCGAAGAGATTGGCTGGAGCGTTTTCAGGTTCCACTGCGAGCAGTGCGGTAGCTTCCGGGAAATAGTTTCGAAGAGCCTTTCATTCAATCCAGGCAGGGAAAAGTGCATCAAGTGCGGCAGCCCACAGCTTGAAACAGTTGAGGAAATAGATTACCTTGACTTCATGCTGGAGAAAGCGCAGCAGACCGGCGCGGAAGTTGAAATAATTTCAACTGAAACACAGGAAGGAATGCAGTTCTACAGGGCATTCGGCGGAATTGGCGCAATGCTAAGGTTCAAATAGTTTGAGGTTACAAATTACACCAAAACTGCCTGTTAAACTGGGCAAAATTTGTTTTGTTTTAATTTTTCTCATTGAAGTGATTGCTTTGACTGGAATAAAAAACTATTCAACTTTTTCTCCCGGAATAGGGGGAAGGATAAAGAAGCGCATAGATGATTTCAAGGTTGAAGAGATTTCCCCTGATGGAAAGGTGTGCGAAATCAGAGCATTTGCTGGCATAGAAAAAAAAGAGCTTGAAAAACAGTGGCCTGAAAATTCCGAGGAACGAGAACACCTTGTTCTTGAACTGGAAAAGTTCAACCTTGACTTGAACGACGCAATAAGGAGAATCACCCGTTTTTTGGGAGTGAGCAGGAAACGCATTGGCTTTGCCGGAATGAAGGACAAGCGCGGGATAACATGCCAGCGCATTTCAGTCTGGACGCCTGACTACGGGAAATTAAAGGAATTCAACAGCCGCTACATTGATTTGAGGTTTGGCTCATGGGCAGATGAAAGAATTGATTTGGGAATGCTTAAAGGAAACAAGTTTGAGGTAACTGTAAGGGAAATTGGTTTAAGCGAAAAAGAGGTTAGGGAAAGAATTGAGCAGTGCTTCAAGGAGATGAAGGGAGGCATTGCAAACTATTTTGGGGAACAGCGCTTTGGGGGCATAAGGCAAATAACACACCTCGTGGGAAAACAGCTCGTGGAACGGGATTTTGAGGGAGCAATAATGCTTTACCTTACTGCAACTTCTCCTGGAGAAGAAGAGAGCATAAAAAATGCCCGCATTCAGCTTGCTGAAACAAAAAACTTTTCAGAGGCAACCAAGGCTTTTCCGGTTAAGTACAGGTATGAAAGGTCAATGATTCACCACCTGTGCAAGTATCCAAAAGATTTTGTGGGAGCATTCAAAAAACTCCCGAAGCAGCTTCGCTACATGTTCACGCACGCTTACCAGAGCTACTTGTTCAACAAAATAATCAACAAAAGAATTGAAGCAGGAATTGGGCTGAAGGAAATTGAGGGGGATATTTTGGAAGGAGGAATTCCAACTGCTGCTTTGTTTGGGTTTGAATCAGAGCTTGCCTCCGGAAAGCCCGGAGAAATTGAAAGAGAAGCACTTGCAGAGGAAGGCATTGAGCTGAAGGAGTTTCAGGTTAAGGAATTCAGCGAGGTTTCCTCAAAGGGAACGAGAAAGCAAATAGCATTGTTTCCGGAAAAACTTGAGCTTAAAGCGGTTGAAGAAGACGAATTCACTGAAGGAAAACTAAAGGCAATGGTTTCATTCTATTTGGGCAAGGGAAATTATGCAACAACCGTTCTAAGGGAAATTATGAAGAATTAGTTGGTCTATAGCGAGCGACATTAATATTTAGACATTTATTGTCGCTTGCTATATGTAAAAGACAATTATTGTGTAAATACTTATGTCTTTTACTATATAGCGAACAGCTTTAATTCTTGAACTTTTATTGGCTGGTTGCAAAACGCCATTTGTCAAACAACTATTCGTTTCGCTATGACTTCTTCACATTTAATATTTCTTAAGATTTCTTCTTTAGTGGTTAAGGATTCAAAAACAAATTGGTTGTCCACAACCAAGGAAGGAACAGTCGAAACATTGAACTGGGACTGAATTAAAGGCACTAAATCTATTTCTTCATCTACGGACAAAGCAAAAATCTTTACATTTGGGCATTGGTTTCGGAGCTCTTCCAAAATGTTTCCCTGCACTAAACATTCCGGGCAATCAACAGTAGATTCATAAAAAAACAAGACCGGCACAAAATTGCTTCCACAGGTTTTGTTTTGAAGCGTTGTAAAAAGCCACAGTTCAATGCGGTTAAGCAGGTATTTTTGCCGCAGAATTCTGTAACTGCCAAAGAAACTGGCGCCTTCATAGTTTTCGAGTTTTGCAAAAAGCAGGTCTCCTTGGTTGGAGCGGAGAGTAGCGCTCGAGTTGGCTAGTTCACAGAACCGCGGGTTTTCGGCGGGATCAAAAACTTGGTTATAAAAGAAAAGCACTCTGTTGGACTCTGATTGAATGCTCAAATCTTCAAGGTCTTTGTTTATGCCTGAAACCCGCCAGTCATCTAAAAGCAGGACCGCCCCAAAAACAACCCCCAATATTGCGAGAGTAATCAAACCAGCAAGCAGATAACGATTCAAGGTTACCACGCCCTCTTGGATGCGTTTAGTTCCTTAAAAAGGCTGACAGTGTAAATAAAAGAAATTATAAGGGGGTATAAGAAAATGGTTGCAATAGCAGGCAGGGCCATTTGCGCCGATTTTTTAATGCTCAACATTGAAATGCTCTCCGCAAAAAACACGTACCACAGCAGTACTGCCAAACCTATAAAAACCCACAGCGAGCTGACAGTAATATTCCCCAAAAAGGACAGAGACAATTGTGATTGCCCGAAAAGCAGGGACAAGAAAAATATCTGGAGGACTTGAAAAATATTGAAAAATATTAAACCCCAGATAACTATAAACGACAAAAAAGTAGTAACCACAAAAACTGTCAGCGCTGGGAAGAAAAACTTCCCAAACTCATTAAAGCGACTGCTAAAAAACATTTTTTTGTATTTCAAAATGTTGAAGATTGTTCCGCGGTACCATCTGAGGCGCTGGCGATAAAACCCTCTTACAGTAGCCGGTACCTCTGTAGGCACCTGTGTTGGCGAGTAGGCAAGCGAATAACCATAATCATGCAATCGAAGCGCAATTTCCATGTCTTCAGTGAGGTTGTCCTCATCAAACCCTTTAATCTCCAAAAGTGCACTGCGCTTGAAAACACTGAGGGGGCCTGGCGTAACATATAACCCATCCAGCATTGCAGCAACCTTTGAATAAAAACCAAAGCCAGAATAGTATTCAATTTCTTGCATTTTTTGGATGAATGTTTTTGTGCTGGCCACAGTAATAAATGGAGCAACCGCACCCACTCTTGTGCCATGGTAAAAATGCGGCACGCAATCCAGCAAAACATTTGGATTTGGATAGGTGTCAGAATCCACGCAGACAACGAGCTCGCTTTTTATTTTTCCGATGGCTTTGTTCAGCCCCTTGGCTTTCCCAAGGTTTTTTTGATGACGAATGACTTTAACTTGCGGAAAGGACTTAAGAATTTCAGAAGTATTGTCCGTACTTGCATCATCAATTACTATTACCTCAAATGAACGGGAGTAATTAAAGCTCAAAACAGATTCCAGGCAACGCTGCAAAGTTGCGCCACCATTATAACTGGGAATTAGTACTGTTACAGTGGGAAATTTTTTTAGTGCAGGCGGAAAAACCGCGGATTCCAAACGATTAGTTAGAACATAGAAGACCGCAATGTACAAGCCAATTGAAGCCACTAACACATAGTACCATCTGGCATACTGGGGGTTAAAAAAGACAAACAAAAAAATAGCTGCAAAAATTATTAGTACAAAAAAAAACTTGAAAAAACCAAAAACACCCAAATTTTGTTCTTTGAATGCCATTAAAACAACCAGCCCAAAATTTTTTTTGCTTGCCAACATTATAGCAAACAGCTTTGATTCTTGAAAATTTAATTTGCTGTTTGCTAAATGCAAAATGCAATTTTTTTAGCAAAAGACATTAGTTTCGGTAATTTCTTAATGTCTTTTGCGACTATAGCAAACAGCCAATATTTTTGAACTGTATACTGCTGTTTGCTAGATGCAAAACGCAATTCAATGTTCAATTACTTAAGCGTTTTGCTATAGCGAATGACTTGCTTTTTACCATTATTAAAGTCATTCGCTATTTGTTCAAACACAAAAGCATTTTGCCATATACTATAGCGTCGCACTGCTTAAAAACAGTGGAATTAACTGTTTGAATTCGGCTTATTGAAGGAAAAACCAGCTAAGGGACGAGAGAAGCGAGAGAAACCAGAAACAACCAGCAGAAGGCGCATTTTCGACGGGCTTTTTTTAAAAGGCTGTTGCCGTAGGCTTTTTTTCGCCAGCCTTTTCCTAAAAGGCTGATAAATGGCCTTATTTATATAAAGTGCCCCATAAAATATGAAAAAAACAGTGTTAAAACCAGAAAAACGAGGCCATTCAGAGCAAAAAAAGCTTGCTTTCCTTGTTATGCCCCGCCTCTAAAGCAGTTATACCTGGCCAATCACCCGGTTAATTTGCTCCAGTATTTCCCTGCTGTCAGAGTACATTGCTTGCAGTGCAAGGAAGGACACATTGGTTACCTCTTCAAGCGAAGCAGGCTGGATTTCCACAAGGCCGGAGGAAACTATTACTAGTGAACTGCCAGAATTGGATGGAAAACCAACAATTATGCGTGCCCTAGAAGAATCGCTTAAGAGCGGGCTGCATTCCTCTACTGTAATGCGCCTGTTTTCCAGCACGTTGCCATCGTTTGTCTGGCAGGCAGTGATTTTTCCTGTTGCATCAGTTTCCTTTGCAATTGTTACAACATTTTTGCCAAGCGAAACCAAAACCGAATTGAACATTGTAAGCGGTTCAGCCATTACCGTGGTTGTCCCGGTGCCAGGCCTGAATTCTGAAACCACAATAAATGAGCTCTTTTCAGACAAGCCCTGCATTAGTTCTCCTGGCGGCGCTTCATTTGAAACAAACTCAACGCCGTCCCTTGAAACAGAGTACTTGAACTCCTGGGAGAACTCGGACAATATTACAAAAAAGGATAATGAAATAAGGAAAAGCGCGATTACTGCAATGAAAAATTCCTGTTTTTTTTCCATAAGAACAATTTCCCGCAAACAAATTAAAAAAAGCAGTCTTAACTCTAGGGGCCGTAAAAAAATAAAAAAAAGAGAAAAAAAGATGGCTTGTTTAAGCCATCATGTCAATTGCTTCGATGTCCCTTATGAGTTGCCTTGCAGCCGCAACCGTGTCGTCAGCAGTGTAACCTGCCACAACAATGTTGCCTGTTGCCTCGTCAACCCATGGGTCTCTACCGTCGCCTGCAGAAGTCAACAAATCCCTGATGTTTGAGACGTTCGCTGACATCCTGTTAACGAAGTGGCCCCCAACGAGAATCAGCTTTCCGCTTGGGCTCTCAGTGTCCAGATAAACCATTTGCTCTGGCACTGCAGCCGGCTCGAAGTAGTTCTCAGGATCTGCCGCACAGGTTCCGGTTTCGCCTTCGCCTGCAGCACAGGAAGCAGTGTAGTTCACGGTGCTGATTGTGATAGTGGTTCCACCGCTTGTGGTTCCGCTTTCACCTTCAGCTATAGTGAGCTCTTCGCCACCAGTTGTTGAGGTAGTTGTTCCCTCTGTCTTCACAACAAGGATTGCTCTCTTCGGGTTGTCTGGCACAGTGATTGTCAGCTCCAAGCCCTCTATTTCGAACTTGGTTCCAACATCGTTGTATGCATTGTCTGGCTTGGATTTTGTAGCGTCGTACTCGTCCATGCCGAACGCGACTGCCCCATCGATGTTTCCTCTGTTGTAGTTGAGGTCCTCTGAGTAACCTGAGAGGTTCGTGTTAGGGAAGCTAGGCAGTTCGTCTGCTTCTGTGTCTATGAAGAAGTTTGTGTCCCAGTCAGCTGTTGCATCAGCAGCAGTTGAGGTGCTTCCTCCTGTTTCCACAGCGAATGTAGCTATGTAGTAGTCGTTGTTTGAGCCGCCGCCAAAGTCGCTTGACTCGTCAGGCCAGTAGTACAGCCTGTCGTCTCCAACAATTGTATTGTGTGGAGGCTCTGTTCCGTCAACTACTCCATCCTCTCCCAAGTCTGTTCCCTTGAACTGGAGGTCAGCATCGTACCTTCCATTGAAGGTTGTGCTGGAATCCAGCAAGAGGTAGAGGTCTTCTCCTGTTGACTGGTCTGCCATGAGTGCATACTGGAAGACAACATCGTCATTTCCTTGGAGGGAAATGGTGTTTCCTCTATATGCTCTCCTGTCAGCCGTGTTTTGGTCTGCGAAGATTATTGTGTACTTGTTTGCGTCTGCTTCAAGGTAGTCTGATGTTGATGACGCTGCCTGTGAGGTTGTAACTGGTGTCTTTGCGAAGACAATGTTTCCGTCACCTTGCAGTGTGATGTCGTTTTCATCTGAGTTGATTGCGGAAATCTTGTAGTAGAAACCGTTGATGTCGATGAATGCATTTACTGCAAGTCCTGTGATTACATCTCCGTTTCCGAATGTGATGTTAGTTCCGCCTGCGTCTTGGCCTATGCTTCTGAACACGCCTGTACCGTTCAACTTGTTGCCATCAGCACTGATAGTTGGTCCAATCGTCTGCTGCACTGTTCCATCGAATGACGCGTAGTAGATTGTTTTTCCGTCAAAGCTGAATGAGGAGCCGCTTGTGCTCTTGCTCAGCCTCTTGTAGAAAAAGACTGTGTGGGTTCTGTCGCTTGCGTCTGTGAAGGCCAAGGCATTGTCTGTTACCTTGATCTGGTGCAGTGGCTCGTCTGTTTCAAGGCCATCAAAGGACACTGTGAAATAGTTCTTTCCCAGTGTTCCGTCTGCTTCAGTTCCAAGGAAGGAAACCTCATTTGTTCCTGCCTGGCCTGTTGAAGTCAGAGCCTGCGCTGACGGAGCATACAGTGGGTCGTTGTTGGCTGAAGAGTTGGTCCACTTCTGGTCAGAGTTACCAATGATAATTTTTGCCAGCCAGTTTCCGTCAGTTGAGTACTGGAACGTTACCTTGTAGTCGTAGATTCCTGTTGTGTTGCTGGAATCATACGGGTATCCCTTCAAATGGTAGAGATCTACAAGAGTTGTTCCGATTGTGACGTCAATTGCTCCAACTCCGCTGCTTGCCCCAACACTGATTGTGTCAATGTAGAGGATTGTCTCCAAGGCAAGCTCGCCGTCAGATCCGACAAACTGCTCGTCAAGGCTTTCTCCTGTAGCTGCCTCGTACACGTTTACTTCGGTTCCGTTTGCGTCAACCAACGCGAACTTCGCCTTGTAGCTTGCAGCAGCCGGGCCTGGAGCCGTTACTTCAGTTACTTTAACTGACACATCTTGGCCTGCCAGTTCATTTCTTCCCTTAAGGCCGGTGATTGTGTCGCCTTCACTGAAGGTCAGCTTGTCCTGCTCTTTAATCAACCTCATGTGGTTGTTTGCTTTATCAAAAGTCCTTACAAGGTAGTCTTCCCCAAACAATGGGATCTTTACATTATCGTTTGTTCCGTCAGTGAATGTGTTTGTTGTAGATGTCGTCTCATACACTGGAACACCTGAACCAAGGTTCAAGGCATAGTTAATGTCGTTCTCGTTGGAAAGGTATGTTTCCAAGTCTGCGACATCTCCGCCTCCAGAGTAGTCAAACGCAGTGTCGGCAGTTACACCAATCTCTTCCTTGAATGTTCTGGTGTAGTTTGTTCCGTTCCACTTAATGGTTACTGACTTGTTTACAAGGTTTTCCAGAACTGAGTCTGTCAACAGCAATCCAGGAAACTCTTTTGCTCCAGAATAGGAGTTCAAGTCAACTGTTTGGCTTGTCTCTCCTGCCTTATAGGTTTTTGCGTTTGCGTATGTAACAGTTCCACCAACAGTCAGGTCAACGCTGATTTCTGAAACGCTCGGGGTTGAAGAACCGGAATCTCCGGCTTCGCCTGAAACGCTTACTGACTTGTATGATCTAGCCTGCTCGGCTATTGCAGCAGCAAGGTTTCCTCCCCATACAGCGTCGCTGATTGCAGCTTCTGAACCAACTACGATGCTTACTTTTGGTGTACCGTTGTTGTTGAATACGTCGCTTTTCTGTAGGTCAAGTGCTGAAACTATAGGTGCTAAGGCCGTTCCGACCAAAGCTGCTCCCGTAGCCACAGCAGCTAATTTCTTGATACTTAATCCCTTCATCTTTTAGGTCACCTCATTGATCTAATCAAGAGTCTGCCCAACCAGGTCTTACCATACAAAAGTGAGACGCAGGTCAAAGGCTCTAATATTGAATCCACAACGCCATTTAAATACTTTTCGTTTTCCTTGAGAATTGGGCGATTTGAGGCCAAATTCCAAAGGAAAGACTATGGAAATTGTTGAATTGCGCTTCGACATTGAACGAATTGACCCAATGGCTTTTTTCGGCAACTCCAATAGCAACTAATCCATCGAAGGCTTTAAAAGAAGGCAGTTTTTTCGTTTTTTGCCGAAAAGCTCTTTTTGGTAAACCTTTTCTTAAAAGGTTTTTGCCGAAAAGCACGTTTTGGTAAAGCTCTGGCTTAACACAGCTTAAGAGAAGAGCTTTTTCTGGAAATCCTCGAGTTCCTTTTTGCTCATCATTTTAAGGATGTGATAGTTGTATGCCTGAATCATTTCAGCCATTTCCATGAGGCCTTCCTGCAAGTCATCCAGGCTTAACTCTAGTTTCTTTGGCCTGATAACCTCGATTGTGGTGGGCCCGTAAAAGTACATTAGCTTTACAAGTGCCTTGAAGTCCTTAACCGATAGGTCTGCCTCCATGTAGCTTGTGAAGTGCTCTCCCTGCTGTATTGGCTCTGCCTTTGTTATGTCATAAATAGTGAAGTCCTTGTCTTTTCTCAGGGCTTTTTCAACCTCGTCCAAAGACTTTTTTGCTAGTGCCTCTTCAATTGTCTGAACGTCAACGATGGCTCTTACTCTCAGCCTGAAGTCATCTTCCTCTGAGAGGTCCTTTCTGCGCCTGACCTCTTTCTCAATTTCGGGCTTCAGCGAGTAACGGAGAGGGTAACCGCTTTTAGTGATTACTTTCAGTTTAAGCATGGCGTTTAACTCTTTGTTGAGCTCGTTGAATGCAATGTTGAGCTGCTTGTTTAGCTCCTCGCTTGTTTTCGGGCCGTGAAGCAGGCTAACGGCAATCCTTTTCTGTTCCTCTGAAAAACCCTGAACCACAAACTCACCTATTGAAGTATAGCAAACAGCTTATATTTTTGAACTTTATGCTGCTGGTTGCTAGATGCAAAACGCAATTCAATGTTCAATTACTTAAGCGTTTTGCTATAAATATAAAACCAAAACAGTATAATATTGATAAGCTTAATATAATATAGTAAAAGACATTCTTGTTTGGAAAATAATTGTCTTTTACATATGGCAAAATATATTGTCTTTTACATATAGCAAATGAGCAATAAATGTTTAATTATTAATGTCATTCGCCATAGAATAAAAAAGGCATACTTATGCAGGGTTTGTTTTTGCAGGCGCTGGAAGGCAGCGCAATTGAAGGCGCTTCCCAGACAGCAAACGACATAACACAGCAGCTCGCGGGAAACTGGCAGATTCTCGTGATCGGCTTCATTCTAATTATTGCAGCGGTACTTATTCTCATTCACCTCAAAAAAATAATTGTTAACTCAGCGCTCGGCCTTATCGCTTGGGCAGTGATGGTGTTCGTGTTAAAAATTGAGCTGCAGCTTATTCCAACAATAGTAATTTCTGCCATCTTCGGTTTGGCAGGAGTAGGGGCAATACTCATACTAAAGTTCTTCAACATGCCAATATAGCATGCAGCTTACCAGCCGTTACCAAAAACCCAAATACTCCAAATATTACCAAACTCCCCAATACTCCAAATATTAATTCTTTTTTATATTAATATATAGCAAATGACAAAAATATTTGAACAAAACAAGGTCATTTGCTATCTATCAGGCGACAATAAATGTTCAAAAATTAATGTCGCCTGCTATAATTAATAGGGGATTGAATGAAGGAATTCAACCTTGACCTTCAGTTGCACGGCGTTTACGCTGGCGGAGTAAGCAAAAACATGCTTGTGCCGATAATTGCGGAGCAGGCTAAACTTAAGGGCATTGACGCTGTTTCCAGTGCTGATATCCTCCACAAAAAGTGGTTCGAGCACGTAAAGCAGGGCATTGTGGAAGAAAGCAACGGCGTTTTCTCCGACAAAAACAGCAAATGCTTTTTTGTTGTTGGAACCGAGGTTGAATCAAAGGACAGGGCACATCACCTTATTTACTTGCCTGACTTTTCTGCTGCAGAACAACTCCGCGAGAAATTGATTGGGTTCGGCAACCTTGACTGCGCTATGTGCGGAAGGCCAGTGCTGAGGCTTAACGCAGAGCAGATAGCTGAAAATGTTGAGGAAGCCAAAGGCATCATTGGGCCAGCGCACTCTTTCACGCCTTATACTGGAATTTATGCACACCATGACTCGGTCAGGAAAGCTTATGGGGGAATGGCTGAAAGCATTTCATTCATTGAGCTTGGATTGAGCGCTGACTCGGCGCTTGCAGACTTGATTGAAGAAAACCACTCGTATTCTTTTCTCACTAGCTCTGATGCCCACAGTCCTTGGCCTCACCGCATTGGAAGAGAGTTCACTAGAATGAAGCTGAAGGAACCCAGCTTCAAGGAAATAAGGAAGGCGTTTGAAAGAAAACAGGAAAAACTCATTACCTTGAATGTTGGATTGAACCCAAAGGAAGGAAAATACCATCTATCTGCCTGCAATGCCTGCTTCACAAAGTACTCAGCTGAGCAGGCAAACCAGCTTAACTGGAAGTGCATGAAGTGCAGGGGAGCAATCAAGAAAGGCGTGCGGGACAGGATTGAGGAGCTGGCTGATTTCAAGGAAGAAACGCACCCTGACTTCAGGCCGCCTTACATGCATTCGCTGCCCTTAGCTGAAATAATCCAAGCCGCATTTGGCGTTAACAACATAAACTCGCAGAAAGTGCAGAGCACTTGGATGGATTTCGTGGAAAGGTTCGGCAACGAAATAAATGTATTGGTTGACGCGGAAGAAGAGGAGTTGAATGAAGTAAACCAGGAAGTGGCAAAAAAAGTGAAGGCATTCCGGGAAGGGCTTGTACTCTACATTCCCGGGGGCGGCGGAAACTACGGCAAACCAATAATCTGCGACTCAAAGGAGGAGTTTGACTCAAGAAAAGAAATTCTTGAAAAAGATATTAATGCAAGCCAAGTCAGCGGCCAGAAAACTTTGGGAGAATTCTAAACGACTATTAAAAACCACCGACTAAAACCGGTTTTCACTTCATCATTGCCGTATGTATCGTATGATGGTGATGCTTAAAAATTAACGGTTTTTAGGCGGATTCTTTATTTTTCCCGGGGTATTTTCCTTTTGCTCAAACGTGATAGGATTACAGCAATTGAAATTAATCAGTCAGAGAAACAACTTTGCATTGCCGGAGCTGCCAAATTTCTAATCCCATCAAAGAGTATTGATAGCATTGGAAATAAATTTTTGCTCCGGCATGCATAGGAGTTACACCCTGGCACCGGCACAACTTTTTTCTGTTTAATTCTTTACGTGAACTAATTCTGTTTGTACTGGCACTTTTAGTGAATTAACCACGGGTGACATTTTTTCCGCCATTTCTTTTAGTTCTTGTAGCTGTTTGTCGCTTGCATGGCTTTTTACGAAAATTTTTCCCCTGATTTTGTTTAACCCTGGCTTGACTTTGTTGTTCGTTCCCATGAATCCCTGCAGGTCAATGTCTCCTTCTAGGTCGATTTTTAGTGAATCTAGTTGGACGCCCATTGCTGCCCCAAAAGTTGCCCATCCTCCCGCAATGCAGGCAGAAGTTGCCGCAATAAGGGTTTCAACTGCTGCTGGCGCAGTGTTTTGCCCTAAAAGAACTTCCGGATGGTCTCCGCCTAATTTGAATGTTTTACCACGATTGACTGTTTCTCCTGCTTGCACAAAGCTGCTTATTTCTGTTTGGTTTTGAAAACCCTTTTTCCAGACCGTGTGCGTGCTAAAAGTGCATTTTGCCAAAACAGGGTTTTGTTTTACTGCTTCAATTGTCGAATTCAATGTATTCACATCAATTCCGTTTATTTTTCCGTTCATAATTCATTCACCTCTGTTATTCTTTCTGTTAAGGTGCTTTCTAAAATTGCCGGAAACCAAAAAACCGGTTTTGGTCAGGTTTTTGGAAAATTTGTCCGTTTTAAGAATTAGCTTTTCAGGTTTTGGACAACGAGCTTATTTTTTGTTCAATGGCAGAATCAATCCATCCAGTAAAATCGTGCCATCCTTGGAATATTAGTGCATTGGTTTTTGCAACCCCGTTGATTTTGCTTACTTTTTGCCTTAATTCCTCTATTTTTCCTATCGAGTCTACAAACAAAATAAGGTCAAAGTTTCCAAGAGCACTTGAAGCAGGAATATAATGGTAAACATAGTGGTCTTTTGTTGTTTGCAGAATTTGCTGTATTGAAGAATTGTTCACGCTTTGATTTGTGTAAACAAGAAGTTCAAATAACACAAGGCCAATTGCCTTGCTTGGGTCAAGTGCAGGAACAATGAAAAAACTTCCTTCCTTGCCCATTCTTTCAATCCTTCTTTTTGCTGTTTTCAAACTGATTTTTAGTTGTGCTGCAACAGTTGCCGGTGATTGCAGTGCGTTGTAGCGGAGTGTCTTGAGTATGCGCCAGTCAAGCAATGAAAGCTTTCTGTTAACTTTAGGCATATGCCTGTGATAAAAACAAATTGGTTTTGCGTCGCCCGTGAACTCGCGAAGCAATCCGATTTTTTTATCCAAATCGTAATTGGTATGGTATCCAATGTCAACACACAATTCTTTTCCCAAAAAATCATGAACTTCCAAGAGTTCGCCAACCATTTCTATTCGCTTAATTATTTTTGGTTTTTGGTCCTGCTCCTTTACGTTAAAAAGGTATGCAGAGCCATTGACTTCTAGGTGGTTAAAGTTTGGGTAAAGCTGGTAAAAACTGATAAGGCCACTTTCTTTGAGGCGTTGTATGCGCGCCTTCACTGTTTTTGGTTCTAAGCCTATTTTTTTGGCGATATATGCTGGTTTGAAACCATTCATGTCCTGTGGAAGCTGCCCATAAGGCCTTAAGCCCATTATGCGCAGAATTTGGGTGTCAACAGTGTCCATATTATAACAATTCCTTGTGCAGTTTTTTATCCCTTCTTCTTTTTGATTAAAGAATTTGCTGATTATGTGGTAACATCATTGCCTGCTTAATCGATAGACCCCTATTACAAGAACAGCGTTTTATCTGACGTAACTGAGACCATGTTCCGCGGGTTTTTCTTCTTGGTCTTCAAACTGTTTCGCTAATTGCGTGAAAGCTGATTCGATTTCTTTTGCTTCCTTTTCAATTCTGCTCATGTCCACTTTGAACCCGTATTTTTTAATCAGCAATTCAAGCACGTTCTTTGCTGCACCGTGGTCTCCATAAACTAATCTTGCATTGGTTTCACCCATCAGACACGCTCCACTAATTCCGTTCTCTTTTGCAACGCCAAGAATGAGGCCAGCTGCACCACTTATAAGGCCCTCGGGCCTGTCGCCTACCGCTCCAAACTTTTTCCACTCAGCCAAAATGTTCTTGTCGGTTGCAGCAATGATCACGTTCGGCTCTGAAAGCATTCTTTTCTCCCCGATGTTGATTCCTGCAAGCGTGTAAACTTCCTTTAACCCTTTTGCTTTCAGAGAGTCCATTATTGCTTCAGCAAACTCATAGTGCTCGGCCATTGAACTGCTCCTGATATCAAGTGCTGGCTGCACTGGCCCTGCAAGGAAAAGATAATCCCTGTCCTTAAAAGAGTAGAGGAATATTTCATCCTTTATCATGTTTATTACTCCATCCTTTGTGTGAATACTGGGCGGAAAAGAATCAGAAAAAACCTCTGCAATTTTCTGCGCCTTCAACTGCTTCAAAAGATAGTCAACAGAAATTTTTCCGACAAGCCCTATTCCGGGCAGGCCAGTAAAAAGAACCGGGTTTCTTAGCTTAATGTTCTTCAAAAATTTTACTCTTGTTTTCATTGGCATCACTTTAATTCATTCTTGAAAGGTCCCCAAAGCCCTTTGCTGCTTTTATTGAATCAATTGCTGTCTCGCCTACCTGCTTTAAAACCCTTTCAGCAACCTTGTAGTCGAATGAGCTGACTTTCACCATGTACTTGCCGGACCCGACATAGTATATGTCGATTTCTGCATCCTTTGAAACGCTCTGGGCCTGCATCAGCGCGGACTTAATCAGCTCAACCCCGTTATAGGCACTGCTGGAAAGAGTTAAAACGCCTTTAACTGTTTTGGTGGGCACTTCAATGTTTTTTTCAACCAATTCAACCAGCGGTTTAACCCATTTTTTGTCAATGCCGCTAAGCGCTGGCTCTTTTTCAAGCAGTACTCCCTGAAAAGCGTCATAGAGGGTTTCATATTTCTCTAGAAGCGGCTCTGCAACTTCCTTCCATGCAGCGTCAAAGCTTGTGTTGTTCTGCTTTGCAAGCACTTCAATGAGTTTCTGGCTTCTCTTCGCCTGCTTCCATTCCTCTATTTTTGCCCTCTGCAGACCAGCTGAAACCTTGTTAAAGGACAAATCAATCTGGTTTTTTTGGGTGTCAATGTTTAGTACTTGCGCTGCCCTCAACTGGTTTTCCTTGACAAAGTTCCTGATGTTTTTCACCCAGCTACTGCTAACCTGGCTAATGTGGACAAAGCCCTGAATGCTGTTGTATTCTGAAAGCTCGGTGAAAACCCCGTAATCAAGGATTTTTGTTATCTTGCACACCACTATTTCTCCAACTTCCGGCAGGTCAGGCATTTAAATCAACCGAATACTTTCAAAACCTTTGTCTTAAGCTTGATTTTTGAGGCGCCGGTTTCAGCGAGCAAATGGTTGCATGCAAGGCACTTCACCTTGGTGGTTGCTGAACTGAAAATGGTTTGCTCGTTGCCGCAGGCAGGGCATTTAACTCTTAAAAACTTTGTTTTCTGGGTTGGAACAGATGCTTTTCTGGACATTTTCAGCCCTCCCTAACAACTTCACCGAGTTTCCTTGACTCAAGCAGTTTCGCAATTTTGAGGGGAATGGCAACTTTTTGCCCTTTCCGGTAAGGACCATACTCCTTCATGTCAGAGCCTACAAACTCGGGAATGTCTGAAAGAATTCTCACTGAAAGATTATTTAAATCTTTAGATGGCTTCTTCTCTGCTGCCTCATTTTCAAATAATCCGTTGAGCAGCGCACCATGCTCTTCAAGCAGTTCAAGCATTTTTTTGAAGAGCTCCTTTTCCTGCAACGCCATGTGCTCTTCACTGGCTTCTTTTGTCCGACTTGCAATCAGCGCCTTGTTCAAAAGCTTTTTTTCACGCATTGAAAATATTTCTTCAACCATTTTCTTGAGGTTTGAAAACCTGCGGGTATCTGAAACAGAAAAATCTTTCAGCGATTCAAGGTATGCCTGCTTTTCCTTTTGGAGAAAGGCATGCAGTTCATTATAGAATTCCTTTTCAACTTCCACCAACTGCGAGGTGTTCTTTTCAAGCCTGTGAATCCGCCTTATTTCGTCAAATGAAAGATCCATTCCAGTCAAACTCCACTAACAATATGGGCTTTTGATTTTGCGATAAGGTAGACTGCAACAAACTCTGGCAGCCCTGCTTTCTCTCCATCAAATGGCCCCCACCACTCGCCATGCAAAAAAAACTTCGGAGTTTTCGCAACTTGCACCACTATTTCTTCCCCACCGAACACAACCGCACTGTTTAATGCCTCGAATTCTTTGAACTCTTGGAAGGGAATTGTTTTTGCGACCAAACCAGTAGAGCCGTGAAGCGTGTCCGGCACCCTGATTATCTTGCTTATGTCAACTGAGGTCTGCCTGTCAATGTCCAGGCGCTGCAATTTTACAACATACTCGATGACTGAATTCCAGAAACCTTCAGTCTTCTTTCCAGGCAGCTGAAACAAAACCCCTTCAGCCAGCTTGCTCAAAATTGTGCTCCTTTCATTTAATAACTGTTTGGCTGATGCCGTTGTCACGTTTCCCGCAACTGCAATTTCCTCGAATGAACCGCGCTCAAACAAGGCCTCTACGCCATTAAGAATTCTTTTTTGCCATCCTGCTGCAACCCCAGGAGGCGGGCAAACAAACTTTTTCTGCTTTGAGAGGAAAAACCCAAGGCTAACTGGATCAATCTGGTAAGCTGTAAGGTAATCCACTAAGTCAACCCTTGCCTGCGGTGACAGCTTGGAAAAATTTTCGTCAGAAATGTGAATGTGAAAGCCCTTGCTTCCACTGTAATTCAGCGAAATCCCTTCGCTCACCCCGAAGTCTTCCTCCAGAAATTCCATTAACTTGAACACCTGCGCTTTGACTGCTTTTAAGCAGTCCGGGCAAACCCATTCGTCCACCTCAACCCCTGCACCACACTTCGAGCAATTGGATACGTTTCCTTTTCCTGTTGAACCGCAGTTGCCGCAAAACCAGGAGTCATGGCTTTTCTTGCACTCTGTCTTGAGGTCATCTGCGTCAAACTCATAAATCAAGTCGGCCTTCAGCAGCTCCTTTGCGTTCATCGGTCTAGCGGAAGGAAAAGCATAGTAGCCCAAAGAGTGAGAAATGA
The DNA here is from genome assembly GCA_000830275.1 of archaeon GW2011_AR10. GTDB lineage: Archaea > Iainarchaeota > Iainarchaeia > Iainarchaeales > GW2011-AR10 > GW2011-AR10. Next base: position 1,164,047 of record CP010424.1, on the reverse strand, counting down.
AAAGCGGCGCATTGTTCCTCAAAAAAGAGTTGAATTCATCTGCACTTGAAAAAGAAAGGTGCCTTGAGGTAATCTTTTTGCCGAACTCTCCAACGCCGAATTCTCGCTGGCTAATGCCGGATGGACCGCTAACCTTATTTTGCTCATAGTATTCGCGGAACTTTTCGCGCAAGAAAACGGCTTCGTTCATTAAAAATTAATTAATGGAAGAAATTTTAAATCAGGTAATTCCACCGTTTTAAAACCTTTTAAGAAACCCAAGCAAAATCATAGATTTTGCGGGCCACATAAAGCCTTTTAGGAAACCCAAGCAAAATCATAGATTTTGCGGGTCTCGCAAAACCAAAGGTTTTGCAAGGAGGCTTGCGAAAAATTGCCTTCGGCAAAACCAAAGGTTTTACGAGGAGGTTTGCGAAAACGCAGCTTCGCTGGAAACAGTGGAGTGGAATTACTACTGTCAAAAACCGTTTTATAGGTAAAAACCATGCCGCTCAATTCATTGTACGGTTTTTGACAAACAGGATAGAAAATAAAAGATAAATGACAGGGTGCAAGACCCTGCCAAAAATCAAAAAATTCGCTTATCTTCTAGATTTAGATCTGCTGCTTGATTTTCTTGAAGATGATTTCTTTTTTGCTGCCATCACATTACCTCCCACCATTTTTTACAAAAAAAATTATTTTTGCAAAAGTATTTTGCACGAGGAACTATTTAAGCGTTTGCATTTCAAAAAATTTTCTATTTTTTAATCGATTAACGAAAGTTTTGCGATTGAAATGTTTTTATACACCTGAACTGTAATTAATTACATGCCTGAGGCCGTAGAAAAAAAGTTTTACAACGAAGAGTTTGAGGCTGTTTTGCGCGATTTAAATTCAGGCGAGAACGGTTTAAGCTTGGGGGAAGCAAAAAAAAGAGCCGGGAGCTTTGGCTTGAATAAACTCGAGGAAGCAAAAAAGTTTTCAGCACTTAAACTTTTCCTGAATCAGTTCAAGGGGCTGCTTGTAGTAGTGCTGATAATTGCCGGCATAATTTCTTTGCTCACTGGAGATGTCCTTGAAGCAGTTGCAATATTCGTGATACTCGTTATTAACGCAGCTCTTGGCTTCATGCAGGAGTTCAAGGCAGAAAAAGCGCTGGAGGCACTCAAGAAAATGACGGCGCTGAAAGCAACAGTGGTTAGAGGCAGCAAAATTCATGAAATTGACGCCGCAGAAATAGTGCCCGGAGACATTGTTATGCTGCAGACCGGTGACAAGGTGCCGGCTGACTTAAGGCTTATCGAGGCAGTAAACTTAGAAATAGACGAAGCAGTTCTAACAGGTGAAAGCTCGCCGGCAAAAAAGTTTGCTGAAGCAATTGCTGGAGAGAAACCCATTGCTGAAAGGTTCAACACTGCTTTTTCCAACACAATTGTAACTCACGGCAGGGGCAAGGGCATTGTGACTGCAACGGGAATGAAAACAGAGTTCGGGCGAATAGCGGGAATGATCAGGGAGCTGGAAGAAGAGGAAACGCCGCTAACGCGAAAACTTAGGCTGCTGTCAAAAACTTTGGTAAAAATAATTTCGGCAATAATTGTTGTGCTGTTTGCTGTTGGCACCCTGTACGGCAATGACCCACACGAAATGTTCAAAGTGGCAGTAAGCTTGGGGGTTGCAGCAATTCCTGAGGGGCTGCCTGTTGTAATCACGATAACACTTGGCATTGGCGTGCTGCAGATGGCAAAACAAAACGTGCTTGTAAGAAGAATGCATTCAGTTGAAGCGCTTGGCTCAACAACAGTCATATGCTCTGACAAAACAGGAACCCTCACAAGGAATGAAATGGTTGCAGAGAAATTATTCGTAAACAACCGGGTTGTAGAGGTCACTGGCAAGGGGTATGAACCGTTAGGAGAGTTCATCGCAGAAGGAAAAAAAATTTCTGCAGCAGGGGAAGCGGAGCTGAAAAAGCTTCTCGAGATTTCAGCTGAATGCAATGACTCTTCACTGGTAATTGATGGAACCTCATTCAAAATTGTTGGTGACCCCACAGAGGGCGCACTTGCAGTGATGGCTAGAAAAGCAGGCATAACAAGGAATTTGCAGCGCGTGAACGAAATACAGTTTGATTCAGCCAGAAAAATGATGACAACCATCCACGAGGTAAATGGCAAACGGGTTGCTTACTCGAAGGGAGCTGTTGAAGTAATCCTTTCAATAAGCGGCTCGGTGCAGGAAAACGGAAAAATCAAAAACCTTACAGCGCAGAGGAAAAAGGAAATCCTTGAAACATCCGAAAAACTTGCAGGGGACGCATACCGCATTCTTGGTTTCGCGTTCAAGGAGCTAAAAAAAGATGAAAACAAGGAAATTGAAAGCAGCATGGTTTTTGTGGGATTTGCTGCACTGAAAGACCCCCCAAGAAAGGAGGTGCCTGAAGCAATAAGACTGGCACAGCGGGCCGGCATTAAAGTCAAAATAATTACTGGGGACAACCCTGCAACCACATATGCTATTGCGCAAAGAATTGGCCTCGCGGGAAACGTTGTTACAGGCCAGGAACTTGACAGGCTTAATGGAACAGAATTCACAAAGGCCGTGCAAGAAAACACTGTTTTTGCCAGAGTCAGCCCGGAACACAAATTCAGAATAGTTGAGGCATTAGAGGAATCAGGGGAAATTGTAGCGGTAACAGGCGATGGGGTGAATGATGCGCCGGCGCTTAAGCGCGCTGACATCGGCATTGCAATGGGAATTAAGGGAACTGATGTAACGAAGGGAGCCTCTGACTTGATCTTAAAGGACGACAACTTTTCAACAATCGTTATAGCAGTGAAGGAGGGCAGACGGGTCTACAAAAACATCAAGGACTTCGTGAAGTACCTTCTTGCTGCAAACATTGGGGAGGTGGCAGTTATAACTATTGCAACGCTTGCAAACCGGGCACTGCCTTTGCTTCCATTGCAGATACTGTGGCTGAACATTGCAACTGATGCCTTGCCTGCACTTGCCCTTGGCACAGATGAATCAGAAAAAGAGGTTATGGAGAAAAAGCCCCGCCCAACAAAAGAAGGAGTGCTTGATGGAACAAAGACCTTCATTGTAATTGCAGGAATAATTGCAACTATTGTAACTTTCGCTGCGTTCTTTTACGGCCTCCAGTCAGATGAACTTGCAGGAATTTCCCTTGAAGAGCTCTCATCAAAGGAAGGGTTCGATTTTGAAAGCAAGGCCAGAACAATGGCCTTCACAACACTGGTTGTGTTCGAGCTTTTCCTTGTTTTCAGCTGCAGGGGGGAAGGCAAAGGCATATTAGAATTGAGCCCTTTCAGCAACAAGTTTTTGGTTAAAATGGTTCTGGTTTCCTTTGCACTACAGTTGCTTGTTGTTTACGGGCCTAACCTTGCAACGGCAATTAACCAAGAAATTGACGCAAGCACTGTTAACGTTCTCAAAACCGTGCCATTAAACGCAGTTGACTGGCTGGTGGTTTTAGGTTTGAGCAGTGCAAGCGCTCTTGTCCCATACATTGAATTATCCCTCAAAAAAGCATTAAGCAAGTGACGTCCTCCCCACACTGAAGTGCAAGGTTTCCCAATGGACGTCAATTTACCGTCAACGGAAAATGAAGCCGGGCAAAAAACCCGCCATAAATAGCTAGGCTTCATTTTGGGTTGGTGAGTCTTTCTCGGAAAATGCTTTACGGTAAACCTGCAGCGGGTGCTTTATTTTTGTGCTTGCATTGCAGGGGCAGTCAGGCAACCTTAAGCCGTACTCTGCCAGCTTGGAACAACTCGAAGCAGAGTACTGTTTGCCTGAACGGCCAGCCAGCCTCGCCACATGATACCTTGTTGTGTTCTCGTCAAAGTTTGGAGTGGCCTTGTATAAGTCAATCACTCTCTCCTGCGGCATTCCGACTGCAAGCAGGAAAGTTGCAAGGTTGAACCTTTCAATGTGGCCGAGTTTTTTGCCAACCAATATGTCACTGTAGAGCCTTTTAAAGCATGGCGGAAAAAACTCTGGTTTAACTTTCCCGGATGGAATGCCCTCGAACTGCTTTTTCTGCTGCTCTACTGCTCCACTATAAAGCCGCCTGGAAATTTCTCCAAAATTTTTTGGAATACCGGTAACATCCACTGGAAGTGAGCTTAAAACATTTTTTTCAACCGCATAGGACAAAAATTTTTCAAATGATGCACGGCTCAAAACAACCTTTCCTTTTTCGACTTTCTTGTTCACAAGCTTCATGAACTCGTCCTTTGTTCCAGCTGCCAAAAAATCAGGGAGAACAACCCTTGCAAACTCCTGCCCCCCTTCAGAGAGATCAAATCTTATGCTTAGGTCAGCTGCAATCGCAAAAAGCGTTTCAGGTTGCTCTGCCTCCAAGTGCCTCAAAGTATTGGCAGCAATCAGCACAGAAAACTTTCTTATCGCTTCATCTTTTCCAATACATGAAACAATAATTTTTGCAACTGGAAATGCAAGCACTTCGTTTAATAGTAATCCCTGGGAGGAAACAACGTTGGCTTTATATTCAATGCCTTGGAGTGCATTGCGCACCAGCACCTCCGCTCTTTCAATTACTTCCACTGGAAGTTCTCCCAGTGAAAGGTTGGATTGCCTTACAACCCTTTTTGCAGTTGAAGAAAAGGGGTACTTCTGCGCGAATCTAAGTTCTTCCACTGAAAACACTTCAACAACCCCTGCCTTGACAGTTAAGATTGTATTCCTTGACAGTTAAAAATCGTATCCCTTAACAGTTATCGAAGATGCCGCACCTCGTAAACGGAGCAAAATTACCGTGCCATCGAAGATGGCACACATATAGGTCGTAAACGGACCTCTCCGTTTTGCGAGCGAAGCGAGCCAGTGGAATACGAGTGAAACGAGTATTCCACACCTTGCCGGCTGAGGTTTCAGCCGAACGGAGCAAAATTACCGTGCCATCGAAGATGGCACACATATAGGTCGTAAACGGACCTCTCCGTTTATAGGAGCATGTGGGCTAAAAAGAATTCAATCCTGTTTTTGCCGATGTTGTAAGAAACTTTCATTGGCGCGTCAGTCTTCAGCTCAAGCAAAATTTTTTCCTCTGCGTCTGCTTCTTTTATGATGTTCTGCAGGAAGTTAAGAGAAAATTTTGCAGTTACGTCCTTTGAAGCCTTCACTTTTATTCCCTTCGTTTCCTTTGAAACCGCATCCAGGGTTCCTTGGCTGCCGCGCGCCTCAACAAAAAACTGGCTGCCTTTTACTTTGAATATAACGCTTGAACCAAACAAGGAAGCATCCTTCAAGGCTTCCTTCATTATGCGCGCGCTGATTTCAATAGAGGCATCATAGGTTTTACTTGGAAGGTTTATTTCGTCCTCGCTCACATCAATTAATGGGAGCTTGAAGCTCCTGTGGAAGTCTCCTTCAAGCTTCACCTTCATTTCAGAGTCAGTTAAATCTATTCTCAGCTTGTCGGTTGGAAGGCTCCTAGCCATGATTTTGCTTAATTCCACTAAATCAACCCCGACAAATGTCGGCTCAACGCTGAAAGAGTCAAAGTGCTTCTTGTCCATAAAAAGGTTCACGAGGAGAATCTGGCTCGGGTCAATTGCCTTGAAGTGAATGCCCTGCTCGTTGAAGCGAAAGTTTCCCTCTGAAATGAATGCTGAAATGGCGTCAATGCTCTTCCTTAAAGGGGAAGTGTTCTTCAGTTCAATCAATTAGCCCACCCGTAAACATTGAATGTATGTATTTGTTTAAATTGTTTTCCAGTAAAAAATTAATCAGTTGAAAGAATGCGCGTCATCGTTGGAGCAGACCACGCCGGTTTCAGGCTGAAAGAAAAAATCAAAGAACACCTCAAAAGAAAAGGGTTTGAGGTCGTGGATGAGGGCACTGACAGCGAGAAAAGCTGCGATTACCCTGATTTCGCGGTTAAAGTGGCTGAAAAAGTGGCTAAAAGCCCTAAAAGCATTGGCATTGTTGTGTGTGGAACAGGCATTGGCACTGCAATGGCAGCCAACAAGGTCAAAGGAATTCGGGCTGCTCTGGCAACAAACGAGTACATGGCAAGGATGGCGAGGGAGCACAACAACGCAAATGTTTTATCGCTGGGAGCAAGAGTAAGCAAGGAAAAGGAAGCACTGGAAATGGTTGACTCCTTTCTGGGCACGGATTTTAGCTTAGAGGAAAGGCACCGCAGGCGCGTAAAAAAAATTGACGCAATCCATGGCAAAACGCTTAAGTAATTGAGCATTGAAATTGCGTTTTGCATCTAGCAAACAGAAATAAAAAGTTCAAAAAATAAGCTGTTTGCTATGGCTTAATCGCTTTCAATTCTAGGAGCCAAAAAATACCTTATGTGGGCTTTCCCTATTGCATAGGAGAGCTCTAGTGGGGCATTTGACTTCATTTTGAGCAGCACATCTGAATCAGATGCAGCACCCTTAACTATGTCAGACAAATAGTCAAGCGGAAACATTGACTTGGCCTCGTTCTTCACCTTCAACTCCGGCAAAGCACCCTTTTCTTTGGCCAAAATCTCGTTGTTTAAAGTTCCCTTGCTTGAATTTGCCCGCATGAAGAACTTTTCAGCGTCAACTCCAAGCGTGATGTGGGTGCTAATCAGGGTTGCATCCTTTAAACCATCCTGCAGGACATCAGCCTTCAGCTTCAGCTCAGCGTCAAAATCTATTTTTGGGTTAGGTAGCTCAGCAGAGCTGACATCAATTAGTGGAACCTCAAACGTTCTCTTTGCTGCGCCAGAAAACACCACTGAAAGCTTCGAGCTTTTATCTGAAACGTTTAACTCCAGCGAGTCCTTTGGCTTTGCCCTGCTCATCACTTGGCTCAAGTAATCCAAGTCAAGGCCAAGCCTCGTCACTCCATTCACGTTAAACTCCTTAAACGACTTCTTCTCTAATTTGAAGTCAACCATTGAAATCTGGCTTGGGTCGGTTGCTTTCAGCTCCAAGCCTGAATCGCTTGCAATGAATTCAGCTTCATCAATCAGAACAGATATTGCGTCAATGCTTTTCTTGAAGAAAACAGCGTCATCTAAAACCAGTTTAAGCATTGCTCACCACTTAAAATCCTTGAACTGGATTCTCCTTAAAAACCAATCAGCAGATTCCCCTGAATTCTTCTGGCAACCTTCCGCGCAGCACAAGGCTTGAAAGGTCATCGAAGAGCCAGAGCTTGGCGCAACCAATAAGCGGAACAAACAACACTGCTTTGCCGTTAATTGAGTCAGCCCGAACAAGGTAAGGTGAGATTGCAGCCCCTCCAATTATTTCTTGGTCAAGGAAAGGGTTTGTTTTCTGGTTGTCGCCTTTGGTTAAAAGGTAGGTGTCATCAGCGATAACTTTTAGCAGTACTCTGTGAATTATGTCTTCGTTCTTGGTTGGAGAGCGATAAATGATGATGTCTCCTTCCCTGTCAAAGAAAATTTCCCTGTCATCAATCAAGTGAATTCCAACAGTTTCAAAGCCGTATGGCGGTCCTTCCCTGAATTCTGGGAAAAACTCTACGCACGGGCTCTGCCTCTCGGTTTCATTGAAATGACTGCAAAGCGTTGTTGCAAAAGAGTGAAGAGGCACTTTTTCCAGTGAACTGCCATAGGGCACTTGCTGTCCTTTTAGTTGCTCTGCCTGAACGCCCTGCACGAGCACGAGGTCACCCCGATGCATTAATGGCTCCATGCTGCCGGAAACAACAATCATTATGGGGGTTGGCGTGCTCAACACAAAGCCCAGCAACGCATAAAACGCCCAAGCAAAAACAAGAGCGCTTAAAATGTAAACAGCCCAAGCCAGAACTTCGGAATTGCGAGGGTTAACAACCGGCATTACAAATTCGTCAACGTAAGTGAAGGGGTCCAGCCACCTTAGTTTTCTGCGGAAAGACCGCCATTTTTCTCGCAATGACATTACTTGACAGCCTTTTTAATTAGGTCTTCGAATTCGCTTAAGTCGTCATCAATTTTTTTTATTGCGTCTTCAAGCGCCTTTTTCGGGGTCTTGCCCTTTGTAGCCAAAATAAATTTTGCGCTGTTATCAGTTGGGTGCTCAAGCAAGTATGAAGCGAATTCAACGCTTTTGTCCTCCAGCAACCTGCTCTTCAGCAGGTTAGAAAAAGTGTGCCTCTCGCCCTTTATTGAGAACTCAACCATGTTTTTGTTGTTTTTTATTAACTCTATCTCCATCTCCGCTCACTACTCCTTTCTGGGTTTCTCCTGCTTCCCCAGCTTCCGCTTCTTCCTTCCCCGTCCCTCATTCCAATTCTTCCTCTGCCTCTCCCCTCACTAGTTTCATCTCTTTCTCTTCCACCAATTGCGTTCCTTGCATATCTCCCTCTTGAACCAATTCTTCCTCTGCCCCTATCTCGATCAGCGCCACTGCTTCCATCTCTTCTCCTCGGGCCTTCCCTGCTGTCTCCTGCAATTTCGCCTCTCTCTTTTTCCATGTTTTCCTTTACCTTTAACTCGTTCCTGAAATCAGCGGAAAGAAAGCTCTCCCGCTTTCTCACAACCCCGAAGTCAGTTGAGCTTTTGGTTTCAAGCTCGACATTAAAAGTGGTTACGTTTGCAACGTTCGCCTTGATTATGTCCCCTATCTTGAACTCGTTCTCCAAGGATTCAATATAGCGGTCGCTGACATTGAAAACAGGGAGAATGCCGAAAGAATTGTTGATTCGGTGCTCGTAACCGTCCTTAGTGGCAAACTTTAACTCCACCATTGCTATCTGTTCTCTGACATTTGAAATAACACCGTAAACAGTGCAGCCGCGCTCAAGCATTTTTACTTCCTTTAGCTTCTCTTTCACCTTTATTTCCCTGTTTTTTTCATCAACTTCCTTTACTCCAACCGAGTCAGAAAAAATGCTGCCGCTGCTGTCAATGTAAGTGTTCGCGCCTGCCAAAAACTCCTCTTCAGTACTAAGAAAGCTTCCTGGAAAAACAAGTTCTTTCTGCAATTTATCACCAAAAAAACAGAATTTTAAGGGGGGTTTTCTAATAATTTTACCCAAAGAAATATATTTAAACCAGCACGCCGCAAAGGGATAAGGGTTTTGAATACTTATTAACTTAATTACTGTAAGTTTATAAGCCCAGTAAAGGTATTCAATAACCTTAGAGATATGAGAACATGGTGCTGGAGTCAATAGTAAGCGACGTGATTGCAAGGCGGCATCCAAGCACTATTTTCTTCATGGCGCTTATACTCTCAAGCGTCAGCATCTGGGTTTCCTTTTACGTTTTCCCCAACAGTTCAAGCATTCTTCCACTGGCCTTTGTCACAATAGGCTTCGTTCCAATAATACACAAAATGTTCGTGGAAGAAACCATGGAGGAAGTGGAAAAGCCTGGTTGGGCGCCGGCCTTCATAACAAGGCACTTTGAGTTGGTGTTACTGTACGCCTTCCTGTTCCTTGGCTTAATTGCAAGCTACACGTTATGGTACGTTGTTCTGCCTTCAGCGGAAACCAACTGCATTGGCGCTGAAAAAGCATTAAACTGCGGTTTTCCTACAAGGGAAAAAATCTTCTCCGAGCAGGAAAATGTTTTTTCGAAGATAACTGGCAGGGCAGTGGGAGCAAATGAGTGCAAGAACCCCGCCACAAAATCAATTGAAAAATGCACTTTCTTCATTTTCTCAAACAATTCCTTTGTCTTGGTCCTCGCAATAATGTTCTCTTTCCTTTTTGGTGCTGGAGCCATTTTCCTAATTGGCTGGAATGCATCAGTAATAGGGACTTTCATTGGCAAAGAAGTGGTGGAAGTTCATGCTCTTGCTGGGCTGCTGCGCGGCATCAGTTATTTGCCGCACGGCATGTGGGAAATAACGGGTTACTTCATGGGGGCCATTGCTGGCGGCATAATTTCAGCTGTCCTCTCTGGAAAAACTTATGGTTCGCATCAATTCGAGACAATCGCAAAGGACACCCTTTCAATGATAATAATCGCTTACATTCTCCTCTTCATTGGAGCAGCAATTGAGGCTTGGCTGATTGTGGGGTAAACTCCAATGCACAAGACTGCAGAAAAAAATTAGCTCACTTTTCTTTTCCGGCAATTCTGCCGCCAATTGCTTCAGCCAGCCTGCTTAACTCCATCGGGAAAATGAATTTTGTTGACTTGCCCTCTCCAACCTTTTCCAGGGCTTTAACATAATAGTATGCGAGCGCTTTCTCGTTCAGCTGCTCTGCAGCCGCTTTCACTGCATCAATTTCAATTTTCTGGGCTTCAGCTGCTTCAATTCTCGCAAGCTTTTTCTGCACCGCTGCCTTCTGGTCGTGCATTGCGCTCAGCACAACTGCCGGAATGTCCATTGTCGTTATTTTTGCTGACTCAATTGTAACGCCCCAAGAATGAGCGATGTTTGAGAGGCCCTTCTCCATCTTAGCATTCAATTGCTCAACGTTTGAAATGAGCTCGCTTAAATTCATGGTGCCGATTGCATCCCTAATCAGCGCAACAACATAAAGCTGGGAAGCCTGCCTATAGTCCTGCACTTCAACAATAGACTTAATTACTGACTCGTTGTCTTTTCTGACTTTAAGGTAAATCACTGCATCAACTCTTACCTCAACCTGGTCTTTTGTGACAACGTTTTGGGGCTTGACATCAATCGTCTGGGTTCTTACATCCACAGCATAGTAAGTTTCAATCGGGGGCAGCAAGATAGCCCAACCGGGACCACCAACTCTGTGCACTTTTCCCAGCCTAAAAATCACTGCTCTCTCAAAGTCCTTTAACTGGAGAAGGTAATCATACTTCCAAACTAGGAACAACACAATCAAACCAAGAAAAATCCACAAAATATTCCTTAAGAAAAAGTCCTGCAGCTGGATTATTGCCACCAAAAGTATAAACAAAAGAATTATGACTCCACCAAAAATTGCCTGCTTTACGAGTTTTTGAGCCAAAAAAACCACCAAAAAATAATTTATTCATTTTAAAAAGTGACTAATAACTATTTATATAAAGTAAATTATATAAACTCATATATTGGGGGTCTAAATGGCCAAATACAGCAATGTACTGGTTTTATGCATTGACCGAGATGACGACCTCGGCAGAAAAGCAGGCGTACAGGGCCCGATAGTGGGGAAGCAAAAAAACCTTAACTCAGCAGCAAAACTGGCGTTGGCTGACCCAGAGGACTCTGATGTTAACAGCATTTTTGGGGCAGTGAAAGTCTTCGAGGAAGTCAAGGAACAGTTCAAAAACGTTGAGGTTGTAACGCTTACAGGCCACTCCAAGGAAGGCTTCAAGTCAGACAAAATCATAATGGAGCAGCTAGACTCAGTGCTGGAAAATTTTCCGGCAGACGCTTTTGTGCTTGTAACAGACGGCGCAGAAGACGACCAAATAATCCCGCTCCTGCAAAGCCGGGCACCACTTATCTCCAAAGAATTAATCATTGTAAAGCAGGCCAAAGAAGTAGAGGGCACATACTACTCAATTAAGGAAGCCTTAAAGGACCCCAGCATAGCAAGAATTTTTTTCCTTATTCCGGGAATAGTAGTTATTTTGTGGGGGCTGCTTTTCTTCCTAGGGCAGGAAAGAATTTTTTTCCAAACAATGTCCCTTGTTGTTGGCGCATACATGATACTGAAAGGAACCGGTCTTGAAGACAAAATCGCGGCTGCAGCCACATCTGTTACAAAAGCCATTTCACTTCAGAGAGTCAGCTTTCCCCTTTACCTTATGACAATAATGATTTTTCTTATAGGAATCTATACAAGTTACCTTGCATTCATTTCATCTCCTTCTCCAGCCGTATTCATTAAAGCAATTGAAGCGGTGGAACAGTTCATTAACTTCACCACAATTGCAGGCGTCTCATTTGTTTTAGGGCAAAGCATTGACTCGGTGCAGCTGAAGAAAGCCTTCCTTTTGAGGAGGTATTTTCTCTCCATTGTTGCAATTGCATTGGTTTGGTTCATCCTTGACACAGGAAGGAGAGTGCTTATTGGAGAGCCATATGCAGGAATAGAGTTCCTCACAGTCAACATAGTGGTTTCCCTAGCGGTTGCGCTGATTGCTTACAGGCTGTCAAGCGTGCTTGACGTCAGGAAAAAAATTACAAAGCTTATGATTGGCTTGCCTGTTTACAGCAGGGAAGGCCAGTGGATTGGAAAAGTAGAGGACATCCAGAAAAACAAGAATCTGATTGAGTACAGGAACATCAGAACAAAACAAAAGATAACTGTTACACAGGACAAGTTTGATCTTAGGGGCGGCAGAATACTGATAAGGGCTTAAAAAACTACTTTTGCTTGGATAAAAAGCCTGCCTTTACAATTCCCTTGCCGAGCTCGCCTTCAAGCAGGGAAGGCACCTCAAGCGAGAAAAGTTTGCCCAGGTTCTTGAGCAGCACATTTGTTTTCTTGGATTTAACGAATGCATTGTCAACAACCTCTGAAAGAGTTGAAACCGCAACAATATTTATTTTGTTTAATTGTTCTTTCGACAGCACAACATCATCCTTGTTTGCCTTTGGAATTACCACTTCCTTGAAGCCCGCAGCTATTGCAGCAGAAACCTTTGCGGTAACCCCGCCCACTGGAAGCACTTCGCCCCTAACGCTCAAGCTGCCTGTCATTGCAAGGCTCTGCTTTATGGGAATGCCCTCCAAAGCAGAAATAACCGCGGTTGCAACGCTCACTGAAGCCGAGTCACCTTCAACCCCAGAGTAAGTCTGCAGGAACTGAATGTGAATGTCAAACTCGCTTACATCCTTTCCGCTGAGTTTCTTAATTAAGGCTGAAACATTTTGCACTGCTTCCTTTGCTATTTCCCCAAGTTTTCCTGTTGCAATTATTTTGCCCTCGGACTTGCTTGAAGCAGGTGCAACCTCTGCCTCAATTGGCAGCACCAATCCGGCATCACCGTCACCTGAAACCGCCAAGCCATTGACTCTCCCAACAGCGCTCCCCTCAAACAAGTAAACATCGTAATCCTTTTTTTCCTCCAGCATCTTTGTAACCATTTGCTGTTCAAGTGTTTTAGCAGACATTTTTGCTTCATAGACGTCTTGTGCTTCAACTGCCTTCTGGCCTTTTTCTTTTGCAATGTCCCCAGCAGCCCTAATCAAGCCACCCAAATCCCGCAGCCTCAAGGTTAGCTTGTTTTTTCTGCTGGCCCGGCGCCTGGCTTCAAAAATTATTGACTCAACTGCTTCAGCCGAAAAATGAGGTATTTTCCCATCCTTTTTCACTTCCTGTGCAATGAACTGTATAATCTTGTCCCTGTTTTCAGCGTTGTCCACCATGTCCTGATTAATGTAAACCTCGTAACCATAGCCCCTGATTCTGCTCCTCAACGCAGGGTGAATCTTTTGGATGTCCTCATAGTTGCCTGCAGCAACAAGCACGAAATCGCAGGGAACAGGCTCAGTTCTAGTCATTGCTCCAGAACTCATCTCGCTCTGGCCAGTAATAGGGTACTTTTTCTCCTGCATTACAGTTAACAGCTCTTGCTGTGCTTTTGGAGAAAGGGTTGCAACTTCGTCCAAGAAAAGAACTCCGCCATTAACCCTGTGAATCATTCCAGGCTCAACCCTCAAATGAGGTGGCGTGCCTAAGCCCCCTGAATTATGCGTTAGTACAAGATTAACCAAATAGGTTCCAGTGGAAGTTGTCATATTGTAAACAGGCCCAGAATAATTTACCCTATTCACTTCAATTATCTCATCGTAGGAAAATGTGCCCTGTACCACATCCCTCAACCCGAAAAGCTCAGGGTCGTTTGTAATGCTCATGAACTTGGAAACAATCTCTTGCAGGAACTGCCGAGTAGGACTCTTTGAAGTTTTAACGCTTTTATTCAGGGCATAATACTCTTCGTGGACTTTTGCTTTTGAAAGGCCTGTTTTGTCTCTGAACTTTTCTAGCAGAGAGAAATTTACCGGAATAATATCATCAAAAGTCACATGATGATAAGCTGTTTTTGAAAGATATTTTTCTAAGTTCTTCTTGTGAAATGGATTTGCAGTGAGCTTGAAATATTTTTGGGCGAAAGAAACATCCTGGAAAGTTATTCTTGGCTGGAGATTGCCTTTCTTGAAGCCTCTGTCCAAGCGCGGCCTGTAATTTGGCTTCAAACCAGCCTTCAACAACAGCGGAATGAAATCAGGAATTAGCTCTTTTGAAAGAAGCTCAAACTGCCCTTGTTTGCTCACATAACCATCAAGCGATACATAATTGATTATGAACAACTCTATGCTTTCGCGAGTTTGATCGAAAATAATTGAGGGAATGGATTTTGAGCGGTTACACACAGCACCAATGGAATTGAGCCACTTCACGAACTCAGCTGAATTGATGTCAATTCTGATGTTTTTTCCGTCAAGTCTTTTAGTGAACTTCAAACCGGCATTCGTTATGTCTGACTCAATTTTTTTTACCTTGAATTCTCTCCTCAATTTGAACTGCACATTCCTATTCCCTATGTACCCATCAGCCAAAATGTCAGCAAGCAAAACAATTTTGGCGTCATCAAGCCTTGATTTCACATCAATTGGCAGTTTCTCTGGGGCAACCGAGAAATACCCTGCTTTAATTTTGGCTGCCTCAATGAACTCAACTTCTGCATTTTCAGAAAAAACCGCCACAGGGTGATTAGGAGTAACCTTAATATGGTAGCCCTTTTTTGTCTTTAACTCAATTATTTCACCTTCATAGTCCCTCTTGAAAACTTTCGTAACGGTGGCATTTGAGTAACAGAATTTTTGGCCAAGACCACTAAGAACATTGAACTTTTCATCTTTACTCAATACATTCTCCGTCTTCTTTTCCTCACCAAAAAATCGATCAATCAAATCAGATGCCTGAACTTGTTTTCCATTAGGCAATGAAACAAGTTGGTCTGGTAAAATGCACTGAAGCGGGTCATGACGCACGTCACCAAGCAGTGCCCCCGCTCTTGCACCAGTTGCCTCAATGAACGGTGCAACCTTCTTGTTTGCATTACTGACCAAAAGCTTTGGCACAACAGCAGTTGACTTGGTTCTAACCTGCGCTCCAATCGCAAAGCCGAAGAACAGGAACGCAACAACAATCAGCGTTGCAGCAAAAACAACATCAGGAATCCACTCAAGCTTCCAGACCACAAAGCTTACAAGGAACATTGCAATGGGCACAATAAAGCCAATGAGCCTGATGCTGTCTTCCTGCGTCCTAGACTCAAGCCTTGCATCATCTACAATCTTTTTGCCCTGCCCCGCCTTGACGGTTACAACCTTAGGAGTGTTAGGGTCATCATGGTTTGGGTAAATCAAAATGTCCTTTAGCTCGCTCAACGGGAGAATTTCAGACATTGCCTGCGCCAGCATGCTTTTGCCTGTGCCAGGCGGCCCAACAAGCAAAACGTTTCTTTTCTGTGCTGCTGCCTTCTTTATGATGCTTACGCCTTGCTCTTGGCCTATCGCTTGGTCAACAAGCCTTTTCGGCACCTCAATTTCGGCCGTGCTCTTAATCGAAACAATTTTCTTTTTCTTAGGAGAAGTCGAAGGCATAATATAAAATAGTAATATAAATTGGTTAAAAAAGGTTACGCCGAAGTGGGGCTCTGTTGAAAAAGTTTTGAACGTGGGCTTTTGTTTAAAATCTTCTTTTTCTAGGGAGGTTTCTTTGAGGTTTTGACATTCCCTTTCTTCTTTTTATATTAGTCCTTAATTTTTCTAATTTTTTTGTTACATCTTCAATTTTTTTGTCTATTGTAGCTATATGTCCTTTTAATTGGGTAAAATAGTCCTTAGACATATGGGGGCTTGCATCACGCACCAATAACTCTCGTGACCTATTAAGTTCGTGGAGTTGCATTTCTGTTTTTCTGGCGAGCTCTTGCAAATCTTCTAATGTTGGCTCTGACATTAAAAGATATTATTTGACCTCATATAAATAGTTTACTATCTTAACTCTAATAGAATTTTTTCTTTTTTTGTCTGTATGTTGAGGGTCTTGATGATTTCTTAAGTCTCCAGTATTCAGCTTATTTATGAAAAAAACTAAAAGGAGGTGAGAAAGGTGCTTTGTAAACAGAAAACCCAAAAAAAAGGTTTGTAAATAGTTTCTTGTGTGGCAAAACCTTTTTAAATGTTGAAACACTATATGTGATATAATGGGACTTACAATTGAAAAAAGTTTTCAATATTTTCTAGACAACAATTTTGATAATTATAAAGAGGGAGAATGGATAGCCATTTACGAAAAAAATGTAATAGCCCATGGATTAACTCTTAAAAAAGTCTTAGAAAAAGTAAAAAATGAAGGAAAACCTCTTTCAAAAGTTCTAATATCTAAAGTAAAAAAAACAGCAAGTTACCTATAAACTTAAACTTATGAATTTACGATTTAATTGTAAACACGTTCATATTGGAGATAGCACATATATAAAAGAGCCAATAGTGCCTATTACTTTAATAGGAAAAGATAGCATAGCCCTTAATTTTACCGCAATATTGGATACAGGTTCTCCATTCATTTTAATCCCAAAAGAAATTGCAGACGAATTAAAACTTGAATACGATACAAAAAATACTAAAAATGCAAAGTCTTATTCTGGAAGTTCTTTTGCTACTTCTTTATCTTATGTAACAATTAAAATCCAAAAAAGGAACGAAAAAATCCAAATAAGATGTAAATGTGCTGTCCAGTTAAGTAAAACTAAATCTCACGAAAACATTATAATAGGCTCAAGTTTTTTTGAACATTTTAGGGTTTTATTTGATTATCCCAATAATAAATTCGAAATTAAAGACTAAATGTATTGAAGGCACTTTTCGCAAACCTTTTGCTGAAAAGGGTTTACGTGGCCCGCAAAATCTATGATTTTGCTAGGGTTTTTTAAAAGGTTATGGCGAAGCCCATTTTTGATAAAACTTTTTTTAAAAGTTTTTTGGCGAAGGCAGCTCTGTAAATTAATGATTTTTAACCACATCTTATGCCTGAAGGCATTCTGGCAACCACCAAATTGTCAGGGCCGCGCTTGACAACTGTTGCACCTGCAGGCAGTGAGCTTGGGTTTCCAACCAGCACTCTTGGGTTCACCAGAAGCACGCCGTTGGGCGGCAGGGAAAACTGCTGAGTGTAACCGCAGTCATTTAATGTTATTGTCTTTGCTTGGCTTCCCTCAGAGAATTCATTCAGTATGAGCCTCTGCCCTGATGCTTTAATGTTGTAAACTTTTGAACCTAATTTTTCAACGGGAATGCCGGCTTCTCTTGCAAGGCCCTCAAACAAAAAGTTTGCCTCGCTGGAGTCAGGCAACACCATGCTGTCGCTCATAGTAAAATCCCTTAAGAACGCGGTGCTGTAAGCTGAAAGAATTACTTTTCCGGAACCACTGGTTATTCTAAGCAAAGTCGGCTTTCCCTCTGAATTGCTTGCCAGAACTTTTACTCCGGGCTGCCCTGCCAAACCATTGTAGTCTGCGAACTTGAATTCAGCAACCTTAACTGTAAAAGGAGGCAAATCAGTCCTCACAGGAATTGTTTTTGTGCCTGAAGACCAATTTGGGTCAGCACTAAAAATCCATTCATGCTGTGAAAAGCTGGTGTTAACGCTTCCGGAGTGGTTTAATACAAGAGAGTGAACTTCCGGGGTTGAAACCTCAACATAGTGCTCGTTCCTGTGCGTTGGCTTTGGCTCGGTGAACAAAAACAGTGTTCCACCACCAGTAACATACTGCTGCAGGCTTTGCCCAAAGTTATTTCCTGGCTCGAAGTGCTCCAGGTCAACGTCTTTTCCTACAAAAATTACCAATTTGTATTTTCCAAGCTCTGAAACAGAAATTACTTTGTCTGCAACAGAAGAATACTTTACATCAAAAGGAACCCCTAACTGCATTAAGCTGTTGACAATTGCCGGAACCTTATTCATTGGACCTGTGTAATCAGTGCCGGAACCATCCGGAGCGATTATAAATTCAGGCCTGTTGACAAGAATGAGTGCACTTGCATTCAAGTTGTCTGCGTAAATGCCGAAATTCTTTGCAGCATAACCCCAAAGCTCAATTGCATCATTCACTTCGCTGCTGTTGTAGGTTATGCCGGTTTCCGGTGAACCACTCCTGATGAAATGATTGAACCTGTCTGCCTGAATGCCAAAATCCCAGTAAAAAACTCCTGCATTCCCTGTTGTAAACAGCAAAGGAACAATTGAGTTGTAGTAATTCTTTGCAGCCTGCTGTTTGCTGTTTACAAGCCCGTAACTCGTAACCTGATAGAATGGTTTCCCTGATGACTGCCAAATTTTTCCCAATGCAACAGCATAACCCAAGTCAAATGCAAAATTTTTTCCAACAAAGGGGTGGCTTTCCTGCTGAAATGTTGGCACTGCATAGTTTTCAGACCCAAAAAAGTCAAAGCTTGGAGCAGTGAACTCGTGCTTGTGCGATGCGCCAAAAAAGGATTCAAAATCTGTTGCAAGGAAAGTGAGGTCAGGGTAAGTTATCCTTGAAGCAAGCATTGAAGCGGTTCTTTCCTGCATTGCATACTCGAATTCAAGCCAGTCAAGTCGCCTCGGATAAGCGAAAGTGTCCCTTAAAATAAAAGGGTTCCTCCAATAAGCCTCAATTGTTCCGAAAGAGGTTTCCCTTTCATTGAGCTTGCCTCCCCAGGCAGTTTGCAGGTTGGAAAAAGTTCCGTATTTCTGCATTAACCAGTCGTTCCACGACTGCTTGCATGCAGGCACATTATTGCACTCAGGAATTAGGCTTTCAGATATTTTGTCGGGAAAAGAAAACCCGGCAACAAAACCAAGGTGGTCAGCCAATTCATCATCATATTTTTCAATCCTGTCAACCAACGCGGTTCTCATTGAGGCATTGAATGCAGGCAAAGCGTTAACTGATGAAAACCCATCGCCGCCAAGTTTTGGGACAATGCCGTCGTTAAGGCACGAGCCAAAAACCCTTATGCCACGCAGTTCCGCCTGATCAATGAACCACTTGAACCTGTTTGTTGCAAGCTCGTTAACTTTGTCTTTTGAAAGCGGAAAAGCAGTTCCTACGTTGCACAAGTTGCCGAAAACAAAAACCGCATTAAAGTTTCTTCGCTGCATTTCACTGAGGTCAGCTGCAATGACTTTTTTGGCCTTTGCCTCCCATTCAGTCAAATCACCAAAATTTAATCCAGCTCCTGGAGTTCCCTGTGGGCCAAAATAAATTATTCCGTGAAGGTTCCAAGTGCTGCCCCCATCCATTAATTTCAATCCATTAATGGTTATCCTTGAGGAAAAGTTCCTGTTGACAACTTTGTAGGCGCGATTGTTCTGCTCTTTTGTTTCCGTAACAGTATTATCAGGGTCAACTATCACGTGAATATGCACTGAAGAAGCAGGCGGAACATAATTTAGTTGCACAACACTTGCCTGGCCTTCCTGCAATGCAGAAATTGTTTGGCTGCCAAGCAGTCTTCCCACTAAATCAGGGTCGCCCTCAAAAAAACTCACCTTGATGTTAGAAGCCCTGCCTTTTTCTGCTTTAATGGTTGCAGAAATTTTTCCCCCTGAAACAGAAATATCTCTTTCATCAACACTCAAGTCAGCAAAAGCAGGGAACGCAACTATTTCCGCATCAGGAAGGTTTCCTGCAAGGACTCCTCCATCAACCTCAAAGTTCTGGAAAATCCACGCAGGAATATCTGATTCAACTGCAATGCCCCTTGCATGAGCAACTCCGAATGAATCGAACAAAAAATACCCTTGCAGTCCGCCGCTTTCATTGAACAGCATTGAAATTCTTTTTGGCGCGTACCCTTGCGGCAGAACCGGGGGAGCATTGCTTCCAGAAAAAAACAGCGCATCAGCATCTCCCCTTGCATGAATTCTTGTTTGAGAGTCAAGAACAAATGCGCCTTTGCCGGAAGGAGTTAACTCCAGGTCAAGCACTTCAGCATTTGTTGAAATGCGCTCCAAGTCAATGGTTGCACCGGCTTCACCAAAATTGTGGATTTTTCCGGTTGAATCAAGAATGTAGTAGCCGACAACGTTGCCGGAACTATTTGCAACAATTTCCAAGTCAACTGCTTTTGCAGGGGAAATGTTTAAGGTGTTGCCGAACGCATTAAGCCTTGAAGCGCAAACTCTCCCTGTTTCCTGCAGAATGTAGTAACCGGTAACGGAAGAGTTGACTTTCAGTTTAACTGGCTTCGGTTTTGCCCAGCAGTCACCCAAATTCAGGTTTGCTGCAATGCTCTGCGGCTTTGACTGAATCTGTGCTCCGCCAATGGAAGGGTAATCCATTAACTCGAAGTAACCTGAACCGTCAGGCATTGGCTCCAAGTCTTTCAACGCTGTTCTGCTTCCAGTCCAGCTGTCATTCTCTGGAGTGCCTCGCGGGAAATTGAAAACAGTTGTCTTTGATTCCCACGTGGTTGGGTTTGCGCCAACAAATTGCACGAAAAAGCCAGCCGGTTCCTGTTGGCTGACTGGCTGGCACGCGCCATTAAAAGCGCATACAGGCAGGTTTTCCGGGCAACCACACCTATTGCAATCATTTACCAGCTGCCCTTCAGGAGTGCAGTAAAGCGGCTTTTGCTGAGAACAAGAGTCAATGGGAATTCCTCCCAAACACTGCGATGGCAGAACAATTGGAGCACACAAGCCATTCTGCTGGCAAGAATAATTGTCGGGGCAACCGCAGCTTGCACAGTTATCAACAAGTTCTCCGCTACTGTTGCAGTACTTTGGCTTAAGAACAGAGCAGGAATTAAGCCTTGTTCCATTAGAGCAGTAAAGCGAGGGAACAATGGGAGAGCAGGCTCCAGAAATATTGCATGCAAAGCCCTGCGTGCAACCGCAAACAGAGCAGTTGCTTTCAAGGATGCCTGCATCATTGCACAGAAAGGGTTTTGTTTGAGAGCAGCTGCCGAATTCAGTGCCGTCAGAACAGGAATTGAAAACAAATGCAACAATGCATGAGCCGTCAGGAAGGCACTCTGAACCAGCAGCGCAACCACAGTCATCAGCGTTTCCACTAACTCTGTCCGGGCCAAAGCAAAAATTGTTGACAAGCGTTCCTGCACTGTTGCAGTAAAATGGTTTCTGTTGAGAGCAGGTATTCAACAGCGAGGAATCGGAACAATTGCTGGTTGAAATAACATCGCTTTCACAGCTTCCCTCGGAATTGCAGGAATAATATTGCGGGCAACCGCAATCATCTGATGTTCCAACAGCCCTGTCCGGGCCAAAACAGAACTCTGTTAACAGGCTGCCTGAACTGCTGCAGTAAAAAGGCTTCAAGGTAGAGCACGAATCAACAGACGTGCCGTCAGAGCAAGCAATAGCATCACTTGGAGCAATTGGGGCACATGAGCCACTGGCTTCACACGAATAGCCATCCGGGCAGCCGCAAGCAGAGCAGCTGTTCTTGAGCACGCCGTTTTCATCGCACGAAAAAGGTTTTGTTGCAGAGCAGCTTCCAGCGAGTGTTCCGTCAGAGCACTTGATTTCCTCAAGCGACGTTATTTGAACGCATTCACCGCTGTTGCTGCATGCAGTTTCCGCTTGGCAGCCGCAGTCATCTGATGTTCCAACAGCCTTATCCAGACCAAAGCAAAAGTTTTCCACAAGGTTTCCTGTTTCATCGCAGTAAAAAGGCTGCTTAACCGCGCAGTTTGATGCAGGCGTTCCATCAGAGCAAGCAATTGACGATGGAACACCGCCATTGCCGTCAACTGGAACAGGGGTCGGAGGAAGACTTAAAACAACTACTGCAATGGTTCCAATGGCTACAAGCAAGACTGCAGCGCCAACAATTGCAATCAGCTCAACCGGCACCTGTGCTTTACCCATCTTTACATTAATAATTCTACTATTATTTATTTGTTTTCAGCACTCATGAAAAAAACATGATGAGTTAAAGGCCCAAAAACAGGACAGAAAACCGCGAAATGAATCAATTTAAACAGTTTATTATTTCTTTTAATTTACATGGAGAAAGCAAGGCTTGTTTTTCTGGGGAGCTCTGCATCCACCCCAACAAAGAACAGGGGTTTAAGCTGCGCTGCACTGAAGTACATGGGGGAATGGCTTTTGTTTGATGTGCCTGAAGGAACCCAGAGGCAGATGATGCACTGCAATGTGTCAATGCTGAAAATAAGGTACATTTTTATTTCGCATTTCCATGCAGACCACTTCCTTGGCTTGCCGGGATTGCTTGCAACAATGAGCATTCACCAGCGCGATTACCCCATAACGATTTTTGGGCCGCGCGGAGTCAAGGAAAGAGTTGACAAAATCTTGAACGCTGCACTGATGCGCCTGACTTTTGAGGTTAAAGCAAAAGAAGTAAGGAAAGGAAATGTTGTGGAGGAAGAAAACTATAGTGTGAGGGCTTTTCCTTTAGAGCATGATGTTCCCTGCTTTGGATACGCGTTCAAAGAAAAGGATAAGGTGGGCGAGTTCAGCAGGAAAAATGCATTGGCTCTTGGAATTCCTGAAGGGCATTTGTGGAGCAGACTCCAGAAAGGCGAGGTGGTGGAAGTCAACGGAAAAAAGTTCAGGCCAGAGCAGGTAATTGATGCCTCGAAGGCAAAGAAAGGAAAAAAAATCAGTTTCGTGTTTGACACCAAGCCAAGCAAAAATTACTTCAACGAAATAAAGGAATCTGATGTATTAGTGCACGAGGCAACATTCAGTGAGAAGCTGACGCAGCGCGCACTGGAAACGAAGCACTCAACTGCAAAGCAGGCTGGAATGGTTGCAGAGCAGACAAGGTGCAAGCACTTGGTGCTATGGCATATAAGCGCAAGGCACAAGGAGGAAGACAAGCTGGAGAACGAGGCAAGAACCGAATTCAATAATGTCACGGTTGCAAAAGATTTCTTGGAGTTGGAGGTATGACGGGGCAGCTGAAAGCTGTTGTGCTTGCTGCAGGAAAAGGAGTTCGGCTTAGGCCGGTAACTGAAGGAATCCCGAAAGTAATGGTGAAAGTTGCCGGCAGGCCTTTGCTGGAGAGAATACTCGAAAATTTGCTTAAAGCAGGCGTTAAGGAAACGCACTTGGTTGTGGGGTACAGAAAAGAGGTTGTTGAAGAGCATTTTGGCAGCGACTTCAATGGAATGAAGCTTAACTACTTTGTGCAGGGACGGCAGCTTGGAACAGCGCACGCAGTGAGCCTAGTGGAAGGATACACTGAAGAGCGCTTCCTTATGCTCAACGGTGACGTGCTGGTTGATGCAGAGCTCCTGAAAAAACTTGCATTAATGGATGAATTTGACCCATTCGATGTGATGATTGTTGCAAGGAGGGTGCAGGACCCTTGGCGTTACGGCGTGCTCAAAGTGCAGGGAAACAAGGTTGTGGACATCGTGGAAAAGCCGGCTCCTGGAAAAGAGCCAAGCAACCTAATCAATGCAGGCATTTACAGGTTCACAGACAAAATATTTGAGTCAATCAAGAAAACAAAGCTAAGCGAAAGAAACGAGTTTGAGATCGTTGATTCAATAAAAATTGCGATGAAATCTGGTGCAAATGTGGGCTTTTTGCTCCACGAAGGACTGTGCATTGACGTGGGAGACGAAGACGACCTCAGAAAAGCAAACGAAATGAAATTATAGTCAAATGCCTGACAGTGCCCCGCAATTAAAATTCGAACGTTTCTCCCGGCTTAAGTATTACTGGCTTTGTTTTCAGTATGCTTTTCTCAATTCTCTGGCTGAACTCAAGCGGATCAGCCTGAATTATCGGGAAAGTGTTGTAATGCATTGGAATAGCGTAAGCTGGCTTAATTGTTTTCGCTGCCTTCACTGCATCGGTTACATCCATTGTGAGGTTCCCGCCAATTGGAAGCAATGCAACGTCTGCTCGCACTTCGCTAAACTGGTCAGTTAAGTGCGTGTCGCCTGCAAAAAAAACTTTTTTCCCGCCCTGTTCCAACAAAAAGCTCACAGGATAAAAGGAGTTCGGCTGGTGGGCTGACTTGACTTCAACATTTACTCCCCTGCATGAAAACAAATCACCTATTTTAACCGGCTTTATCTGGCTCGGCGGCAGCGAAAGCTCATTCAATACGGACTCATGCGATACCACGACAGAATTATGCTGCTTTGCTATTGATTCAATTGCTTTTTTGTCAAAATGGTCAAAGTGTTCCTGTGAAACAAGTATTAAGTCAACTTTGCCGAGATCTTTTTCAGTTAAAGGGCAGGGCGTCAGTACTTTAAAGTTTTCATCAGTGGAAGAAGTGTAAATGAACGGATCGAACAACACTGTTGTTTTGTCAAATGCCACCTTGAAAAAAGAATGCCTCAAGAATTGTATATGCATTTACTTACACCAACTGGCGGGGAGCTCTCAGTATAGCAAACAACTTTTATTCTTGAACATTTAATTCTGTTTGCTGGTTGCAAAATGCAATTTTTTTAGCAAAAGACATTGGTTTTGGTAATTTCTTAATGTCTTTTGCGACTAGCGAATGACTTGTTTTTTACCATTAGTAAAGTCATTCGCTATTTGTTCAAATACATAAGCGTTTTGCTATAGATATAAGTATTCCTTGAATTTAAAGGCGCAGGTAAGGGTAGACTTGTAGATAAATTGTGACCTAAACTGTGAATGGGGCTTCTGTAGATTAATGTTTATTCTTATTTTAACCTCTAAAACTGAGGTTTAAAGATTGTTCTTATTCTTCTAAATGTATGGCTCTGCCTATTCAAACTAATGTTGAGCTTCCGTTGTTAAAAGTCATTTCTGATGGCGGTGGAGAACTGTCTATGCTAAAGGCAGTTGAGTTAGTTACGGCTTACTTTAAAGAGATAACAACTGAAGATTTGGCGGCAACAATGGATTCAGGGATTAATAAATGGAGAAATTGGGTTCAATGGGCTAGGCAAAAATTAATTGCGAAAGAAGAACTTGACGGCTCAACACGCGGTATTTGGAAAATTAAAGATAAAGGAAAAGCACGACTTGATGCAGAATGGGCCTCATGGACTCCTCGTTACTCTAGAATGGAAGTTTCAAGCAGTTCTTCGCTTGGACCAGATACTTCTCAATCACATCAGATGAAAACAACGGAGTTGAACCCTCTTGAAAAAATCGAGATTTCACGGAAGGAAATTGTAGAAACTATTTCAGAAGAAATTTTAGCAATTCTTCTAAAACTTGAGCCTAACTTATTTGAAAATCTTATCGGGGTGCTTTTATTAAATATGGGATACGGCAGTATCAAAATCACTGGTCGCTCAGGGGATGGAGGAATAGATGGAGAATGTTCAATAGACCAGCTCGGGTTATACAAAATTCATTTTCAAGCAAAAAGATGGCTAAACAGCAGCGTTCCATCAAAAGAAATAAGAGATTTATTAGGTGCAATACAAACCCAACGAGGAGAGTATGGCATATTTATCACTACTTCAACTTTTTCAAAAGATGCATTGGAAACTGCTAAAAAATCTGGAAAAATTAAGGCAATTGATGGCAAACAGTTAGTTGCATTGATGATAAAATATGGCCTTGGAATAAAAAGTATTCCATTATCAATACCTAAAATAGATTACGATTTCTTTGAAGGGTTTGGGGTTTAACCTAAACCAGATTCTCGCTTTTTTTCCAAAGAATCTAAATCTCTGATTAATTGGTCTAACTCTTTCTTCAATTTTATCAACATATTTCGTCTACCTGCATCTTGTGCAGTTTTAATTAATTCTTTTCTTGGAAAAAATAATCTTAAAGCGGTTGCTGAACTCAGCGGAACACCTTACATACCTTACAAGTCAAACACAAAATCGAGACGAAATGTCGGCCATATTTGGAACAAGATGTATTGGCACTTTAAGAACAGCCCCAAAGAATGGGGCGAACATTATCACAAGCGCAGTAACGTCGAATCAACTTTCAACATGGTAAAACAAGCATTTAGCGGCAGCCTTATGACAAAAAACACTACGGCCAATGTCAACGAAATTCTATCCAAAGCAGTCTGCCACAATCTTTGTGTCTTGATAATGGAATTCCACGAAAACAAGCTGAATATCAATTTATCTACACAGATCTCGAAAATCGTAATTCCGATAAAATAGCTCTTATTTATCTACAAGTCTGATAAGGGTTTGAATACTTGTTAACTTGATTAGTGGCTCCGCATAGGTGAAGTAAAGGCGAAGCCTTTTTCGCAAACCTTTTTTTAAAAGGTTTAGGCGGAGCCCATTTTTGATAAACCTTTTTTAAAAGGTTTAAAGGCATTCTACAACCTTAGGTTGGCTTGATTAAATTTTTAAGAGAGATGCGCAGTAATATTACATTATGAGGAAGGCCCTGTTTGCAGTTTTTTTGCTTTTGTTTTTGGGAAGCGCAAGCGCCGTTAAAGTCAGAAGCCATTCCATTGAAGTTAGCATAGAGGATAACGGCTCTGCAAGCGTAATAGAACGGTATGCTATTGAGTTTGAAAGCGTTCTTGATGTGGACGAATTCCAAGAGAACAAGCAGAGGAACTCCTCTGGATTGGCCGCCTGGAAAGCAGATTACCCATTCTTTTTCCCGCAGTTTGGGGAAATAGCAGGCAACAAGCTTGAACGGTCTTTTGTAAGCTATGATGAGGAAAGCAACACTCTCACACTTGAATACAGGTTGCGGGAAGCGTTTCCCTCATTGTTGGCTGATGAGCCAAGGACAACTTCTTGGAGTATTTCCTCAGCGCAGTTAAGCGCTTTCCAGAAAGAGAACCTGATTGTTATTCCTGAGAATACCTCAATTGAATTCAATCTGCCGAGCACAGCCGAAGTAAGCGAACCAAGCCTGCCGGCAGGAGCTAGCCTTGTTGGAAAAACAATTGTGCTTAGGGGCCTAACCACAAGCCATCTTGACATGAAGTATTCTGTTCAAAAACCAATTGTTCAGACAGTCAACAGCATTCAGCTTATTCAGGAGTTTATTTCAAACTCGTCAAACCTCGCACTAATTGTTGTAGGCTTCATTGTAATTGGAATTGTTTTCCTGAAAAGAAAAGAATTAAGCGAAAGAATTGAAACATACATTGTGGAGCACTCCGAATTAGAACACCAGAAGCCGGAGGAAGAAATAGAGCTTGAGGTTTAGAGCACTTACTTATTTGAATGAAATGAATTTCTTTATTTTTCCCCTTATTACTCCGTCGAATTCAACTCCAAGCTTAAGCAGCAGGTTCTGCACAGTGAAATCATCAGTTAGTACAATGACTTTTTCTCTTTTCTCTTTTAGCTCTAAGGCCAATGCAAGCAGGGAAACGTCTGCCGTGCTTAGCCGCAGCCCAAGTTTTTCCTTTTCACGCAGAATCTTTTTCTCAAATTCCTTTTTTGGAGGCATTATCTCAAGAAGGCGGTTTTTTAACGCATTATCAACCAGTGAGCGGCTCCGGAAGTCCCTTATTTCTGCAACAATTGGAGCAGTTGTTGCGTAGCGGTTTTTTTCATCAAAGAAGAACAATTCATCATTGAGTATTGCAGCAGAATCAATAAGGTAAAGCATTAATTTCACATTCAGGCATTATTATCTGGTTTCTTTTCAGCTTCTATTTTCAAGTTGGTGAAATAATCTATTGCTGCATTAATTTCTGCAAGCCTGCCTGGATCGCTTACGTTTCTTTTTGCATTCTTCAATGCAATAATCATTTGGGTTTTAACATAATGCTGCGGCAGCTTTTTCATTTGCGCAAAAATCCTGAAAAAATCTAGGTCGTAGAATGCGTGAATTGCCTGCTCTGCTGTTGGCCTTTCTGAAGGGTTTTGAGCGGCTTCTGTTAACAAGCGCTCGCGCTCCATTATCAAAATGTGTTCTGGCGGCTTTTGGTATCCGGGTTTGGCAGGAGGCAAAGTTTCAACGCGCTGGGCTTTGGGGCTATGCAAAGGTCTAAGACGACTGTCAAGCTGTACAACTGACCCCTGCTTTGGCTTTTTTCCTAGGAATCTTCCCGCAAGCCTTTTCCAGAGAGAAGGCATTTTCATCCAATGAGATATTGGGGAAAGAGTTATTTAATTGTTTTGGAAATGGTTTTGCAAGGGGTTTGCGGATAGATTTTAATTAATGAACAATATATGATTTATAGCTGGTTTGAATGGAACTTAAGGGAATTGTTAGGAGCCTCAGTGAAATAGAGAAACCCGTTCTGGTTGCCCTTGAAGGGAAAAACTCTGTTTCGCTTCCTGATATTGAAGTGAAAACTGGCCTGAAGATTGACTCTGTTAGGAGAGCTGTTGGTTGGCTGAAGGAAAAAGGCCTTGTTGAACTGGAGGAAAAAACTGTTGCAGGGTTTGCACTGACCCCTGCTGGAAAAAGTTCTTTGCGGAAAGGCCTACCGGAAAAAATGTTTATTGAAGCCCTGCATGCTGCAGGAGGAAAAGCAACTCTTGAGGATGTCAGGCGCAGCTCAAAACTTAATGTGCCGGAACTCAACGCTTCAATGGGTTTGGCCAAAAGAAACGCCTGGATTTCAATCAGAAAAGATGGTGAAACATTCCTTGAACTGACAGGGCTTGAAAAGGATTTAATGGATGGAAAGCACTGGGCGGAAGTGCTGATAAAAAAAATTGAGGCAAAAGAGCAATTAAGCGGGGAGGAAAAAAACAAAGCAAAGGAACTTGTAAAGCGCGGCCTTGCAGAGGAGCTTGAAACCAAGGAGGTTAAATTGAGGATCAGCGAAAATGGGTTAAAGGCGCTTGGAATGCCTGAATTCAGGGAAGCCAGGGCTTACAACATCCAGGATGCAGTTCCAAGGCTTTACCCTGGAAAAAAACAGCCCTATATTCAGTTCCTCAATATAATCAGGAGGAAACTTATTCAGCTTGGCTTCAAGGAAATGTACGCGCCACTCATAACACAGGAGTTCTACAACTTCGATGTTTTGTTTCAGCCGCAGAACCATCCTGCTAGGAGCTGGACTGACACGTATCAGTTGAAGGCGCCACGCAAGGGAAGGCTGCCGCACAAAAGAATTGTCAACTCGGTTAAGGCAGCGCACGAGCACGGCGGCAACACTGAGAGCATTGGCTGGAGGTACACTTGGAGTGAGGACATTGCTGAAAAGGTCATGCCTGCAGCTCACGGAACAGCTCATTCCGCAAGGCAGCTGGTGCAAGGCATTGAAGTGCCTGGCAAATATTTTGCGATTGCTCGCTGTTACAGGCCCGATGTGATGGATGCATCCCACTTGATTGAGTTCAACCAGCTTGAAGGATTCATTGTTGGAGAGAACCTGAACTTCAGAAGCCTCCTTGGAATGCTCAAGCAGTTTGCAACGGAAATTGCAGGAGCAGAAGCAGTGAAGTTTTACCCGGATTATTACCCTTTCACTGAGCCGTCAGTGCAGCTTTCGGCAAAGCACCCGAAGCTCGGCTGGGTTGAGTTTGCCGGCGCAGGAATTTTCAGGCCAGAAATGATGCATGCACTTGGAATTGAAGAACCAGCAATTGCATGGGGAATGGGCATTGACAGGCTTGCAATGTTCAAGCTTGGCATAAAGGACATAAGGTATTTGTTCAGCGATGACTTGGATTGGCTGAGGGAAAGCAGGATGGTGCGTGAGTGAAATGCCGACACTGGAAGTAAGCAAGAGGGACTTGGAAAAGCTTGTGGGGAAAACGTTTTCGCTGGAAGGGCTTGAAGAAGCATTAATGTACGTAAAAGGGGAAATTGATGGCAGCGATGGGGACAAACTCTCTATTGATGTCAAGGAAACCAACAGGCCGGAGCTGTGGAGCACGGAGGGAATTGCAAGGGAAATCAGGGCAAGAATCGGCAGGGAAAAAGGAATAAGGAAGTATCGCGTTGGAAAGGCAAGGACATCCTGCACTATCGACAAGTCAGTTGAGAAGTCAAGGCCGTTCATTTGCTGTGCGGTGATCAGGGGAGTTAAGGTAACTGAGAATTTGCTTGTACAGATGATTCAGTTGCAGGAAAAAGTCAGCACAACATTTGGGAGGAAGAGAAGGGAAACAGGAATTGGCCTCTATGACTTTGACAAGATGACGCCACCAATTTATTACAAGGGCCTTGGAAATAACGAAATAGAGTTTGCTCCGCTTGAATACAGGGTGAAAATGAGGCCATCGGAGATTTTAGCTGAGCACCCCAAAGGAAAAGAGTTTGGCCACCTTTTGCAGGGAACTGAGCGCTTCCCAATAGTGATTGATTCAAGGAACGTTGTTGCATCTATGCCGCCAATAATTAACTCTGAGGAAACGGGAAAGGTAACGGAAAAAACAAGGAACCTTTTTTTGGAGGTCACTGGATGGAACTGGGAAACCGTCAATACTGCTTTGAAGGTAATGGTCATGGCGTTGGCTGACAGAGGCGGAAAAATCGAGGCAGTTAAAATCAATTTCCCTAAAACAAAAAGTTATCCGTCGAAAAGCATTGAAACACCGCAGTTTGGAACAAAGAAAATTTCTTTTGCCTTAGAATATGCAAATAAGGTTTCTGGAATAAGTTTTAAGCCGAATGAAATTGTTTTATTGGCAGGGAGAAGCGGAATGAACGCTAAAGTGAAAGGAAAAAAGGTTGAGGTAGAGTACCCTGACTACAGGCAGGACATTCTGCACCCAATTGACATAGTGGAAGACATAATTATTTCATACGGGTATAACCGAATTGAGCCTGAACCAATAAGGATGCCGGTAATTGGAGAAGAGAGGCCTGAAACAATTTGGATGGATTTAATCAGGGATGTGTGCGTTGGCTTGGGGCTTCAAGAAGTGCTTACATTCACTATGAGTTCAAAGGAAAAACAAGAACAAAAAACAGGTTTGGTCGGGGAACGGTTTGTTGAAATCGCTAACCCTGTTTCCTCCAACTGGGAAGCATTTAGAAAAACAATATTTCCTGAACTGCTTGAGTTCCTTTCCAAAAACAAGCATGTTTCGTTTCCCCACAAAATATTCGAGGTTGGAAAAACACTTGAATTGAATCCTCAATTTGAGACAGGAGTGGAAGAAAAAATCAAGCTATGCATTGTTTTGAGTGACCCAAGAGCAGACTTTTCGTCAGCAAAGTCGGTGCTTGAGGCAGTGTGCAGGAACATGAACTGGAATTACTCGCTTAAGGAAGCAGAGCACCCAGCGCTCGTAAAAGGAAAAACAGGGGAGATTTCAGTCGGCGGAAGAAAAGGAATTATAGGAGAATTAAGCCAGAAAACACTGAAAGGGTTTGGCGTTGAAGAGAAAACCTGCGTCATTGAGCTCGAAATCTAGTTAGAACAGTCTTGCCTGCCTGCTGTCCTTGCCTGCTTCTCCTGATTGCTTGCTGGCAACAGCGGGTGGAACTTTTTTTGGAGCCAGCTCTTTTGCCCTGAGCTGCTGTGCTTCAAGCAGAAGCGATTGAACCTTTTTTGTTTCGGGCTTTGAGTTCAGCATGAAAGCAATTTCGTTTTCATCCAGCTCAAACTGCGCTGCAAACTCAACCATTTTTTCCTTATCTTCTAACACTTGTCTAAAAAAAGGAAAGTCGTAAGCCATAACTTCTCTAGAAGAAGAGTGGGTCTGTTTCCCGATTTTTTTTGCAAGCTCTTTTTTCATTGCTCTCAAAGCAATTGACCTTGAAAGCATTGACAGAATTGTCGGAAACTGAAACGGCGTGAAAGAATGGTATTCTTTTGTTCTTGAAAGACCCACTCCTGCGCTCATTAAATCAGAGGAATAGCGCTTGAAGCCGTAATGCTGTCTCCGCATTATTCTTCCCTCAAAAATGTCTGCCCTGCTTAAGGCATCGAAAGCAGCTGCAACATCGTTGCCAGTGAACTGCCTTGCAATGTTTTCTTCAATCCAGGCACTGAGCAGGTCATCGCTTACCTCAGCAGCAAACCTTGACTTCCTGATTTCCTCAAAATCTTTTCCCTTGAATATTTTAAACAGAACCTTGAATATCTTTTCCTGCCTCTCCCTCCCCCCCAATGCATCCAATGAGGGAAGAGTTATTTTTCCACCTACGGAAAGAAACTGTGCATCAAGCAGTGCAGAGCGAAAGTCACCTTCAGAGGATTTGGCAAGCTGTTTGACTGCTTCCTCCTCAAACTCTGCTCCTTCCAGCTGCAGAATTTCCCTTAACCTTTTTGCAATGCTCAAATAGTTTATTTTCTTGAACTCAAGTGGAGTTGCAGCAACCCTGAAAGGAGCAAGTCTTTTGTCCGAGTAAATGTCATTAGCAGTAAGTATGACCGGGTTTTGGGTTTCCTTTATGATTGAAAGCATTGCACCGGCTCCGCCCCGGTCACTGCTACTTAACCCATCAACCTCGTCAAACAATATCAGGCGTTTTTCCCCGGAAAAGCTTGCATTCATGGCTGCTGCACCGGCAACCCTCTCAATAATGTCCTTGTTTCTGAAAGCAGAAGAATTTAGCTCAAAGACGCCCCAGTTTTTTAGCTTTGCAATCAGCAACGCAAGACAGGTTTTTCCAACGCCGGGGTAACCCCACAGCAAAAGCGGTTTCTGTTTTTTTCCCTGCTTCCAAGCCGAAGCCCACTTTTCTGCTTCGCTTACAATTTCGGAATTTCCAATGAACTCTTCAAGTGTTGCAGGGAAAAACTTTTCAGTCCATAGTTCCGGCATAAAAATTATTTAGTGCAAAAACAATTAATACAGTTTACTAGAAAACGCCCACAAAGGTCCTGCAGAACTGCTTTTTTGCATCCTTTAAACCTGCTTCGCCTTCCTTGGTTAAACTGTAAGTAACTTTCTTTCCCTCCCTTTTCTCAGCAATCAGGCCTTCTTCCCTCAGGCCCTTGAGTGCAGGGTAAATTGTGCCGGGGCTGGGCTTCGAGCCTTTCCTTCGCCCGATTTCTTCTGCAAGTTCCTGCCCATGCATTTTCTTCTTCGAGAGCAAGAAAAGAATGAGAAAGGAAAGCATGCCGCGCATGTCACAACAGTATCTGGCATAACTAGTATCATGCATACTAATATTGGGTGACCGATATATATAAATATGCCTTAGTATAAATACTACTTAAGTATCGTATAACCGATACAAATTAAATGTTCGGGAGGAATTGGAGTGAGTTACGTATGTTGCGGGGAAGGCTTTGAAGCCCCAAGAAGGTACCTTACAAAAGAAGAGAAAATAGAAATGCTGGAAGAATACAAGGACAGCCTTGAAAACGAAGTCAAAGGAATCGAGGAAAGGATAAAGGAATTAAAAAGGGTCAACTGACCCTTTCTCTTCTTTCTTTTTTTGGAGAACGAAGTGAGCCAGTGCCATCGCAGATTGCACACCTTGCAACTGAGCAAAATTATCGTGCCATCGAAGATGGCACACATATAGGTCGTAAACGGATCTTTCCGTTTGAGCAGTGCCATGCAAAGTGAAACGGAGCATGGCACATTCGTAAACCGAATACGGTTTAATGCAGCTGCCGGGACTCGAACCCGGGCTACGAGCTCATTCCAATCGTGAAAATAACTAAGGCCGTATGAGCAAACTTGAGCAAACCTTGAACTACCGTCCCACTGAAAGTGGAACAAGTACAGGTCGTAAACGGGCCTTTCCGCTTTTGGGAAGCTCGGATGCTGCCATTACACTACAGCTGCCTGCACATAATTTTTTTCAGTTAAAATTAAAGAATGATTGAAAGAGAAGTGATTTCGGGGCAAAATGATTATAGGCGTTGTAGGGGGCCCAAACAAGGGAAAATCAACTTTTTTTAGCGCAGCAACGCTTGTTGATGTGGAAATAGCGAACCGGCCTTTCACAACAATCAAGCCCAACCAGGGCACAGCATATGTTTCAACAAAATGCGTGCACGAGGAAAAAGAAAAGCCCTGCCAGCCCGTTAACAGCAAGTGCGAGAATAGCATAAGGCTTATTCCAATCACTTTGCTGGATGTTGCAGGATTGGTGCCTGACGCCCACAAAGGAAAGGGCCTTGGAAATGCTTTCATGAATGACTTGATGCAGGCAAAAGCACTGATTCAGGTGCTTGATGCAAGCGGGAGAACAGACCTTGAGGGAAACTCCGTTGAGAGCAATGACCCGGCAGAGGATGTGCGGTTCCTTGAAAAAGAAATAAGCTATTGGATTAATGGAATTCTCACCAAGAACTGGGGCAAAATCTCGAAGCAGGCATCCCTTGCAGGGAAAGCAAGCGAGGGGCTTGCAAATCAGCTAACAGGCCTAGGCATAACAGAAGATGAAGTCAAAAGCGTTCTGGAGAAAGGCTCCTTCAGCGAAAAGCCAGACTCATGGAGTGAGGAGGAAATACTGCGATTTTCTGAGGAAATAAGAAAAAAAAGCAAGCCAATGATTGTTGTTGCAAACAAGATTGATTTGGAGGGCGCAAAGGAAAACTATGAAAGGCTTGTCAAGGAGTTCCCGCAGCACATTATAATCCCGTGCTGCAGTGAAGCGGAGCTTGCGTTAAGGAAAGCAGCAAAAGCAGGAATAATTGAGTATGTGCCAGGCAGCAGCGAATTCAAGCTGCTGAAACAAGAACTCCCAGAAAAGCAGAGGAAAGCACTAGAATTCATAATGTCAAATGTTTTGAAAAAGTGGGGCAGCACCGGCGTCCAACAGGCAATCAATAAAACTGCTTTCGGGCTTTTGAGCCTAATAGTTGTTTACCCAGTGCAGGACTCAAACAAGTGGCAGAGCGGGAAAGGAAACTTTTTGCCTGACGCTTACTTGCTGAGAAAGGGCTCAACTGCTATTAGGCTGGCGGAAGCAATTCACTCAGGCTTCGTTGAAAGGTTCATCGCAGCAGTTGACTGCAGGACAGGCCAAAGAATAGGAAAAGACCACGAGCTCAAAAACAACGACGTGATAAAAATACAGTTGTCACACTGAATTTTGTTAGGCATCCCCAAGTTTTTGCTTTAATTCCTCAAGGCTTGGGAAAAGCTCTTCTTTTGTTTCGGTTGCAAGCTTTCTCTCTTCCTCTAAAACCTTTTTCCTTATTTCTTCCAAGTCCTTGCTCTTGTTCTTCAGCCTTTCGTTTGTGTAAAAGTAAGCATTGATTATTGCATCAAGGTCCAGGCTCCTCTTAAAGCCAAGCCTTGCTATTTCCTCAAAGTAAAGCTTCACAATCTCAAATGCAACCTCTTCATCCGACAAAGAATTTTTTTTCTCCATTTAACCGCCCCCTAAAACGCTTTCCTGCTTATCTCCGATTTTCTTATTGCGTCAATTATCTCTTGGCTTTCAAAGCCCATCCTCTGCACTCTTGCAAGAGAGTAAAGGTAAGCATTGATTATTGCATCAAGCTCTAGGCCGCGCTTAAATCCGAGTTGAGCTATTTCTCGGAAGTAAAGCCTCGTGAGTTTTATCGCGATTTCCTCATCTGATGGAACAACCGCGCTTTCAGAAACCATTGCTTGTTTTGGATACTTCATCTGCAACATTATTGAGTCAATCATTGATTTCTGTTTTTCGTCAAGCCTTGAAACAATCTGGTCAATTTTTTCCTTGGAAAGAACATCTTTCTCAATTATCCTTGGCTTAAACTTTGTAATAACAGTTGGAACCTTAACCTTTCTTATAACCTTTTTAGTTATTTTTTTCCTGGCAGGCTTTGTTTTCGCTTTACTGCTTTTTGCTTTTTTGGCGGTTTTATGGCCTGCTGATTTCTTTTTGGGAACTGATTTTGGCTTCACTGTTTTGCTTTTTGTGCTTGGCTTTTTTCTTAAAACCCTTGTTGCTTTCTCGGCTCTCTTCCAAAGCCGCACTGCCTGAACAAATGTCCTGCCCTTCTTCAGCTGGTCACGAATGAACAAGTTGTACCTCGAAAGCTGTTTTTTCTTCACGCCTTTCCCCTTAAGCTTTTCGAGGCCGTCCTTCAGCTTCTTCAGCTCAACATCAAGCTTTGAGGTCTTTGACTTAATTTTTGTGCCCTCTTTTTTCAGGGATTTTATCTGCTTTTTCAGGGCCCTAGTTGCAGACCTCTTATAGGTTTTTGCCATAAAACCAACTGGAAAAGTTAGTAGTATATTTATGGTTGCGGGAATTTTTATTGGTTTCGGTTAAGCTCCCGCATTAGTGGCTCTCTTGGAAGCCTGCACGAAAAACTTCTTGTTTTGCCCTTGTTGCCTAGGCTGACTTGCTCTGAGAAAACAAAGTTTTTTTTCTCCAAGCCA
This sequence comes from archaeon GW2011_AR10, assembly GCA_000830275.1. Taxonomy (GTDB): domain Archaea; phylum Iainarchaeota; class Iainarchaeia; order Iainarchaeales; family GW2011-AR10; genus GW2011-AR10. Next base: position 1,128,033 of record CP010424.1, on the reverse strand, counting down.
TTCAACAGATCGCGGAGCCTCCTCTCTGAAAGCGGTTCAGTTTTCCCGCCAAAGGCCTTGAACAGTTCCCCGGAAAAAATGCCGGGCTTTTCAGCAATAAGCTTAAGCAGCAGTGCCTCGCTTTCATTCAAGTGCCTAATTCCTTTCAGCAAAGAAACCGCATCAACTGACTCAAAAGATTTTTTCAAGTGCTTCACTTCAACTTTGCCGGAATTCTCTTTCTCTGCTTCCCTTCCCGCCTTCAACAAGGATTCAATTGCAATTCTTGCGTCTCCCCCAAGCCTTGCGGCGTGAGCTGCAGCAACAGGTATTACTTCCTCTCCAAGTGCCCCAGACAAAAAAGCAAAGGATGCCCTCTCGCGCAGAATGTCCTTCAACTGCGCTGGAGTGTAGGACTCAAAAACAATTTTTTCCTCTGTGAGGGAGCTCCTCACGCGGGAATCAAGTTTTGCTGTCAACTCAATGTCATTCGAAATAAGCACCAAGGCAACTCTTGCCCTCTCATACTCCACTACGCGCAGCAAATCATACAAAAGCTTTGACCCATCAGCCTTCAAAAGAAGCTGGTCAACTTCATCCAAAACAATTACTGGGGAAAAATCAGCCTTCTTCAAGGCCTCAAGGAACCTCGAATAAATTTCATCTGTTGCAATCCCGCGCCTTGGAACAGGAGCGCCCAAAAAATTCGCTATTTTGGAGAGAATTGCGTGCCTTGCATTGAACTCGAAGCAGTTCAAGTAAAGGGCTTTTGCCCTGTCGCTGTATTCCTGCAGCTCATTCAAAACATACTTCACGCAGGCAGTTTTTCCAACGCCTGTTGGCCCGACAACAAAAAAGTTGTGCGGTTTCCCCCCCTTAACCAAAGGATTAAAGCCATACACTAGCGCATCAATTTCCCTGTCACGGTGCGGAAGCCTCTCCGGCACAAACTCGGGGTAAAGGTACTTTTCATCCTTAAAAACCTGCTTCTCCTTGCCGGAGCGCTCAAAAATGTTTTTCTTCATCAAAAAAAATATTGTCGGAAGAAGATTAAAAGGCTTGCACCGGAAACGCACTCACAAGGAGCCCTTAAATTCACTTCTACGCGCAGTAGCTCAATTTTTTTTGGCTGGAACTGCACCGTCAAGAATGCTTAAAACAACCTTTGGATATGGCTTACATTACTTTTCTCGCAGTATTTAATGCTTTTTGTGCTTCTCGTCTGGAAAGGTTTAGCGGTATCCTGTTTTCTTCCAATAGGTCCAAATACCCGCTTACTGTTAAACCTGCCAGTCTTGCTCCAAGGCCGAGGGATACTTTTTTTTGCTTGAACAATTCCAGCGACTTTGCCTTGCGGCCTTTTTCTATTAGCTGCCGCAACACTTCTGATTTTTTTTCCTTTAGGACTTTCTGAAAAGCCGTGACCGATTCCGGTTCTTCCAATCTTACTGATGTAGTTCTCACTTTTTCACCTCCGAAACGTAAAAATCGAGCAACTCTCTTGAATATCGCCCATAAGAGTTTAATTCATTGATTTTTTGCAGGGCTTCTTCTTTGCTCAAAATCTTTTTTTCTTTCATTCTGACAACTATTGCCATTGCAGAAAGAAACTGTACTTCCCTCAGCATGCACAGTTTTATTAATTCATAGTCGTCCGTCAAAATTGCTTTGTGCCTTTTTTCATTAAATAATGCAAACGCCGTTGCCTCGCCCTTATCCAAGGAAAACTCCATCAAAATACCAGAAACCATGTTACTCTCCGCTTTTTTGACGATTACTTTTTTCTCTTCAATTAAGCGGCTTATAAATTTTGCATCAAAAGAATCTTTTGCAGAAAACTCTTTGCTTACCTCTCCAGTTATCTCGATTTTCCCAAAATTTTCAATGAATTGGCCCAGCAAATCAACTTTTGCCAGCAGTATCAGGGTTGAAGTGTTTGAAACAAACATATTACAATTGTATACAAATGCATTTAAAATTATTTGTCTTGATTTGCCGGCAGCGCATTCTCAAGGAGCCTTTAAATTCACTTCTACGCGCAGTAGCTCAATTTTTTTTGGCTGGAACTGCACCGCCAAGAATACTTAAAACAACCAAAGCTATGACTGCAACAAGCTCCAAAGGCAGCTCGGAAATTGCAACAGCCTTTGCCTCGCCGACAACAACAACTTTACTATCAGTATTGTTTCCGATAACAGTTTCAATTGTTATGCCATCATTGTAGGCAGGAACGGAAGCAACAACTCTGTAATTTCTCGGAAGAATTGGTGAAGAGAAATCTGCTTCAATGAATTCCACATCAAGCGTAGAGCTGTTTCCGGCAACAAGCATGGTTTTTGTTGCAGTTATTGCTGGAGAAAGAGGCAGCCCGCTTAAGTGGTCAACAAGCTGCACAGTAATATCAGCGTCTTTTTGTGCGGTGGAAAAATTTGTAATGCTAACCATTACCCTAAAGTTTGACGAAGAATTGTAATCATCGCTTGCCAAAAGCTTCACACCCCAAATATCTCCTGCAGGCCCTGGACCGGGGCCGCCTGAAACAGTAATATTATATGAGTTTGCGCAGTTAACAGAGGTTCCGCCATCACTTAAAACCGCGTTCTCAATTGTTCCATTGGTTGAGTAAGAATCGCAGGTAAGATAGCACGTTGGTGCGCAATTAAAGGAGCTTGGGGTTGCGCCATTGCCGCAATCAATTCCTAAAAAGCTTGGGGTTGCAGAGAAATCATAGTAAATGAAAGTTACAAGAACATTTCCACCGGAAGCAACTGTTGTGGGGATTGCATAAATTGAACACGAAGGCACACTTGGAGAGCCTACACTAATATCAACCGCGCCACTGCAAGTTACAGTTGTTACGCCATCATTCAACTGCAAATTCTCTATTGTTCCATTGGCTGAGTAAGGGCCGCAGGAAAAGGAACAATTGTTGCCGGTACAGGAAAAGTCTGCTTCATATGAGGCAGCATCACCGCATGAAACGCTGCCAAATGTAGTAGGATTTGTAGAAAAATCGTCCAATGAAACGTCAACTGTTACTGAATCCCCGGGGCCGACAGTGTTATCTGATACTGAAAGATTGCATGTTGGGGTTGCAGGGCCTGAAACACATTCACAGTCAAGGTTGCATGTTTGAACCGGGTTCGTGCATGCAACGGCTGGCGCGCCACTAATGCCGCCAATGTCGCATTCTTCATCTCCTGTAACTGCTCCATCGCTGCACTGCGAAACAGTGATGTCAACAGTAGTGCTTGCCTGCGCTGCCTCAGAATCAGTGTAATAAAGGGTTATTGTGTGTGTTCCGACTTTTGTTAACTGGCGCTCAAACCACAAGGCATCCCAACCAAAGAAACCGCCGTCAACTGTTTCAAGGCTTGACTGCCACACAACCCTTCCAAGAGGAGGAGGATTAAACCTGTTAAATATTGTGCCATCATCCATATCACTTACAGTTCCTTCAAACAACACGGGCATGTCATCATCAATGTCATACGATGCCCCATCAGGAGGTGCAATGATTTGCACTATCGGAGGCGCATTGCAAGTGCATTCAGTTGCAAGGCCAGCTGGAACGCAGACGTTGCCTGCACCGCAGATTGCCGCAATTTCTGCAGGAGTTTGGGCAGGATCACAAACCTCTGTGCCTGAAACGGTTCCGTCACCGCAAACATCAGTTGAGGGAGCCGAAGCAGAACAGCAAACGTTTATCGGGTAATTGCCCGAGCCATTGTATTGCTCAACGTGGGCGTTAGTGATTTGAATTGCATCCCCTGTTTCCCAGAGCCCATCCCAGATGCTTGCAACTCCAACACCATCAGCAACAGAACAATCATCGCTTGTGTACCAGCAGGTTACTTGCGTTGCAGCAGTAAGGCAAACGGGATTAAAGTAATTGCCCAAACCATCCTGCTCTACATGCGAGTTCATTGCATTGTAAAGGTTCAGGGCAACGTCCTTATTTGGATCACTGCAGCTGTTGCCCGAAAATTCGGAGGACGGGCAGCAGACTTTATTGGAGTAAGAGCCTGCACCAGAAACAGCGGTTGACGCGTGAGCATTTGTTGTGCTTGGAACAGAGAAAACTGCAAACTCTGAAGCAAGGCAGCTTGGCTTAATAGTGCAGTCCTGTGCAGCAACGAACGGAATAAAAAAAACCAGAAAAAGCAGCACAAACAACTGTGAAAAAAATTTTTTCATTCGAATCAATTTTCAACGCTAATATTAATTTTCATCCATTAATAGAATTTTGCGCAATTAATAAATTACGCCGACTCTTTTTAATATAATTTTTATTGAAGTTGCACCGGAAGCGTATTGAACCCTGATTCTTAAATCAGCAGGGCCTTTTCCGACAGCCGGAACAATAAACTGTGCACCTGACTGATGGTAGCCTTCTGCTGCGTTAAAGTGTAAACCATCAACGCTTATGACTTTCCACGAACCAGAACTGTCTTTAGCCTCAACATAAAATGATACTCTGCCAGGGCCCCCACCATCCCCCTCGAAATAGGTGGCAATAACAACCGCCTTGGTGTCGGCGTAGTTTGCATAACTGGAATCCAATATTATTATTTCCTTAGAGCCTCCAGGAGGAACAGAGTAATAAGGGTAATCCCCATTAGGCAAAATATTGGTATTAATAGTCAGGGTTCCATCAGAACCAGAGGAAATTGTCTGCCCCATATCAGAAAAATCAATTTGAAGACCGCCTCCGCCGCCCCCAACATTAACGCAACTCCAACCACTTGCGGTTAAAGTTAGTGCCTGCCCCAAGGTGCAAACTGTGGTAATTCCAATTTCGTCGGGGCTGTGACCAAAAGTAACAGGGTTTCCGGGAGTAATGCGCCAGTTTGGATTATAGGCTATAACCAAACTGAAAATAGCCACCAATGCAATTAATGTAACCAAAGCCAGGACCGGCTTTTTTTCAATGCTAATATTAATATTCATCCATTAATAAAAGGCGCTCCAACTATATAATTTTTTGCATTGGCAGTTGCGGTTGGAAAAAGCACTGCACCGGCAGTGAGGTGTTCAAAGAAGTTTAAAAACAGGGAAACAGTAATGGTATCAGAAAAGGCTCACTGAATTAGGCAAAAGAGTTAAGGGCACTAAACTGATTCTTCTGCTGGGAGCAATGCTCCCTGCTCCTTAACTCCCAAAATGCGTGAAAAACAGCAAGACGCCGTTAATTCCATAATTTTTTGTTGGCAGTTCTTTAGTCTTTGCTTCCAAGCAGGAGGGAAACTGCAATGCCGGTCACGAATGCAACCATGGATGGGGTTTCAAAGTACCTAAGGGAAAGCAGCGTTTCAAGCGGGACTTCCACCCAGAAGTGCCCCAGTACAATCGAAAGCGCTGCACCGAAAAAGGAGGCAGTAACAAGGTGCATTACCCCGCGCCTGTAGTCGTGGTAAGAGATTTTAATGAACGCGAATGCCGCAATGAAGAAGACAGCAAAGAAAACCAGGCCAACGCCTACGTTTGGAGCGGAAACTGTTATGCCTGAAAACACCCCGAACTGCGCAATTATAATATAGCTGATTACAGCAAGCAGGCTCCTGTCAGTTTTAAGGTGGCCGTAAAAGTCCTTCGGGATAAGCGCTTGCTCCGCAAGCATTTCAGGCTGCTGAATTTGTGTTTTCTTAATCGCTGGAGCACTCGGCTCTTTCACCGTTATTTCTTCTTCTACAGGAACGGTTCCTTTTGTGGTCATTTGTATGGCATGGTGTTTTAATGAAAAAACCGAGATAATGAATGCAGCCAAACCCAAAAGCAAACCAATTATTCCAATGATAGCAATAACAGGATCAGGGTTTTGTGTGAAAATCTTATGCCCAAAATTCCTAAGAAATAGCCAAAGCACCAATATAATAAACAAGAAAAAGAAAAAGCGCTTAATAAAATTATACATTAATTGGGTTCCTTTGTAAAGTATCATTAGCAGAATGAGAGCCAAAAGAAATCCAACAATTATTTCAAACGCTTGACCGTTTAGAATTCCCGGCACTAGTTGAATCGTAACATAATCTGGGATTATCCCTAATGTATAAAAAATTTCTGAAACTAGGTCTTGCTGCAAAAACATTAAAGAGTCACACAAATCTTAATTCTAATGTAATAGAACTTAATTGCTATAAAAAGGTTTTGCCGCAAGGCACATTTTCGCCAGCCTTTTTTTAAAAGGCTTCGGCGAAGCCACATTTTCGCCAGCCTTTTTTTAAAAGGCTGTGCCGCAAGGCACATTTAACCGCGATTTTTGGGGAAAGGAATTGTAAAGCAGTTGACTTAACAAAATGAAACACTTAAAAAGGGTAGAAGCCCCTATATAAAAATATGGCGGAAGAGGAATCCGGGGAAGAAGAGGAAGAAGTTGAAGAGGAAACTGAAGCGCCCAAAAAGACTAAATCTGGGAAGGCATGCAGAAGTGACCCCTTGTTTGAAAGAATCGGGGATTATGTTACGGGAAAAATTGCCACGTTTGTTGCATTCCTTTTTTTCCTGATAACAATCGGAGCAGTTTACGCAGTTGTAATAACCCAGACACCATTGGTTGGTTTCACTCCCCTGCTGATAATCGCGCCAGCAATTGTGGGTTTGATTGCATACTATAACAGGGATCTTGCTTTGTTGTTGTTTGCAATGCTGGTTCTGCTCATAATCTTGTTTCCGTGAGCTTTAAAGAGGACAAAAATGCCGGAGATAACGCTTTCAGCCCCAGAATTCAAGTCCCTTTCCTCCGAGAACCGAGTAAAAATCTTGAAGCTGCTGGATGAAAGAAACCATACATTGACGGAACTGGCAAAAAAGCTTTCATTGAGCAGCCCAAGCACGAAGCAGCATTTAGGAGTTCTGCTGGAAAACAGGCTCGTTGAACTAATAGATGAGGGAAGGAAGTGGAAGTACTATTCCTTGACGCGAAAGGGAAAGCAGCTTGTGAAAGCAAAGGAAACAGAGACAACAGTGCTGATTGTGTTAAGCGTTGCCTCGGTTGCGTTCGCTGGAGTGCTGCTGATGTTGCTGGGCTCAATTGGATTATTGCAGCAACCAGCACTAACTTCCAATGCCAGTGATGGCAGGGCCTTTGAAGAAATTGGAATCGCTGAAGAAACAGTGAAAGGGGCCGCGCCCTTGGCTTCGCCGGTTTCTGCCGGAGAAGACGCAAGCTTTTTGTTGAGCATTTCACTGGTTGCGTTAGCAGTAGTAATTATAGCGCTGGTGCTTTACTGGGATAAGCTGAAAAAAATCCAGAAAACCTGATTTTTCTTGCTGATGCCAAAAATATAGCAAATGGCGAAAATATTTGAAAAAATAAGGTCATTTGCTATCTGTCAGGCGACAATAAATGCTCAAAAATTAATGTCGCCTGCTATAGCAAATGAATAATAAATGTTCAATTATTAATGTCATTTGATATATAGCAAACAGCTTTGATTTTTGAGCATTAATTTGCTGTTTGCTAGTTGCAAAATGCAATTTTTGTTCAAATAAATAAGCATTTTGCCATAGCTTGAGTTGATTGAATGAAGATGATTATTTCAGAGAAAGCCATTGCTGGGAGAAGGATTGCCTCGATTCTCGCAGGCAAGGAAGTACCTGCCACTGCTTCCGGCAAAGCAATTATTTTCTCCTTCAAGAGAGCGGAGCAAGACTGGGTTGTTGTGCCGCTGCGGGGCCACATTGTTGACGTTGATTTCCCAAAAAAGTACAGCTACTGGCTTGGAACCGACTTAAAGAAGCTTGCAACAGCGGAGATAGAGTACTTAACCAAAGAGAAGGTGATTGCCTCCGCTTTGAAAAGCCTTGGAGAAAAAGCTGATGAAGTGATTATTGCAACTGATGCTGACCGCGAGGGAGAATCAATTGGTGTTGAAGCGCTGAACATTGTCAAGCAATCAAAGCCAAAAATTGCAGTGAAAAGAGCGTATTTTTCGGCAATAACGCAGAAGGACATAGAGGATGCCTTCGCAAAACTGGCAAAAGTTGACTTCAACTTTGCTGATTCAGCTGATTCACGGCGGGAAATTGACCTCCTTTGGGGAGCTGTTTTAACGCGTTTTCTGTCGCTTGTAAGCGGCCAGCTTGGAAAGGACTTTTTGAGCGCTGGCAGGGTGCAGACACCTGTGCTCGCAATACTTGTAAAAAGGGAAAAGGAACGGAACGCGTTCAAATCAAAGAAGTACTGGGTTGTTTCAGCGCTGTTCGAAAAGGATTCCAAAAATTTTGAGACAGAACACAAGAATGGTCAGATGTGGGACAAGGAAACTGCCGAAAAAATTATGGAAAAAAAATCCGAACGCGGAATTGTAAAAAGCATTTCAAGGAAGAAGCGAGTTCTTGCAAGGCCAACACCATTCAATACAACCAACTTTTTGCGTGCTGCAACAGCAATTGGAATGAGTGTAGGGGAAGCCATGAACCACGCAGAGTTCCTCTACCAGCAGGGTTATACATCTTACCCAAGAACGGATAACACACATTACCCCCCAACAATTGACTTGAAGCAGATACTGGACGAGATGGTGAAAGTAAACGAGTTCTCTCATTTGGTTGGAGAAATTCTCAGCAGAGGCAAGCTTGTGCCAAGCGCCGGCGAGAAAGCTTCAAAAGACCATCCTCCAATTCACCCTGTTTCTGCTGCCCCTAAAAGCAAATTGAGTGAAAGGCAGTGGAAAATTTACGAGCTGATTGTTAGGAGGTTCCTTGCCACTCTCTCAGAGGACGCTGAAACTGAAAACCAGAGTGTTGAAATCCATGTTAATGGCGAGCCATTCATTGCAAGGGGGCAGCTTATTTTGAAGGCGGGCTGGAAGGACGTCTACCCTTACTCTAAAATCACTGAAGTAATCCTGCCGGAAATGCTTGAAGGAGATGAAGTGAAGCTGCTGAAAATGAACTTGCTTGAAAAGGAAACTGTGCCGCCGCCGCGTTACTCTCAGTCAAGCCTTATCAAGCTAATGGAGGACTTGAATCTCGGCACAAAGGCTACAAGGCACGAGATACTTCAAAAGCTTTATGCAAGGCATTACATTGCCGGGCTAAAGGCAATGGAGCCAAACCAGGTTGCCTTTGCAGTAATTGATTCACTGGATAAGTACGCTAAGAGGGTAACCGAGCCAAAGATGACTGCAGAACTAGAAAAAGAAATGGACTTGGTTGCAGCAGGCAAAAAATCAAAAAAAGAGGTTGTGGACGAGTCAAGGGACTTTTTGGGAATCATACTGGAGGACATGCTTAAGAACAAGAATAATGTTGGGAGCGACTTGCGGAAAGCACTGCAAGCCGACTCAGTTATTGGAACATGCGACAAGTGCGGTAAAGGCCAACTGAGAAAGCTCAAGAGCAAGAACGGCAAGTGGTTCCTTGCATGCAACCGATACCCTGACTGCATGAATACATATCCTCTTCCACAGAAGGGAAAAATTGTTTCCACTGACAAGCTCTGCGAGCAGTGCGGAAAGCCAGTTATAAAAGTTTTTGGAAAACGATACCGTTACGAAATGTGCATTTTCCCGCAATGCCCTTCAAAAGCAGACTGGAAAAAAGCTGGGGAAAAAAAGCTTGAAAATACTGTAAAAAAGAAGGACTCTGAAGCCATTTCAACCGCGGTTATACAAAAGCCTAAACAGTAAGCCGACAAAAATTAGCCCTAACAATACGATTTGAATTACCACCTCAAACCCCACCGAAAATATTAGAGGTGAGAACGGGGCTACATACAGGATTCCAAATCAGCTTGGTGAGCCTAACCCCGTTCTACATTTTTATTTTTTTTATTTTTTAGGATTGGATCCCCCCAATTCTAATTTACAATAATATTGACGATGTCCTTCTTTTTATAATTTTAGACAAAATAGATGTAACAAAAATTACATTTAAAAATGAATGCCAGCCCATATTGAATATGCTGGGGTTTTTTAATGGCCATTAACAAGAAGGTTAACGATGAGATCAGGGTAAAGATTCTGGAAGCGCTCCTGCAGAAAAATGCTGTAACACCTAATGTTCGCCACATAAAGCGGCTGACCGGTTACCACAAGGCAACAATCAAGAGTTCGCTGGATTTTCTTTCAAGGGAGGGGGTGCTGAGCGGATTTGGGCCAAAAATTGATTTCAGAAAACTAGGATACAAGCTTGAAGTCATAGTAATGCTCCAGATAGACACAAGCCAAAAAGAGTTGTTTAATGAATTCTTGGGCGTAGTTTCAAGTGACCCGCATTTGTACAGGCTAAGCGCCATAATCGGGTCAGGCAACTGGAACATGATGGCCTCACACATTTACACGGACATTGAATCATACCACCAGGATTCATTGAAAAAGTATTATGAGTCAATTCCAAACATATTCAACCTGATAAAGGACAAAGAAATATTCTATGCAACTGAACCACTGCACAAAAACGCTTCCCGCACCAAGTCTGTGCTGGAAATCGTAAAGCACATGCAGGGGCTGGAGTAATGCAACTGGCAATTGATTTGAAGAAATCGCTGCAGCAGAACGCTGACCTCTACTACCAGAAATCAAAGAAGGCCAAAAAAAAACTTGCTGGCCTCAGCAAGGCAATCCCGCTAATTGAGGGAAAAATAGCAGAGGCTGAAGAAAAGAATGCGTTGAAGGCTGAAAGCAGGGAAATCACGAGGAAAAAAAAGAGGCAATGGTTTGAGAGGTTCCACTGGTTCAGGACAAGCGATGGCTTGCTTGTTGTTGCAGGCAGGGATGCAGGCAGCAACGAAGCTTTGGTGAAAAAACACATGGAAGATGGCGACCTATACTTTCACGCAGAAATTTTTGGCGCACCTCACACAATTCTTAAAACAGAGAAAAATTCTGCTCCGAAGAAAAGCTTGGAGGAAGCATCGGTTTTTGCAGCGGTTTTTTCAAGGGCGTGGAAGCAGAAGCTTGCAACAGCAGATGTTTACAGCGTGATGCCGGAGCAAGTGAGCAAGAAAGCCCCGGCGGGAGAGGCTCTTGGAGCAGGAGCCTTCATGATTTACGGAAAACGAAACTGGTTCAGGAAAACAAAATTAGAGTTTGCAATAGGGGCAATGAAAGAGAACGGTGAATGGAAAGTAATTTCCGGGCCTTTAAGCGCGGTGAAAAAGAATTCAGCGTTTTTCTTTAAGGTTGAACAGGGCCAGCAGTCAAAGGGTGAAACCGCGAAGCAGCTCAGGAAATTGTTTGAGGAAAAAGCCGGCGCGAAAAACGTTTTTGAATTGGATGAAATAATTTCAATGCTGCCTAACGGCGACTTAACGGTTCAAATGGAATAGCTTATTAACGTTTGGTTCAAAATGATTTGTTAAGGCGATGGAATGTTTTCAAACAAAAAAAAGGACGCAATATTGAGGGTTGAGGACCCTGATCCAAGCCATGTGGGAAGGAACATTATCACGCTGGACAAGAGAACAAAAGAAGAACTCGGCGTAACCTCTGGTGACATAGTTGAAATTGAGGGCCCGAAAAGAACTGCTGCTGTTATCTGGCCTGCAAGAGCAGAGGATGAAGGTAAGGGCATAATTCGGATGGACAACTTTATAAGGCATAATTCGGGGAGCGCGCTAGGAGAAAAGGTTGCGGTAAGAAAAGCAAATTTTTTTGAAGCCAAAAGGGTTGTGCTTGCTCCAACACAGGAAGTCAGAATAATTGCTTCAGGCTATGACAGGATACTGAAAAAGAATTTCATTGGAAGGCCATTAACCAAAGGAGACAACGTTTGGATCAGTGTTTTTGGCTCCGGCTTTGTTTACCAGGTGGTTGACACAACCCCGCGCGGCATTGTTAAAATAACTGATTTCACCCAGTTTGTACTGAAGGAAGAGCCTGTTAAGGATTCCCTTGCTGGAATTCCAAAAATTGCTTACGAGGACATTGGCGGCTTGAAAGAGCAAATCCAAAAAATCAAGGATATGATAGAGCTTCCAATGAAGCACCCTGAAATCTTCAGGAAACTAGGCATTAACCCGCCGAAGGGCGTTCTGCTTCACGGCCCTCCCGGAACAGGAAAAACCCTTCTCGCAAAAGCAGTGGCAACTGAAACCCAGGCACATTTCATTTCAATAAATTCTCCAAGCATTATGTCAAAATTTGTTGGGGAAGCAGAGGAAAGAGTCCGGGAAGTTTTCAAAGAAGCTGAAAAGAATGCTCCAAGCATTATTTTCTTTGATGAAATAGACTCAATTGCCCCAAAAAGGGATGAAGTAATAGGGGAAGTTGAAAGAAGGGTTGTTGCACAGATTCTTTCAGCAATGGATGGCATGGAGGCAAGAGGCAACGTAATTGTTATTGCTGCAACCAACAGGGTTAACTCCTTGGATGAGGCGCTTAGAAGGCCTGGAAGATTTGACAGGGAAATTGAGATAGGCGTTCCAACCAAGGGCGGAAGAAAGCAAATCATTCAGATTCATTCGAGGGGAATGCCGTTGGCAAAAAATGTTGACTTGGATTACCTTGCGTCTGTCACGCACGGGTTTGTTGGCGCGGACATTGAAGCACTCGTGAAAGAGGCTGCAATGAAAGCCCTGCACCGTTACCTTCCAAAAATAGATTTAGATGAGGACAAGATTCCCACTGAAGTGCTTGAATCACTGGAAGTGAACAAAACCGATTTCCAGGAAGCATTGAAGGACGTGCAGCCGAGCGCTTTAAGGGAAGTGACAATTGAGGTGCCAAACATTAGGTGGAAGGACATTGGCGGTTTAGAGAACGTGAAAAGGGAATTAAAGCAGGCAGTAGAGTGGCCTTTAAAGCACAGTGAATCATTCAAAAGGCTGGGAATCAATCCGCCAAGCGGTGTACTGCTGTACGGTCCTCCGGGTTGCGGCAAAACTCTTTTGGCAAAAGCAGTGGCAACTGAAAGCGAGGCAAACTTTATTTCAATCAAGGGACCACAGCTCATTAGCATGTGGGTTGGAGAAAGCGAAAAAGGAATCAGAAAAATTTTTCACAGGGCAAGGCAGGTTTCGCCTGCAATCATTTTCTTTGACGAAATCGATGCAATTGCTTCAACACGCGGTCAAAGCACTGATTCAGGGGTTGGAGAAAGAGTTGTGAACCAGCTGCTGACAGAGCTTGATGGCATTGAAAGACTGAAGGATGTGATATTCATTGCTGCGACAAACCGGCCTGACCTTATTGACCCAGCGCTTATGAGGCCCGGCAGAGTTGATAAGATGATCTTGATTCCTGCACCGGATGAAAAGGCAAGGCTCTCAATTCTTAGAGTGCACAGCAAAAGCGTGCCACTAGCAAAAGACGTATCACTAGAGGAAATAGCAAAGAAAACCGAGGGCTATAGCGGAGCAGACATTGAGGGCATGATTAGGGAGGCCGCACTGATAAGCCTTCAGGAAAGCAACATGAAGGCAACAGAAGTTAAAAAGTCTCACTTGGTTGAAGCAATGGCAAAGATTCTTCCATCAATAAGAAAAGAGGTTCTGGAATCATACCAAGAATTCAGGGCAACAACCACAACAACAATTAAGCCGACTTATGTCAGATAAAGGATTACTCTCTTACCTCACACAATTCTCCCGTATTGCCTTCAAATAACACTGTTCCGTTTTCTTCGCTGCATTGCTGTATGAAAACGTTTATGCCCTCGCAGTAAACCAGCTTGAAGCCAAATTGTTGGAATTCCGCGTAATCTGTTACCCGCCACCTGTTACCCTGATAAGGGTATGCGCTCCAGTTCCTTTCACCCCACAGAATCTGGTTGATGCCGTACTCCCTGTTGGTTATGTCATAAGTTTTTTTGGAAATGCCCTCGCCTATAATCCAGATTGAAGCGTTTTCTGGAACAGGAACTTCGCCGACATTCTTTATCGTGAAAAAGAAGTCAAAGTTTTTGGAGTAGAAATCCCAGCTGCAGCTCCTGAACTGCGTGTCAAGCTGCAGGGCTCTCTCTTCGTAACCGCATTCAGCAGCATTCTCAACTGTGGCAGCGTAAATGCAGCTCCCTTCAACGCAGCTGCCGCCTGAAAAAAGCGTGGTGTTCTCGCATTTGTCATTGCATGAAATGTTTTCGCATAAGTCAACTTCCGGCTCTGGTTCCGGCTCAATCTGGCCAGAGTCATCATCCTCCAATGGGGGCTTCGGGCAACCAGACAAGAGCACCAAAACAAGGACAAGGAAAGCAAAGCCAAGTAAAATGCGTGCATTCATTGGTTGAATATACGGAAGAAATGATTAAAAAATCGCATGACAGCAGCATCCGCAGGCAAGATTGCTAATTAAAACAGGAAGAAAACAGCGAAAAAGGAGAAAAAGAAAACAATTGCCCAAACCGCTTTGTTCCAGGAGAACACTTTTGTTCCATCCAGGGGGCCGAAAGGAATCATGTTAAAAAATGCGAGGAAAAAATTTATTTTTGCCCCTGAAACCGCAATTGTATTCAACAGCTGTGAAGTTTCGAACAGCAAAAGAAGCGAAAGAAAAACAAAGGCTACGACAATGTTTGTCAGCGGCCCCGCAATTGAAATCAGGCCGTTTTGCTTCACCGAAATCCGCTCGCCAAAAATGTAGACCGCCCCGGGCGCTGCGAACAGAAACCTTCCAAACGTTATTATTGGCAGCACCAGCGCCAGTATTAAACCAATTTTCCATGCCCTGAACTCTGCTTGCGCTCCAAACCTTATTGCAACGTATTTGTGGGCGAGCTCGTGGAGAACAAAGCCGGTTCCAACACCTATAATTGAAACGAGGAGGGCAATCGAAAAATTGAACAAGTCGAAGAAGCCGTCACTTAAAATGAATGCAAACGCCAAACTGATTGTGGCCCAGCTTATTATGAGGTCGTTCCGCTCCCTTGAATTCATGCCAATCAAGAAATTTTTCATTCAAAAGGGTATTAATCCTTTTGGCGAACAACTAAAAAACCTTATTTCGTCAATTGACGTAATATTTTTATTGGTTTTGATGCTATTCTTTTACATGAATTCCAAAGGAGTGTTCTCCTTTTTTCTTGTGCTGGCATTCATCCAGCTCAACGCAGTATTGCAGGCCTACGCTGTTTACTCTGAAGAAACTCTTTCATCAACATTGTCGGAGCTGCTGGCAATGGAGAAAGCCAGCTTTGTCAGGGCAGAGCTTGAAAACAACCTTGACTTTGCAGTGATGGAAACCATCAGCAAGGAAATCGACAGGCACAATTACTTGCAGGCAAGCCTTGAAGAGCATGCAGCAGAAGCAGTTATCCAACTGGCAAAGGAAACAGAAGAATTCTATACTGACAACCCATCAGTGAGGTTTGAAGTGGTTGACAGAAGCACTGGAGAGAGAAAAGTGCCTGAAACGCAAGATATTAGAAGAAATGCAGGGGTTCTTCTTGTTGACGCTGGGGAAACAATTCTTGTTGTAGAATTTCATTTCACTGGAGGAATTCTCAGGTCAGAGGCGTTGCGCGCAAGGATTTCCTCTGGAGATTTTCACCAAGAGTTCCTTCTTCCTTCAGGTTACAACAAAAGATTTGTTAAGGTGAAACCTTGGCTGCTCTTGAACCGCTGATTTCTTTCACTGTATTTTTATCCGTTCTTGCACTTTTTACAGCGGCAGTTGCCTCAGCTGAAACAAAAGCAGATTCATCTCTTGAAACTTTCAATGCCAAGCTCTCAGCAAACAAATGCGCTTCACTTATTGACTCAGTGTATTCAAACAGCGGCGAACTTGAAGCAGGAGAAGGAACTGAATGCACTGTAAAAGGCGGAAAAGTTTTTTTTGACCTTAATGGTTTTGAAGTTGGAACAGCCCTCGTGAACAAGAGCACAACAAGCTTTGAGGAAAACGGGAAAACCAAAATCAAAGTTGCTATAAGGGAACGCTATGAAAGATAGGGGCATTATATTCAGCATTGATTTGGCAGTGTCAGTTATTGTAATGGCCTTAATGGTTTACCTGATGTTAGTGCAGGCAAGTAATGTTGCACTGCAAAGCGCTTCAATTGAAAGGGAGTTCGAGCTGCAGCGAAAAGGATTGTTCATTCTTGATTCCCTCATCAAAAACTCTGATGAAAACAATCCAAGCCTTGGAGCAGCCCATTATAACCCTGAACTTATGAGAGTGGAACAAAACGTGCTTGACTATGCTTTGCTTGGGAAAATCAGGGAAAACAAAGAACTGCTTGACGGCTTGAATGTTCTGGAACTCTATCTACTGTTCAAGGACGGAAGCAAAGAGTTGTTGTTTAAAGGGAATGCAGGAAAAAACTGCACTGGCTTTGAAAGGTTTGCAGTGGTTAAGGCGGCAACTGAAAGAAAAGCAAAAATTGTCTTGGTGATATGCGATGAATGAGCCCGGCTTTTATCTTTCATTGGAGGCGGCTTTTTCCATTCTGCTGTTGTTCTCGCTGCTTTTAATCCCATTCACTTTCCCTGCGCATGGGCTGGATGAGCTGAGCATTGCGCAAAAACAACACGACCTGCTGATTGTGTGGCTTCGGGAAAGAAATTTCTCAGAGGAGGAACTGGAGTCAGATTTCAATTTTGTTTTCTCTGAGAAAAAAGGAATGATTGAATTCAACGGCGGGAAAATTTTTTTGAATGAAGGAATCAAAAAGCCCTACGAGAAGGTGTTAGCTGAGGAAATGCATTTTGTCGGAAGCACCTTGAAACTGCAACGGTTTGTATTAACCGTTTACCACTAAAACATGGCTGCTGCTTTTTACAAGGCGGAGCCTTGCTTCTTTTTGCAGCTCAAGTTCCTGCATTTCAACCGTTAATGGCAGCTCCGCTTCAAGCAGCTTTGTTTTTCCGGCTTCCTCTGAATGAACCTGCAGGAAAACCTTGTTTTGTTTCGAGTAGATTACCCACTTTGTTAGAACCGCTGACTCAATTGTTTTCTCTGAGCCTGAAGAAAAAACACTGAGCTGCCTTGCTGTTTCCTTGAAACTGTGGAGAAACTGCTGCGCGTTCTTTACGTCGAATGAGAAAATTCCTGCATCAAACAATGCATGAATGCTTGGCAGCAGCAGAAGAAACATGCTGAGAAAAGCCGCAATAACAATTGCGAGTTCAAGGCTTGCCTGCGCGCTGTGCTTCATTTTATTTCATCTATTTCCTTGAATATTTTCTCTGTTTTTTCGTCTATTACTTTTGCGCCTTCACTTGTTGTCTCTCGGAGCTGTGAAACGAGCAACAGAACAATCGCCACAACTGCTGCAATTACGATTATTAACTCAACTGAAATCTGCGCCTTTGACTCTGACAGCATAAAATAAGTTTACGGCAAAGAGAATAAAAAGGTTTCGACAATTGACGAAGTATGGTTTTTGCCTTAAAGTTTTTTCTGCAGGGAGAATATGGGCAAAGAATTCGTTTTCTTGAGCTCGCTTAAAATGACAAGGGTTTTAATGTCAAGCACTCCATCGAGCACGCCAAGCTTCTCAATGAATTTTTCTGCAAGCGAAAGGTTTGGCACCACAAGCTTTGCAAGAAGGTTGTACTCCCCTAAAACTTGGTGAAGCTCAATGATGTAGTCAAACTCCTTCAAGCGCTTTATAAGCTCCTTGTTCTTCGAAATCTCGGAACGGATTTGAACAAAAATCGGGTTCTCATACCCTAAAACCTTTAAGTTTAAGTCAGCAGTTATGGCGCTTATGACGCCTTTCCTCTTAAGCCTCTCAACCCTTTTTTTTATTGCAACATCGGTAAGGTTAACGTCCTTTGCAATGGAACTAAAAGAGCTTCTGCCGTCCTGAAGCAAGTGCTGGATTATTTTGTGGTCAACCTTGTCCAAAACCAGTTCCATAAACACACCAACAATTCATTAGTAATTCAAACACAAAAGGTATAAAAAGTTAGCTTTTCAAAAGCAGTGGTTTGTTTTCTGGGATTTTAATTAAACTTTTTTGGCACACTAATGTAGTTATGGATGGAAGCCCAGTAAAGGAAACAGTTGAAAAGATTGCAAAGGAATTCCAGGAAGCCGGCGCTACAAAATGGGATATCCTAAAAATAATCAAGGGGCTTGAAAACGAAAAGCAGCCAGAGAAAAAACTCAGAAAAAAAGCGGTTGAGCTGCTGAGAGAAATCAACCCCAAGGCAGCGGAAGTGTATTCATCATTCGAGAAGCTGAGTGTGTACACTTCCAGCGGCGTAAGAGAAAGTTTTGACAGAGGCAACATAATTCACTCACTCCTGAAAGAAACGACTTTGAGCAGAACAACCGCAGAAAAAATTGGTGCCGAAGTTGAAGACAAAATAAAGGACCTAAACATAAATTACTTGAATACCGCATTAATCAGGGAAATGGTTAATGTCAAGCTGCTGGAGTTCGGGCAGGAAGAAGCACACAGGCAGTATGCAAGGCTCGGCCTCCCGGTTTTTGACGTCAAAAAAAAGTTAAGCAGAGGCATTTACGAGAACAAGGACATACTCCTGGAATTCAACTGGCTTGAAGCGATTCCGGAAAAAGCAAGGCAGCTCCATTTTGACTCCTTGGCCCACATTGTCGCAGCGGAGGACTTCAGCTCGAAGCCTTATGCACAGTCAACTTTTTTGAAGTTAAATTCAACCTCAATTGAAAATGCAGTAATTGAGTTTGGAAAAAAACTTGGCGCATTAAAAAAATTTTCTTCGCTGGCTCCGGCTGCACGTTCGGCAAATTTTTCTTTTGCCAAGCTGCTAGGGAAAAGCTCGAAGAAAAAGAAACGGTTTTATGCGCTGATGCTGTTGGGGCAGGTTGACAGGGCACTTTTCGAATGCACGGATGTTAAACCAGTGCTAGGCCTTGACCTCTTCTCTGATGGAGAATTGGACTTAAGCCCTGCCCAAATAGATGATGCAGTTGATTTCGCCTTGGAAACAATCCACACATTTAATGAAAACAGGTCGGAATTCAATTTTTCTATTGCGGTTTCATGCGATTCAAAATTTAGGCTGAAGCTCATTGACCGGCCGCTGCTTGAAAAAGGGCTTCTTTTCCTCAACTGCTCAAAGCAGAGAGTTGTACCTTTAACTGAGAAAATTTATCTGGATAAAGGCCAGGGCATCAGCCAGTATTTTGGATTAAACCTCGAAAAAATGGCTTTTGACTCGCAGGAAAACGGCTTCTTTGAATTGCTTGAGGAAACACTTGGTGAATTCAAGGCAGCAGCTGATTTAAAGGAAACCATTCTATCGGAAAAGCCTTACCTTAAAGAGAACGAAATTGAAATAGAAAAATTTGTGCCAGCCCTGGGAATCTATGGCCTTGAGAGCGCAGCAATGAATCTTGGCGGGGAAGGAAACGCAAAGCTCGCGGAAAAAATGCTTTCAGCAGTCCTCAAAAGCACAGGAAACAAGTGGGTTGTGAATGAGTTCAGCGACGCCGCCGGCATAGCCAAATTTGCGGAAGTTAACCGAAAGTTTTTTGCTGAAGTGCCGGAAGCAAAAGGAAATGCTCTCGCGCCATTCAAGAAAAATTTTTTGCGGTTGCACTCATGCAACAGCATAAAAGAACTTGAAGCATTAATGGATGAAAACGCGGAATTCATTTTATTGGATGCAAAGGCTTGAATTTTGTGCTGGTTTATCGGCTTATGTGAATGGTGCGTTTAACCAATTCAAACTTTCTTGTATACAACTCAGTTTTTAGTATTTCCATTAGCGGCACAACCACAATAAGCGACAATGCAATGGTTATGAAGCTGCCGACAAAGAAAAGGCTGTCAATAAAAAATTCAGCGAGGTTGATTAATGCAACCAGCACTATGCCTGCAGCCAGAACCAAAAAAAAGTATTTCTTGTTCTGGCCTATGAACTCAAAATTGTTTAAAATCGATGCCTCTATAGAGCCCTCATCAACAACAATTGACTGCGGCACAAAAATGAAAAGCGCGGCAACCACGAAAAGCACAAAAGCAGTTAATGCTTCTGGCGCGGACAAATAAACAAATGCGGATAAAAGCACGAAAAGGGCCGCAGAGAAACCCAGGTTAAACAAAAAGTATCTTTTAGCGAAGCTGTACACTTTTTCGTTCAAGTAATAGTAAAGCTTCACTTTTCCGAAGTCTTTCCTTACGGCGAAAACAATTAATGCGACAAAGGCAGAGTAAATCAGCAGGAAAACAATTACAGAGAGAAGCAGAACAGCTGACTCAAGCAAGTTCTCGGACAAGATGCTGAATTCCAGCATTATGGAGCCGGAGGAAAGGAAATTGGACGGCAGCTGCAGGAACAAAAGCACGAAAACCAGCAGCATGGCAAAACCAAGCACGGTAATGAAATTATCTGAATAGTGCTTTAAGACCCTTGAAACCAGTTTTGCCACCATGCATTTTACCCCATATATTTTTCACTTGAAAGGCTTAAAAAGCATTGGGCGCAGCTACTCGAAGCGCTCGACCAAGAGCTTTGAAAGCCACCCCAAAACCGCTGCAAGCACGAAAATTATGTAAGGTGACTGTAAAAGAGAGGAAACAAAGGTTTGTGAGACATACTGCATTGCAGCAGATGAGCCGTTGGCAGAGCACACTGATTCCTCGGCCAAGCTGAACAGGTTACAGTAAAACCAGAATACTGCAACATAGTATGCGATAAGCGCCAGTGCAACGAAAAAAACAGGGAAAATAAAGTTTCTCGTAAGCTTTGTTTCAAAGTATTGCTCAATCCAGTCAACCAAGAAGAACATGAAAAAGAAGGCCGGAATAGGGATTAGAAAGTAAAAGTAATCTAGCTTGAATATGTTGGTGGTGAAACCCCAATCCCTGAAGCCAGTCAAGGCCCCAAAAACAGCTCCAAGCGAGTAAAGCAGAATGTACGACAGAATAAACAGAAAAACAACTTTTAAGGCTTGGTTTGAGTTCATTGTCTACGCTCCACAAAATTTTTTGTTATAGCGAATTACATTAATAATTGAACAATTATTGTTCATTTGCTATAGCAACCTGCTTTAATTTTTGAATATTTATTGTCACCTGACAGATAGCAAATGACAAAAATGTTTGACAAAGTAAGGTCATTTGTTATATAAATAAGTGCTGACATTAGTTTAAAACTGTTATCATGGAAAATTCTTTCTGGGGGTAGAATGGACATTGGATTGCCTTGGATTGAAAAGCACAGGCCGCAAAAACTTGACGAACTCGTTGGGCAAAAAGAAATAACTGCAAGATTGAAAAAGGCTGCCGAGGACAGGAACGTTCCCAACATGTTGTTTGCCGGCCCGGCTGGGGTTGGAAAAACCTCTGCAGCGGTTGCTCTTTCAAAAGAATTGTTTGGCAAATCTTTTAACCAGAATTTTTTAGAGCTCAATGCGAGTGATGACCGTGGCATCGACGTTGTAAGGACAACAATCAAAGAGTTTGCAAGAACGCTTGCATTCGATTCTGGCTTCAAAATAATTTTTCTTGATGAATCAGATGCCCTGACTGCTGATGCACAGCAGGCACTCAGGAGAACAATGGAAAAGTACACCAGAACCACAAGGTTTATTCTGAGCTGCAATTACTCTTCGAGAATTATCGAGCCAATCCAATCAAGGTGCGTTATTTTCAGGTTTCGCGGCCTTTCCCCACAGGAAGTGGAAAAGAAAATCAGGGAGATTGCAGAAAAAGAAGGAATAACAGTTGATGCGAAAGCAATTGAAGCAATCAATTATGTAAGCGAAGGCGACTTGAGGAAGGCAGTCAATGTCCTGCAGGCAAGCAGTTCATTGAGCAAAAAAGTTGACGAGAAAAGTGTTTTCAATGTTGCAAGCAGGGCACGGCCGGCTGAAATAAGGGAAATGATTGACTTAGCGCTAAAAGGAAATTTTATTGAAGCCGGGGAAAAACTCCGCAGCCTAATGTATGACTATGGAATGTCGGGGGAAGACGTTGTAACTCAAATGTACCGTGAAGTGATTGCTATGCCAGAAAAAGAGCTCCCAAGCAAGAGAAAGATTGAATTGGTTGACAAGATAGGGGAATACAATTTCAGGCTGGTTGAAGGAGCAAATGAGAGAATCCAGTTAGAAGCACTGCTCGCTCAATTCATGAAAAAAGACGAGTAAAACTTTAAGAGAAGTCGGACAGCTTTTTCTGGTGGAGCACTTGGTCTAAAATCTGTGAGTGCTTTTTCCAGTACTTTAACTGGATTGAAAGCTTTGACTCAACGTACTTTAGTGCCAGCCCAAGGCTGTTGAATGAGAGCGGCTTCTTTTTCATTGCATCTCGCACTGTTTCCCTGCATTTCCAAACTCCAAGGCTTGGAATCCCTGAATCTCCAATCTCCCTGAAAACCAGTGCTGTTGCCTGCCTTTTTTTTTCAAGAAGGTGCTCTGCAATTGCAATTCTTGCAGCATAGTAGCCGCCAGCAGTGTTTTCAGCGTAATCCTTTCTTCCATCATAGAATTCGTAATCAGCCATGAACTGCGGTTCCTTTGCTTCCAATGCCCAAGAAGCCCCAGGCATCCATGCCTCAAGCAGTTCGAAGCTCCACTCGCGCGGCAAAAGCAGGATGAAGTAGTAGTTTTCAAGGTACGCTGAGTGAAATAACTGGATTTGCTGCAATTGAGGGAAGTGCTTTATTCTTTCTTCAATGAAGTGCTCTGATAAGTTGCTATCAATTGCCACAATAGACCACCTAGTTGGGGTTAACTTCCTGTTTTTTTTCACTCCGAGCATTCCGGCGCTTAAAATCTTGTGAAGCTGGTTTACCCCAACATTGCTCCCATAAAGCTCAACCATTGCGTCTTTTGCTTTTACATCAGTGTCTGAAACAAGGGAATCAATTCTTCTGTTAACGGAAGGGTTCTCTGTTAAGGTGAATTTTTTGAGTTCTGCTTGCGGGCCCATCGGCGCATGAAAGTCGGAAAACGAGAGGCTCCTTGCGTGCGGTGCATTCTTTAGCTCCATTTCAATTTCCACCGGCTTTTTTGCCATAAGTGTTTCCTGCACGTCAAGCAATGCATATGATGGGTTTGAAGCCTGCTTTGCCTTGAGCTGCATACTGCCCCTCACAAGGTTTTCCCTGAAAGAAATTATTTTTTCTGCATGCAAGCCGAACCATTTGTCTGTGTCATCAGTCATCCAGGAATCTTCGCTTGGAAGGGCAGGAGCCATTGGGGAAAAGTTTATTTTTGGGTAACCATACCATGAAACAAAAACGCCTGGAGGGGTTTTTCCATGCAGTTCCCTGCCCTCCATTGATTTTAGTGCGCTCTGCTTTTTCTCGAACCTATCAAGAATGAAGCAGTTTGGCCCGCACCAAAGGCGGCCCTTGCACTTAACGCAAACCTCAGGAGACGGAGTGACCTTTCCATGCGGTCCCTTCATATAAAGTATTATTAAAGAAAACAATTAATTGATGTTATATGGCAGTGTATGGCGGTATTCAAATCAGGCAATTCCACTGTTTTGAAACAGTGGTTTAGTGGAATTGCTACTGTCAAAAACCACTTGCTTCTATTAGAAGCATCAAAACATGCCACCGACTTCAGTCGGTGGTTTTTGACATCAGCAAAACCAACTGTTGAGCAGGCAGGAACAGAAACCTATTTCTTCTTTTGCGGTTCTAAGTATTAACGTGAGCTGATGGCTGGAAAATGGTCCGAGCAAGAATACAGGCAACAGTTGTGGCATACTGCCTCACATGTTTTGGCTGAAGCGGTTACAAGCCTTTTCCCTGATGCAAAACCAACTATTGGGCCGCCGATAGAGGAAGGCTTCTACTATGACTTTGATGTGAAAAAACCATTCACTCCTGATGATTTGAAAAAAATAGAGCAGAAAATGAGTGAAATTATTAAGAGAAATGACAAAATTGTAGGCAAAGAAATCAGCAAAGAAGAAGCCTTACAGTTGTTTAAGGGCAACCAATTCAAGCAAGAGCTAATAAACGAGTTTGCAGGTGAGGGAAAAAAGCTCACTGTTTTCAGCCAAGGGAAGTTTCTGGATTTATGCAAGGGGGGCCACGTTGAAAGCACGGGCAAAATCAAGGCAGTGAAGCTTGTTAAGACATCCGGGGCCTACTGGAGGGGCAGCGAAAAAAATCCTATGCTGCAGAGAATTTATGGCATTGCTTTCCCGGAAAAAAGCATGCTCGAAGAGTGGGTCAAGAGAGTAGAGAAAGCCGAGAAAAGAAACCACTTGAGGCTGGGCAAAGAGCTTGACCTTTTCTCGATGCAGGAGGAAGCGCCTGGCACAGTTTTCTTTCACCCAAAAGGAAAAATTGTCTGGAACGAGCTAGAGGGCTTTTTGAGGAAAGAGCAGTTCAAGCGCGGCTACGTTGAAGTGACAACGCCAATAATAATGAAGGAAGAACTCTGGAAGAAGTCAGGGCACTGGGACCACTACAAGGAAAACATGTACTTCACTGAAATAGATGAAGAGGGTTACGCCATTAAGCCAATGAATTGCCCTGGCCACATCCTCATATACAAGAACTCGCGGCATTCTTACAGGGAGCTTCCACAAAGGATAACTGAATTCGGAATTGTGCACAGGCATGAATTAAGCGGTGTCCTGAACGGCCTGTTCAGGGTGAGGAAGTTCACGCAGGATGATGCACACATTTTTTGCTCTCTGAAGCAGATAGAGGAAGAGATTGGAAAAGTAATTGAGTTAATTGACTTTGTTTACGGCAAATGCGGTTTCTCTTACCACATAGAGCTTAGCACAAAGCCGGAGAACGCGATGGGCTCGGATGAAGCGTGGAAAAAGGCCACTGCTGCACTAGAGAACACCTTAAAGAAAAGGAAAGCAAAGTTCAAAGTGAATGAAGGGGATGGGGCATTCTATGGTCCAAAAATTGATTTCCACATAAAGGACTCTCTTGGCAGGACATGGCAGTGCGCAACAATCCAGGTTGATTTTTTAATGCCTGAAAAGTTTGAGCTGTTTTTCATTAACGAAAAAGATGAGCGAGAAATGCCAATAATGCTTCACAGGGTTGTTTATGGCTCAATGGAGAGATTCATCGGAATACTAATCGAGCACTTTGCTGGAGCGTTTCCCTTGTGGCTCAGCCCGGAGCAGGTTAGGATTTTAGCTGTGGGGGAAAATTTCAACAAGTACGCGGAGGAAGTGCACAGAAAGCTTGTGGAATCAGGGATTAGGAGCAAACTTGACCTCAGCAATGAAACTGTTTCCTACAAGGTGAGAAACGCGCAGATGCAGAAAGTAAACTACATTGTAATCGTGGGAGAGAAAGAGAAAAACAATAAAACAATTGCGGTTAGGGAGCGGAACGGAAAAGTTCGCTTTAACGAAAAAATTGATGGTTTTGTTGAAAAACTGCGGAAGGAAATAGATGAAAAGAAATAAATAGGCAAAACCACCAATCTATTCTAAGGAAAATGCCGATCGCAACTGATGCACTGGGAAAAAGCTTCAAGCAGACAGAAGCCTTCTTTAACAAACCGAACATGGTTGGAAGGTGGCTGCGATTTGCTTTCATTCTCCTTGTTTTCACTCTTTTCACTGGCAGCGGCTTCTATAGTGGGGCAAACTTCAATTTTGGTTCAGGAGATTTTTCAGGTTTTTTTGATGTGCTGCAGGAAAGACCATCAGGCGGCCTCGAAAATGGCATCAGCTCTTCAGTTGCACAGGAAGAAAACAATGTCGATACAATTGCAAGCGCTTTAGCAGTGCTTAATGATTCGGAAATTAATTTTGAAGGAATAATTTTCTGGATAATCGTTGTGTTAATAGTGCTGTTCGTCATTATGTTTTTTTTAAGGATTTTGGGGAACGCAGCAATGTTTTCCGCAATAAGAGGCGCTGAAACAGGCGAAGTAAGCGTTCGATCAATTCCATCAAACATTTCAAAGGGATTCAGCCTCTCACTGCTTGAAACAATGATTTTTCTTGCCATGCTTCCGTTTCTTGTTTTCTTGGTTCTTGCATTGATTGGCTTTTTCTGGAATCTATTTTCACCTGGCTTGGGGCTTGAAAGCGTTCTGCCGCAGCTTGCTTTCTTGAAGGACTCGAGCACGCTTGTGCTCCTGGCAGTTGTAGGAATTATCGGATTGGTATTCTTTGCAGCGGTGAATTATTTTTTGGGGCAGTTCGGCGTTTATTTGATGTACAGGAAAAACATTAATGCTTTCAGCGCACTATTGCAGGGAATTCTAATAGGTTTCAGCAAACCCGTAGAGCTAGTCATTTTGATTGCATTGCAGATAGCGTTCTTGCTTGTTTTGATGGGACTAGCCTTTATCATAGGGCTTTTTGTGGCAATTTTCACGGTTTTTCTTATGATTGCAGTGATCGCACTAGGCGTTCTGCTTTACCCGGTGCTGCAGGGAAATATGGCGCTATTAATTGTTGTTGCACTGGGTGGAGCCACGATTTTGATTGCAATTTTTGTGGCACTGCAGTATGTGATTCTGCTAGTTTTAACTCCTGTTTACGTTTTCCTGTTCAACTTTAACCTAAATGTGCTTGACGGCTTCATGGGAAAACAGGAAGCGCAAGCCACTAAATGAAAGCAGTCTCCATCTTCAAAAGCATTAGCCCTCTTGAACATAAAGACAAGGGCCTGTGCTTGGGCTGCTGAGAAAAAAAACGCAAAGCAATGTTTAAATAAGAGAAATGCGTCTTCATAATGGATTAGCCATGCCTAGCTATATGGGTGACTTGATTGAGCAAATGAAGAAGAAAAAGGCAGGCGTTGCTGACTCAAAAGCCGAGGAAGAGAAGGAACAAAAGAAGCAGAAAATCATTGAGGCCCTCAAAAGGATGCCGGAGGGAGAAGCTCAACGCAAAGCAGCCCCTGCTGAAATAGAACCGTTTAAGCCTGCAAAAATTTTTACAAAAATTGTTATTCCAAGGGAATCAGTAAAGGAACCGAGCTCCAGAAAAAAACCCGAAGCAGTTAAGGAAACAGAACAAGAGGCTTTGGAAGTTGCCCCTGCAACTGAACAGCGCCTTCCAGTTAAGACAGCCAAATCCAAAACCGAAAAACAAATGGAGCAGGCAGAAAAGGAGGAAATAGACTCTTATGGGAACATAAAAATTTACAGGGTTGAGGGGGAGCCCCTGCTATACTATTGGACTCCGGTGCCGCGCTCCGCTGGCACAGAGAAAACAATCATTAACACCATAAAGGAAGCGGCAACAAGAATTATCAGCATCACTCCTTACAAAATCAGGGACCCGGAGCAGAAAAGAAACGTTTACTATCAGCGAATAATGGAGATAATACGCAGCTCGCCTGAATTAAACATTCCTGCCTCAAGGTTTGACTTTTACGCTGATGCAGTTGTAAGAGAAATGGTTGGCTACGGCATGATTGACCCGCTGGTTAACGACGACAAACTTGAGGAAATAATGGTTATCGGCCAAGGCCAGCCTGTTTACGTTTTCCACAGGCAGTATGAGATGATGACAACAAACATTGAGTTTTTCTCTGACCAAGAAATAATTGACTTGGTTAACAGGATTGCACGGCAAGTGGGAAGAAGGATTGACATTTCGGCTCCTCTTCTGGATGCAAGGCTGCCTGACGGCAGCAGGGTCAACGCAACAATCCCTCCGGCTTCAGTCAGCGGTGCAACTTTAACTATCAGGAAATTTAGGGGAGACCCTTTCTCCATGATTGATTTGATTAAAATGAACACTGTGACACTGGAAGCCTCAGCTTTTCTGTGGGCTTGCGTTGAAGGCATGGGAGTGAAGCCTGCAAACATTGTCATTTCAGGCGGCACTGGAAGCGGCAAAACAACAACATTGAACGTGCTGGCATCATTTATTCCAAGGCACGAGAGAATTATTTCAATCGAAGACACTGCTGAATTGAATCTTCCGCTCAAGCACTGGATAAGGTTTGAGGGAAGGCCGCCGGGCATTGAAGGAACAGGAGAAATAAGCCTTGACATTTTAACCAAGAACTCTTTGAGGATGAGGCCTGACAGGATAATTGTAGGAGAAATAAGGCACGATGAGGCATTCTCATTGTTCACTGCAATGAATACGGGCCATGATGGTGCAACAACAGGCGATACATTAATTCAGTTTTCTAATGGCAACATTGAGGAAATAGGAAATTTTGTTGAAAATAAATTCATGGAAAAAAATCCCTTAAAAGAAGGGGACTTTGAATTTGTTGATATTAAGGGGGAAATATTTGTCCCAAGCTTCAACAAAAAAACGTTTAAAATTGAGGATAACCCAGTAATAAGGGTTTGGAGAAAAAATGCAAGACAAAAAATTAGAAGAATTAAAACCAAGTCAGGCAAAGAAATTAGGTTAACTGAAGACCACCCCATTTACAGAATAAACAATGGCATTCAGGAAATAAATGCAGAAGAAGCAAAAAAAGGGGACTTTATTGCGTTTCCAAAGCAAATTCCAATTAATGCAAGTGAAGAAATAATTAAACCGTATCTTATGGGTTTAATTTACGGAGACGGGCACATCCACAGCGAAGGAATCCAGTTTGTTAACAAAGAACCGTCCCTTATACAAAGTTTTGAAAGGGGAATTGGGGAAGTTACAAAAAATAAGATTTCAATCAAAGATTTCGGTGGCTTTTCAAGAGTAAATGTTTATGACAAAAAATTGGTCAAAAAAATCGTAAACGAATATGACATCCCTCTTGGAAACAAGACAAAAATTTTTGAATTAAATAAAAAAGTTTTGACCGCGAGCCAATCAGGGCTTGGAAAACTTATCAGGGGCTTATTTGATGCAGATGCTCACGTAAATCTTCACTCTCAATCAATTCAGTTTTCAACCTCCAACCCCAGGATAGCCAGAAAGCTTCCAATGATAATTCAAAGATTTGGCATTCATTCATCGCTAAACACCCAAGAAAGGGACGGAAAAGGAAAAATTGGGCCATATTATAGGGTATCAATTTATGGAAAGGACAATTTAGAAAAATTTGCAAACAAAATAGGATTTGGGCATGCTGAAAAAAGTAAAAAACTTGAAAAATTAATTTTAAGTTCAAAAAATGCAAAAGATTTGTTCCCAAAAATTTCTGCACTGATTAGAAAAGCAAGAAATGATGCTTCAATGACGCAAACAGAACTGGCTTCATTAATGGGAACGCAGACAAGGTCAACCATTGAGGCATATGAAACAAATAAAAGAAGCCCTTCAAGAAACCAGCTAGAAAAAATCGCAAATATTACCGCTAACACTTCAATGGGCAAAGAGGTTTTAATGCTAGTCAATTCAGATTTCCGATTTGAGGAAATTGTGAAAATTGAAGAAGAAGAGTTCAATGGTTATATGTATGACTTGACTGTAAAAGACAACCACAATTACATTGCAAACGGCCTATTTGTTTCAAACTGCCTTGGCACAGTTCACGCTAATTCGCCGGAGGAAACAATTGTAAGGATTACTTCTCCCCCGATGAACGTGCCGGAAATAATGATGAGCGGCCTTGACTTCATAATTGTTGAGCACAGGCTACACGACAAAAAGAAGGGTACTATCAGGAGGATTACAGAAATTTCTGAGGTATACGGCGTGCTTGAAGGAAAAACAAAAACCCAGGCAATATTCGAGTATGATGCCGCAACGGACAGTTTAAAGAGAACAAGTGCGCCAGTTAATTACCTCAAAGTGCTTGAAAGGTTTACAGGAATGCAAAGAAAACAGATTGAAGCGGAAATTAAGGAAAGGGAAAAAGTGTTAAAGAAGTTGGTTGAAACTGATGTAAGGGACATAAACAGGGTTTCAACTGAATGCGAAAAATACCTGCTGAGCAGGGGTGGAAAGCGTGCCTTCAATTGATGACTTAAGGAAAAAAATTGAGAGCAAGAAGGCAGACATAAAAGCCCCTGGAAAGGATGAATTAGCCGAGCCGGAAACCGTTGACCTGGAGCAGGTTGAAAAAATAGTCGCCAAAATGAAGAAAAAGTACCGCGAGCAAGGCATTGAATTTGAAGAAGTTGGGGGAAGGCTTAGCGAGCTGCGCGGCATAATAGCGGAAGGGGAAGCAGCAAAAATAAACGTTCAGCCTGTTGAAGAGCTGAAAGAGTTTAGATCCCCAATAATAAGGCAGCTTGGAAACTTTTACCTCTCATTCCAGTTCCTATTCAAGCCACTAACCCGAAACCTCAGGAGGTTTCCAATAGCAAAAGAGTTAGCATACTACCTTTACAGCGCAAACATGAAGTTTTCAGCGCAGCAATACCTTGCATTAAGCGTTGCTTCAGCCGCAATAGGCCTGATTTTTGGAATGGTCATAGGGGCAATAGTCTCGTTTTTATGGGCATGGCCCATCTGGAGCGCGCTGTTGATTGGAATCCTGTTCTTCTTCATTACGCTCATACTTGTGATGATTATACCCAAGACAATTGCTCAAAGAAGAGGCGACGAAATGAGTGTTGAACTTCCTTTCGCATTAAGGCACATGGCAACAGAATTAAAGGCAGGAATAGGCCTCTACAAAGCGCTGCAGGCAATAGCGCAGTCAGATTACGGGGTTTTATCAGACGAGTTTTCAAGAACAATTAATGAGATAGAGGAGGGCACTGACACTAAAGACGCGTTAAGGCACTTCGCGCTGAGAACCCAGTCAAGAGCGCTGAGGAGCGCCTTGTTCCACGTCATCAGGGCGCTTAAAACCGGCGGCAACCTTTCAAACGTTATGGGGGAAATCGCTGAGGACGTTTCATTCGAGCTGAGAATGAAGATAAGGGACTTCGCGGAAAAAATGAATTTTTTTGGGGTAATATTCATTTTCGGTGCAATTGTTCTGCCTGTTTTTGTAGCAATAATTGGCGCAGTAACCAATGCACCATTAGGAGTAAACTTTTCACAGGCATTCCAGCTTACTCCACAGTTTATAATAATCTTTTACGCGCTGATAATGCCGCTTGTTATTGCGCTTTTGCTTGTTTACCTGAAATTTGTCCAACCGAGGGTGTGATGAATGACACTTGACTTAACCAAAAAAATCCCGCTGCTGGAAAGAATCGGTTTCCTAAAAAAGTACTCTCTTTACTTGAAGCAAATAGACTTCAAGGTTGACCCAGTACTTTGGATAATTCTTTCATTCCTTGTCTCGTTTGTTGTTGGTGCGGCAATAATTCTGTTGGTGCCAGAGCTCTGGCAGCTTGGAATTATTATGTTCCTTGTAATAGCCGATATAATGATTGGCTACCCTTACCTTAAGGCATCGCAGAGGATTGACGACATTGAAAGGAACCTTTCTGATGCATTAAAGCAGATGGCTGACACTTTAAGGGCTGGTGGCACTTACGAGTATGCATTGCGAGAAGTTGCAAGCGCTGAATATGGTTATTTGAAAAAAGAAATCAACACTGTTCTTAGAAAACTTGAGGAAGGAGACAACTTTGAAACAGCGCTAAGCTCTTTAAGCCAGAACGTGGACTCAAGGCTTGTGAAGAGAACCGTCACAATCATAATTGACTCAGTGAAAGCAGGAGCAGGCCTCGCGGACATTCTGGATGAAATAAGCGAGGATGTAAGGGCAATCCACAGAATTAATGCTGAAAGAAAAACTAGGACAATTCTCCAAGTGCTGTTCATGGTTGCTGCTGGAGGCTTCGTTGCGCCACTAATTTTCGGTTTCGTGGCAACAATAAGCTCAGTGCTGATAAGCACTGCAGCAAAAATAAGCAAAGACCAGTTGATTATTCAGAGGGCTGAGAGCGCAAGCAGCATCATTAACCTAGGCATCCAAATTTACCTCCTTGTAGAGGTTTTTGCAGCAAGCCTAGTAATTGCAATTATGAGGGAGGGCAGGATAAGCAAAAGCATTATATACTTTCCAATCCTATTACTTGTGGCTTACACTACCTATATTTTAGGGCAATTGCTTTCAATGAACTTGGTGAGTTAAATGAGGCTATTGAAGGAGGAAAGAGCGCAGAGTTCAGTTGAACTGCTGCTGATTTTGGGCGGAATAACTCTTACAGCAGCAATAATTGGCTTGTACTTGAAAAGCATTGCAACAACAGGCCAGCAGGAAGCAAAGGAAGAACTTGAAAGAACAGTTACAGGCTTCGAATCAACGCCTTAAAGCACAAAACATTTAAATAGAAGAAAGAATTATTATAAGTAAATTAATGCTTTAAACACTTTAAAAGGAGGTCAAGGAATGCAAAAAAAAGGACAAGGTGCACTTGAATACCTGCTGTTAATCGGCGGAGCAGTGCTTGTTGCAGTGATAGTCATCAGTGTAATATCAGGGTTAGGAAGCAGCGGAGGAACAGAATCAAAAAAACAAGCATTTGATGCTTTGTGCATAAAATACCCGGCAACAACTACGAGTTGCACTAATGTGCTAGTTGGTTCAATACAAGTTATAGGTCCAGACAATGTTACATGTTATTGCGGCCCTGCAGGAACAGCACCAAGTACAGTCTGTAAATCAAGATATGACCCAACACCAGTAGCACCACTCATACCAACATCCAATTGTAACGCTCCAGGCGCTGGAGTATAACAGGGTTAAGTGATCTCCATGGAGCAGCGAGCACAGGTTTCGTTTGAATACCTCATAACAGTAACATTTGCGTTGCTGTTGGTGCTGGCTGCTTCAGTCATCGCTTTACAGGTTGTGACAGTTTCAAACGTTGCACAGCAGCAAATACTTGAAAGCAGGGACTCGACAATAAGCTCTCTACTTGAAAACTAAGGGCGGGTTGTTTTGGCAGCCGCTCTCTTTTTCTCTATTTCCTTTATCCTGCTTGCTGTTGCAACCTACACTGATTTAAGGGAAAGGATTGTTTCAGACAAAATAACTTACTCCATGATTGCGCTGGGGCTGCTCCTGCATTTGTTCCTTTCATTTCTAACTGATGATTTTGGCTTCATATTGTTTTCTGGAATTGCAACAATTGGAACGTTCCTCGGAGCAATGCTGCTGTGGAAGCTCGGCGTGTGGGCTGGAGGCGATGTAAAGCTTTTCACTGGCCTCGCAGCATTGAACCCCGTTAATTACGGAGTATTAAGGGATTTAATTGGGTTGAACGGGGCGTTATTTGCTTCAATTCATTTGCCTGTTTTCCCGTTCTGGCTTTTTGTTTTCAGCGTATTCGCAATGTTCCCCTACGGTGCAATGATTTCACTGAACGGCATTGCAAAAAACAAGGACCTTTCGGAAAAAGTTTTTGCTGAAATAAAAAAGAGGTTTGTTCATCTGGCGGCTTTCAGCATATTAGTTGCTGGCTTAAGCGCGGTTGTTGCAGCAATGAGGCTTGATGCACTGTTTGTGCTGCCAATGCTGCTTGCAATTGGTTTTTTGAGAAAAAAAATCAGTGCCGTTGTTGTAGCCGTGGTTTTTGCGTTTGCGCTGTACACTGACTATGTTTCTGCGCTTCAGGGCGCTTTAATGGTTTTTCTGCCTCTGCTTTTCCTGTTCCTGCTGCTGAAGCTTTACTTTGCAAGCAGGGAAATTTTGGCAGAGAACGTTAAAATAACTGCCCTGGAAGAGGGAATGATTTCCGGGGAAACAATTGTGGAAGAAAAAGGGAAAGTGAAAAGGCTTGAAAAAGCAGGCATCGGAACAATTATAAAGCACTTCAGAAATAATAATGTAGACGCTGTCAGGCGCCTGATTTGGCCTTCTGGAAGAATCCTTGCAAGCAGCAGGGCCGCAGGTGGTCTCACAGAAGAGCAGATAAGGGAATTAAAAAAGCTGGTGAATGAAAAAAAGCTTGAAAACAAACTGGCGGTAAAAAAGTCAGTGCCGTTTGTTCCGGCAGTATTAATTGCATATATTTTGCTTCAGTTGGTTGGTGATTTGGTTTGGAATTTTTTTCTGTGAAAGGCAATAGAGGGCAGGCAGCAATCGAGTTCATTTTCCTTGTAGCAGTAATGCTGCTGTTCATTCAGACAATTATCCAGCCAAACGTGAATCTTGCAGTTGACAGTGCAAAAGAGGTTGCACGGCTGGCTGAAGCAAGGCTTGCAGCCGAAAAAATCGCTAATACAACAAACCTTGTAGGAACACTTGGCATTGACACCAAGCAGACAATAACTGTTTTTGTTCCAGCTGGAAGCAAAGTGCTTTGCAAAGAAGCAACAAAAAAGATTGGATTTGAAACAGAGCTTATAAACACTGATTTATCGCACCCTGCCTGTGATGCCACAGGAAAATGCGCTCTTGACCTTGATATATTGGAAGAAATAACGCTTCGCTGTATTAACGGCACAGAAATTGAGGGACCGCAGATGAAAAGGGTTATTGTTCAAAAAATTACCGCTGATGAAGTTGAAGTAAGAATCTGAATTGGTTTCCATGCTCAGAGAAAAAGGCCAATCCAGCTTTGAAATAATTTTCGTTACCGCTGCGATCTTCATAGTCGGAACTGCAATAATGGGAAACTTTTTTGAGGTGGTGGATTACGTGGTCGCACCCGCAATTGTGAAGGAAAAGCTGGTGAGCATATTCGCCACTGATGAAAGCCTAGAAGAGGCCTACTTCATTGAAAAAATCGAGGTAACAGGAGCCCCGCCGACAGTCAATATTGATGCTAACACAGTTCCTAAAACTTTTCGTTTGAGCGCTTCTGATTGCCAAAAAATTATAACCACGGTGGATGATTCAACTGCATGGGAACTGAGTCCAACATCCGAATTCAAACTAAGTGTGAACGCTGGCACACCATATGAAACACGCTGTCCGTGATTGAATGCTCAAAACTTTTCTGGAAAAAAACGTGAAGGATTTAAGCTACAGGAGCTTCATAGTAATTGCACTGCAGTTGCTCGTTTTCCTGATGCTTTTAGCAGTAATTGCTGCACCGCTTTTGGGGGAAACTGTTTTTCTTGCAGTGAACGCTGTGCTGATTTTAATTTACTTGAAGCTTCTGGTAATTGATTTAAGGAAAGAGGTTAAGGAAGGCTTTAGCCGGTATGCATTGTTTTTTATTGTTCTGCCCACGGCAATTCAGGTCTCATGGATTGGACAGAGCATTATTTCAGACACAATAACAAGGCTGGCATTCTTTTCAGTGCTGATTTTTGGGCTGCTGGTTTTCTTTGTCCTGTTCAAGCTTTTTGTCGTTAGAAACTACACTTATGGAAAGGTACTGTTAAGTGACAGCGAAATGGCAGTGGTGGAAACAGATTATGACTTGCTTTCCCTTTCAAATGGAGGACGGTTCATTGTTGAAAGCAAAGGAAAGCAGCCAGTAGGAAAAAAGGTAAAGATAAAGGTGGAAAACAGGTTTTTCACAAGGAAACCAACACAAATAATATAGTTCGACGATTGACGAAGTTTTTTATTGTTTTCTTCTCCTAATTCTTTAATGGAATTCGACGATTTCTTCTTCAGAAAACTGGCTTTAGGCATTGGAATTGCAGGAATACTGCTGCTTGCAGCCATGAGCGCTGCAACAAAACCCCTTGAAGTAAGCATTCCGGAAATAAACGGGGGAATGCTACAGAAAAAGGTTTCAACTGAGGGAATAGTGAAGAACAGGTTCTATTCAAAGAACACGCTGTTGTTTGAGCTGGTTGATGGGAAAAGCATCAAGGCAGTGGTTTTTTCCCCAACCGAAAAAGAGCTGAAAGAAATTGAAAACAGCGCGGTTATCAGGATTGAAGGCACTGTCCAGGAATACAAGGGAAAAATTGAAATAGTTGCGGAAAAAGTGAAAAGAATTGATTGAAGCACTTTCATGGATTCTGCTGGGCTGCCTGCTTGGAGTTTTCACCGGCCTGATGCCAGGAATACACGTTAACACCATCGCGGTTCTCTTCCTTGCTTTTTCGGAGAGCAACGATTTGAACATTGCCCTGCTTATTGTTGCAACAAGCGTTGTGCACAGTTTTGTTGACTTCATTCCAAGCATTTTAATTGGGGCACCGGACACTGACTCGTTTCTCTCGGTTCTGCCTGGCCACTATTTTTTTTTGAAAGGCGAAGGGCTCTACGCAATAAAGCTGACTGCAGCCGGAGGGATTTTTTCAGTGCTTTTCTGCATTTTGCTTCTGCCATTCTTTTGGCTGCTTATTGCTGGTTTGGCAGAATTCCTTTACTCCTTGATTCCGTTTATTTTAGTTGCACTAATTGCACTAATGGTTTTAAGCGAAAAGGGGGGAAAGAAAAAATGGGCTCTTGCTACAATTTTGCTTTCTGGCATCACGGGAATTATTGGCTTAAACAGCGGTTCCATGCAGGAAACGCTTTTTCCGCTTGTGACAGGTTTTTTTGGGTCGTCAACACTGGTTTATTCTCTCACTAAAGAGCACTCTATAACTGAGCAAAAAACTGGAGTGTTCAAGGAAGAAAAGAAAACAATAATCAAGGGAAGCTTTTTTAGCACTGTTGCAGGGGCAATCGTGTCATTCTTTCCAAGCGTTGGAGCAAGCACGGCGGCATTTCTTCTTGGAGAGTTCACAAAAAAGATTTCAAGAAACGAGTTTTTGGTGGTTCTCGGCGGGGTTAACACTGCGAACACTATTTTCAGTTTTGCCGTGCTATTCTTGATTGGCAAAGCAAGAACAGGGGCCGCAGCAACAGTGAAGCAACTCATTGGATTGAATGAAACTTCACTTCTGCTGATTTTTGCAGCAGTGCTGATTTCTGCTTCTTTTGGGTATATTGCAACAGACATAATAGGGAAAAAAGCAATTAAATGGATTTTAGCGGTCAATTACAGAAACCTGAGCAAGTATGTTCTTGGACTGCTTTTTCTGCTGGTGCTATTTTTAAGCGGC
Source organism: archaeon GW2011_AR10 (assembly GCA_000830275.1). Taxonomy (GTDB): domain Archaea; phylum Iainarchaeota; class Iainarchaeia; order Iainarchaeales; family GW2011-AR10; genus GW2011-AR10. The sequence continues at coordinate 1,091,505 of CP010424.1, read as the reverse complement.
CTATACGGAATGATTCTGTTTCTTGTTTCAACCGCAATTGGGCTGCTCCCGCTATCAACAGGCATAAAGAGAACCCATTGCATGGCTTTCCTAATGTTCCCCACAATATTGCTTTATTTGGGGTTCGCGGCTTAAAGCAGTTAATGTACAAAATAAAGCGGGAAGTGCTTGGAGCAATAATTGAAGCAAGCAAAAACACTTATCCCCACGAGTTTTTTGGGGTGCTGGGTGGAAGCCCGGGGGAGAAAATTGTTGATGAGCTAATTGTTGTGCCCGCAACTTACGGCAGAAATTTCACCTTAATAAAATCGCACCTTATTCCTTTTGATTCAAAAATGATTGGCACAGTTCACAGCCACCCTTCCTATTCAAGCAGGCCTTCAAAGCAGGACATTGCAACTTTTGGAAAAATGGGTTCAATTCACCTCATAATTGCTTACCCCTTCAATTCAGAAAGCTTCAACGCATTTGATTCGAAAGGAATAAAAACAGCAATTGAATTGATTTAATTGATGCAAAAAATTTTGCTGGTGATATGCGACGGCCTTGGAGACAGGCCGACAAAAAAATTTGGCGGAAAGACCCCGCTTGAGGCAGCAAAGACCAAAAATCTTGATAGGCTTGCAGCAAATGGTTTAACCGGCACAATGAATGCAGTTGACAGAAAACTTTACCCTGATTCTGACAAAGCGCACCTCTCAATTTTTGGTTATCCGCTTGGAAAGTATTACTGCGGCAGGGGCCCAATAGAAGCAGCAGGAATTGGCTTGAAGCTAAGGAAAGGGGACATTGCGCTGCGTGCAAACATTGCTACTGTTGACCAGAAAGGAATTATCGTTGACAGGCGCGCTGGAAGAATTGAGTCAGTTCAAAAATTTGTGAAAAAACTTGATGGAATCAAAATCAACGGTACAAGAATTTTTGTTAAAGCTGGAACGGGCTACAGAGCCGTCGTTGTGGTTAGGGGAAAAGGCCTGAGTGAAAAAGTAACGCAGAACGACCCAAAGAAAATTGGGGTGAAGCCACTGAAATTCATGGCAGAAAACAGTTCTGGAAATGCAGAACGCACTGCTGAAATACTGAACGCGTTCACTGAAAGAGCGCATGAAATTCTTTTAATGCACCCGGAAAACCTGAAGCGAAAAAAGCTTGGCCTCCTTGAAGCAAATTATTTGCTTTGTAGGGGCGCAGGAAAAGTAAAATACATTCCCGGCTTTAAGAAAAAGTATGGCCTGAAAGCGACAGTGATTGCTGGAGCAGGAATGTACAAGGGCATTGCCAAAATCGTTGGAATGAAAGTGCTGAAAGTTAAGGGCGCAACAGGTTTGCCGAACACGAACGTAAAAGCAAAGTTTTTGGCTGCAAAAAAAGCGCTGAAAAAATTTGATTTCGTGTTTGTTCACGTTAAGGCAGCCGACAGCTTTGGGGAAGATGGAAACGCCGAAGGAAAAAAGAAGTTCATTGAAAAAATTGACAGAGCCGCAAAAGAGTTTTTGGACTTGAAAAACACTGTTATTGCTGTTACTGCTGACCACTCAACTCCTTGTGAGCTGAAAAAGCATTCAAGTGACGCAGTGCCGGTGCTTGTTGCCGGGCAAGGAATTAAAGGAGGCCAGGTTAAGGAGTTCTCTGAAAGAGCCTGCAGGAAAGGAACTCTTGGACATTTAAGCGGATTGCAATTGATGCCAAAGCTTCTGAGGCTTTCTGGAAGGCGCTAATTTTATATACATAGAATATTATATTAGTTAGCATGAAAAGAGGCCAGATAAGCTTTGATTTGGTGCTAGCGGTAACAATAATGCTCATTTTCATGCTTTCGCTTGCAAATTTTAGGGATGAGTTCACTAAAGACCAGGAAGAACTAAGCATTCGTGCACAGCAAAAACAGATTGGCTCGGCCATAGTCAAACTGCTTGCTAATGAAAAAAAAATATCCGGATTCGGACATGTTATTAGTTATAATATTCCAAAAATCTCGGTTTTGGGTTCTAACCCAATAGAATGCGGTTTAAATGCCGTGCTTCCTAACACAATCACTATTACAGTTGACAGCAGCCATTATCAGAAATTAGCTGCTGCAGGAACTACAATTAAAACAAATGTTTATTCTGTTGTCCCAATCACCAGCAGCATTGTAACCGACATTTCCAGTGCAAAATGCGGGGGCGAATTAACGCTTTCAAGTTGATGAAAAATGAACAAAAACGGGCAAATTTTTTCATTGGACTTCATTATTTCTGTTATTTTGGCTGTTCTTGCAATTGGCTTAATCCTAAACTTCAGCGAATTGACTGTTCAAAACATGAAAGAGAACGAAATTTTTGAAGAACTCCAAATAGTTGGAGAAACTGCTTCTGATTTGTTGGTGAGCAATCCTGATATTGTTTGCAAACTGGTGGAAAACGACAATGGCACGCCAGATGATCCTGATGATGATGTATCAATTCTTTTCATGCAAAACTGCGTTACAGCCGTAAGCAGGAATGATGTTCCACCTGGACAATGGAGATCGCCTTATGGCTATTATGAAGGTGGCTGGTGGACTGCTCCGGGACAAGCTGACAGGTTTGCTAAAGTAATACGCAAGGAAGATTTGGGGATTCCTGCTGACTACGACTGCGAGTTAACAATAAGTGGTGGGGCATTGAACCCTAGCAGCTTGGTTGTGCCAGTAATTGGATGCAATAGTTTCAGCTCTGGCACTGAAGACATTTATTCAATTGAAAGAAAACTTGTTTATTACAACACTGAAGGGAATGGAAAAAACCTAAAAAGGGCAGATTTTGAGAACTGCATTTCTGGAGCTGGAAGCTGCCCGCTTGAAGAGGCAGGCGCTACGATAAAGGTGTGGAGAGCATGAAGGAAAAAGGTTTTATTTTCAGTTCTGACGCATTGTTCGCTGTTCTAATAGTGATAGTGGTTTTTTCCACGCTTACAACGTATTTTTTGATTGAACAAAGCGAGGAAAAAGCAATTTATTCTGTTGACAGGGAAACCGCGGATGCAGCACTCGTTGGATTTTACCTCAACAGAGAAGCATCAGATTTCGGCTTGAGCGAAACATTCAGCATAGCTGCAAAGCAATCCAAATGCAATATAATATACGATTACTTGTTCATAAGAGAGGACACCCTTGAACGCAGCGACAATTCAAGGCTTGGAACAGGAGCAGGAGCTGCTCCGATAAATGAAAAAAGATTTTGTGGTGAATTCGGATGAAGCGAAAAGGAAGCTATTCTCTGGTTATTGGCGCAATGGCAATTGTTGCTATTGTTTTTGCAATTAATTTGGCGAGGATACCTGCAGCAGACATGAAATCAGATATTATACAGCAAGCAATTACAACGAATTCATTCCGGCTGCAAAATTCATATTTTGTTGCGGAGCAAAGCTTCACCGAAGCAGTAGCTGATTCAGTGTATGATGAGGTTTACCCCATAAATCCTGGCGCGCCATGCCAGATTAATAGTGCAGATTTCCAAAACACACTGCAGGAAAAGGCAGACCTTTATTTTTCCAAGGCAAGTGAAAAAATCAAGCCTTGCTCAATTGAAGTGGAAATCATTAATTTTCAGGCAGGCAAAGTGGAAGCCGCAACAATAATCACATGCCAAACCGGAAATGTCAACATTTACAATGTATTTAATTACAGGAAAAATTATTCTGCAACTGAAATTTCAGGCCCAGCATGCGAGATAACTGTTACGGATGAAGCAAGCGGCATACGCTGGACTCAAAACACGCCGGCATAAAAATGACGCCCTCCCCTGCCTAAAGGCGCAGCCTCTTTTTCGCAAGCCTCCTCGTAAAACCTTTGGTTTTGCGAGGCCCGCAAAATCCCTGATTTTGCTTGGGTTTTCTAAAAGGCTTAAGGCAGGGATATCCAAACATTTAATGGACGTCATGAACCCGTCAACGCAACACTTTGTCAAAAAGAAAACAGGTGTTTTTATTTCACTTGACAAAGTGTTGAAAAGATACCGAGACCAATGACCGCGGCTTAAAAGCCGAGGTATCTTTTGAGTTGAATTAAATCAGCCCACTAACTTTACTTGCAATGCCAGAGCCATACTGTATTGCTTTTTTTCTTTTAGCGTAAATTGATGCAGGCAGGCCCAGCTCTTTGGCTAGCTGCCTTATTGGGTGCTTTCGCAGCTCGTCTTCTGGTGAAAAAATTTTTGTTTCAGAGGGAAAAGCCATTGCCTGCAAAGCGAAATCATAGTATAAGAACGGTGCCTTTAACTTCAGTTTAAAGTGCTCTGCTATTGACAAATCCCTTTTCAGGTCGTGCTCCCACAAATTCTCGAGCTTGTTCCAGATTTCCTCTTGAACTCCGTCAAACCCTTTTTCGGCCAGCACTTTCCTGAAAGAATTGTAGCCGCAGAACAACTCATCACTCCCTTGACCGCAGAAAACAAACTCAAAGCCCTGCCTTTTCGCTTCCTGCATTGAAGCCAGTTCCGGCACGGCAATCTGAAGCTGGAGAACAGCATTGGAATTAATGATTTTTTTTGACTCATTGATGAGAGAAGGCAATTCTTTTTCTTTAACAATTATTTTCACTAAAGGCAGGTTAAGCTGCTTTGCCGCTTTTTCTGCATCGTTTAAATCTGGTGCCGTACTTGTTCCAGAGCAAAAAAGAACTGTTTCTTTAACTTCTTCGCTGACTGCTTTTGCAACCAAGGCGGAGTCAACTCCGCCAGAAAAAAGCACTGCCACTTTTTTTAGGCCGGACGTGTTTTCTTTTACCGAGGAAATGAATGCGGCCTTTAATTTTCCATGAGAGTGCTGCCTTGAAATTGCGGCTTTAAAGCGGTTCAACGCTTCCATGTCTTGCAGCACCTTAATGAAGTCAGGCATAGCTATTCTGCGCTTTGAAAGGTTTAAAAGGGAAATTTATTTGGTTTGTTAGGGGAAAACCTAACAAAAAGGAGAATTATTTATAAACTTGAGGATGCAAGTTATTTGTGGTTTTTGTGGACAAGAAAGTAATTGCATTTGCACTTGTGGCTGTTGCTGCCATTCTGGTTATCGGCGTACTGGTAATGCTGCCCAAGATAGAGGAATTAAAGCCTGTTAGGAAAAGCGCTCCACTGGTTAATGTGAGCGATTACTCTTACAAGGTTTCTGTTGAAAAGCCAGAGCTGTTCTTTCAAGAGCTGGGGGATGCAAAGAAAGCAGGCGAAAAGACCAGCACCGAACTAACTGTTTACAACCAGAACCTGGCGCTGGTGAAAGAAGTTAGGGAAATGTTTTTGGAGTCAGGAGTGAATCTTGTGGAGTACAAGGACATTGCCTCGCAGATTGACGCAACATCTGTTTTGTTCCGGGACCTAAGCTTTGAGGACACGATTGTGCTGGAGCAAAACTACGAGTTTGACATAGTGAGCGAGGCCAAAATGCTTGAAAAGTACATTGACAAGGAAATAACTGTTGAAGTGATTGAAGGCGATTCAACAGCCACTTTCACCGGAAAGCTGCTGAATGCAAGCGATGGCCTGCTCTTGGAAACAGGGGAAGGAATTGTGGCTCTTTCAAACATTTCAAGGATTTCTTTTCCAGAGTTGCCTGAAGGCTTGATAACAAAGCCCACACTTGTGTGGAAAATATGGACTGAAAGCACTGGCAAAAGGAACACTCAGACTGTTTATTTAACCTCTGGAATGAACTGGAGAGCAGACTATGTTGCAAAGGTAAATGAAGAGGAAACAGCAATGGATTTTTCTGGCTGGACAACAATAACCAATAGCTCCGGCACTTCATACCCTAACACTAAACTGAAGCTTGTTGCAGGAGACATTCACTTGGTTAGTCCAGTGCAGCCATACCCTGACAGGTATTACGATTATGCTGAAGCACTTGGAGGTGCAGTGCCAAAGGCTTTCACTGAGGAAGCGCTTTTTGAGTACCATCTTTACACTTTGGATAGAACAACCGATATAAAGGACAACGAGACAAAGCAGATTTCACTGCTTGCCTCAGAAAATGTTCCTGTGCAGAAAGAGTTTGTGTTTGACGGTGCAGCGCAGGGAAACAAAGTGCAAGTTAAACTTAAGTTCAAGAATTCTGAGGAACAAGCGCTTGGCGTGCCTTTGCCTAAAGGAATTGTAAGAGTTTACAAGGAAGACAGTTCCGGCCAGCTCCAGTTTTTGGGGGAAGACAGCATCGACCATACTAAAACAGAGGACGAGGTAAGGCTGTTTGTCGGGAACGCTTTTGATGTGAGCGGTGAAAGAATACAGACAGAATCAGTTAATGTAAGGAAAGGAGTTTACCTTGACAGCTACGAGATAACCCTTGAAAACCAGAAGGACACTGAAATAGAGGTTGTTGTGGTAGAGAGAATCGGCCCCTATGCAACCGTTACAAGCAACTCTGATGCCTTTGAGAAAAAAAGCGCAACAGAAATTGAGTTCACGGTCAAGGTTCCGGCAAAAGGCGAAAAAACAGTTTCCTACACTGTTGAAACCCGCTATTTCTTTTAATGGGAAAACAACAGAGGAATTACCTAATTTAAACCCCTGCTTCTCTATTATTAATTCATGCGAATCCTTAAAATTGACCAAAAGAATAATTCCTTCAAAGTTGTGCCAGACAACCTGGATGATTTGTGGCACCTTGAAAGGTTAATTGAAGAACATGATGTGGTCAGCGGCAAGGCTGAAAGAAAAGTAAAGCCAAAGGAAGAAGGCTTGAAGGCCTCAAAGGAAAACATTTTTGTGGAATTGGACGCTGAAAGGATTGAATTCCATGAAAGCTCTGGAAACCTCAGAGTGCTTGGAGTGGTTATGACAGGAAAACCGGAAGAGTATGTGGAGCTTAAATCACATCACGCACTAGAAGTTGTGCCGGGAAAGGAAATAACAGTGAAAAAAAAAGCGTTGAAGAACTACCAGATTGAAAGACTCCATAAAGCAAAGCGCGCTGCAGGAAGAGTTAAAACGCTTCTAGTAGTGTTGGATGACGAAGAAGCAGAATTCGCTTTGCTGAAAGAGTTTGATTTTGAGCCTAGAGGAAGGCTGATCGCAGGAAAGCATGGAAAACGGTTTAAGGACGAGGAAAAAGAAAACCACTACTTTGAGAAAATTATAAGCAAGATTGAAGAAATCAAGCCTGAAAAAATTGTTTTTGCTGGGCCGGGCTTCACAAAAAACAATCTGGAAAAATACTTGGAAGAAAAAGGAATTAAGCTTAATGCTTTCTTTGAGCAAATCAATTCAGTGGGAATAAGTGGTTTGAACGAGCTGCTGAAGTCAGGCATTTTGGAGAGAATTGTGGAGGAAACACAGCTTGCAAAAGAAACCAAACTAGTGGAAAGGGTTTTCGAGGAGCTTGGAAAAGGAAAAGGCCTTGCAGCAGCAAGCCTGAAAGAAACGGAGAACGCAATTGATTCAGGGGCAATTTCGGCTTTGCTTGTAAGCGACGAGTTTCTGCTCTCCAACAGGAAAAAAGCAGAGGAGCTTCTTGAAAGGGCTGAAAAGCTCAACGGAGAAATCCATATTGTTTCAGTAAAAAACGATGCCGGCAGAAAGCTTAAGGGCATAGGCGGGGTTGCTGCACTGCTACGATACGCAGTGAGATGGTAGCAGCAGCCTTAACGGAGCCTGAACTCGAACCACTTAACCTTCTTTTCTTCAACAAGCTCTTTTACTTTCTTCTGCCTTGCATTAAGCTGTGAGGACGCGGTCTTGAATTCACAAAAATATATGCTGTCCTCGTCAAACACTATTCCATCAATCGGGTTTCCAATAAAGCGGAACTGCTGCACGTCAAAAGGAAAATCCTGCGTGAAGGGAATGAACTGCTCTGTGAGCTTCCCGTACTTTACTGACTGGCTCGTTTTCTGAAAAACCAGTCCCTCAATTTGCTGGCGGAGAAAATGGTTCTGCCTGAAAAGCACTAAAACAAGCACTGCCAGGATTAGAATTACCAAAACTGCTAAGGGAAGAAAAATGTCTGCCATCAGGCTCACTTCAGTAGTACTTTACTCCGTTACCGGTTAAAGTTACCACTTGAAATGGTTTGTTTGATTCCTTTAAGGCTGCCAACAGTGCCATATGCTCTTTGCCTGAACCGCTGACTAGTGAAACGCATATTTCCCCGTCAGGCAGCTTTCCCTTGATTTCATCTTTTATTACCTCAAATCCAGCCCTATTGTTTACAATAACCCAGTCGCATTCCTTTTGGGGGGCGAAATTCTCTTTACCCCACTCTGTTGAAATTAGGACAATCTTTTTGAATTGCTCTTCAGTAATAAGCCTTGCGACGTGGCCCCAGGTCCCTTTTCCAACCCCCAGGGTAGCCATAAACGATTTAGCCATAAGATTCTCTTCTACACCTTATATCATTATAAAGTATATAGTATATATTGGGCAATTTTACCTAACCACTGTTTGAAAACAGTGGAATTACCTGATTGAAATTAGCCTATCAACCCATAAACTTTTTGGCTGCATTGTATTTTTCTATGAGGGTTCTGGCTGCATCCGTACAGTAATATATTTCCCTGTCTGAACCCCTGGCCCTAGAAATAAGCTTGGCTGCCAGCAACACCTGCAGCATTTCTTCAACGTCAGAGTTTTCAATGCCGGCAAAATGCGAGTAAATGTCAGTAGTGTTTTTTGCGGCAGAGCAAATGAAGTTTAAGAGCTCCAGAAAAAGCCCTGACTGCACAATATAGTAGTAAGAGGGGTTATCCTGAACAAACCGTATAAATTCTTCTTTTGGGTTCATGGCCTAAGAAGAGATTACCAAACTTAAATAAATGCTTTTCTTATTGCAGGGATTTCGAAACATAAACGCCTTCATTGGCATAACCGATTTTTTCGCGGTAGTATTGCTTCACGCCGATGCCCGCAATAACCACTATCTTGTTGCAATCAAACTCTTCCCTTGCAATTCTCTCAGCTTCCAACACAAGCTTTTGGCCAAAGCCCCTGTGCTGGAACTCTCCATTTGAAGGCTTTAAGGAAAGTTCCAGTGCCTTGGAGTAAACGTGCAGCTCCCTTAGGAGGGCGGTTTTTGGAGTGATTTCTTTTCTGAACGGCTTGAACGGAATTCTTAACCTGCAGAATCCAAACAACGCATTGCTTTTCTTGTCTTCAAATGAAAGGAACACTTCCGAGCCTTTGCTCGCATTGTAGTCTTCCCTTAAAAGCTCAGGTGCAAGGCCTTCAACCTCACTATGCTTTAGGTTTTTGAAACCGATTTCCCTGCAGCGAATGCAATTGCACTTTATTCCTTTGGCTTCAAGCTCTTTTTCCACTAGCTGCCGCAAATTTGTTTTCTTTACCCCGCCTGCAACCAGATTACTTGGAATGTCGCGCTGTATTCTCATAACCCTTACGTACCTTGGAATAAACTCTTTAAGCCTTGCAACAAGCTTTGCTGCTTTCTCTGTTGAAAGCGGTTCGAACAAGCCTTTTTCCCATAACCTGTGAAGTGGTGTGCCATCAATTACAAGGCAGGGATAAATTTTTACCATGTCAGGCAAGAATTCCTGCTCTGAAAAAACTTTCCTAAAGTTTCTCAAATCAGCTTCAGGTGTTGAGCCTGGCAAGCCTGGCATTAAATGATATAATACTTTCAGCGAGGAATCCTTCAGCAACTGCGTTGACTCGACAACATCCTCAACTGTGTGGCCCCTGTTTGAGCGCCTGTATATTTCATTGTCAGGGTTTTGCACCCCTAACTCAACCCTGGTTACGCCATAGGAAAGCATCCGGTTTATTTCCTTTTCCTTGCACCAGTCAGGCCTTGTTTCGATTGTCAACCCTACAACCCGGTTTTGGCTGTGTTCGGCAAGTGACTTCGCTTCACTCAAAGAGCTTGTTGTTTTCCCGAGGACCGCATCAAAGCAGCGCTTTACAAAATATTTTTGATGAGAAAAAGGCAGCGCAGTGAATGTTCCTCCTTGAAGTATGAGCTCAATTTTTGGAGAAAAATTGTTTATTTCCCTGTACTGCTTCAGCCGGTTCTCGACAATCCTGTACGGGTTGAAGTTGAACATCATGCCGCGCCTTGTTGAAGGCTCAAAGCCAGTGTAGCTTTTAGGGGTTTCTTTGCCTGGCACAAGAGAGGAAGGGCAGTAAATGCATTTGGCAACACAGCCATAAGGCTTTGTCATTACTGCAACAACTGTTACGCCTGAAATGCTTCTAACAGGTTTTCTGGAAAGGATTCTCTGAAAGGCGCGCCTGTCCTCTTCTGATGCTTCAGCAATAATTTCAGCGTTTGTTGGAAGTTGCTTTAACCCGAACTTTCTGGCTGCCCGGATTTTCACCTTGTTGAGCTGGAACTGAGACTGAATGCTGCCCTCTCTAACCTCCGAAAGAATCCGGTTCAGTGCAAGCATCTGCTTTGCCATAAGACTTCATTCAAGTGGAATCAAACAAAAAACAAGGAGAACAATGCGTTAAAGAAATGGTAAGGCAACAGCGTTACAGTGAAGAACGGGAACCCGGAAATAGAAGAAGCAAACTTTCCCTTAAGCGTTGGTTTTACGCTGAGCACTGAATCAAAAGAGGAAATGTGCTCTCCATTCAGCTCTGAAACCACAGAAAACGAGAATGCCTTTCTGCCGAAAACCCTTGGGGCCACTAACAGTTGCTGTTCTACAACCTGCTTTGCCGGCACAATGAATTCTTTTTCCTCGAACCAGTTGAAAGGCAGTGTTGACTTGACCTTTACCCTGTGATCAGAAATTGAGGAGTTTGTTAGAACAATGTTGAACTTAACTTTCTCGTTTACCATCGGGCTTTGGTTTAGCTCTGCCTCGTCAATTACTGCTTTGATAAGGCCCTTCTTTACATCTATTTTGGCTGTTATTTCCTCGCTGAGTTGAAAGTCATCGTTGGATAGAGCCACTTTAAACTGGTAAACATTTGGTTTTGCTGCTGCAGGCACTGAAACCAAAACAACAAGTCTTTTCTTTCCTTCCTCCGAGTCAATGGCAGCCCATGCTGCAGGAAGCGAAGACTGCTTCACTGAAGCCTTGCTCCACATAATTTCCTGCCCCAAAAGGCTTTCATCAGAGAATATCAGTTCAAAGGATTCGCCTGGAGCGATTGAGCCAAGTTCAACCACATCACCAACCGAAAGCGTTTTCTCAAACGGCGAAATCATAAGTACATCGGCTAAAGCAAGCGGAAAAAGAACCAAGAGCGCGAGCAAAAATAAAGGCTTTTTTAACATTATATCTAAAATATTTCCCTGGAAGAGGATTAAAAATTTAATGTAGTAAGTTCTACATAATGAGTTGGCCGCATGCTTGAAAAAAGGTTCGAAATGGTGAAAGAACACCACAAAAAAACATTTGAGGACGCTGCCATAAACGGAAAAATGGACCCCCAACTGGTTTCCCTATGCCGATTCATTGCTTCAACCAAGCAGTTTTTCACTTCAAGCAGCTGCTCCGGCAGAATCGTGCTGTTAAAAGTTAACGCAGAGGAATCAAAGCAGGAATCTGCATTTCACAGGAAATGGCATTCAACCGTTTCAGCTGACGAAGTCTGGAATGCACTTGAGGAAAAAACCAAGGACGAGCTGTGGCTAAAACAAGAGCCGCTAATCCTGCACATCGGGGCGGAAAGCATTGAGGGAGCAAAAAAAATCCTGGAAATAATGAGGAAATGCGGCATCAAGAGAGGCGGAATAATGGTGGCAAAAAAAGGGAAATTTTTGCTTGAAATAGTGGGAACTCAGCGAATGTCCTTGCCGGTAAAGAAAGACGACAAGATTCTAATTAGCAGGGGCCACTTAGAATTTGTAGTGGAAAAAGCCAACAGAAAACTTGAAAAGAATTATGGCACTCTTGGGAAATTCGAAGAAGCATGCAGGAAAAAACTTTCATGAACAAACGGGTTTTTGTTGCAGTCAACATTCCGCAAGAAATCAGGAAAGAAATTGTCGGCATTTTTTCCTCAAAGCTGCCGAAAGACAAAATGAAGGTTGTGGAAGAAGAGAACCTTCACATCACACTAAAGTTTCTTGGCTACTTTAGCCCGGAAGCAATTGAAAAATTGAAAGAAAACCTACTGAAAACCACCCAAAAAAAGTTTTCAGTGGAGTTGAAGGGCATTGGACACTTCAATGGAAGGGTTTTATGGGTTGGAGTTGGAAAAGGAAGCAGTGAACTGGAAAAGCTTAGCAGAGAATTGGATGAACTGCTTGAACTGAAAAACGATAGTTTTCACTCGCACGTAACGCTTGCACGGAACAAATCGCTGGGCAGAAAACAAGTAAGCGAGCTAGCGGAAGAACTAAACAGGGCCAGCTTCATAAAAGAATTCAAAGTCAAAAGCATTGACTTAATGGAGTCAAAGCTGACTCCAAAAGGGCCAGTATACGGCAAGTTGTTTGAAAAAAAACTTTAATGAGCCTATAAGTCAGCTGCAACCCGTTCAAGTATTGTTTCAGCATCATAATAGTAGCGCTGAATTACTGTTTCAACATCAGGAGTGGAGTGTATATTGTTTGCGAGCATCCAATCAAACACTTTTTTCCTCACGTCAATTTCGCGGCTGATTTCCTTTTTGGTTCTCATTGTTTTGTCGGCCAGCTTTTCCATTATATGGCTTGGAATGTCTGTCTTAACAATCTTGTCAACTGAGCGGTTCCACTCAAAAACGTTGCTGAGCAGGGCCTGCTTTTCCATTGAAGCAACCTCAGAAACCTGTGCAATCCTCCTCAAAATGCCCTTTCCCTTAATGTACATCCTGTACTGAACGACGATGAGGTCAAGCAGCGGAATCATTGCTTCTGGCACACCCATGGGCTCAGCCTTCAGCCTCAGAATCATTTCACTGCTGCTGTTAGAGTGCAACGTCCCCATGCTGCCCTGATGGCCAGTGTCCATTGCAACAAACAGCGTTCTTGCTTCTGAGCCACGAACTTCTCCAACAAGAATCCTGTCAGGACGCATCCTCAAAGCATTCTTTAACAGGTCATCCATTGTCACCTCAGGCGACTCACGGGAATGAGGCTTTGACTCAAGCTGAACCCAGTTCTCTCGGCTGCCCAAGTCAAGCTCAAGAGTGTCCTCTATTGTAACAATCCTGTCCTGATGGCGTATAAAAGAGCTCAACACATTAAGAGTTGTTGTCTTCCCGCTGCCGGTGCCGCCGGTAATTATAATGTTCATTGGCTCAATGTTTAAGCCTTCAACCATAACCCAAAGGAATGCTGCAAGCTCGCTGGATAGAGTGCTGTTCGCAATAAGGTCAATTATTGATAGCGGGGTTCTAGTGAACTTTCTGATTGTAAGCGATGGGCCAAAAGGCGTAACTAATGGATAAGTTGCATTGGCTCTGTTACCGCCAAGCAGCCTTGCGTCCAGCAGCGGGCCTGAATCGTCAAATGTTTTCCCCACAGTGCTGGCAATTTTGTTGATTAATAGTTCCAGCTCAGGGCCTTTCTGGAAAACAAGGTTTGCTTTGCACATCCCAAATGTTTTGTGGAAAACAAAAACTGGCCTGTCGAACCCGTTAATCATTATTTCCTCCAGTTCTGAATCACGCATCAGCGAAGAAATCCTGCCATAGCCAACCGTTGCATCCAGCACCTGATTCACCAGCTCAGGAGTATTTTTCAGATTAGGAAAAAACTGTTTAAGCAAGGCAATCAGATCAACCCTTAATGCATCGTAGTCCTCTGGGGACATGATTTTGCTCAGCCCCTCCTTGTAGTTTACAGTGCTGATTATCCTGTCCTGAAATTCTGCCAAGAAATCTGAGCCGATTTTAAGTGCGGAACTTTGCTGCGCTGCATCAAGTGAAATCTTGCCCACAATCAGGCTCCTTAAAAGAGAGGCAATGTTTTTTTCCTGCTCTGATAGAGGGGCTTGAACAACTGAGTAGAAAAAAACAGGGAAGCCCTCAAATATCTCTGTTTCACCGTAGGAATCAACTTTAACTCCTTTAATTTCTTTCAACGAAGAAGCCAAAAAAACCACCGCTTTCCAAGCAAACTCTTAAACCATTATATTTAATGATATTCTACTATTTATAATCTATTACTTGATTTGGGTGATTAAAATAAAGCAGCTTCTCGCAAAAGTCCTGGAAAAAATCAAGCCAAGCAAAAAAGAAATCTTGGAAGAGGAAATTTTTTCGCGAAAGCTGATTGAAAAAGTAAGGAAAACTGGCAGAGGGCAGGTTGAGGTATTGCTCGCGGGAAGCCTTGCACGGGGCACGCATTTGAAAGGTGACAGAGACATTGACATTTTTGTTCTTTTCCCTGAAGACTATTCAAGGAAAGAATTTGAACGAGAGGGCCTGAGGATTGGAAAGGCAGTTTTCAGGGGCCACAAGTGGGAGAAAGCTTACTCAGAGCACCCCTACATTCGGGGCGAGATAAGCGGTTTCAAAGTGGACATTGTGCCAAGCTACAAAATAACTGGCACTGAATCAAAAAAAAGCGCTGTTGACAGGAGCCCGTTCCACAACGCTTACCTTCAAAAAAAATTAAGCGAAAAACAAAAGGACGAGGTAAGGCTGTTAAGGCAATTCCTGAAAGGGGTTAAGGCGTACGGCGCGGAGCTTAAGACAAGCTCTGTTCCGGGCTATGTAACGGAGCTGCTTATTCTGAATTACGGGGACTTTGAGAGCACTATCAAAGCAGTTGCAAAATGGGAGAAAGAAGAAGTTATTGACATTGAAAAACAGTTAGCTGAAGATTATGCAAGGAAAACGTTTGGAGCGCCACTAATTGTAGTTGACCCTGTTGACAAAAACAGGAACGTTGCCGCTGCACTCTCATTGAACCAGTTCTCCAGAGTCATTGCTGCTGCGCGGGCTTTCCTGAAAAAGCCTTCCACAAATTTTTTCTTCGGAAAGAAAGCAAAGACTTTGACTGCAGCACAGGCAAAAAAGTTCATTGAAAAAGAGGGCCTGATTGTAATAGAGTTCTCTTACCCTGCAAAAACTGTTTCAGATGTTTTCTGGGGGCAGCTGAAAAGAATGCGGAAAAAAATTGTTAACGAGCTTGAAAGAAAAGAGTTTGCGGTTCTGCGTTCATCTGAGTGGACTGATGAAAAAATGCATGCAGTGATAGTTTTTGACTTAAAGTCCAACAAGCTGGAAAGAGCAGCTAAAAGAGTTGGGCCTGAAGTAACAAATGAACCGCACAGCGAAAGATTCCTGAAATTTCACAAAAACCCGTTGAGTGGGCCCCGCATTGAACATGGAAGATGGGTTGTGGAAATTGAAAGAAAGCACTGGGTTGCAACAATTTTCCTGAAGGAACTACTGAAAAAATTGAGCCAGACTGAAAAAGCCAATATTGCAAGGGCACTAAAGAAAAGGTCAGGAGTAATGGCTGACCCCAAAGTCTTGGCTTTCTACAATAAAAACAAGGCATTCAAGGAATGGTTCTCCTCTTACCTTAAAGGAAAAGAGGAATTCGGGGAATACTGAATCATTTTTTCTTTTTTACAATTTCTGGTTCTTTTATGTAAACGAAGTTTGTTGCATCAACAAAGAACCGTTCCGCAATCTTGGTTTTATTGTTAACTCTGATCAGCCAGCCCCCAAAAGGTAAGTGTTGTGAGCTTTCCACATAACCTGCCTTGCCCAATTTTTCTGTATCCCCCCATATTTGTCGCATTAATTCTTCATAATTGCTTATGCCTCTCTGATACTGTGCGTAATTTAGCTGATGACCAGCAAGGATAGTTGTGCCGCGCTTCGATAAGTCACTCATTTCGATAGCGTAATATTTTTTGTCAACCAAAACTGACCTAAAAACTTTTGGCGTTGGAATTCCAAGCCTTCTTGCAGTATTAATTACATCCACCGAATGGCCTGCCAATATAAAGGTTGACATTTTCCACTGGTTTGGCGGAATTGTATGAAGACTTTTTCTACCCATTAGGTTGGAGTCTCTTCTTGCGTCTTGCATCATTGTTCCATATCTTTCAGAAATCCACCTTAAATTTCCGCCAAAATCAAGGTGTTTTTCAAGCCAACCCAAACGGAATACTTTGTGAACAAGTTTTCTTCCTTTAAGTCTTTTTACTATTGACTCTACTCCCTCCATCGCCCCTGTACCATAAACTGGCTTTTTCCTTTCCAATCTTTTTCTTGGCCGCGGCATTTTCATTCCTCAAATTTTAAATATTTTCCGTTTTACAGGCACCTCGCTGGCTGAAGCAGTACTACCGTCCCACTGAAAGTTGGACACGTACAGCTCGCAAACGGAGCTTTCCGTTTTTACGGGCCTAGAGGGACTCGAACCCCCGATCTAACGGTCCGAAGCCGTTTGCTCTGGTCCACTAAGCTATAGGCCCTTTATTGGCTCTGGCTCCACCAAAACCTTTTCAACAAAAGGTTTGCAAAAAAGTGGCTCCGCCAAAGCTTTTTAAAGGATACTCTATAGGAATTACGTATAACCCTAATTATTTAAACTTTGGTTTGATTGAAATGAAGATTTGCAGTACAACTAACACGCAGGTCATCGGCGACTTTGTGGAATTCAGGTGCCCTGGCTGTTTTGAAGAATGGATTGTGCGCTCACATAAGGCGCGGGCAACCTCTAAAACTTACACCTGCAAGAAATGCGGGTTTGTTGGCCCATAATGGGTTAATTTATGCGAGTGAAACGAGCACGTGGCACTGAAAATGCCACACCTCGTAAATTGAGGTTACCATTTTGCGAGGCTCGCAAGAGCCGAGCCAGTGCCATACAACTGAAAGGAGTATGGCACACCGTGTAAAACTTTGGCGAAAGAAATAATTAAACATATTTCAGTTGCCAAAGTTTTAGTTAACTGCGGTTTCAGTTAAAACGGAGGTCGCAGTTTATGGTTGGAAGCACTTTTGCGGTTTTCAAGGTCATACCAAAGGACCCAGAAAAGCTAGCTGAAACCGAGCAGGATTTAAGGCAGCTGAAGAACTGCAAGGTTAAGGATGTAAAGCGTGAGCCAATAGGCTTTGGAATTGAAGTCTTAAAGCTTGGCGTGCTGGTGCCAGAAAAGGATGAAATGGCAATCGAGGACGTAACAAGCAAAATAAAGGCCCTAAAAACCGTTGAGGACGCAGAATTAGAGCAGATGACCTTACTTTAAAATAATTTTAACTACTATAGCAAACAGCTTATATTTTTGAACTTTTTATTGCTGTTTGCTAGATGCAAAACGCAAGTTCAATGTTCAATTACTTAAGCGTTTTGCTATAATTTTAGTTATGACACCAATTGTGCGAGACCTAAAAGGCAGGCCAATGCCATGCAACGCACGGCACAACTTGCAAACTGAGAACGAACTACCATCCTTCCGAAGGAAGGACACGTACAACTTGCAAACTGAGAACGAACTACCGTCCTTCCGAAGGAAGGACACGTACAAGGTGCCGGCTGACTTTGCAGCCGAACGGGGGTTACCGTTTAATGATTAAGAGAGTTTATTTGGAGAACTGGCGCAGTCACGCCAAGTCAGAGTTTGAGTTTGGCAAAGGCACAAATGTCTTAATCGGAAAAATGGGCTCTGGAAAAAGCTCAGTTATGAACGCGATTTCTTTTGCCCTGTATGGGACTTTTCCTGAACTGAATGCACGGGCATTGAAGCTGGAAGAAATTATAATGGCAAAGCCAACAATCCAAAGCGAATCCATAATCAAAGTCGGGTTTGACTACAACGGGAAGAATTATTCTGTTGAAAGAATAGTGAAAAGGCACGGCTCTAACCAAGCGAAGCTTTTTGAGGAAGACCGGCTTATTGCCGGACCGCAACCAACTGATGTCACTAGAAAAATAGAGGAGTTAACCGAGATTCCTTACGAGCTGTTCAGCAGAGGCGTATACTCTGAACAAAACCAGATAGACTTTTTTTTGAAGCTTAATGCTTCGCAGCGGAAAGAAAAGTTTGATGACCTGCTGCAGCTGAACCGGTATGAGAGAGTAAGAAGCAATGCCATAAGCGTTTTGAACCGGCTGAAAAGGGATGTTTTGGAAAGAAAAAAATGGGTTGAAGAGCAAAGAAAGTCATTTGACTCAAAGCAGCTGGAGGAAACCGAGAAAAAAAGAAAAGAGAAAGAAGAAAAAATAGGCGAGCTTAAAAAATCGCTGGAACAAAAGAAATCCAAGCTGCTTGAAGTGAGCAAAGCAGTGGAAGAGATGGAGAAAAAGGAGAAAGAGTTCAAGTTCTTTAAGGAACTGATTGTTAAAACTGAAACCAAAATAGAGGAAACACAGAAAAGCCTTGAAGAAATCAGGGCAAAAACTATGGGAAAGAGCCTTGAAGAAATTGAAGCGAATTCCAAGGAGCTGAAAATAAAAGTCGCAGAAAAAGAGAAGCAGGCAAAGGAACTGAAGGAGAATGAAAAGTTGCTGCAAAAAGAATTGAACCACTTGCTTCAGAGCAAAGGGCTGTTAGAACAGAAAGCATTTGAGCTTAAAGAGTCTTCAGTTGGATTGGCTGAAGCAAAAGCCGAGTGCCCTGTGTGCAGGAGGAAACTCGAAGAGCACACAAAGAAAGAGTTGATTGATGAAAACAACGCTGAACGGCAAAAAATTATTCAGGAAATGAAAACAGTTGAAAGAAAGGAAAAACAAGCTGTGGAAAAAATCTCAGAAAACGAGGAGAATATCAGGCTGAAAGAAGAAGCAATTGAAAAATTAAAGGAGCATGGACTTGAACTACGGGAGCTTCTGGAAAAGGCAAAAAACGCTGGAAAAAAACAGCAAGAAGCAATTGCCCTAAAAGAAGAAAAAGAGAAACTTGAAAAGCAGTTGAGTGGCCTTGAGTTTGATGAAGAAAAACTGCAGAAGAAACGCAACCTTGCAACTGAATTAAAAGAGTCAGCAAGTTCGGTTAGAAAAGAGATTTCTTTGGATGAAGAATTTATAGCAGAACTAAGCCAGCACATCAAGGCAGTGAAACAACAGCTTGAAAAAATCAGGGAGCTGGAGGAAACCACCAAGGAAATTGAGGGGACAAATGAAAAGTTTTCGCTGTTCATTAACGCGCTGAGGGCTGCGCAAACAGAGCTGAGGACAACTTTGATTGACGCAGTAAATGATGCAATGGAGGACATATGGCCCAGAATTTACCCTTACAATGACTATGTGAGTGCACGAGTTCACATAAATGAAGCAGGAAACTATGAAATTGAGGTTAAGGAAATGGATGGAAAGTGGGTGAACACTGAAGGCATATTAAGCGGTGGAGAGCGCTCTGCAGCTGCAATAACCGTTAGAATAGCGGTTTCACTTGTCTTAACCCAGAACCTTGGCTGGCTTATTCTAGACGAGCCAACCCACAACCTTGACAGCAGCACTGTCTCAGGTTTAAGCAAAATGATGAAAGAGCATCTGCCTGAATTAGTGGAGCAAATCTTTATCATAACCCATGACAGGGAAATGACCAATGCTGCAAGCAGCACCCTCTACATTCTTGAAAGAGAAAAAGACGAAAATGGGGTAACCGTGCCTGTCAGCCAAGGCATTGAATGAGTTTACTTGTGCTTTTGCCTTGAAATATAGCCAGCAACGTTGTTTCGCGTTGACTTAAAGAAAGGCAAGCCAAGCGAATTCAAGAACTCCTTGTTTTTCTCAAAATCTGATGAAAACACATCAGGAAATGCCTCCATTAAGGACCTTGCCCTTGCCTTAATGTTTTTTGGAACCGCTTTGCCCAATCAAAAAACCTCTACTTTTTTTACTTCTCCGCTGGGAAACTGCCTTAAAATAGCCAAAGGAATAAGTTTTGCGTTAAGCTCCTCGTTAGCCAAATCAAGCATTGACATCCCCTTTTTTGCCTTCAAGAACGGGGGCGCCCCCAAAGATAACTGGAGTGCACGCGCACTAATCAGCCTAGTTTTCTCGAATCTCGTAAGAACTTCCATAGGGATCGCTAAAATCAGCTTATAGAACATAATTATCTATACAAAAATTAAAAAAGCTTCGTTTATGCCTGACAAGCCGTGGTTCAGCCGAAGGCCCCTTTTCGCAAACCTTTTCTTAAAAGGTTTCAGCCGAAGGAGGCTATTTTTAGGGTTTTCTTTACCAATGGCCTTGGAATGCCTTGCTTTGAGGAAAACCTTTCCACTAGCAGAAGTGGGGTTTTTGTTTTGACAAAAACCCTGCTCGAATCGCGGTGAATCTGCTTTGAGCCCTGTTTTTCTGCAAAATCTTTGAAGTTTTGAAGAACACTTGCCTGAATCCAGTCTAGTGCTTCTGCCAGCTCGTAGCTGTAAAACCTTGAATTTTTTGAGGACAAAACCACAGGCAGCTGAAACAGCAAGGAATTAATTGATTCAGCAAAAGATTCCCTGAAAGCAACACCAAAACCGGTTTTTTCTCTTGAAGAGAAAAGAATGCCGTGAGAAGAAATCAGTTGCTTGTTCAGTGATTCAAGGGATTTGAGATGGAGGGCAGCTTGCCTGTTTAGGGCAGAAACTTCCACTGAGAGGAATGACTCGCGTTTTTTACAGAACCATTTAAGTATGTGGCCAGTACTTGCAAATGAAACAGTTTCATTGCTTTTAAGTAGCACTGCATCAGGAAAAGGCAAGAGCTCAAGCTGCCCTCTGAAAAAAGGGCCTGCTGGAAAAGAGCTTAGGTTCCATTCCTTTTTGTAAAAGTTTCTTTCAGCCTGCGAAGGCCTGGAATTGTGGAATTCTGTGCCCCAGTCACCCATTGTTGGAACAAAGTACGTGCCATCAACATTAAACCTGCAGTTAACCAGTGAATTGGGCAGCAGGTTTGTTTCCTCAACACTATCTGGCTTGCAGCAAGAGCAGTTTATTGACTCAAAACCGAGGTTAAAAAAAGGAAAAGTTAAAAGCGTGCTCCAAACCCCCTGAAAACTTAACTCTGCAACATCAGAAAACAAGCCCCTGATTTCAGCTCTTTTTTCCTTGAACTCTTTTTCAGGTTTTCTGACATTAACAGGAAAATGGCTCTTGAAAAAAATTTTTTCCAGAAGGGCTTCTGCCTGAAGAAATGATTCGCTTGGAACAAGCTGCGGCGGCACGCTTAAAATGTTTGAAAGGCATATTTTTTGGATAAATTCTTTTTCTGCATTAGTGCCGGATTCCTGCAGCTCACCAAATAAATCCTCAACAGAATTGCCTTGGAAAAATGAAGCGGTTGCAGGCAATTCAATGCCGTGAACTTTTTCCAGTTCGCCGTCAATTAACTGAAAGGAATCAAAGAAACTCCAGTTTCTTTCAGCAAAGAACTGTGTAACTGGGTTAAGAAGCAAAGGCTTAAAGCCAAATTTTTCTTCTAAAAGAATTGAAATAATTTTTAAGTCGTCAAAAGTTGCTGCCACAAGCATTGTGGAGCTATCATCCAAGACCTCAAACTTGAACCGCTTGTGGTTATGCTGCAAAACCAGTTCATGGAGCGCTATGGCACTAACACTCTGCCTTGAAATGAAAGCAAAAGGAAAAAACGAGAACCCCCTGGAAATTTTTTTATCCTTGTTGGAGAACTCAACTACAATTTGCCTTTTTTCGGGCAAGTAAGAGGCGTTCGAAACGAACACAATATTGGGAGCCATACAAAGGGAATGGTTTTCGTGGTTTAAAAACAAAAACGGAGGAGAGCGCATTTCCGATGCGATTTTTCCTTGAACGCGTTTCCGGTGCGGTTTCACCCTGCAGCAGCGGAGAAAAACGTCAGGTAAAGGAAAACACCATATAAAATGAGAAATGCTGTGGCCTCAAGCCTGCTGATTTTCCAGTCACCGTAAATTGAAACCATCAGAGCAGTTGTAGTAATAATCATTATTGCTAAAGGCAAAACAAAGGAAGCTAGTGAAAACTGGATTGGCCGAATAATTGCCGAAATGCCCAGAACAAGAAGGATGTTTGAAGTGTTGCTCCCGATAATGTTGCCAAGAAAAATGCTGTCAAAGCCTTTTCTCACAGAGGAAAGTGACACTGAAAGCTCAGGCAACGAGGTACCAACAGCAATCGCAGTCAAAGCAATAACCTCCTCTGAAATGTTAAGGGAGCTTGCAATGTCCACTGCCCCGTCAACTGTTAACTTGGCGCCAAGCCATACTCCGATGACCGCAAAAAAGAAAATTATAAGCTGTTTTAATAGTCTGCTAATGAGTTTACTGCGGTATTGCTCAATGAATTCTTTCGTGCGTTTTTTCTCAAGCTTTTTCCCAAATAGCCCCTCGAAATCGTCTTCTTTGTCCCCCTCAAGCAGGCCACGGTAAGTTGCAGGGTTAAGGCCATGCTTCACTATTTCCCTGTACATTTTCAGGTTAAGCAAAAACAAGCCCATCCCATAAATTATTTTAAGGTATTGCTGGAAATCCAGAATCTGCTCAAAACGAGGCTTCAACTTGAAAAGCAAAGCCATGTAGGCTATGAACGCAACAAGAAAAAAGAGCCCCTCAAAAAAGCCCACCACGCCATTCAAGCTGAAATAAAACAAAAGAATTGAAGCAAGAAACATTATGAAAGCATCACTCTCAAAAATCTTTTTGTCAACCTTTACTGCCCCACCCAGCAAAATAGTTATGGCAACAATGAACGAAATGTTTGCAATGTTACTTCCAACAATTGTTCCCATAATCAAATCAGGATTACCAGAAAAAGAAGCCGTTATGGATGTTGCAAGCTCAGGCAAGGATGTGCCAATTGCAACCAGCGTCAAGCCAATGACAAAAGGGCTTACCCCGAGAAGCCTTGAAATTTTGGCTGCTGCCTCAACAAACAGGTCAGCACCCTTTATTAGCACAACTAAGCCAATTACAAAAATAAAAAGCCCTAGCGAAGCCATGCTATAAGAACTCTTCAGTTTCTTTTAATTCTTTCTCTTTTCCTTCCTCGAATTTCAGTGCGGCTTCCTCCAAGGAAATCTCGTGCTTTGATTCTGCTGATTTGTTCTTTCTGACCTTGAAAAAAACCGGCTGATTAACTGCTTCCCCAACAATGAGAGCTTCACCAACTTTAAGCGAAGTAATCATTTCTTGGCTCTTGTAATCAATGCCCTCAGAGCTCTCGCCTATATGCTTTAAGTCATAAGGGTTTGTGACACGCAATATGAGATGCGTGTTGCACTGTGACAACGCAGTAGTTGAAAGATTAATCGGCCTCTGCGAAATAAGGCAAAGCGATGCACCAAATTTTCTTCCTTCCCTTGCAATTGTTTCAATTATTTTCTTTGAAATTGCTGCTTCCTCTCTTGTGCGCTCAGGGCAAAACTGATGCGCTTCCTCTATCACGAGAAGAAACGGCGGTATTCTGGCCTGCCTTCTCTCATTGAACAACTTGGAAGAAAAGTACGAGACAATTATTTGCTTTTTTCTCATATCAACTATTTCTGACAAATCAACAACCGTGAGTTTTCCTTGCTTGACAACATCGTTAATGCTAGGCGAATCAGTTTTAGAAAATAGCCTCAGATCCTCGAGTGAATAAATCCAGCTGACAAGAACGCCTTTTGTTGCATCCTTTATTTCTTCATCCTGCGAAATGGAATTCCTTAAGGTAGCCAAGTCAAATGGGCCTAAGCCCTGCCTCATTTCATTCTTCAGCCTTGAGAGAATTCTTTCCAGCTCCCTTCTCTGCGTTGCGCTCAAGCCAGGAATAATGCTTGCAATCATTGCAACACTGATTTTTGGAACGCCGATCCTGATGTCCCGAGCCTTAACAACCATTGTTTTAGAGGAATAGTCCTTGAAGCTCTTCTTTCCGGCAGCGGGCTCAGCAAAGGAAGTGTATTCTCCATGAGGGTCCATTACAACAATTGCAATCCGCCCTTTTTCCTTGCCCCTATCTAAGAGCTCTTCAAGAATGACTTTTGATGCCACACTTTTCCCTGCACCACTCATTGCAAGAATTGCAAGGTGCTTTTTGAGCAGCCGGGTCATGTTCAATTCAACAGGCATTTCAGGGTGCTCAACCCTTCCTAATTGCAGGCCATCTTTTTCGAAGCCGAGAAACTTTTCCATTGTTAAAGCAACAGCTGGCCTGACGCGGGTGCCTGGGCTGGGCGGAAAAGTCAGGCGCTTAATCAGGCCTTCATTAGTGTAAACCCCAAGAAGCCGGGATTGCGCAACAAGGTACTCCCATTCGCTTGTTGGAAACTGCTCAAACATTTTTCTGCCGGATGCCTCAAACTCCTTGACGGATTCTGCCCTCTCAAAGTAGCGGTTGGTTTTGTAAACGTCAACCACTAAAGCCACTAGAGTTCCGTCGCTTGAATCCATTTCCACAAACTGGCCCCTGTGCACCAGTCCCTTGTTCACCACAAATTCCAGCTTGGAAGGAGAGGGGCTTTCCTGACCGCTTATAACTGTTCCTATTTCTTCACTCATTCAGTGCACCTTTCTCTTCATTTCCTTCCTGAAAGCCGCAATTTGTTCAGCGGTTGACTCAACAATAAAACCATTAAAACCGCAGTCAATGCACTTCATTTCAGGGGAATGAGCGGCAAAATCTTGGCTTAAGCCGAAATAAAGCGGCTTCACATTCATTGAACCGCAGTTAGGGCAGAACCTGAAAAATTTTTCTTCCTTCATTTGTTGCCGCCTCTGCCAAACCTCGAAAGCTTTCTCCCAATATCGCTTTTAAATTTTCTTAGTGCCCTGATTGCTTTCCTGTGCATTTTTCCACCATAAACAATTACTTCAGCCTCCTTCTTTTAGGGGTTGCGTTTTTCTTTGCAGGCGGTTTCAGCGTTTTTTTCATTTTTATTGCAGCACTTATTTCTTTGAACATGCTTCTAAGAGTTTTGGAGTTCTTGGCAAGAGGCGCTTTAACTTCAACCTCGGCCGTTCCCGCAAGCTGATAGGCTCTCAAAGGGTTTTCACCTTTTGCTGTTAGGTAAACCGCAACCATTAGTCCTGTGCGCTGCCTCCCCATATTGCAGTGAACCAGCACCTTTCCTTTGCTTTTTTTGGTTAACTGAATTATTTGAAAGAAATGCTTTGCTTCCTTTTCCGTTGGCAGCGAATCAGATGTTACATGTGGAAAGCTGAAAACCTTTATTCCAAGATGTTTTGCTCGCTCAAAAGCCTCCCTAGGCATTGACTCCATTGAAACAATTGATTTCACCCCATGAGAGTGCAGGAAATCAATTTCTTCCGGAGTTAAAGGCAAGGCGCTCCTGCACAGCGCCTCATCCACGTCTGAAAATCTTTCAGGCTTCAGCATTTTCATCACTAAAACGGCCTGCTGTCCCTGCGCAGCTTCATTTTAACGTTTTTTGCAACCTTGTCCATTATCTTGTTCACAACAACATCAATTTCCTCCGGCCTGAGGCGGGCGCGCAAATCAGCTTCAATCAGAACAGAGGGGAAAGCGTACTCTCGGTGAAGGCTGCTGAGCGAAAAAACAACTGATGCAATTTTACTGGATTTCTCAGTTAAGTTCCCTGCACCATTAATGAACTCAACCCTTAACGGCCTGTCATAAAGCGATGGCTTCAAGTAAAAAGAAAAAATGTTTTTGGACCACTTCTCATCAAAATCGTTCAGGATAGGATGCTGGGAAATGTTTTTAGTGTAATGAAGCGCACATGTTCTCTCGCCGACACTTAACAAGTAATCCAAAAGCGCTGAATCAAAAAGGTAATCCAGTTTTTCCGATGGCAAAAGCTTTTCATGCTGCAGCACTTCCTCTTGGAGGACGCTCCTGAACCTGCTTCCCCTGGAATCCTCCACACAGCCGACAAGAATGCACTTGTTTTTCTCTGCTGTTTCAAACAAATCCTCAAACTCTCTTACAATTGAATGGTAGAGTTCATTGATTACTGAATCTTTTCTCGGCTTGTCCTGGTACTGCGGAACAATGCTGCCGTCAAGAAAACAATACTCGGGAGAAAACTTTTCAATCACTTCCCTTGCGGTTGAAACCTCTTCCCTTAAGCGGAGAAGGCTCTTGCTGCAGGCAAACTCGTCAAGTTCTAATGCATGGTTTGAGAGGTGCGGCATTGGGAAAGAGTAAAGGCCCGGCACATAAGAGCTTTTCCGGAAAAAGCCTTTCTCATATTCGAACAAAACCCCAACTGCCCTAATAAGCACTAGGTCAACTGAGGCAAGCTTTTTGTCAACAAAGCCAGAATCAACGCCTGCTATTTTTCCTTCAAGGGGCTTTCCATGCACTGGGAAAACAAGCAGTTCCTCTAACAGTTCCTTGGAGGGAAAAGAAATCTTTTTCCCTTTCAACGGCAGGAGCTTTTCAGCAATTCCCTTCTTGCTCTGCTCGTTCGAATGAATAAAGGAAACCGCTTCATCAATGACCTTTGAAATGCCCATCATATAATGTTGTTGGAAAAAACACTATATAAATAACTTTTGAGGGTAAGCTGCCGGTGCAAGACGAAAATGGTTAGCCTTGAAAGGGCTGGATTACTGCATTGTTTCTTGCGCCAACCCTTTTAAGGGTTTCAAGTTCCATGAGGTTAGAGCAAAGGCTCACTGCCATTCCTTGTTTGCCTTGCCTTGCAGTTCTCCCAATCCTGTGAATGTATGCTTCCGTTTCCTGGGGGAAATCAAAGTTTATTACGTTCCCAATGTCATCAACGTGAATGCCCCTTGCAACAATGTCTGTTGCAATAAGCACTCCGCCGCTTGAACTCTTGAACCTGTCAATTATTCTGTTTCTTGCGTTTTGCGGCTTGTCGCCGTGAATTGCAAGCGCCCTTATTCCTCTATTTGAAAGCTGCCTTTCAAGCCAGTCAACGGTTCTTTTTGTCCTGCAGAAAACAAGGGTTTTTGATTTGTATGCAACCAAGACTTTGCGCAGCGAATCAATCTTCTGGTGCCTGTCAGCCATCAAATAAAACTGCTGCACTTCTTGGACTGGGGCATCGTCTTCGCTTAAATCAAAAATCTCCTTATTGCGTGACATGTGCCTGTCAATCATTCCAAGAATTTCTCTCGGCATGGTTGCAGAAAAAAGCATTGTCTGCCTTTCCCTTGGAAGCACGGAGATTATTCTCTCCACGTCATCCCTGAAACCCATGTCAAACATTTTGTCGGCTTCATCCAGCACAAGGAACCTTGACCGTTTCAAGGAAAGCGCGCCCCTAGAAAGGAGGTCAATCAGCCTTCCGGGAGTGCCAACAATTATTTCTGGCTCCCTTTCAAGAAAATCCATTTGCCTGCGGATGTTCTGTCCGCCGAAAACAGCCAATGTTTTCACGTGGCTTCCGCTTGCAATGGAAGCAATTTCTTCCTTAACCTGGCTTGCAAGCTCTCTCGTTGGAACAATCACTATTGCAGAAAACCCTTGACCGGGAATTATTTTCTGGACAAGCGGAATGGCAAACGCAGCCGTTTTCCCTGTTCCAGTCCTTGATTTCCCGACAACGTCTTTTCCAAGCAGTGCTGCTGGAATGACTTTTTCCTGTATTTCGGAAGCCTTAAAGAACCCCTTTCTTTGCAGGGCCTTCTTTATGCTGTCCTTTATGTTCATTTCACTAAAATCCAATTCATCAACTCCTATTACAAGAAAGAGAAAATAACGCTATCCTGCGTTAACAGATAATTTTTCACTTAAGAAAAAAATAGGGTTATTTTTTGTCCTTCTTTGTTTGTTATAAGTAATCCCTGCATGCAAAGCCTTATAAAACCCAGACAAACGCAATTTTCAGGGGTTCAGAGAGCTATTGCAGCTCCGGGAGGCGGGATTACTAATTATTTCAGCGCCAGAATGATATGTTTAAATTCTGTAGTTTACAGAATTTGTGCATGGCGAGAATTTTTGCAAAAACGCTTTCAAAGGAAGTTATTATCAATATCAACAAGCATTTTACGGATGGTTCAATAAGAAGCGAAGGTGAAATTGACCACATCGTATTCAAGGTGGCCGATATCAGAGGCATCGACAGGAAGGCCGCGACCATCTTAATAGAGATTGCAAGAAGGCACCCTTTTGTGGATGGAAACAAGAGAACGGCATTTGAATCAATGTTGGCTTTTCTCGAACTTAACGGGAAGAAATTAGAAGTTGGCTCAACTTCAAGATTTAACGTTGTTGTTTGGTCGGTTAAACCAAAAACAGATATTGAAGAGATTGTAACCTGGATTGCAAACCACACAAGAGGCGATTGAAATGAAAGAAATGAAAATAAAAGGAAAAAGAGAGCCAATAACAATGGCAGAATGGAAGGATGTTAAAAACATTGTTAAAAGGCACTTAAAAGAACACAAAGCATTCTATGCTGAGCTTGCAGAATTGTGAGAAGAGCAAGCAGTATTAAAAATGCAAAAGGCGCTGTGAAAAATGATTAAAGAATATTTTAATTCAAGAATAAGCGCATTATTGGAGCTTTTCAGGAAGAACCCCATACTGGCAATAATTTCAATGCTTTTTTTTATTTTTTATTCGCTTCCAGTCCTGAAACTATACTTTATCAACCAAAGCATGCATTCCCTTTTGCTGTATGGCAGCTATGCTTCAATACTGTCAATAGCGGTTTTTTATTTTGCAAACAAAAAAGTCGAAAGGATTAAACAAAAATCAGTGTTCAAAGACAACAATTATCTGAAAGGGCTGGATATTCCAAAATGCCTTTTTATAATTTGGGGAACAAGTTTGCTCGCATTATTCCTTTCAGCGTTCTTCTCAATAATAGTTGACTTTTTCAGTGTCCTATTCAGCCTGCTAAACATCGTAATCCCTGGAAATGAAAAAGCCACTGCAATAAGCTCTTTTGTGCTGTCAATAGCAATAGTGTTTTTGCTTTTCAACAACGCAATCAACAGGCAATTAGTGAAGTGAGAAGCGCTCAAAACCGACGGGATTTGCACCCACAACTCAGAGTCTAGAGGCGAGATTTACCTATGGAAAGAGTGCTGCTTAAATAAGGTTTTAGCATACATTATTGCATAAAACTTGGGGGTAATTAAATGGTTTTGGAGCTGATTGCAGGAGCAGTAATTGTAATTGCAGTTGTTTTGGTGCTTTGGTTCGTGCTCTCGTTCAACGGCTTTGTGCAGCTCAAAAACAGGATTGAAAACTCCTGGAGCCAGATTGATGTCCAGCTCAAGAAACGACACGACCTTGTTCCGAACCTTGTTGAAACGGTTAAGGGCTACGCAAAGCACGAGAAAACAACGTTCAAAATGGTTACGGAAGCAAGGGCACAAATAGTGAAAGCGCAGGGCATTGTAAAAAAGGCTGAAGCAGAGAACATGCTCACAGGAGCATTGAAGAGCTTGTTCGCGGTTTCTGAAGCATACCCTGACCTGAAAGCAAACAAAAACTTTCTCATGCTGCAGGAAGAGCTTTCCGCAATCGAGTCAAAAATCGCTTACACAAGGCAGTTTTACAATGATACTGTGCTAAAGTACAATACGAAAAGGGAAACACTGCCTGACAGCATTATTGCCTCACTGCTGGGTCTCGGAAAGAGAGACTACTTTGAGGTAGAGGAAGCAGCAAAAGGGCAAGTGAAAGTAAAGTTCTGAGTGGAAACTCATGTACGAGCAGATTGCCGAGAACAACCGGAACACGTTGCTGCTCGTAACCGCATTCTCGGTTTTCATAATAGCACTTGCATGGGTTCTTGGAGAAATGTGGTTCTCTGGAGGCGGTTTCCTCGGCATAATCGTTGGAACAATATTCCTAATCATATACCTTGCAGTGGACTATTTTTTTGCAGACAAAATAGTGCTATCCATTAGTGGGGCTCGTGAAGCAAAGAAAGCAGAGCACCCTTACCTTTACAGCCTCATTGATGGTTTGGCAGTTGCAGCAGGAATACCAAAACCAAAAGCGTACGTGATTGATGACACTGCCCTCAATGCTTTTGCAACAGGCAGGAACCCAGAACGCGGAGTAATAGTGGTGACAACAGGCATTCTTGAGAAAATGAACAGGCAGGAACTTGAAGGAATAATAGCGCATGAAATGAGCCACATAAAAAACTATGACATTAGATTAATGACACTCATTGTGGTGCTTGTTGGCTTGACCGCACTGCTAAGCGATATCCTGCTGAGAAGTGTTTTGTGGGGGAAGAACAGGAATGAAGGCAGGGCAGGAATAATAATGCTTGTGCTTGGAGTAGTGCTGGCAATTCTGACGCCAATTGTTGCAGCAATAATCAGGTTTGCAGTTTCAAGGCAGAGAGAATACCTTGCAGACGCTGATTCGGCAATGCTTACAAGAAACCCTGACGGGCTGGCAAGTGCCCTCTCAAAAATTGCAGGAGACAAAGAAGTGCTTGAAGCAGCAAACAAGGCGACAGCACACCTCTACATTGACAACCCGCTTAAAAACAGGCAGGGTTTTCTGGATAATTTGTTTTCAACGCACCCACCGATAGCTGATCGCATCAAAAGACTTCAACGCATGTGAGGGCAACTGCAAAGGAAACTATTTTTTGGCAGAATAAAAGTGTTTCTGGAGTTCGCTTACAATACTAGAAAAGTATTTTAATCTGGATATCACCATTTTTGTGTATGGCCTTTTTTGATTCACTGCTTGTGCTGGCGGAATCGGATTTTTTTTCCATTGCAGCAGGCATTGGTATTCTGCTGGTCATTTACCTAGTGTTCACTTTTGCCCTTAACAAAATGAAAAAAACACTTATTGGGAAGGCAAAAACCAAGAAGCAGGTTTCAAACGTGGAAATTTTCTCAAAGCTGATTAGGTATACCGCGCTATTTTTGCTTGCAATCGCAGTTATCTTCTACTACTCCGGCTCAATTACAGGCATTGGGCTGACATTCGGCCTGTTCTCAGCTGCATTGGGCTTTGCTTTACAGAAGCCGATAGCAGGAATTGCCGCTTGGGCGATGGTGGTTACAAAAAGGCCGTTTGAAATAGGGGACAGAATCATAATTGGGAACATTAAAGGGGATGTCTCAGACATTACCCTTACGCACATTTACATTCATGAAATCGGCGGAACAATCGGAACTGAAACGGTTTCAGGAAGAACAATTATGGTGCCAAACGCTGTCCTGTTTGAGCAAAACATCATCAACTACACTTTCAAGGACGAACTTGTTTTAAGCGAAGTTAACACAAACGTAACCTATGAAAGCAACCTCAAAAAAGCAATGAAGATTGTTTTGACTTCTGCTGTAATCCACACAAAAGAATATTCCGAAAAAACTGATGAAGAGCCAGAGGTAAGAGTGCTGTTCTTGGACAGCGGAATCAAAATCAGTGTTCAATACTTCACCCACGCAAAGAGGCTGGCTGAAACCGCAAGCAACATAACGCAGGAAATATTTGACCGAATAAGCAAAGCGGATGACGTGGAAATAGCGTATCCTCACACACAGGTTGTTTTTACCGGAAAAACCGGGAAAAACTTCGAGCAGCAGACAGGCAAGAAATAAATACCTAAAAAACCTATTTATGGTTATGGAATTCAAGCAATTAATTATCTGCAGAACCGATTTGGGAATGGGGCGCGGAAAAATTGCAAGCCAGAGTGCGCATGCATCAATTTCTGCAATGGAGAAAGCCGCAAGGCAGAACTCTGCTTGGGTTGAAGAGTGGAAAGAGCAGGGAATGAAAAAAGTAGTGCTCAAGGTTTCAAGCAAAAAAGAATTGGTGGAATGGTTTGAAACGCTAAAGAAAAAGTTTCCGGCTGCCCTAATAAAAGATGCAGGCCATACGCAGGTGCAGTCAGGAGAGGTAACCTGCATTGGCATTGGGCCCGCACCATCAAATGAGCTGGACCACTACACAAGGGAACTAAAGCTCCTGTGAGCTGAAGCAAAATGATTAAGTCATTGAAAAACATCGTAATGCTGCTGTTTGCGATGATGGTCATTGCAGCAAGCTTCACGCTGCTTGTATGGCTTGTGCAGTTGCAGTCGGTTTTCCTTGTTGACAGGGTTTTCTCGTTTGCAAACCCGCTTGGCTTGGTTGCAGCGGTTGCAGTGCTGGTTGCGGGAGCATTCTACCTTTTCAAGATAGGAGCATTCATCATGACAAACACATTCAGGTTCTGAGATGATTGAATGAAAAAGAATTTTAGTCACGGACAGTTTTCCGAAAACATTTCCGAGGGAAAAGATTTCAGCCGAAGGCCCGGTTTCAAAAACCGTTTCGATAAAAAAGGCTTTTGGGGCAGGGTGCGCAGGACTATTGCTGGAAGCAATGTTGTGTTGGAGATAATTGATGCCAGGTTCCCGGAGCAGACAAGGAACAAGCGCATTGAAAACATTGCAAGAAGAAACAAAAAGAAAGTGATTGTTGTGTTCAACAAGGTTGACTTAATCGGCACTGAAAACGCGCGGAAAGCAGCGCAAGAAATGGACCTGAAGAAGGAAACCGTTTTTGTTTCCTGCACAGAAAAAACTGGCACGGCAAAACTAAGGAAGGCAATATTTGAAGCAAGCAGGGGAAAAAGCGTTAAAGTAAGCGTTGTAGGCTACCCTAACACCGGGAAAAGCTCTGTAATAAACCTCTTGAAGGGAAGGAAAACAATGCGCACTTCGAGCACTGCTGGATTCACTAAAGGAGAACAGTATGCAAGAGTAAGCGAAAAAATACTGCTGATTGATACTCCTGGAGTGATTCCATTAACTGAAATGGATGAAACATCGCTTGCACTAATCGGCGCCAGAAGCCCGGGACAATTGCAGGAACCGGAGCTTGCAGCGGAAAAGCTAGTGAAACTGTTGCAGGGAAGAGGAAAAGAAGAAATTTGCGGGGTCAAAATTAAGGGGCTTGACACTGAAAAGGCAATGGAAGAAATCGCACTAAGGAAAGGAAAGCTGAAAAAAGGCGGCCTGCCGGATGTGAAGGCAGCATCCAAAATGCTCCTGCTTGACTGGCAGAAAGGCAAAAAGAACCTTTAAATAATTGGATGCCTCTAATTGAGTAGCATTGGACGTGTTTCCATGAACGAGGGGAGAAGGCGCCTTGTGGTGATGTTTTTTCTGTTCATTTTCGTGGTTTTTGGAGGAATGCTTGCATACCTAACGCTCTTCAACACTGGCCTTGAAATAGATGAACGGTTTAACCCTGAAACAGGAGAGAAAATTGTTTTGTTCAAGAACAACAGCTCAAGAATAATAAACAACGTTGTTATTTCCTACATTCACCCAGTTGAAGGAAAAAAAGCATTGGATGATTTTCCGGCTGTTAAGCCGCAGCAGGAAGTGCCACTTGATTTGAATTCCATCAGAAATTTGGGGCAGATTACTATTGTTGCAGAGGCCCCATTCCACCAAGCAGTCGAAAAGCTTGTTGTGCTGAAGGCCGGCGAAACAGGCCTTGTTTACAACCTCAACTTTCCAAGCAAAATATTCAAGGGCTCCACATTCAATTTCGAGTTCGAGCTTTGCAATGAGCAGGCTGGAAAAAAAACAGCGCTAATAGCAGAGGTCCACAATGAAACCTTTTTCGCAGAGGGAGGCACTGAAAAAGAGATTGAGATTGACTCAATGGACTGCACACAGGTAACATACTTCTTAACCCCGACCCAAACAGGGGAAACCACAATTTTTTTTAATGTGAAGATAGCAAATAATACGGAAAAACTTGAAAAAAGGGTAGTTATAACAGAGTGACCTGAATGGCAGAAAAATCCGAAGCAAGCATTATTGAAATAATTCAGAAAATGGTGCGCGACGGGGAAAGCGAGGAAAAAATAATCCAAAGCCTTAAAACATTAGGGGTTGCCCCTGATAAAGCAAAAAGGCTCCTGCTTTTAGGGCAGGCAGACACCTTTGCCTTGCTGCGAAGCGAAATAACAAAAATAGTGAAGCAGAGCATTGAAGAGCAGAGGGGGCAAACAGAGAGAATAATTGGGGAAGAAGCAAAGAAAGCAGCGGATGAAAACAGGGAGCGATTGACAAAAGCAGTTATTGCTGACTTAAGGCAGTACGAGAAAGACGTTACAGGGCAAAGCAAGACATTTGAAGAGCAGATAAACGAAACAGTTCACAGGGTTACAGACTTGAGCGAGCGCGTCAGGGTAAAACTCAACGAGCTTGGGGAAGCAGTAAGAACAGTCCAGCTTGACATGGACGAACTGAAGCTGAAAGGCGTTGGCTCCAGGAACCGCTATATCAGCCTGCTGCTGATTGTTCTAGGGATAGCTTTCGCTGTTGGAGACATATACCTTCTATTCACTACCTTCGGCGCTGCCACAACAAGCATTGATTCAATTATTATAATGGTAATAATGGCCATGATTGCTGTTACAATGCTGTTTGTTGCAACAGTGATTTGAATGCTAAAGCCGAAAAGAAAAAGAATTATTGCCAAAAACACGCAACTAATCAGAAAACTTAAGGGAAAAAGAGCTTTACCAAAAAGAAGCGAACTATCAAGGACGCTTGAAAGGTTTTGTAAAAGCAAGGGGAGAAAAATCCGCGTGATTTTCGTGTGCCCTGCTGGATTGTACACGTCAGCAGCGGTTTGGGGTGAATTCAATGAATTTACGGAAAAAAACAATTTGGGAAAATTCTTTGACGTAAAAGCATCCGGTATATTCGATTACGCTTTGAAGCCGAACGAGAATCTGGAAAAAGCAGATGTCTTGGTTTCAGTCAACCCATATGTTACAAGTACCCTTGAAGATATTGCAAAAAAGTTTAAATCAAAACCGCGGATTTTGTCACACTATTATTCATCAAGGTCCTCTGTGGATATTGGGCTTTTACAAGAAATTGCCAGTTCTTTGGA
Organism: archaeon GW2011_AR10; assembly: GCA_000830275.1. GTDB lineage: Archaea > Iainarchaeota > Iainarchaeia > Iainarchaeales > GW2011-AR10 > GW2011-AR10. Next base: position 1,056,937 of record CP010424.1, on the reverse strand, counting down.
AAGAAAACATTAATTTGAACAGGAAAAAAAACAGGAAATTATTTTGCAATTGCCTTATTTCAACGCTGCTTTTTGATTAAATATGTGTTTTCCAGCACTGTTGACTTTGCTGTTTCATAGTCTTTAAGGGAGTCTATGGCTTTTTCCAGCAGAACACGGTTCCTAATGCCTTTTTCCTTCTCATAAAGCTTTGAGAGGTCGTTTAACATTATTTCAAGCTCAATCACAGCAAAACACCAACCAGCAGAAGCACAATAAAGCTACTCCAACATGTGCGCGGGACAATATGCCCAATCCTGCTTATAATATATATAATATAAAGAAGTATTATAAAATCATTTACTGCATGCCTAGTTTTGACTGTTGGCCAAGGATGATGCCAAGATTTATGGCAGAGGTAAGGGCTTTTTTGCGTGAAATCGCGTAGCTTTTTCCGACTTTCGTGAATGCTTCCGGCCTAAGGAACAAAAAGCCTTGGCGGGGTATCTTCCATGCCACAATCAGTTCTGCTCCTGCCCTCTCACACCAGAAAAGCTGTTCTTCCATCTGCTTTAATGGAATGTTCAAGTAACCTGCATTCCATGCCTTGCACTCGAAGGCAAGTTTTTTTTCCTTGCTTAATGCAACCAGGTCAGGGGCAGGCAGGGGGCTTGTACCAGAGCCAGCTGTTCTAACAACACTGAAATTGTTCTGCCAAAGGATTGAAATCAGTTCGCGTTCAGCATTCGCACCTTTACTGTAATGCGCCATAAAACCACTTCAATGCTTTAATTTGGCTTTTTCTCAGGTAAGCAAAAAAACTGAGGGAAAGGTTAGGTTATTATAAGTTTTCTTTTATAATTACATTGTATTAACCTTTATTTAAAGGTTTAATTGGAAAATTAGGGTTGCATTTAGGGAATTTGAAGGTTTTGAGTTTATTTTTGTTGCTTTAAGGCTTTCAGAAAACGAGAAACGTGAAAGGATTTATACTGAACCTGCACGTTACGTCAAACTCAAAGGAATTCAAGCTAGAAGGCTTTGATTTCTGGAGAAATGCGCTGAAACTCAAAACAAAATCAAAGCCCCTCAAGGGGCAAGCAAACAAGGAAATTGAAGCAGAGCTTGAAAAACTGCTCGAAGCAAAAGTGAAAATTGTTTCAGGAAAAAATTCTCGGAACAAAAAAGTTTTAGTTGAAAAAAGCAGGGAAGAAGCCCTTGCAAAATTGGGCGCCTTCAATCTCCTAAAAAAACCCTAATTCTGCAAAATCAAAGGAGTTGAAGCAGATGGCAAAAACATATGTTAATACAGCCAAATACATGGTTAGAATAAGTTTTGAAATTGACGGAGTGGTTGACAAACCAGACATTGTTGGAGCAGTATTCGGCCAAAGCGAAGGCCTTTTAGGAGATGAACTTGACTTAAAAGAGCTCCAAAAAAACGGCAAAGTTGGCAGGATTGAAATAACCCACAAAAACATTTTGGGCAAAACCAAAGGAGAACTAACTGTTCCAAGCGGCATGGACATGGTGCAAACATCAGTGCTTGCAGCAGCAATCGAAAGCGTTGACAAAGTAGGCCCCTATGAGGCAAAGTTCACGATTGAAACAATTGAGGACGCGCGCTCAAACAAAAGAGAGGAAATCAAGAAGAGAGCAAGCGACATACTCAAAAAGTTCATGAGCGAGCAGATGCCTGACGCAATGGAGTTAACAGAAGGCATAAGGGAAGAAGTTAGGTCAGCTAAAATAGTTGAGTATGGCCCGGAAAACCTTTCAGCTGGGCCTGATGTTGACAGCAGCAAGGAAATTATTGTTGTGGAGGGAAGAGCAGATGTTGTCAACCTGTTGAGGAACAGCATCAAAAACGTCATCGGCATGGATGGCGGAAAAATCCCGCAAACAATCCTTGACCTTAGCGAAAAGAAAGGCGTTACAATTTTTGTTGACGGGGACAGGGGCGGCGAGCTGATTGCAAGAAGGTTCAGCCAACTTGGCAGGCTGGAGTTTATTGCAAGGGCACCTGACGGAAAAGAAGTTGAAGAGCTTACAAGAAAAGAAATAATCCAGTCACTTGAAAAAAAAGTGCCGGCTGAAAACTTTTTTAGGAAAAAGGTTTTCGAAAAGGAGCCTTCAGCTGAAACCTTTTTCCCTAAAGCGCCTTTTTTCGGTTCACGCGAAAGACCAATGCAAGGCTATCAGCACAGAAGCTACAGCAGGGAATCTGGGGAACGGCAATACAACAGAAGGTACCCTGAAAGAAGCGGAATCGGCAGAGGGCCAAGAAGGCCGGAAGGCAGCCGATATGGAAGCCCAAGGTACTCTGGGGGAAGACCAAGAGAAAGAAACGATTACATGCATAGCAGGCAACAGTTCGAAGAGCCAATTCGGGAGGCTCCTGCTTCACCGGAAGACAGGGAAAAGTTTCTCCCGGTAATGGAGAAACTTAAGGGAACACTTAAGGCAAAACTCTTTGATGCGCAAATGAACGAATTAAGCGAAGTAAACGTTCGAGACCTCGTGACTTCACTGGACGAAAACAAGAACGCAAAATTTGTTGTATTCGATGGCATCATAACCAAACGGCTTGTTGAAAAAGCCTCTGAAAACAAGGTTGAATGCATCGTAGGAGTGAGAAAGGGAAAAATTGAAGAAGGAACGGTTAAGGCGGTAACGCTTTAACTACTTTTTCCTTTTTTTGCCGGGATTCTTTTCAGGGAAGTCATGCCAGGATTCCTCAATTGGCACAACGACTTCTCCTGTTTTATAAAAAATCCAGCCAACGAACAGCACTGCAAGCCAGAACAAAAGCATTGCAATAGGCACAAGCAGTGCTCCAAAAAACTGCCTCGCAGTTAAGTTGTCCTGCCCAAGCCTCACGTATAGGTCAAGTGAAGCCTTAGCGTTCTGCTGGCATGTTGGAAAAAACTCTGGCTCGGTTCTAGCAACTGCAAGACAATTCTCTACTTCCTTGAGGTTATCCCAAGAGTCAAACATTTTTGCGGAAGCCTGAATGAACATAAGCAGCGCGGCAAGCAAAATGAATGCCCCAACAAGCCTTGGAAGGTAAACATCCCTTCCAGCAACCCTGAAAAACATTATCCTGCGCATGCCATTAACAGATAGGAATTATTAATATTTAAGAGTTTGCCTGAGCAACCCCTAAGAAGTAGGCAGGATTGCCAACGTATTGTGCTATTTTAAACTCCAGCGGAGAACCGTACTTTTCTAATGTTTTTTAAGGGTTCTTGTGGGAAAAATAATATTGTTTGCGACCGTAGTCTAATGGCATGATGCAACCTTGCCAAAAACTAGGGCTAAAGTTCTGGCTTTCAAGAAGTTTTGCAAAAAGGTTGTGGCCCGGGTTCAATTCCCGGCGGTCGCATTCGGCTAAAACTTTTTAAAGAAAGGTTTACCAAAAGTGGCTTCGCCTAAAACCCAGCCGGCAACTTGCAAAGCCTATCCGAGATAGGACGGCAACACAACTTACATTAAACTGCATTTGATTTGCGAATATGCTGCACTTTATTTCACTTTGCATTGCACTAGCACTTGCTTCCAAACTCTATCCCCATTAACACCAAATCAGAAATCGTTACGCTTAAATCAGCATCCAAATCAGCACCCAAATCAGGGTTTTGAGAAAACATTTGAATAGCAACAAACACCAAATCAAAAATATTCACTTCACTGTCATTAGTCCTATCAAAACAAACCAAAGAAAAAAATGCATTAATTGTTTTATTTGAATCCGTGGTTATTGCTACGGGATTCTGAATGCTGTTAACATCACCACCCCAAGAAACAAACCCATAATTTGAGTTAGGCACGGCAGTCAAAGAAACAAGCTCGCCACTAGAATAAACCAGCTTGTCAGGGCTCCTGGAAACACTGCCATTCAAAGCAGTTATTTGTAGTAAAAAATTCTGGTCCAAACCTTGCCCTGCACAATCATAAGAGCAGCTTCCACCACAATCCACTCCTGTTTCATCGCCATCTTGAATTCCATTCAAACATGAATCTACAACACACACAGGACAACTTCCTCCGCAGTCAACTCCTGTTTCATCGCCGTTCTGGATTTGATCATAACAAGTTGGTCCTCTGTATAAGTTCCACATATATGTCATAAATCCATCGCCATCTCCACCATATCCATAAATATCACTATAATATGCTGTTGAATTATTCACCCACCAGTCAGGGCGAGTTGTCCACTCATCAGTGTAGTCGTAGAACGCCGGTTGATTCCAGAGTGTCATAGCACCTGTTGTTTGATTCAAGATACGTGAAGCAAGCACTTCACCCACCCAAGCAAGAGATGTGATAAATCGATAGTGTCCCCCTCCGGGCAAGTCTTCTGGATACTGTTGGCCGGCGCCATCGCGGCACATGCAATTGCTACTACAACGGGGGTCAGGAGCTTGGTATCCATAAAATGCCCAGCATTGATTAGTACCAAACATCACCCGATTCTGCTGGTTATAAAATGGGTATCCATCTTCAGCAAACTTATAAATAGGTGCATAGGGAGCCGCATAAAATTGGGGTGGAGATTTCATCGCTGAATCATCCAACATAATTCCAGCAAATAAGATAGGCCACTTATGCCCGCCGCCGTAGCCACCGTCAGCCACCCACGCATTTTTGTTCTGCAAAGCCATAGGATAATTATCGATACCTAACTGGATCAATCGATCGGTCAATTCTCTTTTATTGGGGACGTCAAGCAAAATGACAAGAGACATACGAGAGACAAGCTTCGTCTGAGTGAGCGGATAGGGACTGCCGGTGTCCGAAAATGGAAAAATAAGTTCCTCGCCAAAAGTCTTTGGCCCATGATAGAGCCAAGGCATTTTCATGACGCCAGATAAATCAGGCACGTTTGGCGGCGCAGGAAGATTCGGCAGCAAGCCGTAATTTACTTGGGAGGTACCGTAAAATGTCTTGGACCCGGCAACAAAAGCCGGTCTGAATGTTCCAGCAGGAACAGCCTCATTCACGATTGTTAAAACTGCTGCGCTATGTACGGCGCTCTTTTGACTACTGGAGTAATTGTAATTGTCCACTCCTCTAACAGATATGAGTGACTTAATGCCGTTGATAGTTGTGGGAAACCTCACCCGAGTGCTATCGTTGTATCTATACCAATCATTAATTCTTGTATCATATGATTGATCCGCGCCCGGCACAGGGTCAAGCATTGACCCATTCTTATTGCCATCCCATACCGGTGTCACACTCGTCACAGTCACAGGCCCCAGCACCCAATAATCGCCGTTAACGAACTGGCCTGTCTCATACTCTTGGTCAAATGTCCAAGTTATACCATACTGTGAAATACTGCTTGCCATAGCAGCTGAAACAGCTGCAGAATAAAAAACCAGTGCAATCAAAACTAAAAACAGTTTTGGTTTCTTCATTTAAAGAGAGCATGGCCTTTCTAATATAAATATTTTTTGGCTTCACAATTAGCAAAAAGTGGGTGAACAGAAACCGGAAAAACTGGTTTTCTGCACCTTGCCTGCTGAGGTTTCAGCCGAATGGGCCCGGGCAGATTCGAACTGCCGACCTACACGATGTAAACGTGTTGTCATTGATGGGTTCCACAGCAATCAACTGGCGGAACAAGCCACTAGACCACGAGCCCATTAAGCCGCTAAGAATTCTTGGCAGAGTACGCTTAAAAAAGAATTGCTGGACAAGCTGGAACAAAAAAATTGCCTCAAAAAGTTAATATATGAAAAAGGGCATTAGAATACAGGGGATTTATTGAAGAAACCAGTTATTGTTTTTTTTGTTCTGCTGTTTGCTAGCAGTGTTTTTGGCGCAGGCAACATCAATGCGGTTGTTTCAAGCCAGCAATTAACAGTAGGGCAAACGGTTGATGTAAATGTTGTTGCTGCAAACGTAAACAACCTTTACGGCTACCAGTTTGACCTAAACTTCAAGAGCAGCATTCTCTCCTACAACAGCATCACTTTCACTAAACTTTTAGGAAACCTTTCCTCTCCAAGCGAACAGTTCTGCACTGACTCATCTGACTGGACTTTTGCACCAGGCCACGTAGGGAAAGTTGCTTGCACTAGAACAATTGCAGGGGAAATTAATCCTGCTAATGGGGCACTTGCAACGGTTAAGCTGAATGTGATAGGGCAGGGGGTTAGCGACCTGAACCTTTACAATGGTCTTGTAAGCAATTCCAATGCACAAAATGTTTCCGTAACAGTTACCTTGCCTTCAGCTAATGTAAGCAGCTGCGGTTCGCCTATTGCATGCTTTAACGATGCTGGCTGCAATGACTCCAATTCCCTTACAACAGATATTTGCGTTAACGCTGGAACGTGCAGTGCGCAGTGCAGCAATGTTGTGCTTGATTCTTGCCCTAGTGGGCCGGTAAGCGAACCCTGCCTCTGCGGAACCCAACCAGTTTCATCTGGCTTCTGCTGTTCCGGAATTGTAACAAACCCATGCATCCTAAATTCTGACTGCCCTGATTCAGTTACATGCACAATTGACCAATGCAATGCGCCGAGCACTTGCAGCGCTTCATGCTCTAATGCGCCAATCAATAACTGTGTGGAGGACTCTACGCACATTTTCATTAATGGTTCTGGGTTTTCCCCTTCAAATGCCTCAATTGCTGTTGGAAGAACTGTCACTTGGATTAACCTTGACACAGTGAACCAAAGCTCTACTTCCGGTACTTCCCCTAACCCTGACGGCAAATGGGATAGTGGCATTATTGCGCCTAATTCAGCTTTCAGCAGAATATTCAATTCCACTGGCACGTTCCAGTACTTTTCTTCCACTAACCCAAGCCTTACTGGCTTAATCGTGGTAAGCGAACCCCTTCCAACCTGCGGCAACGGCTCCTGTGATGCAGGCGAAAACCAGGACAACTGCTCTGCAGACTGCGGCTCTGGCAGTGGCGGTGATGGTGGCGGGGGCGGAGGCGGTGGGGGCGGCGGAGGAGGCGGCAGCGGTGATGGAAGCTTTTGCCGCAAGACATTAGCTGACCAGGACGGAGACTGCATTACAAGGGACAAGGACTGCAACGATTTCAGGAAAGATACTGGGCAATGCACTGGCTGCCTTGTGTGCGTTCAGGGAGCATGCGTTGAGGGCGCTGAATGCCAGCAGGTGGAAACCGGCACTGGCTTGCTTGACTCTGATGGCGATGGCTTAACAGATGAAGAGGAAATTCGTCTTGGAACCAATACAAATTTGATTGACTCGGACTTTGACTTGATTTCTGATTTCCAGGAAGTGCAGGATTCAACAAATCCAATTGACCAGACCAGCAACCTAGTGTACTTGAGCTTTGACAGGCTCCTATCAGTTGGAGACGTGCAGAGAATCCTGGTGTTGCATCCAACCCTTAGAGAGCTTTTCGGGTTTGCAGCTGAAATAATCCCGCCGAGCGGAAACATTCTCACTGTTGAGGTAAGGGAGGGCCAGCCGATTGAATTCATTGTGGAAGAACCAGGTAACACTGTTTTCAGGGTTTACAATCAGTCATTGCAAAAAGAGGATGAGTTCTTTGCAAGGCCAAAAGTAACCCCGATTATTCCGGTTGAAACACAGCTTATTGAAGAAGTGTTCGGAGAAAACGCTTCAATGGACTTTGCGTATGTCCTCATAATAGTGTTCTCGTTCTTTTCCTTGGTTGGAATAACCTACATTGTCGGAGAAAGGCTCTGGCCACTGCACACTGCCAAAAAGCTTGCTGTTGCTTGGGTTGCAGGAGTACTTCCCTTGGTGTTCAACGCATTCACTGACCCAACAATTACAGTAGTTGCCATTATTGTGGAGCACTTGGTGCTGCTGGCGTTAGGAATTTACACCAGCGGGGGCCTGCCAAAAAAAGTTAAAATTAAATAGTTGTGGCGGATATTCCTATTAAATGAAAAAATTCTTTGCAGCACTTGCCTTCAGTTTTCTGCTTGTTCAGGCAAGCGCACTCGAGTTCAGGCCATCCTCTGTAAAGGAAATGGATGTCAACGTTCTGCTGAGCGCTGAAGGCAGCTTTTCAGGGGAAATAAGCAGCGGTGACACTCTTGAATTAAAATTTTTGACTTTGAACGACACTGAAACGCAGGAAGTTATATGGATAAATGAAAAACTGTTGATTGGCACAGAAGTGATTGAAGCAACCCATGAGGTTGAAGGCCCAAACAAGTTCGCGGTATTCAAAGTGAATGACTTGCAAGAGTTTGCAGGCACTCCTACATTTAAAATTGAGGTGCGGGCAAGGCTTAAGACTCGCTCAAGCGTTGAACTAGGGGAAGACTTTAACATAAGCTCTGGTTTTGAGGGAATGCAGTCTTTCCTACAGGAAACAGACTACATTGAGGTTAATGACAAGGAACTTGAAAGCAAGACAAGGCTGGAGTTTGAAAGTGATTCGGAGCTTGAATCAATAAGGGAGATCGCTGAATGGGTTAACCAAAACATTGTTTACGATTTTGAAAACTACTACAATGGCACTTGGAGCGCTAAAAGCACCTACAATTCGCGAAGAGGAGTATGCGACGAGTTTGCCAATCTTACAGCTGCTTTTACCAGAATCAAGGGCATTCCCACAAGGTATGTTTCAGGCGTTAGCTTTGACGGGAAACTGTTTGGAAACCACGGCTGGCTTGAAGTAATTCTTGGAAACAGCGGCTGGATTGGGGTTGACTCAACCTATGGAGAGGCCGGCTACCTTGATGCAGCACACTTCACGCTTGCAAAAACACTGGACGCAAACCAATCAGTAAACCTGCAGACAACAACTGTGAGCAGGCAGCCAATAACCGTTGAAAGCACCCTGCACAACCCGGAGGTTGAAGTAAACGGCATAAAGTTCTTTGAGGACTTGGTGGAAGTAGAAATAATTAAACCTGAAAGGGTTGGATTGAATGAAGAGTTTGAGGTAAAGGCAGTGGTCAAAAACAGGAAAGCAGCAAACATAATAATTCCTGTAGAACTGTTATTCCACCAGGACATTCAGGCGGAAAACCAGTCAAGGCTTGAGTGGTTCAAGCCGTTAGAGGAAAAAACCATTTCATGGAAAGCCGTAACCCCGGCAGAAGGCAGGGAAGGGTACTTCACCAAATACGGAATGATTTTTTTGACTCCCGACAAGAACATTTCGTTCAGCGTTGAGGTTTTTCCGGAAGAAACCGAAATGGAAGAGAAAAGCAGAGTTTCAATCCTTGACGTTAGCCCGTTCATCAAGGAAGGAACCCTATCAATTGAAGTGAAACTGAAGAACAGCGGGGGAAAAGATGGAAGCGCTGCACTGAGGCTTTCATTAAAGAGCAGGCAGCTTGCAAGCGAAACTGTCAGCGTTGAAGCAGGGCAAACAAAAACTGTTGTGCTGGAAGTGCAAGGGGTTAAGCCGGAAAAATTCCTGCTTTCAATTGAGGCCCCGGAACTGAGAGAGTTTGAAATAGTTGTGCCAGAAGAAAAACCAGGGGAAGTGGAAATAAGCGAGAAGCCAGTTGGCATTGAAGTTTCCGGCAGCAATGGTGGAAGCGCAGAATTAGAAAACTATTTGGTTATTGCAGGAATTGTTGGAGTGGCATTCATTGCAGTTATTGCAGGAGTGTTCATTTTTCTGGCAAAACGCCTTTAGCTCAGAAGCCGAGCAGCTTTGAAAGCTCTGCTTTCACTTCCTCAAACACTTTTTCCTTTGGTTTGTCAGCATTGAATACCTTAATGTTTTCCTCAGGCAAAATCTTCCGCAGTTCAAGGAAGCCGCGCCTTACTTTCAGCAAAAATTCTTTTTTCTCGAATTTTTCAATTGACCTGCTTTTAGAATTGTTTATTCTTCTTAACGCTACTTCTTCCGGCAAGTCAAAAATGAAGACTGCATCAGGCACCCTCATTCCACGGTGAGCTGCAATAAGTTCCATAACCGGAATGCCCTGCACCCCCTGGTAAACAATAGTGGAGTACTTGAAGCGGTCGCATAAAACAATTTTTCCTTTATCCAAGGCAGGGAGGATTTCCTCACTCAAGTGCTCTTTCCTGTCTTTCAGGTAAAGCTCAAGAAAAACCCTGGCGTTTGCTTTTGGGTCCTGCTCTTCTGATAAAAGACTGCGGAGTTTTTTCCCATAGGAACTGGAAGTTGGTTCCGCTGTTAAAAGAATTTTTTTTGCTGGCACCCCCTTTTCCAGCAAAAACTCTTTTGAAAGCTTCAACATAAGGGTTTTTCCCGCGCCGTCAATTCCCTCAAAGACAATGAAAGCAGGGCCAACCATAAAAAATAAACAACAAGGTTCTATTTAAACCATTAACTTTTTTAAACAAATTAAGGCAGAATTGTAGTGAAGGCAGCCGTGGTGTAGTGGTAGCATTAGACCCTTCCAAGGTCTCAGCCGGGGTTCGAATCCCCGCGGCTGCATTCGGCTGAAAAGTCAGCCGGCACCTTGTACGTGTCCCACTTTCAGTGGGACTGTAGTACTGCCTCAGCCGGCAAGATGCGAATGCGTTGCATGGCACTGGCTCGGCCTTCATGGGTTTCCAAGAACATGTATTTACCACCTAATTCCAACTAATTCCAGAAAGAAGGTTAAGAGTATAATTATGAAGCCCACTGGCGAGTATGCTATTGAGGCAATGAAGGAAACTGACTGGAAGCCGAACAGCAGAGCGCTGCCAAAGAGGATTGCAATTGAAATCAAAACTGCGTGGAGGAAGCTTTTGAAGAACACCATTTTTATCACAGCACAACGTTAATGAAAACTAATGATAAGTAAAATATGGTTCCAGCGAAAGCTGCTCTTCTGGGAGAAAGCCACTTTATATTCTGGAAGAAATTATCAAACACTATTAAGCAAAGGAAAACTAGCATTGGTGCCCAAAAAAAACCTTTTCTGAAAACCCAACCGAACAATGCGACAAAATCAAAGGTAGCGTATAAGTAAATTGCTACAAATACTGCCCCAACTATCGGGTTTTTTCCATAAATGAAAACCCCAATTGCCGCTAGAACAAAAATCCAGAACAGGTTGTTCATAACAAATGGAATGAAATAAGCAAAATCTAATGCCAGGATATGAGCAAGGACGTTTACAAGCATTGGAAGTCACTTTGAGGTTTTTGTAAGGAGGTTTCTTTGCAATAAATTTCTTTGTAATAAGTATAATGAGTAGAAGTGGTATTTATTCAGTTATTCTCCAAAAAAGGAGGATAATAGAAAGGTTTAATAGGGTTGAGAGCAGCTATAATAATATGGACCCCCAGATACTGGAAGATATTGGTTTGACTAATGCTGAAATAAAGGTCTATATAGCCTTGCTAGAATTAGGCTCTTCAACTGCTGGCCCGATTCTGGATAAGACAAATCTGCATAATTCTGTTGTGCATATGACTCTGAACAAATTGATTGACAAAGGCCTTGTGACCTACTTGAAAGAAGGAAAGAGAAATAATTACCAGCCCACAAACCCAAAGCACATCCTAGATTATATTGACCAGAAAAAAGAAAGATTTGAAAAAATTCTTCCTGAGCTTTTGGCTAAGCAAGGATTGTCTAAAGAAAAACCAGAGGTTATGATGTTTAGAGGGATTCGCGGGATTCGGGAAATTCTTTTTGAGTTGCTGGAAGCAGGAGGCAAAGAACACCACACCATTGGTTCGCCTCTTGAATCTGTAATGATGGGTGATGCATTTTGGATTGACTACCATCAAAAAAGGGCAAGGAAGAAAATCAAAGCCAAGCTTTTGTTTAATGAATCATTAAGGGAGTGGACAAAGAAAGTTAGAGCAACTGGCCATTACCCCCATGCTGAAATTAAATTCTACGCTAAAGGTTTTGAACCATTATCAGAAACAATTATAAGAAATGACCAGATAGGGATTCTTCTTTGGGTTGAGAAGCCCATAGGAATACTTGTTCACAATAAAGAATTGGCAGAATCTTATGAGAAATATTTTCAGTTTTTATGGGATAAAGCAAAAAACTGATTCGCAAATTAAATCATTTGTTTCTTTTTTTATAAAATTAAGCGGGTGTTGTTATTAGGTTCTTTTTTGTCGCGCAATAAATAATTCCAAAAAAAATAGGGCGGGCAAAGCCCGCGGTATTAAAAAAGAACATTTGCTTTAACAGCAAATTTATCTACTTCTTGAGCCTGATCTGCTTCTTGAGCTTGAGCTGCTTCTTGAGCTTGAAGACCTTTTCTTAGCCATTGTAACCCTCCTTTAAAGTTAAAGTGTGAAGAATTCTAAGCCCGCCGAAACGGGTTAGAAGAATTAGCCCCTGCAAATTTTCTTTCATTCCAACCGGCAATCAAGGTTCTTACGAACCCAGCCTCCATCAACGAAATAATAAACACTAAAGTAGTATTTAAACGTATAGCAAACAGCTTTGATTTTTGATCATTAATTTGCTGTTTGCTAGTTGCAAAATGCAGTTTTTGTTCAAATACATAAGCATTTTGTCGTATATCAAAAAAGCCTGGCACGGTGCTGAATTAGCGGAAAAAACAAAAAAAATAGTTCACTTTAAAAAAAGCAACCACTTATTTTTTTCATGGATGGAAAACTGGTTGAAGTGGTGGACAGGACGGACCGGGTTGTTGGAACAGCGCCGAGAAGCGAGGTGCATGAGATGGGGGCGCTTCACCGCGCGGTGCACGTGTGGGTTTTCAACCGGGAGGCAAAGCTTTTCCTCCAGAAGCGGTTGCCTGACAAGCCCCTTTACCCTAATTTGTGGGAGTCTAGTGTAGGGAAGCAAGTGGAATTGAATGAAAGCTATGAGGAAGCTGCACTGCGCGGCCTGAAAGAGGAGTTAAACCTCAGTTTTTCTGCTGGTTTGCTTCCGATAAAGTTCGGTAAAACGGATTTTGGGGACGGACGCAACAGGGAATTGATTACTCTGTTCACTGTCGTGCATGACGGCAGAATAAAGATACACACAGAAAAAATGGCTGAAGGGCAATTTTTCGGGCTTTACGATGTGCGAGAGCTGGTTAAAGAAAACAAGGTTACTCCTTCATTCAGGGCACTCTTCAAGTGGTGGGGGCGTGAAAAAAAATAAGCAGCAGGAAATTGCGCTTGAAAGAATTTTTCGGTTATTTGAGTTAGCTGAAAAAAACTTTTCAAGGCACCCTGAAAGAAGCAGGCGCTACATCAATCTTGCGAGAAAAATCAGCACAAGAAACAAGGCAACGATTCCAAGCGAGCTGAAAAAACGGTTCTGCAAAAAATGCGGTTCTTTTTTGAAGAAAGAAAACAATGCACAGCACTCAAAGCAGGGAACAATTCTGCTGATTAAGTGCCTCGAATGCGGCTTTGAAAGAAAAACAAGCGCGGAATCGGAAAACCCAAAAAATTAAATATTTCAAAAGCACTTCTTTAATGCAATGAACAGAGGGCAAGGTTCTCCTGAATTCCTCCTGCTTTTGGGGGGCATAGTGCTTGTTGCAGGCATTGCAATCGCAATAATCAGCAGCCTTCCGGCAGGAAGCACCCATGAAGCAGGAAAGACAGCTGCTGATGCTGCATGCGTGAAAGCATTAAGCAAAACAGAATGCGATGGGGACCCAACCCATGTAGATCCTTTTACAGGATTGCCTGACCCAATCGAAGGGAAAAAAGTTAAAATTCAGGAAGAAACATTTGACTGTGAATGGAGCACTATTGAAAAACTGTGCAGGGAAGAAAGCTATGCAATTGGTGGGAGCCCTGGTGCTGCTGTAGCAATTTCAGAGCCAAGCTTTGAGAACTTGGGGTTATGGGCAAGTGACCAGTTCGGGGGAGGCACTGGATTCGGGGGACGGAACGAAACGGCACCTAGAACCGGTTCATGGAACGGCGTTGGCTGGTTTGGAAGCGGCCTGTCACAAACAGTTGATTTGGCAACCTATGGAGCAGGAACTTACAGGCTGTGCGCTTATGTGCGTGAAGGAGGCGCTAGTTTCAGAAAAACCGCCAAAGTTTACCTTGATGGAAGCGAGCAACTTTTAGATACTAGTTCCACTTACCAGCAGTTGTGTGTTGAAAAAACAATTTCTTCTGGTTTAAGCAGCGTGAAAATTGGAGTTAGATCGGAATCTGGCGGGTCTTTTATAGGAGTGCCAAAACCCCACCAAATTTTATTTGACGATGTTGAGTTAACCAAAATCTCCTAAAACGTTAAGCGCAAACCAAAACAAATAAATACGGCAAAAGCGTTTCTTGTAATGAATGAATGCGGTGAAAGGGCAGGCAGCAGTGGAGTACCTTCTTTTGCTTGGGGGAGTGGTGCTTGTTGCGGCAATAGTTGTTGCGTTGATTAGCGGCCTTGCTCCAAGCAGTGGCTTTGAGGCGGCAAAAACTGCTGCGAACAGCATCTGCATAAGGCACAGCAGTTCAACTATCTGCGATCCTGCGATAGAGAATTTTACAATTGACGGCTTTTATTTTGAGTGCAGTTGGGATGCAACTGAAAGGAAATGCGAGTCAGAATTTGTTGGGGGCTTAGTGCTTAGCGACAACTTTACTAGAGGCCCAAGAGAATACAGGTTTTATGCTGACAGCTATCCTGGTGGAATTGGAAACCCAAACATTCAGGATTTAAGAATTGCAATTACAGGAAGCAATGCTAGTAATGCGCTCGACAATTATTGGGCAAAATTCAATGATGCCATTTGCTGGCAGATAAATGATTACTTGACTGAAACTTCAACTGATGGCTGGCTTGAAACCCAGGGCAGAGAGGATTTGTTAACTGCAACCGGAACACTGAAAATTTACAGGCCTGACTCTTTTTCAACTAAAGCAGACTGTGAACCTTGAAGGGTCCTGCTTAATCGGCCAAAGCAACCTTTTAAAACCTTTTTCTGGGAGAATTCTTCTATTAAGGCTCTGATTCTTTTGGAATTGGAGTTCGCTGGAAACAGCTTGAACAAATGCTCTGAAAGGAGCGGGAAGTGGATTTTTTGGGAGTTTTTGATGTTCCGGCCTCGGAACTCATTAAAGAGGTTGCAAAGGGATTTGAGGGAAAACTGGAAAAGCCTGCTTGGGCTGACTTCGTGAAAACAGGCCAGCACGTTGAAAGGGCCCCTCAAAATCCTGACTGGTTTTTTGTGAGGAACGCTTCAGTTCTTTACCGCGTTTACCGTGATGGGCCTGTTGGAACCGGGAGCCTGAGAAGCTATTATGGCGGGAGAAAGAACCGCGGAGTTAAACCGGAGAAAAAGCGAATGGCTTCGGGAAAAATAATAAGGGTTTGCCTTCAG
Source organism: archaeon GW2011_AR10 (assembly GCA_000830275.1). Lineage (GTDB taxonomy): Archaea > Iainarchaeota > Iainarchaeia > Iainarchaeales > GW2011-AR10 > GW2011-AR10. The sequence continues at coordinate 1,041,743 of CP010424.1, read as the reverse complement.
CTGCTTGAAAAAGAGGGCCTCATACAGAAAGCCAAGAAAGGACGCATTATTACCGGCAAAGGAGAAAGCCTTTTGGTGAAGAAATCAAAGGAAGTGCAAGAGCACTTAAAGCACAAAAAGAAGGAAGCAGTGGAAGTTAAGGGGAAAGAGAAAGCTGACCTGGCAGCAAAGGAAACAAGGGAAGCGCTGAGAGCACAAGAGCAAAGAGCAAGGGAAACAGAGAAGAAAAAAGACCAGAAGAAGGAGCACAAAAAAGAGGAGAAAAAAGAGAAATGAGTGAAGAGAACTTTGAGGAGCTCTCACAGCTAAAGGAAAATTATTTCAGGAAACAAAAGGAGGAACAGAAAAGGCTTCAGGCTGAAATGCAGTTGAACTCCATGGTGAAGAGTGTTTTAACCGAGGAAGCAAGGGAGCGGCTAAACAATGTCAGGCTTGTGAACAAAGAGCTTTACCTGAATGCAGTGCAGGCAATTCTTTACCATGCAAGAAGCGGGAACATTGAAGGAAAACTAAGCGAGGAACAACTGAAGCAGGTTCTGGCGCAATTGGGTTCAAAAAAGGATTTCAAAATCAAGAGAAAATGAAAATAAGGAATGCAGACAGGGTAATAGAAAGTTATAGCAAAACGCTTAAGTAATTGGACATTGAAATTGCATTTTGCAACTAGCAAACAGCAATAAAAAGTTCAAAAATATAAGCTGTTTGCTATAATGCAGAACGATAGGAACATAAAAATGTTTATGAGGGTTTAAAAAATGAGCAAGAACAAGGAAGCAGAGAAAAAGGATTTCCTTATTTCCGCCAGGAAATCCATTGGGCCGGGGCTGACCAATGCACCTGTTTGGGTTATGCAGAAGGCAGGCAAGCGCATCTGGAACAAGAGGCAGCACAGGCACTGGCGCAGCACAAACCTTGGCTTAACCTTCAAGAAAAAGCAGGCAGAGCAGGGAAAGAATAGGAACGTTAAAAGGGTTAAGAGCGGTGCACGGAGAAGGCTGAAAGATAAGTGAGGTGCTGAAGAAATTATGTTTAGTGGGCACCTGGAACAGAGAATTTAACTTGCATACAAAAATGAGGAAAAAAAATCTGAGAGGGATTGGAATGAGGGAAGGAGAAGCGTCTTTTGTTGTTTCTTTGGCAAGTGTTTTCAGGCAGCCTACAAGCAAGAGAGTCAGAAAGGCTGTTAAGGAAATCAAGAGGTTCGCGGTAAAGCACTCGAAGGCGGAGAGCGTTTTTTTGGGGGAAGAAGTGAACGCTTTTCTGAGCAAGCACTCTAAAAACATTCCTAGGAGAATTGATGTAACTGTTTTGCTGGAGGAAAAAAAGGCAAGGGTTTTCCTTAAGGGGAGCAAGGAAATAGAGGAATTCAAGAAAAGAAAGGAAGAGCAGGAAAAGGACAGGAAGAAGAAAAGGGAAGAGAAAGCAGAAGCAAAAAAAGAGGGAAAGGAAGAGAAGAAGGAAGGCAAAAAAGAGGGAAAAACAGAGGAAGAGGAAGCAAAAGAAGCTCTTAGGAAAGAGAAGAAAGAAAAAGAGAAGGCAGCGCGGGCAGTGGACATCAAGAGAAAAGTTGGGAGATAGTGGCAGCCTTATATAAGCTTAAAGGGAAGGCAAATGCATTTTTTGAAGAAAACAATTAGGGGAAGCCCTTTTGTCGGGGTTTTTGCTGTTGCATCCGAGGACTTTTTTTTGGTGCCTTTCTCTATCGAGAAAAAAGAGCTTGCCGGAATTGAGGAAAAGCTCGGGGCAAAAGTGGTTAAGGCAAGCCTTGCGAGTTCACCGCTTTTGGGGGTGCTCTCTGTAATGCTTGGGAAAATGATTGCTTTGCCTGAAACAGTGATTGAGGAAGAAGTTGCTTTCTTGGAAAGGCATGGAATGCAAGCAAAGAAACTGGAGGGAATTCACGCTTTAGGTAACCTGATTGCAGTTAACGAGAATGGAGGAATTGCGAGCCCGTTGATTGGAAAGAAAACTGTTGAAGGGCTGGAAAAATTCTTTGGCGTGCATTTTTCTAGGATGACTGTTGCTGGCTCAAATCTTGCTGGGGCAGCAACAACAGTAACAAATAAAGGGTTTATCGTGCACCCAAATATTAAACAGGATGAGTTCAGAGAACTTGAAAAAATTTTTGGGGTTAGGGGCCAGCCTACAAGCGCTAACTACGGCGACAAATTCATAGGCAATGACATTGTTGCGAACAGCAAGGGAGCGCTGATAGGGGAATTCACAACTTCATACGAGGTGCTTAGAATTAATGAAGGATTAAGTGGAGATTGAATATGCTGGAAGTGAGCGCAATGGAAAGAAACGCAAAAAGGTTTGAGGTTTCAGGGAAGTTTGTTCAAAAAGGAAAAGAGAAAAAGTTTTCAATGGAAGTCAGTGCAGTTAACGAGAATGACGCTGCCGAAAAGGTTTTGGCCCTCTTTGGCTCAAGGAACAGGCTGAAGAGAAGAAACATAGCGATTGGGGAGTTAAAGGAAGTCAGGGGGGAAAAGTAGGTGGCTGAAAAAAAAGAGGTTACGATGACTGCACAGCAGTTAATGGAAGCCTACGAACGAGAAAGAATTAAGCTGAACGAAATTCAAATCAGGCTTGCTGCCGTGCAAGAGCTGATGCAAGAAACATCCGGCGCAATTGACGCGGTTAAAGAAATCCAAAAATCTGAAAAGGAAAACCGAGTTCTGGTGCCACTTGGCTCAGGGGTTTTCGCCAACGTTGAAGTGAAGGACAAAAAAAAAGTGCTGTACTCGATTGCCGGAAACGTCATGGCATACAAGGCGGTTTCTGAAGCAGTTGAAGAGCTGGAAAAGAAAATGGAGCAGCTCAGGAAAATGATTGAATTTAGCAGGGGCGAGCAGCAGAAAACAGCAAACAACTTGAACCAGCTGGGCAGAATTATCCAGACGGGAAGAAGGATTCAGGCAGAGCAGGAAAGAAAGCTGAGGTAACAGGGTTAGGAATGTTTGATTTCTTAAAGAAAAAAATCTCTAATTTTACTGAAAAAATAAGGAAAGCGGTTGAACGAAAACAGGAAATCGTGGAAACTGCTGGAGCTGAGGCAAAACCTTTTCAACAAAAGGTTTACGAAAAAGAGGCTACGCCAAAACCTATTAGAGAAGGTTTGCAAAAATTGCCTCAGGCAAAACCTGCTGGAATGGCAGGCGTTGAAGGAAAAGAAACAAGCATCATGGCTCCAGAACAGGAGTTACTTGAAGGAACCGAAAAAGCAGCTGAAAAAACTGAATTAGAAGAGCAACCAGTGAGGGTTGAAGAAGAAAAGGGATTGAAGGAAGCAAAGGGCGAAAAGCAAAGAGAACTTAAGGCAAGGGTTGGCTTAGCGGAGAAAGCCAAAGCAATTCTAACCGGAAAAATTAAGATAAAAGAAAAAGACATTAAAGAGTTATTGGATGAGTTCGAGCTTTCACTGCTTGAAAGCGACGTTGAACTGGATGCTGCCAAAGAAATTGTCTCGCTGATTAAGGAGAGCCTTGTCGGGAAAGAGCTCTCCTCGAAGCAAGATGTTTCAACTGCACTGAAAGAGGAATTACGAAAAGCCCTTCACAAAATAATGGAAACCGAAAACATTGACATATTCAAGGAGATGGAGAAAAAGAAGCCGTTCATTGTGCTTTTTTTGGGCCCGAATGGAGCTGGAAAAACCACAAGCATTGCAAAGCTAACGTATGCCCTGCAAAAGAAAGGCAAGAAGGTTGTTTGGGCTGCTGCTGACACGTTCAGGGCCGCATCCATTGAGCAGTTGGAGGAACACGCTGGAAGGCTTGGAGTGAATGTTGTAAAGCACAAGTATGGCTCTGACCCTGCGGCTGTTGCATTTGATGCAGTTGGGTCAGCTAAGGCAAAAAACACTGATGTTGTGCTTATTGACTCTGCTGGAAGGCAGGAAACAAACAGGAATCTCATGGAGGAACTCAAAAAAATAGCCAGGGTAGTAAAGCCGGACTTGAAGGTTTACGTTGGAGAAGCCTTCACTGGCCAAGCACTCCTGCAGCAGGCAAAGGAATTCGATGAAGCATTGAAGCTGGACTGCTTCATTTTGACAAAGATTGACGCTGACGTTAAGGGTGGAACAGCGATTTCTTTGCTTTTTAAGCTCAGAAAACCCATTCTTTTCATCGGAACAGGCCAAAACTACGAAGACCTTGTGGAATTCAAGCCAAAGTACATAATTGAGCGGGTTTTGGGTTAACGTTAGCTTTAAATAGAGTTCAATGGCATATATAGTACAGGATTGGACCCAAAGAATTACTAATTTTGAGTGTTTTAAAGCGCTGTGTTAGGGCACTTTCATAATTGGTGTTCAAGGCGTCCTTTCAGTTTCTACGGGAGGAGAAATAAATATGGCTTTCAGTAAATACAATGACTTAAGGTTCAGAAAACCTGTTCCAGTAAAGGAAGGGCAGGAATACGACGTTGAAATTGAGAGCGTTGGAGAAAAAGGAGACGGAATAGCCAAAATTGAGGGCTTTGTGGTTATCGTTCCTAACACCAAGAAAGGAGACAAGGTAAAAGTCAAGATAAATGCTGTTAGAGGCAAGGTTTCCTTTGGAGAGGTAGTAGGAAAGAAGTCCGCTGCTTCAGCTCCAGCAAGCAAAGCAAAAGGCTCAAAGGAACCAGAGGAAGAGTCTGAAGAAGCTGAGGAAGATTTTTCTTCAGAGGACGACTTTGAAGAAGAGAGCAAGGAGTAAAAAACAATGTCTGAATTTGTTTTCCCCAAACCATCTGAAGCTTTAAGGCAGAAGCTGCTTGCAGAAGAATTCAAGCTCAGAAAAAAGCAGCCAGAGCCATGGACTAAAACAAAGTTCAGGGCTTACGCCAATTTCAGGAGAAAAAAAGCTGGGGAAAAGGCTGAAATCAACTAATGTTTCAGTTGATTCTTTTTCTTTATATTTTTCTTTTCTTTCTGCTAGGCGGGAAGCTATTCAAATAAGCTGCTTTTAATTTTAAAAGTTTTTGGCGCAGCCCCTTTTTGATAAAACTTTTTTTAAAAGGTTTTAAAACCGCAAAATTGCCTGATGCCAAAAACCACCTACTGAAGTTGGTGGCATGTTTTGAGGCTTCTAACAGAAGCAAGTGGTTCAATACTTTGTCAAGTGAATTAAAACCGAATTATTCGTGTTTCACAAGACCAACCAAAGCATCTATACTGCGAATATCGCCAATAGGAATTTCCCTAATATTCCACCGTTTTAGTTGCCCAAAGTACTTTATTAAATGGAGTTTCGCCGAGTCTTCAACCAGTTTTGTTAAATCCACTCTCTTGTCCCATTTAGCCAAGGACTCGGCAACTGCAAGATTTACGACCCCCAAAATATCTTCATAATCAGCTCTCCGCCTAAACTTGCCTACAATAGTTCTAATAACTGGAGATAACTCCACAAATTTTATTGCCTTCTCACGTTCAGATAACCGATTCAGCAAAGGAAGTTCTTCAACATAAATAACGTCTTTAACCAAATTATACCTTTGCATTCTTGCTGCTTTCCTTGCAATTTCACTTCTCTGTTCAGGAGTCCTTGCAGCAGCAGCTTTCCTTGACCTTTCACTTCTCTGTTCAGGAGTCATTACAGCAGCAGCTTTCCTAACTCTTTCACTTCTCTGTTCAGGAGTCATTACAGCCTCTCTTTTCCTTGCGATTTCACTTCTCTGTTCAGGAGTCATTCCAGCAGCAGCTTTCCTAACTCTTTCACTTCTCTGTTCAGGAGTCATTACAGCCTCTCTTTTCCTTGCGATTTCACTTCTCTGTTCAGGAGTCTTTGCAGCAGCTCTTCTCCTTGCAATTTCACTTCTCTGTTCACGGGTTTTTACTGTTTTCCTGTACTCCCACAATGCCTGCTCCAGTGTGAGGTTTTCTGGAAAATATCTTGATAAATATGATTTTATCGTAGTTTCATTGCCGCCGAACCTTTTGGAAAACTCTTTGGCTATTCGGGTTCTAGGGTGGCCTTTATCGAGCCTTGATTTGAACCACAGAAAATGCACTGGCATAAACTTGAAATTTCTTCTAGGCACAAAAAACAAACGAACTTGCAGAATAAAAAACTTGTTGAAGCACATAGCCGTTATATGCCAAAAAAAACAGTGGAATTGCCTAATTTAAATGCTTTTTTGTTGAATAGTTTTTAAGTGGTTTAATGGGTTTGGGAGAGCAGCTCAGGAAAGCAATGGAGCGCTTGAGGAATTCAAGCGTTCTGGACCAGCAAACGGTTAAGGAAACGGTTAAGGACATCCAGCGCGCCCTCATAAGCTCTGACGTGGAAGTAAACCTAGTTTTGGAGTTAAGCCGGAAAATAGAGGAATCTGCGTTCAAGGATTTGCCTTCACGCATCAACAGAAGAGAGCACTTAATCAAAACAACTTATGATTTGCTTGCAGAGGTTCTCGGCGGCACACCCAAAGTGCCTGAAAACCCTGAAAGGATTTTAATGGTTGGCCTTTTTGGCAGCGGAAAAACAACTTCGATTGGAAAAATAGCAAGGTGGTATGCAAAGCGCGGCAAAAAAGTGGGGGTAATTGCAGCTGACACGTTCAGGCCTGCTGCATTCGAGCAATTACAGCAGGTTGCAGCAACCGCAAGGGCAGAATTTTTTGGAATGAGAGGAGAGAAAAATGCTGCAGTGGTTGCAGAAAAGGGGGTTAAGCAATTTAAGGGATTTGACTTGGTTGTTTGTGACTCAGCAGGAAGAAATGCGCTGGATGAGGCACTCACCAAAGAAATAAAGGAAATTGGAAATGCTTTTAAGCCAACCAATACTTGGCTCGTGATAGGAGCGGACATGGGGCAGACCGCGAAAAAGCAGGCTAAAGCATTTCACGAAGCTGTTGGAGTAAACGGCATCATTATTACAAGAATTGATGGTTCAGCCAAGGGGGGTGGGGTGCTTGCAGCATGCCATGAGACCAAGGCGCCTGTCCTTTTTTTGGGAACCGGGGAAAAACCCGATGACTTGCAGGCTTTTGACGCGCAGCGGTATTTGAGCAGGATAATGGGTTATGGGGATTTGCAGTCACTGCTGGAAAAAGCAAAGGAAGTGCAGGAAGAGGAAGAGCTTGACTTGGAGGGGTTGATGGAAGAAAACTTCACTCTTAAAACGTTTTACAAGCAGCTGAAGGCAGCCAGAAAAATGGGGCCATTAAGTAAGGTAATGGACATGATGGGTTTGGGGGCACAACTCCCAAAAGAAATGCTTGAGGTTGGAGAGGAAAAACTGGATGGGTTTAAAGTAATGATTGACTCAATGACGGAGGAAGAACGGAACGACCCAGAAAAATTTAACAGGAGCAGGATTGCAAGGGTTGCAAAAGGCGCGGGAAAAACACAGCAAGAAGTCAGGGAGCTGTTAAAGCAGTACAAGAACATGGCCAAAGTGTTCAAGCAGTTTAAGGGCATAGACCAAAAAAAGCTTGAAAAAGGTGGCGTTCAGGGGCTGCTGAAAAAATTCAGGGGTTTCGAAAAGAAGAGAAAACTGAAGCTGAGGTAGTTGGTGTGATGGAACTGCTTTTTTTAAGGCAGGCACTTGTTCTGGCTGGAACAGCGCTTGCAGCTTACGCTGACATTAAGACAGGCCTGATTTTTGACAGAATAACATACCCAATGATTGCATTGGGAGTGATTTTCAACCTAATTGAATTTGACTTGAACGCGTTTCTTGTTGCAGGCATTGTTTTTGCTGTGGGATTTGCCCTCTACTACTTTGGAAAAATTGGCGGCGGGGATGTTAAGCTCTTCACGGGAACCGCACTGCTTATGCCTTTTCTTAATGGCACAGTGTTTATTTTGAGCGTGCTGATTGTTGCAGGAATAACAGCAGTTGTTTTCCTTGCAGTATTTTACGTAATGAAATATGCAAGGAAAGGGATTGACTGGAAATTCAACTCAGCTGGCATTAGGAAAAGCATTTTTCTTGGCGTGGTGCTTGTGGTTTATTTTTATTTTCTGGTTTCAGCAGGAATTGCACCAATAAGTTATGCTGTTGCACTGGGCATTCCAATGGTTTTTGCGCTGGCATTCCTTGCATTGGAGCGCGGCATCAGAAAAGAGTTTTTCTTGGAAGAGGTAAAAATTGGGGAACTGGAAGAAGACGACATTCTTGCATCAGATTTTTTGAAAGAAGAAGAAGCGAATAAAATCAATGCAGGCATGAAGGGAGTAATAGACAAAAAGCTGCAGGAACGCATTAAGGCTTTGGGTTTTAATAAAGTAAAGGTTTACAGGAACCTGCCGAAATTTGCCCCGTTTGTTTTTCTCGGGGTTGTTGCATCAATTGCTTGGCCTGAAGTGCTGAATGCTTTCCTGATGTGACACAGTTGGCAGAGGATTCGGACGTGGAAGTGCGATGCAAATGAGAGAAAAAGAGTTAATGCAGCTTGCATTGAATTTGGCTGAAGGGGGAAGGGGCTTTGTCGAGCCAAACCCAAAGGTCGGATGCGTGATAGAAAAAAAAGGAATTGTGGTCGGAAAAGGGTTCCACAAGCGCTTTGGTGGAGCGCACGCTGAAGCGATTGCATTAGAGGATGCTGGGAAACGGGCTGAAGGCGCAACAATGCATGTTACGCTTGAGCCATGCTGCCATTACGGAAAACAGGGGCCTTGCACTGAAAAAATAATTGAAGCCGGCATTAAACGCGTTGTTGTTGCTTTAAGGGACCCAAACCCATTAGTGAACGGCCGCGGGCTGAAACAATTGAGGAAAGCAGGCATTAAAGTTAAAGTAGTGAATTCAGCTGAAGCTGAAGAACTCAATGAAGGGTTCCTCAAGTTTCATAGAACGGGGACACCTTTTGTGCTGCTTAAGTCCGCTATTACTTTTGATGGAAAAATTGCTTGGGGAAAAGGAAGGAAAATAATTTCTGGGAAGGAAAGCATTAAGCTATTGCACTTGCTTAGAAATGAGTTTGACGCAGTTCTGGTGGGAGTCAACACTGTTGTAAAGGATGACCCGCTGCTAACTGCTAGAACTGCTCCTTTCAGGAACCCTTTAAGAGTGGTAGTGGATTCGAAGGCGAGAGTGCCACTGAAGGCAAGAGTTTTAGGCGGAAACGCAAAAACGGTTATCGCGTGCACTGCAAGTGCGCCGAGCAAAAGAATTGAGGCACTTGTTAGAAAAGGCGTTGGGGTAATTACTGTTAGGGAACGAAATGGACAAGTTGATTTAAGGGATTTGGTTGCACAGCTTGGAAAAGCAGGAATTCAAAGCATTCTCGTTGAAGGGGGCTCTGAAATCAATTCCTCTGCTTTAAGGGAACGGATTGTTGACAAAGTGATGCTCTTTGTTTCACCAAAAATTGCCGGGAAAGGCACTGGAGTAGTGAATGATGAAAAGCTGCTTGACCTTCTTTCAGTTGAAAAAGCCAGCCTCTTGTTAAAGGATTTGTTAATAGAGGCAAGGCCAAGGCTTTAACTGAATGCAGCCCCTTCCACCCAGAGTTTTACTGCATTGTTTTCCTGAACTGAATTGAATTTGACTCCAAGAAATTTTTCAGCAACTGCTATGTTGTTTTTTGTGTGCTCTGAAAGCTCTGGGCAAAGAATTTCGCTTTTGCCCTTTGCAAGCGCCATGAACGGAATCAGCTGGTCGACCAAGTGCGAGTCAACAGCAGCATTTGAGTTAAGTTCTTTCAACAGTTTTTCTGCTGCTTCTTTGCCTACTTCTTCAGCTGGCTTGCCCCTTGCACCTAAAGCGTTTGCACCAATAGATGCAGGCCCTGCTTTGGCTATTAGGTCAATTGCTGAACCAATTGAAGTGCCCTGCTGCTTGGAGGAAATCCTTTCAACCACTTCTATGCCGAGCTCTTTAAGGGTGTTTTTTGCGGCAAGCGCCTGCACCCTTGCAACCTCCTGCGGGAGAGAAGCTGAATGAGAAAAAAGCCATACGAATTTCACTTTCTTTTTCTTTGTTAGTTTTATTGGATTTAGCGGAAGCTCTGCCGGCAGGGACTTGAAAGAAATGCTGCCATTGCCTTTTGGGTAAAAGCCCCTTGAAACAAGCGAAGCGCTGAACCTTGCATTCATTTTTGATAGGACAGGAAACAAAACTTTTTCAGAGTAATTGAAGCTTGGAGCAAAAGGGACATCAGTGCCTCCAAAGATTCTCAGCTTTGTCTCTTTCAGCATTGATGGCAGCATCACTGCTTGCACTAAAAGCATTACGCTGCCGGCTGTGCCGATATTCACATTCAGGTTTCCGCCTGAAAACTGTTCGGGCTTGAAAACAACTTTCATTGAGCCCTTAACGGCTCCATGCACTTTTGCGCTTGAAAGAATTTTTAGTGTGTTCAAGCCAGTTAGGTGCTGTGCCTGCAAACCAGGATTAGGGCGCTTGGCCCTTATGTTGTAAATAGTGACCGGCTTTCTTAGCAGGGCGCTTAACCCAAGGCTTGAGCGCAGCATTTGGCCCCCTGATTCTCCGTTTACTTCCAACACTCTAACACCTTTAAAATACTGTTTTGTTATTCTTAATAGTGATTGGAAATGAATATTTTAGTTACTGGTGGCAGGGGCTTCATTGGCAGCAGGCTTGCAAGGGAACTTTCGGCTAAGGGCCACAAAGTGACAAGTTTTGATGCAGTTGAAGGCCAAAGCATTACAAGCAGGGAGCGGGTGCAGAGAGCACTGAATGGCATTGAAATTGTTTACCATCTCGCTGCAGAGCTTGATGAAAGCTCGCCAACGCTTTTTGAGGTGAACGTGCAGGGAACAAAGAACATCCTTGAGGAAGCCGCCAAAAGCAGGGTAAGCCAGTTTATTTACTTGAGCTCAACAGGAGTGGCTGGAAAAACCACTGGAATTGTTGATGAAACCTTTCCATTAAAACCTGAAACAAGGTATGAGGAAAGCAAGGCGGAAGCTGAAAAACTAGTGCTTGCCTATCAAGAGGCGTTGCCTGTAACTGTTGTAAGGAGTGCTTTAGTGTTAGGCCCAAACAAGTATTGGCATGAAATAATTGGGCTTGTCAGGAAAGAAGTTCCCTTGATTGGAAACGGCAACAATTACTGGCAGGTTGTTTACGTTGATGACTTGGTTAGTGCGCTAGTTTTTTTGCTTGGAAAAGAGGAAAGCATTGGAGAGGTTTTCATTGTTGCGGAGGAAAAGCCGATGAAACTCAGGGAACTAGTGCTTCTGCTTAAAAAACAGCTTGGATTGAAGCAGGAAATCAAAACAATTCCTGCTTTTGTTGCAAGGATTGCTGCATTTGCCTACAAGCTTTTTGGCAAAAAAACTTTTCTTTCAACAGAGCACATAAACAGGCTGGTGAGAGAAAGGCATTACAGCATCAAGAAAATAACTGCGATTGGATGGAAGCCGGCTTATTCAACTGAGAAGGCAGTTGCAGCCACAGTTTATGAGCTGGAAAAACAGGAAAAATCTAGCTGACCTTAATCTGGATTTTTTTCCCAACAACCGGAACAAGCCTTTTTAGTTCAACTTCAATGTCTTTTTTTATCTTGAACTTATCTGCGGAATACTTTGGCAGTTCACCATCAACCTCAAAAGTGTAAACTCCCTCTTTTCCGTCAACTGATGTAATAAAGTAGCCTGTCGGGGTTTTCTTGAACTTCAGGCTGGAAATTTTTTTCAAGGCATCAAGCATTGATGTTCCCTCGCTTACCTCCAAAACAAGTGATTTCTCGAACAAGGGCCATAGGCTGTCCAGGTTTTTAAGTGCCTCTTTCCTTAGCTGAATCATGTGGCTGTTTCCGATTGCTGTTCTTTCAACAAGGCCAACTCCTTCAAGAACTCTTATGTGCTTAAGGCAAACAGGCACAGAAATGTTAAGCTCTTTGGCCAGGCCAGAAACGTGAAACTCTTTCCTTAGAAGAAGTTTAAGGATGCTTCTCCTGTTCTGGTTTCCTAGAGCCTTAAACAAATCCATTTGAACCACTAAAACCTTAAAACATATTATCCTTAAGAGTAATAATCATTATCCAAAAAGTTCTATTTAAGAAATTTATTTAAATATAATTGCTGTGGTGAAATGAAAAAAGTTTTCCTGCTTTTTTGCGTTATTTTTTTGCTCGGAGCAGCTTACGGGAAAGACGTTACTGTTTTGTATAATTTTCCAATGGAAAGCGGGATAACAGATGTATCGGAAACTGTAACAATCATGGAGGATGCAAATGCGTTTTCAGCTTTCGTGGCTGTAGCAAACCAGAAAAGCCTTGGCCTTGACCTTCAGTTCTTTGATTTTGATGGAGATGGATTGAAGGAAGCAGCTTTCGTAAATGGTGTTGATGGCATAAGAACCTCTGATGATTTTTCAAGCTATTGGCAGTTTTCAGTGAACAATGCGCCAGCAATTGTTGGAATAAGCGATTACACACCTCTGGATTCTGACACTGTTTCCCTTGACTACAAGGAAGGCAAAATCGAGGATGCAATTGAATGGCTCTCTGACAGGCAGAAAGAAAATGGCGAAATAGGAAGTAACGATTTTCAATCTGCTTTTGCTCTGATGGCTTTGGGCATTTCAGCGGATAGTAATGTGGTTTTGCCTCAGGCGGTTATTGCAAAAGCGCAGGATTACTTCATTGAGAAACAGGAAAGCGATGCTTCTTTTGGGGATGGCCTTCAAACTGCTCTTGCGGTTATTGCGCTTATTTCAACAGGAAGGAAACTTGAAAGCTTTTCTGTTTCAGGGAAAACAAGCATTGAAAAACTGGCAGAAACCCAGCAAGAGGACGGAGGCTTTAAGAGCGGGACCCCTTCATCGGACGTTGATACAACTTCCTGGGTTATTGTTGCTTTTTCTCAGGCAGGGGAGGAGCTGCCTGAAAAGCAGGGGAATTCCCCTATTGATTATTTGCTGTCGGTACAGCAGCCCGGCGGCAGTTTTGGCTACAATGCATATGATTCCGCTGGCTCAGTTGATTTTACTGAGGAAGCAATTATTGCGCTGGCTGCTGCAAAACATGCAAGGGATGAAGCCATTGAAAACGCAATTGCCTGGCTTTCATTGCAGCAGGACGAAGAAGGGTGCATTGTTGATGGTTTTAGAACAGCTTTAGGGGGCATTGCTTTTAGTGAATGGAATGAAACAGAAAAGGCAGAGAAAACTATTGAGTGCCTTAACGGCCTCCAAAATGGTGACGGCAGCTTTGGAAGAAAAACCAACAAAAGCAATGCTGTTGACACTGCAATATCGGTTATTGCCTTAAGTGGAAAAACTTTCCCTTTAAGTTCAGATGAAAATTGGGGGAGTGGCTCTAATGATGGATTCGCAGGACTTAATTCTGTTGCAAAATTCATTGTGGAAATAGAGAATACCGGGAATGTGAAAGCACAAAACGTCAAAGTTGCACTTGAAGGCATTCCAAGCTCGTGGGTTTATTCGAGCAGTGAGGGCAGCATTGATTTCTTTGAAAGCGTTTTGCCCGGAGAAAAAGTTGTGGCAGAAATATTTGCAAGGCTCGAAGGGGCAGGGACTTTTTCAGTGAAAGCAATTGTTTCGAGTGATACAATGCTGAATGAAATTGAATCAAATAAAGTGGAATTGAAAGTTGAGGAAGCAGCGTTAAACGCAAAGCTCTCATTGGGTTCATAGAACAAAATGCAGTGAACCTGCATTGAAGCCACATTTTACTGGGTTAGTGCAATGGAAAAGAAAAAATTTTTGGCTGCAATATTTCTGGTGGCAGCTGCAATAATTGCAGTTGCTGTTTTAAGGCCTGGCAGTGAAGGCCTTGTGGAATTTGTTGACTCAGGCTATTCAATACAGGAACGCGGTGCCGGGCAGGAGACTGAAACTGATGAAGGAAAGTATATGGGGGGTTCAGACAAGAATATTGTGGAGCAAAAAGCAGCGCTTGAATACGAGATACTAGAGCAAACAGTGCTTGAAGTAGAAGTTTTGGGAAAAATTACTGCCTGCCCAAAAATATTTACAACAATTTTTTTGGTAAAAAATGTAGGGAATGCTGACGCTGAAAGATTGTTCTCAAAATTCTATAACATGGAAATAATTGAGTGTGCAAATTGCAACCTGAAGGAATTAATGCCAGGAGAAACAGCAGAAATTGAGGTTACTGGCTGCGGTTTTTTAGGAAAACGGGCTTTTGCAGAATTTTACTCAGTAAACGCGGAAAAAATCACTGCAATTGTTTCCTGAATCAGCGTTTTTCTTTGCCGGCTTTTTTCACTGCTTTCGTGATTTTTGAAATGGCCTGCTTTAATTTGCTGGAGTTGCGGTTTTTTTCTTCAGCAGCTGTTCCGACATGCACTATGTCGGCTCCTGCCTTAATTGTTTCGTAAGCAAATTTTTCGTTCCGCACGCCGCCTGCAATAATCAACGGCACATCGATTTGTTTTTTTGTCGCCGCAACCATTTGTTTTGGTGCAGGTGATTCGGCACCACCGCCTGACTCAAGTATTACAAGCTTTGAACCCATGTATTCTCCAGCAAGCGCGGTTATTCCTGCAAGGTAAGGCAAATTCCTTGGAATGAGCTGTGCTCTTCCCACCCAGCCGACTGCCCTGCCGGGCTCTATTACAATATAGGAAGTTGGAATTATTTCTAGGCCAAGTTTTTTCAGCGGGCCGGCAGCAGCGATTTGGGCGCCGGAAATATAGTAAGGGTCAATTGAATTCAGCATTGACATGAAGTAAACTGCGTCAGCGTACTTGCTTAAAGTTGCAATGTTGCCTGGAAACAGGATTACCGGGAGAGAAGAATTTTCCTTAACTGATTTGATTGTGTGGTCCAATAGGTCGCCTTGCGCTCCAACGCTGCCGCCAACTGTAATGAAGTCAACGCCTGCTTCTTCCGCGGTTCTGGCAATTTCCCCTGCTTTTTGCGGGGGCTGGTTCGGGGGATCAATTACAAGGAAGGTTAGCCCGCCGTCAGATGAAATTCTGCTTAATATTTTGGAGTAAACTTTTCCCTGCTTCATGCGAATTACTCAAATATATGGGAATAAGAACATATAAAAATCTTAGTAAACTCCAGATAAATTCCAGAAATAACGGCCAGTGAACGTGAAAAAAGAAACCAAAAGTGAAAAAACCAGTATACATAATTTTTTTAGAAACAATAAAAAGGATTTAAGGCAATTAATATTAGGGGTTTTGTTTGTCTCCTTCAACTCAAAGCATTGAATCAGCGGTAGGAAAAATAGTTGAGGCTTCCTCTAAGAGCAGGGAGGAAGTTCAGCGGATGATTGACGAGAAAAAAAGCAGGTTTTCAGGCTTGTTGACTGAGTCAGGAGCCGCGTTCATGATTGCAAAGGAGTTGGGGGTTAACCTTGACTTTGATTCAGGCACTGAAACAAAGGTGGCTGGCCTAAAGGAAGGCACGGACAATGTTGATGTTCTTGCAAGAGTAATGCATGTTTTCTCGCCTAAAAGCTTTGAAAAGAACGGAAAGAAGGGCCTGCTTTGCAATTTGCTTGTGGCAGACGATTCTGGGGAGGTGCGCTTGACTTTATGGCATCACGACGTGGCAAAACTCTGGGAGCAAAAAGTTGAAAGAGGCGACATACTTCTTCTGAAAAACTGTTCTGTTTCAACCTACAACGAAAAAAAGCAGTTGAGCCTAAATTATGGCGGGCAATTCATTTTGAACAAGAAAAAAAATGCTGCGTTCCCGGAGCCAAACACTGCTGTGTTGAAGGTGAAGGAACTGAAGGCAGGGATTGACAACGCAGATGTTTTTGGAAAAATTGCAAGGGTTTTCGATGAACGGAGCTTTGAAAGAGAAGGAAGGAACGGAAAGTTACTGAGCTTTGAGCTTGCAGATGAAACAGCTGTTGCAAGGTGCACTGCGTGGAATGACTTGGTGGAAGAGGCAAAAAAACTGAGGCAAGGAATGCTCGTGAAAATTGAAGGAGCTTACACAAAGGACGGGTTGCGCGGAGTTGAGCTGCAACTTGGCTGGCAGGCTCGCATTCTCCAAAACCCCAGAGGCTTTGAACTTGACACAGTTGTTTCTGGAGCAGAAAGGAAAGAGATTGCAAAACTTGAGGAAGGAGAAACCATTGAGGTTAAAGCAAAAATAAAGGAAATCCTGCCAGGAAAACTGCATTACCTTGTCTGCCCAAACTGCAGCAAAAAAGTGGAGCAGATAGGCGAAGGGTACGTGTGCGAGCAGTGCGGCGAAGTGGAAGAACCAAACATTAACCTCATAGTTGCGGTTGAACTGCAAGACAAGAGCGGGAGCATGCGCTGCGTTTTTTTCGGAAAACAAGCTGAAACACTCATCGAGAAAAGCAGGGAAGAAATGAAGAAAGAGCTTGAAGAAAAAGGCCCTGACGCATTAATCGAGGAAATAAAGGAAAAGGTTGTTGGCAGGGAAGCAACGGTTGAGGCACGGGTAAAGAAAGGGCTTGGCGGGGAAAAAGAATTGGTTGCCCGGAGCATTCAGTTCAAACAATAAAAAAACTGCACGCCGAAGTTTACTAAAAAGAGAAAATCCAAAAGAAGGGGGCTAAAGTTTTTAGCGCACCGGAACTGCACTGCAGAAATTATTTAAAAGCCCTTTAATCTAATTCTTATGCGGCCTGTAAAGGGGAAGCGTTTCCCAAAGCGCGTTCCTCAAAAAACAGCCACAGGAGTGGTGGAATGGGAAAAGAAATCAAATCAATCAGTGACCTGCCTGGAATTGGAGCGCAGGGCGCTGAAAAACTAATTTCTGCTGGCTACAAGAGCCTTGAAACAATTGCTGTTGCATCTCCAATGGAACTCGTTGAAGTAGCTGGATTGGGAGAGGTAACAGCTGACAAAGCAATTAAGGCAGCAAGGGATGCACTTGAAATGGGTTATGAAACTGCTGACAAGATAGCCAAAAGAAGGGAAAACATCGGGAAAATAACTACGGGCAGCAAGGAAGTGGACTCACTTATAGGAGGAGGCATTGAAACCCAATCAATAACAGAAGTTTATGGGAAATTTGCTTCTTCAAAAACTCAATGGTGTTTTCAGACAGCAGTAACGGTTCAGATGCCGAAAGATAAAGGTGGTTTGGCCGGTAACTGCATTTACATTGACTCTGAAAACAGCTTCAGGCCGGAGAGGATTATTGCAATTGCAAAGCGGTACGGACTTGACTCGGAAAAAGTGCTAAAGAACATTTACATAAGCAGGGCCTACAATTCAGATCACCAAATGCTTCTGGCTGAAAAGGCAGCTGACCTAGTGAAAGAAAAAAACATTAGGCTGATGATAGTTGACTCCCTCACAGCACAGTTTAGGTCAGAGTTTATTGGCAGGGGCACGTTGGCTGAAAGGCAACAGAAACTAAACAAGCACCTGAGAACATTAGCAAAGCTTGCTGAAATGAACAACCTTGCAATACTGGTAACAAACCAAGTTATGGAAAACCCAGGCATATTGTTTGGTGACCCGACTCAACCAATTGGAGGCAACGTGCTTGCACACGCCTCGAAAACAAGAATTTATTTGAGGAAAAGCAAGGAAAACAAAAGAGTTGCAAAGCTTGTGGATTCCCCTTCACTGCCTGACGGAGAAGCCCTCTTCGTGATAAGCGAAAAAGGGATAGAAGACGTCTGACAGGAAAGGTTTAAAAAGAAAATGCACCAAAACATACTAGAATCGTCTAAATTATTTGGACATAATAAGTATGATTTAGACGTTTCCCTTCATCGGGCCTGAATTTCGGTTCAGGCTCGGTTCCCCACCAGGAGGTGCTTTTGTGACGTCCTCCTCTGCCTAAAGGCAGGGGTATCCCAACATTTAATGGACGTCATGAACCCGTCAACGCAACACTTTGTCAAAAAGAAAACAGGTGTTTTTATTTCACTTGACAAAGTGTTGAAAAGACACCGAGACCAAAAACCGCGACTTAAAAGCCAAAGCATCTTTTGGGTTGAGTCAAAACAATTTTTTCGGTAGTGAATTCCTTTATTCCATCCAATATGGCGCCTAAATCACCATCGAATGGCGCAATAACTATGTGCTTCATACAAATATTCAAATAAAACAAAATTTTAATAAACTTGCTTTAAAAATTCAAATTTATTTGATTGTTCTTTTGGCTGATTAATCTGCCTGTGAAAAGAAGCTGGAAGCAATAAGCAGCGCTATTGCATCAAACAACAGCAGGGCAGAAATGCTCAACCATGTTGGGAAAAAGCTTAACCCTATTAAAGCTGCTCTAAGCAGATCAACTCCGTAAGTTAAGGGATCCAGAAAAGAAACTGCTTGCATCCAGCCAGGAACGCTGTCCAATGGAAAAAAAACTCCCGCCAAAAGGAACAGTGGAAAAATCAGGAAGTTTACTATTATCTGAAAGCTCTGAGGGTCATTTGTTTTGGCTGCGAAAATCAAGCCGAACCCAACAAAGCCTGTTGAAACCAAAAACATTGAAAACAGCGCCAGAACTATGCTTGGAAGAGAAAAATTGAATGAAAATCCAAGAAACATCGCTGCAACCATAACCATCGTTGCCTGAATTGTTACTACTGTTGCAGTGCCAAGCGCTTTCCCTAAAACAACCAATGGCCTAGGAATCGGGGCAACCAAAATTTCTTTAAAGAAACCAAATTGTTTGTCCTCAATAACACTTAATCCGCCGAACATTGACTGAAACAACAGAGTCATGCCCATCATTCCTGGCACAATGAACTGAAAATAAGTTGTGTCCTCAACCGAAACAAACGAACTTAGGCCAAAGCCAAAAACAAGTATAAAGAAAAATGGGATGCCGAGCGTTCCAATTATTCTGGTTTTTGACCTAAAAAACCGCAGCAGTTCCCTGAGCCACAAGCCATAAAACCCGCTAGTGTTCATCTGACAATCCTCTGAAAGTCTCTCAGATAAGCAGTTCCTTGGTCTGATTTGCCAAGCAAGCTCTCCCTTATATTCCTGCCAGTGAAGTGCAGGAAGACATCTTCAAGTGTTGGCTTGTGGAGCTCCATTGAGTAAAGCTTGATTTTGCTTTTGTCTGCAACCCTTACTATCCCTGGCAGATCTTCAGATGAACCATTGAAGCACAGCTCGCCATCATCTTCTGTAACAGCGATTTCTCTTTTCAGTTTCTTTGAAAGAGCTTCCTTCAAGGCTTTGTCATCAGATGACTTAAGGCAGATGACATCGCCCCGAATATTTTTCTTCAGGTTTGAAGGGGTGTCAAGCGCGACAATTTTCCCGAAATCAATTATGGCAACCCTGTCACATAAAAAGTCTGCTTCCTCAAGGTAATGCGTAGTTAAAATGACTGTTAGCTTCTCTTTTCTGTTCAGTCTCTTGATGTATTTCCATATGTGCTGCCTTGTCTGCGGGTCTAAGCCGAGCGTGGGCTCATCAAGAAAAAGTACTTTTGGCTTGTGCATTAAGCCCCTTGCAAGCTCAAGCCTCCTTTTCATTCCACCGGAAAACGTTCTAACCTCCAGTTTTCTTTTTTCCCACAAGTCCACAAGTTCTAGCACAAACTTTATCCGTTCCTTTCTTTCCTCGGCGCTCATTCCGTAAAACATTCCGTGGAGGTAAAGGTTTTCTTCAGCAGTAAGCCTTGTGTCAAGGCTTGGGTCCTGAAAAACAATGCCAATGCTGGACCTGACCTTGTCAGCTTCCCTTACAACATCGAAGCCGTTGAGGGTTGCGCTGCCGGTAGTTGGAAGAAGCGTTGTTGAAAGCATTGAAATGAAAGTGGTCTTGCCTGCTCCGTTGGGGCCCAGCAAGCCAAACAGCTCTGAACTCTTAATCTCCAAATCAACGGAGTCAACCGCGGTTAAATCCTTGAATTTCTTAGTCAAACCGACCGTTTTGATTGAAGCCAAAAAAAACACCACGCTAGAAAAAAGTATTTATGCCTAGGTATTAATTGAAGGCGACAACATAAAAATCAATCGCATGGCGGTAGCAAAACATGAAAGCATAAGCAGCGGATTGTTCTGGTTGCTCAAAAAAATTTGTAGAACAGGAAAACCAGTGGAAAGAGAACCATCTGGTGAATGAAATAAATGAAAAGCGAATGCTTGCCAAGAAACCCTGCAAAAGAAACAACCTTGTTCCCTGGGTTTTTGAGCTTAAATTTTGGAGTGCCGCCTGAATACAAAAAATTGCCTGCTGAAATGCCTAAAAGCACTGCACCAAACCACGGAAAAACAGGGGCAAAGTCAAGGCTTGGAGGGGAGGAAGAAAAACCAGCCCATACAAGGAAGTCAAGGCTTATGCTCTGGTAATCAAAAAAGAGCGGCAAAAGAACAACAAACAAGCCAAGCAGGAGAGGCAAACGCTTTCCGCTAATAAAGGGGATTGACAGAATAATTGAAACACCAATCAAATGAAGGATTCCAAAAAAAATTATATCAGATGGAATAAAAAGCACCGAGAAGAGCGTTATGGCCAGCCCCCATGCAAAAATTCTGGCTCCCCGCAGCAAGAACCTCATTGAGAAGCCGTGTTTTTTTCTGTTATAACTCAAGGTAAGGGAAACACCAATCAAAAAAAGAAAAAGCCCTGCAGTTGCTTTCTGGAACAGGCCCCAAAAGCCAGAGTAAAGGCTTACATTTATTATCTCAAAATAGTTCAGGTCCCACAGGAAATGAAACCAAACCATCATTGAAATTGCAATGCCGCGGAAGAAATCAATTTCCCAAAGACGCTCAAACATAATGGACTCCGATAAATAGAACCGCTAAAATTTTAAAAGAGGCTTACAAGGATGTTGAATTACACCATGCAGATTTTGGGGGGCTTTTTCAGCAGTTCAAACAGCAATTCAATGCAGTGCTTTATGTCCTTCTGGCTTGCAAAGCTCGCTGTTGTGTGAAGGTTTCTTACTGCAACCCCAATAACAGTAGAAGGAACACCTGAACGGGAAATGCTTATGTTCATTGCGTCGGTTGTGCCCACATCTGCCACCTCAAGCTGGAGCGGAATGCTCTTTTTCTTGGCAATTTCCTTTAACCAGTCATTGATGCACTTGTTGGCAATCATCTCCGAGTCTTTAATCGTCAAACAAGGGCCCTCACCTACAATGTTGGTGCGGGGCTTATCAGCATCCTTCGCACTTGTGACATCAACAGCAATAGCCCAATCAGGCTCAACAAAAAAGGCCGAGGTTTTTGCACCATACAGCCCTATCTCTTCCTGAACCGTAAAAACAAAGTATAAGTCGTGCTTTATGTTTTTCAGTCTTTTAATTAGGTCAATTAAGATGTAACATCCAACCCTGTCATCAATAGCTTTCCCTGAAATAAATTCCTCTGAGCCGAGAAAAAAGGCTTTCTCCTCAGGAATTACATAATCACCTATCTCTACTCCTGCTTTTTTAAGCTGCTCCATGTTTAAGCCAGTATCAATATATAGCTCCGATATGTTTTTCGGCAGCTCTTCCATTTCCCTTGCCTCTTGGAGCTCTCTTGTAGTAATTACTCCGTCAATTGATTTTGACGGGGGTTTTGTCTTTATGTGAACTTTTTGCCCAACGAGGCTTGCAGGCTCAATGAAACCAATCATTGACATTCTCATTTTTCCGGTTTCATCAATGCTCTTAACCATTAGGCCCACTTCATCCATGTGGGCTGCAAGCATTACTCTCGGCTTGGCTCCCTTCTTGTGGGCAATGAGGTTGCCCATTTTGTCAACGTAAAGCTCGTCAACGAAAGACTCTATTTCTTTTTTTATTATTTCCCTTACTTCCTCTTCATCGCCGCTTATGCCGTAGGCATCAATTAGCTTGTGTAACAGCTTTACATCCATTCAGCTCACTTCAATTCGTTAAGCGAGTCATCAATTATGTCGAGGCCCCTTTCAGCTTCGGATTCTGGTAAAATTAATGGGGGGCAAATCCTTATAACGCTTTTTCCTGCCGGCAGAAGAAGAAGCCCTTTCTCTAAGGCCTTGCACATAAGCTTTTGCCGCTCCCCAACAGCGGGCTTCTTGGATTTCTTGTCCTTCACCAGTTCAACGCCAATCATTAAGCCAATGCCCCTAACATCACCCACAATCTCGTGCCTTTCCTTCATTTCCTCGAGAATTTTCATCATGTGCTTTCCAAGCTTTCTGGCATTATCGTAGGCCTTTTTCTTCTTAAGGAAAGACAGGGTTGCAGTGCCGGCAGCGCATGCAACAAGGTTTCCGCCAAAAGTGTTTGCGTGGCTTCCAGCAGGCCAGTCCATTATTGACGGCTTAGAAATTGTTGCGCCGAGAGGTATGCCACCACCAATAGCTTTACTCAAGCAGACGATGTCAGGCACAACATTAAAGTTGTTTATTGCAAGGAAGTTTCCAGTCCTATAACAGCCGGACTGCACTTCATCAGCGCAAAGCAGCACATCAAACTCATTGCAGAGCTTTCTAAGATCTCTTGCAAAATTTTTTGGAGGAACAATGTAGCCGCCTTCACCATTTATAGGCTCAAAAAAAACCGATGCGACATTTCCCCTGCTTTTCCTGAACACTTTCTCAATAGCATTCAGGGATGAATTGCTGCACTCAGCCTCGCTTCCCTTGAACCTGTAAGGATAAGGGTATGGAACATGTTTTACTGGAAGAAAGGGAGAAAATCTTTCCCTTTGAACTGGCTTAGAGTTGGTCATTGAAAGGCTCCCCATTGTTCTGCCATGAAAGCATGGCTGGAATGCAACAGTCCACTTCTTGTTAGAATGCCACCTTGCAAGCTTGAAGCCGCATTCAACTGCTTCAGTTCCAGAGTTGCTCAAAAAAACCTTTGAAAGCGGTTTAGGCATGAACTCACTCAAAAACTCGCAGAACTTTAATGGCACCTCAGCATAGAAGTCGCTGAACGCAGAATGCAAGCCAAAATTCAGCTGATGCTTTATTGCCTTTATTACCTCGGGATTAGAGTGGCCGGCATTCATTACTGCAACGCCTGCAGCAAAATCAAGGTATTTCCTGTTGTCAACATCCCAAACAAAGCAGCCCTTTGCTTTTTTGTACACAAGGCTATACTCCCTCGTATAAGACGGAGAGACCACCTTTAGGTCGCGAGCAATTATTTCTCTTGACTTCCTTCCCGGTGGCCTGCAAATGTACTTCATTTTTTTTTCTTCCCCTCAAACTCATCTATCTGGGCTTTCTGGAGTTTCCCGCTGTAATCAACATACACTGTCTTAAGCTCGCTGAATTCTTCAACTGCGGTCCAGCCCCCTTCCCTCGCACCGTTCCCTGTGTGCTTCACTCCGCCAAAAGGCAAGTGAACTTCAGAGCCAATTGTTGAAGAATTTACATAGGTCAGGCCAGCTTCAATTCTCTCAATTGCCTTGAACGCATTCGATATATTTTTGGTGTAAATGCTGCTGCTCAACCCGTACTCAACAGAGTTTGCAACCTTGATTGATTCATCAATTCCTGAAACAGAAATAATGGAAACTGTCGGCCCAAAAATTTCCTCTTGAGCAATCCTCATTTTGGGGGTAACGCCACTGAACACTGTTGGCTTATAGAAAAAGCCCCTGCCCTTTGCAGGAGCGCCGCCACACAATAGCTTGGCACCCTCACTCAAGCCAATTTCGGTGTAGCGGTGCACTTTTTCAAGTGCAGCCCTATTAATCAGCGGCCCGACATCACTAGAAGGATTGGCCCCCGCGCCAAGCCTCAGCTTCTTGGCTTTTCCTACAAGCATTTTCTCGAACTTTTTTTCTACTTTCTCATGAATTATTACCCTGCTTGCAGCAGTGCAGCGCTGGCCAGAAGTTCCAAACGCTGCCCAAAGTACCCCTTCAAGAGCAAGGTTAAGGTCAGCATCATCCATTATGATTACTGCATTCTTTCCGCCAAGCTCTAGGCCGAGCTTCTTTATGCCTGCATTCCTCGCAATCCACAGCCCTGCTTCCTTGCTTCCAGTAAAGGAAACTGCCCTAACCCTTTCATTGACAACAAGTTCCTTGCCAGCTGCGCTGCCTGAGCCAGTGACAAGGTTTACCACTCCATCTGGCACTCCTGCCTCCCTCAAAAGCTGGACAACCCTTAGCGCGCAAAGCGGCGTATCACTGCTCGGCTTCAAAACAACGCTGTTGCCGCAAACTAATGCAGGAGCAAGCTTCCAAACAGGAATCGCAACCGGAAAATTCCAAGGAGTGATTAAACCGCACACCCCTACTGGAACCCTGATTGCCATTGCAAACTTGTTGCCCAACTCGCTTGTAGTGGTAAACGAAAAAAGCCTTCTTCCCTCTCCAGCAATATACTCCGCCATGTCAATGGCTTCCTGCACATCGCCTCTTGACTCAGCAATAACCTTACCCATTTCAGTTGCAATAAGCCGTGCAAGCTCCTCCTTGTGTTGCCTCAAAAGCTGGGAAAACCTCAGCAGAACCATGCCTCTTTTTGGCGGCGGCACTTTTTTCCATTTCTCGCCGGCTTTTTCTGCTGCATCAATTGCACGCCTTGCATCAGACTCATTGCCGGAAGGAAAAGATGCTAAGGGCTTTCCTGTTGCAGGGTTCAAGGAAACAAAAGTTTTTCCGGAATTGGAAGAAACCAATTTTCCGCCAACAAGCATCTTGAATTTTTTCATCAGAAACCAGAAGAAATACGCAATCTGCCTATTTAAATCTTTTTCTCAGATTTTCAGTTTTCTCAACGCACCAGATAAAGTTTTTCCACCAAAAATCTTCAGCTCATAATCAACATTTACAATCGGCTTGCCAATCTTAATCAGTTTTGAAAGATTAACCGGCGTTCCATCAATAACTACGTCAACTGGCGCACTACTAATGGTTTTCTGGAGTTCCTTGACCTGCTTCCCGTTGTAACCCATTGCAGGCAGAACGGATGAAACATGAGGGTATTTGCGATAAATTTCCTTAAGTGTTCCAACTGCAAATTTTTCTGGCGGCACAATTTTTTTTGCCTTAAACTTTTTTGCTGCAATCAATGCAGCACCAAAAGCCATTCCGCCGTGGGTTAATGTTGGGCCATCCTCAATGCACAGCACGCGCTTTCCCCTGATTAGGCTTCCTTTGTCAACAATTAACTCAAGCTTTGCCTTCAAAATCATTGCATTTGGGTTAAGCAGCCTGGCATTTTTTTCAACTTCTTCTACAGAGGCCTTTGAAGCAAAATCAGCCTTGTTGATTATAATCACATCAGCCATCCTGAAATTTGTTTCCCCTGGATGAAACAACAGCTCATGGCCGGGCCTGCACGCATCAGCCAGCACAACCAGCAGGTCAGGCTTAATGAAAGAAAAGTCGTTGTTGCCGCCGTCAAAAATTATCACGTCTGCTTCCTTTTCAGCCTGCGCAAGAATCTTTTCATAGTCTACTCCAGCATAAACAATAACCCCATTCTGAATGTGCGGTTCATACTCTTCGCGTTCCTCAATAGTGCACTTGAACTTATCCAAGTCTGAAAAAGAATAAAAGCGCTGGACTGCCTGCTCTTCAAGGTTGCCGTAAGGCATTGGGTGCCTTATTACTGCAACCCTTTTGCCCTTATTCTTGAAGTAAAGCGAAATCTTCCTTGTTGCAGGGCTTTTTCCTGCACCGGTTCTTACCGCGCAAACCGCTATAACCGGCTTCTTGGAGCGGAGCATGGTGTCATTAGGCCCTAACATCATAAAGCTGGCGCCTGAAGAGAGAACCATTGATGCCTTATGCATTACATCAACGTGTGAAACATCGCTGTAAGAAAAAACAACAACATCTGCTCCAAGTTTTTTTATAAGCTGTGGAAGCTTTTCCTCAGGATAAATCGGAATGCCTCTCTTATAAAGTTTTCCTGCAAGGCTTTTTGGGTAAACGCGCTTTTCAATGAAGGGAATCTGTGCTGCGGTAAAGCATACAACATTGTAGCGCTGGTTGCTCCTGAAAAAGGTGTTGAAGTTATGGAAATCCCTGCCAGCTGCACCCATAATTATTACGTTTCTCTTCCTCACCTTGAAATCACTGATCCGGCTTTCCCATCCAATGCTTTAGGCAAGGAATCAGGGGAAGTTATTATTACCCTTTCCCCTGTTTTAAGAAAATCAATTGCTGCCTCAATTTTTGGCCCCATGCTGCCAGCAGGAAACTGGCCTTGCCTTAAATACTTTTTTGCTTCCAGAATGCTCATTCGCCTAACAGCCTTCTGGTTTTTTTTCCTGTAATTTAGGAAAACGTTTTCCTCGCCTGTTAAAACAATAAAAGTTTTGGCTTTAATGCCCTTGCCCAAGCAAGCAGCTGCAAAGTCTTTGTCAATTACTGCTTCAACTCCCTTCAGCTTTCCTCTGCTCTTGTAAACAGGGATGCCACCGCCGCCTGCAGCAATCAACGCAATGTTTTCTTTTAGGAGGTGCTTCACCGTTTTGAGCTCGATAATATTCAACGGCTTTGGGCTTGGAACAACCCTGCGCCAGCCCCTGCCCTGCTGAAACACTACACTAATTCCTTTTCTTTTCAGCCGCATTGCCTTCTGCCTTGAATAAAATGGCCCGACCGGTTTTGTTGGGTTTTTGAAAGCAATATCTTTCCTGTCAACCAGAACCTGGGTTATAATTGTGACAACCGCCGCATCAATGTTTTTGCTGAGCAGCTCGTTTCTTATCTCCTGCTGAATCAGGTAACCAAGCCAGCCCTCAAGCTGTGCATCCAGAACATCCAAAGGCATTGCCGGAAGCTTTTCTTTTGCGAGCTCGCTCTCTAAAAGCAGTGCCCCAACCTGAGGACCTGAACCTGAAACAATAACTGTTCTAATTCCCTTTCTGAGGAGCTCTGGCACAAAGGAAATGCTGCGCTTGATGTTCTGCTTTAACTCGGCATAAGTCCCCTTTCCTTCAGGCGCTAATGCGTTTCCGCCCAAAGCAACCACAACAGGCCCTCTAAGCATTCAAACAAATAATGAGCAATTTAATATAAATAATTGTGCATCAATTGAACAGCACAAGTTTCAGAAACTGCCTAGGCAATTGGGAAAAATGGGAGCCACCATACACAAAATAAGAAGTGAAAGATTTTTATTTTTCTAAAGCGTTGATTTAAGCATGGCCAACGAAGCCATTTTTGGGTTTGCAGTCCTGCTGGCAATAGTGCACATTTTTTCGGGAAAGCTAGGAGAACACGTTGAAAAATACCATTCCCAATTGCTGAGCTTTTCAGCTGGGCTGTTCATTACCTACATTTTTCTAGTAGTTATGCCGGAGGTGTTCAGGGCAATAAAAATAATCGGGGACAATGTTTTCATTATTCTGGTACTTGGATTTGCAGTTTTCCACATAGCTGAAAAATACATCTACCAGCACATAAAGAACAGGAAAGACCTGATGACTGATTTGGCAGAACTCCATGTGGCGGGTTTTTTTGCAGACCAGTTTGTGGTGGGAATGGCATTGTTTTTTGCTTTCCAGTTTGAGGACATAATCACTGGGGCAGTTATTTTCATTCCACTTCTTATCCACAGTTTTTCCTCGGCTATTTCACTGCAGCACATCCAAGAGCACTTCAACAAAAACAGGCTGCTTAATTTTGTCCTGTCAATCGCGCCGATTGCAGGAGTGGCAGTTGCACTGCTATTAAGCCCTTACCCCATAATTTATCACAACTTTTTTTCTTTCGTGATTGGAGGCATAATTTACATTGCAATAAGGGACATGATTCCTGACAAAGACAAAGGCGACATAAAGTTTTTTGTGTTTGGAGTTATTATAAGCATTGCTGCAATAACTGCTTCGAAAGCGCTGAACCCAACAGCTTTAGCCATTTTTTCTTAAAATACGGTGGGCTGAAAGCCGTGAGTTTCTAACGGGAAAGCTTTCTTACAATGCCTGACCCAACAGCAGCTCTCGCAACTGCCCTGGCAATGTTTGGCGCAACTGACTTATTAAGCGGATCAGGCAAAACCTTTTTTGGAGTGGGCTTCTCAACGCTTTTGGAGAGCGCGTGCGCTGCAGCAATCTTCATTTCGTTGTTGATTTTAAGTGCCCTTGAATCAAGCGCGCCACGAAACACCCCTGGAAAGGCTAGAACATTGTTTATTTGGTTTGGAAAATCGCTCCTGCCTGTGCCAACCACTGCTGCGCCGGCAGCAAGAGCTTCATCCGGCATTATTTCAGGAACAGGGTTTGCCATTGCAAAAACAATTGGCTTGGCATTCATTGACTTGATCATCTGCTTTGAGAGAAGGTTTCCTTTGCTTACACCTACAAAGACGTCAGCTCCTTCAACGGCTTGTTTGAGCGAGCCTTTCCTTTTCTCCCTATTGGTGCGCTTTGCAATCTCTTCCTTGAACCTGTTGAGGCCACTCCTCCCCTCAAAAATAATGCCTTTGCTGTCAACAAGGCAAATGCTTTTCACTGAAGTGCAAATGTTTGGGTCAATGCCAATGCAGAGAAGCAGCTTTGTTACTGCCATACCCGCTGCTCCAGCCCCGCTTATCACAACCCTCAAGTCTTCTAAGTCTTTTCCAACAACTTTTGAAGAATTAATAATTGCTGCAAGAACTGTTATTGCTGTCCCATGCTGGTCATCGTGCATTACTGGAATGCCCAAATCCTGCAATTGTTCTTCTACTTCAAAGCATTTTGGCGCGGCAATGTCCTCAAGGTTTATGCCTCCAAAAACCGGGGCTATTTCCTTTACTGTTTGAATAATTGTTGCAGGGTCCTGGCTTTTAAGGCAAATTGGGAAAGAGTCAATTCCTGCAAATTCCTTGAACAAAGCTGCTTTTCCCTCCATTACTGGCAGGGCTGCTTCAGCACCAATGTTTCCAAGGCCTAGAACAGCTGACCCGTCGCTTACAACTGCAACAGTGTTGTTCTTTATTGTGAGCTCGTAAATCGAAGAGGGGTTCAGTTGAATTGCGCGGCTTGGCTCGGCAACCCCTGGAGTGTAAAGCAGGCTTAGGGTTTTCCTTGAGTTAACATGGAGCTTTGAAGAAACAGAAATCTTGCCCTTGAGCTTCCTGTGAAGAGCAAGGGATTCACTGAACACATCCATTCTTTGAAATTAAGAGACTAAAAAACCTTTTAAGACAAATGCAGGGCCCTCTTCAAAGCGTCCTTGTCAAAGCCAATAATTATTTTTCCGTCAATATCCGTAACAGGAACCCCCTGCTGCCCGGACTTTTCAATCATTTCCCTTGCCTTGGCAGGGTTGGCTGCAACATTTACGTCGTCAAATGTAATTTTGTTCTTTTTAAGGAATTCTTTGGTTAAATGGCAGTAAGGGCAGCTTGGCGTTGAATAAACAATTACCTTAGCCACGAGATATCACCTTTACATCATAGGTTTTTAATGATTAAAAGCCTTTGGTTTTCCGCGCAAAAGCCGATGAACAGATTGGAGAGGAAAAAGGTTAAATAGGTTAGTTCCAAAAGTTCAAGAAAAATTGAAAAAAAGAAAAAAAAAGAAATGCAGAGGCCTTTAGGAAAGCTCTGCGTCAATCACTGCCTTGAATGAACTGAAAGGCTGTGCTCCAACAATTTTCTGGCCATTGATGAAGAAGGTTGGGGTGCCGGAAACTCCTGCATTTGAACCATCAGAGAAATCCGCAAGAACCTCTCCCTCATACTTACTCGTATCAAGGCAGGAATTGAATTGCGTTGTGTTCAAGCCAAGCTCTGCTGCCCACTGCTTGTAGGAAGCAGCGCTCATTGAATCCTGGTTTTCAAAAATCTTGTTGTGCATTTCCCAGAACTTGCCCTGCTCGTTGGCGCATTCAGCTGCTTCAGCTGCAGGCTGTGCTTCCGGGTGGATGCTGCTCAAAGGAAAGTCTCGGTAAATCAGCTTTACCTTTCCTGTGTCAATGTATTCGCTTTGGATCTGTGAAAGCGCTTGGTCATAAAACCTTCCGCAGAACGGGCACTGGAAATCAGAGAACTCAATGATGGTAACGGGAGCATCAGTGGAACCTTTTGCAGGATCATCATCTGCAAGCTCCTGCATGTCTATAACAGCACTAGGAGTTGGCTGCTGTGGAGTTGGCTCAGGAGCCAAATTTCCGCCTGAATCAGAGCCAGAACCAGAGCCAAGCTCAATTGAACCAAGCGCTGTTGCAAGGCCGGTCATCTTCGAGCTTACGTCTGCCCCAACAAAGAAAATTGTTCCTGCAAGGACTAAAGCAGAAAACACAATGCTTAAAGGCAAATAGAGTTTTTCATCCATTAATTTACACCTCGGTTTTAATTGCAATTCATTAAATTCATTTGGCAAATGTTTAAAAACACTTATTTTTTATTAGTGAAAAGTATAATTTAACCTTAAATTTTAACCATTCAAAAAAAATGTTTATGCAATTGGTTTAATTAAAATGGGCAAAAAACAGTATAAAAACCTTTCTTTTAACGTGAAAAAGTTAATTCAATGATTTTGGGGGCTAACCCAACAGAGGGTCAATAACAGCCTTGAATTGCTCAAACGACATGTTGCTGTATCGCACTCCGTTTATGAAGAAGGTTGGAGTTCCCCTCACCCCAAGAGAAATTCCAGCAGATTCATCTGAAGCCACTTCTGCAGCGTATTTGCTGGAATCAAGGCATGAGTTGAACTGTTCCTGGTTAAGGTCGAGCTCAACAGCGTACTGCTTTAATGCAGGCACGCCTAAACTCTGCTGGTTTTGGAAGAGCACATCATGCATTTCCCAGAACTTGCCCTGCTCGTCAGCGCACTCAGCTGCCTCAGCTGCCTTCTGGGCAAATGGGTGAGTGTTGATTAATGGGAAATCACGGTAAACTATTTTTACTTTGTCGCCATACGCCTCAGCTATCCTCTTAACTGTTGGAGCTGCTGCAGCACAGGCAGGGCACTGGAAATCAGAGAACTCAACAATAGTAACTGGGGCATTAACCCCGCCCTTGAATGGGTCATCATCCTCAATTCCGGCGGTATTACCAACAGCCTGGCCATTAGGGGAGGGCTGGAAAAAAATAAAGTAGACAGAAAAAAGAGCCAAGCCAACAACCACTGCTATTGCAACATAAGTCCAGTCAAAACCCTTTTTTTCTTGCTGAACTGAACGCATTTCACGCAACTTGCTCATGTTACCTATTGCTTCCTTGCAAACAATTAAATACTTTTGCAGTAAAAAAACTTGGCGAACTGATTTTTGGCTGTTAGGCTTTTCCCTAACAAAAAAACTGATTTTTGGCTGTTAGGCTTTTCCCTAACAAAAACAAAAATATTTAAACTAGTAAAGCATAATGTGAGGGTATGATTCAAAAGAAGCATCTTTTGTTTTCCCTGTTTGTGCTGGCACTTGTGTTTGCCCAAGCATTCGATGCCTTTGCTTTCTCGCTTGTAAGGGAAATCCCAATCGAACTGGATGAAGAGTTCAAGTTATACGCAGGACAGGCAGTAAACCTTGAAAGCGAGCATGTTTTGATTGAAGCAAGCAGCATTTACCCTGCACCAGAATGCAGCGAAGGGCAGCCGTGCATTGCTGTTGTGTCATCAGTTAATCTTCTTGTAAGCAAGCTTTATGGCTCTGAGGAAACACGTGTTTGGGCGCAGACAAAAGTGCATTTAACCGAAGGAGCAAGCGAGGAAGTATTTGGGTTAAAGTTAACCAACACAGGCATCTTCAAAGGAGACTACGAGTTCTCACTTGAGCCAGATTATGCCACATTTATTGTTTCAAAACCAGTGAAAGAAACAGTAATCGCTGAGCTGGGGGAAGAATTCAAGCTTTCGGTTCTTGGAACCGCGTTAGTGCAAAAGAAAGGAGAAACAGTTGTAAAAATGACTTTGAACAAACTGGTTGACACAGGCAAAGCAGTTTATGCTTCGGTTACTGCTTCCACTACTGCTGGAGACCCGGCAGAAATCGCTGAACTAACAATCAAAGAAGAGGAATCTGCAGCAATTGGAAAATATTTGGTTTACTTCAATGAAGCGACTTCAGCATCTTACGGCGCGTTTGTGGTGAAGGAAAAGGAAACGCTTCCTGAAACAATTTATGTGGGCTTAAACGAAAAATTTGAGCTGCTGGAAAAGCAAAGAGCAATTGTAAAGGAAACCGGGTTGAACATTTACTTGAGGACCATAGGGCAGGATAAAATCTACTGCATAACAGCTGACAACAGTGGTTCATGCCCTGAAGGAACCTACTTTGTGGCTTTAGACATTTTAGTTCCTTACTACTATGAGGAAAGTTCAGCAGCTTCAGGCAGTGGCGCTGCAGGGGTTATTGCAACCACTGACTCAGCGGTTTTGCAAAAAACAATTGCAGCAGGAACCGGGAAAACCATTTATTTGCATGCAAATGAAACCGCAGAGGTTTTCGGGCACGCAATATCAGCATTAGAGCTCACAGGAGAAACAGGGGTTTTCTCTGTAACCAAAAAAACGTCTCCTGAAACAATAAGGGCATACCTGAATGAAAAGTTTAAGCTGAAAGAAGAGCAGACAGCAATAATTCTTTCAAAGAACGAAGAAGTAATGAAGCTGACACTAAATGATTTTGTTTTAATGGGATGCACAGCTTCCTCTGAGAATTATGTTTCAAGGTGCGATAGCAGGGTGATTGCAAGCGTGACAGCTTCAACCAAGGCAAATTATGAAAGTGGCGGCGGCAGTGGTGCGGCCTTATTAAAAATTTATGAGGGAGAGGAAGTGCCGTTCCAAGGGTACTACATTAGGTTTGCAGACTATGAGGATGGCTTTGGGGTTTTCGTTGTAAGGGAAGGCCTGTCAGAAAGATTAATCAAGGTTAGGATTAATGAGAAATTTGAGCTGGGAGAAAAGCAGACTGCGTTGGTTGTAGAAGAAGACCTCTACATCAGGCTGAATAATATAGCCATCTTGAAATCGAATCCCCCGCAAAACATTGCATACATCAGCGTTTGGAAAGAATTTATTGTGTATGAAGATGAGATTGAGAAAAAACTTGTTGCCGAATACGGTTTAAGGGCAGGGGAAGAGCTTGACCTCTATGGCGTAAAAATTAAGGCATTGGAAGTAGGAGCCGGAGAAGCAGCATTTATAGTGACAAAAAAGGGCACATCCATTATTAATGTCCATGTAAATGAGCCGTTCAGCTTAAGCGAAAACCAGGTTGCGAGAGTTCTTGAAGCAAACATCAGAATGGAACTCTTAAAAGTTGCAAGCATGGTTGCC
The DNA here is from genome assembly GCA_000830275.1 of archaeon GW2011_AR10. Classification (GTDB taxonomy): domain Archaea; phylum Iainarchaeota; class Iainarchaeia; order Iainarchaeales; family GW2011-AR10; genus GW2011-AR10. The sequence continues at coordinate 1,008,783 of CP010424.1, read as the reverse complement.
TGCCCAGATATCGGGATGGCAGGGGAAGAAACAACTGAAACAACAACCGACACATATTCATGCACCGAGGACAAATTCGTTGAAATAAGCGTTAGCGGTTACTTGAGCGGAGAAACAGCAGTTGGAGAAAAAGTGGAAAAGGAAAGAATTGAAAGCACTGTTGTTTCAACCACTGACATCGCTGAAAAAAGTGCTGCAGGAGAAGTTACTGGGGTTTCCACTGAAAGCATCGTAGTTGAAGAAGCTCGACAAGAAGCTATTGAGATACTGGTGCCGCCGAAGCCATTTGAGGTTTTCACCTTAAGAGAAGGCGAAAGCGTTGAGGTAAACGACTTTGAAATAAAGGTTTTAAGCATTGGAAGCAGTGAAGCAAAATTCATTGTAAAGAAAAAGTCAACAGGAATTACATTCAATTACGTTGTTTCAAAGGGATGGAACCTTTTCTCCTTGCCTGGAGAAATTGAGGCTGAGAGAAACAGCTGCAACTCAAGCGAGTGGACCCTGCTGGAGTATGACAGGGAAAGCAATTCTTTCAGAAAAGTAAGTGAAGCAAAAGCAGGCAAGGCATACTGGCTTTACAACCCGGGAAAAAGCTGCGAGGCAAAAGTAACTGTAAGAGAACCAATCGGGCTGGAAGAATTAGAGGGGTTAGGAACAGGGTGGAACTTTGTGGCAGTAGTGCCTGAAATGATTGGAAAGAATATTAACGACATTGGCAGCTGTAATTTAAAGGCGGCTTACACTTTCAATGCAGCAGGCAACACATGGGTTAACGCTTTCAACAGGCAAATCAATGAGTCGGACCTAGGGAAAGGCTTTGCAGTTTATTCATTGAATGCATGCACTTTAGGCGAAGAAGAAGTACCATTGTCGCCAACACTTCCGAACATAGGGGGAGAAACAAATGAGTAAAACAAGTTTGTTTTTGGCTTCTGCCGCAATACTTCTGATTTTGCTTGCTGGTTGCACAACTGAAAACCCGCCTCAGCAGGTTGACTGCCCTGGCGGCGGCACTGCTCCATCACTGGAAGAATGCCTTGCGCTAGAGCAGAGTGCTGATAACATTCCGATTCCAGAAATTCCGGAAGAGAACAGCGAGCCTTCAAACATTCCGATTTAATGCATGCTTATTTGAAGCCGGCAAGAATTTCTTTAAGGGCTTTTTTCTGGTTTTTGGCTTTTACTATTCCTGAAGAAACAAAAACTCCAGCAGTCCCAAGCTCAATTGCTTTTCTAACGTCATCAGTTGTTTTAATGCCTGCACCAGTAATCACTTTAATTTTTTTGTCAACTTTTTGAATTGCCTTAACAGCCTCACTGATTATTTGTGGCTTGGCAGTTGAGACTGAAACCGTTCCACCAATAAGCTCTGGCGGTTCAATTGCAATAAAATCAGGGCCGAAAACAGCTACTTCCACTGCTCTCTCAGTTGTTTCAGCACAAACCATAAGTTTTAGCCCAACCTGCTTTGCTCTCGCAACAGCTTTTTGCACGTGCTCGTTTGAAACCTTGAAAGCAGCATGGTTAACTATTGCGCCTTTTGCGCCTGCTCTCTTTACTGCTTCAGGCAAAATTTTTCCAACACTGGAACCAAAGTCAATGCCATCAAGGTGCTGCGAAAAAACATCCAACCTTGTTTTTGAGGCAATCAAGGAGAGCTCAGTTGGCTGAACAACCAAAACAATCTTTGAATTGGTTTCAGATGCAGCCCTTTCACATAGCTTTGCCAAAGAAACTGCTTTAGAGCCAGTACCCTCTTCAAATAACTTAAAATTAAGGAAAAGGATTGGCTGCATACAAATTAATTAATCCAAGAAAACCATTTAAAGGCTTCTAAGCATTACAAACAAGCGTTGCACCAAACACACATTATATCCAGCCATTCTTCTTGAAATAATAAATCATTGTAGTTGCTATGATAGCTATCACAGCCAAAGCAAATAAATAGGTGCCGCGCTGCCCGAAAAGATCATATTCAACAAAAGAAACATTCATCCCATAAAACCCTGTTACAAGAGTCAAAGGCAGAATTATTGTTGCAATAATAGTGAGAAGCTTCATTATTTCGCTCAGCTTGTTTGATACCATGGAAAGGTGGGCATCCCTTGCATCAGCGACAATTTCACGGTAAGTGTCAATAATTTCAGATATTCTGATGAGCCTGTCCTCAATGCCCTTAAAGTAAAGTATGTATTCGCTGGAGATAAATTCGCTTCCAGAGCTTGCAAGCTTTGTAATGATATCTCTCTGAGGGTTAATTTTCCTGCGCATTTTCAGGAGGTTTTTCTTTAATGTGAATAGCCGGCTCAATGTTTTTTTATCGGCTTTAGAAAATATTTCCGTTTCCACTTTCTCAACAGAATCAGAAAGTTTCTCAATTATTGGAAAATAGTTTTCAACTATTGAATCAAAAAGCAGGTAAAGAAAAAAAACAGACCCCTTCTCAAAAAGCCGCGGCTGTTTTTTGTAGCGCGCCTTCAATTCTTCAAGTGATTTGGATTTTTCAGCATAAGCCGTTATTACAAAGTTTTTTCCTAAAAAAACATCCAGCTCTACCTCAGAAAATTTTGTGCCATCAAAGAGGCTCTCATGAAAAACCAAGAAAACATAGTCCGGGAATTCCCTGAACTTCTGCCGCTTATTAGAAGCAAGGGTTTCTTCGATTGAAAGCGGATGCAGGTTAATAAGCTTATTCAAAAAATCAAGGTCCTCCTGTGTTGGTTTTTCCAAATCAACCCAAACAAATTGCTGCTTGTGCAGGGTTTTCTCTAATTCATCCTTAGAAACAGAAACAAGGTTCTCTCTCTCGCCATAAGATATCTGTTTAAACATTTAAACCAACCAAATTTTTATTTCGAAAACCACCCAATAAGTTGGGTGGCGGGCGTAAAGATTATGAATGAAGCACATGGTTCAACACTTTGTCAAGTGAAATAAAAACACCTGTTTTCTTTTTGACAAAGTGTTGTTTGACAGTAACGAATTCCATTAAACCCGCCATTTAAAAAATGGCGGAATCACCTGACTTAAATAAACTATTAAGACATATTTAAGTCTTTTGCAACAGGGGCATAATTCCTAAAATACTGTCGTGAAAGAATTCTTTAGATGAAATGAAAGAAGATCGAGAGCTAAACGGTTTAATCAGGAAAGTTAAAGAAAACAGAATAGAACTAGAGGAGCGAACAATTAGAAAGGCCGCAGCGTATCTTGAAGGGGTCTTGGAAAAAAGCAGTTCAGAAAAAAAGTCGCTGCTGCACAATATCGGCACTGCAAAAATCCTGACAGAAATGCATGCAAGCCCGGAAGTAATAACTGCGGGGCTTCTACATAATGCAGTCCGCTTTGGTGCCGATGAACAGAGCCTAGAAAAAGAATTCGGCGAAGAAGTTGCCGGACTAGTTGTAAGTGCCGGAAACGCTGAAAGGATTTTAGTGCCAAAAGACCAGGCAAGAATAGAAAAAATAGATGCAGCCAAAAAAATTTTTTATGCCACAGCAAAGGACCCTAAGTTAATCCTAATCGTAATAGCTGAAAGGATTGACGACCTAAAAGGAATGGGTGATGACCCGGCAGAGGTGCAGGAATTGCGCGTAATTGAAGCCGAGCAAATAATTTCTCCTTTCACTGAAAAAGTCGGCCTTTACCCGCTTAAGTCCAGCATTGATAATCTTGTCCTAAAATACAGGAAACCGGAAATTTTCAGGGAAATCTCTAGCAAAATAGAGAAAAAAGAGCGCGAAAGAAAAACTGAAATAGAAAAGATGAGAAAAATTCTGGAGAAGGAACTGCAGAAAACCAAGTCATTAATCGAAGTTATTGGAAGAGCAAAGCCCATCAGCAGCATTTACCGAAAAATGATTTCAAGAAATAAAAGCTTTGAAGAGATCTATGACATCGTTGCCCTAAGGGTTATAACCGAAACAGTTAAGGACTGCTACGAGGTTTTAAGCATCGTTCAATCCCTTTGGAAACCTATTCCAGGAGAATTTGACGACTACATTGTAAAGCCAAAGCCAAACGGCTATCAGTCGCTGCACACAACAGTTATCGGGCCAGGCGGAATGCCACTTGAAATCCAGATCAGAACAAATAAAATGAACGATGCGGCAGAGATAGGGGTTGCAGGCCACTGGCTTTACAAGGGAATAGAGAAAGAGGAAAAATTTGATAAAAAGCTGGCTTGGCTAAAGCAGTTGATTGACTGGCAGAGGCAGACTCCTGGAGCAGGCTCTGAACTGAAAAATCTTGAGCTGTTTGAGAACACAATTTATGCTTTGACCCCGAAGGGGGATGTCATTGAGCTGCCAGAAAAGGCCACTGTGCTCGATTTTGCGTTTGCAGTTCACACTGAGCTGGGTTTTAAATGCATTAGAGCAGTTGTTAACGGCAAGCCAGTGCCACTGAACTTTGAACTGAAAAATGGCGACACCGTCCAAATATTCACATCGCAGCAGCAGAAACCAAGAACACAGTGGCTTGGCTTTGTAAAGACATCCAAAGCAAAAGCCAAGATAAAGCAGCGCTTGAACATAAAGCAAGCCAAGAAAACCGCTGCCAAGCCGCTGAGAAAACAGGTAGTGAAAACAAGCGACAAGAGGATAAGGATAGCAAATTGCTGTAACCCCCTTCTTGGGGAGGAAATCGTTGGCTTTAAGACCACCAAGAGAAAAATCTCAGTCCACAGAAAGTCCTGCCTACAACTCAATAGCATTCCTGCGGAAAAACTGATAAACGTTGAATGGGAACACAAGCAGGGTACGGACTACATTGTTGAGTTGAAGGTTACAGGCAAAGACAGGGTTGGGTTGCTGAAGGACATACTGAACATTATTTCATCTCAGAAGGCAAACATTGTTTCAGCCAATGTCAAAACAACTCAAACCAACATGTTCAACTGCGTCTTTGAAATCAAACTGCGCAACCTTAGTAAACTAGACAAAATAATTGAAGGAATCTCCAAAATGGAGGAAGTAAAATCTGTTGAAAGAAGCTGATTACTCGACTCTTAACGACTCAATAGGGTCCGCTTTAGAAGCAATGTATGCAGGGTAAAGCCCGCCTACAAGGCCGAGCAAAACAGCAAAAGAAAAAGCCTCAAGCAAAAGCATAGGAGTTATTGCGGCAGTTAACCCGAATGTTTGGTGCAGCAGAACAGCAACAGCAGAGCCTGCAACCATTCCAAGGAAGCCGCCTATAACTCCAATCATAATGGATTCAAACAAAATCATTTTCATTATGTTTGAGTTAGTCCAGCCAACAGCCTTCAAAGCACCAATCTCTCTGAACCTCTCAATAACACTCATCAGCATCGTATTAATGATTCCCACTCCTGCAACTACAGCGGAAATGCCTGCAACCGCAGCAACAAGCAGCCTCAAACTCCCCAGAACATCACCGAACTGCTCAGAAAGATCGCTTGCACTGACCGCGCTGAGGTCCTCACTGAAACGAAAATTAATTATTTCTACAACACGTTTTTCTTGCTCCGGATTATTGACTTCAAGAAACAAAGCGTTCATTCTGTCACTGCCCACATTAAAAAGTTCTCTTGCATCCTCAATTGGAATCACCAAACCGGAATTAATCAGGGCCGAACCGCTGGAAAAAACACCTACAATCTTAAATTTTTTTCCATTGATTTCAATTGATTGGTTTAGAAACTTGTTTAGATTTTTCTTTGTTTGTTTGCCTATAATCACTACGCCTGTTTCCCCCGGCCTTATGTCCCGGCCCTCCGAAATTTCTGCTGATACGGCAAGCTGAACTGCTGAAGCAGTCAGCTTTTGCGCGCTGGTAAAGTCAACTCCAATAACCTGAGTTTGCCCAAAAACAGAGTATTCACCGTCAATTGAAGTTGCAACCCCAACTACAATCGGCACAGCAGCCCTGACCCCCTGAACGCCATCCAGCTTGTTCTTCCATTCAATTTCAAGGTTTCCATACGGGCCTGGGGCATTCTTTTGCGAGACCCTAATGCTCTGCACTTGGCTGAGTGCACCCTGGACCTCACCAAACAGCCCATCTACAACGCTGACTAATGCAATTATTGCAGAAACACCGATAACTATTGCAATCAATGAAAGAGCGGTTCTAGACTTGTTGCGGAACAAATTCAAAAAAGAAAACTTTAGCAATTCACGCACCTTTTTTGCTGTTTAACTCCAGCTTGATTATTTGGCCGTCCCTCAGGAAAACCTTTTTTGAGGCAAAGTCAAGCAACGACTGGTCATGGGTTACGATGACGAAAGTCTTTTTCTCTTCAATGTTTAGTTTTCTCATTAGTTCAATTATGTGCTTGCCGGTAACAGAGTCAAGGTTGCCTGTTGGCTCATCTGCAAAAATAATTTCAGGCTCATTTATTAGGGCTCTGGCAATTGAAACGCGCTGCCTTTCACCGCCGCTCAACTCCTGCGGCTTGTGAAAAAGCCTGTGGCCCAAGCCAACTATTTTCAGCAAGGAAACAGCACGCTCATCCACTTGCTCTCTGTCAAGGTTCATTGGTTCGGTTGGAATAGTCACGTTCTCGACAGAATTAAGGGTTGGAATCAGGTTGAACGTCTGGAAAATGAAACCAATCTTGTTTCTTCTAATCATCGCAAGATGCCAGTCATCCAAAACACTGGTGTCCTCCCCATCTATGAAAACTTTTCCTGATGTTGGATGGTCTAAAGCGCTGAGGATGTGCATGAGGGTGCTCTTGCCGGAACCGCTTGGCCCAACCACCACCAAGAAATCACCTTTCTCAATTTTCAGCGACACGCCACTCAAAGCCTTTACAATCGAATCCCCCATCCTATAATGCTTTGAAATATTTTTTGCTTCAATCAATTTAGCTCACCTAGTACCTCATTGCCTCAACAGGATCAAGCTTTGCAGCCCTGAAAGCAGGGTAAATTCCTGCAATCAGGCCGAGCAAAACAGCAAAAGAAAAAGCCTCAAGCAAAAGCATAGGAGTTATTGAGTAAGGCAGACCAAACTGCGAATTCAAAAACACGTCAATTCCAAAACCAACCATTAGTCCAACAATGCCGCCGACAACCCCCAATGCAAGGCTTTCATACATTACCATCTTAACAATGTTTGAGTTGGTCCAGCCAACAGCCTTCAAGGCGCCTATTTCTTTAATTCGGTCAAAGATGCTCATAAGGATTGTATTCATTATTCCCACGCTGGCAACAACAGCAGAAATTGCCGCAACAAAAAACACCACCAGCCTGAACTGGCCAAGGATTCCCCCCAGAAGGTCTGATGACTGGGACATGCTAAAAACCTGGAGGTCATCGCCATACTTGAATTCCATCAGTTTCGCTATTTCGTCATCTCTGCTTGGGTCAACCAAACCAACTGTGAAAGTGTTGACCTCATCGCTTGGAATTCCTGCGAGATCACGCGCGTCTTCAAGGTTCATCACAATAACGTTTTCAATCAGCTCAGATTCTGCCTCGAATATTCCTTTCACTCTGTATTTTTTCCCGTCAATTTCAAGTGAGGAGCCTACAAACTTGTGGTAGTCATCTGCTATTTTTTTTCCGATTAAGACTGCGCCACTCTCGCCCGGGTTAATAACCGAGCCCTGCTCGAAATCAACAACCCAGCCAGTACTAGAAATTGATAATTGCTTCTGAATGTCAAGGCCATAAACTCCGGTGAAACTGAAACCGCCCCCGCCTATTCCTGCATCCTTGTCGTCAATTTTTTTTGGAACATACCATATTTCTGGAATTGCGCCTTTTACTCCCGGAATGCTTTCAAGCTTCTGCTCCCATGAAACATCCAGCCTGGAGAAAGGCTGGTCAAAGGAATCCTGTTCCATCACCATTAAGCCCTGAAACTGGCTTAAAACATCATTGAATTCCTTGAATACGCCGTCAACAATTGAGACTAGGACAAGGATTGAGGCAACCCCTATTACTATGCCTAGCAAAGCAAGAAAAGTCCTAGTTTTTTTTCGGAACAGATTAAGGAAGCTTAACTTAATCATCGTAATTTAGCCTTCCTCAAGGCAAGCTGCCTGAAAACCATTTTCAGGATAAAGTACAGGACCACCAAAATTATAATGATTAAAAACAAGAGAAAAACCGGGCTTTCCGGCGGCCTATCATTAACGAAAATAACATAGGTGTCAGAAATCACCTGCTCCCCTCCTAACTCATCAAGGTAGAAAACATTTATTGTGGCAGTGTGACCTCCACGCTGAGCTGAAGGAGCAATGCTTAAATCAAAAATTGCGGCTCCCGTGTCATCTTCATCTACGTTGCCCACAAAGTTTTCCTTTGAACCATTAACGGCATCATCAGTTTCCAAAACAACCTTTACTGCCTTGGCTTCACTCTTTCCTATGTTGTCAACCTGAACTGAAAGAGAGAAAGCGTCTCCCGGAAAAAGCTGTTTATCATCCCTTCCCTCTATTGCGTAATTCACCCCGGAAAAAATAAGCACAGGCTTTGCAAGCACTTCAAAAGAAACCTTTTCCTTTTTTGTGGCGGAACAGTCAAAGCAATTCAAATCAACCTCAAAAACGTAAATTTTTGGCTCTGCGTCAGCGCTTGGCTTAAGTGAAAAAGTCACCTTTTTTGTTTCGCCAGGCTGGATGCTGCCAGCTTGAGCCACGCTGCTTGAAAGGAGGATGAACGGGTCAAAAGTCGAATTCGTGATAGGGATTAGCTCGGCTGTAGCATTCCTTGCAGCGCCATTACAAATATTTTCAATTGTTGCAGTCAGCAGGACCTCTTCCCCGCCATACGGAAACTGAGTGGAGTAACTTACATTGCTTAAATCAAGCCCATAGCACCGTGCAAGGGAAAAATTTAGGTCATAGCTTTCGTTCACTTTAGCGCCAGCGACCTCGTATGAAAGTTTCAAGGGAACCCTGTAAGATCCAGCCGGAGCTCCGTCCTTTGCCTTAAAAAGGAAACTCGCAGTTTTTGCCTCGTTGTTTCCAATGCTTCCAAGCTCGTCAACAACATTGACTGCCTCAAAGTAGCTTTCGTTTAAGAAAAGCTCTGCACTGATGTTTTCCGCAATTTTTGACTCAGATTTGCCCTCAATTGTAGCATTAAGCGTTATAACGTCTCCAGGAAAAGCATTGGCTGGAGAAATGGAGTGCCCAGACTTTACTCTTAAGGCAGAAAAATAGCTTTGAGCTGAAGCAGAACTAAACAAAAGCAAGAAAGCAAAGAACAGCACCAAAATTTTTCTAGCTGAAGCCATTCTATTCAGAGATTAGCTGCAAAAAGAATAAAAATAGAAATACTATTCACTGACAGATTACTGCAATAAAGCAGCAGTTAACCTCCGCCAATTATAGATGGGTACGGAAGTCACAAGCTCTAAAAAGGAATAAATATTAGTTCGACCAATTTACATACGATTTTGCATGAAAAGAATCCCCACTGGAATCACCGGCCTAGACAAATTGGTTGAAGGAGGATTTCCTGAAGGACGATCAATACTATTAAGTGGCGCCTGCGGGACAGGCAAAACCATTTTCTCAATGCAGTACATTTACAATGGGGCAAAAAAGTATTCCGAGCCAGGCATTTATGTTACACTGGATGAAAGGCCTGAATTGATTCGGGAAGATGTAATAAGGTTTGGCTGGGATCTGAGGAAACTGGAGCAGGAAAACATGCTCCAGATAATTGACGGCAGCATTGCAAAGCTCGGCATTCCAAGCGAAGAGGAAGTTTCAATGCCTGCAACGGGCTTTGACCTGGACAAGCTGTTACTGGAAATAATGCGAGTAACAAAAAGGATAGGCGCGAAAAGGCTGGTTATTGACTCCATTCCGGCGCTTGGGTTAAGCCTTGAAAACAATTCCGAGGTAAGAAAATCCGTGCTAAAGCTAAGCTACCTCCTGATGAGAACAGGCGTTACTTCAATTATAACCTCTGAAATACAGGAAGGAGCAAACAAATTCGGAAAATTCGGCGTGGAAGAATATGTTGTAGACGGGGTAATAGTACTGCACTACATGGGGGTTGGAACGCAAAGCAACCGAACGCTTCACATCAGAAAAATGCGTGCAACACACCACTCGGAGAGCCTTCACCCAATCGAAATAACGGATAAAGGAATAGTAGTGCACAAAGTGGAAGAAGAATACGAGGAAACCTAAGACTGCCTCTCAACAACATAATTTGCAAATTCCCTCAGCAAAGACTTTGCACTGCTTTCAGTGATGCAGGCTTCAGCTTCCTTCCAGCTCTTTTCAACAAGCTCTTTTGCCTTTGCCTTTGAAAACTCTATGCCATCATACTTTTTTATTATCTTCAGCGCCTCAGCTACTTCCTGTTTACTGCCAGTGGCATAACCAAGTATTGCCAGCAAGCGATTCCTCTCATGCTTGGCCGCCTTCTTCAAAGTCCGTAGAATTATCAGGGAGCGCTTTCCTTCCAGTATGTCATCGCCAAAATCCTTGCCTATGTGCTCTGAGCTGGAAATGTTTAACACATCATCCCTTATCTGGAAGGCAACACCGATTGCTGCCGCAAAGTTGCCTAGTTTTTCGGTTTGTTTCCTGCTTCCGCCGCCAAGAATGACACCAAGTTTTGCCGAAAGCCTTGCAAGGCTGCCTGTTTTAAAAGTGCACATCTGCAAGTATTGCTTCTCTGAAACAGCGGTTCTTTTGCCCTGATGCCAGTAGATATCAGTGGCCTGACCAAAAGAAAGCCGGACCATTTCCTCCAAGCAAACATCATAAATTTTTGCCTTCAGCCCAGAAGGCAGCCTAAACTTGTTCGAGTAAAGCAGAAAGGCAGGCAGGAAGTAAAGGAGATTGCCATTGTTTACTGCTATGTCAACGCCGAAAAGCTTGTGCATTGCGGGCCTGCCGCGCCTCACACTCGAATTATCTTCAACATCGTCAACAATTATCGAGCCAGTGTGAAGCAGCTCCGGGAAAACAACAAAAGGCAATGCTTTCTTTCTGTTGCCGCCAACTGCCTCACAGCATAACAGCATCAGGGAAGGCCTCCAGCGCTTCCCGCCCCTATCCAAAAAATCCCACACAGGCTCTACAACCGCTTTCTGGTAAGTTTCGAGGTCAAACTCGAATTCCTCTGCAGAAACATTTTCTTTCATCCACTGCCTTGAAATTTTCCTTGGAAAAAAACGTTCAAGCTCTTTGTTGATTTCTACTGCACTGCGCTTAAGAAACTGCTCCAATTTCGTCAAGTGCCACCAGCCTCTCTTAATCTTTCAGCAATTCTTTTCTTTTCAAACGCAAAAACCAATGAGCCAAACTTTGGACCGGAATCCGCATTTAATACAACATTGTAAAGTGCTTTAAACAGCTCCTTGGGTTTAACCGAGTTTTTTTTCGCGACACTGAAAACAAAAGCCTGCACTTCCTCTTCGCTTTTTTTGCTTTCAAGGCCGCCAGCTATTTCAAGGAAAGAACTCTTTATTGCCTCTGAAAGATTCTTTGCAGAATAAGTTTCGGAAAACTTTAGCTTTAATTCAGTTGCATGCATTTTAACCCAGAGCCTTGCCTTGGAAATAATTTCAAGCCACTGCTTTTTCTCCGAAGCAGAAAGCTTTGCAGAAATTTGGCCTGACGAAACCATTTTATCCAACAATGCCTTGTCATCTGGAAAAACAGGGGTTAACGCAGCAACAGAATAGTAGTCAATGCCCAAAGGCAAAACAGTTCTGCCCTTCACCTGCGAGTAAATATAAAGGCACTCAACCTGCTTTTCTTCGTCGGTCTTCTTTTTTTTTGAGTAAAATATGGCGGCTGCACTGTCAAGCTCTTTTTCAAGAAGCGGGAGTTCCGCCCAAGAAAAACTCCTTGTCTTGGAAAGTTTTTTCATATACAAAAGCTTCAAGGATTCTGGCCTCGCAACTTCAAGCCACTCATGAGGATAAACTACATTTCCGACAGACGCGGACATTTTTTCTCTGCCGATTAATAGGTGCTCATAGAAAATTGGCTCCGGCATGGGAAACCCAAGTATTTTCTCGCAAATTTCAGCATTAATGAACCACGCAGAGTTCGGCGCATTGTATTCCTTGCCAGCGCCCTCGCTTACAACATTCCAGCGCTTCCACTGGGCTGCCCACTCGCTTTTCCAAGCAAGCTTGCCGTTTGCCTTCCGCAAGTCAGAAGTGCCCTCATGCCCGCAGCCTAATGCTTTAACTGACTCAAACGCATAATCCCTGCACACATAGCTGATTTTTTTTCCCTCAACAGAAGTTACATGGGTTGTCTGAAGCTTGCCGCAGTTATCGCAGATAGGCTTCCAAGGAACTCCGCCAGAACCTGAATTTTTTCCCTTGAACTTGTCAACTATTTTCCTCACTTCCTCTGCTTTGCTTACAAGCTCGAATATGAACGGGGTGAAACTGCCTTTCCTGTACTCTTCCCTCATAGAGTAAACTTTAGGCTCAAACAAAAGGAAACTGGAAAAAGTTTCAAGAAACATTTCCTTGAAATGCAAACTATAACTTTTATGGCAGCCACTTGGGTCAGGAACATCGCTTACAGGCATTCCGATGTATTGCTCAAAGGATTTGGGAACATTGCTAGGAACTTTCCTCAAAGGGTCCATGTCCTCAGTAACATAAATGAATTTAGCTCCGCTAACGTTTTCCTTTAGGGCCCTAAAAACCGCTTCCCCCCTAAGGATGTCACTCAGCCTACCGATGTGCAGCACGCCTGAAAGGCTTGAACTGCTTTTAATGCCTGGGCCCTTAATTTTTGGAAGTGGCTTATCTAGGAAAAAAAACTTTTTTCTAGAGGCAACCTTTGCTGCAAGCTGCTCGGCCCAAAAAACCTTTTCAGACATCAAAACCCCAAAAATTAATTAAAAGCAAAATAATTAAGTCTATAGCGGACTGATTTAATTTTTTTGAGCACTTTATGGCGGTTTCCTGTGTGCAAAAAGCAATTGGCTGCCAAAATATTTCTGCTTTTTGCCATATGCCGGCTACCTCCTCCTCTTAACCAGAATAAAGATTATGATTGAAACTGCCAGCACCACAATCACTAAAAACAGGAACAGCACAACAAGCACGCCCGCCAGCACAAAAACCCATGCATCCTGTGAAGAGAAAAAAGAGGAAACCCCCCCAAATAGCTTCTCTGTATCAAATCTTTCAACTATGATTCCGCTGTTCACGCTAGCTGAAGAGCCTAAAACGATTGGCGGCACCAAAAACTCTTTATTGGGATTGCTTTCAGCAAATGCATCTGCTTCCTCTTTTGAAAAGCGCTTGGCGAGAGCGTAAGAAATATAGTTGGTTTCCATAACATCTGCATCAAATTTAATTACTGGATCTGCATTAAATACCTCAAAATCTGTTGAAGAAATAATATCTGAAGCATTAGCTGCAACTGTTTTCGGGATAACCTCAACTATCTGAACAGGCGTTGACTCATTGACATCGCGAAAAGAAATTAGTATAACAGCAACATAGAACACCCCATTAGAATCGCTGATTTTATTCACTTCAATGCGCCTTGAAACCGATAGCTCCTGCAGATTTGAAGCAGCTTCCCCCACAAGTTCTTCCTTGAGGCCAGCCTCTCTGAAAGCTTCAGCTTCAGAGTTAGGCTCAAACACCACGTAAAGGTTATTATAGCGCTCAACTGAAACTGATTCAGCGGCTTGCTCGAAAAGCTCTTTTGCATTCAATGCATGCACCAATGCAGTTTCAAGGAAAACCTGCCTTTCAAGAAGGTCAGATGCCTTGGCATAATTTCCATCAGCCTGCCCTAAAATAGAAAAAAACTCTGCATCCTGCAGGCCAGCTGCAATTAAAGTGCCCTTGAGTTTCTCGGCTTTCGATTTTTCTTCACCTGCCTGAGAGAGCAGGCCTGATATTTCGCTTAAAAGCAAAGCAGTGTTCTCAACTGAAACTGAGCGCGACAACTCCACATTGTTGCCACCAAAATCAAGGATTCTTGCAATCACGGCATAACGGCCGTTTGGTGCACTAAGCGTGTTCCAGTCCAAGGAAAACTCCCGCTCAGAAACCCGCTCTGCAAAACCAATTGAAGCATCTACATCTTCTCGGTAAAGAAACTCAACTGATTTAATGCCTGAAGGATTAATACCAGAATCAACTGCTTCCACCTTCAACTCAACAACATCTAACAGCTTCAAGTTTTCTGGCGGAGAAAGCCAGCCGCCACTAGGGCCAACCCTGTCCAAAAAATAAGTGAATTGAATGCTGCAGTCATCAACATCATTGTCTTCCGCTTCAAGCTCAAACAATATGTTGCCATCCTCAACCCCTAACAAGTCAACTTCTCTTGCAATAAGGCTTGCATAAGTAATGTTTTCTGCAATCATTTCACGTTCTTTGCCAGGCACAGTCACGAAAAAATTTGCATGATAGAGTTCTCCGCCCTGAGACTCCACACTAATTGAAAGAGTTTCCTGCTCTAATGACGGAGTGAAAGAAATTTCCAGGTCACAAAAGGACTTGGGCTTAGTGAAAACAGACTTTGAAATCCCCCCCAAGTTATCTGCCTTGTCAACTGCCCGCACCCTGTAATGGTAGGTTCTGCCCTCAACCAATTCCTCTTCAACAAAGCTTGTTCCAACAATGTTGTCTGACAGCACAACCGTGGCTGGATCGCGGATGTCAAAGTCTTTCTGAAATGCCCTGAACAAAACATAGTGGTCAACACCAGAACTCTCATCAAAGGCAGCATCCCAAGAAACTCTTATGTTTCCGTCATCAGTTGGAGTTGCTTCAACATTTTGAGGGGACATCGGGGCAGTGTGGTCAATTTTCAGCGAGTAGTGACTTGCATCAGTCCACTGGCCCCCGACCTTAGAGCGAACATGAAAAAACCAAAGACCATCAATTTTTGGGGGGGCACGAAAAGAATTTCCGATTCCTTCCGAAATTTCATCAGGCGCGGTTTCAGCCTCCATGCCCAAAGCATAGCTGTGCGCGGTTGCCCCATCAAGCACCTCCCACTCAAAAGCAGGCCTGGTTTCCTTATACCAAAGCCCTGAATCAGGATGGGTTGAACTTGAAATCGTTGGACCATCCAAACCAAAAACGACGGCAGCTAAAAGCAGTACAAAAAAAGCAAACAAAAAACGCTTAACCAAGCTTCCCACTCACAAAAGACTAAGGCTAAAACCTTTTAAAACCCACTAAAAAACGAATTTGCCGTTATCCATCAAAAGCATTCCGTCAACAAAAACAGTGGGTTTTGTAATTACCCCATCACAGTGAACCTTGCTGTTCCACTTCGCGCCAGTTAGTTCAGGGTAGGGATAGCCTGCAGCCATGTGAACCCCAACAATTTTTTCATCCTGCAACAGGTTGCCAATAATTTTTTTTACCCCATAGTTTGCGCCCACCGCAAATTCCCCTATTCTGTTGGAATTGCGGTCAAGCTTTATGTACCTCTTGAACTCAGCCTCAAGCTTTCTATTCTGATGGCATTCCACTGCAACAATCCTTGAATCAACAATGTGCCAGCGCACAGGGGTTTTCTCCAAGGACTTGTACTTGCGGGAAAAAACATCCCCCAAAGAGCCATTGATTACTGCAATGCCATTCACATTTGCCGGGCAAGTAAACACTTCACCATCAGGAAGATTACTCCAAGTGCCTGGCTCAATGTTTCCGTCTGCCACAAGCCACTTCAGCTTCGGAGAAAAATCCACAACCAATGCTGTTCCATGCGGGCTGCTTACAGTGATTTGCTTTGCATTCTTCACTACGCTGTAAAGCGCCTTGCAAGCCAGCTGAATTTTCTTGTAATCAACGCACATTCCCTGCTTCATGCACTCCTCATCAACCCCGACCATTGCAGCAAAACGGACATTATGTTTCATCAAAAGATCGGTCAACGGCTTCCTTACAGTAAAGCGCTCATTTAGTTTTCCTTTCCTGGATGACCCAACAGTTGAAAAAGCAACTTTGCATCTCTTTGCTGCCTCTCTTAGCTCTTCAGGCAAAAAACGCAGAGGGCGCTTTCCAAACTGCTCCATAACAAAAAAATCAATGCGCTTGGTTTTTTTCTCACAGGCTCTTCTCAGCGCATCCCCAACCCTGATGTTTGCCTTTTCTGCTAAAATCAGCACTGGCTCGTTTCTGCGCAAAGAAACACACTTTGTCGCGTTGACTGCGCCCTGCATTACAGTTCCCACAAAAACACCTGAAAAAAGCCTATAATATTTTCATTGGTAATATTTAAATATTAAAATACGCACAACAGTATGCGCTATGGGGAACGAGAACCTTGCCGCAATTGTCGGAACAATTCTTATTGTAGCGGTTTCAGGGTGCACAACAATCGATAATTCAAAGAAATGGGTGTCAGTTGAGCCGGTTCAATGTGGGGGCAACGCATGGGAAATAGACTACTTCATCAACAACTGCGAGCAAAGATATCCGGAGGAGGAAGAGGAAGACCTAATAAGGTTTTACTTTGAGAAAAACAGCGTGGAGACATTTGACTTCCAGAAACAAGAAAAATATGAAACAGTGTGCCTTGCATGCAACTGCCCAAGAGGGGATGAAATCTCGCTGCTAATAAGCAAGGAAGATGAAGCAAAATTCTTTGAACTACTTGACACAGCAAGGTTTAAAGGCGTTCCAAATAAGTGCATTGAATGACAGCACCCGCACCTTGCCGGCTGAGGTTTAATACTACCGCCCCTTCAAAGAAGGGACATGTATAACGTGTAAACGGCGCTTTCCGTTTTAGCGAGGCTCGAAAGACCTAACAGGGCCATTGAAAATGGCACACTTTGTAAACGGAGCAAAATTACCGTGCCATCGAAGATGGCACACATATAGGTCGTAAACGGACCTTTCCGTTTTAGCGAGCCCAGAGGGATTCGAACCCTCGACACCTTGGTCACCCTACTTCTGGAAAGCGTTTAAGAGCCGCACCTCTTCCAAGCCTAAAAAGCTTCGAAAAATCAAGTGCTCTACCAGACTGAGCTATGGGCCCATTATAGTAAAACAATGTATTCAAACCTATTTAAAAATTTGTTTTAATGGAGTGTGCAATCATTATATTCTTCAAAACCCTGTTCTTTCTTAATGCCGAAGCGCAAGGACACATTTCTTTTTCATCGCGGTGAAAGAGTTGGAAAAGGCGGTTTACCTATTACAATTACCAAAATTAGGACAATGAAAAGAGGAGCTGCGGAAGAAAGAGGGAACTTATACCCAACAACTACTTCAATAACCCAGAAATTTGAAATCAAGAGCCAAGATCCAAGGGTGATTAATAAGTTTGCAAGGTTTTTACGGAGAACACACATTGATGAACTCCCCCAAATTATTTCTTTTTTGAAAGGCGACTTGCTTTAGTGGGAATTAGGCCTTTGGCAAGAGAAGAATATGATGCCCTGCCAAAAGACATTAAAGGAATATATGATAAGTTAGGGCCCGGTCTTATTGGAATTCATTACACACTAAAAAAATTTCCCCCAACAACTCAGGAAGTATACGACGAGTACAGGAAATTCTACGAACTCTGGAAAAAAAATAAAGCCAAAGCTTACTGGAAATACAGCAAAGCATTCTTTTCAAACAAGCTCCGCGGAAAAGTTCCCTCCAAGTAATTCAGATGAGGACAGTTAATGGGAAGAGCGGGATTTGAACCCGCGACACCATGGTCACCGCTGAGAGCAACGAAGATTAAAACAACAAAACAATGTTGCCCCATCTTCAGCTACACACTGGCAAAACAAGTCACTAACAGGCAAGCTTGTGCCGGTCATGTGCTCTCCCAGGCTGAGCTACCTTCCCCCAAACAAAACAATTCTTGCAAAAGAAAGTTTAAAAGCATGTCTTAAAGAAATGAAACCGCTTTTAGGTATTTATGGGGATTTGAAAAACCTATTTCCTCAATCCACTTCTTCAAATTTGCTTTTCCATACAAACAAACCTTATAAGCATCGGATTTACTCAGGCGAGACCTTGATTTCCTTATTCTAGCCACCCTAAAACCATTTTTAATTAAAATTTCCCAAATATTCTCCGCCAACTCTTTGCTTACAGTGGTTATTTCCAAAGAAGGGTAATCCATGGCGCCGGGCTTGTCAGAAACAAACACGGAGCCATCAGTATCCGCTATGCCGCGAATAATGTGCTTTGACTTGGAATAGTCTTTGAGAAACACGCCGGGAATTTTGACTGAATAACACTTTCCAGCATTAAAGGGGATGCTAAAATCATTAATGAGTTTATGAACTATCTTTTTAGAATAAACTCTTATTCTTAAACCACCACTGCTCTCAAATACTCTTGCATTTTTATTCCAAACACTACTAATCAAAGCTGAGAGCTTTGCAAAGTATTCCCTGTCAGTCACCTTATTTCCAGTTAAACCAAAATAATATTTAGGTGGTTTGGCATGAATGTGCCCATCTCCAATAATAGCGCCAACCAGTTCTAGTTCAGAAGGAGAATACATTACAGAATAAACTATTTCACTATTAACTGCTTTTCGAAGCGCCTCATTTCCGGTGCAGGTCAAACCTTTAACGGAGCCCGCTTAATGGTGTTCAAAATTATGTCAGTTTCAGTCTTTTCCACGAACTCGTATGTCTGGATTTTTTTCAGGAACTCGTCAAGGCCTCTCCTTGTCTTAAACCTCGAAATAACTAAAACATCAAAGTGGCCCGTAATATCGTAAACCGCTGTAACGTTCGGGTGCACAGCTATTTTGTTTTCAACCTGATTTAGTTTCCCTTTAGAAACAATAATTGAAGTTATGGCTTGTAACTCATAGCCCATATTCTCGTAATCCAGTTCCACAGAATAAGCCTTAATCACCTTGTTATTTTCCAGTTCGCGGACACGGTTCATTACAGTTGCAACTGAAACACCTGTTTTGGCTGCAACTTTTCTGAAAGAAAGCCTTGCATTCCCATCAAGAACACGGAGGATAGCTAAATCTGTTTTGTCAAGCTCCATTAAAAATCCCGCCAAATGCCAAAAAAAACACAAAAACCAAATAAAATATTAAACAAAAACAATTAAAAATTATAGTTTTTTAAATAATTGTTTAAAAAAAAACCAATAAACTATTTAAATATCTGAAAAGAAGAAGTTGTAGTGGACAAAAAACTAATTTTAGTGGGGGCATTAGTTGCATTATTGCCTACAGTGCTGGCTGAGCCAACACTTGAGTCGCTTGCAGCAAGCATTGACATGACTTGGATGCTGCTGGCTGCATTCCTTGTTTTCTTCATGCAGGCTGGCTTTGCAATGGTGGAAAGCGGCTTCACCAGGGCAAAAAACACCGGCAACATCATGATGAAGAACCTGATGGACTTTGCAATAGGCAGTTTGGGTTACTTTGCAATCGGCTTTGGCATAATGTTTGGTGCAGGAACCGCATTTTTTGGCATTGAAAACTTTTTATTGGCAGGGGCAACAATGCAGGAATACGCTTTCTGGATGTTTCAAGTGGTGTTTGCAGCAACCGCAGCGACAATTGTTTCAGGCGCCATGGCTGAACGAACACGGTTTTCAGCGTACCTTGCTTTCTCTTTTGCAATAACAGCGATTATATACCCTGTTGTTGGGCACTGGGCCTGGGGAGGGGGCTGGCTCTCGGAATTGGAGGCGCCATTCATTGACTTTGCCGGCTCAACTGTTGTGCACAGCGTTGGGGGCTGGGCAGCACTTGCAGGAGCAATAGCTGTTGGCCCAAGAATCGGGAAATACATTAAAGGAAAAGCAGTGGAAATAAAAGGGCACTCACTGCCCTTAGCAACACTCGGGGTTTTCATTTTGTGGTTTGGGTGGTACGGGTTCAACGCAGGGTCAACACTTGCAGGAACAAATGCAAGTATTGCTGCAATTGCTGTTACAACAACACTTGCAGCAGCAGCTGGCGCAACAGCTGCAATGGCGGTAACGTGGTTAAAAAGCTCAAAGCCAAACATTGGAATGACGCTTAACGGAGCGCTTGCCGGCTTGGTTTCAATAACTGCAGGAACAGCAAACGTCAGCCCACTAAGCGCAATAATAATCGGCGCAATCGGCGGCACAATAGTTGTTGCAGCAGTAAAGTTCTTTGATTCAATCAAAGTGGATGACCCTGTTGGAGCAATCTCTGTGCACGGGGTATGCGGTGCATGGGGCACGCTTGCAGTAGGCTTGTTTGCAGAAGAAGCATTTGGCGGGGTAAATGGTTTGCTGTTTGGCGGCGGCATTTCACAGCTTGCAAGCCAAGCAACAGGAATTGCAGCAGCATTCCTGTTTGTGTTTCCCGCCTCACTCATAATGTTCAAGGCAATTAATGTTGTAATAGGCTTGAGAGCATCAGAAGAAGACGAGATAAAAGGATTGGATGCATCAGAGCACAAAGCAGAAGCATACCATGAGCTTACAGGCAGCAGCCCAATGTAGGCAATTGAAAGGTGAAAAAAAGTGGAAACACGGGAAATGCTTGAAAGAATAAAAAAAGAGAACGTGAAACTGGTTGAACTGCAGTTCTCTGACATAGATGGCGCCATTAAAAGCGTAACAATTCCAGACCACAAACTCAAAGAATCACTGGAAAGAGGAACATGGTTTGATGGCAGCAGCATTGAAGGGTTCGCTCGTATCTACGAATCAGACATGTTCTTAAAGCCAGACACGAACACTTTCCGCATCATTCCTTGGAAAAGCGAGAACGGCCACAAAACCGCAAGAATAATCTGTGATGTTTTCACTCCTGACGGAAAGCCATTCGAAGGAGACCCAAGACACATTCTGAAAAGAGCTGTTAAAAAGGCCGGGGAGATGGGTTTTGAATATAATGTTGGGCCAGAGCTGGAGTTTTTTCTCTTCCAGACAAAAGAAGGAAAAATCACTTCCGCCCCCCACGATGTTGGCGGATACTTTGATTTTGCTCCAAGAGACCTGGCATCCGATGTCAGAAAAGACATAATATCCTCGCTGGAAAAACTGGGGTTAGAGGTTGAAGCATCACACCACGAGGTTGCATTCGGCCAGCACGAAATCGATTTCAAATACTCTGATGCATTGGCAACAGCCGATAATGTTATCACTTTCAAATACACGGTAAAATCAATTGCTCAAGCGCACGGGCTGTACGCTAGCTTTATGCCAAAACCAATCTATGGCATTAATGGTTCAGGCATGCACGTGCACCAAAGCCTGTTCAAAAACAAAAAAAATGCTTTTTACGATGCTAATAATGACTACAAGTTAAGCGCAATAGCAAAGCATTTTATTGCAGGGCAACTAGAGCATGCGAGAGCAATGTCAGCAGTAATTGCCCCAACAGTCAATTCTTACAAGCGGCTGGTGCCAGGGTATGAGGCGCCAGTTTACATCAGCTGGGGGCAAATAAACAGGTCAGCAATGATAAGAATTCCTCGTTATTCTGTTGGAAGGGAAAACTCAACAAGAGCCGAACTTAGGTGCCCTGACCCAAGCGCAAACCCGTACCTTGCGTTTGCCGCAATGCTAATGACAGGCCTTGACGGAATCAAAAGAAAACTTGAGCCCCCGAAACCGGTTGAAGAAAGCCTGTATGATTTCAGCGATGAAAAAATTGCAGAGATTGGCATCAAAACATTGCCTTACTCGCTGAGGGAAGCAATCGAGGAACTGAAAAACGACAGGGTTTTAGTTGAAGCACTAGGAGAGCACACATTCAAGCAGTACGTTGAAGCCAAAACAGCGGAGTATGATGAGTACAGGCTGCAGGTAACGCAATGGGAAACAGAAAAGTACTTGGAAAAAATCTAACCAACTTTTAGTCAATTCTTTTCTCCATCAACCTGTAATCTGAGGCGATGAAACCGTTTTTTGAGTAGAAGTTTCTGGCATTTGATTTTTGGTTGGCTGTAAGCCAGATGGTTTTGATTTTGGCTTTTTTGCATTCCTTTTCTAATCGTTTCAAGAGCTTGGTTCCAACTCCTTTGTTCTGTTTTTCAGAGTCAACCACAAACTCTTCTACAAAACAGCGGGACCCATCGCGGAAAACAAATGTGCTTGCAAGAATAACCCCGATGACCGAGCTGCCCTCCAAAGCAACAAAACAATACAGCCTGTTGTCATGGAAAACTTCTTCCACCCTGCCAATCAGCTTTGACAGAATCCACGTTTCATTATAGGGTGGCTTGAGGAACTCCTTTTTCAAAAGCCCTGCAATGGCATCCACATGGCCTTTGCCAACCCTAACAATTTCCATAGCATAAAATAACGTTTTTCAAGTATAAATTAGCGTATCTGCCCACTTATTATTGAACAAATGTTATTTTTTGCCTTGAATTCTCTATATTGTTCACACGTGCGGACAAATCCAAGAACTGCTGCTCAATTACCCTAATGCGATTAGTATGCAACTCAAACCTCTCTGTCAGTTCACGCAAAGCCTTTGTAGGGGTTGAATTAGTTTTGTTTGTGTCATTCGTCATAACATATTACTCATTGGAACGGGTTATATATTGGTGTTCACAGATGCCACACCCCGTAAACGGAGCAAAATTACCGTGCCATCGAAGATGGCACACATATAGGTTGTAAACGCCCAACAACGCCTTCAATAACCCAGAAATTTGAAATCAAGAGCCAAGATCCAAGGGTGATTAATAAGTTTGCAAGGTTTTTACGGAGAACACACATTGATGAACAACACAAAAAACAATTAAATACAAACCAAAAAATAAATCTTGCTATTCTTTAACCTATTTTACTCTTTTCCTAAGAACCAAATAGCGCTTTCCCCTCAAACGATAACTAGGCCAAAGCCAAGCAAAACCATACCCCCCTCTTCTGATTCTCCGGATTTGTTTCCAGAAATTCCACTTAATTCGCACCTCAATTTTTTTAATCCCTTTTTTTATTAGAAAACTTTTGCAGCCCTCAAACTGGCTGTGCCAAAGCCAAGGCGCCTATACTCATTTTTCACAAACTGGTTGAATATTACCCCTCCTCCTTTCTCAAGATCTGAAAAAGTTGCAATCGCGCCAACAACATTACCTGACCTCAGCGAAACTTGCGGGAAATCCTCAAGTGCCCTAACCAAAAAATAGTTTAACTTATAACGGCCCCTTGCACGGTCATAATTGTCAACCACATCTGCAAGCGATTCTGGGGCAGCGACATGCCCCAATTCACCCTTACTTCTAGCCTCTTCAAAAATTTGAAAAAACTTATGAAGCTCGGAACGCTTCAATTCAACTAACTCTATGCTCGGCTGCTTAAAAGCCGCCTGATTTTCCATAAAGAAATATGGAAAGAAGTTAAATATAAAAGCGAGCCCGGAGGGATTCGAACCCTCGGCACGCGGCTTAAAAGGCCGCTGCTCTACCAGGCTGAGCTACGGGCCCACAGCAAAAAGAAAATTCGTTGGAAGGTTTTTAAATGGTATCTTCATTAAAAAACAAACAAATAAATTGAATGAAACCATGAGTTATATATGCCAAAACCAAAGCGAGCGCCTCCTCACAAGTTTCAACAGCTTGACCCCCCGGAAGCAGAAATCCGAAGGCATTTTTTGAATAACCCATATGCAACCTTTCAAGAAATTTTTCGAGTTACAGGACTGCAAGACACGCGGGTAACCAGAGACTTAATTTCAAGAATTAGAGCAGGCATGGATAATGAAGAGTCAACAACAAAGCCTAAAAGAATTCCAGTTACAAGAGGCCCAAAAAAGCTGACCGAAAGAAAACGAATTATACGAACTTACATTATGCAACACCAGAATTCGGGTGCAGTAAAGTTGAGCGATCTTTTGAAACAGGTTGCTCCTGAGTTGAAGATTACCGTGAGAGAAATAGAGGTAGAGAAAAGGGTTCTAAGAAAAAACGGGGCAATTAAAAGATTAAAATGATGTTCTAAAGCATTACAAACAGTTTATTTTTTCCGGAGTTCTCACAGCAAAAGCTAGCCCCGCTTTTGATGCTTCAAACCCAACATTCTTTTTGCTTTGCCAACAGAAACCCCATGCGTTAAGGCATATAGGTGTATTTTTTCATGCATTGCTTCCATTGTACCGGGAGCAGTGTGCTGCGGGGTGTGCCTTCTTTTATCCTGCCTGCCTTTCCCAGTGGTGTTAGGGGCTTTTCTTTTCTGCTCCAATCTTTTTATTCTTTTTTGCTCTCTACGCGACACCCTGGGAGGCATTTTATCAATAAAAGAAAAACCAGTAGAGATATTTAAATCTTTCTAAAAAGTGGTTATTCCTTCTTGATTTCCTTCAAGCCATTCATGTAAGGCTGCAGGGCTTTTGGAACAATAATTTTGCCTTGCTCCGTTTGATAGTTTTCAATAATGCAGCGGAGCAGCCTCGTTGTTGCAGCCATTGTAGCGTTAAGGGTATGAACAAATTCTTTCTCGCCATTCTTTTTCCTGTATTTTATTCCAAGACGCGTTGACTGATAGGCAGTGCAGTTGCTCACTGACATTAGCTCAAAGAACTTTTCTTCTCTAGGACTCCAACCGTTAACATCATATTTTTTTGCTGCAACAAAGCCAATGTCGCCGGTGCAGATGTTTGTTACATTGAATGGAATATCCAGTTTTTTGAGGAGTTCCTCTGCATTGCTTAAAAGCTCTTCATGGATTTCCCAGGAATCCTCTGGCCTGCAGAAAACGAACTGCTCTATTTTGTTGAACTGGTGCACACGAAACAAACCCCTTTCATCCAGGCCATGCTTTCCTACTTCGCGCCTGAAGCAGGAAGAAACCCCCGCGAGTTTTATTGGCAATTCATTTTCAGAAAGAATCTCTTTTGAATGCATTGCAGCAATCGGGTGCTCGGAAGTCGCGATAAGGTAAAGGTCTTCTCCTTCAACCTTGTACATTACCTTCTCAAAATCAGACAATTCAGTTACTCCCTCATAAGGTTCTTTGCGCATAAGGAAAGGAGGCTGCACTAAAGTAAAGCCTTTATCACGGAGCAGGTCAATTGCGAGGCGCTGAACAGCAAAATCCATTAAGGCCAAATCCCCTTTCAGAAAAAAAAAGCCTTCCCCCGAAATTTTTACCGCGCGCTCGAAGTCCGCAACACCAAGCTCCGCTGCCAGCATTCCATGGTGCTTCAGCTTAAAGCTAGGCTTTCGCGGCTGACCCCAACTCCCAACAACCGGATTATCTGATTCGTCTTTGCCTAGCGGAACTGATTCGTGCAGCAGGTTAGGCAAACGGAGCAAGTAAAAATCAACTTTTTCTTTCAGGGCCTTTGCTTTCTCCTCGGCTTTTTTAATCAGCTCAGGAATCTTTTTTGCCTCCTCGATTGCCTTCTTCACCGGCTTCTTTTCGCGCTTAAGTTTTTCAACTTCTTTGGTTAACTGGTTTCGCTTCTGGCGCAAAAGTTCGGCTTTCTGCAAGAGCTCTCGGAAGTCCGCATCCTTTTTTAATAGATCATTAAGCCACTTGATTTTTTCAAAATCATTCCTTTTTTTCAGGTTTGATTCAATCAACTGCGGGTTTTCTCTTACAACCCTTATGTCTAGCATTTTCCCACTATTCTATTTGTTTCCGACAAAGTTAATAATATTAGCTAACAAGTGAACGTTATGGGAAAAGATGTAGTAGTGCTGCGCTACGGGCACAGGCATGTAAGGGATTACAGGGTTACAAGCCACTGTTGCCTGGTTGCAAGGGCATTCGGCGCAGAAAAAATAGTCATCCACGGGGAAAAGGATGACAGCATTGAAAAAACAATTGAAGGAATCAAAAGACACTGGGGCGGAGCCTTCTCTGTTGAGTTCACTGAAAGCTGGAAAAAAACAGTGGAAGAGCACAAAAAGCAGGGTTTCTACGTGGTGCACGCCACAATGTACGGGATTCCAATTGAAAAAGAAATTTCAAGGATACGAAAGAAAAACAAAGTGCTTTTCGTTATTGGTTCTCAGAAGGTTGAAGCACTGGTATACAAGGAGGCTGACTTAAACATTGCAATAACACAGCAGCCGCACTCAGAAATTGCTGCTTTAGCGGTTTTTTTGGATAGGTACTTTGAGGGAAAGGAACTTGGGAAGGTGTTTAGGAACGCAAAGTACTTGATTGAACCTAGCGCGAATGGAAAGAAAATTAGCCGAAAGGCATGAAAAATTAATTAGTTTTTTAAGACATTTTAAATGGAAGGATAGTATGGGTGGGAGAAAACAAAACATTGTCGACCTTTTAATAACAAAGGAATTCCTGATGAATATTGGCGGCAAGTACGCTGTTGAGCTAGTTAAAATCTGTGAAAAAAAGAAAAAAGCAATAACTGATGATGAAATAGAAAAAAAGCTGCCTTTGAAAATAACCGAGGTAAGGACAATCCTCAATAGGCTGCATTATAGGGGCATTGCAACCTATCAGAAAACCAGGAACAACAAAACAGGATGGTACTCTTACACATGGCAGATAAGCACTGCGCGCATTGCAGCACTTCTACTTGAAAAACAGCTTGAAGAGATACAAAGAGCTGAAACCAAGATGGAGTTTGAGACAAATTATGCTTTCTTCACATGCAAGACAAAATGCAACAATTTTCCATTCGAAATAGCAGCGGAATACCAGTTCAAATGCCCTGGATGCGGCAACAGCTTAGAAGCAACAGACAACCAGAAAACCCTTAAAGATATGCGAAAAAAGATAGTTTTCATGAAAAATGAGATGGATGAGTTGACAAAACACTGCTAAAAAACACGTTTTGTAGGACAAACAATAAAACAAAACCAGGTAAATTTATTTTTAGAATAAAGGCAAAAAATTGCTTTATATAAAAAATTAAAGCAAATTTAGATAGCATAGATAAAAAGAACAAAAAAAACCCTTAAAAACACGTAAAACAACCATTTAAAAGGTTTTCCAAGCAGATAATTGGGATAACACTTAAATTTTGACAGCGGGATGGGGCAGCCAGGAGTGCCCGTCGGGCTCATAGGGCTTGAAAGAAAGAACGTTGGCTATTAATTGCAAAAGCAGACATTGTTGGGAAACCCGAAGGTCGAAGGTTCAAATCCTTCTCCCGCTATTATTGTTTTTAAGCCCGCAAATACCCAAATAAGCCCAACTCACTATTTCTCAAACATAGCTTGAGCAAGAAAGAAACCTAAAAAAGGCCATCTAAAAAGACAAGCAGCAGTAAAGAAGCTACTTAGGCAGTAAAAAAAGACCAGCCCATCCACTCACTAACCAAAATAATGCAGCCAAACTGCAACTTGAAAATGGATTGTACTGCTTACTACAACTCACTTACAGCCAACTACCCCAAAAAACAAGCGTTTGCTCTAAAACCAGTAATTACCTAACCCTCACTAGTCTTGAATATTGTAAAACAACAACTAATAGCCAGTACAAACCACCACTAAAAACACTCATTTTTTAGCACGTTTTAACCATACCTACAAACATAGTAATTACTATAATTTTACAGCCTTACAGTAACAATTATATATCAGTATAGTAAATACTATATTTATGGTCTTTAAGGCAATAATAGCAAAAATAAAAAGTTTTTTTGGCACTTCAGCTGTTAAGCAAGAGTTAGGAACTATTTATCACCGAGAAGACGTTGTAGAGGAAGTACACAGCCTTTGGGATTACTTGAAATTTAGGGAGCACAGCCAGGCATACCACATTACAAGCGTTGTTGGGTTTGAGGAGTGGGTGCCTATGGATGAAATACTTAGGAGGATACGGGAGATTTTCAAGGTTGAGTATAAGAATGAGAGGAGCCTGTACCCTTACATCAAAACATTGGTTGACACAAACCTGTTGGAGGCCGCGAACTTTGGGGGTAAAATGAGGTGGAGAAAGAAAGACCTCATAATAAAAATTGAAAAGCTACCGGAGCAAACAAAAGAAACAGTTGCCGCTAGAGAAAAAAAGAAACAAACACCTAATACATCTACATAACTAATTTTATAAAAACTTTAATATAATCTGAGTCCTTTTACTTATACTAATGAAGCCCATGAAAACCAAGCGAAGAGATAAGGCAGCAAAAGCCCGTGAACTTGGCATTACGGATGCCGCATTAAAGAAAAATTATACCTTAGTGGGGGATACGGGTTATAAGGGGGTTATTGGTAAAAGGCCTGTTTTTGTGTCAAGAGTTGAACTCGATTCAGTGGATACCGGACTGTGGCCATTCGGCAATGTTTTACACCGGTTCATAAAAGACCCAGAAGTAGTCAAATCAGTTGTGTCCAAGGTGTCCCAAGCAGGGGTGCTTGTGCCTGATTTCATCGGCTACTCTAAGGAGGGGAACGTGACTTACTATACATTCAGGAAAATCGGGAACAATGAGTTGAATCCCGAACAGTTCATAAGGAAAAGGAACACTCTAGGAAGCTATCTGCGAAGATTAGAGGCAGGGAAAATAAATACTGGTTATATGAAGCAGTTAAGGAAACTTCTTTCATCGGCCGCACGAAGCATCGGGGCAATTCACAGCATTGGCATACTTCAGGGGCACCCACACTTCAACAACTTCATTCCTGTGAAGTCAAGGGTAGCAGTGATTGACTTCAAGCTTTCCAGGACAAGAAAAGTTGACTGGAGTGATGAGAGAAGCATAAGGAAAGCATTTCGCAACGACTACGTGTATTTGGTAGACGCTTGGAGGG
Organism: archaeon GW2011_AR10; assembly: GCA_000830275.1. Classification (GTDB taxonomy): domain Archaea; phylum Iainarchaeota; class Iainarchaeia; order Iainarchaeales; family GW2011-AR10; genus GW2011-AR10. The sequence goes on along the minus strand of CP010424.1, from coordinate 980,251 downwards.
GGATAGAACTAACATACCCAAGAAGAATGCCCGAAGCTCGGAGAATGAAAGAACTCTTCTTCACAAGAATGGTTGGAAAGTATCCGGCTCCACAAGGAGTAAAAAGGCAGCTGATTGAAAGACTGGTGCAAGGCAGATTGGATTAAAGTAAGGCCTTCAGCTGGCGGTAGTTTGCGTAGAACTCACTGAGTTTTTTGGAGGATTTTGGGAGTTCCTTAAACCAGGGGGACTGAACTACCTTCTCTACATCTGATAGGAGAACTGCTGCAGCTTGTTTATCTGTTCTCCCAACCTCTTTTACCTTCTGAGTGAAAATGGCTATTTCCTCTATTAGTCTCTTGTGTTCGCCTGTGTTAGTCACGATATATGTGCGGTCAAGTTGCTCTTCAAGAGCTGCCCTTACATCATCCTCTGTTAAGTTTTTTTCATCCATATAATAGACTGCCTTCCAGTCGCCCTTTCCCTGCCAATAGTGGCTTGGGTTCTTGCCTGTTTTAAAGAAGTCGATTAATGGGTTAAAGGTGCCTGGGGGGATTATAACGCAATTCTTGCCCGGTCGGATATAGGGGGTACTTGAAAGAACCCCCCTACGATGGTATTTGTAGGATTTGCCATTGGATTTAGTAACGTTTTGGGTGTAGCCGTAAAGGGCACGAAACAGTTTTTGGTATGTATATGAAGAGTGTTTAATTGACTCTGGAACAATAAACTTGTATTGAATGAAGTAACCTCTTAAGACCACTGCTACCCCCACACTTCCACTATTAATAGGATTTAAGCAGAGACTGCTGCTTATGTATACTGTAGATACATAAATTAATTTAAATCAAGTCGTTACTCCAAAAAGCTGAAGATGGTTGGAAAATCAGGCGTGTACTGTGTATTAACGCCTGTGGCTTGCGTGATGGGCTGTGTAACGCCTAGTTAATGGGGCTGCTGACCTTTCTTCCTCTTCTCTTTCTCTATCTCTAACCGGCATGTTCTTCGCCCCCACAACAACAATGTCCTTCGCGGCGACAACATTCCGGTAAGGGATGCTTTTTTCGCTTAGAATCTTCTTAGCTTCTTGCTTTGACCTGGGCTTTAAAGGCTCGGTCGTTATTGTCTCAATTTTTCCCCTCTCTAGGTTAATTACTAAATCAAACACCCTCCCCTTGTAATCTCCAGAGGCAGTGTAGATATCCATCCCAAAAAGTTTTGATAATCTGGTTACCATTGTCAATACCTCACATTTGATTGGAAGTTATAATGAATTTATTTGTATTTATTATGTGCAACATAATATATAAATCTTTCATTGAAGCAAACGTGCCTGAATTCACCCGCCTAGCACAAAAAACCACTAATATACATAATTGTTTTTTTTGGGTTTTTTCTGTTTTTAGGCAAAAACACAGAAAAGCGCATATATACATAACACTATTGTAGACTTTTTGGCAAATTATTGTTGTTTGCTTTTTGGCGAATGCCTATGAAAGGTCTTTGTTATTTGTAGAGCCATATGGCGGAGCCCACATTCTCTTATTAGGGTTGTATGGGATTGTGCGAGACTTGTAGATTAGTGGAAGTGTGGGGTTAAGGTAGCTGAATAAAGTAGCAAAGTAGTGGTGGGGGTAAATTCAAGCAACTCCTTTGTTTTGTGGCTGGCAGCGCAACGATGCCGCCAAACCACATTATAGCTTGTCCAGCGGGGAAACCACTTTTTTTAGTTCCTCTGTTGAGACTTTTGTGTAGATTTGGGTTGTGCTAAGGCTGCTGTGGCCCAGCAATTCTTGGATTTTTCGAATGTTTTCTCCAGCCTCAAGCAAATGTGTTGCATAAGCGTGCCTCAGTGAGTGGGGCGTAACCTGCTTGCCAATTCCTGCTTTTTGTGTTGCAGCCCTAATTATTCTTTGAACAGTATCGGTTGAGAGTGGTTTCCCATTTTTCTTTGAGAATACAAACTGGCTTTGAACTCTCTTTTTTTTCAAGTATTTGTTAATATCCTTAATCCATTCTTTTGAGAGAATAATCATGCGGTCCTTGTTTCCTTTGCCCCCAGCAACTCTTCCTGTTCCTTCCTTTAAGTTAATGTGCTCTGTTTTCAGTTTTACGGCTTCGCTTACCCTGCAACCGCTTGAGTAAAGGAACTCAACTATTAAGCGGTTTCTTCCCGGCCTAACCGCTCTAATCAGCGATTTCACCTCATCTTTTGACAGTATTACTGGCAGCTTCTTTGCTTTTTTTGCGACCTTGATGTCGTCAACAATTTTTTTATGCAAATAGTTGTTGAACAGGAATTTTAGTGAAGAATGAATCAATGAAAGAGTGGCGTTAGAAACGTTCCTTCCTTGCTTCATTTTCACCAGGTAACCCACAATGTCTTCCCGAGTTATTTCTCCAGCTGGTTTATTGGCAAAATCCAAAAAGCTCTGGGCATAAAAGGCATACATTTTAATTGTTTTGGCAGAGTAGCCTGCAATAAGCAGTTCTTGCTTCAGCTTTTCCACAGCAGGGTTCAATGCCGGCCTGGCGCCAGTTACTTTATCCATAATACACCCAAATGATTATGTTTTCTGGGTTAAAAAATCTTTTCAGGGCTAAGAACGTTTGCTTTTATAGCAAAATGCTTATTTATTTGAATGAAAATTGCATTTTGCAGCTAGCAAACAGTTTTGATTTTTGATCATTAATTTGGTGTTTGCTATAGGGCTAAACTGCAGATTAAAACAATCAAACTCATATTTTAGTCATATTTTAGGATTAAATTTGTTTTCAGGCTGGGTGTGTAAAGTTTATAAATTTTTTTCAGGCTTGGTGTGTGGAAAGATTATAAATTCTTTTTCTTTATCTTTTGTTGTATGAGAAAAAAGCTCGGGGAAGGCCGTCTGTTGCCTGACACGCCTGACATGAAGGCTTGGAGAAAAGAGTTTGAAAAAATGAGCCTCTCTGAGCATGACAACAAACTGAGGCAGTTGGGCTTAGGTGATGAAGAAATAGAAGAATTTAATGAGTCCTTCAAAGAAACGAAAAAAACCAAGGCCAAAGCCTGACTTTTTATTTTTGGGGGTCCTGCCGTTTTTCTTTATTTTTTCTATTTTGATATTTCAGCGTAGTGGAACAGGTTTTTGGACTGCCAATAAAGGGTTAAGGCTGCGACCCCGCTGACCCAAGCAATAAAGTAGTATGCGAACGCTATATGGAAGTCATGGCTTAAATGCAAAAGAATCCCGTTAATCATGCTCCACACAAAGAGCGAAGCAAGAATCACTCCCACTATAAAGAAAAAAGTTGCTTTTGCAAACATGTTCTTTACTTCTGCAGCCATTTTAACTCCAAATATTACGCTGAGGGAGTATAAAAATTTTCTTGCAGGCAGGACTTGGTTTGCAATCCTTGGTTTTGGGCACTTAGTTGGCAATCTTTGATTTTGGTGTGATTGAATTTGTGTGCACGCTATTATATTCGTTTTTAACAGAATAATTTGTATGGTTAAGGCAGTGCTTTTTGATTTGGACAACACGCTGATTGACTTCATGAAAATGAAGCGAATGAGCTGTGAAGCCGCTATTGCTGCGATGATTGATGGGGGCCTGCTCATGGAAAAAGGAGAGGCTTATGAAAAGCTGTTCGAGCTTTATTCAGTGCACGGCATAGAGCACCAGGAAATATTCCAGAAATTTTTGGAAAAGCATTTGGGCAAGGTTGATTACCGCATTTTGGCGAAGGGAATTGCTGCTTACAGAAAAGTTCAAGCTGGTTTCTTGGAGCCGTTCCCGCACGTAAGGCAAACAATGGTGAGGCTGAAAGAACGCGGGCTTAAGCTTGGCATTGTAAGTGATGCCCCTGGCTTGAAGGGCTGGGTCCGCTTGGCTGAAATGAATTTGCTTGATTTTTTTGATGTTGTTGTTACCTTGGATGACACTGGAAAGCTAAAGCCACATAGAATGCCTTTTGCGGCTGCAGTGAAAAAGCTTGGTTTTAAGCCTAAGGAAATTCTTTTTGTCGGCGATAATCCTAAAAGGGACATTGCCGGCGCAAAAGCGGTTGGCATGAAAACCGCGCTTGCGAGGTATGGCCAGGTTTTTGAATCAGAAGGAATCCAAGCAGATTTCGAGCTTAAGGACATACTGGATTTGCTTGAAATAGTGAAGTAGTTTTTGAATCTTTCAAGGCGGAATAGCAAGATGCAGTCAGTTCAGCAATTAAATGTGAAACTAGTTAAGGGGCTAAAGAAATTTTTTAAGGATTCCAATAACAGCAAGGCTGTTGTTGGGTTAAGTGGCGGCATTGATTCGGCCCTAACTGTTTCGCTGACAGCGGAAGCAATCGGGAAAGGCAATGTTTCTTGCATAATTATGCCTCTTAAAGGGGTTTCCTCTGAAAAAAACACTCAGGATGCGCTCAATTATGCAAGAGACCTTGGGGTTAGTGCTTTCATTGTTCCAGTGAATGACTTGGTTGCGCCTTTCAGCAAGCTTCCTTGGAAGCAGAGCACAACAGCTCAAGCTAACCTTGCGCCAAGGGCAAGAGCAGCGGTTCTATATAATTTCGCCAACTCAAACAACGCGGTTGTGGTTGGAACCGGTAACAGGACTGAAATGCTGCTTGGTTACTTTACAAAATTTGGGGACGGAGCCGCGGATGTTTTTCCTTTAGGCGGCTTGTTCAAGTCAGATGTAAGGGAGCTGGCTAAATTCAGGGGCGTGCCTTCAGCGATTTTAGAGAAAACGCCCACCGCGGAGTTGTGGAAAGGCCAGACAGATGAAGGGGAAATAGGCCTCAATTATACAGAAATTGACCAGATTTTAAGGGTTTTAGTGGTTAAAGGAAAGCAGGCTGCGCTGAAAAAAGGGTTTGATGAAGAAAAGGTTAACAGGATAGTTGCATTAATGGAAAAAAACAGGCACAAAAGTGAGCCAGTGCCAGTGATTAAGCTTTAAAGCTTGTTTTTGGTTTCAACAAGTCGCTGGCAATTGCTTCCGAGATCTTCTTGTAAGTGAAGAAAATGTACACTAATATAAACCACGTTAAAAACAGAATTATTAGCGCCCAGAAGCCCCCAATGAACCAAATAACCCAAGAAGTAAAGATTGTAACGCATATGAGGCTGTAGCCGAAGGCAATAAGCAGATACCACACGGTTTGCCCTACCAATGTTTTTTTGACGAAAGGCGAAATGTTCATAATCGAGCGGATTGAGAGGAGCATGATTACGGCAAGCATGAACCAGTCAAATAACAACATAACAAGTTCGGTGAAGCCAGGCATCCAATACCACGCATAATAAAGAACCATTCAAGTATTTATTTGTAATCCGGTTTAAGGGCTATGCTTAAAATGCTGGTTTTTTTTAAGTTAGCCTAAAGGGAAGCCAACCTTTAGGGTTGGGAGGATGTCACATACCTGTTATCCATAAGTGGCGTGGGTTTCTGCGGCAAAGCCAGTTTAAGGCAAAAGGAAAACAGTGCCAAAAAAGCCGTCTACATAACAATTTTTATAAAACTTTTAAAGCCTTTCTAAAACTTTTTTAGTGTTTTCCTTTTGGTGTTTTTTGGGGTTTTGGGCTTGCGAGCCCTAACCTTCGCATTAATTTAGGCTTAAAGCCAGAAAATGGTTCGAAACAGCAATTTTATCAGTAAATCTGGTTAGGTTTTAAGGGGGGCTTTTTTATATGGGGTTTGTTTTTTAACTAACGCTTTTTTCTGGCTAATTTTTGCGGCTAGCGGCTTTTCTGTTGGGCTTCCATTGTTTTTGGCTCTAAAAAGCCGGTGTTCACTAATTTTTTTAGCTGGTTTTAGAGCAAACGCTTGTTTTTTGGGTTGGATGGGGAGTTAGCCAGCAGCTAAAAGAGGCAGCCCCACCACTTTAGATGCTTTTCCATAAATTCTGGAGAAGAAATTAAATTTTTTATTTAAAGATTCAACTTTTGATTTGAATTTGATCCGCTCTTTTGTTCGATTTTCCTTTAGAGCCCTTAGGAAAGGCAGTAAACTACTTCTACATAACTAGTTTTTGGGTTTTGCTCTCTAGGCCGTTCCAGAGTTCCATGCTCCGTTCCATTTAAATGCTTTTTCGGTTCAAATTGGTTTCTGGAATGCCCCAAAACACCAAGCTGGAGAACATCAAAAGAGCATGCGGCATTGCAGACCTAGTTTTTGCTGAAACTGTAAGGGTGCTTAGGAAAAGGGCTTTTTCAACGGAGTTAGCTGTGGCGGGGTTCATAAAGCAGCGGCTTGCGAGTTACGGGGCAAAGCCCGCGTTCCGCACTATTGTGGGGTCAGGCAGCTGGAGTTCTGTGCCACACTGCTTTGCTAGGAACAAGCCTTTGGAGAAAGGCTTCTGCATAATTGATTTTGGCGCAAAATTCAACGGTTACTGCTCGGATTTAACCAGAACGGTGTATTTTGGCAAGCCCTCTAAAAAAGAAAGGGCCCTTTATCAAAAGGTTTTGTCTGTTCAGGGAACGGCAATTAAAAGCATCAGGCCTGAGTTGAGTGGAGCAGAAGCAAGAAGCATAGCTGAGAGGGCACTAGGCAGGCATGCCAAGTTTTTTCCACATGGCTTGGGGCACGGCTTAGGCAAATACATTCACACAAAACCATTTTTGAAGAAAGGCAAAAAAGGAAAAAACAAGCTTAGGGAAGGCCAAATAATTACTGTTGAGCCCGGCATTTATTTTGTCGGGAAATTTGGCATAAGAATAGAGGATGATTGTTTGATTACAGGCAACGGAGCAAGGCAGTTAACGCACTCAACAAAGAGGCTGCTGGTTTTTTCCCAGCAAAAATAGTTTTATTTCAGCTTTTTCCGCCTTTGCCCGGCTCTGTGTTCTTTAGCCCTCAAGTCAGGAAATACAAGGTTTTTTGAGGGATGCCCTGTATGGAAAGTTGAATGTTTTCCTAAAGGGGTTCTCCCCTGTTTTTTGAGGCTTCCAGCAGCATTTTCATCTAAGCCAAAAAAAATTTTACCGAAAGCTCGGCTGTTTATTTTGACTTCTTTTCCCGCTCTTCGATTCTTTAACCGCCTTTCAGGACCCTCCCTTCTTTCTGTTCTTTTTTTCAGTGGCATGCTTTTGATATATCATTACGTGTTTTGGCTTTAAATTTTTTTTGCAAAAATGGTGCTGCTAAATTGGCCCAAGCGAAAACTATTTTTCAAGTAAAACCCCAAAACCGGAAACAAAACCGAGTTTCCCGGGAGCGCTATTTTTTGTTTTTTGGTCAAAGAAAAGTCCAGTCATTGAAATCCTGGCTTCTTTGCCCTTCACTTTTACTCCATTAAATCTCTTTTCTTTAGTGATTTTCTGCAGGAATTCTAGGTCCTGGTTTGTCATCCTGCCAAGGAACTTAACCTTGTTGCCTTCAAAGCCCTGGCAGCGGATGCTTAAAACAGCTTTCCCTAACGGAGCAAGGCATTCAGCGATTTTTGAAAGCGCCTTCTCAATGTTTCCAACTTCATGCAGCACTCGGAAGGAAACAACCAAGTCATTTTCCCGGGGCAGTGGCTCTTCAATTATGCTTCCTTGAATGAATTCATCAATTTTTTTTTCTGCAGGCATTAAATCAATGCCCTTTACAATTACTTTCCCCCCAAACAGCTTTTTCAGCTCATTCAAAGCTCCTGCGTTGCCGCAGCCTATGTCAAGGACAACTGGGGTTACCTTCCTTTTTGCGATGCTTTCAACTAGTTCTTCCAGTGTCTTGTTGAAGCCGGAGTTCTTCAAGTAAATGTTGTAGCTTTCCAAGGAATTTTCCCTGTCAGCAAAACAGGCTTTTTCTTCATTCATTCAAAAAAATTAGGTGGCAAATAAATTAAAAGAATCCGATAAGGTTATTCAACAAGCTTTTAGGGCGCCTGATTTATGAAGTGGCAATAATTAAATTAATAAATATTCAACAACCTTCTAATCCTGTATTTTTTTGACTGAAATAACTGCTGCCGGGCAAACATCAACTGACTGGTTTGCAGTGCTGTCATCATCAATTTCTTTAACCCAGTTGGCTCCTTCCTGTTTTCCTCCCTTGAGGTTTGCTTTGCCATCGCTTGGATCAATCTCGAAATGCTCCGGCGCAACAGCAGCGCATGGCCCGGCGCAAATGCAGTTGCTTCTATCATAAACGATTTTGAATTTTGCCACTATGTTTCCCTCCAGAATTAAACATTAATGCGCGGTGGTTTAATAATTGTTTTGCCTTCAGAAAATGAATTCAAGGCGATTGCCTTAACTCAAACTGAATTCTTCTTGGGCTCTCACTTTTTTCCAATTAATTTTTTTCTTATCAAAAATTATGTTGGGCCTAACAGTATCAATCATCTCCCACGCGCCTCCATTGAATACTTCAGCCCAATAATGCGCTTTCAGCTTCATTGGGCCTCTCCTAGCATTACTGCCTCCAACAATTCTTGCCTTAAAGCCGTTTGCTCTTGCAATTGCAACAATAATCGCTGCTTTGTCAAAGCATTCTCCTGTTTTATTTTGCAGTGCCTTCACCGGCCTATAAGTAGAATATCCTTCTCCAACATCTTTTTTCTCTATTGGCGGCCCATGTGTTGGAACCAATTTAAAAATTCTTGAACGCAGGTCATCAATCAGTTCGATTGGCGATTCATACTTCAACTTCCCCAACCTTACAAGGAGTTCAACTTGCCTTGTTGGAATGTAAACCCCAGGAATTAAGTTGTTTGTTGTTTCCCTTTTACTTTTTTTATAAGCAAAAACAACCTCTCTTTTTCCGCTAATCAAAACCCTAACATTTAATTTTCCTCTTTCCGGCCCTCCAATAAACCAGAATTTTCTTTTAATTGGCATAAATACAAAAACGCTTTTCTGAATTAAATTGTTTTGCTTTAGATTTTCTGCAATTGTCGATTGAGAAGACTTAAAAAGCATTTTTCGCCAATCTATTAGTGAAAGCATGAGCTTAGAGGAAAAAATAAGGGAAAAGCTGAAGGGAATAATTGACCCGGAACTTGGCTTGAACATTGTTGACTTGGGCTTGATTTACGAGCTGAAAGTGGATAACGGGAAAGCATTAATTCGCATGAGTTTAACAACCCCGGCATGTCCTTACGGCCCGAAAATTCTCAGTGATGCGAAGAAGGCAGTGGAAAACGTTCCAGGAGTGAAGGAAGCAAGAGTGGAAATAACTTTCAATCCTCCCTGGAATCCTTCAATGGCAAGCGATGAAGTAAAAGCAATGTTTGAAAACATAATCTAAGGCTTATTTGAGGTTCGGGCAATGCAAAACTGAGTGCTAAGTTGTGCCACAGCACCCTTCACTGTAACCGCACTTTGTGCAGCTGCCATTTGCTGTTTCAGCTTCAAAGCCACAGCGCATGCAGTGCTCGCCCTGGCAAGAGTTCTGCCCAAGAATTTTGTGCATTACACTATAACGGAGCGCGCACTTTTAAACTTCTTGAAACCTCGTTGCCGGTGCAAGCCTTTTTTACTTAACCCCCCATATTCTTGTGATGCGCTACTGGCACGATGAAACCTGGACGCTGAAGGCCAGAGAAATTGCGGTTAAACTCGGGTTAACACATATTGACCTTGACAGGATTTCAGTTGTTATGAGCAACGGCTCCAAGTCCAGGAGGACAATTGCAAGAATCCACACTTTAGGGAAAGTAATGCAGCTGGGCATGAAGTGCAATTCCTTTTACACTATTGAACTCTTATCGGAAAGGTTCAGCAAAGAAAGCGAGGAAGAAAAAGCCAAGACAATAATCCATGAACTCCTTCATATTCCTAGGAGCTTTGGCGGGGGCTTTCGGAGCCACAGGCAGTACGTCAACAAAAGGACAGTAGAGGATGCTTTTAAAAGGCTCAATACCCCTTAAAAGGGCTTTTAAAGCATTGCCTGCAAGTCTTTTTTTATGGGCTTTATCATCAGCATAATTGATGCGATAAAAAAGGCAATTCCAATTATTGTAAACAAGTTCGTGAGCTTTGTTTTGCTGATTTTTTTTCTTGGAGTGCTTTTTGGAATTTATGTTCTGCAGTTCAAGGACATAATTTTTGTTCCAATTCTGGGCCTTGTAATTCTGGCAATCTACTTTAGGCTAGATGAGGGGTTCCTGCTTTTAGTGCTTTACTTTTTGGCGGTTTTCCTTTTATGAGAAAAAGTTTTCAAAATTGAAGAGGGGTGAATGCGGGACCAAAAAAAACTATTTTACCGTTGAGCTGGTATGGCGTGTCCCGCATTTTTTGTTTCATTATTTTTTTTCACTCATTGGATTCTACTCACGCTTTCATTGAAGAAAAGCCTTTCCTGTTAGGAAACCAAACCAATGTTTTTTTATTTCCCGGAACATAATTTTATTGAGAGGTGCGTTGATGAAAAAGAAGATAAAGGACGAGGCTTCACTTGATGACAGCGTTTATGATTCAGGAAACGTTGAGGAACTGCTTGAAGATGACGAGCTTAAGTCAGGGGAAGCAGGCTTCCTGGAAGGCTACAATGAGAAGCAGTCCCGCAAACCAAAAAAATTCAAGCGAATAATAAACGAATGATTTTCTGGGCAAGATTTAAATTGTTTTAGCGCTTTAACTGCTATATGATTGCCCGCAAGCGAAAGAAATCGCTACAATGGGGATTACAGTGAAACAGCATAGGCGGAGAATCACTAAAGGGCATTTGCCTGCAGTAAGGCCGTCTCTGAGGTCATGGATTGAGGCAAAAACCAAGAAGCCTTTCAGCAGCAAAATTGACACTAGCAGGGAAGTAATTCCTCTTGACCTGCATATATTTCGCGAAAAGCACTGGGGGGAAATATTCAGCAAGGAGCAAAAGGAGAGAGCGACGCTTGTAAAAAAGTACTTAGATGAAATCATTAATGGCTTCAGGAAAAAGTACTACCGGAAGTTTTCTGGAGAAGTTAGCGTGCCTTCCCCCGAAGAGCTGAAAAAAGCTGCTTACAATGTTATGTCACTTATAGCTGAACTGGCTGACCATCTTGAGAAGCGAGCGCCACAGCTTCACAAATGGAACGAGAGTTATGCGGGCCTTCTTGACATAGAATGGCACAAAATCCCTGCAGAGCTTCAACAGGAAATATTGAGGCATTCCCCTATAATAACAACAAAAAAACGCAGATTTCAGTAATTTTTTTTGTTGGCAACATATTACTTTAAATTTCTGTCCAGCTTTTTTTGTTTTATTAAATTCTTTAGGAGGGATTCTCATAGCAAAAAAACCTGCATTTGGCGGTTATTCAATTAATTTTTCGGGTCAAACCGCTACACTAGAGCAAGTGTTCGGTAAAACACCAGTTGCCCCAAGCGAGATGACCAAAAAGCTTTGGGCATTCGTTAAGAGCCATAACCTGTCAAAAAAATAATTGCTTAACATTAACTGGCTGCAAAGCCAGTTTCCCAATTTTTTTCCAACCATTTTTTAACAACGAATCAGCTGATTTTTCTAATGCAGAAAACAATTGCAGTTATTGGTGCTTCAGCTGACAGGCAAAAGTTCGGCAACAAGGCTGTTAGGGCTTACAAGGAAAAGGGCTGGAAAGTTTTTCCTGTTAATTTGAAGGAAAAAGAAATTGAGGGGTTGAAGTGCTATGCATCAATCCTTGACTTGCCGGGAAAGCCGGACAGAGTTAGTGTTTATTTGCCTCCAACTGTAACACTTTCATTAATTCCTGAGTTGAGGAAAGCAAAAGTAAAAGAAGTTATCCTGAATCCAGGCGCGGAATCAGATGAACTTATTGCAGCATTAAAAAAGAAAGGGATAAAGCCAATAATGATTTGCAGCATCAGGGCAATCGGAGTTGACCCTGATGCAATGTAGGTGAAACTTTTTCTGGCCAATAGCGCGTTTTTTAGGACAACATTTTTTCTTTTTCCTCTTACAATCAAGTTTTTATACAACCTCTGATGTAACCTAATTATGCCAGGCCTTGGAAGAAAACTCGCCAGAAAACTAATTGTGCCAGGCCTTGGAAGAAAATTTGGTGGAAAAACAGTTAACATATTGAGCAAGGTCTGGGGCAAGACCAGGAACGGCCTTGGAAGAAAACTTGCCAGGCCATTTAAAAGACGGAAGGCTTTGAAGAGGCTGAAGCTCTATAGGGCCCAAGGTTCAGTGAGAAAACAGATTAAAGCACTTGAAGAATACAAAAAAGTTTTAGAAGAAGGGAAGAAAGCATTGGATAAAAGGCTTGAAGCCCTAAAGGATGATTTTTCTGCTCGTGGAAAATTGTCAAAGCATAGTTTGTCTAGAGAAATAGGGGAAGTTGATGCGGAACTGCGTGAGATTGGTGCAAAAATTAAAGTGCTTAAAAACCCAAAAAAGAAGGGCTTTTTATCCAGGAAAAAGAAGTAGTGGCTAAGGGTTCTGAAAACGAAAGACCCCTCGTGCAGTTGGAAGAAGAATTTGCTGACTTTTGGGAAAGGCTTGCGATTTCGTGAAATAACTATATTAACAACTTCCCCATTCCTTTTACTAATGCCGAGAAAAAACAAGCCTTTCAAGCGTGTCCTTAAGTACTCAAAGTTTGCGCCAAGAGACCCCAATAAACCAAAAGAGCTTGGGAAAAAACAGGTTAGGGTTTCAAGGGGAAAATTTGCTTGGTCAAAGGACCCGAGGCTGTTTCGCGGGGTTGCTCCAGGCACAGAGGTTGTTGTCGGCTTAGATGAACCAATTGACCATGCGCTTAAGAGGCTTAAAAGGAGAATTCAGGGGCACAGGCGCGGCAACTCAGTTTCGGTTACAAAAAAAAGAAATTAGCAATTCTTGGCAGCGGCGATTCCACTTGCCACTTGTTTGAAACTTTTCCAAACTTTATTATACCCAAATCACACTATTATTTTCATGGCAAGCCGAAAGCTTTCAAGAAGCACTTTGCCACAAAGAGTGAAACGATTCGGTAACCTGGGCCTTGAAGCATCTTACCGTTCTTTTAAGGAAAAGAGGCCGCGGGCATTAACCTCTTTTGAAAGGTTTGAAAAGGCGGCGAAACTCTTGGCTGAAACCGATTTAACATCCCGCAAGATTTCAAAAGAGCTTAGGATGAACTCGTCTCTGGTTGCCGATATTGCAGCGCATACTAGGGCAAGAACAAAGGCCGAAATAGAGCAAATTAGGAGGGACAATGCAGGCCCTAAACTGGAAAGGGTGGGGCTTAACTCTGTTGTGGAAGAGACAAGGAATTTATTGCGCGGAACCCGGCTCAGTCAGGCGCAGATTGCTGCCAAAGTAGGAATTGACCGTCACACTGTCAGTGGAATACGAAACGAGTATAGGGATAGGGGCAGGGGGAAGGCGACAAAATTAAGAAACCTGGCGATTTCCAGCAGTAATGCAAAAACTTCAGCGGAAACAGTTTTAGGCCTGTTAAAGGAAAAAACAAAAATCAACGGTAAACTGGATTACTCTTATTCCATAAAACAAATTGCCGAGCTGACCAATTCCATGGAGAAGAGGGTCTCGGGGCTTTGTAAAATGTATTCCAAAAGAACGGATGAAGACAATCAGCGAGTGGGGAGAAGGGAGGCGGCTAAAGCAATCAGCAGGAAAAAAAGGAGCCCTGCATTGAACACTGTTTTGGAGCTCCTGGACAAGACCCTGTTGGGTTCAAGGGAAATTCACAGGAGAATGAGGGACTTTGATACCAAGACAGGGTATGAAAGGTCTGGCAAGTCCTATGTGGGATTGCTGATGGCTGCAAAAAAGTTGGCCAGGGTTACATACCTTCCCCGCAATACAAAGGATAGGGCGAGGTTAGCAAAAGAAGCTTTCCTCAGGAAGGCCTTCCAGTTTCAAAGCGGGAACGGCAACTCAACAATGAAAGATGTTATTGCAAGAGGCAACGTTGGTTTTCCCACACAACTTCCTTTAAGCGTGTATGCAGAGTGGCTTTTTGAAGGGAATGGAAAAGGGCAGTTTGACTTGTTTGAAGTCAGAGATTTTTTGGGCCTGAAAAACACCCCGCAAGTGAATCAGGATTTATTGCGAATAAAAAGAGGAGTCGCCGCAAAAAGAAACAGTTAATTTTAGGACAATGTTTTTTATGGCTGTAAAAAAACTATTGCGTTACAAGGGGCATTCCATTGAACTGGAATTCAAGACAAACATATTTTTTGCCAGAGAAGAAATTGCTAGAGCCAAGACCCTTTACCAGAAGCTATTTGAATACTTGATTGATGGTAGGACAGTGTCTTACAGGGGCTTGGCCAAGGTTTTAGCAAGACGAGGAATTAACATAGAGAAAGGAACCATAAGATTTGCAGTCCTGCGAATTGAGGAAGCGTTGAAGAAAAGCCCTGATCCTGTTCTGCAAAAAATGGGGTTCGTGAAAAAAGAGCAGTTTGGGAGAGGCAGCGGGAGGCCAGTTTCAAGGAACTCCTCGAAAGTCAGGTTCACTACCGCGCAAAAAACAGTAATCGAGGACACGATTGAGAAAGCGCTAAGGGAAGGAACAGCCACTAGAGGCAGCTATTCTATTTTGATGGAGCAATGCCTTGCAGCGCTCAAGAGAAAGGGGCTAGGCAAGGAAGTGGCATTGCATGAAAGCAGCGTCAAAAGGGCCTTGCGCAACGTTCTTGCAAAACACCCTGAGCTAGAAACAAAAAGGAAACTTCCTTTGCCGAGAAACAGGAGAATGCCATGAGAAACTTATTGTTTCTTTTCTATCATGTCAAAGAATTCTGGTTTTGACGGAGCGCCCTTCCAGGTACAGACGTTTTATTAAGGCGTTTAAGGAAAAATAGTGTATTATGGTTAAGCCTCTAGCAAAAAGACAATCAATTCAGGAACTTACACAGCAATTAAGTGAAGCCTACGCTGCTCTGCTCCTCCAAAAAGAGTTTTTTGAATTAAATAAACCCCATTACCCTACAGAACCTGTTAGAGCTGAACTGGACAAGTTTGTTAATGCGTTAGAGCAATTGCATGCCAAAGGCAGAAGAATCAAGGTTGATATCTCTCAGTTGCCTGAAGAATTCCTTCATTTAAATGAAAAGTCTTGGCAGTTTATAGAGCAGGCCCGCCTAAAGGAAGAGCTCCTAAAAAAGCACGGCCCAGAAAAACTTGAGCGATTCAGGAACCGCAAGAGAAAAAAATTTCCAATCACAAGGAGAAGGCTGCCAAAATAGTGTTTCAAGAAATAAGTTTCACCTAATGCCGGTGTCAATGCTGATGTCAAGCCTTGTTGTTTCGTTTGGCTTTATTTCAACTGTTTCATTGAATTTTGAGATTGTGCCTTCGTACATTACTTGGTATGTTCCTGATTCCAATTCAATTTTGTAGTTGCCGTCCTTGTCTCCGTGGAACTGCGTTACTTGAACCAGTGCTGGCTGTATTGGGCCAGCGGACTTGTAAACAGTTAACTCATAAGCCAAGTATGTTTGCTCTGTTGGCTCACAGCTGGGGTCCGGAGGAAAGCTTTCAACAGGGCAGATTGGCCCAATGTCAATGTGCCCTTCAAGGAAACCATTTTCAGTTCCTTGAGTTGTGCAGCCAAAAAGAAAAACTGCAGCCATCAAGAAGATTGCAATTGCTTTCATTCGAATTATTGTGGTACTTGGTCAATTTAATTGTGCTGTTTTTTGAAGGCATTTGGATAATTACACAAATTCTAGGACAGCCGTACAGGAAAATCCTATTTTCAGATTTTTAAAACGCCTGCTCCGTTACCTTTAAACGGCTTTTTGGGCTGATTGAATAGTGGCTTTTAAGTTTTATCGGGAAGGATTGGGTTCTTTGAAGAAAGGAATTACTAAAAGCGGGTTTCCGAGAATAGGCAGCAGGCCTAGAAAGCCGCTGAAAAAGGTGGTTGCACTTAGGGCAGACCCGCCAACTCTGCTTAGCGTGAAACGCCTTTCTGAGTTGGTTAAGCAGGATTCACAGGAACAAGTCAATTTATTCAGGGAGCTGGCCAGACAATTTGGGTACAGGCCAAGCCCATCGAAAAAGCTCGAATTATGGCAGAAAATGAATAAGGTTGCTGCGAAGTCATGGGGCGTTAATCTAAATTCCCAGGGGCTTTTCACAAGGTCGATGATTCCTAAAAAATTTTCAACTAAAACACGTTAAATTCTACATAACACAAATCTCCTTTTGCGCCTTCCCGCGCTCCGTTTGAAGCCATCTCCAAAAGCTAATTCTAAGCTACCTCCTCTATAGCAGCAATTCAGGCTCAGCTACCCATAAGCAGCGTCAAATCGCCAGAATAACCTCCACACTTCCGTTTCTCCAATTCCAATATGAATTGTAAGCCCCCTAAAAACATATAAAGTGCCGTATAACTGCTATTATACAGCAAAATTACGAAGGGATTTTTTGGTTTTTTGAAAAAATTGATAGCAAAAAACCCAAGGGGCTTTGTGTCACGGAGCAGGGAATTTTGGGGTGCTCTAAAATGAAACCACGCCAGCAATTAGTTATGTAGAAGTAAGTGTGTTTTGGCCCTGACATTACTGCAGATGGCGCAAAATCAAAACAGTTAAGCGCTGTTTCAAATCGCGTATTTCGTCAGGGTTAAGCCTAATTGGCTCCAATTTCGAATTAGTTACTTTAATTTGTATTTCCTCTGCTGAACAGGTATATTTAGGATAGGCAGGAAAAGAAATTTCAATGCGCAAATCCATGCGCCCCTGGTTTTTGGGGTACGCCAAACGAGCAATTAATTGCTTTGGATTTTCCCTTGATTGCCTTAAAACCGTGCTTTCTACAAACCTCTTACCGTTTAATAAAAAGCCTCTCTTTAGTGGGGCTGCTGACCTTTCAGCGCCCCTAGTTCTGCTTCGTGCCATGGAAGAATAGAGGTTAAAGCTGTATTTAAAAATTATTGGGGGTGCAGCAGAAATATATTATGTAGAATGTAGATACATAACAATCTTTTGATTCAACCTTTCAGCCTCACATTATGTGAAATTTTTCCCACTGCTGGGTTTCTTAATTTTCCCTGGTTCCTCAAGCTTGCCTCTACAGCTTTTTTAGTTTTTTCTAATTTCATCAAAACTTTTCCAGCCATTTTTTGAACTGCTCTGTTAGGGTCTTTTAGTGCTTCTCTTACAACTGGAATGCTGTCAATTTCATGCAATGCCCCTAAGACAGAAACTGCTTCGCGCCTAACCAGTGCGCTAGGGTCCGTTAAAGCAAGCCTTTCAAATATCTGCCTTCCAACAAACCTCTGCTTTGAGCGATAATTCATTGTTTTCAATATTGAAAAAAGATTTTCAACTCCGTGTAAACGTTCGTCTGGATCTTGGCTGTTAATGGGTCTTGCTGTTCGCTTCATGTCTTCTAGTAGTTCTCCCCCCAATTCATGGATAGTTTTTGTTCTTTGCTGTTTTTGGGTTCCATGTTCTTGTGTTGCATTTTTGTCTTCTCTAATACTCGCCGCAGCTCTTTCAATACTTTTTCTTCCTTGAAGCAATCGCTCTTCAGTTAATTTTGGAGCTCCTTCTACGTTCTCTGCCAATTTTGCTCTAACATACCATAAATATTCGCTTTTTCCAGGAAACCGTTCTCTTCCGGCAATATCAGAATCAGTTAATGGTCTGTTTGCCGGCTTACTTGCTGGTACTTTCTTTCTCTGCAAATTTTCACCGTTCAATGTTTTATCTATTCAAATCCAAGGAGTGCCCCCAACAGGTTTGCGGTTCTTCCTTATAGCTTCCAAATCCCTGTACATTTCTTGGTACATCTTGTTTTCAGGGTTTTTTTTAAGCGTTTCGGCCAAGGCTATTTCGTAGATTTTGAAGAGAGTTTGTGTTTTTTTCTCAGCTATTTTTGGTATGATTTCGTAATAAATTTGATCAGTTAGTATTCCTTTCTTGCGTGCTTCCCCTGCCATTTGCAGGGTATAGAGTTGCCTTGTCACGACATTAAATGCCATTGCACTGTTCTTGAGTGCGTCATTGTCTATAACGATTATTCGTTCCTCATCTCCGCCGATAAGAGTCTTTGCCTTGTGTTTCTTGAGGTCCTGTTCCCATTGTTTCCTGTGCTTTGGCGGGATTGTGGAGGCGTCTGAAAGCATTTTTTCAATGTCAATTACCACAGCAATGGTGCTTTTGTGGGTTGAATACCAGTCCTTGAGTTTTTTGTCAATCCCGGCAGCAAACTCGAATACTGTTGCAAGGTTTTCGGCTTCTATGGGTTTAACGCCTTTTTCTATGAAAATTTCTTGACCAGCGATAAAACCCCGGTCCATCTTTCGCTTTTTCAGAAACCGCCTGAATCGCAGCCCTCCGTACAGCACTGCCCCCAAACCAGCCACTTTAACAGTGTTTGTAATAAATTTTCTCCTAGTTGTCCTTAACATGTAAAAGTTAATTGTTTTCTAGAATTAATTGTTTACCTATTTCTATTTGTGCACAGCTTTCCTTATAGAACCCCAATGTTGCCTGGTTTTCACAATTAACCTTCCTTGCTCTGCAATATGCTTTAATCCAATTTTTTCTACAACGATTTCAATTTCTTTTTGTTTTATTGATGGTATCTGCCTAAAATCCAATACAAGTGAAACCGGTTTTTTCTTTTGCCCATATCTCCTAGTGTAGAGATAGAATGGTGCAGTTCCGCCGTGAGATGGGTAAAGAAATATTCTTGCTCCCTTTGGAACTTTTCCTTCAGCCAAAGATTGCTCAAGTTTTCCCTTAGGTTTAACTCTTCTGCCCTTTTCGCTTAAACGAAAACTCTTAAACTGCCTTGGCTTTGCTTCACTTGTAATTTCTGGCGGCATTCGTTTCGGCATTTTCTTGCCCATTATTTTTTTGGAATCATTGCTTTTGTGAATGGCTTTGGTTTGCCTATTCCTGTTTTATGCGCAATGCCCCATGAGTCTGCAACTGCAAGATTCAGCCTATCCCATAAATACAGTCTTCTTTTTTTGCTTCTGGTTTTTTTAAACAAATTAAGCCAGTCTCCCACAATTTGTCTGTGCTGATTAAAGGATTTAGAATTCACCAACCCAGCCAAAGTCTCGGCTTCTTTTGCGGTTGGAACCCTCTGTGTTCTCTGCTTTGGCGGAATGGCTGGGCCCCTTCTAAAAGTAAGATGGCCTTTTCCCCCAACAATTTTCGCTATTTTCCTTCTTCTCATTGATGAAACAACTTTCGCCATGTTCCTTCTCCTCATTGATGAATAAATTCTCCTCATTGATGAATAAAGTTTCAGGAAGTATTTATTTCTTCTGCAAAAAACTAAGCCAACCTGCTTCTTTTCGGCAAAAAATTCAAGCTAACCCACGCGGAGCTTCAGGTGTTGGAGTTAAACATTCCTGCTGTTAGGTCAAGGGACATTAACTGGGGTTCTCCAACTGAAACAGAGAACGCGTTAAAGTGGTCTGCTGCCCAGCTACTGAAGCAGGATCCATCAAATGAGTTCAAGAAGCACCTTAATGCAAGAGTCAACCCGAGAGGCTCAGCTGAAGTGGAACTTTTGTTCAGCAAACCAAAATAGAGTTCAAGCCCTAATGGTTATTCACTTAATTCCACTAATTCTTTTGCAGGCTCATTCACTGGCTTGACTTCCTCTGTGTTTATGTCTACCTCAAATATTAGTCCTTGCGGGTCGGTGGGGCCCTCTTCTGAAAACCTAACGCGATAATAGCCGTTCCTGTATTTTTTTGCAAGCCAACCTTCCACTGCCTGCATTTTTTCCTGCATTAAACCATGGTTGGAAAGAAACTGCTTTACTGTTTCCACAGATTTTTCTTCCTCGCTCATTGCCTGGGAAGAGTAAAGGTTAAATGCAATGAAAACCGCTGCCCCTACCACTATTATAGCTATGTAGTGCGTCTTCGAGCCAAACTTCTTTTCAGCCGACATATTGCCACTATTCTATTGGTTGATTTTATTTTAAATCTAACGAATTCCGCTGCTTTAAATTTGTTCAGGTTCCAAGGCTTTGCGGATAAACTGGTTTGAAAACCCTTGATTTAAATTCTTTTCTCGGCGATTTCTTTTTATGGAAATCAAATCAAGGAAATGCGTTCAGTGCGGTGAAATGGTGCAAGAGCCAAACCTTAAAGCCCATGAAATGAACCACGAGCTCGAGAAAAAGAAGCAAGCATCGCAGGGCAAATGAGCCAATTAAGTTTATTAATCAGATAACGTTATTTTTATTGAAATGATTGCAAAACGTTTTCAATTCAAATATTTGGTTTTTTTTCTGGCAGCAGTTGCGCTTTTTTCTTTTGCTTCAGCGGCTTCCTGCACTTGGTGGACTGGCAGTACGGGCCTAACAAGGGATGATGCGCTTTGCCAGCGAGTAGATGTTGGAAGCAATTGCTATTTTCAGTGCAATGGGCAGAGACTAACCCAAGTTGCTGATGGGCCAAGCGGCCTTGACTCAATCCAGTTCGGCATTTCAGGCAACACTGTTTTCTGGAAGTACGCTGATGTCATTTCTTCACCCGCCTCATACAGCGGTCTCTTTTCCAATTCCATTACAGGAGACTCAAGCAGCATCAAGCCTTTGTCTGCATGGGAGTACTGCCCGAATTTTGGCAGCACCTGCATTGAGTTAAGCAATTTTCGCGTTGAATCCAGCCGGCCTAACAGGGCAGTTTGGGAGCGCTGCAGAATTATTACTCCAAATGATTTTTGCAGGTATCAGTACAGTTGCGGAAGCGTTCCGAACTGGAGTGGAAGCGGTGATGTTACTTGCGGTGCTCCTGCAACCCTGCCAGGAAACTATGGTGATTACTGCAACACCGGTTTCAATGAATCTGTTTCAGCCTCAGTCAGCGGTGACTCGGTTAATTGGAGCATAACCAATGACTCCACTGGCGGGCTTGTTAGAAGCGGCAGCACTTGCGTTTCATCTTGTGGCGCAACAGCAGGAACAAGCCTTGTTTGCATAAGCGGCGATTTGGTTCTGCAGAATTCCTGCAATTACAGGGAAAGAACAACTGATTGCGGTGCAAACACTTATGGTGATTGGGGTGCCCCCTACTGTAAGCCAGGAAGCCCTAGCCAGATTTTCCGTTCAAGAGATGGCACCTGCAGGGGCTGCGATTCAAGAGGCGGTGGCCCAGCTTGCTTTTCAGAGGCCTGCACTGATGAAGGCGTATTGGAGAATTGCGGAACTGGCCGCTGTGATGCTTCCGGAGGAACCCCTGTTTGCAATGACCCTCCTGTTCTCAGCCCCCAAACAATTAACATTAACATGAATTCCGGTTGGCAGTCAACGAATTTGGATCAGTGGGTTGCAGATGAATTGTGCAGCAGCGGTATTTGCAATGCCTCCTTAACCTACGAGCTCTTGAATGAAAACGTTAACCAGGTTGACTGTGAAATCAGTGGCCATGATTTAAGGCATAAACCTGCTGATGACTGGCCAAACGCAAATAGTGCAAATGCGACTTGCAGGGTTCGCGTAACAGATGAACTAGGTTTGCAGGACGCAAAAAATGTTACAATTAATGTTGATAATAGGGCCCCGGATTTTGCTGATTTTTCTTTGTTCGCGCAAAAAAATGCTCCGGAAGCAACAGAGAACCTTCTTTCTCACGTAACTGATGATGCAATCAACAAATCAACCATTGTATTCAGTGTTGTTTCACAGAACCCAAGCCAAGTTCGCTGCCAGATTAATGCAGGTTCACAGGTTCTGCGCTACACTCCAGCAGCTGACTGGACAGGCAGCGCAACCTGCACTTTAAGGGCCAGAGACAATGGAAACCAAACAGACAATGCAACCGTTACAATTAATGTTAGTGAAATTCCGAATGATCCTCCTGATGTTTCAATTGACCAGCCTAATGATGGAGCTGTTTTCACAACAGCAAATTTGCCAATTACTTTCAGTGGAACAGTAACTGATCCTGAGGGCCAATCATTCAATTCAATTTGGAG
Organism: archaeon GW2011_AR10; assembly: GCA_000830275.1. GTDB lineage: Archaea > Iainarchaeota > Iainarchaeia > Iainarchaeales > GW2011-AR10 > GW2011-AR10. Next base: position 958,455 of record CP010424.1, on the reverse strand, counting down.
TTCCAGCATTGACGGAACATTCGGCCCAAATGCGTTGTTTGTTGCTCCAAGCGAAGTGCAGTCACTTGGCACCCACACAATTACTTTAATCGCAACCGATGAGCTTGGCGCATCTGGAAGCGATTCAATAAGCATTACTATTAATGCAGTGCCAACCCCGCAGAGCTGCGCGCTTTTGCCTTCCTCATCCAGTCTTGTTGGAGCAGGCGATTCTGAGGATTTTACTGCTTTTTGCTATTCCTCCCCTGTGCCTTCTTTTGGTGCAGAAATTAGCTGCCCACAGCTTACTTGGCAAATTAACGGCACCGATAACGGTGACTTGGGCAACCCTCCTTCCGGAAACACTTATACTTCTCCTGCTGGTGGTGTTCCAATTGTTATGTTCACTGCCAACTCAACTATTGGAAGCTCGCAGTTGGATGTTAGTGCCTCCACTCCTTTCTCTTGCAGTGCAACTGTTACAACTTCTCCGGGCTATGATGCTGATTGCGTTTCAACAAGTGTTCCCTCAACAATGGTTGCAGGTTCAACTGCCGCTGTTTATGTTACCATGAGAAATACTGGTGCTAACAACTGGAGCCCTGCAAGCAATTTTTGGCTTCGCTATGTTGATTATTATGATCCAATTGGAAGCCCTCATGCTCCTAATAATTGGAATAACTTAACAGTTCCATTGCCATCGCCTGTTGACTCCGGTGACCCTGTAACTTTTAGTTTTACTATTACTGCGCCATCTGCTGCAGGCACCTATCATTTTTACTGGAGGATGGCAGGAACTTCCCCTGGCATATTTGGCAATGCGTGCAATACAGATACAATTGTTGTTACTCCTTCAGCCAATAATGTTCCAACAGTTAATGCAGGCCCTGACAAAACAACAACTGTTGGTGCCCCTGCAATTACTTTGAACGGTTCTGCTAATGATACTGATGGAACAATTGCTTCGCTTGAATGGTCAATTGTAAGCAATCCCGCGAATTGTTCATTCAGTTCCCAGACGCCTTCCGGAATTGGGACTGCAAATGCGGCCAATGACTTGCAAATTTCTTGTACCAGTACAGGCACTGCAACTTTCAGGTTAACTGCAACTGATGATGATGCAGCAACTGTGTTTGATGAGGCAGTGGTAACAGTCAACCCTGCTGCAGGCCCCTCTGCTGATGTTTGGGTTGTTGACGTGCTGCTTTTTTATCCGGATCCTTCGAATCCAACTAACACTTTTGTCGGGGTTCCAATCACTGGCACCACAACAATTGCGAACGTTTCCTCTTCTACTGAAACAGCCAATTACACTGTTAAGCTTGTTGATGCAATAACTGAGGAAGCCATTCTTGGTTTCATTAGCACTGGTTCCGTTCCAATTGCTGCAGGTGGTTTTTCCGACGTTCCAATTAGTTGGGCTGCTCCCGAAGAAAAGTACAAGGTTATTGCAATTGTTGACCCTGCTCCGGCAGAAACAGTGCTTTCAAACAACAGGGTTTCAGTGCGCGCAACCATTGTCAGCAGCAATGCAACCGCAATTCCTGAAACCAGTGTTTTGCTGGTTCCGCTGATTGCTTTGGTGGTGCTTGCAATCATTTCAAGGAAATGATTTAGTCCTGCACTGTCAGCTCAAGGTTTTTAGTGAACTCTCTTTCCACTAAATCAAAGTTTTGGTAGTGCTGCAGTACTTTTACCCTCACAGGATAGGTTCCGTGCTCTGCGAACTGCTTTGGGAAAATCTCGAAAAAGAATTCTTTTCTCTCGTTTGGCTTGAATGAAGTGATTCTGTGCATTGCTGTTGCTTTCAGCCCGCTTTTGTCGAGTGCAAGCTGCCTTGAAAGAAGCAACTCCAATGAAACCATTTTTTCTTGCTGGTTGCGGTTTATTAGCTCTACTTTCAACTGCACTGGTTTTCTGTCGCGCAGTGAAAGCCTGAAAGGAAAAAACGTTGTGTTAACGGAATACATAAAGACCCCCTAGTAAACTATCTTTTGCAACGAATTAAAAGCTTTTTTGTTGCCCGCCAGCCACTTTAGTGCGCTGCATAACTTTAAATAGGTGTTTGGAATAAATTATTAGAAAGGGAAAAAGTTTTTTAGTGAAAAATTGTTATGTAGAAGGAGCAGTGGTTTTTTCTGGCGCAGGAATTCCCGGAATCAGAGCTTATTAGGCAGACTTTCACCATCAGGGCAATGGATTTGCCTCCCAACATTCAGCTTACAAAGCGTGCCATGCTGCGTTGGTTTGCGCTTTCATTCGGCCTGATAAGCGAGAAGGAGTCAAGAAGCACTATACTGGATGTATTAGATGCGCTTTTTTTCTTTCATTTTGCAAAAAAACAGCCTTCAACTAATGAAATACTTGAATTTCTGCAGCAGCAGAGCAAGCCGGTTTCCGACAAGCTTTTACGATATCACCTGAAAAGGTTAATTGATGCTGGTTTTTTGCAGCGCAAAAAGCTCAAGTACTTTTTTGCCCATTCGCCTTACGCTGAAAAGCACGACCTGAAAGCAGGTTTCAACCATAACGTAACTTCATCCATCAACAAATCTTTGGCAGATATTGAGTCAGTGCTTGACAGGCTCTCGCATACTTATAGGCAGTGAGTTCATGCGTTCTTTTCCAAAGCCATTAGTTGTTAGTAAATCTCTTAAGGGCAATAAATCTAAGCTTGTTAAGGATTATGTGGCGAGTTGGGTTAAAAATGCCAACCCAAAGGGAAAGTTTTACAAAAAAACCCGTTTTATTCGCCGGTTGCCAGGATCAATCATTCTCAGATTATTGCGTGGTTTAAAATATGATGGCTTGCTGTTTGAAAAGAACGGCAAAGTCGCTGTTCATGTTTTCTTTCAGAGGCACGGAAATGCGCTGCACATGTTTTCTGTTGCAGCTGAGCAGGGTTTTGGGGGGAAGGGCCTAGCAACCGAGGCATTGGAAGGGTTCCTTGAATATGCCAGAGCAGTTCCAGAGATAAAAAGCGTCAGAATCGGGGCAGGGGAGCATAAGGGCGTAATGGCGATTTTTAAAAAATTTAAACAAAGAGAACATGAATTAAAAATTATAGTCAGGGATGGCGGCTGGATTGATTTTCCAGAGAAGCAATAGTTTTTATTTGTTCTGCATTTTTGATTTTTAATCAGTGTTTTGGTGGTGCCTGTAATGCAAGACCAGTTGCTTTTGTTGGTTGATGAAAATGACAAGTTTTCCGGGCAGTACGCTCCGCGGGAAAAATGCCATTTCGGGAAAGGAATCCATCACCGCGCATTCGCAATAATCGTTTACAACAAAAAAAAAGAAATTCTGCTCCAGCTGAGAAAGCACAAGCTGTGGGATAATTTCTGGGATTTGACTGCTGCTAGCCACCCGCTGCACCTGAAAGAAAGGGACGAATCATACCAGGAAGCCGGTTCCCGCTGCCTGAAGGCAGAATTCGGTTTTGATGTTAAACTGGAAACGCTTTTCGGCTACAATTATTTCGCGAAATACGGAGAGCACTGCGAGAACGAGTACTGTGCATTGCTTGCAGGAGAATTTAATGGGAAAGTGAAGCCTGATAGGAAAGCAGTAAAAGATTTTAAGTGGCAGAAATTAGATGCACTGGAAAAAGACGTTAAAAAAGACAAAAACAAATTCACCCCTTGGCTGATTGTTGCACTTGAAGAGTTAAAGAAACAGGCACCTGATTTTTTGCGTTAAATTTTCTTTACTCCCTCCAATGAAATTTCCGCTTTAATCAGCGTAATATTTTTTTCTTTTAATGCTTGCATGATTTTTTTCTGGATTTTCCTGTCAAAGCAAACCGCAATTGCGCAGTCCCCCCCGCCTGCACCAGAGAATTTTGCTGCCCCGCCTGCATTATTTGCTGTTTCAATTATTTCAGTCAGCTCTTTTGTTTCCAAATCATTTCCTGAATTCTGCGCAAGTTCTTTCAGCAGTTTTCTGTTTTCGTGAACCAACTGCATCACTTTTTGCGAATCATTTTTCTTGATTGCGTTTGCCATCTGCTCCGTTACCCCTTTTATTGAATTCATTATTTTTTGATAACTTTCCTTGTCGTTTTCCTTGAATGCCTTCATTTTTTCCACAAGCTCCTTGGTTGAAGCGCTTTTTCCGCTGAAGCCCACTACAAAGCAGAAGTTTTTTGGCACTGGCATGGTTTCAAAGCTTAGTGAAGGCCATTCCTCTTCAACCGTTTCTGCAATGCTTTTTCCCGCAAGCTCTTTTTCAAGCCATTTTGCGTCAAATTTAGTGTATTTCAGCAGCCCCCCAAAAGTAGAGGCTGCAACGTCAAAGCTGCTGCCAACCTTTCCCTGTCCTAAAAAGTGTGCAATACAGGCAAGCTTGAATATGCTCTCTTTTTCCTTCTTGCTTTCAATTCCGTTTCCGTGCAGTTTAATCACTGCCGCAATTGTTGCAACCGTAACTGCCGCGCTTGACCCAAAACCTATTTTTTGTCTTCCTTGTTTTGTTTTTGCCACTGTTTCATCTGATTTGGTGGAAAGATTGAACCCTTTCGGTTTCTTGCCTTTCTCCTGCAGGTATTTCAGTGCTGTTTCAATTGAGTTTTTCACAAAAACTAGGAACTTTTCTTGTTCCCCGCTTACCCTGCTTTCATACAGCAGCTTTCCATCCAAAAATTTTGCCTTAACATTTTTAATCCCAAATCCCGGCGAGCTTATCTCAATTCCTTTTGCTTCTTTTGCTTCAACCTCAACATTCTTATTCAATGCAATAACAATGCAGGGGTTTCCCAATTCCAGCACTGACCACTCTCCGCTTAGCATAAGCTTTCCAGGAGCAACAACTTTAACCATCTAGCATCTTTTCCTTGTAAACCTTAAAAGTGTCAACAAATGCAGGAGCAATTTTTCTCTGCCTTTCAATAAAAGCCTGAATTTTTTTCGGCTCCAAAAAAATTATTTCTTCCACTTCCTCTTCCTGCGCCATTACTTTCCCTTTTCCTTCACATGAAAAAACCTCAACTATTTTGTTGTCTTTTTCTTCCTTGTCATTGCTCTGGATTTTTCCAAGAAGCCTCAATTTTCCGGCTTTGAGTCCTGTTTCCTCTTTCACTCCTCTGTACGCTGCCTTCCCGTAGCTCTCGCCACTTTGCACTGTTTCTCCAACAATAGTGTAATGCCCCGGCCTCTTGCTTTTGCTCCTTTTCTCTATCAGAACTTTCCCATTCAAGTGCACGTAAACGTATACAACCCTGTGCAGAAGGCCTTTTTCCTCAACTTCTTTTCTTTCCTTTATTCCTATTATTTCATCTTTTTCGTTGACAATATCCAGCATTTCTTTCATATACTATTACCTAAAAAAAGTGCTCTGAAATTGTTTCTGCTTTCCCGCCTACTTTGCACGGAACGATTTTTTGCAGGCCCGTTATTTCTCCAAGCCTTGCTGTTACGATTGCCTCATTTTTCTGCAAGCACAAAACCTTTACTTGCGGGCCAGCATCAATTGTGAAATAGCATTCTGTTCCCTCTTCTCTTAGTTCCTGCACTGCGTGCATTATTTCTATTGTTTCCGGCTCCCAGTAAATTATTGCTGGCCTTGTTGTGAGCATTGTTGAATGCATTTTCAGTGCATTCATTTCAGCGGTTTCCCCCACCAAAGAAAAGTTTTTTTTCAGTATTCCCGCTCTAACATTTTCCAAATCATTTTCAACCGTTTCAAGCCAACCCTTGTACATTGGTGATGTTTGAACGGTCTGCTTCATTCCTGCCCTGCTTTTAACTTTCTTTTCCTTTCCTGAAACAATTGTTGTAAGAATGCGGAAATTTTCCCAGTGCCCTGGCTTTGCAATCTGCTCAGCATAACTGTCAGAACCGTCTTTTTTGGTTCCCTTTTGCCATTCTACAAAGCCACCGTGAATGCTCCTTGAAGCGCTTCCAGAGCCCATTCTCGCAAGAATTGAAAGCTCCTTTTCATTCAATTCAAGGTGCGCGGCCTTTGCTGCTGCGACGCTTAGCGCTGCAAAGCCTGAAGCGGAACTAGCCAGGCCCGCAGCAGTTGGGAAATTGTTCTTGCTTTCAACCCTCGCATTCCACTTGATTTTTGCTTTTTCTCTCACTAAATCCAAGTGGTTTCCGAGTTTTTTCCGTTCATCCCCTTTTTGCTCAACTCCGTTAAGCACAAAAACGTCGTTTCTCAGTTTCTCGTTAAACTCAACAGTAGTAACAGTGTTTAACCCGCTTAGAGTGACAGAAATGCTTCCATTCATTGGAAGAATCAGTTCATCATCTCTTTTTCCCCAGTATTTCACCAGCGCAATGTTTGCGTTTGCTCTTGCGGTTGCTTTCATTCAACTGCCCCCGATTTTGCTTCTGAAAACAGTGTAGCCTTGGGCTTCAATCGCTTCAGCAACCTTTTCCTGCAGATTTTTTCCAGGAGTCAATGCAATCATTAGGCCGCCTCTGCCTGTGCCAGTAAGCTTTGCCCCAAGCGCACCTGCATTTCGTGCTGTTTCAACCATTTCATCCAGTTCGCTGCTGCTAACGGTTATTTTCTGCAGGAGTTCATGGTTTTTGTTCATAAGCGTGCCAACTTTTTTCAAGTCATAATCTTTTAATGCTTTTTTTGCTTCCTCAACTAATGCTCCATACTCTTCGAACACTGCATTTATTTTTTTTGGCTGTTCTTCTTCCAGTCTCCTTACATCACCAACAACTTCTTTTGTGCTGCTTGTTTTCCCGCTGTTTCCAAGCACAATTTCAACCGGTTTCCGTAGCTTCATTTTTTTTATTGTGTTTTGGTTGCCTCCAAGATTCTTTTTGAACAGCAGCAACCCGCCAAAAACAGCTGCGGTATTGTCAATCCCGCTCGGCGTGCCATGAGGCCCTTTTTCTCCCTCGAATGCTGCCTCATTTATTTTGTCATCGTTCCAGTCCAACCTAAATTCGTTGTTGATTGCTCTTGCAAGTGCAGCAGCGCATGCAGCGCTTGCTCCCACGCCTGAAGCAGCAACAAGGTTTCCTCCAAGAGTGATCCTTATCCCTTCTTTGACTTCCATGAACTTAATTACATTTTCAATTAGTTTTTCGTACTCCTCTTTTTTCTGTTCCTTATAGCCAGCGGTTTCCGGTCTGTTGTCAATCAACTCGTAACCATTAATGTCTGCTCTCTTTACTTCTGCTGTTGTCGTGCTTCCCAGAGCTGATGCAATTGCAGGCAAGCCGTAAACAACAAAGTGCTCGCCGAACAGAATTGTTTTGCCGTAACCGCTTCCTTTTCCCATTAGGTCACTTCAGCTTTGCCTTTTTTGTCAATGCGTTTATTTCGGTTCTGTCAAGATTTTTTTTCTTGCTTGTCTGCAGTATTATTTTTGCTAGGTCATTTCTGCCAATGCTTCTGTACTTTTTTGCAATTGTTTCAGCGTTCCTGGGCTTGCGAAGCGAAGCATTCAGCTCCAGCTTGAAGAGTGTTGCGCTCACTTCCTCTAATGCCCTTGACTTGGGTTTCCTGGGTTTTGCTTTTTTCGCCATGAATAAATCTAGGCTTTTCTTATTTTCTTTTTTTCGGATTCACTTCGGAAGCCTCCGCCGTTTTGGCTTCGGCATTTCCCTTTTTTGCCTTCCTTCAATTGCTTTAGGCCCCAAAACCCGGCTTTCCCCTATTGCTTTCTCGAGTTTGCCCCTCACTACCGGAGTCAGCTTTGCTAGATCAATGTGGACTCGCTGTTTTCTCCTCACAAGCTCTTCAGCGCATTCAACCAGTGAGCGAATTCTGTTATTAATGCTTTCAAGCACAACTTCATCTGCACTGTTCATTTGCAGGTTCAATTCAAGTACAAGAAGGTCTAAGTGGCGTTTTCGTACTGTTGCCTGCAGAGTGCTAGCGGGAATTTTGCTTAAATCTACCAAGTCATCACCCGCATAATTATTTTTTCATTTCCCCTTCAATTAATTCTGCTGCTTCATTAATGTGGTTTGCATATTCCCTATAGTTTTCTCTTCCTATGAGCTGCCTGAATTCTTCAGCATGAATAGTTTCCACGATTACGAATACTCCTTCCAATTGCTCTAGGTTCATGCTTGGAAGAAAGTCAACTGCTTCGTGGTTTCCAACTTTTTGGAGCCTTTGCAGTTCATTGCTTAAGAGCATTTTAACCCTGCTCATGCTATTAATCGTTGCGCCTTCCAAAACCAGCTGATTTCTTTCCCTTACTTTTTCAGCTTCCACTTCAAAAGTTTTAATCAGGTTTTTCAGTAGGCCTGCTCTAACTTTTGGCCTTCTCTCCTGTTCAAAGAATTCTCTTTCTATTTGGATGATTCTTAAGCGGTGCAACTCCATTTTTTTTGCTTTCTCAAACTGTTTTCTTGTGAGAGGCAATTTTCGCAGAAAGTGAATTGTCGCATTCAGGTTTGCCTGATATTTTCCTCTTTGTTTTCTGCTTATTTTGAGAGCATCCCTAACCACTTTAAGCAAGCCTATTGCTTTTGTGCTATATCTTCGGTACATTAGATAAATAACATTTATTCTACTTTAAATTTGTAACCGTAGGCAATAACTCCTTCTTCGTGCTCGTCAGCTATTTTTCTGAAAACCTTTTTGACTTTTGCCCCAATTTTTATTTTGTCTTTGCCGGAGTCAACTATCTGTGAAAGAATTCTTGTCTTGTTTTCCAGCTCAATTATTGCAATAAAGTAGGGCGTTTCGTTTTCAAAGCCGGTTGGCGCAACAAATACCTCTGTCCAGCTCAATATTTTGCCGGTGCGAGGCATTTCTTCATCAACGATTTTTCCCCTGCGCCTGCAGTTCGGGCAAATAACGCGTTTTGGAAAATAGTAGCTGCCGCAGGTTAAGCAGTGGCTTCCTGTAAGCCTGTATCTTTCATCAAACCTCCGCCAGTGAATTGGAATTGCCCCGTCCATTTTAAGCTCTCCTATACAAGTGTACAGTAACAGTAGCTCCTGAGCCGCCAACATTGTGCGTTAACCCAATCTCAGCCCCCTTAACCTGTCTTTTGCCTGCTTTTCCTGTCAACTGCAAAAATATTTCTCCAGCCTGTTTTACTCCCGTTGCTCCAACTGGATGCCCACATGCCTTCAGACCTCCTGAAGGATTAACAGGAATTTCCCCGTTCAATGCTGTTCTGCCTTGCTCTGTGGCTTTTCCGCCTTCGCCTTTCTTGAAGAAACCCAAGTCCTCTATTGCAAGTATTTCTGCAATCGTAAAGCAGTCGTGCACTTCCGCTACACTGACATCTTTTTGCTTTATGCCAGCGCGCTCGAAAGCCGTTTTTGCCGCATGCTTTGTTCCAGCCAATTCCGTCAAACTTTTCCGGCTTGCCAAAGCCAAACTGTCACTTGACTGGCTTGATGCAATTATTTCTATCGGCTGCTCAACCAATTTCTTTGCTTTGCCCGTTTCAGCAACAATAAGTGCTGCTGCTCCATCACTTATCGGAGAGCAGTCAAGCAGTTTAAGCGGCGATGCAACATAGCCTGAATTCATTACCTGCTCTATTGTAAACTCTTTGTGGAATTGCGCGTGCTCGTTAAGCATTCCGTTTTTGTGGTTTTTCACTGCCACAGCAGCCATCTGCTGCTCGGTTGTGCCATAATCGTGCATGTGCCTTCTCGCCATTAGGGCGTAAAGCGCCGGAAAGGTTGCTCCATGGAACAGCTCTGTTTCCTGGTCTCCTGCCCCTCCCAATGCAAAGCTTGTTGCGCCAACATCAATTTCAGTCATTTTTTCCACGCCTCCAACTGCCACAATGTCGTGGTCACCTGATGCAACAGCATGGAATGCATTCCTCAATGCAATGCTGCCTGAAGCGCACGCAGCCTCTGACCTTGTTGAAGGAATCGGATTCAACCCAAGCTGGTCAGCTATTAATGCGCCAATGTGTTCTTGCCCAATAAACCTTCCTGAAGCCATTGTGCCGCCGAAAACCGCTTCAATTTCTTTTCCGTCAAGGCCTGCAGACTGAACTGCCTTGACCCCTGCCTCTGCAATCATTTCCCTGAACCCTTTCTCCCAGAGCTCCCCGAACCTTGTCTGCCCGAAACCAATAATACTTACGCTACGCATCAAGTTTACCTCTTCTCAAATTTCTGAAATGCTCCAATGTTTTTTGCACTGCTTCTCTTTCCCCAAGCCCTTTTAAAATTAATTTTGAGTAATAGGTTGCCATTTCATGATCTCTGTATATGATTTCTAATTTTGGCTGTTGAACTATTCTTTCTCTCTTGGTTAGCCCCTGCCTTCTTTTTATCATTGCTTCACCTAAATTGTTTTCAGTTTTTTCCTGAAAATAACGTATTTCGCGTAATCAATGTATTCCTTTTCCTCAATCATTTTTTTTACCGCGACTTTTGCCCTTTTTTTCTCCAAAATTTTTGTTGCAGTGAAAACAAAAGCATCACTGCCTGCTCCCGAACCATAACTCACCATCAAAATCTTGTCCCCTGCCCTTGCTTTATCCAGAACCGATGCTAAGCCAACCATTGAGCTCCCCGAATAGCTGTTTCCAACCATTGGCGTAAGCAGCGCCTGCTCCAGTTTCTCCAATCCAATTCCCAAACTTTTCGCTGCAAGCATTGGAAACTTTCCATTAGGCTGGTGCGGCACAAAGTAATCAACGTCTTTTGCTTTCAAGCCTGTTTTCTTCATTACTCCCTGTGCTGCACTAATCAGGTGCTTGAAGTATGCTGGTTCCCCGGTGAACCTTCCAGCATGCTTTGGAAATTCCGCGTGCTGCCTCCTCCAGAAGTCAGGCGTGTCAGTTGTAAAAGAGTAAGTGTCCTCCAGTTTTGCAATAACTTCGCTTGGCTTTTTTCCAACTATTATGGCAGCGCCGCCGCTTGCAGCAGTGAATTCCAATACATCGTTTGGCCTTCCTTGTGCCGTATCCGCACCAATGCTCATGCCGTATTCAATCATTCCTGATTCAACCATTCCTGCACACATCTGGATTCCTGCTGTGCCTGCCTTGCACGCAAACTCCAAGTCAGCAGCAGTTAATTCTGGTCCGGCATTAATTGCATCCGTTACAATTGTTGCCGTTGGCTTTACAGCATATGGGTGGCTTTCGCTGCCAACATAAATTGCCCCAATTTTTTGCGGGTTAATTCCTGACTGCTCTAATGCTCTTCTTGCTGCCTCAATGCTTATGGTTGCGGTATCTTCATCCATTGCTGCAACAGCCTTTTCTTTAACCCCCAACCCTGCTGAAACGTGTTTTCCGTCCTTTCCCCAAACGCGTGCAATCTCTTCAACCGTTATTCTATACCTTGGAATGTATGCTCCGTAACCAACAATTCCCGACTTCATTTTTTCACGACTTTGTTTTCTTCCCCTCTATTATTTCTTTTGCTCTTCCAACATTTATGTTTTTTTCTTCCGCCAGCTGCTTTGCAATTTCTTCCACTCTTGTTCCTTCCGCTCCTGCCTGAATTGCAATGTTTTTTGCGTGCAGCTTCATGTGCCCTCTTTGGATTCCTTCAGTAGCCAAAGCCCTCATTGCAGCAAAGTTGTTTGCCAAGCCAACCGCGGCCATTATTTCAGCCAATTCCTGCGCGCCTTTAACCCCCAGAATTTTTACTGCAATTTTTGCTGTTGGATGCGTTTTTGTTGCCCCTCCAACAGTTCCAACAGCCAGAGGCAATTCAATTTCTCCAACTAAATCCCCTGATTTGTTCTTGTAGAATTTTGTGAGAGGAGAATATTTTTTTTTGTATGCAGCAAAGCTGTGCGCTCCTGCTTCAACTGCCCTGAAATCATTGCCTGTTGCAATCGCAACAGCATCAACTCCGTTCATTATGCCCTTGTTGTGTGTGGTTGCCCTGAATTGGTCAGCAGCAGCAAACTTGTACGCATCAAGTATTGCTTCAATTGCTTCCCCCCCAATTTTTTCTTTTTTCCACACTGCTTTTGCTTTTGCTGTCCTGTGAACTGCGAGGTTGCTTAGAATCCTTAACCTTGCTTTCCCGCCGGTTATTTCTTCAAGCACGGGGGAGATGCGCTCGCACATTGTGTTAACTGCGTTTGCGCCCATCGCATCCCTAACATCAACGAGAAGGTGCACTATTAACATTCCTTTAATCGCTCTTGCCTCAATTTTTCTTGGCCCGCCGCCGAATTTTACTAGCGTTGAGTCAACAGCCATTGCTTTCTCTATGAGCTCTTTTTCTTTTTTCTTGATTGCTTTAACTGCTTTTCCCGCATTTTTCACTTTCACCATCTGTATTTGGCCAATCATTATTGGTTCAGAAGAGCTTGTTTCAAAGCCCTCGCTCAGCTTTGCAGCGTTTGATGCTGCTGCAACAACGCTGGGCTCCTCCAAAACCATTGGAATTAATTTCGGTTCACCGTTTATGTAGAAGTTGGTTGCTATTCCCATCGGCAGCTCAAATCCCGCAACAACATTTTCAATCATTTGCTGCGCGCGCTCTTTTCCCAATGCGCCAAAGTTTTTCAGTTGTGCTGCTTCCTCTTCGCTTAACCCTGCAAACTCTTTCACTATTTCCTGCCTTTCCTCTATCGCTTTCTCATAGAATCCGCTGATTCTGGAATCCTTTCTCTGCATGCTTTCACCAAGCTAATGAATTGCGGGGAGAATTAAAATTAAGCAAGTTCAGCCAAACACGAGTTTCTCAAATTTTTTTGGGGTCAACCTTTTAAGATAGGATTCAACTATTTGCGTTCTTGCCCTCTTTTTGGCTTCGCCTTCCTTCAGAATTTTTGAGGTGCTCATGGTTTAATAATTGGCTTCAGGGCACTATTTAAATGTTTCGTTAAATGTCGCAGTAAAAAACGTCTTTTGACGATTATTTTTTTAGTGCAAATGTAACCTCTTTTCCGCGCCTTGCAACAATTTTTTTCTTTACTGGAAATCTGTGCTGCCCGTCAATTATTGCTTCAATTTCGGTTTCCCTGAACCTTGAGACCTCAACTTTTGAGTTGTCATTAACCAGTAGTGGCCTTCTGTTCAAGTCAATTGGGTTCATTCTAACTATCACAAAAACTTTTGCGTTCCCCATTACTTTTGGGCCGCCAGCTGAAAGCGCGTGAGCAGTGCTGCCTGTTGGGGTTGCAATTATCAAGCCGTCATCTGCGTCCTCTCCCAAATCCTGCCCATCAATCCTTACATGGTAGTGAAGCAGCCTTCCTGCTTTTTTCGGCACAATAATCACTTCGTTGAGTGCTTCTTCCGCAAGCTTTCCATCCACTTCAACCCTTAACCTGCCACGTTTCTCCAAAGAGTATTTTCCGTTCAGTATTTTGGATAGCTCTTTTTTCGCGTTTGCAGCAGTTAAAGCCATAAGTGTTCCCCTTGCTCCACAGTTGATGCCTAAAACCGGAACGTTTCTTTTCAGTTCGTGGAATGCGTGCAGCATTGTCCCGTCTCCACCAAAAACCAAAACCATGTCTGCTTTAATGCTGTTTAACGGCTTCACTTCTTTCTGCACCGGGAAAAATTCATCCACCCAGAATGCAACTTTTTTTCTTTCCAATAACTTGATAACTTTTTTTGCTGTACTGACAGCAGTGCTTTTTGCAATTCTTCCAGTAATAGCAATGCGCTTGATTTTTTTCATTAATAGATTTAATTGCAGGAACCGCTTTAAAACTGTTCTAGGGTTGCAGGGCTCCAGAGCGCAGGCAATTTTTTCTGCTTAAAGAACTTTTTTTTAATCCTTTCACTCTAATTTTAGAAAAGGCCTTTCAGGTGGATTAATGCAGAAAAAGTATGTCTTCATGTTTGATGAAACCAGGAACCCTAACTCCGAGTCATCCTTGTTTTTGCTAGGCAACAAGGGTGCGCAGTTAGCTGAAATGACTAACGCTGGCCTGAATGTTCCCTATGGCTTCATTATAAGCACTGAAGCCTGCAACAAATTTTATGGTTCCGGCAAAAAGTGGCCCAATGGTCTTGGTGTGCAGGTCAAAACTGCTTTGGTAAAACTCGAGAAAAAAACCGGTAAAAAGTTTGGTTCTGTTAAAAACCCTTTGTTTGTTTCAGTGAGATCAGGTTCCTATGTTTCAATGCCGGGAATGATGGATACTGTGCTTAACCTCGGCATGAACGATGAAACGGTTGAGGCTTTTGCGAAATTAACAAAAAACCCGTGCGCTGCACTCGATTCTTACAGGCGCTTCATTAACATGTTTGGCGACGTTGTAATGGGGGTTCCTCACTCGAAATTCGAGGCTGCGCTTGACAAAGTGAAGGAAAAAGCCGGAGCAAAGTTTGACACTGATTTAACTGTTGAGCACTTAAGGGATGTTGTGCAAAAGTACAAAGAAATTGTAAGGAAAGAGAAAGGAACCATGTTTCCTCAGGAGCCTTGGAAGCAGCTTGAAATGGGCGTTAACGCGGTTTTCCTTTCCTGGAATACTCCAAGGGCTGTCAGCTACAGGCGCATCAATAAGTTGCGCAACGATGCAGGCACTGGTGTCAGCGTTCAGGCAATGGTTTTCGGCAACATGGGCAATGATTCAGGCACCGGCGTTTCTTTTACTAGAAACCCGGCTACGGGAGCAAAAGAGCATTATGGCGAGTTCCTTGTAAACGCGCAAGGCGAAGACGTTGTTGCAGGAATTAGGACCCCGAAGCAGATTGACGAAATGAGGAAAACCAACCCGAAGGTTTACAAGGAGCTTGTGGGGATTTACGGCAAGCTGGAGAGGCATTACCGTGACTTGCAGGACTTTGAGTTCACTTTCGAGAAGGGAAAGCTCTTCATGCTTCAAACAAGAAGCGGAAAAAGAACCGCGCAGGCAGCGGTTAAGGTTGCAGTTGACATGGTGGAGGAAAAGCTCATTTCAAGGCAAGAGGCAGTGCTCCGCATTAAGCCAATCCAGCTTGACCAGCTTCTTCACAAGCAGCTTGACCCGAAAGCAAAAGAGAAAGCAGGGTTGATTGCAAGCGGAATTGCGGCTTCTCCCGGCGCAGCAATAGGCATGGTGGTTTTCACCGCTGACCGTGCAGCAGAGTTAAGCAGCAAAGGCGAAAAAGTTATTCTCGTAAGGAATGAAACCAGCCCAGAGGACATTGAGGGAATGAATGCAGCGCAAGGAATTCTAACTGCGAGAGGGGGAAGTACAAGTCACGCTGCAGTCGTTGCGAGGGGCATGGGCAAGTGCTGTGTTGCTGGAAGCAACGACATTGCTGTTAGCGAATCCTTAAAGCAGTTCAGTGTTCAGAAAAAAAACATTGTTGTAAAAGAGCTTGACTGGGTTTCTTTGGATGGCGGAACAGGAGAGGTATTTCTTGGCAGGCTTCCACTTGTTGAAGCGGAATTCGGTGGTGACATAAAAACTCTTCTTGTGTGGGCTGATTCTTTCAGCAGATTGGCTGTTAGGACAAATGCTGACACTCCAGAAGACTCAAAGAGGGCAAGAGAGTTCGGCGCCAAAGGAATTGGCCTTGCGAGAACCGAGCACATGTTTTTTGCGGAGGACAGGATTAGGGCAATGCGTGAAATGATTTTGTCTGATGCTCCTGAGCAGAGGAGAAAGGCTCTTGCAAAAATCCTTCCCTTCCAGAAAAAGGATTTTTTTGGCATATTCAAGGCAATGAGCGGCCTGCCTGTGAACATTAGGTTGCTTGACCCGCCATTGCACGAGTTCCTGCCAAAAGAAGAAAAAGAAATAGCTGAAATTGCGAAAGAAATGGGTGTTTCTGTTGGAAAAATCCATGATACGCTCTCTGCCTTGAATGAGTTCAACCCAATGCTTGGTTTTCGCGGCGTAAGGCTGGGCATAGTTTTCCCTGAAATAAGCGAAATGCAGGTTACTGCAATTCTTGAAGCAGCAATTGAAGCAAAAAACCAGGGCTTTGAGCCAGTGCCAGAAATAATGATTCCTGTTGTTGCCTCGGTTGAGGAAATGAGGTCAATGAAGGAACTGGTTGAGAGAACAGCTGGAAAAGTGTTCAAGGAAAAGAACCGCAAAGTGAAGTTTCACGTTGGGGTAATGATGGAACTGCCGCGCGCTTGCCTCACTGCCGACAAAATTGCTGAGTTCGCCGAATTTTTTTCCTTTGGCACAAACGACTTAACCCAGACAACTTTTGGGTACAGCAGGGATGATGCCGGAAAATTCATTCCCTCTTACATTGAGAAAGGAATTCTTCAAGAGGACCCTTTTCAGGTTCTTGACAGAGAGGGAGTTGGCGAATTGGTTAGGATTGCAGTGAAAAAAGGCAGGGGCGCGAGGAAGAATCTAAGGGTAGGAATATGCGGGGAGCATGGAGGAGAACCTTCCAGTGTCGAGTTCTGCCATTCTGCCGGGCTGGATTATGTTTCCTGCTCTCCTTTCAGGGTTCCAATTGCAAGGCTTGCTGCAGCGCAGGCAGCGTTAAAGGAAAAAAGAAAAACATATTTTGAAGATGTTTAACCGAATATTCCTGCAAAGAAGCTGTACACTTTTTGGGCAATGCTCATAACGCTTGTAGTTACATTTACTGTGGTTTCCTTTATTTTTCCTGCTTGGGTTATGCCCTCGTACTTTATTTCGCCTGATTCAAATGCATTGAGGAAGGCTTCAACAGGTCTTTGTGATTGGAAGATTTTTTCAATTAGTTCTTCTTTGACTTCAACCCTTATTTCTGCGTCTTCCAGCAGCCCTTTTCTGAAATCAACAAGTTTTCTGTTCTTTGTAATTGCGCTGTACTGTTTTTCCTCACCGCTTGCTCTGATGACGTGAATGTTTATCCTGTCAGAGCCGAACAAGTCAAACAGCATTTCAGGGACCTTGTCAGTGTTTTTGTTTATTTCCTGCAAGTACTCCTGCTTTAGTTTCCCGCTTTCGTCAAAGTATGTTTTCTCTGCTTCATCCAAGTTGTCAGCCGTAATCAGGGAAACGAAGGCAGTTTTTGCATCAAAGGTGCCTGATGACAGGGTTGAGCCGAACGCTGCTATGAGCGTTACTGCTGTTACAATCGCTACTCCCGCAATGATTAAAATGTAGCGGTCCATAAGAAACTATTCAGCCACTCATTTATATATTTTGCCTGCAAGCTGTTCCCCTATTTTTTTGTCCAATTTTTCCAGAAACTCTTCCCTGAGTTCTTCCCTGAACTTTACTCCGGCAGCAATTCGGTGGCCGCCGCCTTCTAATCCTTTCCCTATTTCTTTCTCCATTTCCTTGAAGATTTTTCCCAGGTTAAGGCCTCTTCTTGTAAGTTCGCTGGTTGCTCTTCCGCTTGCCTTGATGTCACCGTCATCTGTTCTGCTCAATGCGATAATTGGCTTTATAGGTGCAACTGTCTGCGAGGAGTAAATCATTCCGGCAACAATGCCAATGATTGAATCCTTTATTTTGTTTCCTGTATCAAAAAAATAGAAGTGCTCTTTTTCCTCCAAGCCTTTTTGCTGCATTAACTCGATTCCTTCCCTCAACTGTTTCCTGTGCTCTGCAAGCAGTACAAGCGCTTCAGTGTAAGCTTCTTTTCTGTTTCCCATGCACACTTTTAGTGCGGTTTCTGCTTTCGAGTGCCGTCCGCAAGAATTGAGGACTGTGGCAAACTCTTTTGCGTCACTTAAAGGGGTTTCGCTTTTTTCTTTTGGAAGAGTGTAAACTTCCCCTATTAATTCCTTTATTTTCCATTCCTCAACGTTGAATGAATGCATGTGCACTATGAGTGCAGATGCCAGTTTCTTTTTTTCTTCCCCGCTTAAGTCGTTGTAGCTGCGCCACTTTTCTCCCTGCTTTAATTCAATCCCGTTCGCTGAAAGGAACTTGATGCATTTTTCCTCGCTTCCGGTTAGCATTGGAATAATTGGATTAGTTGAAAACTGCAGGAACTGCACTAAAGGTCTTGAAACCCTTCCATAAAGCCTTAAATCGGTTTTTTTTTCAAGCACGCCTGCCTCAATTCCTTCCTGCAGGATTTTTCTGTTGAATCCTTGCAGTGCGCCGCCTGATTCCTGCATGTCCCCAACCGCTCCGACAATTGCTAAAGCTGCAAGGTCACTGTTTTTTTCATCAATTGCTGTTGCGAGCACGTAGCATGTGCCTGCAGCTGAAATTTCACTGCCTCCGTCAACGCCAAACAGCATCGGATTCAAATGCAGCTTAAACTCTTCTTCTTTTGTCTGGTGGTGGTCAACAACAGCAAAGCTGGTTTTAAACGCTTTTTTTAGTTCCCCCAGCTGCCCGGAACCAAAGTCAACGAAAATAAAGTTTTCCGCTTTTCCCTTCAGTTTCTCTATTTCTTCTTTGTAAAGCTGTTTAAGCGGCTTTGATGAAAAACTTTTCCCAATCCGTTTAAGCGCAGTTGCAGTTATTGCTCCTGAACTGATGCCGTCAGCGTCATGGTTGTAAACCAGCAGGAAATGGTTTTTTGCCTTTACCCATTCAGCCAGTTCCGCTGCCTTTTCCTTGAAGCGCGCCTCGTTTCTTTCCTGCATTTAATTGAATTGCTGTAAGGCACCTTTTAAACCCTTTTCCGGCCAGCTTCCGGTGCCAAAACGCTTTTAGTCAACCCACTTCTATAAAAACTTTGGCTTCCGCTATCATTTATTATTTTTCTCGCTGAAACTTATTTGAGAGCCATGGGTTTCATAGATTTTCTGAAAAAACTTTTTGGTTTTGGAAGGAAGGAAAAAAAGGTAGTGGTTGTGGAGGTTGAAAACCTCGATTCCTTCATTGGGGGGAAAACAAAAAGTGAGGCAGTTGGGCTTGAGAGGCAGGTTCTTTCAAGGCTTGCCGAGGTAAAGCATTTGCGGAACGAGCTTAAGTCAGAGGTTGAGTTGCTTAAGCGCAAACAGATTTCTACCGAGGAAGGAAACCTTCGTTTGCGTAAAATAGCTTCATCTGCTCACTCAAACCTTGTTCAGCAGTTGAGTGCACTGGCCGAAAAGCTGGAAGTGCCGTCCTCAACCAACCTTTCAGTTTTGCGCGCTTACTCCGTTGACTCTTTTGCTTTAATTAACCGGGAAATATTTTCCTCTCGTAAGAGCATTGTTTATGCTGGAACTGTTTTGAAGGAGGAGATTCAGCGCATTGGAATTATTATTAAGGAGCTAAACAGGGTTTTTTCTGAGCTGAAGGATTTGTTCTTGAAAAGTTCAATGCACAGGGGCTCAGCTGTTCTTTCCGGAACAGAAAAAATTCGGCTCCTGATAAACGAGAAAAGCGAGCTTGAAACCAATCTGAAGGAGGAAAAAGCACTTCTTTCAGGCATTTCCTCCAAATTTTCTTCTTTGAGGAAGGAATTGCTTTTCCTCCAGGAATCAGAGGAATCTGAGAAAATCAGCAGGCTGTTTAAGGAGAAAGCCAGGCTTGTAGCTGAAAAGAAAAACCTGAAGGACTCATTCATTTCTTTGCTTGGCAGGGTTGAAAAGCCTTTGAGCAGGTTCCTTAAGCTGGCTGGCTCCGGAAGCTTTCCAGTGGAGGAACGGGATAAGAACCTGTTGCGCCTCTATGTTCAGAACCCATTCATTGCCCTTAAATCTGACCCAAAGGGCGCTGTGCTGAAGAAGCTTTTGGGTGATGTTAAAGGCTTGGTGAAAGACGACTCAATTGCTTTGAAGGAGAAAGAGAAGGTCAAGCGTTTAAGGGATTTGGATGAATTAATTGAGTTCAATTTTTTTGACGAAATTTTCTGGAAGCTCAACTCTATTGACGCCAAAATAAACGAGGTTGAAAAAGAGTTGTCTGGTTTGGCAATCAGCCAGCAAATTGATACCGTGAATAAAGAAATTGATGCTGCTGTCAGGGAACTTGAGGAAAAGCAGTCCCTTGTCAACTCTCTTGAGTCAAAAAGCGAAAGAAAGTATTCCGAGATTCTTGAATTTAAGGCTTCTCTGGAGAAATCGCTTGAAGAGCTCTTAAACGAAAAAGTAATAATCAGGGTTTAATGCTCTAAAACCGGTTGCCGTCATTGCACTCTAACCACTTTGTCGCAGAAGTGGCTTATTGTATGCACTATTGCTTTTGTTTCCTCGGATTCTGACACCAGCAGCGCGGTTTTTGTTTCTTCTGTGGACAGCTTTCCGATTAGGGAGTGAACGAATTTTTCAATTGTGGGGGCTTCATTGTAAATCAGCAAAGTTGAAACCGAGTCAATTATCAAAAACTTTTTTCCATGAATCTGTTTTGCGGATTTTTCGATTGAAAGCATTAGTTCCGTTAACTCAGTTGGCGCCTCCAAAAAGTCTGCGTTTATGTTTTCTTTAACGCTGTAAGAGCCAATTCTTGAAATTAAGTCAATGAACTTGATTTTGTCTGTTCTGGTTCCCTGTTTTTCCAGCTCTTCAACAAGCTTGCCGTATGGCATATTTGTTGTGACAAAAATTCCCGGCAGGTTTTCTTTTCCTGAAAAAAACTTCAGCAGGCTGCCCCTAACCAGCTGGTATTTTTCCGGCCGAATCAGGATCAGCGCAACAAAGCTTTTCCCCATGCCCTCAAGTTCTTCTTTTATTTTCCGGTCGGTTTTTTTCTGCTCGGTGAGCAAATCCATTATTTCTTCAGCACTCAGCCTATTTTTCTTTTCTGCCTTTTCACGTTTTGGCCCTCTCCCTTCTTTCTGTTTCTCCATTTAGGCCACCTCAAAAAATTTCCCCTTTTGACAAAACCTTGATTCCTGAACCGCTTATTTTGATTGGCTTAAGCTGCTCTGAAATTTTTGTGTTCCTCATTTTTAGTACCGCAATGCTTCTAACAAACCTGTCCTTGATTTTGGTGTGGTAAAGCAGTATTACTCCGTCAGCCACGTATTCCTCCAGGCCAAAAAGCGAGCTTGCTTTTCCAAGTGAGATTTCGTTCGTGATTATTGAGGTGCAGCCAATTGATTTCAGCATTTTTCCAAGGCTTACAATCCTTTTCCTTGCATCAAGTTCCCTGTCAAAGAACAGCCTGAATATTACTCCTGGGTCAATTATAACCCGCTTTGCATCAATCGATTTAACCGTGTCCTCTATCATGTTCTTAAGCCTTTCAAAATCGTAGAGCTCAATCGTGATTATTTTAAGTTTTCCTGAATTGATTAGCTTCTGGAAATCGAAGCCAAACTCTCTGGCGCCTTCAACTATTGTTTTTTCTGGTTCCTCCAGCGAAATATAGACGCCGTTTTGGTTGAATTGTGTTGCTCCGCTGTAGATGAACTGCCAGCAGAAAACAGTTTTGCCTGAGCCTGGGTCGCCGCTTAAAACTACGAGGTTTCCTTCAGGAATTCCCCCATCAATTATCTCGTCTAAGCCTTCAATGCCCGACCTGCACCTTTTAACCTCCGACCTTGTCATCTCTTTCTCTGCCATGCGGTTCTCCACTTAGTTTTATTGGGCTTATTTAAATAGAATAATTCCACTGTTTTTAAAACAGTGTTTTTTTGGCTGAAGGTTGTTGAACACCTTTACACCTTTATTAGACTTATAAAGTTACAATAATTAAATTAATAAGTATTCAACGCCTTGAACCGCCCTGCAAAACCTTAAATTGTTCAATGTTGTTTTATTATAGCAAACAGCTTTGATTTTTGATCATTAATTTGCTGTTTGCTAGTTGCAAAATGTAATTTTTTGTTCAAATACATAAGCATTTTGCTATTCTTGCGGGTGCTTTTAAATGGGCTCAAAAATCAATTTGAAGAAAATAATTGGCAGCTCATCCAGAAAAACAGCAGATGACTCTTTAGTGGAACAAGGGGGTTTGCGTTCAGCTTCTTCTGGGGAACCAAAGTTTTTTGGAAAAACTTTTTCTTCTTCAGGGAAAACGCCTTCAGCCGAAGGCCCCTTTTCGCAAACCGTTTCCAAAAAGGTTTCAGCAGAGGAAAAACCTGCTGTTAAGGAAAAAACAAGGGCAGTGCCTGATTCCTTTGCTGCTGCTTCCGCCCCTGATGTGGAGGAAGAGGTTCATGACAAAAATGCTGAGGTAGAACAACTTAGGAGGGATTTGGAGGAACTGCACTTGAAGGAAGAAGGGCTGGAAAGAGAACTTGAAGCTCTTTCCAGTAAAGCCGGAACTCTGACTGGAAGGGCTGCTACCCAAAAGCCTGATGAAAAAAGCAAGGCCATGAAACCAGCAAAAGCAGGAATTGTGGGGGCATTTAACCATTTAGGAGAGCTGAAGCGCATCCCCTCAGGAATTGAGGGCTTGGATGAATTAATTGAAGGTGGCTTGGAGAAGGGCTCAACAATTCTTGTTACTGGCGGAGCCGGAACAGGCAAAACAACTTTTGCGCTGCAATTTCTTTACTTTGGCGCGGTGCGCTTTCATGAGCCTGGCCTTTTAATAACTTTTGAGGAAACAAGGGAATCACTTTACAAGCATCACAAGGAGTTTGGCTGGGATCTCGAGAAACTGGAGAAGAATGGGTTACTCCAGATTTTGGAGTTTAAGCCGCACCAAGTGAACAAGTTGATGGAGGAAGGCGGCGGCACAATCCGTGACACTGTCAAGTCAATGAATGCAGCGCGCCTCGCAATTGACTCTATTACTGCTTACTCTATTTTGTTTAAGGACGAATACCAGAGGAGGGAAAACATTCTTGAGTTCTTTGAGCTGCTCAAGAAGTGGGGCTGCACCAGCATTATCGTTTCAGAGATGCCGCCAAAGCTTGCTGAAGCAAAAGAGGGAGCAGAGGGCTTTCTCACTGATGCAATAATTTCGCTGCAGTACTCCAAGAGAGAAGACAAAGGGGTTAGGGTCCACAGTTTGGAAATACTTAAAATGCGTGGAACCCACCACACAAACAGTGTTTGCGCTCTAACCTTTGAAAAAAATGGAATTGTTGTTTACCCAGAGGTAGAGGTTTTCTAGTCGCTTAATTTTATTAACAACTTGACTCCTTTATTTACTGCTTTTAAAGGTGCCCTTGATGCGCAAAGCCCAGAGCTCAATTGAATTGGTGGTAATACTTGCGGTTTCGCTTGCTTTCCTAGCGGTGATGTTCAATTATGCTTCCGACCAGCTCTCAAAGCTTAATGCAGGCCAAGGCATCCAGAATGCCGAGAACTCTGTTAAGGGGCTCGCGGATGCAGCCAACGACGTTTACTCCCAAGGAGTTGGCGCAAAAAAGCGGGTTTTCATCACAATTCCTGACGGGGTTGATGCAGGGAAAACAGGGGTGCAGGGAAACATTGTGAGGATTTCAGTGCAGGGCACTGATGTTGTTGAGGCAGCTGATGTGAACCTTTCAGGAAGCTTTCCCATAACTGCCGGCGGCCACTTTGTGGTGGTTAAGGCAAAAGAAGGCTACGTAGAAATTGGCGCTGAAACGATTTCTTTCAGCAGGAACTCAATTTTTGTTTCACTGACTCCAAGCGATTCAGGGGATGAAAACATTGTGTTTTCAAACAATTCCGGCTTGGATGCAAACATTTTTCTTGCTGCCAACTGGAGCAACCCTGATGTCAGCCTTTCCTTTGCTCCGCAAAACTTTTCTCTTTCTCCTTCAGCGCAGCAAACAGTAACAGTTACATTCACCTCCACTGCTGCATCCGCTGGCAATTATGCCGGCAACCTCAACATTGGCGCCCACTTTCCCTCTGGTGACGAGAACTTTTCCTTGCCATTGAATGCTGAGGTGATTGCAGGCGGTGTTTCAGCTTCACTCATTGTGATTCCGTCAACTTGGACTACAACTGTCGGGGCAGGCAGCAGTGACTCAAACTCTTTCAGTGTTTGCAACAATTCTGCCTCAGAAATGGCAAGCGTTTCTTTTGTTCCTTCAACAGGTGATGCGGGCAACTGGGTTAACACTCCCATTACTCCAATTGAGCCGCTTGCTGCTGATTCGTGCCAGAGCAAAACAATTTCTTTAACAGTGCCTGCAGGAACAGCCCCAACAACTTCAACCGGAACAATAACTGTTTCAGATGGAACAAACTCTGATTTAATTTCCTTAACTGTTACGGTGCTTGATTTTACTGTTCCTGTTGTGCTGCTTGAAGCCCCTGCTCCCGGCTACACTGATGTTGATGGGCTCATTCAATTCGATTTCAATGTTTCAGATGCAGAAACAAGCATCAGTTCCTGCTCTCTTATAATAAACGGTTCAGTTGACCAAACAGATAATTCCATCACTGAAGGCATAACCCAGTCCTTCATTAAGAGCGGCCTCGCTAACGGCTCTTACACTTGGGATGTAAACTGCACCAGCTCTGTTTCCCTTGTTGGAACTTCCGGAGAGAACAGGCCATTCACTGTTTCAAGCGGAGTGCCGCAGACAGTGCTTTTATGGGCTCGCTCTGCTTCTGGCGGCAGCAACCCATCGAACGTTATTGGTGCAGCAAACAACACTACCTCTAGGACAGGCGGTGGCAACATTTATGGTTTCAACTATGATGCTTCCACCATTAGCGGCACAATTAACCAAGTTGAACTTATTTGGAGCCACTCAATTCCAGCAACACTAAGCAATGATAATGTTCAGATTCGCTATGGCATTTCAGCCTTGAATATCACAAAGAACACTTACAACAGCTCAAACACGCCTGTTGACAGGCAAGGCATAACAGAACCGGAATGGGAAATAATTGATGTTACCTCTGACAGGAGCTGGACTGCTGCTGATATCTCCAACCTCCGGGTTGGCGGAACCTACACCAGAGTCGGCACCCGTGACAACTTCTGGTACCTTGACGCTGCAGGCGTTAGGGTAACTTTCACTCCTTAGGTGAGCTAATGAAACGCAAAGCGCAAATAACAGTTGAGTTCACGATTGTGCTGGTTCTGCTTTTCCTTGTTCTCGGCGCGTCACTTGCGATTTTTTCAGAGAGAAACGCTGCACTGAATGCTTCCAGGGCACAGCTCGAGGCAAAAAACCTTGCCTTCAATGTTGCCAGAACAATCAACCAAGTGCACTTGGCAGGCAACGGCACTGAAACAGCTGTTCTCCTTGACGACAAAGGCCTTGGATTTGACCTTAACATTGCCGGCAACTCTGTTGATGTTTCTTTTGAAGGAGGAACTGCTAGCGCTCCCTTAATAACCCCACAAATTGTTTCAGGAACTTATGCAATTGGAGAATTTGTTGATGTGAGAAACAATAATGGAAACATTGAGTTCGGTGAAGTTCAATGAAAGCAAGAGGCCAAGTGTTTTCAACAGACTTCATTGTAGGAATGCTGGTTTTTTTGTTCATTCTTTCCCTTTCAGTTATTGTTTCAAGGCAGGCTTTTCTTCAAGCAGATTCTTTCGAGCAGTACAGTGAGCTCCGTGATGCTGCCTCTGCTGCTGCTTCAGCGCTTGTTGTTTCCTCCGGCCAGCCATCCAACTGGGAAAAGCTTCCATCAATCAATGACATCAATTCAGTTGGTTTGGCTGAGGAGAGAAACGTTTTAAGCAGTGAAAAGCTGCAGCGGTTCTCCGACCTCAATTCATCCAATTACTCTGACTTGAAGCAGCTGCTCGGCCTTGGAAAATTTGATTTCTTTTTTTCAGTGGAACTGCTTCAGAGCAGCCAACAGCTTTACTCTGCCGGCATGCTTCCTGATTCAAACGCAACAGTTGTTTCCGCAAGCAGGCTTGCCCTGCTTGGTTCAGATGAAATTCTAGTGAAACTGGAGGTGTTTGATTGAGCCGGGGCTTCATTGTTTCATTGGATGCCGTCATTGCGGTTTTCATTTTTTTCATAGTGCTTGTTTCAATTCTTTTCTTTTTGGGCAGAGTAGGCAGTTCCTCGTTTAAGGCTTTGGCTTTAAAAGAGTTTTCCGCAGATGCCCTAACAGTGTTGGAAAAATCCGGCAGGCTGGAAAAAGCGGTTAATGAAAACAAGAGCGCAGAATTAAGGCAGTTCCTCAACAAGTTGCCGTTCAATGTTTGCGCCGAGGTAAAACTCTTTGAGCAGTCTGATTTGGCAAACCCTTTCATGTCGGTAAAAAAGCCGGGCTGCAATGTTTCACCGGATGAAATTATTGTTCTGCGAAGCTCTTTTGTTGTACAGCAAGGCGCTGATTCGAATTTTTTTCTTGCAGAAATCAATTCGTGGCATAGGGTGGAAACTTGAAGGGTTTCGTTATTTCTATCAGCGCGCTGCTTCTTCTTTCAGCCCTGCTTGTTTTCTCGCAGTTCTACCTTAACCTAAACCTTGAGCGCGAGTCAGAAGTGGTTTCGGTTTTTTCAGTTGAAAAAGCAGGCTTCGTGAGAAGCGATTTGTCCGTTGACTTGAACAAGCTGCTTGAAACATCAGTTGATGTGAACAGAGGCGTTTCCTTCACGGAAATTTTTTTAAGGGACAAACTGCCTTCAGACCTAAACAAGCTTAATGTGCTTGGCCTCCGGAGTTTTCTTTCCTCGGTTTATGCCAAGCAGCAGAACATTTCAATTGAAGTTGACTTCAACAAATTAGTTGACGGAAAAACAGAGCTTGTTTTCAGCAATGCCTTACAGTATGATTACAGCTATGCCAATGACACCAATGTGTTCTTTTATGTTCCTGCTTCTGATTCAAATGTAACTGTTTTTGACATAAATGTTACAGTAAATGATTCCGTAGTAAGTTCAATTCCATGGAGCCTTAATCCGAGTGGCGACATTAACGTGAGCCTTCGCTATGAGGACGGCAACGGCGTCATTACCAGCTCCGGAAAGCTTGATTCAAGCACCCTTAACACTTTCACTTTCAATTATTCCGGAAACCCGAATGATTCTTTTTCAGTTGAAATTGGCGCAATTGAAGGCAGCCAGAAAGCATTGCGCATCAGCGAAAGCTTTGACAATGCTGCAACCAGGTCATCGATTTCGGTTAGAGCAGTTGTCCCATCGTCTTCTGACAATCTGTACTGGTTTTACGATGCTGACCTAAATTTTTCTGTTGCAGACGTTAACTCTTCTGGAAAAATTTTAATAGGTGAAAACTTTTAGGAAAAGTTTTATCAAAAAGGGGCTCCGCCAAAAACTTTTAGGAAAAGTTTTATCAAAATGTGCCTTCAGCGAAACCCGGATCGGAAAGCATAAGGCTTTTATTGGGGAAATTCTTTTCTATAGTGCTTTATATATATTAAGGGTGCGCGCATGCCGAATGATTCAGTTGCTGAATTTGACAATGCCATGAAGTCTCCTGCAAAGTGGGCTTTTAATCTTGAGAAGCCAGCGCAAGGACAGCACTTAAAAAAAGAACACTCGAAACCTGCTTTTGATTACGCTCCCATCAAAACTGGCATTGAAGAACTGATGACAATAGTTGTACAGAAAAAGAAGGCATCGGTTAAGGAAATTGCATCATCTCTTGGTTGGAGCCAGAAGCAGGTTGAGGAAGTTGCAAAGGTTTTGGAAAAGCAAGGCGTTGTTGACGTGGTTTACCCTGCCTCGGTCATTTCAAGCCCTTCAGTTGTTCTGCTTAAAGAGCTGCAGATTGAACCGCAGGAAAAAGTTGACGGCCTTGTTTTGCAGCAATACGATTTCTTTGCTGATTTTATTCCGGTGCATGCCACGCTCTTCAAGTCAAGGAAGGAAAACAGCACTATTTACGAGATTAAGACTCCTTTTGTCGGGCCATACACCCACGCTTTTTTGGAGCAGCTGAGGGAAGAGATTGCGGAAAAAATTCCTGTTGAGCTGGCTGAAATAACGGATGAAAAGAAAAGCATCCAGCTGAAGGAAAAGTTTTTCAATGTTTCAAAGCAAGAGCTCCAAGCGCATATTCCGGGCATTGACGAGAAAAACCTTAACCTCCTTGCCGGAAGGCTCCTCCATTCAATGTATGGTTTGGGCAGAATCGAGCTCCTGATGGCAGACAATTCTTTGGAAGAGATTGCAATCAATTCAAGCAAAACTCCTGTAACGGTTTACCACCGTGTTTTCGGATGGGCAAGCTCCAACATTTACCTTGAATCAGAGGAAAAAATTGCAAACTTTGCTTCACAGATTGGAAGAAAGGTTGGGAGAGAGATAACAACGCTTAACCCGATTCTTGATGCACACCTTATTACCGGCGACAGGGTTAATGCAACCCTTTTCCCGGTTTCCTCTTCCGGCAACACAATCACAATCAGGCGTTTCTCTAGGAGGCCTTGGACTATTGTTGATTTCATTGGCGAAAAGCACACTATGAGCATTGAAATGGCTGCACTGCTTTGGATGGCAATGCATTACGAGATGAGCGTGCTGATTGCAGGCGGCACTGCTTCAGGTAAAACTTCAACCCTAAATTCTTTGTGCGCTTTTATTCCGGCCTATCACAGGATTATTTCAATTGAGGACGTAAGGGAAATAATGCTTCCATCCTACATGCGCTGGAACTGGGTGCCTCTCACAACAAGGAACCCTAACCCAGAGGGTTTAGGAGAAGTTGGAATGCTTGACCTGCTCCACTCTTCTTTGAGGATGCGCCCGGACAGAATCATTCTCGGAGAAATGCGCAGGCAGAGAGAAGCAGAGGTTCTCTTTGAGGCAATGCACACAGGCCACTCTGTTTACTCCACCATTCACGCTGATTCAGGCCAGCAGGTTTTAAGGCGCCTTATTGAGCCGCCGATAAATGTGCCACCGCTTGAGGTTGAAGCACTTGACCTAATTTTGGTGCAGTTCCGTGACCGCAGGACAAACCTTAGGCGCACCTATGAAATAGCCGAGCTTGAATCAGGGGTTTCGGCAGAGCAGCTGGCTGTTAACACGATTTACCGCTGGAGGCCGAGGGAAGATGACTGGGATAAGGTGAATGAGCCTTCAAAGCTTATCCAGAACCTTAACCTCCACACTGGTTTAACGCAGAAGGAAATTGGCGAGGATGTTTTTTCGAGGGCAAAGATTCTGGAGTGGATGCTCGACAACAGGATTAGTGAAATGGATCAAGTCGGAGCCATCATGAGGCTTTTTTACTCTGAGCCTGATTCAATCATGGCTGCAGCTGAAAAGGGCGTTTCCCCTAAAAGGTTTCTGGGGTTGGAGCAATGAGGGTTCGCTTTCTCCTTTTTTCGATTGGGTTCTCAAAGAGCATTGGCCAAAGGCTTCCTTGGCTTGGAGGTTTCCTTGCAAAAATTTTTTACGGCTTAAAGTATGACCTGAAAAAAGCCGAGCTAGAAATCGAAGCCGAGCATTACCTTGTTGCTGCATTGCTTTCAGCCTTGGTTTACGGCTTGGTTGGCTTTCTTTTCTTCAACAGTGTTCTCTATTTGAAGGACTCGGAATTTTTGCAGGAGAACATTCTGCTTTCAGTTTTAATCGGCGCGGTTTTTTTCGCAATTTTTTTCTTTCTGCATTTAGTGTACCCGAGAATTATTTCCTACCAGGTTGCTTCAGGCATTGACCAGAGCCTAACCTTTGCGGTGAAGAGCATGCTGATTCAGGTTACATCAGGAATAAGCCTTTATGATGCTATGATTAATGTTTCAAAATCAAATTATGGAGTTGTATCGGAGGAATTCAAGGGGGTTATCAGGGATATAAATTCTGGCACACCTGAAACAAGGGCCTTGGAAAAGCTTGCGCTGAAAACCAAGTCAGAGTACCTGAAGAAAACCTCGTGGCAGCTTCTCTCCTCACTCAGAAGCGGTGCCTCTCTGTCAGGCGCGCTTAACACGGTTGTGGACTCGCTTACTGCAGCGCAGCAGCGTGCAATAAAAAACTATGCTGCTGAATTAAATCTCTGGATTCTGCTTTACTTGCTGTTTGCAGCTGCAATTCCGACTCTCGGCATAACTTTTTTTGTGATTCTTTCGGCTTTGGGCGGCAGCTCTATTGGGCCAGAAATTATTTCACTGATTGTTGGGCTTGGGATTGTCTTCCAAGTTGTTTTGATTGGCTTTGTTAGGACAAGAATTCCGAAGGTGTACTTGTAGTGTTTGAGAGGATAAGCAATTCCTTGGCTGAGCTAACTCCAAAAGAGTTCAGGAAAGAGAGAATTTACCCGATGCTAGAGTTTGCCGGAATCAGCGAAGACTTTGACATCTGGCTTGGCAAGAAAATTCTTTTCTCGGTGCTTTTCGGTTTGATTGGTTTCCTGCTTCCATTAACTTTTCTAAACTTTTTCCAAGTTGTTTTTCTTGAACCATACCATGTAATTTTTCTTTCCTTGTTTTTGTTTGTTCTTTTTTCAGTTCTGGCCATTACGATTTTTTACCTTCACTTGTTTTACGTAATTGAGGGAAGAAGCCAGCGTGTTGAAGAAATCCTCCCGGATTTTCTTTCGCTGGTTGCTTCGAATATCCGCGCCGGGATGACTCCCTTTTCTGCTTTCAGGCAGAGTTCAATGGACGAGTTCGGCCCCTTGGCGGAGGAAGTGAAGATTGCAACTTCAAAGAGTTTGGGGACTGAGTCCTTCACTCATGCGCTGAGGGAGTTAAGCATTAGGATTCGCTCCCGCAACCTATCCGAAACAGTTTCCTTCTTTGCGCAGTCAATCCGTTCTGGCGGGCATATTGCAAAGCTTCTTGAAACCACTTCCAATGACCTGCGCAGAAACCAGGCACTGAAAAAGGAGCTCCAGTCAAGCACTCGGATGTATGTTTTGTTTGTTGTTTTCGTTGTGCTCGTTGCAACCCCGCTTCTTTTGAGCGTTTCAGTTCTTTTCCTTGAAATGATTAACCAAGTGCAGAGCCAGATTACAGTGGCTCCAACTGCAGTGGGGCAAATAGGTTTTCTTTCAAGCGAGCTGCTGGTTTCCACCGACTTCATGCGTTTGATTGCATTCTTTCTTCTGGCAGTGAATTCTTTTATGGGGAGCCTTTTCATCGGGTTGCTTGAAACCGGCAAGGAAAAGCTTGGCCTGCGCTATTTTCCATTAATGGTTATTGTTTCATTTGCCTTGTTTTTTGTTTCAACAGCCGTGCTTTCAGGAATCCTAAAATTAACTGCCTAAAAAAAACAGTGATCGGGCTTTGCACGTAAGTCATGGTTGCAGGAATGACAGGCAAACATTTAAATACCTAAATGCATCTTATTAAGTAGAATTTATTTTTTCAGATTCCAGAGGTTTAATGATGCTTCACAGGAAGGGCCAGGGTACAACCGAGTACCTAATAATTCTTGCAGTAATAATTGTAATTGCATTGATTGTGGTGGGTGTTCTTGGCTGGATTCCTGGAGTTGGAACAGGCATTACGCAAAGCCAGAGCCAGGCTTATTGGGCAAGCACTTCACCTTTTGCAATGACACAGTATGAGGTGTTCTCTGACGGCAGCACTGCACCAATAATTGTTCTCAGAAACCAGACATCCAACAAGTTGACTTTAACCGATATAAGGCTTACCTCAACTTCTCTTGCCACCACTGACACAGAGTTTACTGGCGGATCAGAGAAGAGCGCCGTAAACGCAACAGCAATTGATTGCGGTAACTCCACCGACCCATACAGTTATGATGTGAACATTTCTTACAGCAGAACAGTTGGCGGCAGCACTCTTAACCTAACCCAAGTTGGAATCAGGCCGCTTGTGGGCGTGTGCACTTAACGAATCATTAGTTCATTTTGCTTTTCTCCTTTTTCTGTTTTCTGAAACGTTTTTAAACTCTAAAACCTACTATTTGTGGGGTTCATGGACGCAAAAAAGCAGAGGCTGCTTGACGCAGCCAAAAGAATGGTTGCAGACAAACTCTCCGATAACGATGTTGTGGGTAGTTTGAAGGACATTGGCTTAAGCGAGGAGGAAGCGCATTCCCTGCTCGAAAAGGCCAAGGGCTCTTCCACTCCTGAAGGGTCAAGCAAAAAACCTTCAGCTGAACACCGAAAAGAGCAACCAAGCAGTTCAGGCAACGAGTTTTGGAGTTCTTCTTATGATGAATTCTTTGGCAGAAGAGATGCCAGCCCAGCTTCCTCCCAGGCAATGATTAGCGGCATTCTTGGTGCTGAAAGGGCTTCAACATCCGGCAGGGGCTCGTTTGAAGCAACAAATAAGAGCAGTGGAGATTGGCGCATTAAGGAATCCGCAATGCTCCAAAAAAGGTCTGGCAAAGTAGTTTTCCGCGAGGTTCTTCCGGTGAGGGTTTCAGACTTTGACAAGTTGATTGGAAGAAGCGGTCTCAAGCGCGGCGACACAATACTTCTTTCTGGTGGAGCTGGAACAGGCAAAACAACTTTTGGAATGCAGAGCATTTACAATGGCGCATTGAACGGAGAAAAAGGCCTGTACATTACCTTGGAGGAAACAGCTTCAAAGATAAAAGAGAACATGATGGAAAACTTTAACTGGGATTTAGAAAAAATGGAGGAAGAGCAAAACCTTGCAATCATTAAAATTGATCCCCTAACAATTGCAAGGGCAGTTGAAGCAATGTTAACCAAGGAGAGGGGCGGACTCTACATCGAGTTTGAGGAATTCGACTTGCCTTTCCAGTTTGACTTGCCTTTCAAGCCAGACAGGGTTGTCGTTGATTCACTTTCCGCTCTTTCCATTGCGTTCATGGAAAACGAGCAGGGTTACAGGCAGTACTTGCGCCACCTTTTTGAAACCCTGGAGAGGTTCAATTCATGCAACCTTGTTTTCGGTGAAACGGAGCAGAGCCCAAGAACATACTCTCGTTCAGGCATTGAAGAGTTTCTGGCAGACGGGGTTGTGGTTTTCTACAATATTCAGATTCACAATACAAGGCAGAGAGCGCTTGAAATCCTGAAGTTGAGGAGTTCCTCCCATGTCAGAAAAATCACCCCATACACTATTACTGACCACGGCTTTGAGATTTACATCAACCAAGAAATATTCAGGGAAGAAGAATAAAGGGTGAAGAAGTAAAGCAAACTGTTTATGTATTTGAACAAAAATTGGATTTATAGAAACTAGTTGCTTAAGAAATTTCTTCCATTTCAGCTTCAAGCTGGCTTATCTTTGTAATCTTTTCCTTTACTTTTTGGATCTGCTCTTGTAGCCTTTCCCTTTTGAGGTTCAGCTGCTCCTCTTTTGCCACAAGCTTCTGTACCGTGTTTTTAAGCTCCAGCTCCTTGTTTTGTGTGTAGGAAATACTGGATGCAAGCCCACCTAGTTCTTTTTCAGTGTCAAGCTTTTGTCCGCGCAGAGAGTCAAGCTCTTTCTCTATTTCCCTTAAAGCGTTTTCAAGCAGGCCATGCTTCTTCACGCTTTCCCTTGCAGAAGCCACTTTAACAGTTTTCCTTTTGGCTTTTCTCGGGGCTTTTCTATTTCCTCTGCCTGCTCTCTTTGCCTTGCTTTTGCCTGTTGCTTTCCTTTTTTTCTTCATGTTGTTCCTTGGCTAAATTAACTTATTAAGTATTGTTATTATCGTTTATAAAGTTTTCTGCACCTCGAATCTATTTTTTCAGCAGCTTTTCAATGCGCGATTTGTCTTTTAGATAAGCTCCCTCGCTTATTACCCCCAGAGAATAGCTTTTGTTAAGCAGTGAGAGCTTTCTTTCAAGGGCCTTAACCTGCTTTTCCGCTTTGTCTTTCGTCTCCTGGATTCTCTGCTGTTTTTTCATTTCCGCGCGGTGCATTTTATCGTCTTTTCCAATTTTTTTCTCCATTCGGTCAAATCGCTCCTCAATTTTTTTGAGGTACTTTTTAGGCAACGGTTTTGCCTTGATTTTTCCTATCTTTTCAGACAGCCCCTTAAGTTCTTTGTGGAAACCAGGCTGTTTTTCGATTTTTTTGAACCTTTTCTCCAGCTTTCCCCATTCCTTCTCTATAATCTTTGATGTTTTCTCTTTCTCCCCCTTTCCTGAAATCCCGCGAATTTTTTCAGCAAGCTTTCTCAACTCTTTCTTAAGCTGGTTCACTGGCTGTTGCTTCTGCTGTTTTGGCTTAATTTTTGCCAGCCGTTCCTCAATTTTTTTGAGGGCCTCCCTGACTGCTTTCCTCGAATCAATAACTTTTACTTTTGGTCTTCCCTGAATTTTTTTCAGCTGCTTTTTCAGCTCCCTTAGCTCTTTCTGTATCGCTGGCGCAGCTTCAACTGGCTTTGGCCTTGCTTCAAGTTTTTTCAGCTGCTCCTCAAACTTTTTGAATTCATTTTCATGCGAAGGCCGTGCTTCAATGCCGCTTAACTGTTTTTTCAGCTCGCCAAGCTGGCCAATGATTTCTTTTTCGTTCCCTCTTTTCGCAACAGCTTTCACTGCAGGCCTTGAAATTTCAAGCTCCTTAAGTGCTCCCATCAATGCCTTTCCTATGGGCTCTGCTGGCTCTTCTTGCTTGACATCAAGCTCATCGTAGCCCTGCTGCAGGTTGTTTATCTGGAACTGGCTCATTGTAAGAACTTCATCCACAAACATTTGCAGGTTCCTGATTGCTTCTCTGTTTGCGTCCCCTTCAAGTGCAGTTAAAACCGAGTCACCACCAACAGCCTTTATTTTTCCGATAAGTGAATGGATAAATTTGGTTGCAGTTTTTTCTTTCTCGTAAATCAGCAGCGTTGAAAGCGAATCAAAAAGCAGTGCATCAACATTCCCTTTGTTCAGCACATCAGTAATTGCAAGGCTTAATTCCACCAAGTCATTCGGGGAGGTAACAAAAGTGCAGTTGCTTGTTTTCTGTATCCTGGTTTGCGCGGTCCTAGTTATTGCGTCAACAAAAATCATTCGGTCAACATCAACTTTGTTTGCCTTAAGATTGCTTTGAAGCGTATCATACAACTCGTTTAAGCTTATGTATGCGACTTTGGAGTAATTGTCAGACAAATACTTTGCAATAACGCCGATGCTCCTCGAGTACTCCCTGTTTGGGATAATGAGCAGAGTCAGCTTTCCCCTTGGCCTTGGCCTAACCTGAACTGCGGCAGGCTTCTCTGTTTCCCTTGCTTTTTGCTCTTGTGCTCTCAGTGTTTTTCCGGTTTCCTTTTTTTCCTTCCCCTGTTTTGAGGGTGTGCGTTTTTCCCTGCCTGTTTTTGTTTTCTCTTCCAGTTCCAGAAGGCCTGCACCGAGCTCTTCTCCAACCGAAGAAACGCTTTCCTGCATTGTTCCATCTTCTTCAACAGGCTTCTGCTGTTTGGGCTTTTCTTCTGTTTCCTCATATTTGCCTGCAGCTTCTTCTGTTTCTTTGCCTCCTTCAAGCGTTTCCTCAAGAGCAGACTTAACTCTTATCTCCTTTACTGGCTCCCGCTTTCCTGAAAGCTCAGGCTCCAAACCACCAACTTGCTTCTTTTTTCCGGCCATTTTTTTGAGCGAGTCAAATAACCCTGATTTTTTTTTGGAAGCCTTTTCTGTTTCCCCCCAATATTTTCCTGGCTTTGCCTCCCAAAAAGAGCCAGGCTTTTCCAAGGTTTCTTTTTCAGGCGCTTTAACCTTTTCTTTTCCTGCTTTTTCTTTTTCTCCGGCTTTTGCTGCGGGTTTTTTTCCAAGAATTCTTTCAAGTAAACCAGTTTTTTCACTTTGAATGGGTTTTGCTTCAGGCGTAGTTTCAAAACCGCCTTGGTCTGTTCCCCCTAAAGCTCCTGCTCTTTCCTCTGGCCCTTCACCAATTTCTTGCATTTGCTCTTTTGAGGAATCACTGATTATTTTTTCAAGCGAATCATCCTCTGAGGCATATTCTCCTTGCCCTGACTCAATGCGCTTCTTTGCTTCCGCAAGGTACTGTTTTGCTTCCTCCTCGCTTAAGCCAAGCCCTGTCAGGCTATCAATTATTTCGTCGTCCTCAGCTTTTTCTTGCAGCAGCTTGCCGATTGAAGACATTATCAGCTTTTCTTTTTCATCCATCAAGGCACCAAAAGCAATTCACCAACCCAAAATGAAGCCTCGCCATTTATGGCGGGGTTTTTGCTCGGCTTCATTTTCCGTTGACTGTAAATTGACGTCCATTGGAAAACCTCGCACTTCAGTGCGGTAGGACGTCGTATAGAGTTTGTTTTTGAAATATAAAAATTTTGTGCCATTACTCGTTTTCCTGCTTTTTCCTAAGCTCTCTTATTTTTTCTTCAAGTTCAGCAAGCCTTGCCTTGTATTCTGCCAGATTCTTCTTGTATGAGTTGGCAGGCATCACTCCCTTGCTGAAGTATTCTTTTTGCAGTGAAACAATTAATTCAAGGTTTTTCTGCTTTTCCTTCTCCAGTTTGCTGAGCTCTGAGCCATAGCTTACCTTTCCAACAAACAGCTTGAAGGCAACAAGGCCCACCAAAACAACAGCAATTATGTATAAGCCATAGTTTGTTATAAGGCACGTAACCGAGCACCCTGCAACAAGGTTCAATGTTTTGGTTGTAATGTTTTCAGACTGGTCATCAACTGTTATCTCCACCTCAAGACTTCCACTCTGCTCAATTTCAATCATGCCAGCAAACTCGCTTGAAGAAATCCTTGAAAGCGTTATCTCTTTCCCATCCACCCTGGCTGTTGCAATGCTTTCCTCCGGCAGCCCGCTTCCATTAAAGTATGTTGCATTAATCCTTACAGGAATCCTTGTTCCCAGCTCAAAGGTGGTTGTTTTTGGCTCCAGCACATCAATTGAAATCGGTGCCTTTTCTATTACCATTTCCAATTCGTTGTTTCTGCCCCCTATTCGCTCCTGCCCGCGCACGGTTTCAGCAAGCAAAAGCACTTTCCAGCTTCCAAGAGGCGCATCAACAGGCACAGTGTATTCAACATTGTATACTCCGCTGCCGGAATTCCTGAACTCAATCCTTTCCCCTTTCACCCCCCAAAGCACTACCCTTGCATCAGCTACAAGTGTTCCTGCATCAGTTACTTCCACGCTGAAATCCAGTTTTTCTGCCCTGCTGTACTTGCCTATTGTTGGGTTAAGCACTTTAATGAAATAAAACCCGGCCTCCCTCTTGTTTTCCACTACAACATTTATTTTGGCTGACTCCTCAGGAGTTGAAAGCCTGAGCTCCCAGTTTCCTTCAGGGTCAAGAAAGCTTGACTGATAATCAAAGCTGAATTCCTCTTCCTCAGAGCACTCAATGTCTTCCTCAAAAATTTTTTTCTCCCCATTTAAACCGATGACAAGGTTCTGGTTTCCCGCACTGCATGCACCGCTTATCGCTATGACATCTCCTTTCACATAAGACAGCTTGTCGGTTAGAATAGTAAGCGCAATGGCATCTGATGCCAGCAGCAGAACAGCCAGAAGCAAGAAAGCATTCCTCCAACTGCCACAGCCAGTTGACATCTGAATACCTCGGGGGTTCTTTGAACCCTCATAAATATTTTCATGATTCATTTTTTCTCTCTTTCAACTGAGTGCGCCAGTTGACAGCGCGTATATCAAGGGGTTTCACTGCGTTCAACCCCTTATTAATTCTTGATTGGCTAGTTGACCAAAACTTTTTCATTTTTTCTCTCTTTTAAGTTGTTGTCTTATACTATTTAACTCGTTTTCGTATTTATTCATTAAGTCGTAGTATTCCTTGCTTTTCATCAAGTGTTTTTGGAAATAGCGTTTCTGGAGTTCAGAAATTTCTTTCAGCAAGAGCTGCTCTTTTTCAACCAACTCTTCCCTGCCCTTAAAACTCAAAAAGACAAACCTGCTCGCCCAAATTGCCAGCACAATTCCTGCCAAAACTGCCAGCACTAAAAGAAATGCTCCCCAAGAAAAAACAAATAGCGGTGCTGCCCCGACCTCTGCTTCAACCTCCTTTTTTCCTTCGTTGCCAAAAGAGTCCATTGCTTCAACGACAAGGCTTATCGTGCCTCTCTCATCTGCCCCCAGCTGCCTTGAGGCAACAAATCCATGGCCTTCTCTCCTTACCTCAAATTCTTTTCCGTTCCCTTCAACTGAAACAACTGCATTTTCAACAGGCTCTCCGTTTGCATAATTAATGCTGATTCTCGCAATTCCGTTTTGCCCTGCTTTCATTGACTCCTCTTCAACATCAACTCCAACCAGCAATTTGGATGGCTGCACAACAATTTCCTGCTGTGATTCAGCCTGCCTTGCTTCATTTTCACCTGAAACAGAAACAATAAAAATGAGCCGCTGCTCTCCCAATGGTTCCCGGAAAGAAAGAAAGATTTTTCCCTCGTAAACCCCTGCAGCCACTTCTTTCAGTGCAATGGTTTCACGAAGCGGGGTTAAAGCTTTCACAATTGCCCCTTCAACTGCTTCCCCTTCCTCTAAAACCTTTACCCTTGCAATGAGTTCTTCTCCACGCTCAATTTCTCCTGCAGCTGGTTCCAGTACCTCAACTGTTATTTCAGAGCTTGCTTGGCCGGAAACAACTATGACCTCTTTCTCAATTAATGCTTCATTGCCTTCCTTGTCAAGAGCTCTAACCGATACACCCCATTTTCCTATTGGGTCTAGCTGGCTGCTCCGATAAGAGAAAAAAAACCAGCCGTACTGGTTTACTTCAACGGAAGAGCTCTCAATTGTTTTTCCTGCAGAAGAAATTCTTAAGGAAACCTGTTCATCCAGTGGAACGCCCCTCTTGTTTAGCGTGCCTGAAACTCGCAGCACTCCCCCCCTTGAAAGCTGCAGCGGCACATCAATGGTTGCCTCAAGAAAAGGCCACACAACATAGTATTTCACCAGCTCAGCCTTCTCAGAGGCGCTTTCAGAGGTTAACGTGACAGCGTGCACCCCTTGCATTGTTTCGCTGGCGATTTCAACAGCTGCAGTGTAAATTCCGTCAGAGGCCTTCTTATCAGGGCTTCTTCCATTGTCCTTCAGTTCAAGCTCCCCAAAAAAACCCTCTGCATTAACTCTCTCAACCACTTTAGTAAAGCCAACAGGCTTTGCCTCAATAATTATCTGCTCGCCTCTTAGAAAATACTCTCCTTCCTTAACCCCCAAAAGCTCAATTGTTGTTTCATTGCAGTCTGCGCTGCACGCCTCATTGAATTCGCACAAGCCATTGCCGCACTCGTTTCTCGCAACCGAATCACATTCCTCTCCAACGCAAACCCTGTTTTCGCAGAAAGCAAAACAGGTTCCTGCATTAATGCATTGGTCCAAAGTGCTTGGCAAACCGTCACTGCACTCGGTGTCAGAGCTGCATGAAACACTGCATTCATTGTTGCTGCATGCAGCATCGCATTTTCCTGAGTTCTCGCAAACATCAATTGTTAAATAGCTTTTGTCATCGCACTGCGCATTTGAAGTGCACTCCGGCGTGCATGTTTCTGCAACGCATTCAGCAGCACAGCTTCCAGGGTTCTCACACCTGTCAAGGGTTAAAGCCAAACCATCATCACAGTAAGCATCAGTTGTGCAAGCAATTGCGCTTTCAGTGCAGGAGTTGACAAGCAATGCTGCAGTGCCGGCAACACCTGAAGCACTGTAAGTCTGATTGTTTGAAACATTCCACACTGAAACACCAAAACCTGTTGACTCATCCAGCACAAGCCTTATTTCGCCGCCTGCTTCCACAGCA
Source organism: archaeon GW2011_AR10 (assembly GCA_000830275.1). GTDB lineage: Archaea > Iainarchaeota > Iainarchaeia > Iainarchaeales > GW2011-AR10 > GW2011-AR10. The sequence goes on along the minus strand of CP010424.1, from coordinate 919,386 downwards.
TTGTAATCAAGCGCAAGCTTCAGCCTGTTTCCCTTGCTGATAGCATATGGTTCCAGTATTTCTGCTTTGAATTCTTTTTCCCCTGCAGGAAAATCAAGCCATTCAGACTGCACAATTTCCCTGCTTTCCCGGCTGTCCGCAACAAACTCATACAAAGTGAAGCGAAACCTTGCGTTGCCGTTGCCTTGGCTAAGCTTGTTAACCCAAAAAAAAACCTCGTTTGAAACAATTGAGTCCTGCGGGAAAGCAACAGAGTACCATCTTCCAAACTCGTGTGTTCCGCCTGAAACTTCAGCAGCAACTATTGTTCCAGTTGAGGATGCATTAGGCGGGGTTCCAGACATGAAGTATGCTTCAGTTCCCTCAAACCTTGCAGCAACGTCACTTCCCCTAAGCCAGTAAATTGCACTTGTCGCGCTTACGTTTCCAAGCAAGGAAACCAACAGCAAAAAAACTGCGCAACATAAAATCCTTCTGTTCATTCTTTCACTTTTTCTTTTCCTTCTCCATCTGCGCAATGGTTTTCCGGGCTTCTTCAAGGCCTGCCTCATATTTTTGCATTAACTGGTCGTAATTTTTCCTGTCGAGGCTACCCTCCCTGAAATACTGCACCTGAATGTTCTTCAGCTTTTCAATTAGTTCCTTTTCCTTTCTCTTGAAGCCCGCATACCTGTTTCTGTTCATTACTTGGAGTGCAATGAGGGTTGCTGCAAGCGCTGCAGCAAGAAATGCAAGCGCAATGCTTACAGTATATTTTTTCAAGTAAAAAACAATGGATGTGCCCCTTACATCAACTTCAAACCCTGCTGTGCCCTTGTTCCCGAATGAGTCATCAAAACTAATTGCTGCTTTTATGCCCTGTGCTTCTGACTCGTCAATGAAGTGCGTTCCCTCATAGACCCCTTTCTCAACTGCCTTCAATTCAACTTTTTTTCCGTTCACAAGTGCATTGAAATCTGCACCAACAACAGGCTCATTGTCAGGATAGGAAACTGCAACCCTTATTTTTAGGTCCTCTCCAACCTGAACGCTTTTATTGGTTGGCTCCAGCACTTCAACAATAAGGCTTATTGCTTTTACTTCAAAGATGAATGCAAGGCTCCCGCCCATAACATTGTTGCCGTCAAACTTTGAGGCCACGACTTTTATTTCCTGCTCTCCGAGTGGAACGTTAGGCTTAATCAAATAGGCCGCCCCGTAGAGGCCAGTGCTTGTTTCCGCGAATGAAACAATCTCCCCATCAGGCATCAGTGCCTGAACTGATGCCTGTTCCACTAATTTGTTTTCAAGGTTCTTTACCCTAACTTCAATTGCAATGGTTTCATTCCTTGCGTAAGCTGCAAGGATTTCTCTCTCAAGTTCAAGTGAAAGCGAGGCAGTTATTTCTTGTTCTGCAACCACCACATTCTTTGATTTAGCTCCAATGTTGCCTTGCTCGTCAGATGTTAGAATGCTTATCTCCCAGCTTCCCGAATCCTCAAAATTGCTTGAATGGTATTCAAAAGAATAGCTCCCATCAGCCTTGGAATTCAAATCAGCTTCAGTTACAAGCTTTCCTTCAACTGAAATGTTTAGGTCAATTTCCCTTGCAATTCCTTTGCCTTTCTTTGTTATAGTGCCTGAAACCCTGATTATGTCGCCTAAAGCGTAAGCTTCCCTGTCAGTTGCAATTGAAACCTCAAGTGCAGGCTTAAAATTAAGGTTCTTAACAGTCTTTCCTGTGCTGCCGGCAAAGCTTGCCTCAATTGTGACAGGGTATGCGCCTTCCTTTAATGTTTCACCAACAAAAAAACTGTTCCCATACAAGTTATCGTTCCTTGTCCCATCGCTGTGCTTGCCGTCGTTGAACAAAACTATTTCCCCAAAAAAACCTTTCGCAAAAACCTTTGCTTCCCTTACCTCCAATCCATCTGCTTCAACCGCTGCAACCAATTTAACTTCTTCCCCGCGGAGAAAGCTGCTTTCCTCGCTTATTCCTGTCACCTCAATGGAAATTTCTTTCGGCTTGCAGTCAACCGCGCAGTTGCTGTAATCTTCCTTGAACTCGCAGAAATTGTTTCCACAGCAGCCGAGAGCAATTGTTACCTCGCATGATGTTCCAATGCATGCATTCTCCAAACAGGTTCCAACAATGCCTTCGCATGTGCCCGCATCCGTTGGGCAATTGCAGGGGGTTTCGCCTGAATCTAACACGCCGTTACCGCAGCTTGCCAAATTAGAGCAGGTTGCAGTGCACCTTCCTGCCCCAGCGCAAACATCAGTTGTATTTGCGTCGCTGTCATCGCAGTCAGAGCTGCTGCTGCACGTTGGAGTGCATGAAATGTTTGAGCACCCCGCAGAAGCTGTTCCCGGGTTATTGCATGAGTCAATTGTTAACGGGTTACCATCATCGCAGTCAGAGTTGCTGCTGCACAGCGCTGAAAATTCCTCAAGGTTCTGGCACCTCGAAGAGCAGGTTCCAGCACCCAAGCAGGTGTCAACTGTTTCCGCAACCCCGTCATCGCAGTCACTGCTGCTGTAGCATGCAACATAGCAGCCCTGGTTAGAGCAAAAAGACTGTGCCGTGCCGGAATTAATGCATACATCCCCAGTCAAGCTGTTGCTGTCATCGCAGTCAGAATCGCTACTGCAAGAAATGCTTACTGTTTGGGGGTTGAAGAGAATTGCTGCTGCCCTGCTCACATTGCTGGCAGTGTAAGTGCCGCCTGTTGAAGCATTCCATGTTACGCTGCTGCCTGCGCTGGCAGAGTCAACCTTCAGCGAGGCAGTGCTGCCGCTGCTTGCCGAATTATACTCCAGCCTGAGGCCCAACCTGTTGCCTGCAGCAACAGTGTAATTGTTGTCAAGAGTCTTAAATGTTTCAATCTGCGCTGCGCTGGGAAAGTCAGCCCACGCTGACTGCGCAATGTACGTTATTGAGCCGCTTTCCTCATCATAATCCCATAGTGTCCAGCGGAATTGGCCGCTTCCACCGCTCAGATTAAGATAGGAAAACCACACATAAACAGTGCCTGTTATGGTGAAGTTTTCCGCCAATGAGTCAGAGTGCCATACCCCCCAATCATTTGTTCCGGCAACAGTTGTGGTGGTGAAATCAGCTTCAGTTGCGCCAGAGCCTGGTGCAGTTGAAATCATTCTGTGCTCAGTGTCCAAGTAAAGCGCGATATCGGAAGCATTGCCCCTAAGCCAGTAAACTGTTTCAGCAGCAAAAGCAGTTGCTGAAAAAAGCAGAGCGAACACCAGCATCAGCAATACTTTTTGCAGTTTCATTGCCATTTATTATTACAATTAGTTATAAATAAGGCTTATGCTGAACTAGCGTTGCGCAGCTGCTCTGCTTTTACGGCCTTGAACTCTTTCAGTTTTTCAGCAATTTCTTTTCTAATTTTTTCCAGTTCCTTTTCGCTTTTTGCCTCAAACCTCAGAATCAGCTTTGGCTGGGTGTTGCTTTTCCTCACCAAGCCCCAGCCATCGCTAAACTTTATGCGTATTCCGTCAATTGTAATTGAGTCAGGGTATTTTTCCTTGAAGTGCTTTGCGACTTCTTGCACGATTTTTTCCTTCTCCGTTTCCTCGCAGTCAATTCTCTGCTCCGGAGTGTTAACGTATTGCGGAATTTCTGCTTCAATTTCGCTTAAGCTCTTGTCAGAGTTGGAGAGAATTCTCAGCAGCCTTCCAGCTGCATAAACCGCATCGTCAAATCCAAAAAATTCGTCCTTGAAGAAGATGTGCCCTGACATTTCCCCTGCAAGCAAAATGTTGTCTTCCCTCATTTTTGATTTAATGAGGCTGTGCCCGGTTTTCCATATTATTGGTTTTCCGCCATTTGCTTTCACAACCTCCACTACTGCCTCGCTGCATTTAACGTCAAACAAAACTTTTTTGCCAAAGTTTTTTTGGAGGAACTCTTTTGCGAAAACTGCCAGAAGCTTGTCCGCCCACACGATGCTTCCTTTACCGTCAACAACCCCGATTCTGTCAGCATCGCCGTCAATCCCGATTCCGATGTCAGCTTTTTCTTCTTTTACTTTAGCGATTAATTCCTGCAGGTTTTCTTTCACAGTTGGGTCAGGCAAATGGTTTGGAAAACTGCTGTCAAGCTCCGTGAACAATTCAATTACTTCGCAGCCCCACTGCCTTAACGCGTCTCCTGCAACAATTCCTGCTGTTCCGTTGCCTGTGTCAACAACAACCCTGAGTTTCTTTCTTCCCAGCCTGATTTTTTGTTTCAGCATCTCCAAATAGTTTTTTTTAATGCTTTTTTCCTCAACGCTTCCTTTTCCCGCAGCAAAGTTTTTTCCTTCAATTATTTTCCTTATTTCCTGTATTTCTTTCCCGAAAACAGGGAAAGCCTTTTTCTCAGTCAGCTTAATGCCGTTGAATTCAATAGGGTTATGTGAAGCAGTAACCGAAACCCCTGCATCAGCTTCAAGCAGGTTAACCGCGAAGTAAAGCATCGGCGTTGTTGCAAGGCCAATGCTTGTAACACTGCACCCAGTGCTTGTTAAGCCTTTAATGAATGATTTCCTGAATTTTTCGGAGCTTTCCCTGCTGTCATTCCCAACAACAACCCGTTTGCCACTTTTATTCTGAATGAATGTTCCAAAGCCTTTTCCAAGCAGCTCCATTGCTTCCTCATTCAGCTGTTTTCCAACAAGGCCCCTAATGTCGTATTCCCTGAAAATTTCTTGCGGCAGCTTCATAAACCTTTTAGAAAAAGGTTTGCGAAAATTTGCCTTTGGCATGAAAGAAATTGAATTAAAAGCAATTAAAAAACTACTTTTGTGTTTTTTTCTTTGGAGACTGGTTTTTTCTGCGCTCTTTGCCTGCTCGCAAATCCGCAAATATTACTCCTTGAGGGCCTCCCCAAGTGGGGCTGTCCCCGATCGCCTTTCTTCCTTTTCTATGGAGATTTCCAACTGTTTTCAGGTCCAAGTTCAGAAAACCGTGTCTTTCCTTAAAACTTGGAGGCATCTCAAGCCTTGTTTCTTTTCCCTGCCTTCTCCCAGTTTTCCTCCGATTAAAAAGCCTTGTTCTTCTCGCTGCATTGGCAACTGTTTTGGCAGCTTTTCTGATTTTTCTGGGCATGAAAAAGTAAAGGCTTGGGAAGTATTTATTTGTTGCGGTTTAAAACCTTGTCTAATTTTTGGGTGATGAAAATTGCCTGCTTTTTATTAGAACAATTCAAAAAACTGCTTAAGTAGTGGCTTTTATGAAATTATCAATAGCCCGCCTATACTCTGGATTTTTCTTTGCTTCCTTTATCTCTCTGCCAATTTTCTTCAATTCGGCTATGTCTGTCTTAGAATAAGGCTTTTCCCGTTCAACAGTTTTCTGGAACATAATAATACTATTCTTTGGCCGTGTATTTAAGAATAACTGCGGCCATTCCATTTTTCAGAATCGGTTTTCTTTCTTGCCCTGCCTTTCAAAACCAGCATTTTTTATTGTTTTTTGAAGCAATTCTGTTATGGTTGTTGTCGGCTTGACTGGAGGAATTGCTTCCGGCAAATCGCTTGCTGCAAAGCAATTTCGGGAGCTTGGCGCAAAAATAATTGACGCGGACAAAATTGTTTCAGCGCTCTACAAAAAGCAAAGAGTCAGGCGCTTGCTTTCAAAAAATTTTGGAAAAGAAATTCTGACCAAATCAGGAAAAATAAACAGGGAAAAGCTCGCGCAAATTGTTTTCTCAAACCGCGCTGAACTCAGAAAACTAAACCGCTTAGTGCATCCATTAGTTTTCTTGGAAATTAATAATCAGTTGTCCGCGTTAAAGAAAAAGAACCAACGCCTGATTGTTGTTGTGGTGCCGCTGCTTTTTGAGTCAAGAAAAGCGCTGCCTTTGTTGAAAAAAACAGTTGTAGTTTACTGTTCCAAAGAACAGCAGCTTCAAAGGCTGCGGGAGAGGAACCTTTCTAGGAGGGAAGCTCTCGCAAGGATTTCGGCGCAGATTCCTTTAAGCCAAAAGGTTAAAATGGCTGACTTTGCAATTGATAATAGTGGTTCTGCTGCCAGAACAAGGAAGCTGACAGAAAAAGTTTTCAAGGAGATTTTAGGCAATGCCCCGTAAAGCAATTTATCCCGGCACTTTTGACCCAATAACCTTTGGGCATTTGGATGTTATTGAGCGCGGCAGCAAACTGTTTGACGAACTCATTGTTGCGGTTGCAGCAAACCCGCATAAAGAAACATTTTTTTCTGCCAAGGAAAGGGTTGAACTGATAGAGGAAACCGTTAAGGGCCTTGGCAGCATTAAAGTGAAGTCCTTTTCCGGCCTGCTTGTTGATTTTGCGAAAAAAGAAAACTGTGGCTTGATTCTGCGCGGCTTAAGGGAAATGAGCGATTTTTCTGCTGAATTCCAGCAGGCAATTGTGAACAGGAAGCTTTCCCCTGGCCTTGAAACGGTTTTTGTTATGACCAACGAGGACCACTTTTACATCAGTTCAAGCGTTGTAAAAAAAATCGTTTCTTTGGGCGGAAACGTTTCCGGGTTTGTCCCAAAGCCCGTTGAAAAAATGCTTAAAACCAAAATCGGGCAATAAAAGCTTTCGCAAATTCTTTATACCGCTGTTAACTGTAAGTGTTTTCATCTCTTCTGTCAATGTCGAACACTTTGATTATTTTTTCCTGCCATAGAACTATGTACAAAATTCTATATTGTCCAATTCTGATGCGGTAGTTTGATGAACTTCCAGAAATTTTTGTTACGTCAAAATATTGTGTTGGAACAGGATTTGTTTTCAGCAATTCAATTGCTTCTTTCATGCGCATTCTTGGTTTTGGCTATGCATCTCTCAAACCTTTCTCAGCATTATTTGAGAGAAAAACCTTAAACTCAGCCAAAATTTGTCACTTCAAATAGTCTTTTTAATTTCATCCCAGGAACGAAATGTTCCCTGTGCAAACTGTTTTTTGCCGGCTCTGATTGCTTTCAATTCACTTTTAGTTGGTTTTTCTTCCTTCACGAGCAACGAATTAACTTTTTGGTCAATCTCATTTAGTTTTGAGTAAATTTGCTTTAATGTTGCTTCAGCCACTCTTCACACCCCTATCTTACTCTTATTACTCTGCCGGCTTTAATGTCCTCTAAACTTCTTACAAGGCTCTTTAAAAGCTCAACATCTATTTGCTCGTGCCTTTTCAAGCGCAAATACTCTTCTTTTGGAATAGCAACCGTTTTAGAAGAAGCCATAGACAATATATCGGAAAACCCCTTAATAAAACTATTTTTTTTGTAAATTACGCAGCATATTTTCCACCACAACCTTTAAATATTACTAATAACTTGTATTGTAAGAGTAAACTCTCGGCAAAAATTGTTGGCGGGAGGCATTATTTTTTATTATAAAATCTGAAAGGAGGTAAACGATGGACAAAAGAGGTCAATCTGCTTTGGAGTACCTAATGACTTACGGCTGGGCACTGGTTGTAATAGTTGTTGTTGTTGCGGCCCTGTTTGCATTCGGCCTATTCAGCACGCCATTCAAGTGTTCGCCAATGTCTGGAAGCTTGTTGTTAAAGGATTATGCAGGCACTCCCACGCAAGTTCAGTTAGCACTGCAGAATGGAACTGGTGATGGAATTACCAACATAACAGTTTCTACGCCTTTGTGTACAACCAATGCAACTTCACCTGCTCTTGGAGCAACCGATGAAAACACTTTCACAGTCACAGGCTGTGCTTTGACCGGAAACATCAATGAAACAGTTACAGTAGCATACACTTCCGGCAGCGGTTTAGCCAAGACAGAGTTAACTACTTGCAGCGGTTCAGTTTCTTAAGCCTATTAGCTCCTTCTTTCTTTTCTTTTTTTTTCTTTTGATTTACAGTAGCGATCCGAACAGTGTTGTGAGCACTATCCTGATTATGAAGAAGAGGCTGAATGAAACGAACAGAATTGCTGGAATGAATTTCACCCCTGATTTTTCTGAGCCGTTGTTTATTACTCCAATTGTGAGTGAAGCAAAGATTGAAGTAATGACAAGTGAAATCATTGTAAAGAAAATGATGAAATCAGGCGACAAAGCATTGCCTTTTCCTGTTATCATTGCCGTAACCCCCTGAATGTTTGCCGGGATGTTTGCTGCTTCGCCAACCTCCAGTGAAGCTGTGCTGGCTGATTGGACTGCAAGAATCTGCACAATGAAGCTGCTTATCCCGAACAGCATTGGCGCTCCAATTGCAGCCGAGAAAAAAATCAGGAGAATGTACATTGAAATGTTTGCAGCTGTTTCCGCTTCCAGCGCCTGCTGTTCCCGCAAGTCATCCGCCAGTTCAATGAGCAAATCAGCTATTTCCCCGCCGCTTCTAATGCCCTCGCTTATCAGCCAAATCGTTTTCTCCAGTGTTTTTGACTTTATTTTCTCAGAAATTCCTGCAAGCGCTTCAACCACTGTTTCTCCTGCCGAAATCCTTTTCGCTGCTTTCCTAAGCTCTTTCTCTAATGGCCCGAATTCCGGCCTTGCTGAAACAAGCAGTGCCCTTTCAGTTGTCAGGCCTGCCTTGACGTTTGATGCAACCAATTGCAGTGCATCAGGAAGAATTGTTTCAACAAACCTTCCCTTGCTTTCAGCAGTGACATTCAGCCAGAGATAAGTTCCCCCGACAAACAAACCGAAAAAGAAAGCAAAGGTGAATAAGGCGTTGATTCCAAACATGAACGAAATGTTGAATGCAAGCCCCAAACTAAGCAGGAAACCGTAAAGGAAAAGAAACCCTACAACCCGTTTCTCCCCTATTTCAATGCCCAAATAGTCAAGCTGCCTTTTGAATGCTCTTGTAATGCTTTTTGGCAGCATCCCTGAAACTCTGGAGTAAATTCCCATTCAACCACCCAGCAGGCTCGGCCTGTTCGTCTTAAGTATGCCAAGATACATGAACTGGCCTATTGCCACGAACACCAGCAGGCCCCAGAACATCCATTCCTCAATTGAAATCTGCGGAAAAGAACCAAGGATTATTAGGAAAGTCAGGCCCAATGCAGGCACAATTATGCCGAGCATCATGTACATTAGTGAAAGCAGCCTGAGTGAGGAACCGTATTTTCTTATTTGGTTTCTCTGTTCCTTGGAAAGAGTTTCAACCAGCGACTTCATCACAACGCTTACCTCTGCCCCTGCCTTTAATCCGTTCACTAGCTGCCATATTGTCCTGCGGAAAAAAAGAGATGGGTTGTATGTTGCGATTTCTTCCAGCGCTGCTTCTTCAAGGGTGCCGGAATTTATTTTCTCCAATGCATTCCTGAATTCCTTGCTTACAGAGCCAAATTCTCCTTGTGCAATCAACCCAATCGAGTCAAAAAGGGAAACGCCGGATTTTATTTCAATTAGTATTGTCCTAAGGGCAAAAATGAGGTTCCTGTCAAGGTCCCTTACTTTTCTCTTCACCTTGATTTTAGGGTAAACGCTTAACTGCACGAAAACCATCAGCGAAAAAAGCCCGCCAAAGGTTAAGGCTGCAATCAGGGCATTTGGAGGCGAAAGCTTTAACATGAAAAGGTAAACTATGCTGGAAAAAACCGAGAAATAAAAAGCGAACAAAAAAAACATTACGGAACCGTACTCTTCAGCGCTTAAATCAATTTCAGCCTGCCTTAATTCCAGCTCCAAGTAAGGGAACATGTTTGATATTTTTGAACCAATGCCCTTCAAGTGGCTGCTTATGCCGAGCAGAACAGGGAAAGGGAAAGGGCTGAACGGAATTGTAACAGTTTTCAACCAAACCACTCAGGAACCTTGTTTTTGGAAATTGCCTTTTCAACTTCTTCTGGTTCAACGTAGTATTTTGCCATGATTTTTCCAACGCTTTCAACTTCTCTTATGTTGTTTTGCACCATCCACTCCAGAATATTTTGCTTTGTGTAAAGCTCTTTCCTCATTTCATCAATTGTCAGGCCAGTGTGAAGGGAAAGCTCATCAAACAGCCTGATGCTTTCAGCTGACTTTTCAATTGCGTCAGCAGCCGGCTTCCACCTGTATAACACGTTCGCCCTGATTGACTGCCTTTCTCCTCTTTTCTCTGGAATAAATTCTGCTATTTCAAGCACTCTTCTAACCCCGATTTTCCTGTTCCTGAACATTACAACATTCAAGTGCACTGCTTCCAGCATCGTTGTCGGCACTTCAATTGGCGGGTTGACAAGCCTCCTTATTGTTTCATCAGCAGTGTTTGCGTGCAGTGTTGTGTAAACAGAGTGCCCTGTGTGCATTGCCTCAAACATAACTTCTGCTTCCCGCTGCCTCCTAACTTCACCCACAATTATTCTGTCCGGCCTCATCCTCAAGCTGTTAACCAGCAAGTCCAGCATTTCCACAGCCCCTTTCCCTTCAGGGTTAGGTTCCCTTGTTGTCATTGGAATCCAGTGAAGGAAAGATGGCAGCGAAAGTTCCCTCGTGTCTTCAATAGACAATATTCGGTGGTTTGGCTGAATGAACGGCAGGCAAACATTCAGGAAAGATGTTTTCCCGCTGCCAGTGCCGCCGCTTAAAATCAGGTTTAGCTCGTACTGCATTCCCATCCAAATAAGGGCCATTACTTCGCTGCTTGTTGTCTTGTTTTTAATTAAGTCTGTAACCGTCCAAGGGTCCCTTCGAAAACGCCTGATTGTAATGGTGTTGCCTCTCCCGCTTATCGGGAACAAAGTTGCATTTGCCCTGTCCCCTGTTATTAGGTGCGCGTCAAGCAGCGGGTCAAGCACTGTTATCTGTTTTCCAACCCTTCTCGCAATAATGCTTGCATAGTTCTGCGTTTCAGTTTCGCTTTCAACTGAAATGTTTGTCTTAAGCCATCCAAATTCCTTATGGTAAACCCATATTGGCTCCTTTGCGGAATTCACCACAATTTCTTCAAGGTTTCCGTCAGCCAGCAAAAATTCGATTTTTCCCAGGCCAAGCATTTCTTGGATGAGAATTCCAATCAATGCTCCCCTGTCCTCTGCTGTAACGCCTGAAAGGGTTTTCTCGAGAATGACCTCTGATTTTTCCCTGAACTTTTTCTTAATTTCTCCAATGAACTGCGTGTCAAGCATTTTGTCGGCTTTCAGGGTGGTGTCAGCAATAAGTGTTCTCTTCATTGAGTCAAGCAGTGCTTCAGTGCCTCTTCCATACTGCGGGATGTCAAGCAAATAGCTTCTGACAAACTCGCCTTCCCGTTCAGCAATTTTAACGCTTACTTCAACCTTGTCTGCTTCAACCTTGTACTCCTTTAACAGCTTGTCCGCCATAACTTCACTTCTTTTTCCCGATAAAAGGAACCCACTTTTTCTTCTTAAGCTTTTGCAATTCCTGTTCCTTCTGCTTTCTCAGGATTTCTTTTTCTTTTCCAAGTTTTTTCGTCTCTTCTTCCTCTAAATCGTGCTGTTTTTTCCACTCCCTGTACTCAACTATTTCAATCAATGGATCTCCAATTGCAGGGTACTCCACTTCCACCAAGTTTTCGTCCTCCAGGATTTTAGTGCAGTCCTCCACGGCTTTCCTGCTCAAGCCCAGCTCCTTTGCAATTGAGCCAAGCTTAATCCGCTTTGTTTTCTTGACTAAATCATACACTTGGTCAAAAGCCGTTACAATTTTGTGTTCTTTTAATTCAACTGGAACGCCTTTCAGCTGTTCCACTTTTTTGGCTGATTCGGTAAAACCCCTAACCCTGAAAATTTCGCCCTCGGATTCTTCTCCAGCATGTTCAGTTATTTGGCTTGCCTGCTGCACTGGCTTCTCCTGCGTGCTCTCAAGCCGCTTTGCTGCCTTTTTTGCTCGCTTGCTTTTCCTTGGTTTTGTTTTTGCTTTTGAAACCTTTTTCTTCACCAATTCAACCCCTCGTTTTCCCGCTTTGCCTTCATTTATTATATTATAGCAAACAGCTTTAATTCTTGAACACTTAATTTGCTGTTTGCTAGTTGCAAAACGCGATTTTTGTTCAAATAACTAAGCATTTTGCTATAGTTATTTGTCTTTCCATTATTTAAATTATCATTCAACCCAAAAGATACCTCGGCTTTTAAGTCGCGGTTATTGGTCTCGGTATCTTTTCAACACTTTGTCAAGTGAAATAAAAACACCTGTTTTCTTTTTGACAAAGTGTTGCGTTGACGGGTTCATGGCGTCCATTAAATGTTTGGATAACCCTGCCTTAAGCCTTTTAGAAAACCCAAGCAAAATCATAGATTTTGCGGGCCTCGCAAAACCAAAGGTTTTACAAGGAGGCTTGCGAAAAAGAGGCTGCGCCTTTAGGCAGGGGAGGGCGTCATTCACAAAAATGCCCCTCAGCTTGCCTCAACTGACACAACATCGCTGAAAACTGATTCGTTGCCGAAGTGGTCTAATGCAGTAACCACAAAGAAGTGCTTTCCGCCCTCAAGACCTGTGATTTCAACTGAATTCAAGTTTGTTTCAAGGGAGAAAGAGTAACTAATGAAAGTTGCCTGCACTTCACTGCTTTTGTAAACCCTGTAAGCAGCGAAGTCGTCCTCGCTGTTCTGATTCCATGAAAGCAGGGCTTTCCCCTGCACAAACACTGCACTAACGCCTGTAGGTGCTGCAGGTGCACTAAAATCATCCCTTGCAACGATTTTTTCTAAGGATTCAAACCTGCTTACAATGTTTTCACTGGCATCAAGAAGCGCGGCACTCAGCGAGTAGTTTCCTTCTTCAAGCACAAACTCTTTCCCTGAAACCTTTTTTGCTGCACGCTTTCCTTGGAGCAGTTCCTGTTCCAGTTGGATGCTTTCAGTGAACCTCTGCTCATTTGAAGGGGAATAAAAAACCACTTCAATTGTGTAATGTGCCCCGGCTCTTGCAATTTCCTCAGTATTGTTTTGCAGTTCAAAGAAAACATCAATGTATGTTCCGGGCTTTATGAAACTGGAGCCTGCGTTAAGTGAAGCAATTTCTAGTGGAAGCGAACTTGCACTGCACTTTTCCTCAACGCATTCAAAGCCGGAATCGCAGTCGCACTCACTGCACTTTTCCACGAGCTTTCCTTCAAGGCAGTAAAACGGCTTCTCTTTCCCGCAGCTGCCATACCTTGAGTTGTCAATGCAGGTGTTTTCCTGCGGCGCAACGTAAACAACCCTGCTTTCCTCAACGCGCTTCCCTTCAGCGCTAAAAGCAAATGCAGCCAGCTGGTATGCTCCAATGTCTGAAACAATTTTTCTGAACTCGTGGCTGCAGGGCGTTTGCCCGCATTCCACTTCCTCCACCTGTTTCCCATTCAACGATATGCCGATGCTTGCAATTCCTGTGCCCTGTGCTTCAACTCTAACCACTAGCTCTTCCCCTTCAGCTATCTGCTGTTTTTGCGTTTCAAAAACAGTTAAGCGCAGTTGCTCTTGCGTTTTCGGCATTTCAGGCTCAAAGCCTGCAGCAAAAAGGAATGCAATTCCAATTGCCGTTGCAATCACGGCCAAATAAAACAAGCTTGCTTTATCCATTCCCATACCTAGCGCTAACCCCTGCATTCTTGTTTGAAACGCTTACATTAAAGTCGTTGAACTTGAACTGTTTAACTGGGGAATCAAACAGTGCGGAAAAAACGAATTCAATGCGGTTGCCGCTGCTTTCAACTGTCAGGCCTTTCCCAACGCTGATTACTACTGGCTCAGAGTTACAGATGCCGGTGCAGCTTATTGTTACATTGTTGTCTGCGCTTGCAATATAGTATGCTGAAATTTTTTTCTGACCCGCAGGAATGGAGCAGTTCGAACAGTTCTCATCCAGCAGGTTTATTTCAACAAAGTTTCCCTGCGCGCCGGGGTTGAATTCAGCTGAAGGGCACCCAATGCTGCCGTCAAAACTGCACTGCACTGAATTGAAGTCCTCGGTTGAAGGAACCAGAACATTTAAGTCAAATCGCTTAACGCTGTTAATGTCGAATTCGCTATCACAGTTTCCTGCATTAAAGCCCGCAATGTTTAAGTCCTTGACAAAGAATTCAAGGCACTGAGGTTTCACCAGGAACGAAATTCTTTCAGAGTTCCCATTCCATGAATCGTTTTCAATTGTGTTTGCGTCAACCGCCAAACCATCAAACGCGTTTGAGTAGTTGGTGTCAGAAACAAAAACCCGGAAAGAATTGATTGAGTCAAAGAAGCCATTCAATGTGTCTGCATTTACTGGCAGCCGCTGCCTTGCCTCAAACCTGTTGGAATCCAACGAAAAGGAAAACGGAAGCGCCCTTTCCGCAATGCTTTCCGCTGCCCCGAAGCGGTGCAGGAAAACAATGTTCTCCGCAACTAATTCAAGCTTGTCGCTTGCAGCAGTCAAAGCAGAAATGCCCGCAATGCTTTCACTTGCCGAGCTGTCCGATTGAACTGCAATCTGGTTCAATGCAATCAAATTCAAGAGAAGAAAAAGCGTCAGCAGGCTTAACAGTATTCCTTTACTCATTCCCTCCACACCCTGTACTCTAATGCATAATATTCTGTTGCCGGCCCGCCAAAGCAGTTAACTGCATCAAAGTTGTTGTTCGGGCACTCACTCACCGAATTGTTGTCGTTCACAACCGCGTAAATAACTCCCTCTTGGCTGATTGAAACAGGAGAGAAAACAGTGAACCGCGTTGAAGTGCACACTGAATCATTCAAGCCGCACAGTTCCGGAACATTTTTTGAGTCAAGCAGTGTTCCATTGATATCGTCAAGGTAAAAGTTCAGTAAAGTTTCGCCTGAATTCAAATCCCCTACATTTGCAACATTCACATCAATTTCTGCTGAACTCTCCCCCACAAGCTCCGCACCATAAATGTCAACCGTTAAATCCCTGTTCAAAAAATCAAGGGTTGTGCTTACATTGAAGTCAACTCTCCGTGTTATGCCGTTAACGTCAACGTATTCAAAGTAGCTTCCTTCCCCTGGAAAGCTTAAAGCGTCAATCGAGCAGTTGAAAGCATTCGAGCAGGGGAAATTAAGAATGTAGGATGCGCTCCAAGGCGTATCAGGCGTAATTGAGCCAGAATTGAACAGAAGGTTGCCGTCAACAATGCTGCCCGAACCCGGATTGGAAACTAATGCGCCCCCGCCAATTGGAACATTCACGTTTGAATCATTTGCAAGCTCTTCAATTTGCTCTGCAATCAAATTAAATATTTCCGACAAAGCATTGTCGTCTTCGGCAAAATAATAGCTGCCTCCTGTTGCTTCTGCTATTGCTGTCAGCTCTGCTTCGCTTGCATCAGCACCAAACCCAACAGTGTAAATCACAATTTCTTCATCAGCTGCATCCTGTGCTGCCAAAAGCGAATTCCCGGAATTTGACTGGCCATCCGATAAAACAACTTGGAAATGCAGCGCATTTGGGTTTGCTCTCACGGAAGTTAGCTCTGTTGTGGCACTCCTTATTCCCTCCTCAATGTTGGTGCCGCCTGAAGCAACAAGAGAATAAATCGCCGAATTCAAGTCAGTTTTGTTTGTGGTAAGCTGCTGGTTAAGCGTTGCACTGGTATTGAATGAAACCACTCCAATCTGGTCAGGCGGCAGGCTCCATCCGTTGAAGTCAACGAATTCGCTTGCTGCTTGTTTTGCGTTGTCGATTCTCGGGCCGTTGATTAGGTCAAGCGTAATGAAACCAATGCTTCCTGCCGCAAGGAAAGCAAAGTTGTCTTTCACAAAAAGGTCTTGGTATTCGTATGGAGACGAAAAACTTTTTTCAAACACTACGTTGTTTGGATCGCTAACATCAAGAATTTGAAGCGACGAATAATCTGCTACGTATGCCTTGTTGCCTAAAACAAAAACACTGTAAGAGTAATCCGGTGTATCAAAATTGTCTGCCAGCTGGATGTTGTTCAAATTGCTTATGTCAAACACCTGCAGGCCTGCTTCCCCATCAGCACCAAAACCGTAATTCCCTTCAATTAATGTGCTCCAGCCATAGCCGCTTGTATCATAAGTGTCAAGCACAACCGGCGCATCCTTGTTTGTTACATCAACTGTTGCAAAGCCGTTGGAACCAATTGCAAGAAATGCAGTATTGCCTACAACGAATGAGCTCCTTGCATAATTCTGGTTTGCTCTCCCCCTGTTGGTTAAGTCGCTTTTATTGCTTGCATCCACAATGTAAAGGCCCCGATTGTTTCCGCCTCCTGACCTGTCACCTGCAACAAAAACAAAATCATTCAATGCAAAAACCCCGTAAACGCTTGAAAAAATTAACCGGTCAAGCTGTTGCAAGTCGCTTGGATTGCTTACGTCATACGCTATAAGCTCGTCATCTGATGCTGTTTCAGTTGCATACAAATAGTTGCCCTCCCCATACACATCATTGACACTGCCAGGGTCAATAGTGTCAACAATTACGGGGAGCCTTGGGTTGCTTACGTCAATTGCCCTGACTCCGGCACTGCCATCTCCCACAAAAACGTAATTTCCGTCATTGCCCCAAACAGAGTTTGCAGAGCTAGTGCTAACATAGCCGTTCCATGACATGCTGCCGCTGCGGTCAAGAACAAGCACAACATCTATCGGCGTTCTGACGTTTTCTGGAACGCTAACACTCAAAGTTACTGTAACGTTTTCATCGCATGAAATGCTTTCGCTTGGTGAAACGTTGACATCAAAATTTATGTTCAGGTCTTCTCCCCCTCCTTCTTCTTGAAAGAATAGTTCAAGGGGCTTTTGTTCAGAAAAAAAAAGTTCACTGCCGTAATCCTCATGCATTCCCTCAAATTCTTTTAACTCGAGGTAGCTTAAGTTGCAGTCGCTTGAACCCTGTTTTTTGAAAAAGTATGTTGTTCCCCCTACAACTTCTTTTCCGCTTGGAATTGCGGGGCCGGAGTTGACGCTTGCAACGCTTTCAAAGCACGCGTTAAAAGTTTTGTTTGCCCTGCATTCCTCTATATTCAAGTCAAACTGTTTCAATTCAACAAACAATTCCGTGTTTTCAGGCAGCAGGCCCAATGCCTTTAAGCGTATTTGCGCAACAGCTTCGCTTGGAGCATTTGAGTCAATCGTTAACAGCATGAACCCGCTTCTCTGCATTGAAAGAAAAACGTCATCGCTTGCCTGCTTCAGTGAAAGCCCTGAAACGCTTGTGTTTATTGAAGGCTGCACTGCAAGCAACGCCAGCGCTGCCCCCACCAAAACAGTTGCAATTACTGCATCAGTGGAAAAGGCAAAGCCTCTTTTTTCCTCTTTTCGTAAACCTTTTGTTGAAAAGGTTTTGACAAAGCCCTTTCCTCGCCCGCTTCCTTCATGACAGCGAGTATAACGTGAATTCAACAATTGCTTCCTCTCCCTTGTATGTTACAATTCTTTTCACTTGCACTTGTGTTGCATTTGTTGTTGCAGGCAGCCCTGCATTGACATCATCTGCTCCTTTCAGGCTGAAAAAATAATCAAACAAGCCGAGGTTTAGCAGCACTTTGGTTGAATTGTAGTCTGCTGAAAGGTTCTTGAATGCGTTAAGCTTTGCCTCGTTTATTGTTTTGCTTTCATCGGCCAAACCAATTTCTTGAACCTGCTGCAGCGGCAGTTCCTCCCAGTTGCTTGGAGTTCCTTCAAAGCTTACAAGGCTTTCAATTGCCTGCGTTGCCTTGAGCTGCATTTCGTTCAGCCGGCTTCTTTCTTTAACGCTTGCAACAGAGGAAATGTATGCTGCATTAATTGAATTGAACACCAGCAGAAAAATCAGCAGCGCAAAAGTCAGGTCCACAAGGATTGTTTGCCCGCTCTCATTCAGGTCAAACGTTTTCAAGCACAACAGCTCCGTTCACTTCGCTTGCTTTCACTTTTCCGCTTGAAAGCTGCGCTTCAGCAGCGCTTCCCAAATGCCTGCAGAAAACGCTTCCAACAATCACTTCTCCCTGCGAGATGTTGGCATCCTCGTTCAGCCGGAAAAAAATCTCTTGGCTGCCCTGCCTTGCATTGAGGAACCCGATTATTTCTGACACTTTCCTGCATTGCGCTTCTTTGAACTGCACTTCCTGCAGAGCATTAACTTCATTGTTCCTTATCGTCACTAAAACCATTCCAAGCACAAAGAAAAGAAGCACAACTCCTACTGCTGCCACTGCTTCTACTTCCACTTGGCCTTTTCCATTCATTCAAAACACTTACGCTGGTGAAACAACAACGTTTGAGTCAACCACTTCAACAAGGTATAATGTTTTTCCACTGTTTGGGGAGAGCGTTGCAGGAGTAATATCAAACAATGCTGTTGTATAAACATCTGTAGTGTTGCCGAAGCTCTGCATCTGAATCTGAACCTCTTTTCCTGTTGTTTTGAATGCCAGCACTCCGTCCGGCAGCTCAACTTTCACAATCAGCTTGCTGTTTTCTCCAAATGCCCCAACCCTGTCAGCAGCGTTTGCGATTGAGTCAACAGCATTGATTGCCTGCCTTGCCTTGATTGATTCGCTTAATGTAATGAAACTGTAAGCTGAAAGCACTCCAACTGCCACCAGCAGGAAAGCCATTACAATCAAGTACTCTGCTGCTACCTGCGCTTTTACTCTTTCAACTGAATTCATTTAGCTCGCCTCAACTTGCCTGCCATAGCAAATAAGCTCGCATTCTTCCTGTGGAACTTCTTCTGACAAGCAAATGTCCATGCAGTCGCAGTACAATATTGGATGCCCATTTGGCAGCTCGCATGGAATGCCCAGCACAACTGCGCTGCCAGTTCCTCCCCCTCCTTCAATGCCCTCACTTCCTTCATCAATAGGATTCTTTGAGGAAAGCTGCTCTTGAATGTATTCCCTTATTTTTTCTTTCTGTTCCTCGGTTGCAGTGCCATCAATTTCTATGCCTTCCCCAGCATAAGTTCCTCCAGCATAAGGCTCAGCTGAAATGCAGGCCTCGCTGCAGCAGTTGCTTTCAGTTGCCTGCAGCAATTCCGCAGAACACTTCTCGTTTTCCTTGCACAGAAAGCCCTGCAGTTCAAAGCAGCCCCTAAGTTGCCCTGTTCCATTGCTTCCTCCATCTTTTGGCGGTTCACCCTGCACTAAAACCGGCTGCACGTAGGTTACATATGCAATTGCAATCAGCAGCAGCACAGCAAAAACTATTGCTGCTTTCTCCAGTTTTTCCTTTGCTTCCTCTTCCAAGAAAACCCCTAAATAGAATCAGCGTTCCACTATTAATATTTTGTTATTAGTAGTCTGCAATAGTGTGGCATAGTGCAGTGTTCCAAGTGGTTTGTTTGACCATTTGCCCAACTATTTCATTCAACCCAAAAGATACCTTGGCTTTTAAGTCGCGGTTATTGGTCTCGGTATCTTTTCAACACTTTGTCAAGTGAAATAAAAACACCTGTTTTCTTTTTGACAAAGTGTTGCGTTGACGGGTTCATGGCGTCCATTAAATGTTTGGATAACCCTGCCTTAAGCCTTTTAGAAAACCCAAGCAAAATCATAGATTTTGCGGGCCTCGCAAAACCAAAGGTTTTACAAGGAGGTTTGCGAAAACGCAGCTTCGCTGGAAACAGTGGAGTGGAATTACTACTGTCAAAAACCGTTTTATGCGTGAAAATCATGCCGCCCAATTATTGGGCGGTTTTTGACACTAATCTGCCTAACCCCTCTTTTTTCCTTAAAACATACCTTTTAGAGCCTTTTCACCATATTATGTATATTAGATGGGCTTTAATGAGCTCTCAGGCATTTCAAGCCAGAAACTCAGCAGAACTGATGCCGAGCAGTCGATTTTGAGAGCAATTCAAGCCCTCGAAGTTGAGCTTCGCGAGGAAACTGATTCTGAAAGGAAGCACGAGTTGAGGGAGCAGATTGCTGAGCTTCGCTCTGCGCTTGTATCAGTTCACGGTCCAAGCTATTCGCGGTTAGAAGAGGAAAACAGGAAACTAAAAAAAGAGCTTGCGGAAGCCAAGAAAATGCTTTCAAGGGCCCTGGATGAAAACAGGCTTTTAAGGAAAGGCCAGCGTGTTCTCTCCGATGTAGCTGAAACAGCCGAAGAGAAAATGCCTAAGTTCAAGCTTTACGCGCTGCTGCTCGAAAAGTACTCTGACATAATAAACGAGTTCGAGAAAAAAACTGTTGGAGAGATCAAAGGCCTCGTTGATGCTGAAAACCTTTCAGTGCAGTCAATGGTTGCTGAATTCAAGCCGGAAAACTACTTGTTTGAAAAAAACTATTTGGCGGCTGCACGCAAAGTTTTCGAGTTTGTTTCAAGGGAGTTCACTTTCGTAAAGGCAGACCTTGACCTTAACTTCTGGCTCTCGCCGAAAGAAATTCTCGCAGAAAAAATTGGAGATGATGAAGACTTGGCTGTTTTTTTGTGCTCGCTCCTCCGTGCTTTAGGTGATGAAAAAGCGGAAGTGGTTATAGCTGAACTAGACAACCTTTCAACGCACGCTTTCGTGATAACAGAATTCAATGGAAGGTTTTTCATCCTCGACCCAAGCCAAAGGCATTCCTTTGACGCTTTTTCCGGAGAGAAAGCAAGGGTTCTTGCAAGCTATTCATTCAATGATTCCAAAATCAAGCGCTTCCTCTACAAGTTCAACAACAAAAACTATGAGCAGTTCATTTAGGAAAGTAACCCAAAATTGCAGAATCCGATTTTTTTTCCGTGTTTTGCTTTGCCCCTCCACAGGCAAGTGTGAAAAAATACTTGAATACTGCTAAACCATCATCTGAAATAACAGTTTCCTTTTGCATCAACTTGGATTAGTTTGTGGGAATTGCAGATTATTCTTAATTCTGCAGAACTCCCCGCATAAAAATGCAGGTTGATAACTTCTTTTTTCAGAGTTTGCACAAGTTCAACTGCCGGCACATAATCAGCGTCGCCTGTGGCAAGCAATGCTGTCTGGTATTGTTCCTGAAATGCGCCCTTGATCATATCGGTCACAAGGAGAATGTCAATTCCTTTTTCTTTTGAAAGCTTGCTTAATCCCGCATTAGTCAAAAATTCGTTTAGTTTTGGCTTGCAGTCTTTGCAGAATTTTGTGTTCTTTTTTGCATCTTCAATTTTGTGGTCTACTCCAAGGTATTTGAGTTTTCTTGCGCGCACAACAAGCACTGGGATTTCTTTCCTTAGGTGTTCATGGAATGCCTGTTGCTTTGAATACTGTTCCGGTTCAATGCTTATATTTTTGATTGCATCATAAAAATAGACTTTTGGAATTTCAAATTCCTTGGACAACTCTTCAAAAAAAGACTTGTAATTAAACAAGTCAAAGAACTTGTTTTGTTTTAAACCATGGTAAAAGTTTGAGCCGTCAATGAACAAAATAGCTTTCTTTTTGGGCATAAGTATAAGCCCGGGTTTGCCGAAGCAACTCCGGGGATGCAATAAAATATATTATAAAGCCCCGGATTTTTAAAATTAACTTTTTTGAAAAACAAACCATTTTAGACCAAATTTTAGCTATAGCAGGTGACATTAATTTTTGAATCATGCAATTCCACTCATTTTAATGAGTGGTTCATTGGAATTGCTACTGTCAAGAACCACTTGCCTGTTTTGGGATATTCTAAACATGCCACCCAAAACTTTGGCAAGTGAATAAAATCCAATAGTTTTTTTTGCCAAAGTTTTGACTTTAGTCGGTGGTTCTTGACACATTTATTGTCTCCTGATAGATAGCAAATGACCTTGTTTTGTTCAAATATTTTTGTCATTTGCTATATTTGAAGAGAGCACAACATTTCTATGCCGCCTGAGAAAAATAAAACCTTTTTAAGCGGTTCAAGCACCTCATTAGGCATATTTTTTTTTCCGTGTTTCGTTTTTTCCGTGCTTCCTCAAAAACTTTTTTATTCCCGATTGAGTTAACAGAATATTTTTCGTTCCAAGGTACTGGATTACGGAGTTTGCATTAGCCATTCCCCAGCCAAGCGCTTCCTCAACTTTTTTTCCCCTGATGAGCGCTGCAACAAAAGCAGAGTTGAATGCGTCTCCCGCCCCAGTATTGTCCAAAACTTTTACCTTGAATGGTTTCTTGAAGTAAGTGAATTTTCCGTCGCTTGCGTGCACGCCGTGCTTTCCCTCAGTTATCACGACAATTGCGCAAAACCGGTTAAGCTTCTCAAGGTTCCTTTCAACTCCCGCGTTGTGCGTTAACGTCAGTGCCTCGCTTTTGTTTAACAGCAGCACATCAACTTTTTTGAGCAGGGGCTTCAGCTTTTCCAAACCCTGCTTTAATTCAACCATGCCTGGGTTCCAAGCAACCCTGATTTTGGTTTTTTCCGCAAACAAAAACAGTTTCCTCAAAACCCCTATTTTTGCGTGCAGGCTTGAAACATAGAGCCATTTCGCCTTCATTTCCTCAAGTTTCCTCCAAGGGATTTTTTTCGCGTCATTCAGCTGCGCTGTTGCCCCGCGATACGCTAAAATCACCCTGTCCCTTCCAAAACCAGTGAGGATAACAGAGTAAGCTGTTTTTTTCTCCTTGGAAAACTCAACCAGCGCGGTTGAAACCCGCTCCTTTTTCAGTTCCTTCAAGATTCTCTCGGCATTCAAGTCCTTTCCCAAAGAGCACAGGGCAGCTGCTTTAAGGCCCAAGCGCGAGAAAGCAACAGCTGAATTGGTTGCTCCTCCCCCAGAAAAGTAGTCAACTTCCTCCACTTCCACCTTGCTTCCAGGCAAAAAACAGATGTTGCCCTTAAATACTTTTGGGTGAACCCTCACAAAAACATCCCTTGTTGCCGAGCCAACCGAAACAACATCAAACAAGCAACCACCAATATAAGAATACAAAAAAGAAATATAAACAATCTCCCAAAACTTATGTAGAGAAAAAAAGAATTTCATTTAAAAATTATTCTGCCCATAATTTCAAAAGCAAAGAATGCTTTTTAGTTACAACCACACAGTAGTAAAAATTTATGTAGCAAAAAAGCAGGCATTTATTTAAAAAACATTCAGCGCATAAATTTGAATTGCATTTTATTTTTGGTGGGGTAATGTCGTTGAACACAAACAATCATAGATTCCCAAAACTTTCCATCCTGTTTCTCTCTTTTGTTCTACTTTTTGGTTACGCTTTCGCTGTACATGATGCAATAATCACAATCGACCCCGCAATTGCAAACTGCTCCGAGCTCGGAAACACTTTCAATGTAAACGTTAAGAACGACGATGAAAGCGACCACAACATTTTTGAAGTGAGGATTTATAAGGCAGTTGCCGGCTTATCTGACTTTTCCTGTGGTCCTGCACCAAGCGGCTGGACATTGTTTGATTTTACTGGTGACTTTGGTTACTGTGAATATAAAACCCATCAATCAAGCTCAAACCAAAATACAATTGCCCCCGGAGAAAGCGTTGATTTTTCATTCGACGCAGTAATGAGCAGCGATGCTTGTGCTAGCTCATTTTTGATTTCAACCCTTGACAATGCGCAGCCAATAGGAGAACACGAATTCAATTCTCCACAGGTTTTCATTGACTGCAGGGCGCCTGAAGTAACAAAAATGGTTGGCGACCCAAAAATTGTGCTTGACGCATGCGAAGAGCAGGATTATAATGGTTTAGGAAACCAAGCATGCAATTATTATGGAACCCAAAACACTGAATTCGCTTTCTGGGGCGATGAAAGCACTGAAATAAACGAGTGCAACCTCGGATTTGAAGGCGAGCAATACGATGTTGATGACGGCTACTGCCAGTTCAGATACTCTGTAAACGGCGGAGAGCCAAGTGAATGGGAACCATTTTATGGAGACCCATATTCACTGCACTTTGAAGAATGGCAGTTTGAGGAGGACTCAAACCACTTTGTTGAAATAGAGTGTGTTGACATTGCAGGAAACGTTACAACAGTAACAGAAATTGATTACATTGAAACAGTTCCGCCTGACACAAACAAGATGTTCATTGGCCCGGTAAAGATTGCTGAGAATGGCGCAGAATGGATTGATTCTGTTACACTGGTTGAATTAACAGCTGAAGACCCAGAACCCCATCCAAGTGGGGTTGACAAGATATGGTACAAGAACGTTGTGTTCCAAAACCCGGACAAATGGAATAAGTGCTACAACCCGCAGGAATACTGCGAAGCACAGTTCCCATCGCCTTACGAAACTCAGGAATACCCGGGATGCATTGACGACCAGCAGGATTACTGTGATGAGAACTGGGAAGAGGATGAATACGACAGCTGGGAAGAGTGCGTTGAGGAAAGAGTTTATAATGTGTGCGGTGTTTCAGAGCAATGGAATCTTTACAGAGGAGAACCAATAGAGAAAGACCAAGAGTCATGCCACTTGCTCCAGTTTTTCAGTGTTGACAACTTGGGCAACGAAGAGGGCATGAATGTCAACTGCTTCTTTGTTGACAAAACACCTCCTTACCTTGAGAAGCGCGTAGGGCAACCATCAGGAGACGATTACGACTATAATGCTTTCCCTGACACTAACGGTTTGTTCCACTGGGTTACACCGCAAACAGACATTACATTTTACTGCGCTGACCAAGAACCACATCCAGCTGAAGGGGAAGAGCTGTTGTTGAAGGTTTCCTATGATTTGGCTGATGACGGCTACTTAACTGAAGAATACTGCGCTAAGTACGGCGGCACAATGGAAGATGGCTGGTGCGTTATTCCAATAGGCGAATTCGAGGAAAACGTTTTTGTGTTCAACTTCAATGAAGAAGAGGACTCAATGCATGACTTGGAGTACTTTTGCAGGGATGCGGTCGGAAAGCGAACAGAAACAGAACTGCAGAACTACAAGGTTGACTCAACCCCTCCAAGCATTGAAAAAGAAATGTTTGGAAGCTGGCTTGGAGATTGCCCTCCGCAGGATGAAGATGATGAGTGCTTTGTTGCTGACAACGGCACAAGCGGAGTAAGCATTAATGTTTCAGACGGCGGAGAAATCTGCCACGTTGACGATGTTTGGTGCAATTATGAAGTTTGGTGGGAAACTGATGAGGAAACCTGTGATGAAGAAGGCGGCGAAGACTACGATGATGGCTGGTGCTTAATAGATGGCGGCGAATTCAGCAGCGACGCTAACGTTGTTTTCAGGGAAGATTCCACTCACGAACTGAGAGTTTACTGTGAGGACGGCCTTGGAAACAGTGTTGAGGACACAGAAACATTCCTTGTCGACTCAACCCCGCCTGAAACAACAAAGATGTACAGTGACCCATTCTTTTCCTGCACTGACTGGTGCGAGTACGAGTATCCTGACAATGAGGAAGGCCAAGCGCTTTGCGTAAGGCAAGTTTGCGGCGGCTACGATGGCCACAGCGAGGAAGCATATCCTCACTGGATTACTTCTGACACCAATGTAAGTTTGTGGGCAGAGGACGAAAAGGTTGGCGTTGACAAGATTTTCTGGAGAAACCAGGTTATTGGGGATGAAGAAGGCTTTGATGCATGCAATGAAGTTGAATTATGCAACCCGGAATTCTATTACCAGTTCATTGACCCGCAGGCACCATTCAATGATGTCAACGGCGAGCACGTTACTTTCCAGAAGGAAGGAGAATCCTGCCACGTTATTGAATACTATTCTGTTGACAAATTAGGAAACACTGAGGAATTGAACTGGCAGTGCGTTTTCGTTGATAACACTCCGCCGGAAGGGCTCAAGAGGATTGGCGAGCCTCACGTAATCAAGTTTGACGGCGAAATCTGCGAAGAAAACGGTGAAGATGGCGGCGGAGGCGGCGGTGTCGGTGGAGACTACAATGTTGGAGACGAAGTTGACACAATTACTTTCCCGGAAGGGGGCAGCACCGGAGTTGGAGTTGCATTCGATGGGGAATTCCTGTACTACACTTACATTTCCTCAAAAAACCTTTACAAGATTAGGCCTGATGGCTCTGGCCATGCGGTCATTCCAACATCAGGAGTAACCCAAACAGGTTTGGGCGCGCTTTCCTACGATGCTGACAGGGGCAAGCTGTGGGCAGGCACTTACGGCTGCGATGGAAGCGGTGGCGGGCCAGTTTACTTGATTGACCCGGTTACGGGAGACGCAACCTACATGTTTTCTGTGTCATCAGCGTACATAACATACTGCTTGGATGACGGAATTGCTTATGATGCAACCGATGACAGCATTTGGTATAGCGACGATGTTAGCGAGCCAATGGTGCATATGGATACCAATGGTGACTTCCTTGGAACTGTTGACGTTTGTGCAATAGATTCAAGGCTGTGCCACCAGAGTGGAATAGCCATTGGAGGAGACAACTTCTACCTTGGCACAAACGGCAGTGAAGTAACCCTCAGAGTAGACAGGGACACTCTCACATTGCTCGACGAGTTCGTGAACACTGGCTTTAGAATTGAGGACATGGAGTGCGATCCAGATACATTCTCTCCAACTGAAGTAATGTGGATTAGGGATGCTTATGCTGGGCAGGCAAGAGCTTATGCTATTGAGCCCCAAACATGCGGCCTTGGCGGTCAGCCTCCTGAGCCAAAGTGCGATGGCGAAAGAGAGGATTGGGTTACAACAAAGACACCGTTCCTGTTAGACTGTGAAGACCAGGAGCCCCATCCAGTTGACCACGAAACAGTGAACTGGCGCTTCAGTTTCCATGACGGAAACTCATGGAGTTACAGTGACTGGTACGGTGCCTTCGGACCGGTTGAAGTGAGCTTTGAGGAAGAATCCTTGCATGACTTGGAATTCTATTGCGAGGACGCACTCGGAAACACAGGGGAAACAGATGTGGAGTACTTCTTTGTTGAGGACACTCCTCCAGTAATTGAGAAAACAGTTGTTGGCCCGCAAATAGGCGACTGCCCGCCACAAGAAGAAGGAGACAGATGCATAATTGATGGCGTAACAGAAATACACGTTGATGCTTTTGATCCTGAACCTCACCCAGTAAATGAAGTGCTGTGTGACTGGTCATATTATGTTGCTGATGACGATGGTGCACAGGGCGGAGAACAAGGAGTTACTCCACCGTTTGTAATCAACTTCCCGGAGGAATCAGAGCACCACCTCACAATCACTTGCTATGATGCACTTGGCAACACTTCGGTGGATGAAGAAGTATTCTTTGTTGACAAAACACCTCCAATAACTGAGAAGAGATTTGGTGAGGACCCATATTTCTCCTGTTATGACTGGTGCTATGCTCTTGATGGGCAAGAATGGGAGTCATGCCTTGAGCAGTACTGCGCTTTAGACGAGGGAGAGCACTGGGTTCCGCAGTGGGGAACAAGCGATTTGAATGTGTTCCTCTCAGCTTTTGATCCAGAGCCGCATCCAAGCGATGTGAACATGACATTCTACAGGATAACACAAGTTGATGACAACTTCTGCGATGTTGGAGTTGAGGAAGAGTACAATGAAGTTTACTGTGATGATGCAGAAGGCTCCGGAGAATGGCAGAAATATACTGGAGAGCCATTCAATGTTGATGAGGAAAGCTGCCACTTGATAGAATACTATAGTGTTGATAATGTAAACAAGGTGGAGGATGCAAAGAGGGAATGCATTTACATTGACAACACAGGGCCTGACCCGATTAAGACTGTCGGAGAGCCAGGCGAAACATGGGATGGTGCTGACGCAGTCTACTATGATATTGATGAGCTTTGCTGGAACGGGCAAGAGGACCAGATAGAATGCTGGAAAGTAACTTTGCTCACTCCAATAACAATGGCTTGTGATGACCCTGAACCGCACCCAGTTGACCACAGCAGCATGTTCTTCATGGTTGACTTTGATGGCGACGATGTAACAGAGGAATACTGCAATGAATACAGTGGAGACTTTAATGCCAATGGAGACGGCAGCTGCCAAGTCGTGGGCGAAAACGAGGACTACACTTTCTACTTCCTTGAGGAATCAGAGCATAACCTCAAGTTCTATTGTGAGGATGCACTTGGAAACAAGGGCCCAATAGATGACGAGAAGTTCAAGGTTGAGGGAACAAGCTTCAAGATTAACTTGAACAAGAAGTGGAACCTAGTCAGTGTTCCGTTCGTATTGCAGGACGACAACATTGCATTAGTGTTTGCACCAATAGATGATAACGTTGAAAGTGTCTGGGCTTATGACTCTGAATCAGAGGAATGGTCAGTGTACAGGCCTTCAAGCCCGGAAACAAGCAACCTTGAAACAATGGAGCCAGGAAGAGGTTATTGGGTTAGAATGTTCAAGGATGAAATGCTTGTAATAGGCGGAGCATTATTCAGCCCAGCGGTTACACCACCAAACTGGCCAATAGTGCCCGGATGGAACTTGATAGGCTACTATGGCAATGATGGTTTGTTCAACCCGCCATTAGACACAAAGACAATGTATGATGGGCCTGACACAGACTTCACTGAAGGGCCAGGAAGAGATGCTGGATGCGTGCTCTTCTCATTGGGAGATTCATTCTTAGATAAAGGCTGGACTTCCTTGCTCGGCTACTGGGAGCCAGACAACCCAGACCAGTGGAGTGGCTACGCTTACTCTGACAGCCTTGACGCTGGAGCAGGTTACTGGCTTTCAACAGGTGAAACAGGCCAGTACGAGTTCACAACAAATTGTGGATTCATTTAGGGGCTAACTAAGAGTCCCTTTTTTAATTCTTTTTATTTATTATTAACTATATAGAGGGGAAAAATGAATTTTTTTAATGCCTTTAGACGTTTCGCGCTTATTTTTTTCGTTTTAGTTATTGCTGCTTCAGTTTACGCCGTGCCGGGAATTCCACACCAATTCTATGGAAGCGTTACAATTAATGATTCCGCTGCACCAAATGGCACAGCAGTTAAAGCATTTATTGGCGGCCAAGTTGTCACAAGTTCAACTACAACCAATGGAAAGTATGGCTATGACCCTAACTTATTCTTCGTTCAGGACCCCAACAGCCAGAATCATGGTAAGACAATAGAGTTTTATGTTAACGATGTTTTGGCTGCAACATCAGTTTTTGAGAACGGCGCCTTAACTAACCTTAACCTTGCAATCACTGTTTCCACTCCACCCGTGCCCGGGCCTGGCGGTGGCGGCGGTGGCGGCGGTGGCGGCGGTGGCGGCGGTGGTGGAGGCGGCGGAGGCAGCGGCAGCGGTTCTGTTGACCTGCTTGAAGTTAACCCAACTTCAATTGAGGTTGGGCAAGAGGTTACGATTAAAGCAAAGTGCACTTGGAGCTTTGGCTGCACTGTTTTAGTTGACGGAACCAGTATCAGGAGCCTTCCAAAGAGCAATGCTTTCCAGGAATTCAAGTATTCCTTTTCTTCTGCCGGCACGAAAGTAATACAGCTTCACAAGAAGGGCAGCGGCAGCACTCTTTTAGGAGAGGAAAGGGTTACTGTTACTGTTGCTGGCCAGCCAGTGGAAGAAGAAACCGG
The DNA here is from genome assembly GCA_000830275.1 of archaeon GW2011_AR10. GTDB lineage: Archaea > Iainarchaeota > Iainarchaeia > Iainarchaeales > GW2011-AR10 > GW2011-AR10. The sequence goes on along the minus strand of CP010424.1, from coordinate 890,178 downwards.
GCCATTCATTCCGGATGAAGAAATTGAAACTGAGCCGGAAAGCCAGGGAACAAGCGTTGAAGACCAGAATGCTTTAGGAGAGCAGGGAACAGGAGAAGAAGGAACTGAATCGCTTCAGGCACCGCCTGTTGGTTTCTTTGGCTTGTTTGATTTAAGCACTATTGGATTGAATAACCCAATAATTTTGGGTTTGCTTGCATTGCTTGTAATTGCTCTGCTGTTTTTCTTTATGGCTAGCAGGAAAAGCAAGCAGGCACAGCAACCAAAACAGGAAAAGAAATAAATTCCTTTTTTAGCTTTTTTTGTTGGTTGCACGAATATTTGCTGTTAACCACTCAATGAAGTAAAGCCTTGTTAAAAATGCCAAAACCATATTTTTAAATAGTTCTGGCCCAGCAATTATGTTATGAGGCAAAAAAGCGTTGTAGTGGAAGAAGAAAAACCTTACTCCAAGAGGGATTTTGAGAGGCTCGAAGCTGCCTGCAGGAGACTGGAGAAAAACCAAAAAGACCCTGATTTTAGGAAAGCCGTCAAGCAATTCATTAAAGAAACTACTTAAAAACCATTTTTTTGTACTCTTCAAACTTTATGAAGTCCGGTGTTTTCAGTTCAAATTTTTGGTTCGCAAAGTAATAAGCTTCAACCGCTTCTTTTGAAGTCATTGTCCTCTCGTCATTGCTCACAACTACGTTAATGCTGTGAATTGAGGCCGTTGCAACAATCAGAAAATCGTTTTCAAGCTCACTCCAAGACTTTGACCCTTTATACATTGAATTATATTCTAGGGCAAGAACCCTTACAAAATCAGTCACGGAATAGTTTCTCTTTTCAGCCACAAGGACATCATAAAACTCCAAGGCCTGATTTCTAAGCTTGGCCCTCCCACGAATGACTTTCTTTGGAATGTTTCGCAGTTCCTGCCTTACAACCCTTGAACCGCAAACAGTTGAATGCTCTGCAATCTGAAAAACTGTCTTGCGGGCGTCAGAAAGCTCACAAATAAGGCCATAAATGTTAGTGTCAAGTAAAACCCTCAAAAATTCTTCAGCCATAACACAAATTAGCTGGGAAAAAAAGAAAAAGGCATTTTTAAATCATGCAATTCCGCTGTTTTGAAACAGTGGTTTAATAGGAATTGCTACTGTCAAGAATTATCCGGTCGCCAAATTTATTCAGTGGTTCTTGATAAGCCATTGAATCTGCACTGTAGCACCTAATCCTGTCTCAGCTCTACACTTACACTGCTGTTTGCGCGTTCGCTTAGCAAAAAATAGCGTTATGTATAATTAGCTTATACTAATGTTTCCTGAAATTAGGGAAACAAAATTTTTATGTATACTGGTTTCTTTGTTTTTTCTATGCTCCCTACATAATTTTCTCGTTTTTTTCAGAAATTTTTTCCTTTTCCGCGTTTGCCTAGAATTTCACGGAATTTGTTGTCAAAAGTTTCTTGTAAAATTCTTCATTAACCCTATTTTGCTACTGCAAACAAGTTTTTGACGTTAACTTCTGAAAGCGATTTTGCGGGGATTCTTTTACTGACATTGAGCAATTCAATTCCTAAAAGGTTTCCGGTTTCATCCAAATCAATAACTGTGAAATCATCTATTTTTTTGTTTTTTGAAAATCCGCCCTTTTGGAATTCAATGTACATTGCATCTGCTTCTTTATCGTAGTTTATCTCCATATGCATTGAACATATGCTGCAAAGACCATTTAAAGATTAGCCGGAATACTGAAAATGCGCAAACTAATAATCATTCAATTAGTTTCTCGGCGTAATGTTTATTAAGTATAAATTACTATTATTTGAAGTATTTAAAGCTTCAAGTGTTCTGAGCCTTTTTGCCGGCTTGCTTTGAAGGGGTTAGGGAAGCGCATGCGCAGTTTTGAGTGGGGAACAAAGAAAATTTTTTCAAGAAATTTTTTCCTATCCGTAATTGCTCTTCTGGCGGTTTTTGCACTTTTTTCCGCTGTTTTTACGCAGGAGCAAACAGCAGCAAGTTTTTCCAAAACAATAAAAAACGCTGACGGCTCTTACACCACAAAACTGTTTGTTCCGCCAAAATTCGGGCAGCAGGCATTCTTTGATGCTGGCACAATTTCACCAAAGTATGATGGCTTTGTGCGATGGAACGGCAGAACCCTTTACCTAAAAGTTTCCTCAGAGTTCATTCAGCTTGGTGGGGAAACAGCAAGAAGCACTGATGTTTTTTACAGAGGTTTCCTTGACTTTGACACTTCGCAGATTCCTGATGATGCAAATGTTTCGCAGGTAAAGCTCAACCTTTTCGTTGAAACACCTTACTCTGCTGACTTCGGTTTCCAGACGTGGAGCGTAACGTCCTTTAGCGGCAGGCAGATAACCAATGCTTACAATTCGCAGCAATTGTTTGAAAACATTTCTTCTTTCCCGAAATACGCTGAAGGCCTGCAGGGAACTATTGCAGGCAACCATGTCGTTATTCTTGGGGCACAAGCAGCAGCTGACCTGCAACAGCAATTAAACCAAGACTACTTTTCAATTGGTTTGATTGGGGCGGATGAAGACCAAGCACTGTTCCGCTTTTACTCTTCTGCCGCAATTGTTCCAAGCCTCCAGAAGCCATCCATTGAGGTAACCTACACTTTGCCTTCCAGAGCTGTTCCAGGGCCGGTTGATGTTAATGCTTTGCGGTTTGACCTCAACACTTTTGAGGAAATTGAGAGGCCAAACGAGCAGCCATGCGAAAGGCAAGAGAACGCAAACATTTACTGCCTTGACGCAGACCAAAGGCTTGCCTACATCCACATTGAGAGAGTGAATTACGTTGATGAGAACGGCGCTTTTAAAAGAATTGACAGGCAGATAAGGCCACTTGACAGCGCAAAAAAGCTTGCTGAAGCTGCAAGGCAGGGAATCGCTGCAGGCGTTGCGCAAAAGCTCCAGGCAAGATCAAATTATGATTACGAGGTTGAGGAATCCGATTTGAAAGTTTACTGGAAGGATGACTTCACGCAGGAAGATACAGTGAGGGTCGAGAAAGGGGATTTTTCCCTCGCGTTCAGCGCTTCAGAACTGCTTTACTCTGGCAATGGAAACACCCAGCTCATTGGGAGCGCAGGCTCCAATAAGGGAACCGACTCGGTCACCGGAAACAGGGTAAAATATTCAGATGTTTTTGCCGAAGGGTTTGACCTGGAATACAGGTATGGTTTTAGCGGCATAAGCAAAACAATCACAATCGATTCCAACAAATCTGTGCCTGTTCCTAACGCCAATCTAGGCCTTGCCCCAGTTCTCCAGCTCAAGGAAAAGCTCAACCTTCCCAACAACCTCTTGCTTTATGTGGACGGCAAGCCATACAAGGGTTCAACCATAACCACTTCACAGCAGCTGACCCTGAACGACGCTTCTTCCGGCTCCCCGGAGCTGTACATTCCTGTTGCCATTGCTTATGCAAGCGATGCCGCAAGCGATTTCGATGCCGAGGGAAAACCAACAAACAACAACAGTTTCATCAACCTCACTTACACGATTGAAAAGCAGGGCAGCAGCATTTTCCTGTACACTAGTGTTCCGTACGCTTGGCTCACCAATGAGAATAGAGTTTACCCCATCGCAATCGACCCCATTGTTAACATAACCACAGCGGCAAGCGCCAACGATGGATACATCGATTATAATCCTGATGATATAACTTATTCTTGTAACAATAATTTAAACACTGTTTCTGCAGGGTATAGTAGTTTATTCAATCCTAGTGTTAGAAGAAGTTTCCTGAAATTCAGCACAAGCTCCATTCCGGATGCCGCACCGATTCTCGGCGTGAGCCTCAAGCTCACAGGCGGACTTATCCTTAATTCCGGAAACCCGACCATTGAGGCACGGAGGCTTGGCACCAGTAATGTGGATTGTGCCGGCACTGCCTCAACCGTTTACAGCAACATTGGTTCCGGCACTTTATATATGAGTACCACGGGCTGGAATGAGGCCATTGGTGACACAGCAACTGTTAGCCTTGGTTCAACCGCTGCCACAGACCTGGATAACCAGCTTCCATCCGACTACTTTAACATTGGCCTTAAAGCAGTTGCAGCAAATGAAGTTTCTCCGGCCAGCAGGTGGGGCTGGTATTCCTATGACCAGAACTCCCAGGTTGCCCCAACCCTGGTTGTCAATTATGATGTTACTGGAGCCCCAGCAGCTCTCAGCTCTCTTGACGCAAACAATCTCCTCCACAGGAACTCGAGGTTTGGCGGTGCGAAAGTAACTTGGGCTGATGCAACCGGCGAGCAGGGTTACATTGTGTACAGGTCTGCAAATAATTCCATCGGGCCTTTCACCAATGCTTCCGGCACGCTCGCGGCAAACACCACCTCTTTTGATGAAATTGGTCTCCTGGACAACACCACTTACTACTACAAGGTGTCAACCATCGGAGTTTTGGCTGACACGAACTCAAGCGTTGATGCCAACGTAACCACTGACAGGAGCGGCCCATCGCTTCCACAGAATTTTGTTGTTTCCTCCACTGCCGGCGCTTCTGCGCATGCGGATTTGAACTGGACTGCAAGCGACGACAACTCGGCAGCCAATTCATACTTTGGCAGCAACCTCATTGGCTACTGGCGGCTTGATGAAGAATCAGGTTCAACAGCATATGACAGCAGCGGGAGCGGGAATGATGGAACTCTATATTACAATGCTTCTTTCACGAAAGGCAGAATAGGGAACGCTATTACTTTGGATGGTGTCGGAGACAACATCAGGATTACGTCATCATCAGCCTATAATTTTGACAGAACAGATTCCTACACTTTATCGGCCTGGTATAAGGGAACAGCTAATGGCGCAGCGCTCGTGTCAAAAATGGATTCCAACCCCTCTTACAAGGGCTATGACATGTTTTTGCAGGGGGGCTATGTCGAGGCGCACTTGCTCGATACTGAAATCACCAATGGGATAAAAGAGCACGGCACCCTTTACAAGGTTAATGACAACAAGTGGCACCACATAGCGGTAACCTACAATGGCTCGAGTGCAGCAAGCGGCCTGAAAATTTATGTTGATGGGCTAGAAGAAACAACGGTTATTGACTATAATACTCTCACACTATCACCTACGACCGCTAATGCAAGATTCAGTATAGGCGCGAGGTCCTACTGCACTGACGTCGCGTGTATCGAACACCAAGAAATTGCCGGAACCATAGACGAGGTAATGGTTTTCAACACCGTGCTTTCAGCCACCTCCATAAAGAACCTTTACAACATTGGCACGGTAAAGTATGCTTTGGAGAAGAGCACTGATAGTGGAAGTTCCTTCACTCCAATCAACGGTGATTCCGCTGATTTCAATGGAACAACTCTTCCAAGCGACTGGACCGTAACCGATACAGGTTCGGGGAGCGTTACCCAAAGCGGAATGCTGAACATAATTGGTACGGGCACATGGGGTGAAACAGCCTTCACTTACAATACGGCTTTGGCCCGTGCTGCAGGCGTGACTTTTGAAGGGGATTTCAATGCTTCTGATCCCACTGCTACTTATGCAATGGTTGGCTTTAAGGACAATGGTGCTGGCGTGGGTTTTGTAGATGGAGTTCACGCTATTTTCTTTAGCGCTTCTGGCGGCGGCGGAATAATACATATTTATGAGGATAATAACCCAAGAATACCTGGTGGAAGCTGGAATGGCACCACAATCTATCGCTGGAAAATTGTTCTGAAAGACCAGGGAGCCTACTACTATATAAATGACAAGCTGGTTTACAATTCTGATTACAGCACTGAAAGCAATTTGAAGCCTTATGTAACACACACTAGTGTTGCTATTGCAAACTATGACAATTTCAAAATCATAGTGCCAATTGACACAAACACGTTTGCTGATACCGCCGCAACTGATGGTGCTAACCCGAACACGCCAACAGGCCTGACTGTTAACAATCCTGCCACTTCCTCCTTGAATGTTTCCTGGACTGCTCCAAGCGACAATGGAACTGATTACAATTACCTCATCAACGCTTTCGACAGTTACGGGAACTCATTCGATGTTAATTCAACCGATATTCAGGGCTACTGGAAGTTCGAGGATGGCCTTGGCACAACTGCCTATGACTCAAGTTTGAATGGGCGGGATGGAAATGTTGAGGCTGGTGTTGTATGGACTGAAAACGGTGGCTTAGGCAGCGGGGCTTACGTGTTCAACGGCACTGACATAATTCGTGCAGGGGACATCAATCAAGCGCTAACAGATTTCTCTGCTTCCCTGTGGGTTTACTGGAATGACCCCAGTGTCACTCTTAAGAGGCCCATTTCCAACAGGGATTCAACCGCAAACAACTATGGGTGGGAAATAAGGACCAACCCGGCCAACAATGTGCAGTTGCTCCTTGACTTTGGTACTCCCGCAATTGCAAGCCAAGCATCAGGGATTGACGCAAACAGATGGTATCACGTTGCTTTCACTGCTGACAGGGATGGTTTCCAGAGGCTTTACGTGAATGGTGTGTTGAGGGACAGTGACAGCATTGCCATTTACGATGGAAACAGCTTAAGGTCCACGAACCAGCCGTTCCAGATTGGCGGGATTTTCGGCAATGGCTCGCATGTCGGGAAGATTGATGATGTGGCGGTGTGGAACAGGGTCTTAACTGCTGCTGAAGTAGAACAAATATACAGGAGTGGAAATTACAATTATGCCACTGTTACTTCTGGTTTAAAACAGTATTTGCTTGACTGCGAGAGCGGTGGCAGCTGTTCTTCTGGGGCAAATGATGGCAGTGACTTGGACAATGTTTTAGCAGGAACTCCAACCACTATAACAGGGTTAAGCCCGGGAACGCAGTACTGTTTCACCGTGCTTTCAACCGACAACGCTGACAACAATTCAACTGTTTCCTCTCAGGTGTGCGGAACAACTGCTATTGATGGCCCAGTGCTTTCAGCTGACGCCAACACCCTTTTTGCTCTTGGCTCGAATCTTGGGGGAGTCGTGCTCTCTTGGACCAATGTTGCAGGGGAAGACGGCTTCAAGATTGAGAGGAAAGTGGCAGGCAGCAGCTATTTCCAGATTTTTGCAACAGCTGCAGATGTTCTGGCTTTCAATGACAACAATGTCGGGGACAACAATTCCCTGGTTTACAGGGTTAGGGCTTTTACCGGAGCCAGCAACGGCCCATATTCAAATGATGCAGCAATTATAGTTCCTGACAGGAACAGTTCAGTGCCGGCTGCTTTGACTGCAACAGGCGATGCCTCCAACAACAGGGTTAACTTAACCTTTACAAGCAACGAGTTCGGCGACTATGTGGGAAGCGAAACAGCTTCAGCAACTACTGGATGGTGCTATGGCGTGACTTTTGCTCCAGCAACTGAAACAGGTTGGAATCAAGACTATTGGTTCACTATCACCAATGCCATAGTTGGAAGGTATACTTCTGACTTCAACTATTTGAGTTCCATTTCCAATACCAGTTTTTACACCGGCCTCGCATATTATGGAAATGCTGATTCAACAAACAATGTGTTCTTTTCGCAGGACTGGACAACGCTTGATGTGAACAAGTGGATTGTTTCAAGCAATGGTGCAACTTGGACAAGCTGTTCTGGCGCAAGCCCTCCAGCAAGCTGTGGCGGAGCATGGACAGGAAAGCTGTTGACTGACGGCGAGTGTTTGGGCATTGCAACTGACGGCAACTACCTTTACTGCAATGCCGACCTTTCAGGTTACACTGGCACAACTTCCGGAAGCAGAAGCAATGTGGTAACAAGGTACAAAATCAACCAGACAAGCATTACTGCTGCAGGCTATTTCAAGGTTGCTGATGGAAACTATGGTGAGGGCTTGGAATACAGCAACGGCTACCTTTATGCAGGCATTGGTTCAGACATTACTGCAAACACCAAAATTGCTGTAATTGATGTAACCAGCTGGCCTGCCGGCACTGGTGAATGGGATGAAGCGCCTTACCTCGTTAAAACAATTGATGTTTCAGGGCAAGTAGCTGACATTGAGGGCATTGGCGGAAACAAGTCAAACTACATTTACGCATTTAATTGCAGTGCAACCACAGTTTACAAGTACAAGCTCTTCGATTATTTTGCTGCTGAAAGAAGCCCTAACAATGGAACAACATTTGATCCTGTTGGAAGCGGTGACTTCAATGATTTTAGCGGAACAACGCTTCCAAGCAACTGGACTGTAACCGATACTGGAGCTGGAAGCATTTCTGCAACAGCCGGAAAACTTTTTGGAAGGGGTTCAGGCATATTCGGGGAAACAGGCATAACCTACAATACTGCCCTTGCAAGAATTTCGGGAACAACTTTTGAGGGAGACTTTAATTCCTCTGCTCAAGTGCAGGTTTGGGCTGGCTTCACTGACAATTCCGGGGCAGTTAACGTGTTGGACGGGGTTCACGTAATTAATTTCATTAACACCCAGGCCCAAATTTATGAGGATGCTATTCTTAGGAGCACGGTTTCAAGTGCAATAGACATCAACAAAAACTATCACTGGAAAATTGTTTTGAAAGCAAAGGGAGCAAAATATTTCATTAATGATGTCCTGCTTTTTGACTCCAATTACAGCACGGAGGGAGACTTAAAGCCATACATTGGTTTTTTTGACTCTGACCTTTCAACTTTTGACAACATCAAGGTAACGGTGCCGGTTCGCACTAATTCTTTTTCCGATACTGCCGCAACTGATACTGCTCTTCCAAGCGCTGTAACCATTTCCAGCATTGGTGCGGATTCAGCCTCGCAGTTGACAGTAAATTATGGAACGGCAACTGATGCAGGAACCGACTACAACTTTGTTGTTTCTAGCCTTGATGATTTCGGCAACGAAAGCAATCTTGTGAAAAATCCTGGGTTTGAGAACGGCACAACAGGCTGGACCAACATTACCAATGGCGTCATTGATCTGGATTCCAGTACAGGGGGGTATTCCCTGAGCAGCGGAAACGGTACTGATGATTATGCTTTTGTGCAGCAAAATTTATCGACAATTTCTGGCACTTTAGGGAGAACATTCAGGATTTGTGTTGATTTGAAGAAGTCGGATGATGACGCCAGCCGTAAAGTCCTGATATACGTGTACACAGGGGAGGGAAGCGATAGCGGGTGGATGAATTTCGGCCTTCCGGTTCCGACAAGCTCCTGGGCAAAGTATTGTTTTACGAATGTAATTGTTGACCAGGGCGGACCTGGCACAAATGCGATTACTTCTATTGTGTTTTACCGCTATCTAGCTGCCAGTTGGGGCACGAGCGACACGGTTTACATTGACAATGTGCACTTTGAAGAGGTAAAAGGCGCAACCACAACAACTGGTTTGCACGCAACCCAACCCTATAACGTTTCAGGCACAGGCACTGGAGCAGGTTGGGGGGCAGCGAGCCCAAGAGCAGTAACAGGTTTAAGCACCAACACGCAGTACTGTTACACTGTCCAGTCAAAGGACGCTGCCAGCAATTCTTCCGCTGCAAGCGCCAGTTCCTGCAAGTACACTTTAGCAGCTGTTCCTTCTGCCCCAACAGTGGGCAATGCCCAGCCAACCTCGCTTGATGTAACAATTAACGTTAACGGCAACCCTGCTGCAACAGAGTTTGCCATTCAATGCTCTTCTGCTAATTGTTCCGGCAACCCTTGGGTGCAGGCAAACGGCTCTCTCGGAGCAAGCGAAATCTGGCAGACCAACGCAAATTGGGGCACTAAGACTGTTACCGGCTTAAGTGGCCACACTCAGTACTGCTTCAAGGTAAAGTCAAGGAATGGTGACAACACTGAAACTGCCCTTTCCTCGGAAACGTGCAGCAGCTCAGTCAACAGCGCTCCAACAATTGCGGTAACTGCCCCCAACAATACAGGAATCAGCATCAGCCAAGTCAACGGGGATTACAATATTGTGTTTGAGGTTCAGGATGCGCAGGATGATGACCTTAACGCGCAGATATGGTATTCAACTTCTGCTGGAGGAAAACAGAACTCTCTTGTAAGCAGCCTCAACCTTGTCACAGGTGCATGCGGCCAAGACCCCAATTTTACAACAACTAAGGCGTGCTCTTGGCTCTGGAACACAACAGGAATAAACGGCACATTCTATATTGACGTTAATGTCTGGGATTCTTATGCCGGGGATGACATTGATTCAAGCGATAACTCCTTCGAAGTTGACAACACTGCTCCAACCGTAACCCTGCAGGGTCCGTCAGATACTTCAACCACGAATGATGTTGATCCTGATTTCACTGCTGCTCCTTCTGAGACTGTGAGCAATTGTTATTTGCAGGTTGATGATGCTTCTAATTTTTTGAGCCAGTTCTCAGATTTGAATGGTTTGGATGTTGGCGCTGACTGTGATTATGGTGGAACGGAGTACACGACCAATTTCTCTAATGGAACAACGATTTACTGGAGAATGAAGGCAACGGATGACACAGGCAATGTTGGAAGCTATGGAACTGCTTTCAGTTTCACTGTTGACACCTCCGGCCCTGACATAAGCATTGCTGACTTGAATGGTGACACTGCCGCTGCTTACTGGGATTCAACCAATGATTCCGGAACGGATTTGAACATTAATGGCGCCGAAGCAGGGGTAACATGCAAGTGGGACACCACTTCGAAAGCATACTATGATTTGCTGTCAAACAATTGCAATGCTGCTTCCGGCAATTTCATCAGGTGTGACTTTGGTGCAATTACCCAAACTGCTTCCGCCACAAGATATTATGCTTGCAAGGATTCATTGGACAATAATACAACTGTTCAGTCTGTAAGCTTTGGCGTTGATTGGACTGTTCCAACAACAAGTGATGATTCCAGCACTGCAATTGCTGCTCCAACTTATACTGTTACATTAACTGAAGCGGACAATGTTTCAAATTCAACTGACACAACCTCTTATTACTGCAAGGACACCAACAACAGCTGCACTCCCACAACCTCAATTGACAATGGCGGCACTGCTTCATTTGATGCAAGCAACAGGGGCTTAAATTATTTGCGTTATTATTCGGTTGATGCTGCCGGCAACACTCAAAGCACTGCCAGCAAAACCATTAACATCAACCAGTTGCCGGGCTTTACTTCTGCAACAGCCGACATCGGCAACTCCAACCCAACAATTAAGGGCGGAACAAGCATTACCATTACCACTGTTGCTTCAGATGCTGACGCAACCCAAACACTCAAACTTGTTATCTGCAAGAGCACTGGTGTTTCCGGAACAGATTGTGATGGCGGCGCACCAGACACTTATTGCTCTTCAACCGGCTCTGCTTCCAATCCAAGCTGCGGCTGGACTGCTGAAAGCGATGACACCACGCATAACTGGTATGCTTACATTTTCAATTCCTTGAACGAGCCTGCCCCCGGCAACTACAAGACAGGCTCTTATACAACAGATTCAACTGCTCCAACTGTAACCTTGCAAACCCCTGCGGATGCTTCCTCAACCAATGATGTTGACCCTGATTTCACTGCTAATCCGAGTGAAACTGTGAGCAATTGTTATTTGCAGGTTGATGATGCTTCTAATTTTTTGAGCCAGTTCTCAGATTTGAATGGTTTGGATGTTGGCGCTGACTGTGATTATGGTGGAACGGAGTATACCACCAATTTCTCTAATGGAACAACAATTTACTGGAGAATGAAGGCAACTGATTCAGTTGGCAATGTTGGAAGCTATGGAACTGCTTTCAGTTTCACTGTTGACACCTCCGGCCCTGACATAAGCATTGCTGACTTGAATGGTGACACTGCCGCTGCTTACTGGGATTCAACAAATGATTCTGGAACGGATTTGGTTATTAATAATGGGGAAGCAGGGGTAACCTGCAAATGGGATACTGCAAATGTTGCTTACGCTTCCCTTGCCAGTAACTGTACGACAACCTCTCAGGCAGCAACCTGTGACTTCGGTGCATTGACTCAGGCTGCTTCTTACACGCGCTATTATGCTTGCGCTGACTCGCTTGGGAATGCAACTTCCACTCAATCAGTTTCTTTCGGTGTTGACTGGACTGTTCCAACAACAAGTGATGATTCCAGCACTGCAATTGCTGCTCCAAACTATTCTGTTACAATCACAGAAGCGGACAATGTTTCGGCTGCTGCTGCAATTACAACAAGCTTCTGCTCTTATACTGCTAACAACTGCACCCCGTCAACTGTAATAGACAATGGGGGCCAAGTGACCTTTTCTGATTCAAACAGGGGAGTTAACTACCTGCGCTATAGCTCAACCGATGCTGCTGGAAACGTGCAGAGCACTGCTAGCAAAACAATTAACATTAACCGCTTGCCTGTCCTGACAGCAGCTGATGAAAACGTTTCCGGCACAATCAAATGCCCGGCAGACATTAAGTTCACTAGCACTGCCTCCGATGCTGACTCGCAAACCCTAAAGTTTTATGCCTGCAAGGCAACTGATGCAACCTCTTCCGGCTGCTCTGTCGGCAACGGCTTATGTTCTGACACTTCTTCAAGCAGCAACCCAACCTGCCAGTACTCCAAAGCAGGTGACAATGACAGCCATAACTGGTATGTTTTCCTCTTCGATTCCTTGAATGAGGCTGCTGCAGCAAACTACATTAGCGGTTCCTTCACCTGTGATGCAACTGCTCCCGGCTCTTTCAGCATTGTCAGCATTGAAGGCGACACAACTGCTCCTTACGCTGACACAATCAACGACAGTGATGCAAACCTCTTGTTTACTGCTTCAGATGCAGGCTCAACTGTTTCAGCTTGCAGGTGGTATGCCACTGATGTGAATTATTCAGTAGGAACAGGCACTGCCTGCTCTTTCAATTCCGGAACAAGCCAGTGGAGGTGCGACTTCACAGGAATCAGCACAAACGGCCAGGCAATCAACAGGTATGTTTCCTGTGTTGATGGGGTAGGCAACGGCAACTCTTCCGCAAACAATTTGGATGTTTCCTTCACAACAAGCTGGAATGCTGCTCCTTCAATTACTTCAATTGACCTGAATGTTTCCTCAGCAAGCCTCAATAAAGACATTAAGGTTACTGCAGCAGGCTTAACTGATCCAGACAATGACAACCTGAACTTTTACTGCTCTGACACTCCTCCATTTGATAGTGGAGCCCAGATTGCAGGCGCTGCATCATTTTGTTCTCGAACCGGAATTTCTTCTGCTGGTTATGCTGGAGCCAACTGTGTTGGGCAGGGCCTCAACACTGAAGGAACTGCTACAGTTAAATGCGTTGCATATGATGGAGAGTTCTACTCAGGGGTTGTTTCGGACACTTACATTAACGAGAATGTAGCTCCTTTCACTCAATCCGATATCAACAAGTTCTGGCAGAAAACGGATGCAAACGTTCACTTTACCTGCAGCACAGGCACATCAGCCTTCACTAGTGTGTTGATTTACACTCAGGCGCACTGGACAACAACCCCTCCATCAGGCGTTACAATCAACTTCAATTCCGCCCAGCTTGAAGTAATAAACAGCAATGTGCAATTGAAGAGCGGAATTAGGGACGCTAACCTTACAATTACTGTCAATGCTGGCTCATCCGTCAACTGGAGCGGCTACGATTATTATGCGCAGAAGTATCCTTTTGAGGGCAAAGACATTTTCGTGAAATACAGGACTTCAAGCAATGGAAGCAGTTGGGGTTCTTGGTCAAGCGAAACCACTTCATTTAACTCCCCCATAGGCACAGAAAACCAGTACATCCAGTTCAATGTGCGCTTCCAGGACAGGTCAACTGCGAGTGGCTCTTTCTACACAATGTCATTGTATGATTTCAAGATTCACTACTCTCCTCCTGGAGGAAGCGGTTGTCCTTCAGGTGCAACAAGGTTCAGGCTTGACTCCAATCCAGCAAGCACAATTTCATTCAACCCAACAACTTATGCAACTGACGGCTTTTACACCGGCACAGCAGGGGTTGACTTCAACGTGTTTGATGTTAACTTCCTTTTCTCGAAGGACGGAAACTTTGCCATACAATTCTACTCTGTTTCCGGAGCCGGCAACAATGAAATTCCAAAAACAGAGTATGTTTTGCAGGAAGCTTCAATTCAGCCTGTTACCCTAAGTGCCTGCCCAAGCGTTGTTGACGGCACCAACATTGACTTGCAGTGGACTGCTCCCTCAAGCAATGCTGGATTACACCACTACGAGATAATGGTTTCAGTCGATGGAACAAACTACAATACTTTGAACGAACAGAATAATGCTGATGACAACTACTTTAACTATTCTTACACAAGCTATGCCTTCGACACAACCAGCTTTTATTCAAGCTATGGTTTCACCGGCAATTGTGGTGATGGCTGGTGCACTCAAGGAGAGTTCTGCCCGGAAGACAGCTTTGACTGCCCTAAAGGTTACAGCTGCAGCAACGGCTGCCAGGCAACAAGCGGCTCTGTTTCAATTACCTGCGGTGACAGTGTTTGCTCTGTTGGAGAAAACTGTGCAGCTGATGACTCTGCCTGCGATGCAAGGTATAACACTTCAGGAGCTTACTGGTGCGTTAATGGCTGCGTGCAGAAAACAGAAGGCTACTATGCTCAGGGCGGCTCATCAAGCCCGGACTCCAGCATTTGCGGCAACGGAATATGCAATTTTGGTGAAACCTCCACCAATTGTGCTGCTGATTGTTCTCAAGCAAACATTCCAACAAGTGATGGGTTCTGCGAGTGGTTTGAGGCAGCAGGCATTGACTGTGTCTGCAACAGCAATGGCACGTGCAATTACAATGAAAACCCGCAGAGCTGTTCCGCTGACTGCCAGAGCTTTGCAAGCGGAAGCGGTTCCGGCTGCTATGTTGACGGCTGGTGCAGTGGAACCGAAACAGTTTCTACTTGCCCGCAGGACTGCGATGGTGTTGTGGGAAGCACTTGTGACAATGACGGGGTTTGTGAGTCAACCGAAGACAACACCAGCTGCAAGAATGATTGCTTGAAATGCGGTGACAATTTTTGCGGGCAAGGCGAGTTTTGCTCTTATGACAATGCTGCTTGCCGCGCATCAAGCACTTCAGGCAACGGCAACTATGGAAACAACTATGTTTGCGGCAACCCGGAAACAAGCCAAACAGGTTGCAGGCAGGTAACCTCTGTAACTATTGTTTGCGGTGACAGCATCTGCTCTCCGGGAGAGAACTGCCCAGACACTTTGGAAAACCAGTTCTGCAAGCAGAAGTTCGGCTCCAGCTTTGTGTGCATTAACGGCTGCGTTGATGCCCCGAGCTCCGACTACTTGACTGGCAGCAGCAAGTTTGGAGCTGACTCTGGCTCAACTGATGGTGTTTACTTCTACAAGGTTAGAACCTATGATGCTTTAGGAAACTATGCCGATTCCACTGCCATTCAGTGCTTTGTTGACACGCAGAGCCCTTTCAAGGTGCCAACTGATGGAAGAGGAATTAACCAGCAGATATCCAGTGCTTGGGGAGACTTTAACTTCACTTTTCCTTCAGGATTGTTTGGAGCAGACAACAATATCACAATTGATGCAAACACAAACTACAGGCCTTTCACCCGCGGAACAATGCTTGAAGCTTATGACATTGAATTGCCGAGCAGCACTTCGTTCGGTGCAACAAAGCCAAGTTTGACCCTTGACATTAATGTTGCTGCCCTGAACTGCTATAATGCTTTAGGGAGTGCTCCGTTGTATGGCTGCACTGCTTCCGACATAAACAAGGTTTCAATGTACTTCTATGATACTAATGCTGGAGAGTGGGTGAAGTATCCGTCAACCGTTAACTTGACCACTCTAAAGGTTACAGCTGACTTGAACCACTTGTCGCAGTGGGGGTTAGGCCAAGACACTAATGCCCCGAGCTTAAGTTCAATTGCAATTACTGATACTTCTGGCTACACAAATGATTCAACTCCAACCCTTACAATTTCCGCTGGAAGTGATGCCTCTCACATGGCTTTCAGCTGCAACAATTCAACATTTGGCAGCTGGATTGCCTTTGTTTCAACCTACTCGAGCTTTGACATTACAACAGGAGCTGGATGCTCAACCGGCGATGGAACAAAAACAGTTTATGTAAAAGTGAAGGACTCTGAAGGCAACGAATCAAGCACTGTTAATGACTCAACAGTTTATGATTCAACTGCTCCAACCGTAACAATTTCTTCCCCAACAAGTGGTTCTGACACAACATCTTCAAGCATTACAGTGCAGTACACTGGAAGCGATGGCACTGGCTCAGGAGTGAAAACATACTGGTTAAGGCTTGATTCCGGCGCAACAATAAACAATTCAACCAACACAAGCTACGTGTTTAGCGGCTACAGCAACGGCAACCACACAATTTATGTTTGGGCAACAGACAACCTTGACTACAATGGCTCTGAAGCCAGCGTTACCTTCAGGAAGACAGGAGGCGGCGGTGGCCCTGTCTGCGGCAATGGTTCCTGTGAGGCGGGAGAGAACAAAAACAACTGTCCAAGCGACTGTGCTCCTGCAGGGCCTGTCTGCGGAAATGCCTCATGTGAAACAGGAGAAGACTGTTCAACTTGCTCCGCTGACTGCGGTGTTTGCCCGCCAGCGGATGTTTGCGGCGACGGCCAGTGCACTGGAAGTGAAACCACTTCCACTTGCCCGGCTGACTGTTCCTTGCCTATCCAGACCTGTGCAGAGCAGAATGGTTTCATTTGCAGTGCCTTTGAAACCTGCTCGGGCACGCTTTTGAGTGCAACTGATTCGGATGCATGCTGCAGCATTCCATGCGAGTCAGTTCCAGATTTAACGATTTCGGCCAGTGCTTCCTCAGTAATTAATGATGGTTCAACTGGCTTAGTTGTTGTAACGGTTTACAATAATGCCGGCGAAACTGATGCTTCTTTTACTGTTAAGTTGAAGGAGAAGGGAACAGGGCCAGACAAGTACTCTGAATCAAAGACAGTTAACGGTTTGGGTGCAGGAGACGCGGTAAGCCTTGTATTCAACATTGCTTTCAATTCTTCCAATCCTCAAATGAGTGGCTGGCTGTATCAGACAAAAGAGTTTGTGTTAACAGCTGATGATTCAGGCGCGGTTGCTGAAAGCAATGAATCCAACAACGAAACGCAGGTTTCAATTTACTTTGCCGGCCCAGAAATCTGCAACAACAATGCTGACGATGACGGCGATGGCCTGGTTGATGAGGGCTGCAACCTGCCGAACCTTTACATTAAATCAATTGAAATTGGCTCTCCAACCTACGTTGGAACGGACTTGATCAGCGTTGAGTTCACTGTTATAGTTAAGTCAGATTACGCAAAGTCAGAGGACTTCTACGTTGAGTTCTTCAAGGACGCGCTTTCAGGGAACGGTGTTGCAGTAACCTTTATTGATGCGGTTTCCAAGGACGGCGAGCTAACCCTGCAGTTTGTTTGGGAGGCGCCAATAGGCACAGTATTCAGGCTTGCAGAGAAAGAGGAAGGAATTGCTGCTTATTTCCAGGAGGCAACAAACTTCTATGTATTCGTTGACTCGGAGGGAGACATTAGTGAAGTGAATGAGGCAGACAACGTTGAAGAAATATTCATCGAGCTGCTTTTGTCTGACCTAACACTGGAAAATGTGGACATTCCGTCATCTGTTTTCAGCGGCGAAAACATTATGGTTTCAGGAATGGTGAAAAACCCGGGAGATAACGCTTCAACCCCATTCACATTATCGCTTTATTTCAACAATGAACTGGTTGATTCCGGGCAGTTTGAAGCGCTGGCAATTGACTCCAACGCTGCATTTATCTTCTCCGTTGACTCAGCAGCATTTGAAGGGGAAAATGAAGTAAGGGTTGTAGTTGACCCGCTTGATGAAGTGCCTGAAAGCAACGAATCCAACAATGAAATTCTTTCAATAACTTATGTTGTTGATCCGGCACTGTTTTACTCTTACGATGAGTTCCTGCAGAACGAGCCATTGTGGGTTAGCATCTGGAATTCAACAGCATCAGGGCAAAACAACACTTACAAGTATTCTGTTGCCGGAGCCAACCTATCAGTGCTGCAGCTGATTTCTTTAAGCGAGTTCAGGGAAGATGAAGTGCTGTTAACGAGCAAGCTTTCATCCAATTTGTCGAGCCTTTCAACTAACAACCTCAGGATTGACAGGAACAATTCGCTTTACTCAGTGCATGAATTTGATGTCATTGAAAGGGGCCTTGTTCCTGCTTACGGGCAAGTAAACGATGTCGGAGTTAAGTGGTGGACTGAGCCAAGCTTTATCAGGAGAATGCATTACGAGAGAATAAATTCCTTGAGCTTGATTTGGTGGACGATATGGACAGAGAATCAATAAAACATGCTTTGATTGCAGTGCTTTTGGCCTTGGTTTTGCCTAGTGCAGCGCATGCACAAGAATTTTCACAGATTCAGATTGAAGTTCAGGGCCCAGAACTTGTGGCCACAAACGTGTTTGATGATGACGGCAGCATTGGTTTGGTGGACATTTTTATTGCTTCTTCCGGCTCAGTTAACCGTTACCAGTTTTCAGGAGTTGAAGAAGGAACAGTGTTTGATGTTGCATTTTCTTCTGATTCAAGCATTTACTACAATTTTATGGACAATGACGGGGCAATTGTTAACCTGCAGTACTTCATTTTTGTTCTGAACCCGCAGCCCCCGGAAGAGCCTACTCCAGTGCAGCCAAAGCCGAAAGTGTTTTTGGGCAAAACAATCACTCCAAGGCTTGCCGAGGGGAACAGAAGCTTTTATCTTGATGTTTCAGCTGACATTAATTCCGCTTTTTCAGCTGAAAGGGCAGTGTTTTTTTACAGTTTCACTAAAAGCGGAACAAGAACAAGTGTCCCGATGATTAAAAACGGCGACACTTTCACTGCAACAGCCGGGCCGTTCACCGGAAAAATTTACCCTTACAGTGGCATAACAGTTTACAATTCTTCTGGGAAAAAAGTTACCTCCGGCTTTGGCTCAACAGTTTACCATTTAATTGCGTCTGATGTTGCAGCCTGCGCCTTAATCGGGGTTCCTGCTTCAGCTGCCCCATCAACTGTGACAGAGACTCCAACAATCCAGTTTGAAGCAGCATCATTTGATTCAGCAATAATCAACGAAGAAATTAGCGAAACAATTAATTTGGCAAATGAGGGAAATGCACCAGTGATTCTGCTGCAGGGAAGCAGCCAGTTTTCATGGATTAAAATTGTTAACCAGAGCGGCCAGCTTGTTGCAACAAGCGTGTATGACAATGATGACAGCATTGGGTTTGTTGACGTTTTTGTTGTAAGGGGCTCTTCCTCACAGCAGTTCAGTTTCACCAATGTAAAGCAGGGGCAAACCCTGAATGCTTCATTTTCTGATGCAGACACAGTGTACTACAATTTTATGGACATTGACGGCAGCATTGTTAACCTGCAGTTCTTTTTGCCTGTTGACGAGGACGAGGCATTCAGGCCCCCGCTTCCCAGCCAAAAAGTTAAGCTGATTGAAAGCGTGGAGTTTGAGGCAAGGCCTAATGACAATTATTCTGCTTTCTTTATTGATGTTGAGCTAACCCCTGTTGAGGGAGCTACAGTTGAAACAGCTAAAGTGTTTTACCGCTTTGGAAGAACCTCTAAAGATGAAACTGTTTTCCTGTCAAAGAGCGGGGAAAAGTTTACCGGCACAATTGGCCCTGTTTCAGGAGAGGTTTTCTTTTACTCAAACACTTATGCTTATGATGGTTTAGGAAACAGTTCAAGGGTATATACTGATGCGTGGTATGCTGTTATTCCACCGCACAGAATAAAGTGCGTTGAAATCTGCGGTAATTTCAAGGATGACGACAATGACGATTTGATTGACGAGGACTGCGTGCTTCTTTCAGAGTTGATTTTCACTCAAAAAAACATTCCCTCGTTTTCTGTTGTCGGAAAGCCCTTGAATGTCAGTGCAACAGTAAAGAATGCAGGCGTTTCCAATGCCGCCTCTTTTGATGTTGTCCTGCTTTTGAACAACCAGCTGGTTGACTCAGTAACAATTGCAGGGCTTGAAACCGATGGCTCAGCTGAAATCTATTTTTCTGTTGAGGACACAAACGATTTCTTCGGAGTAAACGAATTGAAGCTCGTAATTGACCCATCCAATTCTGTGCCGGAACTAAACGAGTTAAACAATGAGGCATTGCAGAGCCTTGTAATAGGCTTTAACCAGTTCAACGTGATATTCAATTACAATGATGCTGACTTCCTAGGCGACACAAGGCACCTGAGAGTTTTCGACAGGCTCGGAAAGCCTGTTGCAAACGCAAATGTTTCACTTACATTCCCTTCCGGAACGGTAAGAGAATTTGACACTAATGCAGGCGGCTTCATAATTTTTGATTTAATAGAGCCCGGCGCTTACCTTGTGGATGTTTCCAAGGAAGAGTTTGACCCATTCCAGGGGGCTTTTTCAGTTGCAAGAATCGTGTTGCCTGACTTCAAGGAAATAATTGCTGTTGGGGAAACCCTCCCAATAATCGTTCAAACAGAGGACGGCCAGATTCCCTCCGACATAATAGTTGAGGTAGAGCTTCCAAACGGTGAAAGGCAGAGAATTGAATTAAGCGATTTAGGCAGAGGGGAGTTTAGGGCACTTGTAGCAGGGAGCCATAAGCTGATTGTCACAAGGAAGGGCTTCACTGTTTTTGAGGCAAGCTTCCTTGCAACCGGCTTCTTTGAATCAGTGTTTGTTGGCGCCGGTGCAGGCACTGAACTATTGTTCGGCTCAATAATAAGGCAACCCGTCCTGTTCTTGATTCTTGTAGTTATCTCCCTGCTTGCTGCAGCGTTTGCTCACACAAAAAGCATTCTTTTGTTCCCGCGAAGGCCGAAGAGCTCGCGCGAGAAACAAATTGAGGACGCTACAAGAATCGGCATTGCAATATTGCTCTTCATTCTGCCATTCCAGGTTGACAGGTTCTTCGGCTTCAATGCTGCTCTTGCATTCGTTGTGCTTGAAATTGCCTCCATCCTGATTTCAGACTACTTCTACAAGCAGTCAAGGCGCAGGAAAGCAATCAGGGTAAGGTAGCGCCAGCCACAGACTTATTTTTTTCCCAATCCCAAAAATGTTACCTATTTATTGTTTTTGCTGTTCCATTCAATTAGCAGGATTCAAGGCTTTGGCGAAGCCACTTTTTCGCGAGCCTTTTCCTAAAAGGCTTATTGGAGGTTTTGGCATGGTGAGGGTTGCAATTAACGGTTTTGGCAGAATTGGAAGACTTGTGCTCCGCGCAGGAATTGACAGCAAAAAAATCGAGTGGGTTGCAATTAACGGCGTAAGGGACGCGGAAGGCTCTGCTTTGCTGTTCAAGTACGATTCAGTTCACGGCAGATTTCCTGGAACAGTGAAAGCAAAAAAGGATGCAATTGTTATTAATGGAAAAGAAATAAAGGTTTTCAATGAAAGGGATGTCCCTGAAAAGCTTCCCTGGAAGCAGCTCAAAATTGATGTATTGGTTGAAAGCTCCGGCGAGCTGAGGAAAAAAGAGGACGCATTAGCACACATTAAGGCAGGAGCAAAAAGAGTGGTGATTTCCGCTCCAGCAAAAGGCGACGAACAAGTTTCATCTGTTGTGCTCGGCGTCAATGATGAGGTTTTAAAGAAAAATGAGGAAATAATTGACAGCGCTTCCTGCACCACAAACTGCTTGATGCCAGTGCTGCGCGTCCTCAACGACAACTTCAAAGTAAAGCGCGCTTTCATGACAACAGTGCACGGCTACACAAATGACCAGAGAGTTCTTGATGGTTCGCACAAGGATTTGCGGAGGGCAAGGGCCGCTGCACTAAACATTATTCCAACTTCCACTGGCGCAAGCAAGGCAGCAGCAAAAGTGATTCCAGAGCTGAAAGGAAAAGTTGAAGGAATTGCTTTAAGGGTTCCGGTTCCAAACGGGAGCTTGATTGACCTCGTTGCAGAACTGGAAAAGAATGTTTCAGTTGAGCAGGTCAATTCTGCAATGAAGAAAGCAAGCGAAACTTACCTAAAAGGAATTCTCGAGTACACTGATGACCCAATTGTTTCAAGCGATGTCATTGGAAACAGGCATTCAAGCATTTTTGACGCGCAGTCAACGATGGTGCTTGGCGGCAACATGGTTAAGGTGCTTGCATGGTATGACAACGAGCTCGGCTACTCGCAGCGCATTGTTGACCTGATTGAAAAATTGTAGTTTACTCGGATTCAAATTCATTCAACCCAAAAGATACTTCGGCTTTTGAGTCGCGGTTATTGTCTCGGTATCTTTTCAACACTTTGTCAAGTGAAATAAAAACACCTGTTTTCTTTTTGACAAAGTGTTGCGTTGACGGGTTCATGACGTCCATTAAATGTTGGGATACCTCTGCCTTTAGGCAGTGGAGGACGTCATTTCAAATATTTTTCAAAAACTTCCAAGTAATTCTGCGGTTTGTTTAGGAACTCAAGTTTTTCAATTTCTTCAGCCAAAAAATACATTGGCTTATTTTTAATCAAGCCAAAAATTTCAACATTTTTTGCTTTAACTTCCCTCAGCTTCGGAACGCTTGAATAATTATTGTTTTTAACCCAGCCATTAACTGTCTCAAAGTACATTCCTCCATGCTTTTCCTTTATTGCTCCGTACTCTGATGAAAAGCTCATTGAAACCCAGTTGCTCATAACCAATGTTTCCTTTCCCGCATTAATTGTAATGTGACCGTAACTTGGAGGAATCAAAGCCTTTTCTCCTGTAACTGCTTTCAAAACAACTGCATCGCTTCCATCTTTTTTCTGGAGCAAGTAGTGCGCTGCTCCGTGCAGCACCTCGTAAACTTCCGGAAAAGCAACTGAAGTGCTGGGAACATTTGGGTGAAAGTGCCCCATTGTTTTAATGAATTCTTTTCCGATTGTTGCAGGAGGAATTACGGTCAAATCATACCTCAACCCATTCTCTTCAATTTTTTTCCTGTGCTTTTCGAGGCAGACATTTCGGTACATGAAATAGAGTTCTTGCGAAGCCTTTGCGTTTGGCTCAAGCAGAACAGGTTTCATTTGCTCTAATGTTCTTGCTTCTGCCTTAACCTGCTTTAATGGTTTCCCGAAAACAAGTTTGTTCCCTTCGAGTTTCAGTGGAAGGCCGCTTTTTTCCCTCAGTTCAGCCATGAAAGAATTTGTGTGGAAACAGCTTAATAACTTTAGCAGGCTTTTTCTGCGATTGCGGCTTTTGCCAAAACTAACGGCAAACCACGCAAAAATGTTACTTATTTATTGTTTTTGCTGTTCCATTGATGTTAGGATCCCAAGGTGAAATTTTGCCCTTCAAAGACGTTTTTGACCAAGAGCTTAAAGGAAAAACTGTTGTTGTAAGGGTTGACCTCAACAGCAGCATTGTTGAAGGCCGCGTTGTTGTTTCCTCAAGGCTGAGAGAGCACGCTAAAACAATTTATGCTCTCTGCGAGGAAGGAGCCAAAGTAGTTGTTTTAAGCCACCAGGGAAGAAAAGGCGAAGCGGATTTCATCCCGCTTAAAAGGCATGCCGATTTTATTAAAAAATTTGTTGATAGGAATGTAAAATTCGTTAAATGGGATGAAAACTTTGTAAAGGCAATCAAGGAAATGAGGGAAGGAACAGTTGTTGTTTTGGACAACACAAGGTTTTTGGATATTGAGGAAGCCAAGGGAAAAACAGCCAAAGACTTTGTAGCTGTTGAGCCATTCAAATCATTGGCAGGAGTGGCAGACTACTTTGTTCAGGATGCATTAAGCGTTTGCCACAGAAACCATGCAAGCGTTGTTGCGTTGGCCGCAAGGCTTCCAAGCTTTGTTGGGCCAGTGCTGAAAAGAGAGCTTGAAGGCCTCAAAAAACTTGAAGAAATAAAAGACGGAAAACTCCTTGTTTTGGGCGGGGCAAAAGTTTCAGACAGCATTGAAATCGTTGAATCAATGCTGGAAAAAAAGCTCTGCAATGAGGTCTGCATTGGCGGATTGTTTGGAGAAGTTTTCCTGAAGGCAAAAGGCGTCAATTTTGGGAAAAGCGACGCATTGTTTGAAACAGAAGAAATGAAAAAATTGCTTCCGAAAGCCGCAGCGCTTCTGAAAAAGCACGGTTCAAGGATTGTGCTGCCGGTTGATGTTGCTTCAAAGCCGAATGGAGGCAGAAGGGAACTTAAGCTAAAGGACCTTCCTGTTGAAGAGGCCATCCTTGACATTGGCGTTGGAACAACCGAGCTGTTCAAAAAGAAAGTGCGCGCTTCAAAGCTTGTTGTGTTCAATGGCCCATTAGGGGTTTACGAGCAGAAAAGCTTTGAGATTGGAACAAAAAAGCTCCTTGAGACAATTGCGTTCAGCAGGTGCTTCTCTTTGGTTGGTGGCGGCGATACTGAAAGGGCCTTGTTCCAGATTGGCTTGCTTCCGCAGGACTTCACGCATGTAAGCATTGCAGGAAAAGCGCTCCTCGAATACCTTGCCGGAAAAAAGCTTCCCGGCCTTGCTGCATTAGAAAACGGCGTGTAAGAATCCAATTAAACAATTTTTTCAATCTGGTTGCATATTTCTTTTGCGAATACTTTGAGAAATGTTTATAATGATAAATGAGGAATAGTTTTATGTGGTCGCAATGGTCAATGGCAAAAGTGTTTCTTTGCAGAAGGTTTTAAAGCGGGTTGAAAGCTTGGAAAGCAGAGTTAAAAAAATGGAGAAAAGGCTTTCTTCGAGTTCTGTTAGCGCACAAAGTGTTGAACTAGAGCTTGTTGCAAGAAAAATTGCTAAAGAAGAAGCAGAAATGAAATCTAAAGGCCTGAAATATTTAAGTGAAGAGCAGGTAAAGCACAAGTACGGTTTTTAAAGTGGAACCAATGGCTGTTTATTCTCTCATTTTTGAGCCTGGTTGGGATAAACACTTTTTAAAAATGGACAAATCAGTTCAAACAATGATTTGGGGGAAAATCCAGCAACAAAAGGAAGAAACAAAAACGAGGCATTTAAAGCACGGAATAGAATTCTATGTTGCGGAAGCTGGTCAGTACAGAATTGTCATAAAAATTGACGAAAAAGAAAAAATAAAAACGATTCACCTTGCAGGAAACCACAAACAATACGAAAAGTGGATAAAAAGCCAGTAAAAATAGGGGTTTCAACAAAAACGTTACAGACCCGTAAATTTCTGCTTAATAATTCTTTTTGTTTGTTAGATTATTTTTTCAATCTGGTTGCAAATTTCTTTAGCAATTTTTTCCTTTTCCCCTTTCACAACTGCATTATTTTTTTCTGAAACAATTAAAACCTCGTTAATATCAGAACCCATTTCGTTCCTTGCAACATCGTTTGCCACAACAAGCTGCAATTTGTTTTTCCTCAAAAATTCTTTAGCAATTTTTTCAAGCTCTTTCATGCTTTTATTGGTTTCCGCCTTAAAGCCCGCAATTTTCAGTTTAGGAAACCTTTTTCTTGCCTTTTCAATCAGTTTTTCTGCAGGAACCATTTCTATTGAAAACCTTTTTTCAGATTTGATTTTTTCATTGCTCTTTTTCACGCTGAAATCGCTTATTGCCGCAGCGCAGACAAGGAAATCAGCCCCCTTATCCAGTTCTCGGATTGTGGCATCAAGCATTTCTTTTCCTGATTTTGCCTCAACAGAGGCAATTGCGGATTCAACAACCCCATTATGTAGAAGAGTAACATCTGCTCCCCGCCTGTAAGCTTCCCTTGCTATTTCTCTTCCTGTTTTCCCGGAGCTTTTTGAGGTTAAAACTCTAATCGGATCAATTTCTTCAATTGTTGCCCCGCTGGTTATAATAACTTTTTTTTTACTCAGTGTCTGCTTTGTCAGTGCTTTCTCGCACTCCAGCACTATTTCATCAACATCCTTTAGTTTTGCTTTCTCATCCTCAATAAACGGCCTAATTACGCGCACCCTTTGCATTGCTTCAAGTTTTGCAAGGTTTTCTTTCACAATAGGGTGCTCATACATTGGCTCGTGCATTGCAGGCGCAATTATAACTGGTTTTTTGCTTCCAATTGCTGTTGTAGCGAAAGTAGTGATTGGAGTGTCATCTATTCCCATTGCGATTTTTGAAATTGTGTTTGCTGTTGCAGGTGCAATTAACAGCAAATCTGCTTTCCCTTTTGCGCCAAACAGCTGCACGTGCTCTGTTGCTCCGCTCAAGGAAGTTATAACCTTGTTCCCTGAAGCCCACTCCATTGCCTGCTCTCCAACAAGCTTTAGTGCTGCCTCGCTCATCACAACCTGCACTTCAGCGCCTTTTTTCCTGAGCAGCCTGCACAACTCAAACGCTTTAACTGCTGCAACACTTCCCGTAATCCCCAAAACAATTGTTTTCCCTTTCATAAAATAGCCTTAGTTGAATTGTTCGCTGAGCAATTCAATATTGCCGTGCACTCCGGTTAGAATCTGCCCGAACGCATCCTTCGCATTCTTTAAATCAAACAATCTTCGCTTTTCGCTTTCAGTTAATTCCCTTCCGCCTTTTTTTATCTTTGCCCTGATTTCTTCAGACAAAACTAAAATTTCAAAGTTTGCATTGTATGCCTTTGTGCTTCTGCGGTTCAGTTCGTCAGCAATTCTTTTGGCTTCCGCCCCTGCTTCACTTGCATTTCTGATGTTGGGATTCAATTGTTTAATTCTTTCCGTTAAATGTTCTGGTCTTGCATTCTTTCCCCTGATAATTTCAGGCAGCTCTTTGCTCAGCTGCCCAAAGCCACCAAAAATTTGCCCATTGAGTTTTTGCTCTAACGCATTCCGGATAACAGGCGTATCCCATGCTTTTGTCGAGCCTGCCCTTAATTCATGCTCCTCGATTTTTCTGTTTCTTGCATCGTATTTCTCTAAAACAGCAGCAGCGAAAGCGATTTGTCCTTGCGCAGTAAAAACATCCGCTTCCACAAGGGTTCTGTTGAGTGCACGGTTCCTTAGAACTCTTCTCGGGTTAAGCCTTGAAATAAACCGTCTAAACCGCCCGCGTTCTATTGGTTTTCCCGGCATAGCAATATAATCCGTGAAAACATTAATATTTTGTTTCAGCCTTTACCTCGCCCATTTGCATGCACTAATTAGGTTAATAAGTATTCAACACCCTTTTGTTCCCTATGCAGCTATTCAACCTTGCCCTTGCCTACCTCGTGGAGGAGCTGAAGCCATTAGTGGAAAAATCCTTTCTAAACAAGGTTCAGTTGCTCCAAAAGGGGGTGTTGAAGCTAAAAATTCACTCAGGGGAAGGGCCAAAAGACATAATAATAACGCCTTCCTCCTTTTTTCTGACATCATTCAGGCTTCCTGCAGGGGAAGGAAGCTCCCCCCTTATCCAGTCAATGAAAAAGCACCTCCTTAATAGGCGCATTTCCTGCATTGAACAGCAGGGCCTTGACCGCATTGTAAAAATTTCTTTTGAAGAGTACTTCCTCTTCCTTGAGTTCGTTCAGCACAGCAACATCATACTAACAGACAAGGAACTCACAATACTGGCAGTGCAGAATCCAAGGGAATGGCGTGACAGAACCCTTAAAAGGGGTTCTCCCTACAAGCTGCCGCCACAGCAAGGCATTTCACCGCTTGAAATTAACGAAAAACCCTTTTCTTCAGCCTTAAAGGAAAGCAAAACCGACTTGGCTAGAGCAATAATCCGCGAAATAAACATTTCACCGCTTGCAGCAGAGGAAATTCTCTTCAACCTCGGCCTGGAAAAGCATTTAGCAGCATCTTCCCTGCAGGAAAAACAAGCAGGGGAGCTCGCAAAGGCAATTAAGGAATTCCACACTGTTTCATTGGAGAAACTTGCACCGGTAAAAGTAGGCAGTTCTCTTCTCCCCTTCAGGTTCAATTCTTTGCAGGAAAAACAGGAAAGCGTTTCCTCTCTAAATCGTGCCCTGGATGAGGCTTTTGCTGCTTCCTTCAAGGAGGGAGGAAAGAAAGAGGCAGAGAGCACTAAAAGCAAGGAAGTAGAGCGCCTTGAAGTTAACTTCCGCGAACAATTGAAGGCAAAAGAGCGGTTTGAAGCGCAGATAGAGGAGAACAGGAAGCGCTCTGAACTAATTTACTCGCACTACAATGACTTGGAGGAAATAGTGAAAGCAGTGAAAGCCCTCTCAGGTAAAGGCCTCAACGAAAAAGAAATTATGTATAAGATTAAATCTGTTGCAGGCAAAAACCGGGTTGCAGCAGAAAACCTTCAAAGCGTGGACCTCAAGAAAAAACAGATTACGCTAGAGTTTTAGAAATTAAACATAACAGAGGGCCATTTTTTGGATGTCCAACTGTTTGTTTACTCTGTGGTTATAGTTCCTAACTCTCGTTCGTCCACGATGAAGACGTCACTGACAGCAGTAACAGCAGAGTAAGGTATGCGAATAATCCTGTCCTTTGAATCTATTCTTCTTGCCAACTTGCTGTCGCGGTCAACTTCCACCAAAAGCGCTTCAATGTCGCCATTTGTTTCCTCAACCAAGAGGTCAGTTAGCTTTCCCACTTCGTCGCCCCTGTTGGTTATGACTCTTTTAGTTGCCAGCTGTCTTGCAATAGTATACTTGTACATTTCAATAACCCCTGTATAATAAAAGACTTACTTGTTTATAAATTTATCCAAAAAACTAAGTCTACATAAGGCTTTTTTAAGTTTTTTCCTTTCTGCCCCTGCAAGTTTTGTATAATATATAGCAAAACGCTTATGTATTTGAACAAATAGCGAATGACTTTAATAATGGTAGAAAACAAGTCATTCGCTATAGCAAAACGCTTAAGTAATTGAACATTGAAACTGCGTTTTGCATCTAGCAAACAGCAGTATAAAGTTCAAAAATATTGGCTGTTTGCTATAGTCGCAAAAGACATTAAGAAATTACCAAAACTAATGTCTTTTGCTAAAAAAATTGCATTTTGCATTTAGCAAACAGAATTAATGCTCAAAAATCAAAGCTGTTTGCCATGTGCATAGAATTTTAAACCATTTTCGTTATGTAGTCTTAAGCATGAAGGGGCAGGTTGCAGTTACAGATAAAGGGCAAGCAGAAATTGCTTCAAAGGAAATTGCAAAGCTCCCTGATTATGTGGTTAAGCAGCTCCACGCGAAAAAGTACGCTGTTGTAGGGAACCATTCTGCTGTGCAGGTCTGCACTTACAACAAGAAAACCTTTAAAGGCGCAGAGCCCTGCTATAAGGAGAAATTCTACGGCATTGACTGCCACAGGTGCGCGCAGATGTCCCCTGCTGCAATGTGGTGCAACGAGAACTGTGTTTTCTGCTGGCGCCCAATGGAGTTCATGAAGGACGTCAACCTTGACAACAAAATTGTTGACGAGCCAAGGGACATAATTGACGGAGTCATCAAATCAAGGAAGAAACTGTTAAGCGGTTTCGGCGGCTTGCCCGGGTTGCACGAACAAAAGTTCAAGGAAGCGCAGCTTCCAAGCCACTGGGCAGTTTCCCTAAGTGGCGAACCCACAATGTACCCAAAAATCTGTGAGCTTATTGTGGAAATCAAGCGCTTGCCCGATACAAAATCCGTTTTTTTGGTTACGAATGCGCAGCTCCCGCAGGTTTTCGAGAAAATGGCTTCCAACGAGGATTTTCTCCCAACACAGCTTTACGTTTCCTTGGATGCGCCGAACGAAGCGCTCTTCAAGAAAATCAATAGAAGCGTTTTCAAGGATGGGTGGGAAAGGCTGAACAAATCGCTTGAAGTAATCGGAAAACTCAAAGTGCGAAGGGTAATAAGGTTCACTATAATCAGGGGCCTTAACGATATGCCTGAGATGGCTGCCGACTGGGCAAAAATTATCAGGAAAGCCAACCCAGAGTTCCTTGAAATAAAATCTTACATGCACATCGGAATGAGCAGGCAGCGCTTGAACAGGGAGAACATGCTGTTGCACCCAGAAGTGAAGGCGTTCGCTGAAAAAATTGCTGAAGCCTCAGGCTACAAGTACAGCAATGAATCAGTGCTTGGACGAATTGTTCTGCTTGTAAGGCCCGACCTTGAAGGAAAATCCACAAAAATTGTTTTCAATTCCGCTTGATTATTCGGTTTGGTCTTAGAAAACTTAAAATACTTCCTTTGACTTATTTCTTCTGCAATGGCTGATGAAGACAGTGCACCGAAGCGCTCGAAGAGAAAGGGCTTTTGGACCAAGCAGCGCGCGATTATCGCAATTATTTTCCTCGCAGGGTTTATTCTCGGTGTGATTGTAACAAACCAAGTGGTTGACCCGACGCTTAACGCTTCCCTGTTCTCTGACTTCAATTCCCTGCAGGAAAAGAACTACTCCCTTGACGCGCAAGCCGACTTATACTATTCCTGCCTCCAGCAGCTGAACATAGACCCTGAAACATGCGAATTGCCGGAATAATTTGCTGTTTTCAGTCCAGTCCAATAAAGTTTTAAATTCCCATCCAGTTTCTTATTTACATGCGTGGAAGGCTCCCAAGGAGAAACCCCAAACGTAAAAAAAAACCGGCTAAGAGAAAACCTTTTTTTGAGGTAAGGCGTTCCCCTGAAAATTTCATGTTCCGTTCATTCAATCAATGGGTTTACGGTGACAGTTTCATAAATGTAAGCAATTATATGCCGGAAGGCGTAGTGCCTGCACCTCACCTCGTACTATTTGAGCGAACCGGAAAAACGCTTGAGCCAAGGTTTGCCTTAAAGCATATCCGCTACGGCAACACTGTCGGCATTTCAATTCAAATGGAGCGGACGGCTTACTTAAAGCACCATGAAAGAGATGAGTTTGTATGGAGTGCAGTGCTTGAGGAAAGCAAGAGCAATGATTTCAAGAAAAAGCTTGGAGGCATTCCTCCAGCTGAATTCCTGTTGTCTGAGTTCATTTTCAGGAACCGCAAGGCAATAAGGGAAGGCATGAAAGTAAACCTTGATGTTTCAGTTAGAAGCGGCACTTATCCACCTTATGTGAGCTTGGTTGAGCGCTTCTTCAAAAAAGTAAAAAACAAACGAGGCGAAGTAAACAGCCTCGAACTTTCGCTTGAAAAAGAGCGCGTAAAAGAACTGCTTGGATTGCAATCGCCCTAAGCAATAACACTTAAATACCTCTTTGGCCTTACTGTTAAGCGTTGGAGGGAAGTCATGGCATCTTATGAGTTCATTATTTTGCTTGCGCAGATTGTTACGCTGGCGCTGGAAATACTGATTCTTTTCCGCTTAAGCCAGTTAGTTGGGCAGCAGACAGGCAAAAAAGCCAAAAAATAGTTCTTCGTCAATTGTCGAAAATCTTTTTAATTGTTTTCGTCAATTAGTTATTAATGGCTTCCTCGACAAAGTGGATTTCTGGCCTGGTTTTTTTGCTGTTTTTGTTCGGCTGCAGCCAGGAAGCATCAACTGGGGATAGGCTTCTCTGTATGGAGCTGGCTTCCTACTCTAACGCCGAAATACCTTATTGTAAAAGCCAGGAGAAATGCTTTGAGCTGGTTGAAAGCAGTTTTGATGCAGAGGAGAATCTGTTTTCGGCTGAAGTGCAGCAGGTAATGCACGAGTACAAAAACAGGGTTGCGCGAAGCTGGCTTTACTTTTCCCGCGCAAAAGACAACCTCAAGGAGATTTATGCCCTTTGCTCTAACCAACAGAGCCTCTCTGAATTGCCGCGCCAAATCAATGAACTCAACCACCACTTGGTTGGAGCATTTGAAGAGGTTGACGCCTTGAATGGCTTGGCATATTACGCGATGTTCCTTGAGCGCGCAGAGCTTGAAGGAGAGGAAATTGAAAAAATAAGGGAGGAAAAACTGTTCGATGATTTCACTGCATTAAACAACAACATCCTCCAGTTAGCCAACCCGCAAATGGAAAACGCAGGGGGCTTTGCTTCAATGCAGTTCAGCAGGGCTGCGGAATTCCAAAAATTCTCCGAAGCTCTTGGATTCGAGCAGCGCATTCTCAAGGAGTCAACTCTTGCTGACCTAATTAAAGCTGCAGACAAAAAACTCTCTCCTAGTGTTCCAAAAAAACCTTTCTTTGTTCCGATTATAGGCAGTTCGGTAAGCTCAGTTGCAAATTTCTTCGCTGACTCCATGACATTAAGCGATGCAGTCAGCGCTCTCCAGCATTTCCCCTCATTTGAGCTGCTCAACTCTCTCAACGGTTTTGTCGGAGTTGGCGATTCAACCACGCTTTACTTTTTTGACTTGATGAACCGAACGCACAAGCACAAGCAGGAGCTCATGCAGCGGAACCACTCCTTGGAAGAGGAAATTTCAGTGCTATTGGAAGATTCCAGGGAAAAAATCGAGCTGATTGATTCAGCTTCCTACCGTGACTTTGATGAAGACTTCTTGGCTGAGCTGATTTCAATGCTAAGCCAGGAAACAATAATTGTTTCACAGGAGGATGCAATAAAAGGAATTTCAACTGCAAAAGAGGAAGGCCTCAAAAAGCTGTTTGAATTCAACTCAAGGATTCAGGCGCTTTCAACTGCTGAAGCGCTTGGGCAAATCTCTCTTGGCGAAAAAACCCTTAAACTAAAACAGCTTCTGCTTGAGGCAAAAGAATTCCATGAAGAACTTGAGTTTTTTTCTGATGAAGCCATCTCAACCCTCGTCGGCTTGTGCGAGTCAAGAATCAGTTTGGTGGAACAGCAGCTCAACAAAATTTCTTTTGGGGAGCAGGAAAACTTTCTGCTCTCTGACCTTGCTTCAGTTACAAGGCTGAGGGTTAACAGGTTTAACTCTTCAACCCGGCCCAAAGAAAAGCTCCAGAACTGCAAGCCTGTTTTTGAGAGCTTTGCCAGCCTTAAAGCCGCACTAGGAAACCCGGAGGTTTTCCGCTTGGAGCAAGCAAATTCAGTGAAAGAGTGCATTGATTTCCTTGAAAGGGCTTTCTCTTCTTCTGAGTCAGATGCCTTTTCCGAGCTTCAGCCGTTGTTTAACCAGTTAAAGTTTCTGGATTTTTCCTCAAGCCCGTTCATTTTATCTTCCTGTGAAAACCTGAGAGAAAAGGTTGAGTCTTCCCTGTCTGAACTGCCTGAAGCTGAATCGATTGCTGCCAACCACTCTGCCTCCCAGCGATTTGTTGAACTCCTCGGGCTGCTGGAGACTGCTAAAGTCAATGGCTTTTCTGCTGAAGAACTTTTTGGTTTAAGGCAGCGCTTTGAAGGCGAATCAACTTTCTTTGATGGCCCGCAACTCAACTTTTCGAAAGCTTTGGGCAAGCTAAAGCAGCTGAATGAATCCTCTTTCAAGCTAAGGCAGGATTCCAAAAAAACTTTTTTGGAGTCATTACAAAACTACTTGCAGGAAAATGCGGGCATTGAACTGTTCAGTGATTCGATTCCAAAAACGAATGAACCATTTTCAGCAAGAAAAAAATTCACTTTAAGGAATAACCTTGCAGAATTCGATGGTCCGCTGCAGCTGCGGTTTGAAACCAAGGATTCTGGCAGCGCTGTTTTTTCTCATGCCACTCCAAACGTTAAGTCTGTTTCACTCAGCAACGGCGTGATGATTGTTGACCTGAATTTTGTGCCGCTTGGCCTAACAGTTTTCTCTGTTGACTTTAACTCTGTTCCTGCAACAGCAACCCATGTTGATGAGCTGCTTTTCCTTGATTCAGATAAAGCGCTATTTGAAAGAGAAATATTAATTGAAGCCCCTGCTTTAATTCCAAAGCTTTTGGTGCTGAGCGAATTCAACCCAGCATTAACAGTTGAAAGGGAAAGCATTACTGTCATATTCCGCGAGAAGCAGCTGCAGTTTCATTTTTTGGACGGCAAGCTGGCGTTTTTCGCTGAAAGCGTTGCCGGAAAGGAGAAAGCCAGGGTTTTCTTCAATGTTTTGAAGCCGGTAGAAGTTGAGTTTAATGAGCCAAAGCTGGACAAAGTTGATGAAAACCGATTTGATTACACTTTCCCTTTTTCAGTTAAGAACAAGCTTGCATTCGAGCTAAAAAAAGCAAAAGTGCTTCTGCCATTTCCAATTAAGGAAAGAAACATTGCTTGGCTTAAAGCATTTGATTCAACAGGCAAAAGCATTCCGGTTGAAGTGATTTCAGATGAAAGTGTTTCCGTTACTTTCGATGAACTCCCTCCAAACCAGCCAAAGCAGTTTTTCATCTCACTGGAAGTCAGCAATTATGAGCAGTACTGGACTTCTGTGCTGGCTTCTTTAAAGCAAAAGGTTTCCCTGATTAATGGCTCTAATGAACCGGGTTTAAGGGCAAAAGCAGACCTTTTGCTGGGGGAGATTGAGGGCTTGGAGGAATCCCGTGATTTGGT
This sequence comes from archaeon GW2011_AR10, assembly GCA_000830275.1. Lineage (GTDB taxonomy): Archaea > Iainarchaeota > Iainarchaeia > Iainarchaeales > GW2011-AR10 > GW2011-AR10. The sequence continues at coordinate 856,030 of CP010424.1, read as the reverse complement.
TAATGAGAAGTCGATTGGAGCAATAATTGGTTTAAGCCAGCTTGTCGCTTCTCTGGAAAACGAGCAAAGCGGATTTGAACAGAAGAGCCAAGATTTTCTGGTTTTTGAGAGGGAACTGCATCAGGAGCTGAATCAGTTTAAGGGGGAACTTGAGCGGCTAAAAGGTTTCAGCCAGAAGCCAGTTTTCGCAAACCTTTTCCTAAAAGATTTTAGTCAAGAGAACTTCACAGAGCAGATGCAATCATCACTGCAGAAGGCAGAACTTCACTTGTCGAAAGCAGAGAACTTATTCAATGAAAAAGACTTGAATGCAGCTTTTTCGGAACTCCTTCTTGCAAGAAGTGTTATTGCAGAGAAACCTTATGCCGGCATTTCCGGCCTGTTTTTGGAAGAAAAGAACAAGCTGGAAAAACTTGCTAACGACTTTTTTTCCAAGGCGTTTTCCGTTGGATTGGATGAGGGCAGCATTTCCACTGAAAGGGATGAACTGCTTGAACTGAGCAGAAAAGCAGAGGAGGCGATTTCAAGGCAGGAGCTTTCAGTTGCCGAAACCCTTCTTAGCACTTTTTCCGAAAAAGTTTTCGACTTCAATTCTTTGCTTGAAAAGTCAGCCAAAGAAAAGCTGAACAAAATACTGGAGAGAACATCTGCATTTGAAGAGCTGAAGCAGCTTGTTTCAGAGAAAATTTCCTTGTTAAGGTCAGCACTTTCCTCTCCAGCCATTCCTTCCAATTACGTGGCACCAACAACTGTTGAGCGCTTGGAAAAACTTGAGGAGAAGGCAAACTCAGAGCAACTATTGAGTGTCAGCAGTAGCATCTCAGAATTTATGGAAGCGATAAACGAGAAGGAGCCATTTAAGGCATTGGAACTTTCCAATTTTTTTTCACCAGAGCTTGATACTGCAATAAATTCGCTTGAAAGAATCGAAAAAGAGCTTGCAGGAGACCTGGATAAACTAAAAGAGGATTCTGTTTCAGCATTCAACTTTGCTGCCATAAAGTACAATGCTGCCCCCCCAAATGAGGAGGCAAGGCAGCTGATTGAGAAAGCAAAAAGCGAGCTAGAACAAAGCAACTACGTTGAGGCAATTAATCTCTCAAGCAGGGCAACTGGCTTGCTTTCATTCAGCAATGCGGAGCAATTCTCTGTTCCTTCGGCAGTTTACCCATTGCTTGGAGTGATTGCAGTCGTGGCATTTTTTAGATACAAGAAAAGCAGGCAGCCAGAAAAGCAGAAATTAAGGGTGGAAAAAATAAACTTCAAAGGGTAGAAGAAATAATTTTATAATTTAGCTAAAACTTTGTTTGTTTTTTTAAATCATTCTTTTCTAGACATTATGTATATGAAAACTGCTGCGCCTACAATGAACAAAAAGGCTCCTGCAACAATGCCCAAATCAATGCTTTTCTCTTTGAACTCAATCGGCGCTGCAAGGCATTCTGATTCAATAAGCTCTTCTTCAAGGTAGGTTATTTTGCATCCAACATCAAATTTGCCGCTTGAATTAGATGTAACCTTGAAGCTTCTCTCAATTGACTCTTTTGGCTGCAGCAACTCGATAGTTTCAGAGCGTTTTCCTTGAACAACTTCAAGCCCAAAAGCATTCAGGAAAACCCCGACATTTGGCACTGGTTCAGTGGAAATGTTTGAAACAATCAAGGTAAAATCTGCGGATTCTCCTGCATTGTAGGTTCCTTTTTCAAGCCTGATGAATGCCCTGATTTTTTTTTCCGGCTCTTCAACAAAAATGTTCGGCCTGTCAGACTCGATTACTTCTGTTTCACCGAATATGTTGGTGTATTCTGCAATTGAGGGCAGAAGCGAAATTTGGCCTGCTTTTTCAGGCCTCAAAAAGTAGCTGAATTCAATTTCCCCTGGGGAAATGCATGCTCCATTCGAATCCCGTTCACTGCACTTTGGCACAAAAGCATCCAGCCTTGTGTCTCCCCTAACAAGCTCTGTTTCAGGCGTTTCCCTTTCGAGTTCTTCTCTCCTGTACTTCAGCAGCAATGCGGTTCCAACCTCCCCGTAGTTATGTAGAGTTGCTTTTACTTCGAATTCCTCCCCCAATTTTATGCTTTTTTCTGGCACCGAAAGCGTGAATGCGTTCTCTTTTCTGAAATCAGGTTTGAGGTAGAAACCAATCAACGAATCGCTCTTGATTTGCAGCCCTGTTACAGCCTGGCTTGTCTTGCCGCACACCTTAAGCATATTTTTTTCCATCAATTCGTTGTTGTCAACCTCTACTCGCGCCCACCCATCATGAAAATCAGTTCCGCGCAGCTCAGCAAGCTCCTTGTATTGGCTGTTTAAGAAAATTGTTACTTGGCTGTCTTTGGACTGTATTGGCAGGAACTCCACATGCAGTGACAGAACAGGGTTTATTGCATTGTTCAGGTCTGAAAAGTTGAAGAACTCTATTTCGGTGCAGTTGCTCTGGTTAGTGCCCTCAATAATGAAGTCCTCGTGGCCTAGCGTATTGAAGGGCACTTCCTCTAACACTGTTGCAAATGCTGCATTTGCAAGCAGCAACACCAGCAAAACTACAAAAAAAAGCCTCATTTTTTGCCCCTCTTTTTAACCCTCTTCCCCCTCTTCTTAATCTTCTTAATCTCCTTCAATATTGTATCTGCAGTTTCTTTAATACTTTTCCTTGCCTGCACTTCTACAATTTTTTCTTTGGGGTAGTTTCGCTCCAAGTGCTTTTTGCAGTAGTCTATTCCCTCACAGAAAATGTTGTCCATGATCTTTTCAGGCTTATAGTTTTTTGCTTCAAGCCTTGCCTCAAGCAGTTCAGGGTGCACTCTTAAAAGCACTGCCACATCCACCTTAAGCCTTATCTCACAGAGCAAATGGCCTTCTGCTATTACGTTATCCGAGCGCTTCAATTCCTTGTTTAGTAGTTTCTCAAGCTTTTTCAGCGGCACAACCAGCTCGTTTTCCTCAGCATCCCACTCGCCTATGCCATTTTCCACTGCAAATGAGTACTCGTTAATAAGCCTGTATTTGAGTTTCCTGGCAAGCACTCTTGCTATGGATGTTTTTCCAACCCCCGGGGTGCCAGTAAGAAGAATTCGCATAGCAGAATATCACTTGGAAATAAATAAAAGCATTAGAGAAAGAGAAGGAGAGAAAGAGAAGGGGCAGGCAAGCCTAGGGGATGGCTTGCCTCATTCTCGTGAGATATTTTTGTTTAAAGCCATCGAGGAATCAGCTAACTGTTTTCCACCTCTTTCAAGACATTCGCAGAGGGCCTTGACTCTGCCGTCCATGAGTTCCTTTTCATTTGTGAGCCTGTGTCCCGAAAGATTAAAAGAATCCATGCTCTGTTCCCCGACCTAAGTACTATAATCTAACTCATTTAAATACTTTTCGGTGAGAAAACGCTGAATTAGGCTTCATTTTATGTATAATGAACTTTTACAGCTTTTCTCGAAAAAAGAAGCTCAAATAAGCCTTTTTTCTTATGTATATTTGGTTTTTTTTATGTATAAAATTTGTTTCAAAAAAATCCAAAAAATTTCGATTATGTATATGTGTGTTTTTTAGCTAATCTTTTAGCTTTTCAAATAAATTGTTTCTTTTTCTAACAAATTGTTTAAATAAATTTTTGTGCGTGCCTTTAAGAGCTGGTAAATTAATTAAAGCAAGTTTTGCTATTTCAGCCTGATTGCATCAAGGTTTCTGATTGAATTGGCATTGATTCTGAACCTGCTGGACAAGAATTTGCTGAACTCTATGCATTTAATCTTGTCGCCGTGGTTTACAAGAATTCTTTTTGGCTTTGGTTTCAGGTCCCTAACATAGCTTACAAGCTGGGGCCTGTCAGAGTGGCCTGAAAAACCTTCAACTGTTTCAACCTTCAGGTTAAGCTTTAAGTCCTTGGTTTTGCCGTTGCCTGCTGTTATAGGCAGGCTTCTTACGCCGCCCTGAATTTTTCTTCCAATGCTTCCTTCTCCCTGGTATCCAACAAATATGAGGGAATTCCTCGGGTTTTCTGCAAGCTGATACAAGTAGTACACGCTTGGCCCACCTGTAAGCATTCCAGAGGATGCAACAATTACGCTTCCACCATTCTGAATTATTTCCTCTCTTTTACTGTAATCGGCTTCCTGGAACAATTCAGAAGTGAAAGGCGAGTCATTCTGCAGCACTCTCCTCTGAACGCTTTTCCTAAGGTACTCAGGGTAAGCAGTGTGTATTGCTGATGCTTCCTTCGTCATTCCATCAATGTACGCCTTTGTGTTCTGGTCAAGGGTTCCTTTCCTGTAAGCATTTTCAATTACAAGCATTATTTCCTGTGCTCTTCCAACAGCAAAAACAGGTATAAGCACGTTGCCGCCCTGCTTCACTGTTTCATTGATTACTTTAACAAGCTGTTCCTCTGCTTCCTGCCTCTGCGGTTGAATATCATCCTGTGCTCCGTAAGTGCTTTCAAGGATGAGCGTTTCAAGCCTTGGATAATTTATGTCAACCGGGTCAAACAGCCTTGTAAAACCATATTTTATGTCCGCACTGTAAACCAGGTTATGGCCTCCTTCTCCAATGTGCAAGTGCACTGAAGCGCTTCCAAGAATGTGCGCTGCATTGTGGAATGTCAGCCTCATGTCAGGAGCAATGTCTGTTACCTCTCTATAATTCCTTGTAATGCAGTGCTTTAACTGTTCCTTGACATCTCTTTCAGTGTAAGGCGGCTCCCTTCCCTCTTTCGTCAAAACGTCAACGTAGTCAAACTGCAGCAAGCACATAAGGTCGCGGGTTGGTTCAGTCACATAAACCGGGCCTTTATATCCAAGCTTAAACAAATAAGGGGCAAACCCCGAGTGGTCTAAGTGCGCGTGGCTTATAACCAGTGCATCCAATTCGTTTATCGGAAAGCGGATTGCATCAAGGTAAGGGAATGGATCTTCATACGTTGCAACATTTATGCCGCAGTCAAGCATTACTTTGGTGTCGCGGGTTTCCACTAGAATGCAGCTTCTTCCAACCTCTCTAAAGCTTCCTAAAGCAGTCAGCCTAGCCCAGCTGTCAAGGTTTGGTTTCTCTCCATAAATTTGTTTTGATGTTTCCTGCAGAATTTTCTTCCTGTCCGCGCTGTACTTGTGCAAATGATGCCGTATTCCTTTCAGTATCTCGCTGTCCTGTGTTGGCGCCCTGATAATGTTTGGCACCCACCCTGTTTCAAGAATGATTTTTTTGCTTGTTTCACCGCCTTTTCCAATGACTAGGCCGGGCTTTATTGCCTCAATAACTACCTCGCTGAAAGTGGCATTGAACATTATTTCCTTTATTTGAGCTTCCTGTGGCACTATTTCCTCTATTTTCTTTTTTGCTTTTTCCTCAGGGATCAACAGGCTCTTGTCTGTTCTGATATTTATTCTTTTCTTTAAGTTGAATGCAATCTTTGCCACGTAGTTTTCGTTCTCAAAGAATGCCCTCGGATTCTTTGTGTAAATGGCTATTTCAGGTCCTTCCAGTTCAACGCTTGTTATTTCAGTGTCGCTTGGAAGGTAGCTCTGAATTGCTTCCTTTGTTTCCTTCAAGTAGTCCATTGCAATTCCTTTATATCTGTGTTTTAGTTGAATCGTTTACCCCTAAGTTCTGTGAGCCGATTAAGAAACTAATTTTTCAAAAAAAGGCTAAATGGGTGATTTCAGACCTTGGTTTTTGCGGGAGCAACCCGTTCCTTCTTCAATTCCTGAACGTGCTTTTTGACTATTTCCTGGCTTATTTCTTTCACACCAGCCCTATCAATAACCACTACGCTGACTGATACTCCGCCAGAGTAAATGTCCCGCTTTTTTCCTGCCTCAATCGCCTTGATTGCAAGCTTGATGCCTTCCTCTTCGGTCATTCCTTCCATGTAATTCTGGTCAAGGGTGCTAAGCGCGAAATCTGTTCCGGAACCGCTTACAGCGTACCTCTTCCTTTCAAGCACTCCGCCAAAAGGCGTTACCTCGAACAATTCCGGCTTGTTGTTCATTCCACCCAAAATGAGCTGCACAATGAAAGGATAATAGCGGGTTGCGTTCAGCACGTTGCTGAGCAGGGTTGCCGCTGCTTTGATTGTCATTTTTTCTCCGCGCTCAAACTCGTACAAGTTAACCTGGCTTCTCAGAAACCTTATGATTGTTAGGGAGTCTCCCACATTTCCTGCATTGGTTGCTGCCATGTTCTCTGTTATTTTGTAAATTTTCTCTGACTCTTCCTCGTACGCAATGTTCCCCATGCTCGCGCGCATGTCAGCTGCAAGCACTATTGCATCAGCTGTCTTCAATCCAACAGTTGTAGTGCCAGTTTTAATGTCTTTAGGGTCTGTATCCATTAAAATCACAAAACAAAAAAACAATTAGCTTGGTAAGCCTACTATAACAGTTGTGAATCGCAACATTTAAAAGCCTTTTTTCGGTGGTTTCCTGCCTTTAACAGCCTACACAAACTCATGATGGTAAGCCAAGGCAATCATTTATTTCTTTTCTTTTACAGGGGCTTCTTCGGCTTTCTTTTCAGTCTTTCCTTCTTTCAGCTTCTCGAATTCTTCAACGAATCTTACTTTTTCAATGCCCTTGATGTTTTCGGTGATTGTTCTAGCGTAAGCGTCCTTTATGATGCTGATTTCTTTTGGCAGGCCGTTAGGCAGCTTCACCTCAAGCTCTTTGCCTTCAATGCGTGCATCAATTTTCTTGTCCTTCAGCGGGAAAAATTTCTCGGTTAATGCCTGCACTTGTTCTTTCCCTGTTTTCAGTTCTTTTTCCACTTTAATGTCGTACTCCACTTCTTTTCCAGCCAAGTCAGAGTTCAAGTCAACTCTAACTCTGCCGCCTGAAACGCTTTGAACCCTTCCATATCGGTCGTTGAGTTCCACTACTAAGCCTGGGAAAGGCTGGACGTTTCTGTTCTTGAATTCCTGTAATGGCACCACAACAACAAGTTCTTTTCTCCTCGGGCCAAATGCTTTTTCTGCCTGCAGCTTAACCGTTTTGTGCTCTCCTTCCCTCATTTTTTCGAGTTCTTCCTCTAAGCCCTTTATAAGCTCGCCTTTGCCGAGTATTATTGGCACTGGCCTGAAAATCGCGTTCTCCCTGTAAATGCCGCTTTCCCTTGCAGTTTTTTCGTCTGTTGTGTCAAAGACTCTTCCGCTTTCAGTTTCCCTTCCAGTGAAGCTGACAACAGCAATTCCGCCTTTATCCATTAAAACACCTAAACTTTTAACAACAATTAAAAGCTTTAAGCAGTAATTTTAATACATATTCTCTCACCAATTACCTTTTTAAATCAGGTAATTCCACCGTTTTCGAACGGTGGTTAGGTGGAATTACTACTGTCAAAAACCGCTAAAAATGTATGCTTCAGTTTCATTAATATGCTGCCCAATTCATTTGTCGGTTTTTGACAGGCGAGCAGGAACTAAAACGCAGGCGCTCCACAATGGAAAAAAAACAGTTTTACGCAATTTTTCTCGGCTTAATAATGATTTCATCGATTTATGGCTTTAGTTTTTTCCTAAACCAGTCAGGGTTTGGCTCTGCTCCAAATGTTCCGCCTGAAGGGCAGTTGCCTGATGCCCCAAACATTCAGGACACAACTGCTTTGAGTTTTTCCGCTTCAGGCATTGACGCAAACGTTGTGCAGATTTTTCCGACAATGTTCATTACTGCTTCAACGCAGGAAGCAGAGATAGCAGTGCTGGAGCGTGAAATAATAAATGTTGAGGGAATCGAGAGAGTAGTTAACTCTTTTTACAGGCAGCCACAGCAGCCAAGCTTTGCAAGCTCACTAATTTTTGTTGCTGAGCTTCAGGTTGAAAGCGAAAAGGACCCAGCAGAAATTCTCCAAGGTTTAAGGCAGCTCCCTGTTTTTTCAGGCGTTCAGGCCTTTCCCATTGGCCTTGTTTCTCTTCCAGAAAAAGTGACTTTCAGGAATGACCAGCTTAACCTGACCCAAGAGCATGTTTTTGCTGACCCCAAAACAAGGGCATTCCTTAACATTGGCGCAATGCCGGGAGACAACCTAAAAATTTCTCTTGAGGCAACTATTGCTGGAACAACCCTTAGAAGCGTGCAGGCATTCGAGGAAATTAACCTGACGGCTGCACCGCTTCCCCGTGAGGCTGGTGGCAGCTTCACTATTTCAGAGATGAAGCCAGCGCTTTTGTTTGAGGGAACCATGCCATTAAGTGATTCAATTGAGTTGCAGGGCTTGTTGCGTGAAGAAGTTGAAGCAATTGAAGGCGTTGAATCAGCTGAACTTGATTTTGCCCCTGCTTTTCCGCGCATTGAAGTGCTGTTTGAGGAATCAGCCAACGTTTTTGAGTACGACTTAAACATTTTGCTGTCAGACTTTAATGGAGTAACCTCTTTTGATTTTGATTCTGAAGAAAAAAAAGCAGGAATAATGTATGACGGCTCCGTTAATTATCCTGAGTTCAAGCAAGAACTTGTTAGCGAGTTGAATTCACTGAAATTCACTGTAAAGGAAGTGGTCGAGCCGAACGTTTCTTTTGGTGGAACAGCAACTGCAACATCAAGCGGGTTACAGCAGACTGCTTCAGCGCTTGAAGCGCTTTTGAATTCAAAGAATGCATCGCCTGTTGTCTGGCAGTCTGCAACAATTAATGCGTCTTCCATAATGGTGGATGAAGAAGAGTTTCTTGTTGCCTCTGGAAGCTTTGAGGCAAGGGTTCTCTCCTCTCATTCTGCAGGGGATTCTGTCACTTTGACTGTTTTTTTCCAGTCAGCAAGGGGCAGCGCTGAAAACATAAATGCTTTTGAAGCAACGGAAACAGAAGAATAATTAACCTCTTTTCCCATTTCTTTTTCTATTTTAGGAATTCTACGTTTTTTATTTTTTTGAAGTGAAGGTCTCCAGTGACTACTTGTGCATTGATTTTCCTTGCAGTTGAAAGTATTATCGCATCAGCCAAGCCAAAATTATTCTTATATTTTTTTCTTACTGCTTGCTTTATTTTTCCTGCTTCTGCAGCAATTTCCTTTCCCAGGTCAATTATTGAAGAGTTTTCAATAATAAACTGCAGGTCCTGCTCCCAAAAATCGTATTTTTCTCTTGCGTATTTGTCTGAAAGCTCTGCAATAACAATTGCCGGAGTGAAGCAGGCCATGTTTTCCAAAAGCACTCTTACAGTTTCCCCTTTTTCAGTTCCACGAAAATATTCTACCCAAGCATAGCTATCCAGAACATAGCTAGAGGTCATGGAAGTCTTCTTCCTGCCTTTTGAACTGCTTCATTTTTGGATGGGCACCAAACATGCTTTTTCTTGCTCCTTTTTCTTTTTTCCCAAGCTGCTGGATTGCTCCATCATAGGAGCTCAAGCCATGCTTTTTCTTTACCCAATCCAAAAAACTAACAGTTTTCTTCTTCACCTGAATAGTGGTGGTGTCACCCATAAAACCATCTAATATAACTATAGCTATAGTTATATAAAAACCTTCCCAAAAAACCTGGTGCCTGCAGCTACTTTTTCAGGCTTGCAATTGCTGCTGCAATGTCGCCATCGTTTTTTTCCAGGGCTTTTTTTGCTTTTTCCTTGCTGACATTTGCTTGCTCTGCAACCATTTCAATGTCTTCTTCCGGGAAACCCTTGCTTTCTTCTTTTGCTGTTCCCATTACTGTGTAGGTTTTCTGGCCTTGAATGTCCATTGCCGTAACATTAGGGTTCTCTATTACGAGCTTTTTGCCCTTCAATTCAAATATTACGCGCTCTGCTTCAAGTTCCTCGGTTTTGATGCCCATCTGCCTCATCATCTGGACCATTTGTTTTGGGTTGATTCTGCCCATTCCGGGGAACATTTAATCTTTTCTCCTTGTTTCTACTTACCTTTTCTGGTGGAAAACATTTATTAATCTCTTTTCTTTTTCTTTTTTGTATGGCGAGCAGGATTATTTCGTCTTTTTCCGTGTTTTCAAAGCAGTTCCCCGAGCTTGACTCTAAGGGGGGCAAGTCAGAGAGAATTGAGGCCTTGAAGAAGTACTTCAGCAACGGTGGTGTTGTCTCTGTTGAAACCAAGGGCAAGAGCTGGCCAAAGCTGGTTTATCCTCCTCCTTCGCGCATTAAGTCCCAGGTGCAGCAAATAGCCAAACTCAAGGCAGAGTTTGAGAGAAAGCACCGTGACTGGAACCGCGAGCTGAATGAGGCAAAGATTTACGGCGTGAAGCACAACATTTTGAAACTGTCAAGCCCTCTTTACTGGAAGCACTTGGCAAAGCTTGCCAGTAACTCTGATTACAAGAAGGATGCTGAAACAGTGCAGTTGCCAGCACACCTTGTTGCTGACAAGCGCTGGAAGCCAATGATTCAAATGTTTGTTGAAAACATCGAGTACAGGAAAAACCTTGTTGAAACAGTGGAAAACAGCATCGTTTACAGGGATGACAAGAGAGTTGGAAAGTACGCCAACGAAATAGTGCAGTTCAAAACCGAGATAACAAGCAAAAAACTCGGGTCCATCAAAAAAAAGATTTCCGCTCTGAAGGAAAACATTGACACCTTCGAATTAATGCTCAAGTGGGCGCAGGAACGCTGATCTGTCCTTTGGCATTGGCATTGAGGTTACAAAAAGCTTAAAAATGAGTCTAATTATAATTATACTAATGTATAACTGGTGGTTGTGTGGCTGTTGAGGTTACGATAAAAAAATGGGGAAACTCGAAAGGAGCTGTATTCCCGAATGATTTCCTTGAAAAGCAGGGGATAAAAGAAAATGACAAAGTACTCATTGAAGTCGTGAAAAAAACGGACTTTTCAAAACTCTTTGGCTCCGCTCCAAAAAGAACTATGTCCGGCCAAAAGTTTAAGGACATGGTGAGAAAAGGATGGGAATAGAAAAACCCTATTTCTTCGACACATACTCATTCTTTGAGATTATAAACAGGAACCCAAACTATTCAAAATACCTGAAAGTAACTGGGGCAACCACAAAACTAAACCTAATGGAACTGCACTACGGGTTGCTGAAAGAATACGGTCGAAAATTTGCAGATGAGAAATATGACAGCCTTGAAAGCGTCACAATCGAAGTTGATGGAACCACCATAAAGCAAGCTAATGAGTTCAGGCTGGAAAACAGGAAAAAGAAGCTGTCCTACATAGACTGCATAGGGTATGTAATGGCCAAAACAAGGAACATGAAATTCCTGACGGGTGACAAGCAATTCAAGAACATGGAAAACGTGGAATACGTAAAGTGAAAAATCCAGCGAACAAATCTCCTAATATTCCTATATATTATAGCATGTCTTTTGATTTCTAGAAAAAATAGGCTTGTGTTGAATTGTTCCTAGGCGTACGGGGCATTATCGTGAAGTTTGGCCTCTGGAACTGAAAGGCTGCTTGGCACCGGAAATGATGTGTGTTTCAAGTTCTTTAAAAGCCCCTTCAGCCATAACTGTTTACAACTTTGGAGGTGCTGAAATGATTGAAAACAAAATTGTAAGGTTTGTTCCCTCGAACTACGACCCCATAGGAAGGCTTGGTTTACTATTAAAAAGAGCTTACTGAAAAAGAGGAGGTGGAATTATGCCAGAAAATAAGCCAATTCACAAAATCAGCGTTGGAGGAATTCAAGTAGCAATCTGGAGCAATGAGGGAAAGGAAGGCACAACATACAACAGCGTTTCCTTTGACAGGCGCTACAAGCAGGGAGAGGAATGGAAGAGCACAAACTCCCTAAAAGCGAATGACATTCCGAAAGCAATTCTCGCGCTCCAGAAAGCCTACGAGTACCTTGCGCTGAAAGAGCCGGCAGTGGAAAAAATCTATGAAATCCATTAATCGACAAATTCGTATCTTTTCCAAATAAGGGACAATTTAATAACAAAAAGTAATACGATGTCACTATGGGTCTTGAAATAATAAAGCTGAGGGACGTGGATTACAAAACAGCAAAAAAAGAGCTTTTGGGCTATTATGAGAAATTTTCAGAGGCTTTTCCAGATGAAGCAGCGAACGATTTGGGCCTTGATTTGGAAACAGTACACAAGATAGTTGGAGAATTAATTAAGGAAAAAAGGCTTGAGGTAATCGAATAATGGGTTTTCAGTACCTGTTGTTTTAATTAAAAAAGTTCCTTCATGTAAATTGATATTATGGAATCCAACTATCTGAAGGAATCATTGGACAATTTTGTGGAGCACCCGCAAAAGCCTTTAAGTGAGTGCAAAGCAGTTCTTCTGCCTGTTTCATTTGAAGCAACGGCTTCATATATGAAAGGAACTAAAGCAGGGCCCAAAGCAATTATTGATGCTTCCAAGCACCTTGAATGGTTTGATTTGGAGCTAGGAAAAGAAATTGTGAAGGAAGTTCCTATATTCACTTCCGAAACCCTTAAACCAAAAAACGTTAAGGGCCTGCTTGAGTCAGTTGAAAGTTCTGTTAAAGAAATTGTTTCACAAAAAAAGTTTCCCCTGCTTTTTGGAGGCGAGCACTCCATAACTTTTCCTGCAGTTAAAGCCTGCGCTTCATCTTTTGATAATTTAAGTGTTTTAAGCATTGATGCGCACGCGGATTTGCGCAATGAGCTTAATGGAGAAAAATACTCTCACGCTTGCGTAATGCGCCGCTGCAGTGAAACATCAAAAATTGTTTTAGCAGGAGTTAGAAGCTTAAGTGCAGAGGAAAAAAAGTTTGCTGAAAAAAGCGGTGTAAAAATTTTTTTTGGAAATGATTTTTCCGTAAAAGAGGTTGTTGATTCTTGCTCAAAAAATGTTTACCTTTCAATTGACTTGGATGCATTTGACCCAAGCATTATGCCTGCTGTTGGAACACCAGAACCATGCGGTTTGGACTGGGGAACTGTTCTTGGATTATGCAGAGAGCTATTTAAACGCAAGACAGTTGTTGGAGCTGACCTTGTTGAGCTTTCCCCCATAAAGGGATTGCGTGCGCCTGATTTTGCAGCTGCAAAACTGGCTTACAAGATTCTTGGCTACAAGTTTTTGCCGAAGGCCTCCGAAAGGTTTTGATTATGGGCATTGAAGAAATAGTGAAAAATGCAAACGGGTTTTCCGACTTTAATCCGATGCAGCAGAAAGCATTGAAAAAAGACCTCTTCAATAAAAGCATTGTTGTCAGCAGCCCTACTGCTTCAGGCAAAACAATTTTGGCTGAATTAAGTGCCCTTAATTCGATTTTAAACAACAGGAAAAAAGTTGTTTACACTTGCCCTTTGCGTGCGCTTGCATCAGAACATTTTAATGATTTCAAGAAAAAGTATTCTGCTTCTTTGCAAATAAGGGCAGCTATTTCAATCGGTGACTTCGATTCTTCTTCAAGCTATTTGAAAAATTATGATATTATCTACTCCACATATGAAAAATTAGAATCGCTTATCCGCCACAGGGCTGACTGGCTTCAAGGAATTGGCGTGTTAATAGTTGATGAGATTCATTCTCTTGGCACTGACAGGGGTTCCACACTTGAAATGGTAATAACAAAGCTGAGGTTTTTTAACAAAAACCTTCAAGTACTTGGGCTTTCAGCAACGATTCCTAACTCAAAAGAAATCGCTTCGTGGCTTAATGCTGACCTGGTTGAAAGCGATTTCAGGCCAGTTAAGCTGGTTGAAGGCGTTTTCCTTGAAGGCACGATTGATTTTGGGAAAAGAAAAGAAAAAATTGAATCAAAAAGTGATGATATTGAGGCTCTCGCTGCCGATACTTTGGCTAGGGGGAAGCAGGCCTTGATTTTTGCTAATACTCGAAAGAGAAGCGAGGGAATCGCAAAAAGGCTTGCTTCGTTGACATCAAGGCAATTAACCGAATCCGAAAAGAAGGAGCTTGAGAAAGCTTCAGAGAAAGCTTTGAATGTTTTGGAGCAGCCAACAGAGCAGTGCAGGTCAATTGCTGCACTAATCAAGAATGGCGTCTGCTTTCACAATGCGGGTTTGATGCAGAAGCAGCGGGAGGTAATTGAGGAATTGTTCAAAAAAAATCATTTGAAGTTCATTTCATCTACTACAACTCTTGCAGCAGGAATCAATTTGCCGGCTTATAGGGTGGTTATTCCGTCGCCTTACAGGTACAGCGGCTTTGGAATGGAAAAACTGCCTGTTTCAGAATTCAAACAAATGTGTGGCAGAGCAGGTCGGCCAGCCTTTGATTCTGAGGGAGAAGCAATTTTAATTGCTAAAACCGATTTTGAGAAAGATGATTACTTTGATTACTTCATTAATGGCAAAATTGAGAACATTGATTCGAGGCTCGGCATTGAATCAAATCTGCGCTTCCATTTGCTTGCAGCGATTTCAAGCGGTTTTATTTTTGACCTGGATTCAGCTGAAAAATTTTTTTCAGCAACCTTTTACGCCAAGCAGTTCGGCAACCTTTCAGAGCTTTTCAGGAAAATAACCACTATTTTGCAAGAGCTAGAAGAAATGGGGTTCGTGCATAGCTCCGAGAAAAGGATTGATGTAACCCCTATTGGGAGAAGAGTAGTGGAGCTCTACCTTGACCCGGTTTCAGCGTATGAAATAACCGAAGGGCTGAGGAAAAACAAATTCAATGACTTGTCTTACCTTTTCCTTATTTCAAATACTTCCGAGTTTTATCCTTTGCTTTCTGTTTCAAGAAGCAGGCAGGCGGAGTTATGGGAACGTTTGCAACAGGAAAAGCATTTGCTGCCAATAAACGTTGAATTGGAAATGTTTTCCGATTATAATTTGCTTTCAAAGTATCATACTTCCTTAATGTTGAAGGACTGGATTGGGGAGGTTTCCGAGCAAAACCTTGTTGATTCCTTTAATGTCCAGCCAGGAATCCTGCATGCAAAAATGCAGCGCGCTGACTGGCTTGCCTACGCTGCATTTGAGCTGGCAAAGCTCCTTGAATTAAAAGAGCATCTGCCAAGACTGAATAAGATGAGAAAAAGGCTTAAATCAGGGATTAAGGAGGAGCTAATTTACCTATGCGAGGTTCGCGGTATTGGAAGAGTAAGAGCAAGAAAGCTTTTCAATGCTGGGATCAAATCAATTGCCGAACTAAAAAAAGTTGATTTGCTTGACTTGCAGAGATTGCTTCCCCCTAAAGTTGCTTTAAATGTTAAGAAGCAGATAACATAATTTGTTAATTATACATAAGTTCTTTTTCTATTACGTCGTGTACTTTGCCTGCGTCGAAGCCGAGCTTTATCAGCCTTGTCTGGCCTTTGATCCCTTTTCCTGAAGCAGTTGAAACTATCAGGCCATACATTTCCAGCTCGCTTATGTACTGCCTGTACCATCTTGCTGAAACAACCTCTTCCTTGATTCTCTTGGCCATTTTTTTGTATTCCTCGTAGATATCCCCGGAAAAGAACACTCCTTCCTCAATTTGCCCAGTAAGCTTTCTGATTCCGTTCTTGTTTATGCTGAGGCTTGAAATTGCGTACAACACAAGTTGTTGTTGTTGTGGGAGGGTGCTTATCATGTTCAGAATTATTTCTTCTTCCACTTTGCTTTTTGCTTTTTTCACTTCTGCATCTGTTACTTCTTCCATGTTCTTTCTGTCAGCGATTTCTCCTGCGCGAAGCAGCAGCATTAGCGCAGTTCTCGCATCTCCTGATTCCTGTGCAGCTATTGCAGCAGAGAGATTGATTGCTGACTCATCTACAACTCCTTTTTTGAATGCTTTTTCAGCGCGCTGTTTCAGTATTTCCCGCAACTCTGGTGCATTGTAAGGCGGAAAAATCATTTCCTGCTCGCATAAACTGCTTTTTGTTCTCGGGTCAAGTCGATCCTTGAACATCAGGTTGTTGCTTATGCCTATAACAGATATGCCGCCTTTTTGCACTTCATCGTTGCCTCTTGTAAGAGAGTACACCAACTCGTCCAAGTCCTTTATTTTGTCTATTTCATCAAGCACTATCACTAGCTGTTTTCCTTGGTTGACGTAATCAACAAGTTTTTCGTAAACGAATGCAGCTGAAAAACCCAGAAAGTTCTCGTCTGGATAGAAATCTTTCACCATTTTAATCAACACCCTGTATTTGCTGTTATGGGTTCTGCAGTTAACATATGCACCGTTGACCGGCAGGTTCTTTGCTTTCGAGAAATCAAGCAGCTGTTGTATCGCATAGCGCGTTACGCAGGTTTTTCCAGTGCCTGTTTTTCCGTAAATGAAAATGTTGTCTGCTTTCCTGCCCTTGATTGTTTTTGCAAGAGCAGAACCAATTTCCTTTATTTGTGCTTCCCGGAAAGGCAGTTCTTTAGGGGTGTAGTGCGGGCTTAGGAGGTTTTGGTCAATGAAAACAGTATTGCGAGCAAACTCTTTTTCAAAAATATTTTCAACATACAATTAGATGCCCCTTTAACACTTAACGGCGTTCTCGTTAAAAGAGTAAGGAGTTGTGGAAGTAAACCTATTCCGGTACTGCGGTTTTACTTTTCTTACTGCATATGGCCGTTGTGTTATGTATATCCACTTTGGGTTTTTGAACAATACAATTAAAATAATGTTTGTGACGCTAGTTTCTATACCGCTTTTTTAATATAGGGGTGATAGCAAGTGGCTTTTTTTGAAAAACTGATAGGTAAAAGGGAAGAAATTGATGTTGAGGAATTCCTTAACAACATTGATGTTGAAGAAGAATCCTCTTTCGAGAATGCAGACGCCTTTGTTAAGCCAATTTCATTGACTACAGACAATGACTTGACAATGGTTCTTGACGAGGCAAAGAAAGGCAACATAATCCTGTTGAACATTTCGGACCTTTCAAAGAGAAACGCCATAAAGCTCCGTGACATGATCGGCCAGATAAGGGACGGAATAGAGCAAATTGATGGCGATATCGCAAGGATTTCTCAGGACAGGGTCCTCATAACGCCCAGCAAAGTTAAAATTGTGAAGAGAAGAGAAAACGCGTAGTTTTAACTAGCTTTTTCTGCTCTTCTTTTTTATGTACTTGAGCAAACAGGCGTTCAAGCTGAGGGTCAGCCAGACAGAGGCAGTAAGTATTTTGGAATCATTTCTCAAGTCCAAAAACTGGCTGGTATTTGAAGTAGGAACGCCAAAGCTTTTTCTTGTTCCGTTCTGGTTTTTCTCTTATGACATCTACTTGCAGGGCAAAGGCTCAGCTGCTTCAAGCCACTCAAAGGGGAGGCTGGCATTAAATGCTTTCATTAACGAGTTAAGTGAAAATGTTGCGTTGCTTGTTGAAAGAAGTGACTTTGAGCTATCCAACAAAATTGATGCGGAGCAAGAACTTGAAGTCAAAAAACCAAAAGTAAAGGAGGCAGAAGCCAGGGAAATAGCCGCTCTCAGAGTTGCCTCAATGAATAAAGCAGCCCCTCAAAATGTAGTGCTTTCAGCTTTTGAACTATTCTATGTTCCAATATGGTCGGCGGACATTTCAGTTGATGGATTGCATTACTTGCTTCAGGTTAACGCCGTAAACGGCAGCGTACTGAAAGGTGAAACAATTTCCTCGAGGGAGCCAAACCTCAGTGAAACAATTCATGAAACAGTTAAAGAACTAAGGGACCCTGCTTCTTGGCTGCAATACATTAAGGGTTTCTTTTCCACTATTTTTTCTGCAGTTTCAACAAGAGAAAAACTGCCCACTGTTTTGCTATTAATTGCCCTGCTGATAGTGCTTCTTTGGTTTGTAGGCTTTTTTTAACAACCCAAAAAATCCACTCCCTAACGGAAGTTGGTTTTTTTTGTGGATTTTTTCCGTTGACGGATAAGAGACGTCCTTTTTGTAAATGTTTGTAAGCCCCTACCTTTAGGAATGGGAGGACGTCATGCGAATTCGGACAGGCTTTTTTGCCCTGTTTTCTTGTCGGTGAAAATGCTTGAAACTTCTTTTTCTATTAAGTCGATACGCTGCTTCAAATAATTGCTCAGGTTGTACGAATTGGTTATTTCCTTTGCAATCTTGAGGTATTTTATTACCGAGCCGTGGGCAATCGTCAGTATAATGCTTTCTTTCCCGCACTTGGAGCATTTTCCGTTCAATGGAATTCTTCTGTGCTTTGCATTGCAGTTGGTGCACCTGAAGTTCTGCCTGCTGAAGGCGCGAGCATTCCCTATTATGTCAGGCAAAAAATGCGAAACCAGGACCCTTTCCAATGCGTCCTTTTTCTCTACAGCCCTTATTTTTCCCTGAAGCTTTGCCTGCCTGTTGATTTTCTCCTCCATTGTTTTCAGCCTTACATAGTTTGACACTTTTGGGCCTTCCGCAAAGTCATCCGTGCCATGAGTGAAGTTTATGCCGGTATACTGGTCTTTTTTTCCTAGCTTTAATGCTACCTTTGGAATTGATTCAAAGTCAGGCGGGACAAAATCCTGGCTTTTCTCATATAATTCTAAAGGATATGCTGTGCAGGTTTCGATTTCGTACGCTTCGTCATCTATTTCTGTAGGGTTTAATGCAATTGTGAACACAAGCGGGGCATCCATTCTTCCGCCCCTGGTTGATGGAAGGTAGTGGGTTGAAAAATTAAGCAGTGCATCCATTAACAGCATTATGCTGTCTTGGTCTCCATCAGCGTTTCTTCTTTTTGTAAGGTGATAGAATGGGTGTGCAAAGCAGACCATTGCCTGAGTGTAGCCTATAACTCTTCCTATAACAGCTGCGGAAGTGTGCGGTGCAAGCCCCAAAACAAGCTGTCCTATTACTTCCTCTTTTGCTTTTAGCTTGTAGAACGGGGCCAATCCATAAAATTTTTCAAGCTCGTCGTCAACAAATTTTGTTGTCCTGTAAATGAATTCAATTGTGTTTTCATTTACTATTATGTCCTGCGGAAAAAGCTCAAGCAGCTGGTCTTCTTTTTCAAGCGGCTTTCCATTAATGTCATGGGCGTAGCCTAACTCTCTTAGCTTCTGCACACTTGTGCTGATTTCCCTCGCCTTGAAATGAGTCAGCGGTGCGTTAAGCATTTCATACCTTATCGTTGCATCCCTGAAAATGTGTAGGTCGTAAACAGCTCTTAGGATTCCTTTCTCAATTGGTTCCGGTGTTTTTTCGCTGTTAATGAGCCCCTTCACCCCCTTAACAATCTCAGGCATCTTCATTTTCATGTTTTCAAGGCTTAAGCCAACGATTGAGTCAAGGTCGATGTTTCTTTCACTGAATGCATTTGTTTCGCTTCCACAGCTACTGCATTTTGTGCTGCTGGCAGTTTTAGAGCATTTTGGGCAACGGAATGCTTTTTCTGCAGGCTTATTGCATTCATTGCAGTAAGCTTGAGGCAGCACTTTTCCACAAAAGTTGCACTTAAACAGTGCCACTTCCACCTTGATTCCTTTGGTGTAGCCGTCACCGCTTTTTTCCATTGCCTTGTTTATTGATCTGGTGGGTCCGCCTGCCAAACCGATGGGGAAAAGCACGTGGGGGTTCCCAACCATTTTTCTGGGCTTTGCCGCTTCAGGCCTCCCCATTCTGGTGCCAATAAAGGTTCCACATTTATCCATTATTTTCAGCCCGGATATTTCAGTTAAAGTTTCAAGCACATCTTCTTTTTCCTCAATTTTGCCTTCAGTGAATGCACCCATTGTTTTGAGGAAAGGGTAAGCGAACTCTTCCCCTATTTCAATCCATTTGCTGCTTACTCTGTGCGGCAGGCAGATTTTTTCAAGCAGTAGTTTAATGTTTTCTTTGTTCGGGAAAACCGCTGAAACGATTTTGGTTTCCTTGAATGCTTTTTCTGCTTTCCGGCTTTCCTCTATTAGGGCTTGCAGTTCATTTGCCTCAAGTGCCTTGTAAAAGTGAACATACCTTGGGTGAAGTGGAATCCCGTACTCCAATGAAAACTCTACAGCGTTGAAAGGCCCTACCTTGTTTGGTGCGGCCCTAATCTTTTCTAAGTCAATGTTTGGTGCTTTGCCTTGTTTTTTAACCGCTTTTTCCAAGTCAAGGAGCCACCATTCGGGGCAGTAGCCTGCTGGCATAAGCGGATGCGCTGTCTTGCGGAAATCCCCGATTGACACAAGCATGTCGCCTAGAAAAAGTATTTCTTTGACTTTTTCTGACAACTCTATTGCCTCCTTGTAAGAATTTACCTGCCTCACATCTCCATTAACCAGTTTAACTATTGGGCCGTCAATTGAATCGCAGGGAAAAACTTCAGCACTTTTACCAGGCCTCTCAACCTTCAGCTGTGTTCCGACTGCGATGAACTCGTCCAGCAAGTGCATTGTTGCCGGGTGCACTGCTTTTCCCATTATTCCTGTGTTCCTGCCCCTGCCATACCTTAACCTGAATCCCCCGATTTTTGAGGGATAAGAAAAAATCGGCCTTCCTGCTGCAATTCTTGTAAGGTACTTGTAGTTTGGCTGAATGCTTTCCCCTTTTTCGCCTCCCTTGCTGATCTTGATTATTCCTTCAAGCCAGCTCCAGTCAAGGCCAAGCGATTTTGCAAGGCTAAGTGTTTTCATTGCTTTCAGGCCAATGCCTTCGCTTATTACAAGGCACATTCCTCCCCTGACTTTGTTTGAGGGAATTCTTTCAAGGTCCTTGAATGCAGTTACCATCCTGTCTTCTGTGGGTTCCCCATTAATGCATACAGGGCAGCCTCTCACAATTTTTCTGACTTCTTCAGCTGAAAGCTTGTACTGTCTTGAGACAATTTCGTCATATGTTGCCACTTCCTCAACGTACCTCTCAACTTCGTCCTCTGTCGGCTTATACCTGTCGAGGCCCAGCAGCGTTTTGGCATAATCGCCGAGAATTAACGGAAAAACCGTTGCAGTTCCACCTGCTGCCCTAATAGGCCCTGCAAAGTAGATGTCAACGTACTTTGTTCCGTCAAGGTTTTTGCTTATCCTAACTGAAGGCACTCCATCTAGAGGAGCCACTACAACTCCTTCTGTTAACAGCACAAGCGAAGTCTTGACTGCTTGCTCAAGGCGTTTCTGGGCATCTGGGATATGGCACCATTTTTCTTCAATTATTTCCTTGAACAGCTTGAAAATCGTCTTTATCCTGTCCCCCTTTAGTTCAGTGTAAACTTCTCTGTACCTTTTTGCCACCCCCTTTGGCCCTATTATGTTCTCTGTCCTATCCGCTAAGTCCATTGTAGGAAGGCACTCAACTTCAGCGCTGATGTCTTTTCCTTTTTTTCTGGCATCCTTTGCCACATTGAACTGATTGCTGACACTGTCAATTATTTTTTTGTAGTATTCCTGAATTTCTGGGTCAGCAATTATTGTCTGCGTGTTCATTTTGAGTTCCTCCCACCATAGAATTGCTTTTCCCTTATTTCGCGTGTATTCAGGTCAACTTCTACTGCAATGCCCGGCGTAGGAATGTGTCCCAGCTGTATCTGAAACTCTGTTCGTTCCTGCCACGTTCCACAATTAATTATGCTGCAGCCCCTGTACTGGTCATATCCATTGTGGTGCATGTCACCGCCAAAGTAAAAGTCTGGTTCTTCTCTTATCAGCATATAATCTTTTTTCTCCGGCACATAAGGCTGCCTTAAGCCATAAGTTATCATTATGTCCCTTCTTTTCAGCAGTTCAGCCATCGCTTTTTGGGGTTCGCTAGCCTTCAGGAAATTAACCGAGGTATACAAGTCGTGGAGTGAAGCACCATGGTAAAGCATGCATTTAAGCCCCTCTATTGTAACCCAAGTCGGAGAGCCCAAAAAGTGAATGTTGCCATATCCTGCTAAATTTTTCCTGAACTCCTTCGGAATCGCTGGTTGAGGGTCAGCTCTCCTGGTTGCATCATGCTGGCCCGGAATAATGAACACTTCAATGTATTCTGGAATTTTTTTCATTAATTCTGCAAGATTATCATATTGCTCAAAAACATCCTTTATTGCGAGCTCATCAAACTGGTCCGGGTAAACTCCAACACCATCAACGTTGTCACCGCAAATCAAAAGGTATTTTATTCTTCCAATTCTTTCCTTTTCTTTCTCCGAATCCGTGTTTCCATTTATCCATTCGATAAAGTTGCTGAACTCTTTCTCGAGAAACAGCTTGCTGCCTACGTGCAGGTCAGATATTCCAACAATGCTGAGGTTTCTCTCAGCTCTTTTTATTGGGCGCTGCGGCAAATCAGGCCAGAAAATTTCTTTCGCAATGAAAAGCTCGTCCCCGATTTTTCTTGCTTTTACCCCGATTACGTCATCCAGCAGCAGGTGTTCTGCCAGCTTGTTGAGTTTAAAGTCATCTTTCAGTATTAGTACGATGCATGAGGCTTCATTGTCTTCCAGCTCTATTGCAAGGTGGTCGTTTTTAGTCTGCCATTTTCTGTACACCATGCCAACGAATTCTGTGTCAGAGTTTTTTGAAACTCTTGAGAGCTTTGATATTTGTTTTGGGCTGAACTGCGGCCTTTTTTTCAGGATCTCTGACAAGAACTCAAATTTGTCGCGGAAAAGCATCATGAAGTCCTTGACGTTTCCCTCGCAGGAGCTTTGGTCTGTTACATCATATTCGTGCAGGATTTTGTAGTTCGGCTCCTGCTCTTTTGCAGCAGCCTTAAACCTGGTGCTTTTGATTATTACTTCTTTTACTCTTCCGATTTTTGTGTCCTTTTTTAATAGTTTGGTGTTGACCTTTTCCGAGGTAATGAGGAAAGAATTTTCTTGAAGCAGCTCGTCAATTATTTCCCGGAAGCTTTCCTCTGCTGCAAGCTGTTCCACTGCTTTTGAGTCAATTAGGGCATTTTTTTCGCTAACATAATTGATTATTTCTCTTTCCTTTGAGTTTTCCAAAACCAAGTTCTCTTTCATTCAAGTCCAACTTTACTTTGCCTTCTCTCTAATTGCTTCTAAATCTGAGATTATTTGCCATATTTCTGTTCTTGTGTGTGCTGGAATGTTTATGTCCTTGCTGACATCATCCAGTATGTAAATTGCGGTCGTAACCCGAACGTTCTTCGGCTCTGACTCGTCCAGTACTTTTTGTTTAGCGTCGTCCACGGATTTTCTTATGTTTCTTGGAACTCCAGTGTCTTCAACTACTCCATCCATCAGTTCCACTGCATATTCGATGGCTTCGTCTTTTTCATCCTTCTTTCCTTTCGTCATTGCAATCCCTCCAAAAATTAAGGCCTTAAAGAAAAATTAAGTTACGATTTTGCCTCAGTGCAATAAAAACAGGTCATTTTATGGTGCCTCCGTGGGTAGTTCAACCCACTTTAAATCATATGAATTCCACTATTTTTAAATAGTGGTTTATTGGTGGAATTCATTGCTGTCAAAAACCATTAGCACAGTATGAAGCATCAAAGTATGCCCCCGAATTCATTCGATGGTTTTTGGCACCTAACAAATTCCCGCCTATTTTAATGGGTGGTTTTAGTCTAATTGAGACCTAACCAACTAAAATAAGTTAGAAATTAATTTAAAGGATTCCCCTTAAATTTATATTATGGCAAATGACATTAATAATTAAACCTTTATTGCTCACTTGCTATATGTAAAAGACGATATGTTGTAAAAATAATGGAGTCTTTTACTATATATCCGAGTTTATAAGACTCCTTTTTAGTGAATAAAAATGTTTAACCCCTATAAAGGCGATTACAAGAAGCTTTTGGCGGTTCCAGCCGTTTTTTTCCTAGTGTTCCTTTTCCTGATTTTCGTTTCTCCGACCGTGCCAAAGGGCATTGACCTTAGTGGCGGCACAGTGATAAGGGTTAGCCTTGACCGCCAGGTTGAAATGCTTTCCTTGGAGCAAAGGCTCCGCCAAGAATTCAGCTTAAGCGACCTTCAGTTGAGCACAACGTCCGGGCCATTGGGCTTTAAGGTTCTAGTCCAGTTCGCAGAGAACAGGGATTTGGCTGAAGCGCAATCTCTGCTCCAGCAGGCAAAAGACCAGCGCGCTTCAAACCCCCAGAACGCGGTTCAACTTTCAAGGAGCTCCGTTCAGGCAATAAGCAGCTATTTTTCGGAGCCTTTCCCGGAAAACGCTGAGGCAGGCAGAGCAATTGCTTTTGCAGAGGATGCACTCAACAAGGCAAAGCAGAATTTTTCCACTCGCTTGGATGAAGTCATAAAACAGGAGCTCTCGCTTGGAGCAGAAGCACGCTTTTCAAGGGATGAGGTAGGCCCTGTTTTTGGTGAGAGCTTTTATGCTACTGGCATAACCGTTTCCCTGATTGCTTTCGCGCTGCTTGCAATAGTTATTTTCGTGTTCTTCCGAGAGTTTGTTCCCTCAATTGCAATAATCGCTGCAGCTGCTTTCGACATTGCCGGCTCGCTTGCCGGAATGGCGGTTTTCCGCATTCCACTGTCTCTTACAACAATTCCAGCGCTGCTCATGCTGATAGGTTACAGTGTTGACACTGACATAATGCTTACAACAAATGTTCTTAAGAGGCGGGAAAAGGAACTGCATGAAAGGGCAGGGGACTCACTTGTAACTGGTTTGACAATGACATTCACCACAATTGGTGCATTAACTGTAATGCTTGCATTAAGTTACTTTGGCCAGATAACTGTTATTTTCGAGATTTCTGCAGTGCTCTTGTTTGGTTTATTTGCTGACCTTATTTCAACCTGGCTTATGAACTCGCCTGTTCTTTTATGGTATGCTGAAAGCAGGAAAGCAAGGAGGCCAACAGCATGAGAAGGCTGCTGAAAAACTGGAAGATTCTTTTACTGCTTTCCCTTCTGTTTGTTTCACTTGTTTCCCTTTCATTTAATGGCCTTGCTTTGGGGGTTGACTTCAAGGGCGGAACTATTTTTGAGCTTCACTTGGCCGAGAAACCTGAATCAGCACAGCAGCTCAGCACAGTAACCTCCATAATCCAGCAGAGAATGGATTCATTTGGCTTAAGAGATACAAAGGTTTCAACTTTTGGTGAGGAATTCGTTGTTGCACAGATTGCTGAAACAGACCCTGAGCGCATTGAGGAACTTGAAGTGCTCCTTAAAACGCAGGGAAAGTTTGAGGCATTCCTTGACGGCAACCTCCTGTTTACCGGCTCTGACATAATTCAGATAGTGAAGGATCCTGGAAGAGGCTACGGCTTCCAGCAGGGAGCACAGCAGCTCATCTCGTGGAACCTCCCATTTACATTGAACCAGGAAGCTGCAGTAAACTTTTCAAAAAAAGCCTTCCACAAATGCGCCATCCTTTCTTACTCTGTTGAACAAGGAAACCAGTACGATTGCGAGCTGACATATTTTTTCATTGACAGGCCAGCCAACGCTGTTTTGGTTATCCCGCGGGATGTTTTAGAGCTTGACAGACAGCTTCTCCTACTAGGAAATCCCGCTGATGATATTCCGCAGGGAGTGGAAATAAGCGAGCTGTTGGACAATTCAGCGATTCCCTATTTTGTTGTTGACAACAATCTCTCTGAAAAACAGCTCTCAAAGCTCCAGGAAATTGCAGCAGAAAAAGACACGGTCATAACTCATTCACTGCTTGGTGCAGAGGACAAGAATGCACTTTCTGCTTTGGGGTTCAAGTTAAAGGAAGTTGAACTTGAGGGCAGCGCAAGAGTCTCTTCAGATGAATTGGGCTCTGCAAAAATCGGGTTTGAAAATCAGGTTCCTTGGACTTGGAACGTTACTGGCGCACAGCAAGTCATTGCTTTAAGCCCCAGCATTGCAAACCTTGAGCCGTTCGTTGAAAGGCCTGAGAACGCGCAGATTTTCTCTGACCTCTCAATTACTGGCACGGCTGTGGACCTTGAAACCGCGCAAAAAAGGCTGGATGATTTAACAATTCTCCTCGAAACAGGCTCGCTACCTGTGCCGATTGACAGCATTTCAAAGGAAACGGTTAGCCCTTTCCTCGGAAAAGAGTTCCTGCAGAGCACTTTCTTCATTGGCTTTGCTGCCATGGTTGTTGTAGCACTGGTTTTATATATAAGATACAGGAAATTAGTCTTGATTGGTCCAATGATTTTCACCGGCTTAAGCGAAGTTCTCTTGATACTCGGCGTCGCCTCTCTCATAAGGTACAATCTTGATCTTGCAGCAGTTACAGGAATTCTTGCAGCTATCGGCACCGGAGTGGATGACCAAATAATTATAACCGACGAACTTTTGAAGGGAGAAGTTGTTGCTGCAGAGTCCTTGACTGGGAGAGTAAAGCGTGCATTCTTCGTAATTTTCGCTGCGGCTTCAACGGTTATTGTAACAATGTTCCCGATTATTTTTTTCGGTTTCGGCCTTGGAAAACTCGTTGGATTTGCTATTACAACAATCACGGGAGTGCTAATAGGCGTTTTAATCACTAGGCCTGCGTACGCTGAAATTGCCCGCTTTTTTTTGGGCGAGTGACTTTTGTTCCGTTGACGGAATTAGTGCGGGGAGGCTGTTATAGGAAATCGTTGAATTCCTTTACTTTGGCAATTCTTTTTGTCCCGTAATACCAGACAACTATAACAAGTGCTGCAGTCAAAAACCAAGTGATAATGTGAACTGCTTCAGCTGCACGGCCGCCGAATGCGATTGCCGAAAGCAGCACAAAGTATACTCTCACATAATTTGCAGCCAAAAGGAAAATAACCCCGATGGCAAGAGTTGCAGTCTTGCTCTTGAGGCCTGGTTTTTTCAATGAAAAAACAATTGCTGCCAGAATGATGCTGCTGACTAGGCCAGTGCAGCTTGGCGTTATTTCAAATGTTTCAGAGCCTATTCTTACCAGTGTGCCGTCGTAGGTTAAGTTGAGGAGCATTGCTTGGCTTTTGGCGATGAATTCCTGCATTGGCCGAAGGTTAACAACCAAAAGAAGGTAATGTAGAACAGAAAAAATTGCGAAAAATTTCAGCAGGAAAACAACTCTCTTATCCAATTGATTCACCAGGGGACGTTTTTCAGCTTTGCCTTGAATGCAAAGAAATTGCTAAGCTTGTGGATAATAAGAGTTAAAACGCTGATAACAATTATTTCAAAAAAGTCAGGCACGTAGTAAATGCTGCCTGCAATCATTCCGCCAAAAACGAAGTCAAGCTGGTCGAGGAAAAGAACTTGGGTTCCCTGCGGGATGGAATTCCTTCTCTTGAAAAAGCTTGCAATTATGTCCCCTGCGATTGCTCCTGCTGAGAGCAATACTCCCAACGCCAAATAGTTTTCAGAAAGCAGAAGCGTTTGCTGTTCAAATAAAACAGAAACTGCCAGCGCTGTGGCCGAGCCAATGAGAACCCCTATTGCAGTGCCCCTGAACGTTTTTCCTTTTCCAAGAATTGGTTTTCCATCAAAGAACTTTTTGTTCAGGTCAAGCGGTTTTTTTCCGCCAAAAAGCATTGCGGTTGAATTAGCCAAGTACATCGGGGCAATATACAGCAGTATTTTAATTATCGCATCAGACACCTGATCCCTGCGCATTGTTTTTAATTATTGCTTTATATATTGACTTTATTATGAGTTTTAAAAGTCTTAATGCTAAAACCATTTTATTAATTGTTGCAGTTATTCTGGTGTTTTTAATAGGTTCTGCCGTGGTTTTAAGCCTTTTTACCATTTCTGCCCCCTCTTCAAGTTATTTCACCAAAAAGGTGGCGGTTATTCCGATTAAGGGTGAAATAGTTATGGAGAGAAGCTCTTTTTCTCCTGAATTTGGGGCTCTGGCAATAGTGGAAAAACTCGAGGAAGCAGATGCTGACCCCAGCGTTGGAGTGATTTTTTTGGACATTGACAGCCCAGGCGGCAGCGTTGTTGCAACAAAACAAATAGTTTACAAGATAAGGGAACTCAATAAGCCATCAGTGGCATACATTGGGGAAGCCGGAGCAAGCGGAGCCTACTATGTTGCTGCAGCAACTGATTACGTTATTGCGGATTCCGGCTCAATTGTTGGGAGCATCGGGGTAATTTCAATAATTCCAAACATTGAAAAACTGCTTGAAAACTGGGGCGTTGAAGTGGAGGTTCTAACAGAGGGCAAATTCAAGGGTTCCGGGAGCATTTTTGAGTCGCTTTCAGAGGAAGAAAAAGCCCTGTTCTTAAATATAATGGAAGAGGTCTTTGTTGAATTCAAGGAAGACATACTCGAGTTCAGGCAGGGCAAGCTGCAGAGGGAAAAGTTTGAGGAAATAGCTGATGGAAGAATCCTTTCAGGAAAGCAGGCGTTGGAAGCCAAGCTGGTTGATGAACTCTTGCCCAGGGAACAAGCAATCGAAAAAGCAGCTAGGCTTGCAGGAATTGAAGGAAAACCTTCTGTAACAACCTACTACAAAGAGGAACCAAGCATTTTTGACCTGTTTTTTGTCGGAGGAAAGGCCTTTGCTGAGGGCTTCAAGGAAAGCATCTCCGATGCAGGCAGCGCTTCAATTAAAACATAGCGGAAAGAACCAGCACGGTTATGGCGCCGCTTAAGCCTGCCAGAAAATTAACCTGAGAGTTGTTGAGCAGTTTCCTTCTCTCAAAAACTGCTCCAATTAAGCTGTCAACAACATTTCCCACAATTCCTGCAACTGTAATAAAAGCGAACCCCTTAATATCTCCTGAAAAAAATAAGTAAATGCTTCCAATTGCTAATCCCCCAAAAAAACCTGTGATTAAGCCCAGCAAAGTGATGGCCCCATCAGTGCCGGTTTCAACCCGCCTCAATGTGGTGATCAGCCTTGGCTTTTTCTTTGAGAGCATGCCTATTTCGCCAGCGGTTGTGTCAGCCAGTGCAGCAGCTATCGCACCAAAGAATGCTTGCTGAAACCCAAGCAGCAGTACAATTAGTGCTGCCCCGGAGTTGCCGATAATGTTTGAGGTGGTACGCTGCTCGTGTTTTTCTTTCAGCTTTAACCTCGAATAAAAAGTGGTTATTTCTGCAACTGCAAATAATGCCGCGAGTGCCACAAAGCTTTGTAGGCCTCCAAGAAAGAAAACAACCAGCCCCACAATGTTTCCAACCAAAATGCCGGTGTTGCTTATTGTCTTCTTGTAAAATG
Source organism: archaeon GW2011_AR10 (assembly GCA_000830275.1). Taxonomy (GTDB): domain Archaea; phylum Iainarchaeota; class Iainarchaeia; order Iainarchaeales; family GW2011-AR10; genus GW2011-AR10. The sequence goes on along the minus strand of CP010424.1, from coordinate 827,238 downwards.
AGACAGCAGAGAAGAGCGCTAGCAGCAATAAGAGTAAGGCGACTTCAATGCCAAAATCCATTCAATCACTTTTTAGAGATTAACCTCGACTTCACTATTTCGATTCTTTTGATTGGAGAAACCTTTTTTACTTTGCTTAAAATTTTTTGGGGCAGGTTCCCAAACACCAAGTCAGAGACAATATCTGCTAACTGCGTTTGCTTGGCAACACTGCTTATTTCAGATTCAATAATTTTTCTTATCGCCTTTTCTTTTTTCCTGTCAACTTTTCTTCCGGTAAGACAAATAGTCTTAACTTTCAAGCTTGCATTGTCTTTTGTTGAAACCAACTGCACGGTTTCCACTTTGCTGCTTCTTCTGCCCGTGAATTTTCTGAGATAACTTTCCCTAATCGTGTGTCCAAATGCATCGGCATAGGCCTTGTTTCCTTTCACTTCCACAATTTTAAATAAAATGCTTACATGCTGTCCTTTCGGCTGCCCAGCAAGGTCTCTCACACTAATCTCAATTTTTCTTCCCACAACGGATTCTGGTTTTTCTGAAATTGTTGTCCCTATTTCTTTTCTTTCAAACTCCTTTGGAGCAAATACATTGAACCATACTTTTTTCTTCCACTTGTCAACCGTTCTTTTTTTGACTATTGCTTTTTTCTGCACTTGTTCTGGTTTTTTGCTTTCTTTCTCGGCCATTCCAGTCACTTCCTGCTTTTATCAATCAGCCTGTTGAGTTCATCAACTAGCTCCATAACCTGTTTGTTCCCGCTGTTTTCAAACTTTTTTCCCTCAAATATTAAGTTGTACTCAAATCTCATCGTATCACGCTACTTTATTAGCAATGCTGCTCTCTCAGGAGTATACCGCCATTCCTTTGAAAGCTTTCCGGCCCTATGGTAATAGTTTACAAGTCGCCTGATTTTGCTGACTGAAAGTTGGTAACCTCTTTTTGCAGTAAAATCTTTTTTGTTTTCCTTCAGGTGCTTTTGCAGCCTGACGGATTTCTCAATCAGGTTAAGGAGGTCTCTTGGGGTATCGCCCAAAAGTTTGTGCCTTGCAAGTATTTCCTCGATTTTTTCTCCAGCTACCTTGGTTACACTTGGCACGCCGTATTGGTCCCTTAAAACCATCCCTATCTGGGAGGGTGTATACCCTGAATTGGCTAAATTGATTATGGCCTCTTCTATTTCTTTCGGCCCATACTCTACGAAGTCGAAAACCTGCTTAGCTACACTTGCTTTCTTTTTTGGTTTGCCCTCTACTTCCTTAGCTTCTTTTTTCCTTGCCTTAGCAGTGCCTGCAGTGCTACTTGGCTTTTTTTCTTCGGATTTCTTCAATTAAACCACCTTTCCACCCTTCCGGAATGGAAAAGCAAAAAAATAAAATCTGCTTTAACTAACTCCCCTTACGATACCTTTAAATAGGTTTCACCAACCCAAAAAGGTGCAATGGCCTTTAAGCTTGTTCAATAGGCTAGGAGTATCTGGCCCTTCCCTCAATTACTGGAATTTGCCTTGCAGCGGCTTTTCCTTCCGAGTAAGCGCTTTCATACCCTTCCAGCACCATTTTCCACCCATCGGCAATGTCAAAGTGAGTCGCCATAAATGTTTTCTTGAAAGCAAGCAAATCAACTGCTTTGTCCTCAACTTTTGCTGAATTGAAACCCAAACCAAAATCCACAAAAACCAAAAAATCGTTATGTATAAGAATATTGCTTGTTGTCAGGTCACCATGAATAAGATTTGCTTTATGCATTCTTCCAATGTTTTCTCCTGTTCTCCTGCAATATTCCTGGAAATTTTTTTTGTTCAACTTGTCCCGAAGCTTTTCCCCTTCAATGAATTCCATTAAAATTTCGCAGTTCTTTCTGTCTACCCTGTACATGATTGGGGTTCTCACTCCGAGCTGCTTTGCTTTCTGGAGAAGCAGGCACTCCTCTTTTGTCCTCAGCCTTCTGATTTTCTCGTCAATTTGGCTGTTCCTGTAGGTTTTTGGCACTCTTCTTTTTGCTACTGCTTTTCTCCCAAAATACTCGCATTCAAACAGTTCAGCTTCCGCTCCCCGCTGGATGAGCTTTTCTTTTTCCATAAGAATTTTTTCTAACAATAAGAGTTAATAATTGTTTGAATTGATTCCGCGCCGAGCATTACCCCGTTAACTGTGTCCTCAAAACCCTGCCAGTTAATTGACTCCAGCTGGTTTGCCTGCTGCCCATAATCAGATAGGAAAAGCGTTCGCTTGTTTAGTGCAAGCCCGGCCTTTGCCTTAGCATTCTCAATTAAATCCCTGATTTTTGCAATTCTTCCTTCGCTTGAACAGTCAGGGTTAAGCCTGTCAACCCTGCTGAATTCCTGCTGCACTTCAAGGAGCGACTGCTCCATTTCAACCAAGTCAAGTTTCATTGAAACAAGCAGATCCAAATCTTTCTGGCCCCTGAAGCGCGCCCTCAGTTCCAGCAATTCTTTCTTGTAATCTGAAAGTTCTCCAGCGCTTGCTGGCACAATCTTTTCCCCGCTTAACCCAAACTTTTCCTCAACTGCTTTGAACTCCGCAATAGGGTCTGCTTGCAGCCTTGAAAAAAAGCCCGTCGCAACAATTATAACCAACACCAAAACTGCAATAATCAGGAGAAACCTCTTCATGGAAAAACCCCTATTAATCAAAGATATTTTAATATTTAAAGCTTCTGCACGTGCCTTCTGCCAGCTAAGCCTTTACTTCAACCGAAAACTCTTTTCCCTGCCTTACTTCAATTTCTTTCACAAACATTATTTTCCTGATTTCTTCAAGGTTTTCCTTCAGACTTGCCAAATCGTCTTTTCCAGCGATTACGACTGCTTTGCTTACTTCCCTGTTCAAGGCTATGCTGTTCTGGCTCTTGAACTTCCTGATTTTAGAGATCACATTATTAATTGCCAAAGCAGCCTTTTCAGATTTTTCATCAACCCATCTTTCCTCTGCCACTGGCCATTCCTCCAAGTGAACGCTTTTTTCCTTCAGGTAATTTTTGAAACTTGAATTCATTATTTCCTCAGCCAAGTGAGGCATTATCGGGGCAACAATCTTCACTATATCCAGCAAAACTTTAAGCAAAGTGTACTGTGCTGCTTTCCTGCTTGAATCCTTTTTATTGTAAACCCGGTGCTTTATCTCCTCAATGTAATAATCGGCAAACTCAAGCCAGAAAAAGTTTCTGGCCGCATTAAGCGCAGGTGCAAACTCGTAGCGCTCAAAACCTTGTTCTGCCTCTTTCTTTACTTTGTTTAGCCTGCTTAAAATCCATCTGTCCAGAACTTTAAACTCAAGCTTTTTCTCATCCGATTTGCCCAAGTAAAAGTCTTTTGTTGCAGCTTCAACAAACCAGCTTGCGTTGAACAGCTTTGTGGCAAACTTTTTTCCTGCAACCATTTCTTTTTCTTGGAACGGCAAATCTTCCCCCAGAGAGGCTGCTGCAGCCCAGTAGCGGAGGCTGTCAGCACTGTACTTCTCAATCATTCCAACAGGGTCAACTGCGTTTCCCAAACTTTTGCTCATCTTCCTTCCCTTTGGATCAAGTGCATGCCCAGAAATCATTATGTCTTTCCAGGGAATCCTGCCCTGATGGAACAATCCTTTCACGATTGTGTTGAATGCCCACAAAGTGATAATATCGTGTGCTTGCGGCCTCAAACTCATTGGGTAAAGTTTCTTAAACAGCTTTTCATCAACAGTCCACTTTCCATTGATTTGTGGTGTAAGCGAGGAAGTAAACCATGTGTCCATAACATCTTTTTCGGCTTCAAACTCGTTGCTTCCGCACCTGCATTTTTTGCTTGGCTTATCCTGCAGAGGATCAACAGGAAGCGCTTTTTCCTCTGCCAAGATTATGTTGCCGCACTTCTTGCAGTACCATACTGGGAAAGGCACTCCAAAAAACCTCTGCCTTGAAATACTCCAGTCCCACTGCAGCCCCTTAATCCAGTTGTCATACCTTACTTTCATGTGCTTTGGAAACCACCTGATTTCCTCTGCTTTGACAATGAATTCTTCCTTGAGGTCAAGGTATTTCACGAACCACTGCTTGGTGTGGATTATTTCCACCTCGGTCTTGCACCTCTCATGAACGTTCACCGAGTGAACGATTTTTTTCTGCTTTGCAAGCAGCCCAGCTATTTTCAGTTCCTCTAGGATTTCTTTCCTTGCTTCAGTTATTCGCTTTCCCTTGAATTTTCCTGCCAGTTCACTCATCCTTCCATCCTTTGTTATTGCCTCCTTTAATGGCAGCTTGTGCGCGTAATACCACTCCATGTCTGTTTGGTCACCGAAAGTGCAGCACATCACTATGCCTGTTCCCTTGCTTGGATCTGCCCTTTCATCTGTTAAAATCTGAACCAGCTGGTTAAACAATGGCACCTTTGCTTTTTTTCCGACAATCTTTTTGTACCTTTCATCTGTTGGGTGCACAAAAACTGCAACGCATGCAGGCAGCAGCTCTGGCCTTGTTGTTGCAATAACTATTTTTTCGCCGCTTTCAATCTCAAAGTAAATGTCGTTGAAAGCGCTTTCAAGTTCCCTGTCTTCAAGTTCGGCTTGGGCAATTGCAGTTTCACACGTTGGGCACCACATGCTCGGTGCTTCCTTCTGATAAACTCGCCCCTTTTTGTGCAGGTCAAGGAAGCTTGTCTGCGCAATTTTTCTTGCCAATTCATCGATTGTCCTATAGGTTATGCTCCAGTCAACGCTTAAACCCAGCGAGCTGAAGTCTTCAAAAAGCTGCTCTTCAACTTTCCTTGTTTCCTCAAGGCAAATTCGTATGAACTCTTTTCTCGTGAAATCTTTTGCCCGGATTTTCCTGTTCTTTTCCACGAGCCTTTCAGTTGCAAGCCCATTATCATCCCAGCCAAAAGGATAGAATATGCTGAATCCCCTCATTCTCTTGTACCTTACAATGAAGTCTGCCTGCGTGTAGGAAAACGCGTGCCCTAAATGCATTCTCCCGGAAACGGTTGGCGGGGGAGTATCAACAGAGTAAATGCTTCCTTTTGCATTTGGGTCAAACTTGTAAAGCCTGTTTTTCTCCCAGTTTCTCTGCCATTTTGCCTCAATTGCCTTAAAATCAGGTCCGTTATCTGCCATGGCTAAAACCTGAACGCTTCAAGTTACCTATTTCTTGGAAGAAAAAGCTATTAAAAGGGTTTTCAGCACATGCTGGAAAAACACCTAATGAATTATGCCGGGTAATAATTTTAACAAAATTTTAACAACCAAAGAAACCCGCTGTCTTTAGCTGAATTTTCCCGCCAGCCTGTCAAAGAAGCCGTCCCTTTTATTTTTAGTTCCTTCTTCTTCTGCAAGCTCTTCAAAGAGTTTCCGCTGTTTTTGCGTCATTCTTTCAGGAGTCTGCACGATGACTTTAATAAACTGGTCTCCGAAGACAGAGGAGCCTACTTCTTTTATGCCTTGGCCCCTTAGCTTGAAAATAGTGCCTGTCTGCGTGCTGGCAGGGATTCTCACTTTCGCTTTCCCCTTAAGGGTTGGGGCTTCAATTGTAATGCCAAGAGCTGCCTCAGAAAAACTCAAGGGCATTTCCATGAATATGTCTTTGCCGTCTCTTTTGAATACTTCATGTGGTTCAACGAACACCACAATGAAAAGGTTTCCTGCTGAGGCATTTCGTTCACCGGCATTTCCCTCGCCTGCAATGCGCAGGTGATTCCCGGAATTGATTCCTGCTGGGATTTTAACCTTTATTTTTCTTGACTTTTTAACCGTGCCGTTTCCGCTGCAGCTCTTGCATGGGTCCTTGATTGTTTTTCCTTCCCCTCCGCATTTATTGCATGTTGTTTGCGTAGCAATTGTTCCCAAAAAAGTCTGCCTAACTCTTCTCTGGAAGCCTGCGCCATTGCAGGCCTCACAGTTAACCTCCTTTGAGTTTCTTCCCCTGCCTGTTCCACTGCACGAATGGCAAGCCTCAATCCTTTCAACTTCAATTTCTTTTTCTGTTCCAAAAGCAGCTTCCTCAAATGAAATGCTGACCTGCTTTAATATGTCAGTTCCCCTGCTTTGCCTTCTGCCCTGCTTTCCGAAAGCTGCGCCAAAAATATCTGAGAACGGGCTTCTGCCAAATCCAAAATCCGAAAAAATTTCTTCAAAATCAAATTCAATGTTTGAGAAATCTCCTGCCCTAAAACCTCCGAAGCCGGAAAACCTTTCAGCGTCATGCCCGAACTGATCATAGTTGTGGCGTTTCTGCTGGTCGCTTAGAACATTGTATGCTTCCAGAACCTCTTTGAACTTTTCCTCCGCTTGAGGATCAGAGCTTACATCAGGGTGGAACTGTTTGGCCAGCCTCTTGTAGGCTGCCTTGATATCTTCCTGTGAAGCGTTTTTTGAAACGCCTAAAACATTGTAGTAGTCCTGCTTAGCCATAAAAAACCAGTAAAGCAATTTTATTAATCACTGTGTCAACTGCATAGGGCACAGAGTTAGTCTTCCTCTTTATCGTCTTCTTCAACGCTGTAATCAGCATCAACCACTTTTTCCCCTTTCCTGCTTTTGCGGCTCTTTGGCTTCTCCTCACCCTGCGGCTGCGCTGACTGCTGGTTTTCAGTTTTTTGTGAGGCTTTTCTGTAAAGCTCTACTGAGGCTTCCTGCACGATTCTGTTCACTTCATCCAGCTTTGCCTTGATTTTTGCAGTATCTTTTTTTTCCGGTTTCAGCAGCTCTTCAAGTTCTGAAATGCCTTTCCGTATCCGCTCTTCCTTGTCTGAACCGATTTTTCCCCTCATTTCTTCCAGCAGTTTTTTTGTGCTGTACACAACGCTGTCGGCTTGGTTTATTGTTTCTATTTCATCCCTTCTTCTCTTGTCATCTGCTGCAAACTGTTCTGCCTCCTTTTTCATTTTCTCAATTTCCTGCTCGTTGAGCTTCTGGCTTGCAATAATCTTAATGCTCTGCTCTTTTCCTGTTCCAAGGTCCTTTGCCTTTACATTGAGTATGCCGTTTGCGTCAATGTCAAACGTTACCTCTACTTGCGGAATGCCTCTTGGGGCAGGCGGTATTCCAATCAACTGGAACCTGCCAAGTGACTTGTTGTCTGAGGCCAGTTCCCGTTCGCCTTGAAGCACGTGAATGTCAACAGCCGTCTGGTTGTCTGCGGCAGTGCTGAAAACCTGGGATTTTTTGGTTGGAATCGTTGTGTTCCTTGAAATGAGCTTTGTCATCACTCCTCCAAGAGTTTCAATTCCAAGCGTTAACGGCGTTACATCAAGCAGCAGTATGTCTTTCACTTCCCCTGTTAGAACTCCTGCCTGAATTGCTGCACCCATTGCAACGCACTCCATCGGGTCAACGCCTCTTTCAACTTTTGTTCCAACAATGTTTTCCACAAACTTCTGCACTATAGGCATTCTTGTCGGGCCCCCAACCATAATCACCTTGTCAACATCGCTTGGCGTCATCTTTGCGTCGGCAAGCGCCTGCTGCAATGGCTTATCGCATTTCTTGATGATTGGTTCAACGAGCTGCTCAAGCTTTGACCTTGAAATACTCATTGCCAAGTGCTTTGGCCCCTGGTCAGTTGCAGTAATGTATGGGAGATTAATGTCAGTTTCCAGTACAGTGCTCAACTCTATTTTTGCTTTTTCCCCGGCTTCAAGCACCCTCTGCATTGCCATTGCATCCTTGCTTAAGTCTACTCCCTCCTGTTTCCTGAATTCTTTTATGATGAAGTCAGCCACTGCCTGGTCCATGTCCATTCCTCCAAGCTGTGTGTCGCCGCTTGTGCTTTTAACCTCGAATACTCCGTCGCCGAACTCCATGACAGTTACATCAAGTGTTCCACCGCCTAAGTCAAACACTACTATTCTGTGTTCTTTTCCCTTCTTGTCAAGGCCGTACGCGAGTGATGCAGCAGTTGGCTCATTTATTATTCTGATTACTTCCAGCCCGGCAATTTTTCCAGCATCCTTTGTTGCTTGCCTCTGGTTGTCGTCAAAGTATGCCGGCACTGTTATGACTGCCTTTTCAACTTTATCCCCCAGAAACTCTTCCGCATCCTTCTTGATTTTCTGTAAAATAAATGCTGAAAGCTGTTGCGGCGTGTACTCTCTGCCTTCAACCATGAATTTGTAGTCTGTTCCCATCTTTCTCTTGAAAGCAGTGAATGTTCTTTTCGGGTTGCTTACAGCCTGCCTTCTGGCAGGCTCTCCCACAAGTGTTTGGCCGCCTTTTGTGAACGCTACATAGCTCGGAAAAGATTTTCCGTACAGGGAAGAACCTTCCGCGCTTGGAATAATCTTGGGCTTGCCACTTTCAAGCATTGCTGCAGCTGAATTAGATGTTCCCAAATCAATTCCAATTATTTTTGCCATCACACATCACTACTCCAGTTTGTTTATTTTCACCTTGCTTGGTCTTAAAACTTTTTCCTTCAGCAAATATCCTTTCTGCAATTCCTCTAAAACTACTTCGTCTTCCTTCCCTTCAATTTTTTCTTTCAGCATGCATTCGTGCAGGTTTGGGTCAAACTCATTGCCTTCCGCTTCAATCCGCTTTAACCCGTTTTTTTCAAGTATTCTGAGAAGCTGCTTTTGAAGTGAACTAATTCCTTCAACGGCTTCCCCAATTGAAATGCTTTTGTGTTTCCCAATTTTTTCTATTGCCGAGTCAAAGCTGTCAAGCAAAGGCAAAAACTCTTCAATCAATTTCGCGTTTGCGAACTCCCGAAAGGACTGTTTTTCCATTTCCGCCCTTTTGCCATAGTTTTCAAACTCCGCCTGAACCCTTTGAGCAGTTTCCTTAAAATCTGCAGCCATCCTTTTCTGCTCTTCCAGCTCAATTTCCAGCTCTTTAAGGCCAGGTTTTCTGTGCTGTTCCCTTTTCATCTAATCACTCAAAACCCAATGTTCCACTGGTTAAAACCAGTGCCATTATGGAGTATTGTCTGCCAAGAAAATTATCCCGCTGCCAAATTTATTCAGCGGTTCCTGCTATTGTCTAAAACTTTTAATCTTTTAAAATATCTTTTAGTCAAAACCTTTTTATTTGTTTCCTGCATTATGCTTTTTATGGAGGAAAAAAAGCAAAGGCTGGCCTTTAAAATTGTCATTAAGAGGGTCGAAAAGCCCTTTTCAGGCAACCCAGTCAACGAATTGAACTGGATCTGCCAAAGCCTGGGCTTCTTTGAGCCCATAGATAGGGAGAAGACTGCTTCCTCCATCTTTAAGGAAATAGTTAAGGCCACTGAAAGCAATGAAAGCATCTCTTCAACCGAGCTTGCTGAAAGGATTGGAATGAGCCGCGGCTCCACAATTAACCACCTCAACAACCTCATTAGGTCTGGCCTAATAGTAAGGCACGGCCGCTTGTACGTTTCCAGGAGCAGGAGCATTTACCGGACAATAGAGGAGATAGAGGAAGACGTTGAAAGGGTTTTTGCAAAAATGAAGAAAACAGCCAAAGAAATTGACCGCGAGCTCGGAATCATCCAAGAGTAGGGCATCAACCGCCATTATTTTATACCACTAACTACATTCTACTTGTATGGCTGAAGGCAGATTACATAAACTCCGCAAACTCAACAAGGAAGCCAACGAGGGAATAAGGAAAAACCTTCGCAATGCAAAGGGAGATCCGCGAATTGTTGCGCTGGTGGTTTTAGAACTCATTTTGGTGACTTTTCTGCTGATGGCCTTGCTTTTCCTGTTTGATCCCGGCGTTTCATTTCCTGCTGCTGTTTCCATTTCCTGGCCCGTGAAGCTTTTCCTTTTCCTTCTGACAGTAATTGCAGTTGTATGGCTTTACCATTACACTTCAGTTTTCAGGAAAGAAAGAAAAACTCTAGTTCATTAAAACAAAAATAAGCTTGTTATTAATTGGAGGTATAATATGGGAAAAGTGAACCAAAAAGAGTTCATCAAGTTTGTAGGCATCAAGGAAGAAGACAGCTTTGAAAGAAGCCAGGCAATAGCTGAAGGAGAAAAAACGTTCCTTAAGCTAAAGCCAATAATTAAAAGCGAGACAAACCTGAAAGTGCATGTAAAAGCCTTTGAAGTTGAAGGCCGCAGAAAAAAATACTCTGTTACTTCAATGCTGCGTTCCCCGGACCACTTTTTTGAAGCAAAATCCGAGAAATGGGCTTTCCTAGAAGCAGTAAGAGACTCCCTTAAAACCCTTGAATTAACAGTGAAAAGAAAAATGAAAAGGTAATGGCTTCAAATCCAAGTAGCCACTACTTGGTCAGCCCTGAATTTCTGCTTTACAACTGTTTCCTCAAGCTTCATTCTGTCCCCCGCCTTAAACTGAATCAGCCCAAGCCACGCAATCATTGCTCCGTTGTCAACAGCCAGCGCTGGAGGAGTAACAAAAAGTTTTGCCTTCCGTGCATAGCACATTTTTTCCATCATTTCCTGCAAGGCTTTAGAGCAGGCCACGCCACCTGTAAGCAGAACCTCTTTTTTTCCAGTATGAGCCAATGCCCTTTCAGTTACCTCCGTAACCATTGCAAATGCAGTGTGCATTAAGCTGTACGCCAAATTCTTTTCAGAGCATTTTCCTATATTTTGCTTGGCAGCAGTGAGCAAACCGGAAAAGTGGAGGTCCATTCCTTTAACTGAGTAAGGCAGTTCAATGAATTTGTTTGCCTTAAAGTACATTGCGTCAATTTTTGGGCCAGCCGGAAAACCCAAGCCAAGTTCTCTGCCAAAAGAGTCCAGGAGATTTCCAACACCAGTGTCAAGCGTTTCACCGTAAACCCTGTATTTGCCTGAATCAAAACCGATTATTTGAGTGTTTCCGCCGCTTGCATAAACCACAAGCGGATCATTGCATCCGGTAACAGTCTTCCCTATTTCAATGTGTGCAATTGGATGATTGACTCCAAGCAGCGGCTTCCCATATTTTAGTGAAAGCGTTCTTGCAGCAACTGCACCAACCTTCAGTGCAGGCCCGATTCCAGGGCCAATAGAAAAAGCAACTACCTCAATGTCTTTCATTTTAACAGAAGCTGATTGAAGCGCTTTTTCTATTACTTTCGGTGCCGCCATCACATGGTGGTCTGTCAGCTCCCTTGGGATAAGGCCTCCGGCCTCAGTTGAATGGCTGTCCTTTTCATTGGCCAAAACCCTGCATTTTTCGTCAACTACTCCCACACCGAACGTGTGCGCAGTGCTTTCAATGCCCAAGCAGATCATTTCAATGCCTCTTCAATTTCTTTTTCTCCGATTTCTCCAAGCCTGACAACTTTGTTGGAAACAACACTGTAAATTGTAGATGCCGGCTTTTTTTCAAGTTCCCCTGCATCAATTATTGCATCTGCCTTTCCATTGAAAGCCCTAAAGGCTTCTCGGCCAGAATAAAAGGCTCCTCCTCCATGAACGTTGGCGCTTGTAGCAGTAATGGGTCTTCCAAGTTTCTTGGAGAGCTCTCTGGCGGTTGCATTTGATGAAACCCTGAAAGCAATTGTTTGGTCGCTGCTCAGCCACTCAAACCCTTTTCTCTTCCTAACAATTAATGTAAGCGCGCCAGGCATAAACTTTTTCACCAGTTTTTTGGTTGTTTCACTGGTTTCCGCGATTTCTGAAAGCATTTCTAAATCAGCCACAATAACTGAAATAGGTTTGTTTTCATTTTGCTGCTTTATTTTTTTCACTTTTTCCACGGCCTCTTTGTTTAATGCATCTGCACCAATCCCGTAACTAGTTTCAGTAGGATAAATAATGGTTCCCCCTTTCCGCAGAACTTCTGCTGCCTTAGCAATAACATCTGAAAAGTTTTTTCCGGAAACTTTAAGCAGTTCAGTCATATTAATGTAACCACAAAAATCAAGTTATAAACCATGTGAGCTAAAATGTTTGGGATTAAGTTCCCGTTTTTCTCAAACGCTTTTGCAAGCACTCCTCCAAGGACTACTGCGCCGAAAACCTCCACAATTGAGCCATAAAATATGTGGGCCAGCCCAAAAACAATGCTTGCTCCAATCCAACCAATCCTTCCAACCAGAAAGCCTCTGAAAAAAATTTCCTCTGAAACAACCCTGACAATCAGCAAGTAAGCAAAAATGACAGGGGCGCTCTGCTGCAAAAATTTAACTCTTTCAGCCACTTTGTCCAAATCATTAAGCTGGAATAAGGAAGTAATTGCCGTTATCAATAGGGAGATAACAATTAGTGCAATTAAAAGCATTGCTGCATTCAGAAAATCTGTTTTAATCCCTTTAGGGTAGAGCCCCAGCTCTTTCACGGGGTCCTTTTTTGTAACAAGAAGAAATGAGGCAGGCCCAAAAATAAGCAGAAAGTCAATTAATAAATCCGTCAAAAATGGCGCAGCTAATCTAGGTTCCCCCTTTTTTCCAGTCAGTGTAGCCGCATTTTCCGCAGCTCAGCCTGTTCGTGTGCTCCGCCAAGAAAATGCCAGAACCGCACTTCGGGCATGACTTATTGCTCCTTCTCAGTTTTTCACCTTCAACCGAATAAAATTCCGCTTTTTTTTGCTTTGCACCCTTCTTTTTCTGGGGGGCCACCCTTTCTGCCATAAGCCATCACTCCTTTTCTCTTCTCCCATTCCAATTTAATTGCCAGCACCATTTTTGTTCAGGCCATTCATCAATGTGTTCTAGGCCCCGCGCTTTGCTTTCTCTTTTGGTTTCTCTGCACTCTGCTTTTCAGTTGAAGCACTGCTTTCTGGTTCTTTTCCAGTTTCCTCTTTTTTCTTCCTGCCAAAGTTTCGTTCAATGATGAATTTTTCCTCAACTTCCTCCATTTTGCTCTTCGATGGATAGATTCTTGCCCGGCCCAAAACCTTGTGCATGCCAAAAGACTGTCTTATTTCGTCCACAATCACGCTTTCCTCTTTTGCATTTGTCAAAGCCGCAATTTTTTCCCTTAACTCTTTCCTTGAAGGGGTTTGCTTTGCATCATTCACTCGAAATTCTATTTCCTGCCTGCTGAAGAAATGGTTATCTGTTTTTGAAACAATTTCAACCTTCAAAGACTCACCTTCCTTTACCTGCTTAATCTTAAAGCGTACTTGCCCCTTGAAGTTATCCCCATTTTCTTTGCAATGTCCGACTTTTCTGGGTCAATTATTATAACATAGCCCCTCCAAAAAGTAGTGAAAGCAGTGCTTCCACACACTGGGCACTTGTCACCAGACTCCAAGACATACCTGCATTGCCTGCATGCTTTTCCCATATTCATTTCTTTCCCTCTTTCTTTTCTGCGGGTTTCTTTTTTATTTCCTCGCCTTTCTTCTTCTTTGCCTTCTCGTCAATTTTTTTCCAGTCTTTTTTTCCAAGGCCTTCCTGCCTCATTGTGAGGCCAATCTTTGAGGAGGAAATGTTTCCCTTCAAACTTATAGTGACAATTCTTGCAAGCACAGTGTCATTAACCTGCAATTTTTTCAAAGATTCCTTTCCAACAAAGCATGGGGCCTTTGCATCATAGTTAATGTAGTCATCCATTATCTGGCTTACGTGCACTAGACCCTCAATTGCGCCTATTTTAACGAACGCTCCAAACTCGGTTATTTCTGAAACAACCCCTTCAACAACTTCGTGCATTTCAGGCTTGTAAATTAGCATTTTAATGTCTGCATCATAGTAGACTGCCCCGTCTCCCGGCACAATCTTTCCCTCTCCGACGCTTTCGATTTCAGTTACAGCCACAACTATGCCTAAGTCTTCATCCAGCAAGCCCTCATATTCCTCTTGAATTGATTTAAGAATTGTTGCCTTCAAGTTCTCTCCAAGCTTGCTTGGCGGAACCCTGACCGTGTCCTTAATGCTGTACAACCTGAACATTTTTTCTCCTCCTAAGAGCTTAATTCAATGAACTGCCTTTTTCTTAAAAACATTACTTTGCCATTTTTTTCAAGGATTTTTCTCTTCAGTTCCCTGTCATTTGTGGCAATAACTGCATTTGCACTCAACGACAAGAGTGCTTCATCTGCGTTTTTTCCTTCGGCTTCAACTACTTGGACGTTATGCTGCCTCATAGCCTGCTCGGCCACTTTTACTGACTTCCTTTCCTTCAATCCTCGCCCAGCAATTCGTTCAATTTCCTCCTTCACTTTGCTGGGAACAACGAAGTCAACTCTTCCAAGCAACTTTTTAGCCTCCTCAAACACATCCACTTTGAACTCGCTAATTGTTAAAAGCATACTTGAGTCAAGTGCAACCCTACTTGCTGATGCCATATGCTGCCAGCCTCCAGCTAGAGCCATCTCTCTTACTGATGGCCACCTTTTGCCCTTTTTCAATCACCACACTGTTCTTCAATGCTACTTCAAACTCATTTTTTCCAGACTGTTTCACAACATTTCCAACGCCTGTCATAGTGCCAACCGTTAAAACAAGCAAGTCATTAACCTTTACTTCACCCAGAGACTTGCTTAAAAGCCTCTTTAAAGCGTAGACTTCAAGCCTCAACTGCCTTGTTGGAGCAGGCATCTTTCCTGTTTTTGAAACAATCTGCCCGCGCATTAAGTCGCTCTTCGTAAGGTTTGGGTCAAGCAGCGTTTGAACAGCAATCAATCCTCCTGGTTTTGCTTTTCTAATTCTTCCTTCTGACACACTTAAAGCAACTGCCTTTGTTAAAATATTTTTGTCCTCCAAGCCTGGCGTGATTTCAATTTCAGAGCCCTCTATTAATTCTCCTTGAAGAATGCTTCCTCCAATAACCCCGCCATTCAATTCAGATGGCTTTGTGCCTGGCTTGTTCACATCAAAGCTGCGCACCACATACATTTTGAGTTCTTTGGAGGAATCAAACTTAGGTGTCTTAATTGTTTTCTCTATTGTTTCAATCAACAAGTCCACGTTAGTGCCGAAATGGGCTGCAATCGGAATAATCGGTGCACTTTCATAGCCATAGTCTTTGAGAAAACCCTTGATTTGCTTGAAGTTTTCCTCTGCGGCTTCCTTGCTGACCAAATCTATTTTGTTCTGAACCACTATAATGTCCTTTGTATCGGTAATGCTTAATGCCATTAAATGCTCCACCGTTCTTGGCTGAGGGCAATGTTCATTTGCAGCAATAACTAGAATTGCTCCATGCATAAGGCTTGCACCGCTAAGCATTGTAGCCATCAGCGTTTCATGGCCCGGCGCATCAACAAAGCTAACTTTCCTCAAAAGAGTGCCTTTTTTCCCGCAGTTTGGGCATTTCTCTTTATTGCTGTAAGACTCGCTTCCCTTGCAGTTCTCGCACCTATAAAATGACGCATCTGCATAGCCAAGCCTGATCGAAATGCCTTTCTTGAGTTCCTCGCTGTGGGTATCAGCCCATTTGCCGGTTAAGGCCTGCACTAGGCTGGTTTTACCGTGGTCGACGTGCCCAATCATGCCAATGTTTATTTCAGCCTGCGTGGCTTCCTTCATGCAATCACTATCTTTTCCTGACTCCTTTCTTCAGTTCTGCCTCTTCAACAACCTTTGCTGCCTCAGTAGTTCCAGCCATTTCAAGGCTTTTCTTTATCATTTTCTCCTTAATGCTTTCCTGTGTTTCCTCTTCCTTCTTTTCCTTCACTCCGATAAGCTCATCAAGGTTTTTTGCCCCTGTTTTTGTTACTAGGAGATTCAGCTGCTGGGTTTCCCTGCTAACCATGTTGCCCCTGAAAGAAATCCTTCTCCGAATGCCCTTGTTTTTTTGTTTCACGAGTAAAACCTTTCTTCTCCCCGTCCCCTCCAAGTCTGCTTTCATTGGAAACCCCTGCTTGTCAGAGCCCCCTGTTATTTTTGCCTCATAGCCATCGAGGCCAATGCCGTTCAACGCAACCTGCTGCCCCACCTTTTTGTTCAAAAATAGTTCCGGGCCTTCAATCTTCTTCGAATAAGCCTTGCCTGTTTTCGGGTCTGAAATAACAATGTTCATGCTGTCTCCTCCCTCAATTCAACTTTTTGAATTCCCTTTATTTCCTCAAGCAAATCAACTTCTCTTTCGCTTAACTGTTCCATTACTGCTTCCAGCTGCTCCAGCTTTTTTTTCGGGATAAAAGTTATCAGCTCATCCCCTTCCTCAATGTTCTTTCCCACTGTTGCGCCTTCAATCGAAATCGCTACCTCTTGGTTTTCAGTTGCTTCCTTCAAGTCCTTTCCCTCAAGCTGGATTGCCTTCACTTTTCCAACAACCCTTCCCTTCTTTGATAATTCAATGTTTGTTCTGAGCTTTCCAGCAATAATCCGCACACCAACAATTGCGGGCTTGGAGTTCCTGAACACATAGCCCGAAAGGATTTTGATCTTTGCCGGGAAAACAATTTTTTCCATTTTTTCCTTTGTTTGAGCCCGCTTTTCTTCTTCAATCCATTTATTGTAGTCCTCCAAGAGCCTGTAAACAACATCGCTGCTGAAAACCTTCACTTCTTTTTTGAGTGCTTCCTCTTTTGCTGCTTCATCCATTTTGACATGAAAACCAAAAACAACTCCCTTGAACTGGTCCCGTTCCTTTATTGTTTCAGCCTCCATTATGTCGCGCCTTGAAATATCTCCAACGTCGGCTTTCCTGACCTTGATGCCTTTTCCCTCCAAGAGTTTGGTTAATGCTTCAAGGCTGCCGAGCGTGTCTGCCCTCAGCACTGGCCCGATTGCTTCAGAGTCAATCTTAACCCGCTGGATTTCTTCCATAACTTCCCTCTCCGCGTTTTCGCCCATTTCCCTTAACGGCGAACCTGCGAGCGCCTTTTCAAGGTTTGGCGCAGAAATTTTTACTCCTGCAGCAGCGTGCACTTCCATTACATTGTTGAATTTTTCTTTTGGGTTCCTTATCTCATCCAGTGGCTTGGGCTGCAGCAGTGCCCTGATTTTTGTGACAATCAGCTCGTTTGTTCCGCCCACAACAATTACATCTCCAACCTTGAGGTTCCCATCATAAAGAATCACATCAATTGTTTTTCCAAGCCCTCTTTCCTCTTTCACATCCAGCACCGTGCCTTTTCCCCTGCCTTTTACGTGAATGCTTAGTTTTTTTTCGAGGTACTTTTGGCTGAGTCCGGCCAAAAACAATAATACTTCCGGAGTGCCTTCGCCAAACTTTGCGCTGGTCGGAATAATTATTACTTCTTTTGTGAGGTCCTTAACCCTGTCAAACCTCTCAGAATTAAAGCCCTTTTCGTGAAGCTGTCCTACAAGCTCGTAAACTTTGGTGTCAAGCTCTTCAAGCACGCTTTTATGCTGTTCCTTCAAGCTGTCGCTTATTGACCCCTTGTGCAGCTGCCAGCCCCTAATTGAGTCAATTTTGTTTGCTGCAACGATAAAAGGAGTCTTGTAGGTTTTAAGTATTTCAATTGCTTCGACTGTCTGGTTCTGCAGACCTTTCTGAATGTCAACAACCAAGATTGCCAAGTCGGCAATGCTTCCACCGCGCTTCCTAAGATTAGTGAATGCCTCGTGCCCCGGCGTGTCAATGAAAAGCAGCCCAGGAATCGTAATATTAAACTTGTATTTTTGTATCAGCCCCCCAGAAATTTTTTTTACAGCCTCAATTGGCACCTCTGTTGCGCCAATGTGCTGGGTTATGCCTCCGGCTTCTTTTTCTGCAATAACTGTGCCTCTAACCGCATCAAGCATTTTTGTTTTACCAGCATCAACGTGCCCTAACACAGTAATTATTGGTTTCCTAATCATTGCATTTCACACTTCCATGCCTGCAACTCTTGCAGGTCACTCTAATCCTGTTGAACCAAAACCCCCTCTGCCCCTCACGCTTTCCTCCAGCTCTTCAACAAACTTTATTTCTGGTTTTTCAATCCGGTTGAAGACAAGCTGTGCAATCTTTTTTCCCTTTTCCACCCTAAACGGCTTTTTGCCAAGATTCATTACAATTATTTTAATTTCTCCCCTGTAAGTGCTGTCAATAGTGCCCGGAGTGTTTGGCAAAATTATGCCGTGGTCTAATGCAAGCCCGCTTTTTGGTCTCACCTGGATTTCCAGCTCCTTAGGCAACTGCACCTGCAGGCCAGTTCCAATTAGCTTTCTTTCACCCGGCTTGATTTCTGCTTCTTCATTCGCATAAACATCCATGCCCGCATCCCCTTCGAAAGCAAACTTTGGTTCCTTGACCCCGGCGCCAAGTTTTTTAATGAAAACCCTCATTTCTTACTCCTTCTCCTTTTTGGTGTAAATCCAGTCAAAGTTCATTTTATTATAATTGTAGAGTTCTTCCTCTTTGAAGAACCTCTTGATTTCTTCGCGCGCTTCTTCAGGGGTGCTGGATGCGTGAATCAGGTTTGCCTGATTGCTCACTGAAAGATCTCCTCGGATAGTGCCTGGGTCGGCTTCTCTTCCCAGCGTTCCGCCAATCATTTTCCTTACAACAATTATGACCTCTTTTCCTTCAAGTACCAGCAAAATTGAGGGAATTGACGACATATAATTTATGAGCTCCTCGAAAAACTCCTTGTTCTGGTGGTGGGCGTAATGCTGTTTGAGCGTGTAAGGGGTCAAGTGCTCCATTTTCATTCCAATAATTTTCAGCCCCTTTCCTTCAAACCTGTGGAGTATTTCCCCCACAAGAGCCCTGTTGACTGCATCTGGTTTAATTATTACCAATGTCCTCTCCAACCAATCACCTTCACTTTCCTTTCCTGGCCTCCTTTGCTCTGTAGTGTGCTTCAGTCCACTTGGTTTTCTGTGGGTTACGATTGAGCTTCACCATATTTTTATCGCACTTGTTTGAGCAAAAGTTCTCATAGCTGCCGTCTTTTCGCACAAACATTTTGCCAGTGCCCTTCGGAATGTCTTTTCCGCAAAAACTGCATTTAGCCATGTTGTAAATTCCCCCTACTTTGCCTTGATTTCCTTGGCTTCCCTTTCAGTGCTCAGCAGAATGATGACGTCTCCTTTCTTTACATTTCCTTTAACGTTTCTCCTCTTCACCCTTCCCTGTTCTGGTCCCTCAAGGATTTTGCACAGCACCTGAACTATTTCTCCGTAAACGCCTGTCCTTTGAATTATTTCAACAACTTCAGCCGGTGTTCCTTTTTCCATTAAACCACCTTAACCCCTACTTGCTTAAGTCAGCGAGCTTTTTCGCAAGGTCATCCAACTCTTTTTTGGCGTCGCCTTCATCAACGATTGCAATTGCTGAAGCACCTACACCAATTCCTGCCTTTTCCCCCAACTCTTTCTTGGTTGAAACAAAAGTGAATGGCACCTGCTTTTCCCTGCAGAGCAAAGGCAAATGCATAACAATCTCCGGAGGACTAACATCCTGCGCTATGAGAACAAGCTTTGCGCTTCCTCTTTCAATCGCCTTCGTTGTTACGTTGCTTCCAACCCTAATTTTGCCTGACTTTGCGGCCTTCTCAAGGACTGAAAACTGCTTCTCCTTAAGCTCTTTTGGAACAGTGAACTTTACATAGTCTGCCATAAACAAACACACCTCCAAAACAATTGTTTTGTCATCGGCAAAACAAGAAAAAACAGCGAAACGCCGTTTTTATACAAAATATTGCCCCAGCAAGGTTTTTAAATCAGACGAATTTCACCTGTTTTAACCGGTGGCGTGGGTGGAATTCGTAACTGTCAAAAATCACCGACTTCAGTAGGTGGCATGTGGTTTTTGACAGGTAAGCAAGGCCTTGTGCTTTTCCCTTCGTCGAATATAGCAAAACGCTTATGTATTTGAACAAATAGCGAATGACTTTAATAATGGTAAAAAACAAGTCATTCGCTAGTCGCAAAAGACATTAAGAAATTACCAAAACTAATGTCTTTTGCTAAAAAATTGCATTTTGCAACTAGCAAACAGCAAATTAATGCTCAAAAATCAAAGCTGTTTGCTATAGCAACAGAGGCTTTGTGGATAAATTGGTTTGAAAAAAAGCATAAAGAAAAAAGCAACATAGTAATCGTTTAAATACTTTGAAGTTGTTATTATTTTGGGTTAAAGTCATGCTACCCGTTAGAAAGCTTTTAGAAAAGTTTAAAGCAAGGTTTGCGAAAAG
Source organism: archaeon GW2011_AR10 (assembly GCA_000830275.1). Lineage (GTDB taxonomy): Archaea > Iainarchaeota > Iainarchaeia > Iainarchaeales > GW2011-AR10 > GW2011-AR10. Next base: position 807,325 of record CP010424.1, on the reverse strand, counting down.
AAAATCAGCTAAAAAAGAAAGGGTTTTAGGGAAAATAAGGAAGCTGAAAGACGAGCTTAGGGGGCTTAATGTAAATATTGCGTTTTATGAAAATGCAATAGATGAGCTCGCATCTGCCCTTGAAATAAGTAAGGGGGCAAAAACTACCATGGCAATTACTCTTCAAAGGAAGGATCTTGAGAGGCGCCTTAAAGATAGTAGATCAGCCCTTAGCTCATTTAAAACTAGAAGAAACGAAATTTTACGAAGCATAGGCGAGAAATCATTAGGTTATTCTTAGTGGCTTTTTTTCCGTTACTTGTGTGCGAAAACCGCTTTAATGCTTCCTCGTTCGGTTACTTTTTCAATTCTGCAGAAGCCCAGCCTTTCAAAGTAAACAATTTCGCCGTCCTTGAACCCGTAGCTGCTTTCAGTTAACCCAAAAACAGTGCTTGCATCAGGCATTAAAACCTCAACAGTGATGCCGTCAACCAGCCACGCAACAATTGCCTTGTCAATTTTTCCCTCCCCCACAAATTCGGCTTGGGCATCAAGGTCATGCTTTTCTGTTAACCTGACATTGTAAGCCATTTTCAGTGTAAACACTTCCCGCTCCAAGCGCTTTTCAATTTCTTTTTTTGGCACAAGGAATGACTGTTGCCCTTGGCTTAACAGCACTTCCCCTACTTCTTTTTCCGGGGCATAATTTACGCCCAGCCTTATTGGGTCAACAATGAATTCAAGCCTTGCAGTTTTGTCCTGCACTAACTCCCTGTTAATGTCCGCCAGCTTGTTGAACTCGATTGTTGTGTCAGCTGTTTTTGGGCCAATTTCCATTATTATTTGCTTAATTGCTTCAGGCTTGAAGCCGCGCCTTCTAAACGCCCTGATTGTTCCAAGCCTCGGGTCATCCCAGCCCGTGAACAAGCCCTTTTCAATTCCTTCCTTTATCATAGAAGTGCTCAGCACTGCTCCCTCAAAGCTAACCCGCCCAAAATGAATTGAATGAGGGTATTTCCACCCAAAGTAATTGTAGAGAAATTCCTGCCTTGTTTGGTTCTGCTCGTGTTCTTGGCCGCGAATAATTAATGTCACTCCAAATTCGTGGTCATCAATTGCTGAAGCAAAATTGTATGAGGGCCAAACATGCTTTCCTGCAGCATTAGTGTTTGGGTGCTCTGGCTTGTCAACAATTTTTGCAATCCACCAGTCCCGAACGCTTGGATCAGCATGATTCAAATCAGTTTTAAGCCTTAGAACAGCGTTTCCCTCTTTTAGTTCATTTGAAAGCATTTTTTCAAACAACTGCATTTGCTTTTCCGGTTTCTTTTTGCGGCAAGGGCACGCTTTTTTCTGCCTTGTTAAAGAACGCCACTTTTCAACCTCGCAGGTGCAAACATAAGCCTTTTCATCCTCTATGACTTTCCGCATGAACGCATAATATGTTTCCAGCCTGTCAGAAGCGAAATAAATTTCGTCAACGCTGCAGCCCAACCACTCCAAGTCCTCCAAGAAAATCACTTTTGCGTTTTGAATTGGCTTCTTCACTTTTGGATCGGTGTCATCAAACCGCAGGAGAAACTTTCCGCCATATTTGCGCGCGTACTCGTGGCTTAAGATTGCTGCACGCGCACTTCCCAAGTGGAACGGGCCGTTAGGATTCGGCGCAAACCGAGTTATAACCCCCTCTTTTTCTGCCCATTCAAGGTCAGGCAAGCCCTCTTTTTTTTCAGGCGGCTTCAACTCATAGCTTCCCTCAAACTTTTTGTATTCTTCCGCGATTTCATCTAAGGGCATGGAATTAACTTTTTTTACCATTGCTTGAATGGAAGGCAGTGCTTTTCTAAGCTCAACGTCCTTGTGCAGTGCCACCACTTTTCCAATAACTGCAGCTATATCGGCTTTGCCCCCGTGCAGGAAAGCGTTTTTAATTGCGTACCTGTAAGCAGTTTTTTCTATTTCCATTCAGTGCCCCTTCCAAAAAAATTTAGAAACAAACAGTTAAATATTTTTTCCCTGCTGCCAGCAGTGGTCAAAGTATTTTTGGAGCGCATTAGCCATTGTCTTGTTTTCCGGCCAGATAGTGAAATGGTACTCTGGTTGCTGTTGGGCAAAATCGCTTAAAGCAAGGATCACTTTTTTTCCGTCAATCACATATGCGTGAAGCCCGTGGTCAAAATGCTTCAATGAAACGCCCGCGCCGGACATCTCCTTGACCATTGTTTTATCCGCATCTAATATTTTCGAAATAAGTTTTACTTCAATATTCTTGCTTGGAACATTTTTTATTGTCTCATTGAGCAGGCCAAACTCTTTCCCTATGCCAGTGAATCCAATTACCTGCTTTTTTGCTCCACTGACCTCTTGGCTTAAAATCCTCAAAAAATCGTTCAGGTCCTTTACTTTCATTACCTTTTCTCTTTTACCGTTTGAGATTTCTACCGCAATGGATGGCCCCATTTTTTTGGCTGTGTCCTCCAATTCCCTTAACTCATTCTTTTTCCAGGCAATCAATTCACTGAAAACTTTTTCAGGCTCAACAACGCGGTACTTCTTTGGCCTGCCATAGATTTCGATTATTAGGCCCTTGTTCGTGAGCCTGTCTAGAACATCGTAAACCCTTGTTTTTGGCACCTGCGCATTCCTGCTGATTTCTGGTGCTTCGGCTTCCCGTAACCTAAAAAGCGAACTCAGGGTTTTGGCTTCATACTCTGTTAAACCCAGCTTCTCCAAAAAATTGTTTAATTCTGTTTCCGCCATTAAGCCACCTGCATGCCAAAACAGCCAAGGTTGTTGAATGCCTTTACCGAGCTTATAAACTTACAGTAATTAAGTTAATAAGTATTCAACACCCTTAGCCACTCCAATATAACAGTATAATAGTATTATTTGAAATATTATATAAATTTACTGCTTTCAGTTAGAAAATTAGTTTTGGCTAATAGCTCCTTCGTTGTCCGTATCGCCTTGGCCTGAACCTTGCAAAAGCCTTCTTTTCAGTGGAATCAGCTTCTTTTTCGCCTTCCTTGAGCTTGTACTCGAAATCCTCAATCTTTTTCGAAAAAGCCTTGTCTGACTTTATTTCGCCTTTGGCTTTCAGTATTTCCCTTGCAAGAAGCCAGTAAACAAGCGCCAAGCTCTTTTTTCCCTTGTTGTTAATTGGAATAACCAAGTCAACGTTTCTCAGCAGGTTATTGGTGCTGCACATCGCGACAACAGGCACGCAGACAGAGCTTGCCTCCCTTAGTGATTGGCCATCAGATTCTGGTTCAGTTACAATAACAACTGCAGGCTCAATGAAACCCTTTCCTTGAGGGTTAGTGAAAGTGCCGGGCACAAACCTCCCGGTTAAAGCAATTCCTCCAATCGAGTTTGCGAACTCTTTTACTGGCATCTGGCCGTAAAGCTTTCTTGAAACAGCCACGATCTTGCTTAAATCAAAAGACGCCAAAAACCTTGCAGCAATCCGTATTCTTTGATCCAGTGTCTGGATGTCCAACACATTGAGGCCGTCCTTTCTTGACTTATAGATGTACCTGCCCATGTCACCGGACTTGAATTTTGTGCCAATGTGTGCTCCGCTCTTCAAGTACTCGTCTGTTTCAACCAATAACTTTTCACTCATTGTAATGCCCCTACACGTTGTACTTCATTATTTCATCAATTAAGTCAACATGGGAAAAAATTGTTCTCCTGCAACAATACTTTTCAATGCCCAGTTCGTTCATGACCTTTTCTGGGTCCTCTTTTTTGTTTACCCTAGCCAAGTATTCCTCGTATTTCTCTGCAATTACCTTTCCACAGGTAAAACACCTAACTGGCACCATCATTTCATATCACCCTCCACAATTTATCTCTTAGATTTTTGTTTCTTTTTTCTTGCTTTTGTTCCAAGAGGCTTCTTTGATTCAACCCTTCTTGGATCATCAACTAAAAGCATTCTGTCATAATTCAAGAAAGCCTTTTTGAGTTTTTCGTTGCTCCTGAACTCAAGCAACGATTTCGCGATTGCAGCTCTTGCTGCAACTGCCTGCCCCATAAAGCCGCCGCCTTTCGTGTCAACACTTATGTCAACGTTGCCGGCCAGTTCAGGCGCAAACTCAAGGGGTTCCCTAATGAACTCGCGCACCTGCACAGGCTCCACAACTTCTAGTGCCCTTTTGTTGATCTTAATCTTGCCTGTTCCCTTCTTTATGACTGCCCTAGCAACTGAAGTTTTCTTCTTGGCGCTTGCAGTTATTCCCTTCCGCCCTTTTTTCCTTTTCTTTTGCGCCACTAATGCCACCTCGCTCCAAGCTGCCTGCTTAGTTTAGCCATTCTAATGTACTGTCTCTCAAGGTCCTTTTTTGCTTCCTCTACTGTTTCCATGTTCTCTTTTTCAAGCTCTTTTGGCACGCCAATGTGTGTCTTGAGGTTCTCGAACGCTTTCCTGCCCCTGCTTTTCTTGAATGGAAGCATTCCCCTGATGCTCAATTTAACGATTTTGTCAGGCATCCTGGGGTATTTTGGGCCTTTCTCCGGGTTGCCCTTCTGCGCTAATTCAATTCGTTTCCTGAATTTTTGGGTTGCAGACTCCTCTCTTCCAATGATTACAACCCTTTCAGCGTTAACCAAATCAATTTTCTCGCCATTAAGCAGCCTTTTCGCAATATGAGAGGACATTCTTCCAAGCACAAGGTCGGTTCCATCAATCACAGTCATACAACAATCACCAAATCCTTTGCATTTACCTTTCCATCCAGCAATTCCTTCAAGCTCTTTGCCTTGCCTTTAATTTCAATTATCTTGCTTTTAGCGCTCTCCGAGAATTCAAGGGCATAAACATCCAAAGCCGCGCTTAATTTCCCTGTTCCGAGCACTTTGCCAGGCACAACAAGTTTTTTTTCCCCAAATTTTTTTCCAAGCAGCGAAAGCTTGAACAAGTTTACTTTTGCCCTGTTTCTCCTCGGCTTGTTCAACCGCCTTGAAAGGTCAACAAAAATTCCGGCGTTGTTTTTCTTGCCGTACTTCTCAAGGCCTACTGCAAGCCTCCTTGTGCTTTCATTGCTTGGACCAGTTGGTTTCATTATGCCACCTTTTTGAATGCAGGGGGGAGGATTCGAACCCCCGAAGGCACTAAGCCACAGGATCGCTTCAACGGATTCCAAAATTTTTCATTTCTGAAAAATTTCTTAAGTCCTGCCCGTTTAACCGCTCCGGCACCCCTGCATTAATCCTCCTTTAAATCTTCTTAAGCTCCCTCTTAAATTCTTTGCTTCGCTCTTTCAGCGAGTCCAACGCTTCACTCAATATTTCTGAAACCTTCATGTTTCCATGGTTTTCAACAACTACAACAAATGAGTTTGTGTCAAAGTTTAGCTCAACAGCCCCATCCGGCGCGATATCCCTGCACTTCGTCAAAAGATCAATGTTGGAAGGCACCTGTTCTTTTAATACAATTTTTCCGGCTTTTAGTTCAAGCACTCCAGGCGGGCATGACTCCACAAACTTTTTTGCATCCTTTATAAGCTTCATGTTGAATGAAACCTCTGGCACCTCGTAATAAGAAATAACTGCCGGCTGCCATTTCGCGTGCGCCTTTCCTTTTCCAACAACCGCTTCCATTTCTATCTTAATTTTTTTCCCTTTCTTCAGCTTAACAATTGGAATCTTCTTGTCAATTACATCAATTTTTGGGTCAGTGCTCTTAATGTCCTTGCTGTAAACAGTGCACGGGCCCTCCTTTTCCAGTATCATTTTAACCTTGTCGCCTTCCTTGTACCTTTTAGGGTCTGCCTTTATCGGCACCAAACCAAGTCTTTGCGCCAAAAACTCGTCAAACAGGACAGAGGAGTTCTCATAAACAAAGACGTTTTCAATCGCTGGAATGGCCACTGCATTCATCACTGCTCTTCTCACGCTATTCAAGAGCGCTATATCAGCACCCTTTATAAAAATTTTTGTGACATTGTTTTTTTCACTCAACTTCTTTATGTTCATTTCAAGCACCCTCCATCATGATTTCTTGCTCCTGTGCCTTTTCTTTCTCCTTGTGCCGTTATGCGGGATAGGAGTAACATTTTCAATTGCCCTAATCCTAAGTCCCTGCCTTGTAAGGCTAAGTATTGCGGCTTCAGCTCCCTGCCCGGGGTTCTTTGGCTTAATGCCGCCTTCCCCCCTAACTTTAACAAAAACCTCATTAATGCCGCGCTCTTTCGCCTTCGATGCAACAACCTCTGCAACCTTCATTGCAGCGTAAGGCGAGCCCTCTTTGTGCTGGGCCTTAACCATTATCCCGCCAGAGCACTTGGCAATTGTTTCAGCTCCAGTCAAATCAGTGAGAAGAATTATTGTATTGTTCCTTGACGCATAAATGTGGACTATTCCCCTGTTATTGTTCATCCATTTTCACTCCTGCTTACACTTCTTCCTTAATTTCAGGCAGAGCTGTTTCTTCAAGCTCCGGCTTAGCTGTTTTTGTTCTGGCTGCCTTTACAGCAACTTCCTCAAACGCTTTCTTGAGTTCTTCTTTTCTCTCGGCTTTCGGTGGCTCCAACTGCAATGGCTTGCCATAATAGTTAACTTTGTCGGTTTCACTCTTCAAAACAATGTAGCTTGGAGCAGTAACCTTCCTTTCGTTGACTGCAATGTGGCCGTGAGTAATGAACTGCCTTGCCTGCGTTACTGTTTTAGCCAAGTTCTTCCTGTAAACAACTGTCTGGAGTCTCCTCTCAAGCAGTTCTTCAACCGAAAGAGTAAGCACGTCATCAGAAGTTGAGCTGCCTGAAAGAACCCCGATCCTTTTAAGGCTCTCAATGAGCTCATTCTCCCTTTTTGCCCTGTCTTCCACAGGCAACGCAAGAATCCCTTTAGCGCTGTTCTTCTTCTTCCTAAGGGTTGTTTCAATCCTCCTCAACTCTCTTTTGTTCTTCAATCCAAATGTTTCTATTATCTTCTTTTCCTTCTCCAGCCTTGACTTATCCCACCGCTTTCTCGGCTGCTGAAATTGTTTTCTCGGTTTCCTTGTGTCACCCATCTAAATCACTTCTTTTTCTGCTCCTTTTCAGCTGGCTTAGGCGGTGCTGCTGCTACTGCTGCCTTTCCTGCTTTTGCATCCTTCTTTGTTACGCCAACCACTCCGCCTTTTCCTCTGTGAGTGCTCTTGGTTCTCTGGCCTCTAACAGTTAAACCCCAACCTAGTCTAAGCCCGCGGTAAGACTTGATTTCAGCGAGTTTCTGGAGGTCCTGCCTTTTAGCGAAATCCAGTTCAGCCATAATCAAGTGCCTGTTAGTGCCTGTTTCATGGTCTCTCTGCCTGTCAAGGCTCCATCCTGGAATACCAAAGCCGCTCGGGTTTAGTACGATTTCCTCTAATGCCTTGTTTTGCTCTTCGTTCAGCTCCCCCAACTTCTTGTTAAAAGACAAGCCTGTTTTTTTCTCAAACACTATCGCAATGCTTTTTGCCATCCTGTGGCCTACTCCCTTAAGGCCAGTCAAAGACCTGTAAATCGGCAGGCTGCCATTCAAGTCTTTTCCTGCAATTCTTACAATGTACCTTATTTCTTGTTCGGGTTTCTGTTCAACCATCATTTGCCACCTTTCAGTGCGTTCAATACTTCTTCGTGCTTTGCTCCCTTCTTCAAACTAACTCTCTTGCCTGTCGGGAAAAGGTGAAAAATGTTGCACTTCTTTCTCTTCACGTTCAAGCCGTCAATTATTGCAAACCCTTTCTCGATGTCAACAATGACTGCCTTTCTTCCGGCTTCCCTGCCCTTTGTTTTAATGCAAACAACTCCAACTTCAATTGCTGCCGCCATTCATTCCACCCTGTTCAAGGCCATTTCAACAAACCCTTTTTCCTTAAGCGAAACTGCTCCAATTTCTTTCAAGCCATGCTTTACTTTTGCTGCTTCCACAAAAACTGTTTCCCGGCAGTTACTGCAAAGCGTTCCACCAAAAGGCACATTAGGCCTCCTCTTGGTTTTAGCCAGCTTCCTTACCCCGCTTGTTCTCTGACCGTGTGGCACTCCGTGGAGCTCACAAGCGCACAGCGCGCAATGATGCTTTCCTGCTTTTCCCTTAAAGAAGTGAATAGTAACCCTTCCCCCAGGGGTTTTCACAAACTTTTTCTCGCTTGCCCGTTCCCCTTTAGTTGGCATTACTCATCACTCTCGTGTCATAAAAGTGCTTGAACAGCTGCCCAATAATCAAAGTAAGAACAAGGTAAGAAACAAAATACCACCCAAGCCAGTTTGTTTCATTGTAGAACTGGATTATGCTTTCGCTGCCAAACCACGGCAATGGCACAGGCAATTCAATTGTTGCCTGCGAGTACACGCCACCAAACGATATTACTCCAAAATCAAATCCCCCCATAAAGAAGAACGCGGGAATGAAAACAACCAAAGAGTAAAGCATGAGCCTCATGCTTCCCTTCATTACTGAGTTCATTGAATCAAGCATTTCCTTTTCAAGTGCTTCCAGCTGGTTCTTTGACTTCTGGTCCTGTTTGGACATTAGTTCCTTCATTTTCTTCTGGTTTTCCTTCATTTGGTCCTGCTGGCGCTTCATTTCTCGCTTGTCAACAACAGTTCTCTGCATGATCTGGCTGGCAGTAACCAAAAATATGCTAATCAACGAAATGTCTACCGGTGGGCTAAACAAGGCCATCATAAAACCTCAAAAAAACGGTATTTTGGGGAAATCCTATAATACTCTTTGAACCAATACAATAAAAAACATCTTGTTTCAACCAAACAACCTCCCAAGCATTGGGTGCAGTTCCATCAGCTGTGCCCTTGCAAGCTCCTCGTAGAGCCTGTAAACTATTCCCACAGTCAGCAGAATTCCGGTGCCTGAACCCAGCGCTCCGGTGAGGTCAGCGAACCCAGCCAGCAAGCCAACAAACGCGGCACCCAAAATCGTAATCGGCGGAATATACCTGTCAAGCACTTTCCTCACAATTCTTGGGTCCCGCCTGAAGCCCGGAATGAACATCCCTGATTTTTGAAGCTGGTTTGCAACTGCTTCAGGGCCCTGTCCAGCCATTTCAACCCAGAACTTTCCGAAAACAATGCAGGTTGAGGTAAGAATGGAAATATAAAGCACTGCATGAACTATTTCTCCGCCCAAGCCAATGAACTGCAGCGTTGCAATGCTTTGAATAATCTGCTCTAAAACAAGAGGCGAAATTCCCTGCGTTATAAGCGTTTCCACAAAGCCGAATGGGGCAATCACAACTGTGGAAAGCTTCTGGAGAAAAAGCCCGATGAATGGAACATTTGCGGCAATAGCCGCCCACAACTGGATGTTTGCGAACAGGGCAACTGCGAGAATAACAGGAATGTTTGAAACGTACAAAAATTTAACAGGAAACCTTGACTTGAAGCCGCCCCTTCCGACAGTTAAAGGAATGTTTGCGTGTATTCCTTCAGCAAACACGACCACCAAGAAAACAATTATTGCGAAAACAAATGGCAGCATATTGTTCACAAACGAAATAAAAAACCCTTGGCTTGGAATGTTGCTGAAAAACTGCCACAGCAGCCCGGCAGCAGCGCTTGTTCCCTGCCCGAAAATCGCAATTTCTCCGCTTAGGTTCAAAGGATTCAAAAACCTCCAGAAGACGCTGCCAGCAACTCCTCCTGCAATGAACAGCCCAATCCCTGAACCAATACCGTACTTGCTCACAACCTCATCTAAGTAAAGAAGGATAATTGAGCCAAGGGCAACCTGCAGCACAACAACCAAAAAATTAAAAGTCAAAAATCCCAGAATGCTAATGCCGGGAATTAGTGGGGAAGAAGCTACCGGCAGAAGCAAACCAGAGAAAACATAGACTCCTGCTTCAACAAAGCAGAGAATAACCGCCAAAAGTTTCTGCAAGCCGGTAAACCTTGCCTTGTCCTTTGGCTCAGTCAAATCAATCTTAAGAAGCCCGCCCCCTACCAGCAGCTGCAAAATAATTGATGCCAAAACTATTGGGCCTATTCCAACAGTTATGAGGGTTCCAATTTCGCTTGCAAGAATTACCTGCAGCTGTTCAAGCTTTCCAGCAGTACTTGCTTCAAGCCCCAGAACAGTGATGTTCCCCATTATGAAAAACAAAATTAGTGCAATTGCACTCCAAAGAATCTTTTTTTTCAGCGGAGGCTGCACTTCCGGCACTTTTACTTCAGGCAAAACACGGTAGAACGGTTCCAGTGCGTCTAAAATGCTCACTCCTCTTCCCTCGCTGCATTAATTTTGCCTTCGGATTTTTCGCCTTTCTCTCCGGCTCCTTCTGTTACCTCAATTTTTCCGCCTGCTGCCTCAATCTTTTCTTTTGCCCTACCGCTCAAAGAAACATTCCTGACTAAAACCTTTTCCTCAATTTTTCCTGCGCCCAGCAACTTTGCAATCCCCATTTTTTTTCCGTCAACCACAATCATGTTTCCTTTCTTTTCAGCTTTCTGCTCCACAAGAAACCTTGGAAGCAACTCATTTAACTGCCCTAAATTTATTGCTTCTCCTTTTTCTTTTGCCTTAAGCTTCCTTTTTACCCCGAAGTCAAGATAGTATTTGCTGAACTTGTGCTTGTGGCTGCCTGCCCTTCCTGTGCCGCCCCTGCTGCCTGAGCCTCGCCTTCTCTTTGTGTTTCCTTGGCCAAATGTTCTATTGCCTCTAAGCTTATTTTTCTTTTTCCTTCTCCTTACAACCATTTAACCACGCTCTCAAGCCATCCTGTTAATTAAACTGTTTATGTCTCCTGCCCTGTAGCCAAGTGCTCCTCCAACTGCAAAGCCCTGCTTTATGCCGCCCCTCTCATAGCCCTTGCTCGGAGAGTTCAGCCTGAAAACAGGCTTGATTCCAAGTTCCTTCAATGACTTCTTTCCATCGATTAATTCTTTTGCAAGTGCCTTAAGCGATCCAACTTTCAAGTGCTTCAGAAATTCATCATCAATTCTTCTGTTCTCAAGTGTTCTGCCTCTCTTCCTCAAAAGCATTTCAAGAGTTGGCTCGTCAATTTCGCCGAACGTCACATAGTCTTTTGCACTTTCAACCATTTTCTTGTTTGAATCATTTCCCCTAACTAAAACCAAGTGGTTTACTTTATGCAGCATGAGTACCTCTAATGCTTTCCTGTGCTTGGGTGAAACCCTTACCTTGCCTCTAACCCTTAAAACCGCAAGCATTTCATCACTTTCTTGTAGCCTGTTTAACTATGTCCTCAGACAAACGCTTCTTTGTGGTGTTCCTTAAAGCGTCAATTGTTGCAGCAACAAAGTCAAGCTTGCTGCCAGTGTTGCCTGAACTCTTGGACCACACATCCTTAATTCCTGACAAAATCATTACGTCCTTTATGTTGTTTCCAACCACAAGCTCTGTTCCCTTTGGCGCAGGCAAAAGTACAACCCTAACAGATGAACTCTTTCCGCTAACTTTGAACGGAATTGAATGAGTTTCCTGGCAGCCACACTGCCAACTGCCGCAGCCCTTCCGTACCTTCACCAAGTTAAGCTTTGCATTCCTTGCAGCCTTTCTCGTTGCAGGAAAACGCTCCCTGTCCTTTCCAGTTCCAACGCCAATGTAACTGTTTTTATCCCCCACAAGCACAGTAGCCCTGAAGGAAAACTGCCTGCCGGAACGCCGCACCTTTGCTGTCTTATGGAAATCAACGAGCTTTTCCTCAAGGTCAGGCAAAAGCATGTCAACAATTTCTGGTTCCATAACGTTCAGGTTCCTCTCAAAAAACTGGTCAAGAGACTCGATTTCCCCGTTCTTAACCATTTTTCCTGCTGTTGTCTTTGGAATCCATTCAGCAAGCCTCTTCTCGGTTTCCTCTGCAGCATTCAGTCTTCGCTCTTCCTCTGTCATTTTCTCTTTTCTGCCAAGCCTCTTTCTTTCACTTTTCACGCCCTTTCCCCTCATTTCCTATCACCAAACTTTTTGCTTAACTCCGCTTTCACTTTCTCAAACTGCTTGACTGTTTCCTCGCCCAAGTGTTTCCCCTTAATTCTTTCGTCAACCGGGAAAACCACATCACTGCTTTTTGATTTTAATCCAGCATCAATTGCGCCCTTAAGCACACTGAAAACAACTGAGCCGTGAACAGAACTGTTCAAGCCAATATCCAAAACAACCTCAACTATTTTCTTTTCTTTCGCCTTAAGACCGCAGAGCAGTCCAGCCAAGTAAGCGCTCGGAGTGTTTCTTGTGTTAAGCGTCCACCCGAACTTTTTAAGCTCCCTACTGTCAGCTGAAACAATTGTTTTGTCTCCTGAAACATTGTACTCAATTATCTGAACCAGCACTTTTTTGTTGGATTTTCTTACAACAAGCCTTGGAAGGTTTGACCTAAGTAGGGCTAACCTTTTCTTATAGTTTGTCTTAGAGTTAATCCTTCGCTTGAATGGCGTTTCATAGGTTGAAACACTGGTCATTTCTTAGCCCCCGTTAATGCTGCCTCCAAGTGCTTTTTTCCCCTAAAAAAGTTTCCCTTAATCATCTCATATGCTTTCCTGTAAGGAATTTTCAGCTCTACTTTGCTGTTTTTGAGTTCAATCAGCTTACTTCTCTGAGCCCTTACTGTTCTCATCCACTTCTTCTTTTTGCTTGTCCTCGCCTTCTTTGAGCCGGTTCTTTTTCCTTCCCCGGTCTTCCTTCTTTTCTTTTTTTTCTCATGAAGAATCCTAGCTCGTGCCCGGCTTTGCTGGTTTTCCTTCTTTTTCTTCACAATTCCATCTCGAATGAGGTTCCTTAAATCCTCTTTAGTCATGGCCTCTTTTATCTTCTGCCATGCAGACTGGTCAATCCAGATTTTGCTTTTGCCGGTCTTAAGCAGTTGTGCTGCAGCTTTCCTTGCCTTCTCTGCCTTCATGGGTTCAACACCTTCAAGCTCATTTCCAGTGCCTTCCTAACAATCTGCTTTCGTTTTGCCCTTCCAATGTTCGCCTTAACCCTTACAGCAATTCCTGTTCCAGGCATGATTCCTGCAAGGTCTTTTTCAGAGAACACCATTGCTTCCCTAAACCCGGAAGGGTGCAGGAAACGAATCCTTTTAGGCAGCTTATAGCCGGTTCGCGGCAAAGCGCCATCATCTCTTTTGAAGAGAATATCAAGTCCTCTGGGTTTTCTCCATTTCTGCCACTTCTTGTTGCCTTTCCTCCTTGTCTGCCTTTTGCCGAACCGGCCCCTAAAAACCGGAAGCGACTTTTTCTTCAACGCCTCCCTTAATTTTTCAAGCTTTCTCTCATTCTCATTCTTGCTTCTTTTAACCTTCTTTTCCCCTTTAACTGGCTCTTTTTTCACTTCCACGGTTCCTGCTTTTTTTGTTGGTTGTTCTGATTTTCCCAAAACTTTTCCTGTTATTTTTGCATTGCCCCCCACTTTTGCTTCAGTTTTCTCTTTCTTTAAAGCAGCCTGCAAACCCTTTTTTTCCACTGCTTCAGTTGCTTTTGAAGCGGCCTGTCCACTCTTAGTTTCTGCGGCCTTTTTTCCTTTGCCGTTTTTTTTGTTTAGTTTTTCAGGTTTTCTTGCTTCCTTAGGCACTCTTTTCACCATCTGCCGCCTGCATTACAAGCTTTGGCTTTGAAATAATGTAAATCCCGTCCTGAAAAACCCTGACATCCTTGTTCTTGATTTTTGTCGCCTGTTCAAGGTTTGCAGCAGTTTGCCCCACGGCCTGCTTGTCAGGACCCTTAATTGTTATTTCCTTTCCCTTAACTTGAACAGTGGTGAGGCCTACAATTTGCGCTTTCTTCGCTTGCTTTGCTCCAGCCAAATTATTTATTTCAACAACCACGTCTTTTACTGCAATGTTCATAGGAAAATGACTGTAAACAATTTCCGCCTTGCACTCATAGCCAAACTTCAACCCGTTCGCCATGTTGTCCAAGTCAGATGAAATAGTGTTCATTATTGAGAGAACACTCTTTTTATCACTGTCAGCTTTAATTAGCACTGAACTGTCCTTTTTCTCAATACTAATGTGCTTTACCTTGAACTTTCTTTCAATTTCTTTTCCATGCAGTTTCATTTTTACTCTGTTCCTCTTTACGTCCATTTCAATTTCCTTAGGCAGCTCAACAACTTTTTCCACTAAAGCATTCATTTCATTCACCTAAATCAGTAAACGTAAGCCAGGAGCCTGCCGCCGAGATACTTTTCCTTGGCGTCCTTGTGGCTCATCACTCCCTCAGATGTTGTGACAATAATCATTCCTACATTCCTTGCAGGCAAATACCGCATTTCATACTTTTCAAATCCGCTGCTCTTCACAGGATAACGAGGCTTAATTGCCTTGCACTCGTTTATTTTTCCAAGAAGCTCGATTTTAAAGATTCCTTCCCTTCCGTCATCGATTAACTCGTACGTGGAAATGTACTTTTGCTCCTGCATTACCCTGAGCACTTCGCCAAGAAGCTTTGAAGCAGGCCTGACATTACAGGCTTTCTTTGAAGCATTCTCGTTATTTTTAATGTTTATGAGCGCGTCAGCCAAAGGATCGATTCTCACCATAACAATCACCTAACTATACTTCTTGAACCCTATCAGGGCGGCTTCCTCTCTAAAGCATCTCCTGCATAAGTACAAGTTGTACTTTCTTATGAGCCCCTTGTTGTTTCCACACTTCTTGCATTTTCTCTGCCCCCGCTTCTTCCTAGTAAGCTCGTGTCTCATTCCACCACTACCCCGAACTTTTGTTTTACAAACTCAATTGCTTCCTCCCTTGGAATCACATGCTTCAACGGAATTCTTCTCTTGTCAATCTTTCTCCTTTTCACCCTGTAGCCGGGTCTCTTAAGCGTAACCAACACGTCAAAACCTCGAATGCCAAGCTTCGGGTCATACTTCACTTTAGCCAAGTCGATGTGTTCCCGGATCCCAAAACCAAAGTTTCCTTGGTTGTCAAAGTTCTTGCTTTCAATGGCATTGTCTTTAGCAGCCAAGGCTTCCTTAAGGAATTTCTCAGCCTTGTCTTTCCGCAGAGTGGTCTTTGTTCCAATTGTGAGACCCAGCCTTATTCCCCACGTTGGCTGCCTAATCTTTGAAATGGTTTTAACCGGCTTCGCACTTGTTATGCTATTCAGAATTGTTATTGCTTTCTCCAGCTCTTCGCCTGCCTGCCCAACACCCATGTTAACGGTTACCTTCTCCACTTCAATGCGCCTCATAACATTCATTTCTTTGCACCCCCAACCGTTATGTCGATTGCCGGCTCCTTTCTTCCTACAATAAACACGTTTCTGTCAACCGTTTCAAAAACTTCGCTGCCTTGTTCCAACCTTATAAGCTTCGGCTTCCTAATTGTGCCCGGAATGATTTCTTTTATTCTTGCAATCGCACCAGCCCTAACACCCCCGACAATGAACGCAGTGTTTCCTTCCTTCAATTCATAGCTTTCCTCAATCTTTTTGTCAGGAAGCGAAATCCTGACAGTGTCACCAACTCTGATGTTGGTCTTCTTTTCCTTTAGGACAAAACCATCATTTGTTGCAAGCTGAATTATTCCACTCTTCACGGTTTTCTTTCCAACAATTCTGGAAAGCTTCACAGGCTTCTGCTTGAAGTCTGCTTCAATGAATTCAATTCTTCCCTTTCGGTCAAAAATCGCCCTGAACCTTTTCTTCAACTGCATGACATCCACCAAGTCAAACAACCCGACAGGAAAACTCGCATTTTTCCTAACAGTTCCGTTCACAATGACTCCGTTCTGCATCAGCAAAATCCGTGTCTCCCTGGAAGTTCTAGTTAAACCCATCAAATCCCTTAACGCAAAACCCAAAGGAACTGAAGTGCTCTTCGAATGAGGTCCAGCCCTGCTCCTCAAAGTGAAAACTGCTTCTTTTTTCGCCAGTTTTCTCACGCTTTCAACTGACATTCTTTTCTGCTGTTTTCTCTCTCCCTTTTTAGCCATTCAAACCGCTCCTTCCCATTACTTTTTCTTTTTTGCTTCGTCTTTACCTTTTTTACCTGTTTCTGCTGCCTTCTTCTTTTTTTCCCCTATTTTTTCTGTTGCTGCAACATCTTTCCCTTCCTTTTCCTTAATTTTCTTTCCCTTAAACCGTCTCCCGTCTTTCCTGTAAATGTCAATCAAAACCAAGTTTGATGGCCTGAAAGGCACTAACACCTCTGTGCCATCAGATTTCTTCCTCGAAAGCTTTTCAATAAACGCCTGGATTTTCCTCCTGTTAACTCTTGCAACTTTTCCTGTTTTGCCCTTAAAGCCGCCTCTAACAACCTTAACAGTGTCTTCCTTCCTAACTTCCAAGGCCCTTTTCCCAAGCTCTTTTCTGAGGTCTTTGGAGAGGTGCACTGAAAACATTTTCTGAAGCGAATGAAGTGGCGCAGAAATGCCTTTGTCCAACTGTTTTCCAGGCTTAACGCTTGTCATACCATCACCTCAAATTACCGAGGAAGCAATACCAGCCACTTTTGGCCAGCGCTCCCCAACTTCCTTTGCAACAACTCCTTTTGCTTCAGACGCCTTAGGCAATCCTTTCTCGTCCACCAAAACAACTGCGTTCTCGTCAAACTTTATTCTAGTGCCATCGCTTCTCCTGTACTCTTTTTTTGTCCTGACAATTACTGCTCTCTCAATCTTAGATCTCATTTCAGGCTTTCCCTTGCTTACAACAACATTTACCAAGTCAGCGATTCCTGCCTTTGGATTCATTCTCTTCTTGCCCTTGAATCCAAAAACGCTGATTATGTAAACCTCCTTTGCACCGCTGTTGTCAGCGCAGACACAGTGCGTGTTCAGTATCAGTGTTTTAGTAGGCTTCCTTGCATTAATTGCTTTCATTTCTATCACCAGACTCAATGCTAGTCACAACAAAACTCTTTGTCTTGCTAATCTTCCTTGTTTCAGCAATTGTTACAATGTCTCCAACCTTTGCGTTAATCCACTCGGGGTTATGTGCAGCAATCCTAGACTTTACCTTCTTGTATCTCTCATACTTTGGAATGTAGTGAGTAATGCTTCTTTCAACAATGACTGTCTTTGGGGCTTTGTCACTAACAACCTTGCCAGTGAAAACATTTCCCCTTGTACTTAACCCGAGCTTCTGCGGCTTTTTCTTTTTATCGCTTTTATCCATTCACTTTCCTCCAGAAAACCCTTGTTCTGTCCTCCGGCCTAAAACAAATACTCGAACCATCAACCCTAACACTGCTCTTTCCCAGCCTGAAACAGAATACTGCCTCTTTTTTTGGGATTTTTTTTATTCCATTACTTGACTCAACAACAAGCAGGTTCTTTGACTCATCCACTACTTTGCCGGTTAACCTGTTTCTGCTTGCATCAGTGCCCCCAACAACCCTTACATTCAATCCAATCAACTCATGCACCAAAATATTCTGCTTTGAAATACAGTAACCGTTTCCCTTAAGCATCAATTAATTCCTCCTTGTAACCTTCTTGGAGCAAAACTTCTTTGACTCTCTTCAAGTGCTCTCCTTGAAGTTCAATTTCCGTGCCGCGCGTTGTTCCACCGCATGCAAGCTTTCTCTTAAGGGCCTTTGCCAGCTCCTTGGCTTCCTTAACGTCTTCAACTCCCATAACCAATGTCACCATCTTTCCAAACCTTCTCTTAACTGCTCTTATTTTTATTTTCTGTGTTTCCTTTGATATTTCACCGCAAACACACAGGTTTTTGGGCAGCCCACACATTTCACAGATGCCCTCAATCATTTAAGCACTTTCACCCCTGCTTTTTTATTACTGATTATTGTAAGAATCCTTGCAACCATTCTCCTCATTCCCCTTATCTTTGAAGGCTTTTCCGCCCTTGTACCAGAAGCAATCAAGGCCCTCTCTCTGGCCAAATCACTTTTTATTTCCACTAGCCTTCCCTCAAGCTCTGGAACAGACAAACCCCTTAATTCAGCAGTACTCTTTGCCACAAAACTCACTTTCCGCCCTTGTGCTCTTTAACACCTTTTTTTTCTTTCGCCGCAATTACTTTCGCTTCAACTTTTTTCTGCTTTCCCTTTCCTGTTTCAGTTGAAAAAGATTTGTTTTCAGCTTTCTCCGCTTTTTTATGGTGCTCTTCTGCTTCTTCCTGTTTCTCTTCTTTTTTGCCGGCTTTCTTTTCTTCATGTTTTCCTGTTTTTTCCGCTTTCTTCTTTTCCCCGGCTTCCTTCTCTTCAGGCTCCTTAATCTCCTTTTTCTCAGCTTTCTTTTGCTCGCTTGTTTCTTCCACCTTTTTCTCAGCGGTTTTTTCTTCTACGCTATCAGCCTTTTTCTCTTCCTCTTTAGCCTTCCTATCCTCTAACAATTTTTTTACATCTATTTTGTCAGGGAACACGATGCCGGGCCTCACAATTCTTACTTTTATTCCAATCGCACCAGGCTTAGGGTAAGCGGTTGCCTTTGCCATGTCAACCCAGCTTGACTGAAACCCAACCTTCTTCATGTACCCCTCAGCTATTCTCTGTTTCCTCTTCCTGCCCCCTTTCCCTGTTAGTTTTCCAGCCAAGACAAGGTCAACTCCCTGTGCACCAGCACTCATTATGTCATGGCTTGCCTTGTATGCAACACTCCTCCAGCTATAACCTCTCTCAATTAATGCCTTAACTTTGTTGACAACCGCTATAGCGTCAAGGTTTGGCTCGGTTATCTCCTTAATCTCAATTTGGGGGTTTTCAATCTTAAACTTTGACTCAATCATTTCAGTCAGCTGCCTGATGTTCTGGCCGCTTTTTCCAATTGCAAGACCGGGCCTAGTAACGTTAACAATAATCCTCGTAACAAGCGGTGTCTTAACAACATCTGACTTGGTGAAGCCTGCCTTTTCAAGTTCTTTCCTGAGATACTCTTCCAGTTGCGATCTCTTAATCCCCTGTTCAATAAAAGTTTTCTCAATCATTCAAGAGGCCTCCCTTGCAATCAGCTCCAAGTGCGTTGCCTTCCTCTTTCTCCTCTTCCCCGAAATTCTTCCCTGGCTCTGAAATGAAATCCTTGCATAACCCTGAGAGGCAAAGCCGTGGACAATCAAAAGGTTTTCAGCGTCAAGGCCCTTGTAGTCCGCATTGCTCTTCAATTCCTCCAGCGCCTTCAAGAAAACCTTGGCAAGCCTTTTAGGATACCTCCCGCTTTTAGTGAAACTCTTCGAAGCACCTTTCCTGTGCCCTACCTTCTTCTTATATTTCCTGAGAGGCAGGAATTCCTTTTCCTCCAAAATGTTATTCAAAAACCTTTCCGCCCTGTCAACCCGTATTCCTTTAATTTCTCTCAGCAACTCCGTTGAATACTTTAAGGAAACATGGGCGTTTTTGGCAATAACTCTTGCAACCTTCTTGCCATGCAGTGCCTGCACTTGGAATGCTCTCTTAACCATGCCATTAACCTCTAGCCGTTATTGCGGTGCTGGACTTCGTTGCACCAATTCCTGCCTTTCCATGCATAAGCCTCTTCCTAGTCAACGCAAGTTCCCCAAGATAATGCCCCAGCATTTTCTCCGTAATCTGCACAATCTGAAACTCTTTTCCGTTATGGACGCCAAACTTCAACCCAATCATTGAAGGCAAAACCGGGAAATCCCTGCTCTGAGTTCTGATTATTCTAGGCTCCTTTCCAGCGCGCTTTTCCTCGTTAGCTCTCTGGACTCTTTTAAGCACTTTCTCGTTAAGCCCTCTTGAGATGCTTCTCCTAATCCTGCTTCCTGCAATTTCCGAGAACTGCTTTAACTCCATTTCCAGCAATTCTGGCAAGGTTTTTCCCCTGAAAGTGAACTCTCGTTTAGCCATTTTTCTATCACACCTGTTACTTCTTCTTTCTCCCAGTCCTCTTTGAAGCAATTGCTCCAACTTTCCTTCCAGGAGGAGCATGCCTTGAAGTAGATTTCGATTTTCCAGGATGATGCTGGCTTCCACCGAAAGGATGATCCACTGCGTTCATTGCAACGCCTCTAACCCTAGGATACCACTTGTTTCTCGCCTTCATTGCCTTGAACTTGTTTCCTGCTTTCACAAAAGGCTTCTCTGGCCTTCCCCCGCCTGCCGCAATTCCAATTGAAGCCCTGCAGTTTGGCTTCAAAGAAACGGTTTTACCGGATGAAAGCTTAACAAAGACATTCTGCTTGTCTTTAGTTACAATCAGTGCATAGCCGCCGGAACTCCTGACGAATTTTCCGCCATCCCCCGGCTTTGCCTCAATGTTGAAGATAGGGCACCCCTCCAAGCACTCACCAAGAGTGATGACATTTCCCACCTCAATTTCTGCGCTCTTGCCAAAGCTTATCTGCTGCCCAACGCGCAGTCCCTCAGCAGCAATAACATAGCTGCGTTTTCCGGTTTCAAGAATAACTTTTGCCAGAACCGCTGACCGGGCAGGGTCATTTACCAATTCAATCACTTCCCCCTTAACTGCACTATTCAACTGCTTTTCATCCAAGTTAATGTAGGAAATATCTGCAACACCCACTTTGTTTGCAGTGTAAGTCGGGCTGCCCTTTCCCCTTTTCTGGCTAATCAACCTCTTACCCATTACAATACACCAAGCTTTGTTGCAATTTCATCTGCCTTAAACTTTTCATTGATTTTAACAAAAGCCCTTTTCCTTGCCTTGCTGTCGCGCAAAATGTTGACATTGTCAACTTTGACAGAGTACAAGTCCTCGACAGCCTTCTTCACCTGCGGCCTTGAAGCATTTCCCTTCACAATGAACACCAGCTTGTTCTCTGATTCAATAAGGTTAATTGCTTTCTCCGTTATCAGCGGGTGCAGCAAAACCTCGTAAGCCCTTAAAGCCTGCTCCTTGTCAACCTTTTTCTCTGCCTTAACTTCCTGTTTTTCAGGTTTTCTTTCTTCTTTAACTGCGCCAGATTCTTTGCCAGTTTTTTTCTTTGCCAAAGGTTTTTCAGCCTTTTTTTCTTGAATGGCTTTTTTTGCCTCGTGCTTTTTGCCTACCATTTCTTTTCACCCAAAACTTTCAATGCACTCTCACTCCACAAAGTAAGCCTTCCAGGAACAGTGCCAGGTGCAAGCAGTTCAGTGTTAAGGTTCCTTGCCTCAACAACATCAACGCCTGCGATGTTCCTTGCTGCCATGAAAATTTTTTTTGAGTTCTCAACAACCAAGAGAACGCTCTTAGTCTTCTTGTATTTTCTCCCGCGTTTTTTCCCTTTTCCTGCCCTGATTTTCCTGGAACTCTTTGATTTCTTGACATCCTCAATTAACCCGATTTTTTCAAAAACTTCAACAACTTTTTTTGTTTTATCAATGCCTTCGAATCGTTTCTCCACAACCAACGGGAACTCAAACCTTTTTGGCACAATGTGGCCTCTTGCCGACACAAGTTCCTTTACGGATGTAGCTGCAATTGCAGACCTAAGGGCCTTCCTTTTTTCCTGCCTGTTGATTTTCTCTTCATTGTTTTTCTCAGGCTTTGGGGGATGGGCTCTTGGGCCCTTCACTGCCTGCGGCACCAAAGCAACCTGCCCTGAAAGAAGGTGCCTTCTGTTCTTCAGCCTAGGCAGCCTAGCGTGCCCAACATTAATTGTCCTGTACTGCTGTGGCTTCTTTCTTGAGCCAATGTATGTTGCAGTGTAGTTCCTGCCCGCGCTCTTGTTCGGGCCCTTTGGCTGTACCCTGCTGCTCTGGCTTGCAAGCACGGCCCTCTTGATCAGTACCCTGTTTAGTTCCTCGCTGAAAACACCAGGCAACTCAATTTCCCCTGATTTATTTCCCTCAACGCTTAAAACTGCTGCCTTCATAGCCCTATCACTTTCCTTTTGGTTTTTTCTCCTTGTCTCCCTTTAATGCAGCCTGAATTTCGTCTTCAACGCTTTTGTGCTCTTTTTTCTCCTTTTTTTCCTCAGCAACTTTCTGCGGTTTCACTGATTCTTCCTCGTCAATTTCTTTTCCACCTGTTTTCGTTCCAATAACCCTCATGCCTGAAACATTGAACCTGTCGTGGGTTGCTTTCCTCACTGCATGCCTCAACGCAACAGCCCTTTTTACAGGTGCAGGAACTGAACCAGCAAGCAGCAGAAACTCGCCCTTAACTTTCCCATATCCTTTGAATCCTGCTGGAACATTAACTTCAGCAGGTTTGCTGCTTACCTTCACTATCCTCTTGTTCAACTCGGTTCTGCTCTGGTAACCCATCTGGCCAGGCCTCGGTACAGTCCACATAACAGTTGAAGGGCTCCAAGGAGAAATGCTTCCAACTATTCGCCTTTTCTTTGCCTTCGGCCTCTGCACTTTCACGCCAAACCTTTTGATAACCCCGGAAAAACCTTTGCCGGCATCAACCGCTTTAACATCCACGAACTGCTTTTCCTGAAACACTTCGCTTGCACGCAGTTCTTTTCCAAGTTTTTCTTTTGCAAACTCAAACTGTTCGTCAACCGAGCCGGCCAAAAAAACCTCGCTAATCTCTGGTTTCTTTTTCCCGAAATCAGCAAGATTCGGTTGCGTTGCAACCAGCAACCTCAATGCATTTACCTTTTCTTTTTCTCTCTCCAAACCCGCAACACTTGTTTCCTGCACTTCAGTTTTTTTCCCTTCCATCTGCCCTGCTTCCTTTTTTTCTCCTTTCTGTTTCCCGTGCTTCTGCTTGAAGCCCTTGATTTTTTTCCTCAGAAACCTGTCAGGCTTTCCTATTGTTGACTCGCCTAACACTCTTGCCCCATAAGGTGTGCGCGCATAAGCCCTGACCCCGAAAACCTTTAGTGGAGGGCACTCAATAACAGTGCAAGGCACCACAATGTCCTGGCCGAATGTAACTGATTTCTGGTGCTCGTTTTTTGCAATTGCATGAACCATGCCTGCCTTGTAACCCAAAAAGTTAAGCGCCCTGCTTTCTCCAGCCGCTCCAATAGTCCTAAAGCTAGGTGTTTCTTTTTTTGCCCGCTTTCTCGGATAAAAAGCCAGGCTACCTGAATGCGGCTTGTGTATTCTGCTCATTTAAATTACTCCAATGAGCACACTGATGCGGCAGCAGCGCTGGAAACGCACTCCAAATGCAAAAACCAAAAAACAGGGTTTTACGCATTTATATCCATTGAGGATTTACAATGGATACAGTGTGCACTGGCCTCTCCCGCTCACCAGAGGAAAAAGCCAATATACTTTATATATTCCCCAAAAAAAGGTATTTAAAGGTATTGATGGGGCCCAAAAAGTCTGCCGAAAAATATGGCAAATGACAAAAATAGTTGAACAAAACAAGGTCATTTGCTATCTATCAGGCGACAATAAATGTGTTAAGAACCACCGACTAAAGTCAAAACTTTGGCAAGTGAATAAAATCCAATAGTTTCTTTTGCCAAAGTTTTGGGTAGCATGTTTAGAAAATTCCAAAACAAGCAAGTGGTTCTTGACAGTAGCAATTCCAATGAACCACTCATTAAAATGAGTGGAATTGCCTGATTCAAAAATTAATGTCGCCTGCTATAGAAAGAAAAGAAAAAGAAGAGAAAAAGAGGCTGTGGCCTCTATAATCTCAATTTCAGCTTCAAGAACTTGGTCAAAGCCTTTATGTTAAAGCCGAATGAAGGCTTGGATTCAAGCTTCTTGGCTTTTACATTGGCTACGGCCTTTCTGGTTGTATTTTTCTTTGCCATGGTTGTTTTCACCTCGCTGAAACTTTGTTATGTAGAAAAGTGTTGTTTTATTGGTTCCTGTAAGAAATCCAGGTATGCTCTTTTTTGATAATTCTCTTGTCAATGCTGACAATCTTGTAAAGGAGAATAAGTATAACCAGTATAACAAATCCAAGCGCAATTCCAAGCGCGTTGTCCTCCAAAACTGCGAACGCAGTTCCCACTAACCCTTCAACTACTCCTTGCCCTTCTTGCTGCTCTTCTGCCTCAACTACAACCAACTCAATGTTTCTCCTGAAAACCCTGCTTTCAGACTCAACAAGCAGCACTGCATTGAAGTTCCCCTTTTCGTTTTCTGACTCCAGTTGCAATGCAACAGTTCTCCTTTCCCTAGGACTAAGCTCTACTGTTGAGGAATCAGCAGTGAACCCCTGAGGCAAATCAGTCAAACGCACCTTAACCTCTTCCGCTTTTCCTGAATTGTTTTCAACCACAACCGAGAGAACGCCTTTTCCGTTCTTTATTTCAACCATTGAAGTATAGGACAGCAGTTTAATTCCGCCTTCGCTTCCAGCTTCTTCTGAAATCTTCACAAGTTTGGTGTATTTCTGGCTATGCAGCGCTCCTGGAATTTCAATTGAGTAAACAAGCAGCTCTTCGTCAGAATCAAATCCGTTGACTGCAATAACCCTTTCAACAAGGCTTCTCGGCCCAACAGTTATTGATGAAGGGGAAACAATCGCATTGCCCGCATCCATTCTGATTACTGCTGTTTCATTGCTCGGGTTATCAGCTTTTATTCTCACAAAGCCAGAACCATTCAGTTCTGCTTTTTCCGGAACAGTTAACTCAAACTTTTCAGGCCCTGCCGCAACAAATGATGCATCAACGTAAACCTCGAACTCCTTGCTTTCAGTGCAGCTTATGCCTGAATCGAAGTGGCCTTTAACAGTTAACCTTGCCTTTCCCACCTCGTCTTCAGCAGTGTTTCCTCCAAGCAAGTGCACTCTTACCCTTGCCATGTTGTCACTGTAAACCATTGAATCAATCCTTTCAGCTGAAATGCTGAAAAAGGACTCTGCTTCAGTTGCAGTAACCGAGTCAATGATGAAGTCAGCGTTGGAAAAGTTCTTCAGGTAAAAGTCCCTCTGCCTTGCTTCCTTTGCTTTGACACTCAAAGGCTCAACAACAAGGCCTATGCCGTTGCAGTTTCCTTTCAAAGGTTCGAAAGTAAGGGAGCCCAGCTGGAGAGAATTCCTGGTGGGGAAATCATTTGTGTTCGGAATAGTTTCCGTTGATGCGACTTCCCTCCAGCTGTTTTCCCTTGGGACGATGAAAGAAGTGCTATAATTTGTTTCAAACTGTGATGCTGCGCTATTTCCTGAATTAATGCTTCCGGTTGCAGGGGTCGCTTCATTTCCCTTAATATTAATTGTAAAAGTGTCGCTTGCATCCTTGCCTGAACAGTTGGTGCTGTCAGCAAACTCGCCGTTAATCCTTACCTCTGCTTCAAGTTCCTTGCTTGGCGAGCCTTCCTCTGCAGCCAATTCAAACTGAACCTTCCCTGAAAACTTGCTGTAAATGGTTTCACTGAATTCAATGTTTTTGGCAGTAACCTCGAATCCATCGATGTGAACGTTGACTGAGTTCACCTTAAAGTTTTTCCTGCTGTCATTGAAAACGCTTACCTCAACTGTTTTTGTTTTTCCTGCTTCAATTGAAACATTGTTTGCATTAATGCTAAGCTCGCTGCAGGAAGCCTCTTGCGGATAATCATAGGGCGCTCCAACAGTAAAGGTGTTGTAAAAGTAAACAGGCGGATAGTAGTAGTGGCCATAATATGTTGGGGCATAAACGGTTGTCCATCCCGGATAATAGGTCCAAGCCCCGCCGTAAAAATAATAGTCAGTTGCATAGTAAGAGTACGCGTAAGGGTCATAATTCCAATAACTTGGAGAATACTGGTACCATCCAGGCTCATAATAGTAATAGTTTCCGAAATAGTTCACTCTGTAAGGGTAGTCAAAGTAATACCAGTCCTCGTAATAATAAGAGTAAGGAACATCAACGAACCCGTAATTTTCGCCAGAATAAATTTCGAAATAAAAGTCGCTGTCAGTGTAACCAACATAAAATGCATTCGCAAAGCTGGCCAAAGCTAAAGTTGAAATCAACAGCAAAAAAATTTGCTTTAAACTCATTTTCGTCCCGACACCACTGTGCAGTGGCATATAGATTGCTGCTAAAGAAATATATAAATGTTTCCCCTCTTCACCGTAATTAGTGAATTACGGCTTTTTTCTGCCATTTTAAGGCCTCAATAAGGCGATTTGAAGCCTTACCCATCAGCCTTTTAAAAAAAGGCTGGCGAAAAAAAGCCTACGGCATCAGCCTTTTATGTTCCCTATGGGGCTTAATGCAGCAACTTTTCTACTTACCCCTAGTTTATCCATTGAGTCAACAACCTCTGAAATATTTTTGTAAGCAAGTCCTGCCTCTTCTGCTAATCCTGAGTATGAAGCAGCCTTTACATAGATGCCGCGTTTCTCCATGTCCTTCTGCAGGGTATCCCCTCGCACAATTTTTTTCGCTTTTGCCCTGCTCATTGTTCTTCCACTTCCATGCATTGTGCTCCCAAAAGTTTCATCCATCGCTTTTTGTGTTCCAACGCATACGTAAGAACCTGTTTCCATGCTGCCGCCTACAATTACAGGCTGCCCTATTTCCTTGTAAACCCCCCACAGTTCCTCGTGACCCGGGGCAAAGCTCCTTGTTGCACCTTTCCTGTGAACAACAAGCTTTTTCTTTTTTCCCTCAACTACATGCTCTTCCACTTTTGCAATGTTGTGTGCCACATCATAAACAATATGCATCCCCATTTTCTCAGGATCTTGCCTGAACACTTCCTTAAAGCTTTCCCTTATTTGGTGCACTATAACCTGCCTGTTGCAGAAAGCGCTGTTCGCAGCACAGACCATTGCAGAATAATAGTCTTTTCCTTCCTTGCTGTTGAATGGCGCACAGGCAAGCTGCCTGTCTTTCACGTTAATGCCATATTTCTGCATTGCCTTCTCAAATACTACAAGATAATCGGTTGCAATTTGGTGCCCAAAGCCCCTGCTCCCGCAATGCACCATCACCACAACCTGCTCTGGCGAATGAATGCCGAGAGCTTTTGCTGCCTTTGCATCAAAAATGTTTTCAGCGTGAGCAAGCTGCACCTCCAAGTAGTGGTTACCGCTTCCTAAAGTTCCAAGCTGGCTTATGCCGCGCTGCCTTGCCTTCTCACTCACCTTCCCTGGATTTGCTCCCTTTATTGCTCCATGCTCCTCGATTTTTTTTGCGTCTTCCTCCCATCCATAGCCGTTCTCAATGCACCAGTTGACTCCTTCCACCATCAGCTCATCAAAATTTTTCCTGTCAAGTTTCACTGAACCCTTTCTTCCAACCCCGACAGGAACTTTTTCAAACAAAGTATTAACAAGCTCCTTTATTTTCGGCTGAACTTCTTTTGCTGTTAAATCAGTCAAAACCAGCCGCATGCCGCAGTTGCTTGAAAGGAAACCGTTTGCGATAAAATTGTGGTTTTCATTCGCAACGTTAAAGTCATACAGATAATCATTGAATTCTGTTTCTTCTATTGAGGCAACCTTTTCCCAAACAAACCCTGTTTTTCCTAACCCTTTTATTCTTTCTTTTATGAATTCATCAAATTTTCGGAATTTTGACGCAACTCTTGCCCCGGTTTTCCTCCCTCCCCAAATACTTCTTGCAATGAATCTTTCATTAACAAACTCGTTTCCAATTTGTTCATGAACCTCTTTCAAGGTGAAGCCCTGCTGCTTCAGCTCTATTGCAATCTGAGAGCTTTTCTCCCTCTGTTCTATCACCATTTCCTTAATCTGAAGGTAAGCTATTGCTGCATTGGCAAGGAAAGTTTTTTCTGCATTATACTCAAAACCTATTCTGCTCCAAAACCTAATCAGATTTTCCGGCTCTGCCGAAACCTGCAGCCTTTGCCTCACAGAAATCTCTCCTATCTTATTCGTGAATTCTTCTCTTTCAGCTATTGTTGAGCTTGCCACGCAGAATTCATCTAACATTGACTGTATTTGCCCCAAAAGTTTCCAGCCGCTTTCCCTTAACTCCAGTTTTTTGTTGAGTGAAAGGGTTGGATTATAAAAGTTGTAGCCGTGCCTTGTAACCGTTTTTGGTGTCGTAAGCTCCGCGCCAAAAAAGGCAGCAAGATAAAGCCTTTTCAGCCACTTTGTAGAACTTAAAATCCACTCTGGAACAAACCATTCCTGCTTAACCTTGTTTCCAGCCGTACAGCCAAGGCATTTCAGGAGCAATGCAAATGCTGTTGAACTGCAATGAAGCGAATGCTCTAAGTAATCGAATTGCGAGATTCCGTAATAAGTTTCAAACTTGTGGTGCCTATTTCTTGAGTATATTTGCGATTCAAAGCCCAGCTTTTTGATATCTGCCTTGATTGTTTCCAAATCCTCTTTTTTTCCATAGAAGTGGGCTGCGGCATCCCCTTTCTTGAAGAATTGTAGCGTACCATCGCCTTGAACAAATCCGCAAATTTTTGCAAGATAAGGAAGTTTTTCGCTGTCTAAATAAATCGGCAGAAGCCCTCTGCCTTTAAGGAATTTTATTATCTGGTTAAACCCATTTTCATTGCCCTTGTATGCTTTCCTAATAATCTTTTCATCAACAAGAAGCTTTTGTTTTGGCTTTTCGAACTCGTTTCCCTCAAAAGGAAAAACAGCCACGAACCCATTTTCCATTTCTGAAACCTTTTTCATCCCATTTTTCGTGTAAAAGCGATGGTCGGATGAAGCAATTATTTCCTTTCCTGTTTCCGTGGTTATTTTATAGGCTTTCTTTCCAAGGCTCTTCATAAATGCATTAATTGTTGTTCCTGTAACTTCATTTGAAAAATCACTGCACTTTATTATTTCTTTCTGCCATAAACCCTCAAAATCAATCATGTTTTTTGTGTACCCAAATTCGCTGAGGATTTTGGCGCCGCCATAAATGCAGTTAATATCAAAACCGATTCCGCCAGGACTAATAATTCCTTCCTCCAAGTCAAATGCTGCCACTCCTCCAATCGGAAAACCGTAGCCCCAGTGCGCGTCACTCATTGCCATTGCTGCCTTCTGTATTCCGGGCAAGCAAGCGACATTAGTTATCTGATCAAAAACCCCCGGATCCATTTCTTTCAGCAGTTTCTCTGAAGCAAAAATCCTTGCAGGAACATTCATGCCTTGCTTTACTGAAACAGGAATCTCCCAGCTATAATCATTCAGCTTGCCTACTTTATAGCCATGCACTTCAAATCCAGCCAAAAAACCACCTTTCAAGCCAAAGAAAATTGAAAACAAGTTATTTTATGGATTAAGGCAGGCAAACCCTAAAAAACTCTACTTTTTGCCTCTATGCAGCAAAAACAGCACACTCAAAGCAATCAACGGCAGCAGCAAGAGGCTTGTTTCAGGGATTGCAACAGTGCTTGTGGCAGAGTCCTTCACAGTGAAAAAAGTTGAATCGCTGTTGTTTGCAACACTTGCTTCAACCACTGTTCCAACCGGCTCCTCATATGGAAGAATTCTAAATTCTGCTGCATAAGTTGCCACTTCCAAGTCATCAATTGGCCAAGCGCTTCCCCCAAAATCAACCGGCACAATAAATGATACCTCGCTATTTCCAGGAATGTCTCCAGGTGCATTTGCGGAATCATCGTAATCCAAGAAACGATTGAATGTGTCATGTATTGCGATATCAAACTTAGCCTTTGAAGCGGGAATTACAGTCCCAGTTTTGTTTTTGAAAGTGATTTTAACTGCCAAATCTTCATTGTCAACTTTGTCAAAATTTGTTTTCTCAGTGAAAGTTCCGCTTCCAGCATCATAAGCCCCAGCGGTTACTGTTCCCTCAAAGAAATCAGTGGGGCCGCCTCCGGATGAAACAGTTATTGTTTCAGTTGAGCCCTCTAACTGGAATTCATAGTCGCCTCTGAGTGCAAAGGTTACACAGATTTTTTTGTGGGAAGGGTAAGGCCTGCCGCCAACACCCGGAAATGTTTCAGTGAACTCCCAGTTTGGTGCGCCAGAAGTTATTTCGGTTTCAACTCTTGCTGGGTCATTACAGGCTTTGTCGGTTATCAATGTGATGCCAGAAGGATTGCTATCAATCAATGAAAAAGTGTGCGCCCTTGAAACTGTTTCAATGTTCCTCAATTCAAGGGTTATGCTCTCATCAACCGGAACTTTCCTCTCCCAAGGCCAGTCAGGCTCATTTTCGGGATGAATCATTCTAATCTTCGTAACCGGCCTATCAACCCAGCCAAGCCTTGTTGAGTTCACCAAAGGCTGGCTGTCAAAAATTGTCAGCCTGACTTTTGCTAGGTTTTCCAGAAAAAACTCATAGCCAAAAAAACTTGTGCTGTAAGTAAAATCTCCAATGCCTGAAGGATAGCCGGCATCTCCTGAAGAAATGCTCCATTCCCTAATGACAGGAAAAATGGGGGTGTCGCTTGCATCAAGGCCCTGAAGCTTGAAATAAATGGGTCCGCCGCTTGAAAAAGCCAGAGTATTCACTCTGTTGTACTTGACTGAAACCGGCACATCTTGTCTCGGAGCAATAAAGTCTCCACCAACAACGAAATCGTTGCCAGGGTACAGGCAAACCTCCGGTTCATTCGGAGTAAAATCTCGGGTTTGCGGGTCTTGGCTGAAAAAATACTCTGAAACAACGTTCATTGGCTTTCCTGCAGGGTCCAGTAATGGGCTGCCAAAACGGTCAAAAATTGGCTTAGAAAAGGTGGCTGAAGCATACATAAAACTCATCCCTAATTTTCCATAGCTGGCAATCACGGCATCCTTGTTAGGGTAATCGCAAATTGCATCAAAGTCTTGCCCATCCAAAACAACTGATGGATTAAACTGATAGTTGCTTGGGCTAAGCTGCTGAATCAATCGACTGCATGGCGCTCCCATTGCAGCAGAGCAGTTAAATATTACATTTGTTCCGCTTCCAGGTTCTCCAACTGAAATTGTTTGACCACTATTATTTGTTATAGTGTAATTAGCAATATTATCTGTGGAGACAAAATCTTCTGGTACCGGTGCCTGCTGGTCAAAGTCAAAAACAGTTTGAGCATTAGTGACCCTTAATTCAGTTGTGTCCTGCAGGATTTCTGGCGGTTCAACAGGGTCAACTGCAACAAGTCTTTGGGAGAGAAGCGTTGTTACAATCGTTCCATTTCCAACTACAGAAGGGCCATTCCAAACATCCACAAATTCTGGGGTTATTTTTATCTCACATATTAGGGTTGCCTGCTCCCCGGCCTGAATGCTTCCAGGCTCATTCAATGGTTGGGCTGGGGGTTCACTTATCCAGCCATTGGAAACAAAGCAATTCCACTGCTGGCATACTGCTCTGTTACTGCATTGCCTCTGGACAAGAGGCTGGTTTGGGTCCCATACTTCAGTTTCAGGAAACCCGAAAAGCTGCATGTCAGTGTCAATGCTTGGCAAATTCCTGGTTGGAGGGTTTATCTGCATTATTACCCTGATTGTAGGGTACCTGCTTGCATCTATTGAAGAACTTGAACAGTTTGTTGCCGGCAAGCCGCTCAGCGAAAGTTCATCCTTGCAATAAATTACTGCTGGAGGATTAGCATATGTAACCATAACTGTAGTTCCTTTAAGGTCAGCGAACGCCGTATTCGAAACCACAATAACAAAGATAACAACCAAAAAAACCCTTGAATTCATTGCATAATTAATAGTATTTTTTAATATTTAAGCCTTTAGCATCAGATGTCGAGAACGATTTTCGCCCGGAACCTGCCTTTTTCTTTGCGCAGCTCAAAGTAATGCTTTGTAACGGCTTTAACATCGTTCCTGAGGTTTTCTGCGCTGATCTCGCTGATTTTTTGCCCTGAGCATGAGGCAGCCAAAAAAAATTTTCCGCTTTTCTCCTTAACTACTGCTTTAAACTCGGAAAAAATTTCTCCTTCAGCGTCCTTGAGGAAAACCAGTTCCGCAAGCCAATCAAACAACAGCTCTTCAGCTGTTTCAGCTTCAATTTTAACTTTTTTTTCAATTTTTTTCTTTACTTTGCTTAAGTCAGCCATCTCAGAGAAAGCAGCAAGAGCACAGTTTTCAAACAGCTCGCTTAAGCTTGAGCCAAAAGCCTCAAATGCAGAATCAGCAAACGATTCTTCTTCCAAAAACCTGAACTTCATGTAAGAAACAGCTAAGAAAGTTAATTTAATTCTTTAATTCGATTTCAACGTGCACGTTTTCAGGAATTTCAACTCTCATAATGCGCCTAAGGGTCCTTTCATCAGAGTCAATGTCGATTAAGCGCTTGTGGGCGCGCAGCTCCCATTTCTCGTAGCTTTCAGTGCCACCGCCGCAGGGACTCTTGCGAGTAGGAATAACCATTTTTTTTGTGGGCAATGGAATGCTGCCAGAGTGCTTTACCCCGGTTCTATCTGCAACTTCCAGAATTTGCTTGCATATCTCGGTAAGCTTCTTGTAATCAGGGCTCGTAAGTTTGATTCTGGCTTTCTGCATTTCCCATCACTCTTTTCTGCTGGCCTTTCATTGCAAGGCCCGAGCAAATAAAAATAATGGGATAAAGAAGTAATAACAGCATTACTTCTTCGGCGTGACGCTTAGGACAATTCCTGCAGCAACAGTCTGCCCCATGTCCCTGATTGCAAACCTTCCAAGTTGCGGGAACTTCTTGTATTCTTCCAGCACAACCGGCTTGGTTGGCACAATCTTTACAATCGCTGCATCACCTGTCTTCAAAAACTTGGGGTTTGCTTCCTTTTCCTGCCCTGTTTTGGGGTCAAGCTTTTTCTGCAATTCTGTCAAGCTGCAGCTCAACTGCGCGGTGTGCATGTGGAAAACTGGCGTGTAACCAACTGGAATTGCAGTCGGGTGATTCAAAACCACAATCTGGGCAGTAAACTCTTTCACCACAGTAGGAGGGTTGTTTGGGTGCCCTACAACATCGCCTCTTGCAATCTCGTCCCTTGAAATGCCCCTTACATTAAAACCCACGTTGTCGCCTGGCACTGCTTGAGACAACTGCTCGTGGTGTGCTTCAATTGACTTAACTTCTCCCTGCTTTCCTGCAGGCTCAACAATTATCTTGTCACCTGGCTTCATGATGCCGGTTTCAACCCTTCCAACTGGAACAGTTCCAACACCCTTAATATTGTAAACGTCCTGAATTGGAAGCCTCAAAGGCTTGTCTGTTGGTGCCGGAACCGCATTAAAGTTGTCAAGTTGTTCAACCAGCGTTGGACCCTTATACCAGCCCATGTTCTGCGATTTCTTTGCAATGTTGTCTCCAACCCAACCAGAAATTGGAATAAATGTAACCTGGTCTTCCTTGTAGCCAATGCCCTTGATGAGTTTCTTCATTTCGTCAACAACCTTGTTGTAGGTTGCTTCAACGTATTTTACCTCATCCATCTTGTTGATTCCAATAATCATCTGCTTTATGCCCATAACCTGCGCCAAAAATGCATGCTCTTTGGTTTGCGGCTGGATTCCTTCCTTTGCAGCCACTACAAGCACAGCAGCATCCGCTTGGCTTGTTCCAGTAATCATGTTCTTAACAAAGTCCCTATGGCCTGGAGCATCAATTATAGTGAAAGAGTTTTTCTTGCCCTCAAACTTCTTGTAAGCAACATCAATGGTAACGCCCCTTTCCCTTTCTTCCTTCAAGTTGTCCATCACGTAAGCAAAAACAAAAGTTCCCTTTCCCCTGCTTTCAGCTTCCTGCTTAAGTTTCCTGTAATCCTGTTCCGGCAAAGCACCAGTGTCATACAGCAGTCTTCCAACTAAAGTGGATTTACCGTGGTCGACGTGACCAATAAACACCAAGTTAATGTGCGGCTTTACTGCCATTGAATTACACTTCCAAAAATGCGCCAAAAGGCGTAAAAATGCTTATTTAGGCTAAAAATCAATACTAATTATGCTTTGGAAACATTTAAAAACCAATGTCCGCTGACCAAACAAAACTGCATTCTTTTGGGATGATTTAATTTAACCCTCCAAGAAAAAACTTGCCGGCTTCGGCTCCGGGTCCATTCCTTTTCTCTTCCTGATTTCAGCGATAATCTGTTTTTGGAGTTCTCTGGGAAGAATCTCGTAGCCGGAAAACTCGGCTGTCCAAATAGCTCTTCCCTCTGTTGCCCCCCTTATTGCTGCACTGAAACCAATGAGTTCCTTTACCGGCGCTTTCGCAATAATAATTGAGGCATCCCCCTCACTTCTAATCTCGCTTATCTGGGTTCTACGGCTTCCAAGTTCCTTGGTGGCGGAACCCATAAACCTTTCCGGCACCGTAATTGCCAGATTCTGCTTTGGCTCGTAAAGCACTGCATCAGCTGAAAGCATTGCACCATAAATGCCCCTTGTAACTGCAGGCAAAACTTGTGCTGGCCCCCTGTGAATAGAGTCCTCATGCAACTTGGCGTCCTCCAGTTTCACTATTACGCCATAACATTTCTCTTTAGCTAGTGGCCCTTCATTCATTGCGTCAGCGAAACCCTGAATTACGAGTTCCTTGATTTCGTGCAGTGCCTGAATTCCTCTCGTGACATCCACAAGCACGTTGTGGTTGTGCACCATCCAAATCTTTTTCGCAACATCATTGCTGAAGCCAACTTCCTGAAGCTTTGCAACAATCTCCTTGTCCTTTGGCCTGATTTTTGCCTCAATTCTCTCTTCAATCAGCCTGTCAAGCAGTTCCCTTGGCATTGGCTCAACACTTAAAAAGAAGTGATTGTGCCTGTTCGGGCTCTTTGTGGCCACAGTCCTAGAGGACTTGTTTATTGTCTCATGGTAAACAACAATCGGCGGGCTGACTTCAATCGGCACCTTATGGTGCTGTGTTATCCTGTACTGGTTAACCTCCAAGTGCAGTTCTCCCATTCCAGAAAGCAAGTGCTCTCCGGTTTCCTGGTTAATTGTTGTAACAAGGTTCGGGTCCTCCTTTGAAAGCTGCCTAAGCACTTCAATTAGCTTCGGCAAATCCTTTGTGTGTTTTGCTTCAATTGACACAGTCATTACAGGTTCTGCTTTGCTCTTGAATGACTCAAACTCCTTGATTTCATAACTTGCAATCGTTTGACCAGCATAAACCTCTTTTGCCCCGACTATTGCGACAATGTTTCCGGCTGGAACGGCTTCAGCTTCCACAAAGTCAGGCCCCATGTATACGCCAACCTTCTGCACGTTAATCTCCCTGTCAGCCTTTACAAGCCTTAATTTCGCGCCCCTGACGATTTTCCCAGAGTAAACCCTGCCTGTTGCAATGTCCCCTGCGTGCGGGTCAACGCTTACATCCGTAACCATCATTGAGAACGGGCCTTTCGGGTCAGTGGTAATCATTGCTTTTCCTATTTCGCTTTCCTCATCCCCGCCCCAAATTATTTTAATCCTGTACTTTTGTGCTTCAACCGGTGAAGGCAAGTGATTGATGACCATTTCAGTTAAAACAGAGAAGATTGGTGATTTCTCTGCAAGCTCCTTCTGCCTGTCAGAATTGATCAGATCATAAACTTCCTTGAAGCCAATCCCGGTTTTCTTCATCGAGCCAACGCTTACCGCCCAATTGTGATAAGCTGAACCAAAGCAAACGCTGCCATCCTCCACTCTTACAGTCCACTTGTTCTTAAACTCATTAGGTGCATTATTTTTGATTAAAGTGTTAACTTGGGCAATGACTTTCACAAACCTTTCTTTCATCTGCTCATCTGTAACCTGCAGTTCCTCAATCAGCCTGTCAACCTTGTTGATGAACAGCACTGGTTGAACGTACTCTTTTAACGCCTGCCTTATCACCGTTTCTGTTTGCGGCATTACTGACTCAACAGCATCCACAACGATTATGACGCCGTCAACTGCGCGCATTGCGCGAAGCACTTCCCCTGAAAAATCTACGTGACCCGGAGTATCAATGATGTTGATTAAATACTCTTCCCCGTTTAATTCCTGTACAACAGAAATGTTTGCAGCATTAATCGTAATTCCGCGCTGCTGTTCTTGGTCCTCAAAGTCCATTATGAGTTGTTTTCCGGCGAGCTCTTGACTCATCAAGCCAGAAGAAGCAACAAGGTTATCTGTAAGAGTGCTTTTACCGTGGTCAATGTGTGCAACTATCCCGATGTTCCTTATTTTATCCAATTTGTTCATTAACTCGGCAGCCCTTTTAACTACGTCTTCCTTTCGTGCCATAAAAAAAACCATCTGATAAAATAAAACAATTGCGCTATCTGGAGCTCTTTGCAATTCTCTCTACTTCATCCCTTCTCTTAATGCTGAAAGATGCATTATCCTCTTTTGAAGCCAATATGAGTTCCCTTGCAAGAGCCTCCTCTGCGCTTACCTTTTTGTTAAACGAAGAAGCGAAAGCAGCCAAAGCAATATTCTTAAGTGATTCGTCAACTCTCTTAAGCGGTGCAACATCAACCGAAACAGTGTAAGAAATGCCGCCTCGCTTAATCCTGGTTATGTCTTCTCTTGCACCCGCATTCTCAATGGCTTTCACCAGAACCTGAATCGGGTTCTGCTTTGTTTCCTTTGCCACGATATCAAATGCTCTCTCAACTATTTGCATTGCCTGTATTTTTTTGCCGGTGCCGCCCCTGCCCCGGATATACTTGCCACTTAACTTTCTTTTTCCCTGCCCGGAACGCATTACCTTGTTGACAAGCCTCTCAACAATGCTTATCTCTGCCTTTGAAAATCGTTTTTTTGCAAGCCTGCCAAAAGTGTGTGGAAACTTTTTTGTCTCAAGATTGATATAGTTTCCGAGGGTTGAATCAGCAAGCTGCACCTCATTTGTTTCATACTTTCCAAACACAAGCATAAAAAATCGTTCCTTGAATTTTATCTCTTATTATCTCTTCACTTTTTCCTTCTTCCCTGTTCTCAATGACTCAAGACTCTGACCATTAACGTGTGTAACCCTATACTTGACTCCCCATAAGTCTCCTTTAGGCCCTCTTTGCGCTCCCCCAATTCCTTCAACCATAACTTCATCGTGCTCGTCGATGAACTTGATTGCACCATCACGAGGCGCCAAAGCAGTCAACTGCTTTCCATTCTTAATAAGCTGAACCCTAACGCACTTTCTGATTCCAGAGTTAGGCTGCTTTGCGGTAACACCCCTTTTCTCTATCACAATTCCTTTCCCTTGAGGTGCTCCCTCTAGCAAGTCGTACTTGGCTTGCATTCCAAGCATTTTCTCCTTGTATTTTCTGCTTTTCCACCGCCACTTTTTTCTCTTGTCCTCAAGCGAAGCAGCAGCATACTCTCCTAAACCCATACACTAATTCCTTCCATTAATAATTTATATAGTTATCTAATCTTTAGGCTTTCAACACTGTAGTTTCTTTTCAATAGCTCCTTTATTCTCCTTAGTTTTCCGCTGTCCTGCAGCAGATGGTTTCTCGAAAGAGGATCTACTGCAACCCTCATTGTTTTCTTGCCGTTGGATTCGCTTACTTCAACTGCCTTAATCTTTGCCTTGTACAGCGCGCTTTTAATGAAGTCATCAGCTGAGTCGCTGAATTCAAACACTTCAATGTTTCTCCCCATCTTTTCCCTCATTTTCTTGATGGTTGAGCCATTCTTGCCTATAACCCTTGACATATGCTCTTTTGCCACCAAAAAACTGATGTTCTTTTTATCAAAAAGGCAGTCGCGAGCAGTTGCCCCAGACAGTCTTTCAAGGGCATTGATTAACTGGATTTGCTCCTGGGTTATTTTCATTTGGCTTTCACTGCTTTCTTAGTGACTGCTTCAACTACTTTGCTTTTGCCCTCGTCTTCCACAACCATCAGTGAAACAGTGAAAGGTTTACCGCATACTGAGCCAAGCTCTAGCCCAGAACCATTGAACTCATAAACAGGAATACTCGAAACCCCTGCCTCTCCAATTGCCTTCTCCCTGATCTTGGCTGGAGTGTTGCCTGCAACAATCAAAAGCTTTCCGCTGCCTGTTAAAACACTCTTGCTGCTCTGCTTTAAGCCGAAAACAGTTTTGCCTGAATCTACTGCCCTTCGAATTTCCTTGCTAATGTCAACAGCCATTTGACCACGCTCACTTCTTCCCAGACTTCATCACAAGGTTGACTAAACCGGTTCCAACTTTAATGGGCTGTCCTACAATAATGTTTTCAACAACCCCGTCAAGTGTTTCCAGCTGACCAGCAAATGCAGCATCAAGCAAATGCTTTACAGTTTCTTCAAATGCAGCTCTCGCAAAAGGCGAACTCTTTTCCCTTGTAATGCCTGTCCTGACAATGCCTCGAATGCTTCCGTCAAACGTCATTAGGTCAGCTAACAGCATTATGTGCCTGACATCAATTGCAATATTGTTCTCTTTGAGAACCCGCGAAAGCTCTCTCACAATAGAAATCCTTCCCGCTTCAATGCCCAAAACCTTGCTTATCTCATTAATGTCATTGGTGGTTGTGCGTGTCCCATCAATTTCAGGCAGCTTAATAACTGCCTTAAGGTTAGTTCCACGTGTCCTAACCACGTACTCGTTTCCATCCTTTGAGACAATTGTTTTCTCTATCCCTCTAATGCCCTGAATTCTTGTATTCAGCATTTTGTTAATGTTTCTCCTGATTTTAAGGAATGACTCGTTCTTGAAGTTGAACTCAAGCACGTTCTCCTTTCTCTTTCCCTTCGCTTTCAGCTGTTTCTCGATTTTTTCGGCCAAGTCATCAAGCTTTATGTTCCTTTCCCTTGCCTCTTCCTTCAGCATCTCAATTGAGACCTTTCCCTTTCCTAATTCCTCCCTTACACTAACAACGTCAAGCAGCCTAACATCAATGAGTGACTTTGCAAAAGCATCGCACTTGTCAAAATCCTTTTTTAGATTTTCATCCTCAATGTAAATAGTCATAGTTGGATAACGCGCCTTGCTTCGTCCATCCACAATTTCCTCCACTCTCTGTATTCCACTTCCAACCGAAACCTCTGCTGCTCCAGCATAGTGTTTTGTTCTCAGCGTAAGCTGTGTTCCCGGCTCACCCAAACTTTGAGCTGTAACAATTCCAACTGCTTCTCCCGATTCAACTTTCAGGAGAGCATAAGTGCTTCTGAGTTTTTTCAGCAGCTCCTCCTCCTCTTTCTTTGACAAGCTATGCTCTTTTACCAGGGTCTCAACATGTTCCTTCACCAGCAAAGGAAGGTCAAACCTCTCAATGACATCACCTTTTACAAACACTCTTTCTGGCTCCTGAACCTCTGCCAGTGCCTTGGCCTTTTTCCCTTTTCTCTCTTCCGCTGACTTAACTGCAGGCTTTCTTTTCTCTGGTTTTGCTTTCTTTGCTGGCTTGCCGGCTGTTTTTTTCGGGTTTTTTGTCATCTTTCCTTTCACTCTTTTTTTTTCTTTCATCTTTTCTGCTTTTTTCATTTCCTGCTAGCCTTCAGTTTGGCCACTTCCCTTGCAACATCAAGGGTTTTCCCGTTAGAAACCTTATCAGGGAACACTCCGTCTTCACCGTAGATAAACTGGATTATGTCCTTGCTTGCAGTTCTAACAGTTGAATCATTGTTTACAACCAAGTCCTTCAAAGAGTTCGCAAGCCTTCTGTAAAGGTAACCTGACACCTTAGTTGAAACACCGGTGTCAACTTCTCCCTGCCTTCCACCCATTGCATGGTAAAAGTACTCAAGCGCATTCATTCCCTGCATAAAGTTGTGCTCAATGAAGCCGCCTGCAATTACTCCAACATCCTTCTTTTTGTTGACTGCGATAAGCCTGTCCTTGAATCCTTTCCTTGGCCTTCCCTCTCTTACGCTTGCCTGTCCCCAAAGCCCAGAAATATTAGTCAAGTTCATAGATGAGCCCCTAGAGCCGCTCAAAATCATTGCAGTTGTATTATACCTTGGAGTTTCCCCAAAAATCTCGCCAACCTTTTCCTGCATTATCTGCTTCTCAACCTTGTCCTTGATTCTTGCTCCAAGCCTCATCATATTCAATTCAAAGCTTTCCTCAAGAGTCCTTCCAGGAATGTGCTCTAATGTGCCTTTCCTGAACTGCTTTATGAGTTCCTCTGCCTCATCAATTTCTTCCTTAACCGCTTTCTCCCGCACTCTCCCAACAGCGTCACTTGTCTCATACTCGTCCAAAGAAACAGTCATTCCAAGAACACTCACAACATCCTCTGCAATCCTGCACAGCTTATCGTAAAAGTTTGTTATGGCCTCAGGCCCATACTCCCTTGCAAGTACCTTTACAAGTGTTCCCTTAACTTCCCCCAGGCTTTTATCATCAATAACTCCTGAAACAAGCTGGCCATCCTTGATTTTCACAACAGCATAGTCCTCTATTTTCTTCCTCAAATCCTTGTCGCTTGGGTTAATCTTCTCAAGCAACGTATAAGCCCTTGTCTTATACTCCAAGTTCAAGTCCTTCGGCAGCAGCTGCGAAAAAATCAGCCTCCCAGAATAATGGTCTTTGCCTACATCCGGCTTTGGTATTTCCTCAATGCCAATAATGTGAAAGTAACGCATTGCAGTCTCACGCGGAAACTTCGTGGTTTTCAGCGTCAAAATGAATGCCCCGCTCACTCCATCCTCATCAAGGATTATGACCGGGCCGCCGTGCCTTGGACTGATTACTTGCTTTTCCACTAACATCAGTTCTCTGGCTTCAGCTATTCCCTCCGGCGTTTGAGGGACATGCAGGTTCATTTCATCTCCATCAAAGTCAGCGTTGTAAGGCTTGCAGACAACAGGGTTAAGCCTGAAAGTTTTTCCCGGCAAAATCTTTACCCTGTGGGCAAGCATTGATAGCCTGTGAAGCGATGGCTGCCTGTTGAACAAAACAATGTCGCCGTTCTGCAGGGCCCTTTCAACCCTGAAGCCAGGCCCAAGCTCCTTAAGGAGGTCCTCCTTGTTCTCATCAGTTATCTTCTTCCTCATGCCGTTCGGCCTGAAAACATAAGCTGCCTTTCCATCCTTGATTAACTGAGTAATATCCTTCAAGTTGAATTCCGTGACAAATTCTGGCACGGTAAGGGTTTCAGCAACCTGCTCTGGCACACCTACTTCGTTGATTGAAATGTTAGAGTCAGGCGTTATAATTGAGCGTGCAGCAAAATTAACTCTCTTTCCAGTAAGGTTGTACCTGAACCTTCCTTTTTTCCCCTGCAGCCTCTGCACAATAGTGCGCAGGGCTCGTCCATTCCTGTGCTTTGCGGAAGGAACCCCAGCAGTATTGTTGTTAAAGTAAGTAGTGGCATGGTATTGCAATAAATCCCACAAATCCTCGATAATCAGTTGAGGCGCGCCTGCCTCAATGTTGTCCTTAAGCCTAAGGTTAATCCTAATGATGTCAACAAGCTTATGCGTTAAGTCGTCCTCGCTCTTGATTCCGGTTTCAAGCGTAATCGAAGGCCTTATTGTAATCGGCGGAACCTGCATAACAGTCAAAACAAACCACTCTGGCCTAAGCCTGTTTTGATCGTAGCCAAAAAACAGCAGGTCAGAGTTAGGAATCTTCTCCACCCACTCCCTTATCTGCGTTGGGTAAATTCTTTCCTTTTCAAGGAAAAAGTTTGTAGGCTTGTCAAGCAAAATAGTGCCCCTTTCAGCACCACAGTGAGGGCACTTCTTAACCTTCTTTGTTTTAGAGACAATTTTTTTTTCAATGTCAATGTCTTCCTGCCCAATGTATGCCCTCAGCTCGCTTATTTTCTCTTCCGGTAAAGCAATCCTGCCGCAAGCCATGCAAGTTGCATGCATTAACATCTCAAGCTTCTTTGAAAACTCCGAGTGCACAACTGGCCTTATCAGTTCCAAGTGCCCGAAGTGCCCCGGGCAGTTCTTCATTCTCTGGCCGCACGTCTTGCACCTCAAGCCCGGGTTGATGACTCCAAGGTGCGGGTCCATTAGCCCTGACTCCATTGGAAAACCATCCTTATCGTATGTTTCAGGGTTCTTTATTTCAAGCGCAGACATTTTCCTAATGTCATTTGGGCCTAAAACACGGAACTCGATTGCCAGCAGTTTTTTCCTAAGCATTACCTACACCTTGTCCCCAATCCTGAGCCTCGGATAAATTCCGAGGGCCTTGAGTTCCTCAAGCATTAGCTTGAACCCGTAACTCATTTCAACCTCGTAAATTTTTGTGCCCTCACACATCTGGCAGTACTTTTTCTTCCTTATCTGGTCGTCGATTGCAATAACACCGCACTTCTCGCACACAAGCTCAATTGATTTGTCTGAATCCTCAATGAATTTCTCCTGCAAAAGCATTGCAGCTCCATGCCCCACAAGTGTTTCACCCTCCATTTCCCCGAATCGAAGGCCGCCTTCTTTTTCTTTTCCCTCAGTTGGCTGCCTTGTGAGAATCTGCACTGGCCCTCTTGCCCTTGCCTGAATCTTGTGCGCTGACATATGGAACAGCCTCCTGTAAGCAACCACTCCCATGAAAATTTCGCCTTCAATTCTTTTTCCGGTCATTCCATCATAAAATGTTTCCTTCCCATCACACCTCATGCCTGCTTCTTCAAGCATTTCCTCAAGTTCCCTTTTCTTTACACCGCTGAAAGGAGTTCCATCCACCAACTTTCCTTTAAGTGCTGCAGCCTTCCCGCCAAGCATTTCAAGCAAGTGCCCAATAGTCATTCTTGAAGGAATAGAGTGAGGGTTCAAAATCAGGTCTGGCTTGATTCCATCAGCAGTGAAAGGCATGTCCTCCTCCGGAACAATCATTCCAATGACTCCCTTCTGCCCGTGCCTTGAAGAAAACTTGTCGCCAAGGTCAGGAACCATTGGGCTTCTAACCTTAACCTTTACAAGCTTGTTCCCTGCTTCAGATTCAGTAACAAAAACCTTGTCAACGTAACCGCTCTTTCCCTTCCTGATAACCATGGAAGCTTCCCTTCTCTTTTCCTTCATTACCCCAAACTCGGATATTTCCTCCAAGAACCTCGGCGGAGAAGTCCTCCCAATAATTGTGTCCTTTTCGCCAACCCACTCCTCTACCCTAACCAAGCCGTCTTCCCCTAGTCTTCTGTAGCTTTCCTCTCCAAGATATCCCACTGTTTCCTCGCTTGGAATCTCAAACTTGTCAATCTGCCCACCAGGATACCGGTTTTCAGCGCTTTCATAGCTCCTAAAATAAGAGCTTCTGCCAAGGCCCCTGTCAACTGCTCCCTTGTTGAAAACAACTGCATCCAAAATGTTGAATCCATAGAAAGGCATTATTGCAACAACAAAGTTTTGTATTTGCGGCCTTTTCTCCAGCTCAATAAGGTCCATTGTTTTTGTTTTAACTAGGGATCGCTCAGAGTAGTGTAACAGATAGCTTTCAGTGTCAGTTCTCAAATTGAAGTTGCTTGCATTCAGGCCTTGGGCCTGCTTGAACATCTTTGCTCCATGCAGTGCCTTTCCTGCCAAGTTGTGCTCAAGGTAAGGGATTATTGAAGTAATCACAGAAAAAATTGCAACAGGGTCAATTTCCAAATGAGTGTGCTCTTTGCTCAACTGCTTTTCATCAATTGCAATTAAGGTGTTCTCTTCTTCCTCAGCATCCAAGTAATCAATTACCCCTTTTTGCACCAAGTCCTTCCAAGAAATCTTCCCTTCCTTCAACTGCTTAACCTGCTCTTCAGTTAGCTTTGGTTTACCGTTTTCAACAACAATAAGCGGCCTCTGAACCCTTCCAGCATCAGTGTTAACATAGATTTCGTTGGTGTCCTCGTGGAATGCGATGTTTATCTGCGGGTCAAGCTTGCCGTCGCGCCTCCTCTGAATGAGGTCCTGCGTGAGCTTCATTGCATTAGGATGAAAACCTATCAGCCTTCCATTGATGTAAATCTTTGCCTGCTCCACCATCATCTCGCCTACTTAAGCTTCACTCTCGCAGCTGTCACGCCCAGTTGGCATGCGCATACGTCGAGGGTTCTCATTTCATTCGAACCCTCATAAATATTTAAGTTCATTTAAGCTTCACTCCCATGTCCCTGAGCATTTTTTCAACCGGCGCTTCCTCTGATTCAGTGGTTACCTCAGCCATCATTGCGAGGTTTTTCACCAAACCGCATTGGGGTCCATCAGGAGTTTCAATCGCGCACAGCCTTCCCCAGTGAGTTCCATGGACGTCCCTTGCCTCATAGAGCTCGCGGTTCTTGTCAAGAGGGCTCTTTACCTTTCTTAAGTCAGTCAATGGAGAAAGGTAGTTTATGCGGTCCATGAACTTGCTTACCCCGGTTGCTCTCCCAATCCAGTTGCCTGTGCTCATCGCAAACCTGATTCTCTCGGTTACTGCTCCCGGCCTCACAATTGTAGAAATGTTCAGCTTTCTCCTCCTTGTAACAGTCCTGTCAATCTGGAATTTCAAGTCCTTGACAAAGTACTTGAAGGCATACCTAAACAAGTGCTCCATTAGTTTTCCGCTTAGCTCAAGGCGCTTGTTTGCGTAGTGGTCCTTGTCGTCTTCCTGCCTGAGGTTATGCGCTCTTTCAATCGCCTTGTTTGCCATCATTATGAGATAATATGCTTTGGCCAGCCTGTCCTTTGGTTCCTGCCCAATATGCGGCAACAGGAACGCGTCAATTACTTCCTGCGCTCTCCTGAGCCTATAATCTTCCACTTGGCCCGGCGCAACATACTTGCCTATCTTGTCCAATGCTTCCTTCTCTGACCTCACAAGCAGTGTTTCAAGATTGATTAGCACATCGTTCTGCGCTTCAAGCCGGGTTCCAAAAGCCTCAATTATGTCATCGCTCTTGCCAAGGCCAAGCGCCTTAAGCAGAACGAACAGCTTAAGCTTTCTGGGGGAAGCCGGGAACGTAACATTCAGCACCCCATCAGGGTTTCTGATGATGCGCACTCTTCCCTTAAACGCGCCCTTTGTAGAAATCACTTCAGCGATAATTTTTTCCTGACTCTGCTCTGAAACAAGAACGCGGTCAGAGGCAAGCACTTCCTGTGTCATGAGTGCTTTCTCCGAACCATTGATGATGAAGTAACCTCCAAAGTCTTTTGGGTCTTCCCCTAAGTCAATTAGCTCTTCCTCTGTTTTTCCTTCAAGCCAACAGCGGTT
Source organism: archaeon GW2011_AR10 (assembly GCA_000830275.1). GTDB lineage: Archaea > Iainarchaeota > Iainarchaeia > Iainarchaeales > GW2011-AR10 > GW2011-AR10. Next base: position 762,717 of record CP010424.1, on the reverse strand, counting down.
GCTTTTCAGCATTATCGGCAACTCGCCTATGTAAGCTCTTCTAAGATCCTGCTCTACATCCCTCCTAAGCAGCTTCATTTGAAGGAAAATCGGGCCAGAATAAGTTCTGTTTCTTGTTCTTGCTTCCATAGGAAGAAAGTTTGTTCTTGGCGACCCATCAGCCTCAACAATGCGCGGCTTCAAAACCTCGATTTTGTCAAGCTCAATCTTGACTTCCTCGATTTTTGGCGTAATTGTGCGGTTCTCTAAAAGAATTTCGTCAAGCTTCTTGTCAATGAACTGGTTGAATGAGTCAATTTCCATTTGGGCAAAGTTTCTGTTGCTGTAATATGCGTTGATTAAATCCCATCCGCTCATCAATTCACCTACTTTACCATCCTGAAGTAGATTGATCTGCCTGCAGTGATGGAATCCCGCGTGATTTTAATAAGGTCTCCTTTTTTTGCGCCGATTTCTGTTACAGTTGGATCATCCCTTAGAATCCGTGGAAACCTTTCAGGGTTTAAGCCGTATTCTTTCAGCACTTCCCCTACTTTCTCCTCAGGGACAATCTCGTGCTTTGGCACCAAAAGGTGCTTGGATAGCTTATCCAATGCCATGGGGGTTTCCTCTCTTAGTAGTGGCCTGCAGGCTGGCTTTAGCTAGCGCGCTTCAAAGTAACACATTAAACTTGCAGAAATCGTGCCCACTCAGGTCTCACCAACTAGTACTAGTATACTTATATAGAAAACAATAAAAAACTTGCACTTAACGGCGTTTTTTGGGCTGGAATCGAAAAGCCGGTGCAAACCCGCACAGCCCCTTCACTCGCCTCCAATTATTCCATTGTTGTTCCGGCGCTTTTGCCCTGCCAACACTATTGTTCCACTATTATATTGTTCCACTATTATATTACTAGACTACTATATTTCTTTTATAAAATTTTTCCTTAATAGTAATAAATGATTTAATGTGGCTGAAGACATTTTTGCGGCAACTTTTTTTGGTTCTACGCTCTACCAGTATGGCTTGTTTTTCCTTTCACTGCTAGTTGCACTTGTAACTGGAAAGATTGCGGCATTTTTGATTGCAAGGTACGGCAAAAAGCTGACGGAGAAAACCAAAACCAAATTTGACGACATGGTAATTGAAGCAGCTCTTGTGCCAATACAGTTCCTGTTCTTCATCGCTGGGTTGTTCATTGGCTTCAACTTTCTCTCAGTTGATGCCGGATTTTCCCAGAGCTTTGCCAACATCATCGGCACATTGGTGCTGGTTGACATTGCATGGTTTATGGTAAGAATAGTTGACGGCTTAATAAAGCACTTCGTTGTGCCGCTCACCGAAAAAACCGAGTCAAAGCTTGACGACCAGCTGGTGCCGATACTCAGCAAAGTTTCAAAGATAACAATCGTAATCCTAGCCATAATAATCATTCTCGACAACTTCGGCTACGACATACTTGCAATCCTCGCAGGCTTGGGCATTGCAGGGCTTGCAGTTGCGTTTGCAGCACAGCAGACAATAGCAGAGATTTTTGGCGGCCTAAACATCTTTGTTTCAAAGCCGTTTCTTATTGGGGATACGATTGAGGCAGCAGGCATCACCGGAACTGTTGAACAAGTTGGGTTAAGGCACACTCAAGTGAGGGATTTTGACGGCAGGATAAATGTCATACCCAATTCAAAGGTTTCAAACGATGTGATAAAGAACTGGACAACCGAGCCAGCGAGAAGAATCAAGATGAATTTGGGGCTTGTTTATGGCACGCCCTCCAAAAAAATAGAGCAGGCGATTCAAATTGTTGAAAGCATAATAAAACAGAACCCAAACACAGACAAAACAATCAGGGTTGGTTTCAACGAGTTCAAGGACTCCAGCCTGAACATTCGCGTAGTATACTATATTAAGTCAAAGGATTTTGCAGTAATACTCAAAATGCAGAACGACATCAACCTAGAAATAAAAAGCTAGTTCGAGAGAAACAAGATAGAGTTTGCTTTCCCCACGCAGACAATTTATAGCAAAACGCTTAAGTAATTGAACATTGAAACTGCGTTTTGCATCTAGCAAACAGCAATAAAAAGTTCAAAAATATAAGCTGTTTGCTATACCTTCAAAAATGATTATTTTTTCTAAAAACCACACAGGCTACTCAAAAATATTTAACATAACGTTTTTAAGTAGTTCTTTTCCTTTTCCCTTTATGCATGAGCGGAACTTTTTTCTGCTTCTTTCAATTGCGGAAAAATCCGGGTTCTCCGGCCAGCTTGATTCCTCAACAGTGCAGTTGTCCCGCGAACTCAACTCATCACAGCAGACAATTTCCAGGAACCTGAAAGAGTTGGAGGAGCATGGCTTCATCAGCAGGGCAGTTTCTCCCGCAGGAATTAGGCTTTCCATTACTGATTCAGGGAGAAAGGAACTAAGGCGCGCGTTAATTAAACTCCAGCACGTTTTTGAGGAAAAAAAGCCGAAGCAGATTAAGGGCACAGTTAAGAGCGGGCTCGGAGAAGGCACATACTATACTTCTCTTCCAGCTTATCAAAAACAGTTTGAAGAAAAATTGGGGTGGGCTGTTTTTTCTGGCACCCTTAACTTTTCCACTGAAAGGGATGCACTTGATGAGTTCATTCACGGCCTTAAAATGATTTACGTGGAAGGATTCAAGACAAAGCAGCGTACCTTCGGCGGCATAAAATGCTTTAAGGTTAAAATCAACGATGCAGTGGAAGGCGCCCTTATACTCCCCGACCGCTCAAACATTCCGCGGGATGAAGCAGAGCTAATTGCACGCGTCAGCCTGAGAAAAAAGCTTTCCCTTGAAAACGGCTCAGAAATAAGGATTTCAGCGGAGGGAATACATTGAGTGCAGTGAAAATCGGAATAGCTGAAACAATGTTTGCAAGGGCTGACATGGGTGGCCTTGCAGAAAAAACACTCAAAGAAAACTCTGCCTCTGCCAAAGTGCTTAGGTATGCTGTTCCAGGCATTAAAGACCTGCCTGTTGCAGCAAAAAAACTGCTCGAGGAAATGGGCTGTGACATTGTTATTGCTTTGGGAATGCCGGGCAAAGAAGAAATCGACCGCATGTGCGCACACGAAGCCTCGATGGGGCTAATCCAAGCGCAGCTCCTCTGCAATAAACACATTATCGAGGTATTCGTGCACGAAAGCGAGGCAAATAACGAAAAAGAGTTGAGGGAAATTTTGCGTGACAGAGTCATCAAGCATGCGCTGAATGCCCTTCACATCATTGAAAGGCCTGAACTCTTGCAGAGAAAAGCAGGAACCGGCCAGCGGCAGGGAAAAGAAAATGCGGTTGCATTTGAAATTTGAATTATGATAAATGAAAACATTGGAGGTAAAAAAATGAAAATTGGTTTGGTGGTATCAGAATTCAACTACGAAATAACCCAAATGATGCTGCAGAGGGCAAAAGAGCACGCAGAGTTCCTAGGCGCAACAGTGGAGGATGTTGTAAAAGTGCCTGGAGTTTATGACATGCCAATTGCAGTGAAAAGAATGCTGCAGGAAAAGCACATTGAAGGCATTGCAACTCTCGGTGCAGTAATTGAAGGCGACACAGGCCATGACGAAATTGTTGCACAGCATGCTGCAAGGAAAATAATGGATCTCGGCCTTGAGTTCAACAAGCCGGTTTCGCTTGGCATTTCCGGGCCAAGAATGACAAGGCAGCAGGCCACGGAAAGAATTGACGACTACGCAAAGAGAAGCGTTGAAACGGTGGTAAAAATGCTGAAAAAAACTAGGGCAAAGTGATGCCGCGAAATGAACTGCTTCAGCGAATAAACTTCCTTAAGCAGGGCATTGTAGGCAAAGATGTGAAAGCCAGGCTGCAGGAATTCAAGGAAGTTTTCAATTCGTCCAATGAAAGGTGGTTTTCAGAGCTCTGCTTCTGCCTACTTACAGCGAACTCATCTGCTGAATCCGGCATTAAAATCCAAAACAGCCTAGGCTTTAAGGGCTTCTCAGAACTTTCAGAAAGACAACTCAGTTTTGAGCTGAGGAAACTTGGTTACCGGTTCTATAACCGTCGCGCTGAATTCATTGTTAGTGCAAGAAATCACTATCAAATAAAAGATAATGTCCTGTCTTTTGGCAACGAAAACGAGGCAAGACTTTGGCTTGTTGAAAACTTCAAGGGATTAGGATTCAAGGAGGCAAGTCACTTCCTTCGCAATGTTGGCTTTAAAAATGTTGCAATAATCGACAGGCATGTACTAAGTGTTCTGTCCGAAAACGATTTCTTGAAAACAAAACCAAAAACAATTTCGCCGAAAACATACATGGAAATAGAAAAACAACTCGAAGAAATCTGTGGGAAAACAGGTTTAAGCCAAGGAGAACTTGATTTGTATTTGTGGTATATGAAGACGGGTAAAGTCCTCAAATAAAAAACCGAAATAAAAAAGCATAAATTATGTAGAAAGTTGTTTTTTATTGTCCTTTAAGCCTGCGCATTGAGAGAAAATAATTCCATGCCATGTTAAAGTCCCTGATCCCTACATCGGGCCAGAACTTGTTAATGTGATAATACTCCGAGTAAGCGCTCTGCCACAAAAGGAAGCCTGACTTTGCTTCCCTTTCCTTTTCCTCTTCCCCACTCCTTATTATTAGGTCACAGCTGTTTTTTACCCCCAAGTTCCTTTCAAGGTCATTTTCATTCAAACCAAAAAAAAGGTTTTTTACCCTGTTCATTGGAGAGCTGACGGCCCTAAGAATCTCGTTCTGGCCAGTGTAACCGATCAAGATGTTCAATATCTTGTTGCCATAAAACTTTGTTTCTGACTTTACTTCGTCAAAAACCTCAATAATGTTGTTTGGAAGTTTTTCAGGTTTTGTTGAAATAAAGTTAACCCTGACTTCTTTTTCATGCAGAACTTTCTCATCAAGTAAACTATTCCCAATTTCAAAGTAAATGTCACAAAGCCGGTCCAATTCATCTTCTGATCTTTTAAAGTTTTCCTCGCTCAACCCGTACATGCTAATTTCTTTAATTTCTGGTTTTGCAAAAGCCCAGTCAACAAATAGTCTTCCTTTTTTTGCCCCCATTTTATGGCCTTCACTGGGGTGAAGGTTACGCTGATGAGCCCATCTCCTGTTGCCATCAGGAATAACGCCAACATGATAATATGCTGCCGGAGACTTGTTCATGCTACTTATAAAGGACAGAAATAATATTAAAAAAGGGAGTCAGTCAAGCGATACAAGAACCCTTCCAGACTCTACTTTAACCCTGTAATTTGCCACTTTAAGCTTTGAGTTAAGCTCGTATGCCCCTGTTTTAATATTGAACTTCCAGCCATGCAATGGGCAGACAACAAAATCCCCGTCAAGTGAACCCTCTCCAAGCGGCCCACCCTCATGAAGGCAGGTGTTGTTAATGGCATAAAATTTTCCGCCTTTTTTGAAAAGCGCAACCTGGGTTCCTTTCACTTCAACAGTCCTTCCTTCCCCTTCCATTAAGTCATCTGCTTTTGCCACTTCCACGAACTCCGACATAAAACCGCCTTTTAATGCAATATGCTTCGTATAATAAATTGTTTACAATATTTTTAAAGCAAACCTCCCAGAATTCATAAAACTTTTAATTACATGCAGCCAAGGATTTTCTATGGAAAAAAGCGAGGCCCTACTCCTTTTAAGCGGTGGAATTGACAGCCCGATTGCAGGGTTCCTTACACTAAAAAACAAGATTGGGCTTTCAGCGGTTCATTTCTCAACGGAAAAATTCACAGGAAAAGAGTCAATCGAAAAAGCGCAAAAGCTATGCAAGCTTATTGGAATAAGAAAGCTTTTCATTGCGGATACGAGCACTGCATTTGAGGAAATATCAAAGAAAACAGAGCACAAGCTTTACTTTGTCATCACAAAAAGGCTAATGTTCAGGGCAGCTGAAAGAATCGCAGAAAAGAATGGCATGCAGTTCCTTGTTTCAGGCGAAAACATAGGGCAGGTGTCAAGCCAAACTCTCAGCAACCTAACAGTAATAGATAGGGCGGTTTCAATTCCTGTCATAAGGCCCCTTCTTTCACTTGACAAAATGCAGATAGTTGCAATTGCCTCCAGCACTGGCTCATTTGAAATATCCAAGGGCCCTGAGATGTGCGATTATCTCGGGCCAAAGCACCCAGCCACAAAAGCAACAGAGGAATGGGTAAAAAAAGAGGAAGAAAAACTCAACATTGACCAGCTGGTTCAGGAAATGCTTTCAAACCTTCAAGAAAAAGAAATAAGCTAGTTCACCAACCGTAAAACCTTGCCTGGCTGTAACCAAACGCCCTAAAAGAAGAGAAAAGCTCCTTTTTAATAAGTGATGGCCTTTTCGCGGAAATTTTTAAACCAACAACAAGTTTCTTGAAAAAGTTCATTCCATTAAGTTTTTGCGGAAGCTGCTTTGCAATGAAGTTCAGTTCCTCATCACTGAAAGAGTAAAGGTCATTTCTTCCTTCAACAATTTTTCTGTATGGCGGGAACTCAGCTTTCCACAACTCCTCATAACTTTGCAGAAAATCTCTGGAAAAATTGTTTGCCTGAACCGCTTTCGCTGCAACCTCTGCAGCAAACTTTCCGGACTGGAGGCCGAGGTGGCTGCCGCCCTCAAACATCGGCGAAGTAAAACCAGCTGCATCCCCTACAAGCATTAATCCTTCCCCAACAGTTTTCTCAAGCGGGCCCGAACTGGGAATGAGCCCGCCAAAAGTTTTAACAATCTTTTTTCCGCGGAACTCAGGCGCCTTAATGAATTCCTCCAAAAATGTTTTGGCCTTATTTTTTTCATGGGTAACCAAACCAACGTTTGCCCTCCCGCCATTTTTTGGGATCATCCAAAGGTAACCTTTTGGCGCAAGCTTCGGCCAAATATAAAAATCAAGGTATCCATCCGTTTCAACGTCAAGCATTTCATGCTGTATGCCGATAACTGATTCAAATCTCTGGTTCAACCCCAGAATCCTTGAAGTTACTGCTTGCACACCTGAAGCGTCAATCAAGATTTTGCTGTTGACCTTATTGTTTCCTGCATCAATTTTCCATTGCCCTGAACTTCTTTCAATGCCTGAAACCCTTGAAGAAAGCCTGAGCTCTGCACCCTCGTTTATTACTTCCTCAGCAAGCCACTGCTCAAACTCGTGCTTTTCAAGCACATAACCTGCCTCATCAATGACCGGTGCAGTCCTGTCAGGAAAAATAACTCTAACTCCTTTAACAGCCATAGCAATTGCTTTTCTTGGAACATTCAGCTCGAGCTTTTTGACAGCCAAATCAGAAATGCATTCGCCGCAGTGCACTGGTTCCCCTACAACAGCATGCTCCTCTAAAACAACTGTTTTCAGCCCAAGCCTTGCCGCATGCAATGCAGCTGAACCCCCAGCAGGACCTGCACCAATAATTGCAACATCATAATTCATTCAATTCACCTAAACCCAAAACAACAAATTAATGCTCAAAAATTAATGCTGTTTGCTATAGCAAATGAGCAATAAATGTTTAATTATTAATGCCATTCACCATATTAAATTCTAATTCCCGTTACAACAGCTTTCCTCTCAGGGTTTTTTCCATAAGCCCGTATTCCCTCCTTCAATACCACAAGGCCAAGCAACGCACACTTAACCCTTGTCTGAATTACATTTCCAAGCAAACCAAACATGTCCTTTTCAGTAAGCTTTTCCACTTCATGCAGTGTTTTTCCTTTAACCATTTCCGTAAGAAGTGACTCCGCTGCCCTGCTGATGGCACAGCCATGGCCACTGAACATTATTTCCTCTATTTTTCCTTTACTCACCCTCAACTCAAACTTTACCTCATCACCGCAAAGAGGGTTGCCTCCCTCAACTGAAATGTCTGCCTTCCCCAGAGAACCAAAGTTAACAGGGTTCCTATAAAGGTCCAGTATAAGTTCCGAATAAATCTCTTTCTCGCTCATTCAAGTCAACCCAAAAGCTTTTGCGCTTTAACTAGTGCTCCTTCCAGCGCATCAACCTCTTCCTTGGAATTATAAACGTAAAAGCTTGCCCGCGCAGTTCCAATAATGCCGAGCTCTCTCATTAGCGGCTGAGCACAATGGTCTCCTGCCCTGATTGCGATGCCGTGCTCGTCCAGCACTGATGCAATGTCATGCGGGTGAATTCTGCCGACATTGAATGCGATAATTCCAATGCGTTTCTGCGCATCAGGCCCATAAATTTTTATGCCCCTAATTGAGTGAAGCATATCCAACGCATATTTGGTTAACTTTGACTCATGCAGTGCAACATTTTTCATTCCAAGCTTTTGCAAGTACTTTACTGCCTCAGCAAAGCCAACTGCTGCAGCAGCATTAGGCGTGCCTGCCTCAAACTTTGCCGGCGGCTTCCTCCAGCTACTCTTATCCAAAAAAACCTCGCTTATCATTCCACCGCCGAAAAGAAAAGGCGGCATTTCTTCAAGCAGCTCCTGCCTTGCATAAAGCGCGCCAATTCCTGTTGGGCCAAGCATTTTATGGCCAGAAAATGCAAGAAAATCAGCTCCCATTCGTTTAATGTCAACCTCAATGCTTGGCGCGCTTTGGGCCCCGTCAACCAACACAAGCGCACCGTGCCTGTGACCGATTTCAATAATTTCCCTGACAGGGTTTATTGTGCCAAGAACATTTGATGCATGCACTATTCCAACAACCTTTGTTTTATCGCTCACAGTTTTCTCAAATTCCTGCAAGGAAAGTTCTCCATGCTCTTTCAAGCCAACAAACTTCACCTTAAACCCCCTAAGTTTTGCTAGCTGCTGCCACGGCACAAGATTGGAGTGGTGCTCCATTTTGGAAAGCACAACCTCGTCACCTTTTCCCAAAGCAGAAAAAGCAAGGCTGTATGCTACAAGATTGATTGCCTCTGTTGTGTTCTTGGTGAAAACAAGGTTTTCTTTTTCTGCATTTACAAATCCTGCCACCTTTTTTCTTGCATTGTCATACATATCAATGGCTTCTGCACTGATGGTGCTGAGGCCGCGATCCACTGATGAATTATGGTTTCTGTAGAAATCTGCAACTGCATCAATTACCTGAATCGGCTTCTGGGTTGTTGCGGCATTGTTAAGGTAAACAAAAGGTTTGCCATTGATTTTTCTTTTCAGAATAGGGAAGTCTTTCCTTACCTTCTTTACATCAATCATTTGCAGCACTTCCTGCATTCAATAACATGAATTTTTTCTCCAATGCCGAGATGCATTTTTGCATGCTTTCCCCAGGCAGCTGAAAAAGCACGCTTTCAAGAAAACCGCTTACAATCATGTGCTCTGCCTTCTTCCTTGTAATGCCCCTTGACTGAAGGTAAAATATCTGTTCTTCATCTGCGTGCGCAACAGTAGCGGAATGCGTTGCCTTTACATCGTCTGCTTCTATTTCCAAGCCTGGAATATTGTTGCTGCTTGCAGAATTGCTCAAAATCATGCTGTGAGCTTCCAGCAGGGAATTTGCCCTCTGGCCTGAAGAAAGAATCTTAACCATGCCATCGAAAGTGCTCCTGCTTCTTCCAGTCATCACGTTCTTGAAAACCGTTAAAGCGCTTGTGTCAGTTCCAATGTGCAGGGTTGACTGTTTCAGTTCAAAGCGTTGCGAGCTGCCTGCAAGAAGGAAGTCAAACTGCTTCAGCCCGCTGCCATTTCCAATCAAAGAATTGACCACTGCTCCTTTCACCGTTTTTCCACCAAGCCAGCCATTTGAGTTCAAGAGCTCTGCATCCTTTCCCACTAGGGCCTGCTGATAGCATAGCATTGTGTTTTCATCGATGTTCTCATGCAGTCTCACTAGGCTTGCCTTGCTGGATTCCCTCACTTCAACCGTCTGGGAGTAAAACGCTGCGTTGCCACTCCCTTTCATGCGCTCCAACAACTGCACTCCCTGAATATTTTCCCCAACAAAAACCAAAACCTTTGAAATTGTTTTTCTTTCAATAATTGAAGCCCACTCAACAATTTTTCCTGTGTCAACTCCCTCACTTACCTCAACAATGAAACCAGAGTTGAACCAAGCATTAGCGAATGCCTCGTACTGATCCACTGGAGTCTGCTCTTTTTCCAGCGCGTTCCTGATTTCCTGCTCCATTTCTTTCAATGCAGTTCCCCATTCAAGCACTCTGATGCCAGGCCTTTCAATTTCCATTGGCAAGGCAATTCCTATTTGTGGTTCAGAGGGCACTGAAATTAAGGAGTCAAGCATTCCCAAATCAGAGTAGTGGCTTTTCTTGAGTGGTCTCATAGAAAGAATTTCAGCATTCCGTTTCCTGTACTCCTTAAGCCAGTCTGGCTCATTCCTTGCAATCGAGTGCCTTTCAATTCCCTCCACCAAAGACTGGGTTGCCTGCATGCTTTTTCACTCAATTGCCTGGGTTAACCCACGCACCCTTCCATTTCCATTTCAATCAAGCGGTTAAGTTCAATTGCATACTCCATTGGGAGTGATTTAACAAAGGGCTTGATGAACCCCATCACAACCATTGTAAGTGCTTCCTGTTCCGACAGGCCGCGGCTCATCAAATAAAACAGCTGGTCCTCTCCAACCCTTCCAACAGTTGCCTCATGTGCAATCGTAGCAGTGGACTCGTCAATTTCAATTGTGGGATAAGTGTCAGAGCGCGAATTCTCGTCAAGCATTAACGCATCACATACAACACTGCTCTTCACATTCTTCGCCCCTTTAATTACTTTCAGCAGCCCCCTATAGCTTGCCCTGCCGCCCTCCTTACTGATGCTCTTGCTAGTAATCTTGCTTGTGGTGTTAGGCGCAAAGTGAATGATTTTCGCTCCAGCATCTTGGTGCTGGCCCTTTCCAGCCATTGCAACGCTAAGCACCTCTCCTTTTGCCCCCTCACCTTTCAAATGAATTGAGGGATATTTCATAGTCACCTTGCTGCCTAAATTCCCGTCAATCCAATGCACTTCTGCATTCCTGTAAGCAACGGCTCTTTTGGTTACAAGATTATAGATGTTGTTGGACCAGTTCTGAATAGTGGTGTAAGTTAAGTGTGATTCCGGCAAAGCAATTAACTCAACCACTGCTGCATGCAAAGAATTTGAGCTGTATTGAGGCGCGGTGCAGCCTTCCACGTAGTGTATCTTGCTTCCCTCGTCAGCAATAATAAGTGTTCTCTCAAACTGCCCCATTCTCTCTGCGTTAATCCTGAAATAAGCCTGAAGCGGAATATCGACCGAAGTATTTTTCGGCACGTAAACGAAGCTGCCGCCGCTCCAAGCAGCAGTGTTCAATGCAGCAAACTTGTTGTCGTTGAAAGGGATAACAGTTCCAAAGTGTTTCTCCACAAGTTCCGGATGCTCTTTTAAGCCATCATCCATTCCGAGAAAAACAACTCCCTGCTTTTCAAGGTCATCGCGGATACTGTGGTAAACCACTTCGCTCTCGTACTGAGTTGAAACTCCCGCCAGATACTTTCTTTCAGCTTCCGGGATTCCAATCCTTTCAAACGTGTCTTTGATGTACTTTGGCACATCATCCCATGACTCAGCAGCTTTTTCGGTTGGCTTCATGTAATAAGTGATATCATCAAAGTCAATTCCGCGCAAGTCAGCACCCCACTCCGGCAAAGGCCTTTGCTGGAATGCCTCTAATCCAAGCAGCCTCTGCTTAAGCATCCACTCAGGCTCGTTCTTCTTCGCTGAAATTTTCCTCACTATTTCCTCATTTATTCCTTTCTCAAAAATCTCCTTGTAAGCAGATGTTTCGCTCCTGAAATTGTACTTTGAGTAATCCCTTGCAGTCAACTGCTTTTCTTTTGTTCTATCTCTTCTCACAGATTCGTTCCTGCTCATCAGCCTTCCACCACCACAACTTTTTCCTCAACTCCAAGTTCCTTCAAAAGCTCCCTGTAGCCTTTTTCATCAAGCCTGTCTGCGAGCTCCTGTTTTCCTGAAGCAACTATTTTTCCTTCAACCAGCACGTGAACGAAATCAGGCTTCAAATATTTTAGGATTCGGTTGTAGTGAGTTATGACCATGGCGCTGAACTCGTTTCCGCGCAATTTGTTTATTGCTTCAGAAACAAGCTTTAAGGAATCAATGTCAAGGCCTGAATCTGTTTCATCAAGTATTGCAAGCTTGGGCTTAAGCATCATGAGCTGCAGTATTTCTGCCCTTTTTTTCTCGCCACCGGAAAAACCAACGTTAAGTTCCCTGTTTGCAAACTCTTCCTTCATGCGCAGTTCTTCAAGCTTTTTCAGCAGCTCTTTCCTGAACTGCAGAATTGAAATGCTCTCTTTTGGATGGGTTGCCTTGAAAGCAGCGTGCAAGAACTTTGTGAAGGCAAGGCCCTGCACTTCAAAAGGGTACTGGAATGAAAGAAACAGCCCTGCTTTTGCCCTCTCATCAGGCTCCAATTCAAGCAGGTTTTTTCCTAAAAACATTACCTTTCCCTTGAAAACCTCATACTTTGGGTGGCCCATCAGAACATTTGAGAGAGTGCTTTTTCCCGCACCATTAGGCCCCATCACCGCATGCACCTCTCCCCTGTGAATCGAAAGGCTTAACCCATTGATTATTTCCTTTCCTTCAATTCCTGCGTGTAGGTTTTTTATCTCTAGAACGCTTTCGCTCAACTTAAAGCCCCCTTAAAGTGTTTTCCTGCACTCGCAATTGCAGTATGATTCAAAATGCTGGTCAACAAAACCAAACAGGTTTGAAGGGTTTTCTCTCTTCATTCCCTCAAGAACATCTTTCTTTAGAGAGTAAATTCTCTGCTTGCCCTGCTTTTCCGTTTCAACGTAACTGCATGTCTTAAGCACTTGGAGCGAATGCGAAACCCTGCTTCGTTCAGCGTTAAGTTTTTTTGAGAGTTCCTCAACCGACATTGGTTTTTTGGCCAAGTTATCAATAATCTGCAGCCTGAGCTCGTTTGCAAGAGTCTCAAAACACTTATGGTATTGCAATGTCTTCATATGAAATATAATTCACGGGTGCTATATATAAATATATTGGTGCAAACTGGGGCTGAACTTCCGGCAATCTACATTTTGTGCTTTTCCAGTTCTATCCCTGCTTCTTTCAGGATTCTTTTTGCAGTATCGCTTAAAGGATAATCCGCATTAAAAACAACTCTTTCAATTCCTGCATTGATTATCATTTTTGAGCAGTTAAGGCAAGGAGAGAAAGTGCAATAGAGTATTCCTCCTTTGAGATTAACGCCATGATATGCTGCCTGCACTATGGCATTTTCCTCCGCGTGAGAGCAAATGCATTCCTCAAGCGCGGTGCCGCTTTTTGCAAAGCTGTTGCAGCGCGGGCAGCCGCCTTCATTGCAGTTGGCTACACCGCGCGGTGTTCCATTGTATCCGGTTGAAATAATCCTCTTGTCCTTCACTATCAATGCAGCTACTTTTCTTTTCACGCAGTTGCTCCTAGTTGCAATTGTTTTTGCAACATTAATGAAGTACTCATCCCATCCCGGCCTCTCAAAGTTCTGCGGCAACTCTCTCAGCATTGACTCAACCCTTCTATGCAACTGCTCAATCGTTCCATCATTCACAACCCTCTTGTCAGCCAAAGCAATTGTTGCCTCAAGCTGCTGCGAGGCAGGATCGCTGCTCTTAGCCTCCATTTTTTCGAGCTTACTGAACTCACCAACTGTTTTTGGGTCCTTCTCTCGGCCCCTCTTCTTAATGCGCTCGAATCTTTTCTTCGCGGAAGCCTCAACACACACAAGAAAAAAGTTCCCTCGCTTTTTCAGTGCCAGTGCTTCCTCCGGGTTCCTGATTGAGTCAATTACATAGTTTTTGTCTTGCTCCAGCTTTCCCAGAATGCGCTCAGCCAAAACCCCTGCTCCTAATTTTTGCCTCAGCTCGTTGCCAATGCTTATCAGGTTTTCCCTTGTCAGTTCCCTACCACACATTTTCGCTTCATCCCTTATTGCATCGGAAAGCGATGCGTAGTAAAAGCTCCTTTCCTTAAGGTATTCTGCCACAGTTCCTTTCCCTGCAGCATTCCTGCCTGTCAAGCCAATCAACATTTTTGCTCCCATTAAATTAGCTGGGCAAACGATTAAAAAATTAGTCAAGGTCAACAAGCAACAGGTTAGGGTCCTCCAAGTGCTTTACCAAGTCCACCATGAAATTCGCTGTCTGGGCTCCATCCACTATTCGGTGGTCAAATGAAAGCGACAACGGCATCATTTTCCTAACCACTACTTGGTTTGCATCACGGAACATGCCTGCTTGCTTTGCCGCAACAGGCTTGTCGCTTACCCTGCCAACGCCAAGTATTGCAGCTTCTCCTGGATTAATTATGGCAACGCCAAAGGTTCCACCAATGCTCCCATAATTTGTTATCGTGAAAGTTCCGCCTTTAAGGTCCTCAAGCTTAATGGTTCTTGTCCTGGCCTGCTCCGCCAGCTTTGAAATGTCGGAAGCAATCTCCATAATGCTCTTCGAGTCCGCGCTTTTTATTACTGGCACCATCAGCCCATATGCGGTGTCAACAGCAATTCCAATATTATAGTACTGCTTTGCAATTATCTGTTCGTTCTCAGAGTCAAAGTAAGAGTTAAGGTAAGGGTTCTTCTTTAATGCAACGACAACCGCCCTAACAATGAACGGTAAAAACGTCAGCTTGAAACCCTTGTTTTCGGCAACAGCTTTTTTTTCCTCCCTGATTTTTGCTAGCTCCGTAACATCCGCCTCAACCATTTCAACCGCGTGCGGAATAGAAGTAACAGATTCATGCATTTTTTCAGCAATCTTTTTCCTTGTTGCGCTTAAAGGGATTACAAGAACTCTGCCCTGACTGTCAAAAGAAATTTTAGGGGATTTTTCAACTGGGGCCTTCTCGGTTTTGTGCTCTGACTGCAGCCTAATGTCCTCCTCCGTTATTGCGCCTTCAGGCCCAGACCCCTGAATTTTTTCCAAATCGACTCCAAGCTCTTTTGCAAGACTCCTTACCTTAAGCATTGCAAGAACCTTCTTCCCGTTCTCCTCTCTCCTAAGCTTATTGGCTTCAGTGCTAGGCGGCAAAACCCGCGTTCCCTCCTTTATCTCCCCAACAACCCCGCCTGCATCTTTTCTTCCATTCTTTTTTTTGGCTGCAGCCCCTGCTTCAGTTTTTTTCACAAAAACTTTCTCTCCTTTTTCAGCGATTGAAACAAGCTTTTCCCCAACCTTGATTGTTTCGCCCTCTCTTTTGTAGATTACAGCAACGGTTCCCTCCCTAGGACTCGGTATCTCAACAACCGCTTTGTCTGTTTCCACCAGCACAAGCACCTGGTCCTGCTTTACCTCTTCCCCAACCTTAACTTTCCATTCAACAATTTCTCCCTCAGTAATGCCCTCTCCAACATCCGGAAACCTGAACTCAAAAACCATTCCAACACCTTCAAATCAATTGATGCGTCAGTTGGCCAAAACCTTGACAGTTGAAATATTTTTCCATTGTTTCTTTCGCCAAAGTTTTGCACCGCAATACATCAAGGGATTTCGCTTTGCTCAATCCCTTATTAATATTTAAATTCTCCATATATTCACCTGTAACTTAAAACTTTTTCAATTGCAGTTACAATCCTCCTTGCGTTCGGCAAATAAAAACCTTCAAGCCTGTACAGAGGGAACACAACATCAAAGCCTGTGACCCTTTCAACTGGCGCCTCCAGTGAAAGCATTGCATGATCATTTACAATCGCGATTATTTCAGAAGCCAAGCCAAGAGTGCGCGGTGCTTCCTGCACTACAACAAGCCTCCCGGTTTTCTCGACGCTTCCAACAAGCGTTTCCTCATCCAATGGAGACAAACTCCTTAAATCAATTACTTCAACGCTTTTCCCTTTTCCTTCCAGTTGCTGTGCTGCCTCAAGGCACGGCACCATCATTGAGCCCCAACTTACAACAGTTACGTCATCTCCTTCCCTTGCAACCCTTGCTTTCTCCAGCGGAATCTCGTACGCGTTCTCTGGAACCTCCTGTTTGAACGCACGGTAAATTTTTTTAGGCTCCAAAAAAATAACTGGGTCAGGATCCCTTATTGCAGAGATAAGCAGGCCCTTAGCGTCATAAGGCGTGGACGGAATAATCACTTTTACTCCAGGAGTGTGAACATAGATTGCTTCCATGCTCTCAGAGTGGTGTTCCGGCGCATGAATTCCGCCAGAGTAAGGCGCCCTAATGACCATCTGCGCGTGAAACCTGCCCCTGCTCCTATTGCGAATCCTTGCAATATGCGAAATTATCTGGTCAAAAGCAGGGTAAATAAAGCCGGAGAACTGGATTTCAGCAACAGGCTTCAACCCATACAATGCCATTCCAAAAGCAGTTCCAACAATTCCTGATTCGCTCAAAGGAGTGTCAATAACCCTTTTGGGGCCGAACTTTTTAAGCAAGCCCTGCGTTGCCCTAAACACCCCGCCATCTTTTCCGACATCCTCTCCTACCAAAATTACGTCTTCGTCCCTCTTCATTTCGCTGAAAAAAGCTGAATTCACTGCCTCAACAATGTTCAGTTCAGCCATTTTTCTCCCGCCTCAACTCGTTTACATATTTCTCCAAGTAGTCCCTCTGCTCCCTGAGCCTTCTCGGCATTGCTGCAAACAAGTACTGGAACATGTCATCTGGCACCGGAGCAGGCATTGCCTCAAATTCCTTCACTGCTTTCTCCACTTTCTCATTGGCCCAGTCAATGAGCTCCTTCTCTTTCCTGCTGCTCCAAATTTTTTTTCCCTCCAAATGCTTTCTCAACCTTTCAATTGGGTCCTTTTTCTTCCACTCCAAAACCTCTTTTTCAGTTCTGTAGCGTTTTGCATCATCAGCAGTTGTATGATCGGAAAGCCTGTAAGTAAAACACTCAATCAGTGTTGGACCATTTCCCATTGAAGCCTTTTTAAGCGCCTCGCTTGCCGCGCGGTACACAGAAAACACGTCGTTTCCATCCACTTGAATTCCCTCAAAGCCGTAAGCAATTGCTTTCTGTGCAATTGTTTCAGCCGCGGTCTGCTGTGACCTCGGCACTGAAATAGCGTACTGGTTGTTTTGGCAGAGAAAAACAGTTGGTGTTTTAAAAACCCCTGCAAAATTCATTGCCTCATGGAAGTCTCCTTCGCTTGTCGCGCCGTCACCAAAAAACACGATGGTTGCACTTTTCTTTTTCTTCAGCTTCATTGCCCACGCTGTTCCAACAGCATGCAATAGCTGGGTTCCAACCGGAATGCTTGTAGGCAAAGCATTGAACTCTTTCGGGATTTTTGCTCCACGCTCATCACCGCCCCAGTAAGCATAAAGCAAGTGCATTGGAAAACCCAAAGCAATGAATGCAGCGTTTTCCCGGAACGCCGGGAAAAGCCAGTCATTTTTTCCCAAAGCATAAACGCCCCCAATCTGGCAGGCTTCCTGGCCTCGGTGACTAGCGTAAGTGCCAATCTTTCCCTGCCTCTGAAGCTTTAATGCCTTGTCATCAAATGCCTTGGCTAAAACCATGAGGCGGTACATTTCAATTATTTGTTTGTCTGAAAGCCTTGGCATTAGCTTTGCATCAGCTATGCCTTTCTCATCCATGACCTGAACGTATTTTACAGAAAACTCTGCAATAGTTTTTTCAGGCATTTTCAGTGCCCCGCTTCCTTACAATGCTTTCAACGAAAAACTCTCCAGCGCGGTAACTGCTCCTCACCATCGGCCCAGCAGCAACATACTTGAAACCCTTTTTCTCTCCTTCCTTTGCGAACCACTCAAACTTTTCCGGCCTGACAAATTCCTTTACTTCTATGTGCTTCTTGCTTGGCCTCAGGTACTGGCCTAAAGTAAAAAAGTCAACGCCAACCCCCCTTAAATCATCCATTGCTTCAAGCACTTCCTCCTCTTTTTCGCCCAATCCAAGCATGATTGATGACTTGGTGAAAGTTTCAGGCGAACTCTGCTTAATGTATTCTAGAACTCCAAGGCTTTGATCATAGCCAGCGCGCCTGTCGCGCACAGTTCCCTGCAGCCTTTCAACTGTTTCAATGTTGTGCCCCACAACTTCTGCCATTCCTCCAAGCACTGTGTCAATGCATTCAGTGCTGCCCCTGAAATCAGGGATAAGCAGTTCAACAATGAGCTGCGGGTGCTGTCTTTTCACTTCCCTAACGCATTTCACGAAGTGTCCTGCTCCCTGGTCCTGCAAGTCATCCCTGTCGACTGAGGTTATAACAACATAGCTGAGGCTAAATGCGGCAATTGCCCTTGCAAGTTTCACCGGCTCGAACGGGTCAACGTTAAGGCCCTTTGCAGCTGTCTTAACCGCGCAGAACCTGCAGCCCCGCGTGCAGGTGTTTCCTAAAACCATGAATGTTGCAGTGCCAGTGCCCCAGCATTCATTGATGTTCGGGCACTTTGCTTCCTCGCAGACAGTGTGAAGGTTCAAGCTTTCAAGCTGCTCCCTCACTCCTGCATATTTTTCTATTTCTTTTCCATGTGGCGGCCTTATCTTAAACCACAGCGGTTTTTGAAGCATGAGAAATCCATATTATTAGGAAAAAGTTGTTTTTAATGATAGTGTTGCAGCCAAGAATCCGGAACAAGAAATTTTTGCGGCATTGCCCACCCAAAAAAAATAATTGTGTTGCCGAACACAATTAGCCCGCCCAATAACACCACTGCCTCCTTTCACAAAAAAGCACTTAACCTAACCCCCGCCAATTTATTCAATTCTTCTGCAGGTTACTGTGCAGTGTTACTGTGAGCCCTTACGGTTCTCTTTTACGATTCGCAATTACTAAAACCCAAAAAGCGTAAAAACATAATTGAAGAAGAAAAAATTAGACAAACGTCTAACTATGCTGCGCTGAGGCTATTCAGCCGCCGAAAGTGAAAGTGTACAAAGTGAACTCATCAGAGTCAGAGCTCAGCCTTAACTCCCTGATTCCAAGAGGCCCGTCGATTATGTTATAGAGCCTGTCCTTGTCAACCACAACAAATGCATTTCCATCATCATCCCACATTATGTCGCTTCCAGCATACCTTTCCTTCAGGTCTTTTCCGTCAAGCATTACATAAACCTTGTAGGGTTCAGGGCCTGCCTGCAGCACTGCATTAACTTCTGATGCAAGATACTTTATTGCAATGAAGTCCTCAAGGTTTTGTGTTTTCCTTGCATGCCTCACATGCTCTGATGAATTGAACCATTCGCCGTTAAGGTAAATTTTTCCGTCTGCAAGTTCCGCAGGTGCAGTGAAACTCTTTGCGGCATCCTGCGCGTATCCTTCACTGTTTCCAAGGTAAGAGCCGAAGGCATATCCTGCGTAAAGCTCCGGTGTCCTGAAAATTCCTGCTCCACCGCCACTTTCTTCCTCTTCCACAATTTCAATGTCAATTTCCTCGGCGCGAGCTTCCTCAAGCAGCAGCTGAATCTGCTTTTCTGTTTCAGCGTAGGCACCCTCTCCGAAATGAGTGTAACGAATTCTTCCGTTTGCATCAATCAAATACTTTGCGGGCCAGAACCTATTCTTGTAATTGCGCCATGTTTTCATGTCATTATCCAATGCAACAGCGTACTCTATGCCGTTATCATTCACTGCCTGCTGTACATTTGCCAGCTCCTTCTCAAAATTGAATTCAGGGCTGTGCACCCCGATTAACACAAAACCTAGGCCAGAGTACTTTTCATTCCATTCCCTGAGGTGCGGCAATGTCCTAAGGCAGTTAACGCAGGAGTAAGTCCAGAAATCAACCAACACAACTTTTCCACGCAAGTCAGCAAGCTTAAGTTCTTGGGAATTAATCCAGCTGTGGATTCCGATTATTTCCGGTGCGACAGGGTAGCTGCTTTCTTCCGCTGCATTTTCTGAGCCATCTTCCACTTCAGGCAGCACAGTTTCATTCTGCTGAAAAGGGTTTTCCAGAAAAACAATTGCTCCAATAACTGCAACAACCACTACTGCAAGCAAAATTTTCCTTGTTGTTTCATCCATTGCAGCACCAAAACAGGGTTTACCAAACAATCAAGTGTTTTAATTCCTTTATAATTATTTTCCCAACTTTTTCCTGACTTCAATCACGGTGTGAAACAAAACGTCTTCCTTTGTTTTGACAAAGTTCCATTGCATGACTTCATTCTTTATTCTATCTATTTCGGTTTGCCATGCCGGAGAAGAAGCTGCAATAGATTCGAGATCCGATTTTAGCTGGCCAAAAAACCGTTCCTTGGCAGAAGTTTTTGAATTTAGCGCCCTTTCAATTTCAGCTTTATTAAACCATCTTTCCATGAACTCTTTCCTTATTGCAGAAACCCTTTTCTCTGCCCTGCCAAATTCCCTGAACCTTTCTGTGGGCATCCAGCGCTTTGGCTTCTTTTTCAGTTTTCTCGTAAGCTCTCTCAGTTCATCCACCATTAAAGCAACTTTAAGCTGCCTTTCAGCGCTCCTTTGAATTGAGTTGTTAAGCCGGTTTTTTGTGAATAGGTCAAGCGGGCGCCTTACAGGACGAATTCCCCTCTGCTTGGGCATAAACTATTAATTGCTTTAAGCCTATTTAATTCTTGCACTTGGTTTGGGTTAAAAATAAATTAACTTTCTCCTCATATTTTTCGGTGGTTTAATGAAAAAAACACGTGTTGGCAAAATAACTCACTACTACGACAAAGCAGGAGTTGCGGTTTTGGAGCTCTCGGCAGCCCTCAAGGAAGGAGACGAAATCCGGATTGAGAAAGGTGAGGAAGGCTTTGAGCAGACCATTTCCAGTATGCAGATAGAGCACGAAAAAATCAAAACAGCAAAGAAAGGCCAAGCAATAGGCCTCAAAGTAAAGCAGCCAGTCAAAGAAAACTCCGAAGTATTCAAGCTGTCTGCATAAGCGCCGGGTTTTCAAATCACGAAGCAATTAGATTGCAGTCCCTGCAAGTCAGGGTAAACAGCTCACTTGTTACTGTTTGCTGAATACTTTTTCCACAAGAAATACATTAGCACAAGGTATGCCATGTATCCAATCACTTCCAAAAGGCTTGGGTTTCCATTGTAGCCAAACAGGCCTTTTGCAATGCTCCCAATCAAGCCGTTTTCGTGCAGCAGAGGATAGCTTCCATCAGGGTTCACTTCCGGGTTAATATCCCACACGTGCTCAACCAATACAGGCACAACCCCGGCTTCCTCCAGCTCGTGAATGCCGTGTGCAACGAGGCCTGCAGCAAACAAAATAAGCAGAATGCTCGTGTAAGTGAAAACGGTTTTCAATCTTATTGAAATGAAGTGCCTGAACAAAGCATAGCCAAACAGCAAAGCAACAATTATGCCTATTGCTGCTCCCGCAGTTGAAACACTAGCTCCTTCCCGCAATCCAAGCGCCCCAAGAAAGATAACAGTTTCAACTCCCTCTCTTAGCACTGAAACAAAAACAAGAAGCGTGATTGCAAGTGCGTTGTGCTGCATTATGTTGTGCTCCACTTGTTCCTCAATTTTTTTGGCAATGTTGCGCTGCTGCATCATCCACAGAATCATCCAGCTTACAAGTGCTGCCCCAACAAGCATCAGTGTTCCTTCAAACAGTTCCTCTGCGGTTCCCTCAAAGCCTCCAACCAATGCATTGAAAAGAAATGCTGCTGCAATGCTCCCAATTATTCCAAAGCCTGCACCCCAGTAAACAAATTTGCTGTATGAGGCCTGCCTTGTCTTGAAAAGAAAAGCGAGTACTACTCCTATTACCAGCGCTGCTTCAAGCGTTTCACGGAAAGTGATTATAAAACTTGGAAGGAACCCTGAAAGCTCAGCAGCCATTCAATGCACCATATGTGAAATTGTTTTCACGCAATAGTTGTGTGCAGTTAATCTTAAAAACGCGCTTCTTTTCTGTTCAACTAAAACCGTAAAACTTTATTCAACCCAAAAGATACCTCAGCTTTTAAGCCGAGGTTTGTATGCCCCGGTATCTTTTCAACACTTTGTCAAAGTGAAATAAAAACACCTGTTTTCTTTTTGACAAAGTGTTGCGTTGACGGGTTCATGACGTCCATTAAATGTTGGGATAACCCTGCCTTAAGCCTTTTAGAAAACCCAAGCAAAATCATAGATTTTGCGGGCCTCGCAAAACCAAAGGTTTTACAAGGAGGTTTGCGAAAAAGAGGCTGCGCCTTTAGGCATGGGAGGACGTCATTTTAACCCGTAAATTTTTGAGTACTTTTCCCGCAGGTAAGAAACAAATCCTTCAGAGTCAAGGTTCTTGCCAGTGGCTTTCCATATTATTTCTTCTGCCGTGAACTTCCTGCCATGGCAGTGAACTTTCTTGTGGAGCCACCCCTTAACCGGTTCAAAGTTCCCGTTTGCTATCTGCTTTCTCGCGGAAGGCATTTCCTTCAGCAGGCGCTTGTAGAGTTGCACAGCATAAATTGCCCCAAGCGCGTAAGTCGGAAAATAGCCTATGTGGCCAATACTCCAGTGGGTGTCCTGCAGCACTCCCTCAGAATCCTTTCCCGGAGTGATGCCCAGATACTGCTTCATTTTCCTGTTCCATAATTTCGGCAAATCGTTCACCTTGATTTTTCCTTCAATTAACCCTAGCTCCAACTCAAAGCGCAGAATGACGTGAAGAGGATAAGTTACTTCATCCGCATCAACCCTGATGAAGGAAGGCTTCACCTCGTTCAGTTTTTCCAGCACCTCTTTCCTGCTTAAACCTTTAAGCTCTTCCCTAACTTCTTTGCAGAATCTTTGGTAAAAGTAATCCCAGAAACCCTCATTCATTAACACCATGTTCTCCCAGAACAATGACTGGCTCTCGTGAACGCCTAGTGACGGCGCATCGAATATGAATGTGTGCTCGAACTGCTTTGGCAGCTGCAGCTCGTATAATGCGTGCCCTGATTCGTGCACTGTTGCGGAAAGCGAAAAGAAAGGGTTTTCCTCGTGGTAGCGCGTGGTAATCCTTACATCATGTCTGCCAATTGTTGTGGTGAAAGGATGCGCTGAAACATCCAGCCTTGACTCCGCAGCAGGAAGAATTAAGCCGTAAGCAAGTCTGCACAATTTTTTCTGCTTTTCAACCGGAAACTTTTTCCTGAAAAGTTTTTTTCCCTGCTCCCTGAACTTCTTTGACTGCTTGATTTCTTCCAGCAGCTTCAGAAGCTCTGCTTTGAGGTAACTGAATGTTTTCCGCAGCTTTTCTACTGTCATTCCCTCTTCAAAGCCGTCAAGCAAACTGTTGTAAGGGTGCCCCTCCAGCCCAATTAGCTTGGCCTGCCTTCTCTTCAATTCCACTATTTTTTTTAGGTGAGGTGCAAACAGCCTGAACCTGTTTTTCTGCTTTGCTTCAACCCATGCGTGGTTGGCTAAAGCAGTTGTTCTCGCCATTTCTGCAACAAACTCTGGCGGAAGCTTCCTTGCTTTCCTGACATCCTTGAACGCGCGCTTTACAATGAACTGGTGCATTGCGCTGAGTTTCCTTAACGTTCTTGGCTTCACCAGCCTCTTGAGCGCTCCATAAAACTTTTCTGAAACAACCTTTTCGTGCACCAGCCTTGAAACAATCGCAGCCTGTTCCGCCCTGTTCATTATGCCCTGCTTTGGCATGTAGGTTTCCCTATCCCATTCAAGCAGTGCTCCGGTGCCGGCAAGAAGCATTATTTCCTTCTGCTGCTGCAAAACAAACTCTAAGTCTTTTTTCATGTTCTCTCACCTAATACGTCTGTTGAATGCAAGTTGTTGAATGCCTTTATCTAACCCCTGTTGAGGCACTAATTAAGTTAATAAGTATTCAACACTCTTAATAAACTCAAAACAATTAATTAAGTTTTTAGTGTGGCCTAAGAGTAAACAATCACGCCGGCAATTATAAACAAGTTAATCAGCACCCAAGCAGAATAGGTAATGATTATCGGTTTCTCCTTATGCATTACTCCGTAAGAGATCCAGAAAAATGCGAGAAACAGCCACCCAACCCAAGTGATTAGGGAAATGCCTGCAACGTTTTTTTCAACCCAAACCTCTAACGCCTGCGGTATTGCCAGCAGCGGCCCAGCAATTCCCACAGCATAAATTGCTTTGTCCATTCGCCTCTTCCATTTTTCAGGATGAGGGTATGGCTCCAGATTCTCATGCACTCTTTTCCTGATGTGAAAGTGATGAATTCCTTTTCCTGATGCAGGCATGCCACTATAAAAATATTGATTCTTATAAAAAAGCTTTTCCTGTCGAGGTGGCTTATGAAACTACTTTTTCAACAGAGCCCTGCAACAGGAGAAAACAGTTAAACGCGCCTTTTTTTATAAAAGGCAAATTAAAGACAGTTTAAGCTAGCGCCCTGGCCGGGACTCGAACCCGAGTCTCACCCGTTCAGTAGCCCTTTCCTCAGGCTTATTTTTCCCAAGGCCTTTCTTTCGAGAAGAACAGGGCCATGACAGGGGTGAATCCTAACCGCTAGACTACCAGGGCATCATTTTTGCCGGTAGTCTACTTTTCTATTTTTTCGCTAGCCTTTTTCTAAAAGGCTATTAGACTACCAGGGCAAACTCCTAGGAACCTTTGCTTGTAAAGTTTTTTAAAGAATTAGCTAGGGCGTCTGTTTCAGCACTCGATGATGTTTTTCGGGCACTTGTTTTTAACGCACAGGCACGTGAACTTGGTGCAGAAAAGCCTGTTCCCTTCCTGCTTCAGGCACTTGCACTTTTCCCATGAAATATCTCTGAATGGCACGTTTTTAACTTGGGCAACAGATTCAATCTCAGTTGCAATTGAGTTGATTGAAGTGCTTCGCCCCCTCAGCTTCCTCTGTGCTGAAGAAACATCTTCACCGTTAACGTAAACATTTGTGTCTTTAGAAACTTCCTCTTCTTCCTGTATCTGCTGTGGCTGAGAAGCCCCAATTTTTCCAGGGTATGAAGGAGCATTCTTGAAACGAAAATCCTGCACTCTGGGCAGCGGGTTTTTTTTGGCGGATGAAACAATAAACTCTAAAGGCATTAATATAACTTAATTAAAAGTTATATATAAATTTTTCTTTTCCTTCCCGGTCTTGGCTGCCAAGCATTAATTTGCAAATTGAGCCATAAAATGGGCGTTTTATTTTAGGCATGGGGGAATAGTCCTTTTGTCCGCAAGGTTAACTGCTCTCCTGCCCTAAACTTTTTCAATAGAGAAACTCCCAAGCATAGAAAAGAAAAATCAGCGCTCCGGAGGCAAGCGCAGTTACAGCAACCCTAAACCCCCATTTCTGGGCTTCAAACCCTTTTTTTGCCCTTGTTTTCAGCTTGCTTAACGCGAGGTATGTAACAGCGAATAATGCAATAGCAATAATGCCCTTTGCTATCCAGTGGTGGCCTGCAATTGAAACAAGGAATGACTTGAAGCTCTCTGAGAGTTCCCCGCCAATAGTCATCAAAGTTATTGAAATAATCGCTGCAATAGTTGAAACTGAAAGCGCTTTCAAATCCGTTTTTTCAATCATGGTGTGGCCCCCGCTTCAAGAGCCGCTCTTGCACCGCTTGAAATGAGGTAACCCATGCCAGCCATCGAGAACCCTATGACCACAACAACAATTGCCAGTAGCAGTACAGCATTTCTTGCTTTTGTGTCCTGCAGCAACCTGTTACCGTAAACCGAAACCAGCCCCAGAATTAGCACTCCAAGAAACGGCAAAAACATGAACACGTGCTCTTTGGTTTCAGTGAAAATTGCGTGCGCCCATGGCTCAGGGCCGGCCTTGATTAATGGTTTAACCTCGCTCCCGTAAACATTCACGTAATAGTAGCCGCCAACAAGCCAGCTCGCAAAAAGCAGGAAAACCCCAATCATTGAAGCAATTTTTGCTCTCTTCAACCTGGCTTCTGTCGGGGAAAGAAGCTCTACGAAAACCCAAAGGAAAGCAATTACCCCAAACTCCCCAAGAAAAGCGTGCAGTCCAATCAAAGGGTTGGCCATACAAAAACCATTAAGAAAATGCATTTTTAGAATAAAAGCTTTTTGGGGGTGCTGGAGAGCTGAGAGTGCTGGAAAACGGTTCTGTTTCCAGTCAAACACGCAGTTAGGCCATAAGATTTGCGGCGATGATTGCTATTACTCCTGTTATGCTGCTGACCACAATAAAATGGGGCTTGAGCTGCGGGATGTTCTCGGTTAATGCGAGCAGTGCTATCTTTGAAATGTAATAGATGAGCAGAACCTGCGCCCCAAACAACCCGACTCCTGTCAGAACCTCAAAGTCTGACCACAACCACATTGCGAAAACAAAAACAGGAAATGCGATTAGGAACAGTCTTTCCCCGAAAAGAAAGTAAACAGCGCATGAAAAAATCATTACCCAGAAAAGGTTTCCCAAAATGAATGAAATTATCCAGGAAAAGTTAAGTGATGCCAGCTGCCCCAAAAAAGCGAAGAATGCGCTCATTTTTCTACATCCTGCTGTAAGTTACCTCGAAGAAAGCAAGAATCAATGAAACCACTATGCCGATTCTTGAGAAAGTGCTGTCAAGAAACATCTCAATTCCAATGGACTTGAAGAACACTGCCATTGCGAGCATTCCAGCAACAATCAAAACCGCGTGAACAGAGTTTCTTATTGTGCCCATACAAAGAACTTGTTTCAGGTGCTTTTAGGCGGTTTAGTGACATATGTCAATGCAGTAAATTCGTTTATTAACGAATTAACCGAGTAAAGTTAACATTTATATATGTGGTCTGCTGCAATAATATTATGAAGGAACTCACAGTTGGAGTATTCCATCACGGTTGCTGGGGGAGCGCTTCGGCAAAGGCTTTTCCGGAAGTATTAGCAACTGTCATCGGCCCTATTACTGTCTGGAAAAAAGAGAATGGCATTGCAAGAGTTTTCAGCGCATGGAATATTAAGGCTCCAGACAAAAAAACATTGGATGATTATTTTTCTTTTGTAAAAAACCATCCAACAATGAAAAAGTACCGTGTTTTTAGCAGAACAAATACAACTGCTTTTGCTGCTTCCTTGTTTGAAAGCAACGGCTCAAGTTATGATGCTGTTATTAACAGCAATTCACTTTACGTTGGGCCAGTAGTTCAAGAGAACGCATACGAAAAGCACCAAGTTCTAACAAAGAATCCAAATTCAATTAAAAAGCTTTTAAACGAACTCGAGATTCTTGGAGAAGTTAAAGTGTTAAAGATTGCAAAACCAACTGAGGAAGAGAATCCCTTCAATTTAACTGAAAAGCAGTTCCTTGCTTTAAGAGTTGCAAGGCAGAACGGCTACTACTCTTGGCCGAGAAAAGCCACTTTAGAAGAGCTTGCGGCAAGCTCTGGCTTCACTAGGCGGGCTTTCCAGGAAAATTTGAGGAAAGCTGAGGCAAAAGTGCTGCCAAAGCTTTTGAACAAAGAAGTAGGGGCATAACCGATTCTGAGAAAATGAAATTCCGGCCTAATTTTAGAAACCCCTTTCTTAGAACGCCACAAAAACAATTAAATTATGGTTAGCCTTTATTCTTTTAGGAAGTTTATTATGGCTGCGAGTTCTGTTTTGAGGCGTGGCAAAAAGCCTGCAGTTTCTGTTGCTGGGAAACCTAAAAAGGAAAGGGCGGCAATGCCTTCTGCTGGAAGGCCATCTTTTGTGGCAGGGTTCAGCAGGGCGCTTGCGGTTGCAACAGGAGCTCCAGTAGCCAGATTTGTTATCCCGCGTGATGCTATTTTTCCTAAGGGCTTTAGGAGAACGTTTTCTTCTGCTCTTCACCGAGTTGGAAAGCCTGAATCCCTTGCAAAGCAAGAGCTCTCAAGAATTGCACGGGAAGCTGAGGCCCAGCTTAAAAAACAGCTTTCTAAAGAAAGGAACCCTCAAAAAAGGGAAGGAATCCAAAAAGCTCTTGGTTTTTTGGGGCACTGGTAAAGCGCGGCCTAAGCTGTTGAATGGCTTTTTTTCTGCACTGATTTTAGGATGTTTCGCAGGGCTATCATTGACTTTAACAGCGGTGCTATTGCAAAGAACATGAACAGGAGCGCGGAACTGAACTGCCTTACATAAGGAATTGGAATGCCAAACGCCGGAAGTTTATAGTAAAGTGTCACGGTCAGCCACGCAAGGCATAATACCACAAAAAGGTTCCATGCAAAGTCCTTTAACTGCCTGTACGAGTAAGGAGTGTGTGTTTCAACCTTTGAGGTTCTCACAGGCCTAGAGAAAGAAGGGAGAGCGGAGCTGAGCCTTTCAAGAATTCCCCGGAAATTGTATAATGGCTGGAACGCAAACACAGTTATTAGTATTAGCAGAAATGCGAGCACTGGAATTACTGCTTTTTCGCTTGCAGTTACCACGAGCACTGCTGCAGCTGCGATTATTACCACAAATTCTCCAAGTGGAGCAAGCAGGATTGCAGAAGTAACCGAGTCCTCTTTGCTTAAACCAAAGTAGGCGCCAAAGACTGAAAATATTGTAAAGTGTGCAACCACTGCGCTTGCTGCCAGTGCAACTGCAATGAGTGCGATTGGAGCAAAGGTTTCAAGCGCTGGCAGTGCCTGCACTGTTGCTGCCGGGTTAAAAAATATTGTTGTTCCAAAGCCCACGAAAAAGAACACAAGAAAAAAGTCCCTCATGAAGCTAACATCTTTTTTGATTCTTTCCCCTGCCTGCGTTTCTGCAAGTGCAAAGCCAGCAAAGTAAGCGCCAATTGAGGTTGAAAGCCCAAGTATTGAAGCTATTGTTGATACTATGAGACCAACGCCAAGAGCATAGAGTGTTACTTCTGTGTGGCCGAAGTTGTTTGAGAGCATCCATTGCTCTACAAACCTTGAGAGCTGGTATACTGTCACGAAAACCCCGATTGCAAAAATCAGTGCGGTCAGTGCAAGGCTCAGGGCAGAGCCGCTTTTTGAAATGCTCGTTATGAGAACAACCAATAGTATTCCAAGAAAGTCTTGGAGTATTAGGATTGAAACAGCAAGCTTTGTTGAGGAAAGCTGGAATATCCCCTTATCAATTGCAAACTTTGCAACTATCGCAGTGCTTGTTGAAAAAAGCATGAACCCAACAAGGATTGAAAAAAGCAGGGAGAAGCCAAAGATAATTGAAATGAGAAAGCCTGCAAGCGTTGAGGCAGCCATGTCAAGCAATGCAAGCCCAAAGCCAGAGCTTCCTGCTTCTAAAAACTGTTTCCAGGATAGTTCAAGGCCCAAATAGAAAAGCAGTATGAAGAGGCCAAGCTCGCTGAATGCAATAACCAGCGGGTCTTGGGGATGAAGCAGGTTGAGGCCAAAAGGTCCAAGCAAAAACCCGGTGAAAATGAATCCTATTGCCACATTGTGCCCCAATTTTTTTGCTATTATGGACAAAAAAATTGCTATAAGAATGACTATGCCCGTAAGCGGCAAGGGAAGAAGCCCAGCTGTTTCAACCATGTAACCTAAATAATAATGCGTTGCCGAATTAAAATTTTTCCTATAAAAAGCCGTTTTAAAGGCTATTCAGTTCCAAAAACAAAAAAAGAGCGCTGTTTTGGCATTTAAGTTTTTTTCGTATTTTTCTTAATGTTATGTTTGACCTTTTCCTTGTTTCCCTGACAATTCTTGGGCTACTGCTTTTTGAAACCATTTCCTCAATAGATAATGCTGTTATAAACGCAGATGTCCTCTCAACAATGTCGCAAAAGGCAAGGAAATGGTTTTTATTATGGGGCTTATTGTTTGCAGTTTTCATTGTAAGAGGGCTTTTGCCTTGGCTTATAGTGTGGATAGCGAACCCCTCGCTTTCCCCTATTGAAGCCCTGACAGCCACGTTCAGTTCTGACCCATTAGTCATAAAGTCAATTGAACAATCCAAGCCGATTTTGCTGATTGGCGGCGGGGTTTTCCTGGTTTTCCTCTTTTTCCACTGGCTTTTCATTGAGCCAAAAAACTACGGGCTTTTCGGAGAAAAAATAATCCACGATTTTAGCATCTGGTTTTTTGCCGTGGTTTCAATCCTGCTTGCAGTGATTGTTTGGTTTGCAATACGAGTTAACCCCCTGATGGCTTTCAGTGCAGTGGTAGGATCAACTGCATTCTTTATCACGCACGGCTTTAAGGAAAATGCAGAGGCACAGGAAAGAAAGCTTTTGGACAAGGCCTCAAACCTAAGCGACTTGAGCAAAATACTTTACCTTGAAGTAATAGACACCACCTTTTCCATTGACGGTGTAATCGGCGCTTTTGCATTCACGCTTTCGATACCCCTAATAATTATTGGAAACGGCTTGGGTGCATTTGTGGTGAGAGAATTCACAGTACACAACATTGAAAGGGTAAAAAAATACAAGTACCTGAAAAACGGTGCAATGTATTCAATATTTTTTCTTGGAACAGTAATGCTTTTGGAAAGCTTTGGAATGGGGATCCCACAGTGGATTTCACCAGCAATAACCTTTGCTGTAATAGGGTACTTCTTCTGGAAATCAAGAAAAGAACTCACTAATTAATGCCCTGGAAAAGCAAGCGAATTGACTAACAAGAATTATCCCGCAAAATAAAATCAATGCCTGCACAACAAAAAGGCGAGTTGCCCTAAAAGATTAATCCCGACTCCCGACAGTGGAGAGAAAGTGCAGTTCATTTATTCCTTTAACGCATTTTGGTATTGCTTTTTGAACCGTCTAACAAGTCTTATTGCCAGTGCCCTTGCATTATTGTTGTAATGGCATTTTTCCAGTGCGTTGAAATATTGCTGTTT
This sequence comes from archaeon GW2011_AR10, assembly GCA_000830275.1. GTDB lineage: Archaea > Iainarchaeota > Iainarchaeia > Iainarchaeales > GW2011-AR10 > GW2011-AR10. The sequence continues at coordinate 732,136 of CP010424.1, read as the reverse complement.
TTCTTTTGTTTTTATGTCAATCATTGCATAACCATTTTTATGTAAAATAAAATTCATTATTATGCGTGCCGTTCTGCCATTTCCGTCCTGAAACGGGTGTATTCGCACAAGTTTCCAGTGCGCCCAAGTCGCAAGTTCCAATGGGTGAAGTTCTTTTTTGAGTTTGTTATTTTCTGCAAAATAATTTTTCATGTCAGTTAAAACAAAATGTGGTGGTGTTGGTTCAAAGTTTGAGCCAGTCACCCTGTTTTGATATGTTTTATAATATCCTGCAATTTTTGGTTTTGTGTCTTGAAAATACATTTTGTGGATTTTTTTCACTAATTCTTCACTGAATTCTTCTTTAAATCCTTTTACAAAATTTAGCGTTTTTTGCGCTGCCTTTGCTTCCAGCACATCATCAAGTGGCTTGTTTGGAGAAATGTTTTCGCTTAAAAGAAGTTCAACTTCTTTTGGGCTCAAAGTCGAGCCTTCAATCGAATTGGTATTGTAGACAAACGCCATTACAAAATTCTGGTCAAATTGTTCCTGCACTGTGTTGTTTTGTTTGTTGTATCGTTTCCAAAAATCTTCATTAATTCTATTTATTTCTTTTATTTCATCCTCTGTAAGATAATGTCTGCCGTGCAATTTTACTTGTTCTTTTTCAACCTCTTTTTCAAAATCTGACATCAAAAACTGCAGTTTTGTTTCAGAAGGCTTTTTTGTTCCCAAATATTTTCTTATTTGCTTTCTTTGGCCCCTTGCCACAGCTATGTTTTCTGCCAAGTAAAAGTAAACTTTGTCGCCTCTTTTTCTTTTTACCAAATAAGCCATAAATATATGTTACTCAGAAATATTTAAAAAGGCATGAGTAACACACATAGTTGAGGAACAAATCCGTTCATTTGATGCTGGAAAGCAAATAGGGCTCTTATTTGCTCTTCTTTTTTGGCACTTCTCCTAATTCCACTCCTTCTTTAATAGTCTCCTAAGAGGACCACATTATGCATGCTGCACAGAAAGGATCGTAGTCTGGGCATTTTTTGCCGTAATTTTTTATAATGAATTTTTTTAACTCAAAAACAAATTTAGCCATCAAATCGCCTTCCAGTCTTCTTTATTGCCAATAATTCTTGTATAGTGCTGTGTTTGGTCAACAGCAATCTTTCCACATTTGCATGAAATGAATGTGCCTTTAAGGTCGCCTTCAATTATTTCTTTGCACTTGGTGCACTGGATTTTTTGTTTTTTTCTCTTGATTTTTTCACCTTGTCCATTCCTTTTTCATAATCGTCTATCAAAATATATTTTGAATCCAAAAATCCTTCCGGGTAAATATAAACTGTGTGGTAATCAATTTTTTTTCCTTTCAATTTTGCAAAATACCATTTTATAACGTTTGAAATTGTTTCATCCAGTGACCCGTAACCTTCTTCTTTCATGATTATTTTTGCAATATTAATTGTTTTCCTGTCCAAATCAAGTTTTATTTTAAAGGTTTTTTGAAAGTCAAAAAGAGTTATTTGCTTTTTTTCTGCCTTCATTTTACAGGCCACGAATGGCTTTAATTCCATTGAATTCATAATCTGGCTCGGAATGTCAAAATAAAACACCCGGTGTTTGCTTTTTTTCACAACTGAAGAAAATTGGGTCATTCTTTTCACCAAAATAAAAAGAAGCAGTGCTTTTTAAAACAAAAGAGATGCAGAGTAGGTTTCCGGTGCAGGTCCTTTGAATATTCCTCGTGCGGCAAATAGGGCTTCTCCTACCGGTCTTTTCTTTTTCCGCAACTCTTTTAAATCATTTTCTTTGATTAATTATCTGATGTCTGCAAAATTTTTTGTGTTTTTTCTTTTTGTTGTTTTAGCTGCGGGGCTTGTTTTTGCCACAGATTACGAGTGCGAATTTGATTACCGGGCAAACGTAAACTGTTCAGCAGTGGGGGCGGCAGAAACTTTTTGCCAGCTTGCAGGCCCTGGGCCAGTTGCAAACAACCCGGCGGTTCCAACTACCTGCATAACTAATACGCCTGCAACTCCTGGAAAAGTAATTTGCACGCTAAAAAATTACAACGGCCCAGCAAATTCAATTCGATGCAGTAACACTCCTTCTTATGTTCGCGGTCCAGACGCAGTTGGTGGAGCGGTAAGCGGTGGTTGCCCTTACAATGACTGTGAACTGAACCAGATAAGCTGTGCAAGCGCTTTTGCTTACCAAAAATGTGTTGTTGATTCATCCGATCCGCGCTGCAACAAGTGGCAGGCAACAAATTGTGTTGCAAATGCCCCGTGCAGAAGCAGTACTCCGGCAGAACTTGCAGTGTGTGCCGGGCTGAATTCAAACCAAATCGAGTCAAGAAATGGAGTCTATTTTGTTGTTTCTGGTTCGCCTCCTGCTGGCGGCCAGCCTGCACAGCCAGTTAACAATGCTGGCGGCAAGGGCTCTTACCCTTACAATGGCAAAACATATTATGTTGTCACTTCAACGGATTCATCTCTCGACACTGGGAATGAAGTCTGCGCAAGCGTTGGAAAAAAATGTGTTGGTTACACTGGGTATGCTACTGACATATGCAAATACTTTCACCCTGATGCAACAGTAACAACGACTGTTAACGGCAGCAAAGCAGGGTTTTACTGCAATGGCCCGCCACAAACCGGCCTTGCGTGCGGAACCTCTTTTAATAATTGCCAGATTTGCCCTGCATGCAATGTGAACATGGATTGTAGCACCCCAATTGGAAACCTTTTCAGGGAAATGTATGTTGAATGCGGAACCGGCCAAAACCCGTTCGGCAATTTTGTGTTTTTTGGCTTCGGCGATGGAACATACAACGCAGAAATTCAAAACTATAATGGCAGCACAACTGTTTACACTTTTGATCTCCAAAATGGACAAATTACAAATTATAAGGAGGGAGTGTTGGGCCCTTCTGCAAAAGGAACTTTTAGAACAAGTGCAACAGTTTTAGACACAATTAAGAATTCTTCCGACCCAGCAAAGGAAGCAGTGAACCAGCTAAAGAATGATGGAATACAGTACTTTCCAAATAATTTAATTGACCATGTTTGGTTTTTCTTTTTCAGATTATTTTTGAATTTCAGGTAAACCACGCATATTTTTCTTCTTCTTTTTAATACAAAATTAATACAAGGCAGGCATAGAGTTCAGGCATATAAAAGTAATACGCTCAAACATATTCAATTTTGTTCTAATAGTCCCCCCTCCCACCAGTGGAGAGAAAGTGCGCATCCCGATGGTTTTGGCGATTGCTTACCTGTTTTTGGTTAATTACTTTTAAATAACATTAATCACACCCCCTTACTATGCAGAAAAAATTTTACCCAGACACGCTGGTTTGGCGTGACTATTATGAAGATCGAAGGGATGGAATCAGGCCGCTTGGAGAGTTTGCTTTCAGGTTTCTAAAATGGTGTGCTGAAAAAGGTCATGTTTTGCTTGTTTCTGACACTGTTGTCATGGAGCTAAAGGTCTATTTTCCTGAGGAAAAAGTCAAACAAATTTTTTCTTCTTTTGAAAGTTCAATTCAAAATGTTGTTGCCACGCAGGAGCAAATCTCTGAGGCAAAAACTGAATGGATAAAGCGTAACAGGGAACTTCCTTTAAAAGACGTGATTCATGTCGTTGTTGCCAAACACCATAATGCTGTTTTGATTTCAAGGGACAGGCATCTTTTGGATGAGCTTTCAGAAATAGTTGAGGTCTTAAAGCCCGAAGATGTTACCTTAGACTGATGCCAAATTTTTTTTCGTAATGTGCTGTAATTTGCTTGTTTGCTTCTTCTTGGAGCTGTTTGAACTCTTCTTCCGTTTTAGCCTTGCCTTTTCCTTTCAAAATTCCCCTATTTGCAATAATGGCTTTAACGGCTTCTTTTCTGTCCTCTTCTATTTGTTTTGTCCTTTGGCTTCCAAGTTTTGGTTTAAAATCTTTCATATTCACTTACCTGTTTGAGGTAAGTATTTACTTGTTTGAGGTTATTAAAAAGCTTGCTGCTTTTTCTATTATGTAGTAATCCCCCCTCCCGGAGTTGCACCGGGGATCTCTCGGTAACTGCTTGCTGGTCGCAAACTGGCGGAGTTTGCAGGGCGTGCTATGCTCTGTTTAAATTTGCACAGAACTTTCGCTTAATGCAATTGCTCCTTTTGTGCCAGCACCCGGATCCGCTTTTTAGGGCGAAAATCCAGCGTCTACAGCCGAGCGCTTTTGCTACTAAGCTAAGGAGGGCTATAACTACTTTGAAGGCGTTTTCTTTAAAACCTTCTCGTAAACTGCCGGGAAAATAAGGCTTATCCAGAGGCCAGCGAAAAGGAACAGCAAGAGCTGGGTTAAGGCTTCCCCCAAAATGAGTGCAGGCCCGACCAGAAGCAAAAACCCAGCGCTTCCAAGAGCCTCTTTTTTGAGCAGTTCGCTGCCTTGAAGCCTTGTTGAGTCAAATCCAAGGATTTTGAAGGCCAAAAACCCTGCATAGTAACCCAAAACCAGCAAACTTACTATTGGGGCCTCAAACAAGGCAATTGCAGCAACAGAAGCCACTATTATTCCAAACAATGCCAGTTCCTCCCTTAATTTTGTTAGCCTGAAACGCGATTTTTCGAACCTTTTTTGTATGAGTAGATTGCTGTTGCCCACGAGAACCCCCAAAACAAGGCCTCCTGCAACATCCAGCGGAAAGTGCTGGCCCAAGTACATCCTTGAAAAAGCCACTGCAACCACTATTGCCAGAAAAATTTCTTTCAGCCACTTTTTCTCGAATTTTTGGAGGTAAACAGCTGCCGCGGTTACAGTTGTAGTGTGGCCGCTTGGAAAAGCGAAGTCAGGGTAATTGTTTCCGCCATAGCTAACTGTAACTAGGTTTTCAACCACTCTGAAATTTTCTGGAGACGGCCTAGGAACAGCAAAAAAACTCTTAAGCACCCCTACAAGCGCTGTTGCAAAAACAACCATGTTCATGAGGAAAAAGGACTCTTTTTCCTCTCCTTTCCAGAACACCAGCGCTGCAACAAAAACCCAGAAAACCGGGTTACCTAAAACAGTTAATGCAGAGAAAACCAAGTCAAGTGCCGGGGATGAAAAACTCTGCGCTAAATGCAGTCCTGCTTCATTCAGTTCCTGCAATTCCATGCTCAATCAGTGAAATTAATGCAAGGGAGCTATTTAAACTGCTACCTAACCGCCGCTTAAATCCCTGTCAACATCGCTCAAAGCTCCAACCACTCCCTCAATTTCACTTCCCATTGAAACTACGCTTTCACCTTGAGCACCTGTACTTTTGACACCTAATTCGCTCTCAATAATTGACAAAAGGTCATCAGAAAAATCTAGGTCCGGTTTTAAGGGCTTGTACTCGGGCTCATACCCTTGAAGGATTAGGATTCCAATGCCAATTACCGCGACTAATGTCAGGGCAACCCAGATTGCTTTATTGTTCTTGTCCAATTTAAAATTAATTTTTTTTAAGTTCATTCAACTTCCTCCGGAGAAGTAAACTCTGAAATTCTTTCAAGAAGTGAGCCCTCACAATAGTTCAAAAACTCGCCATCACCAAGGTCTCCAAGCGCATAGTTTGGATCCCTGCAGGTCATTTCCAACTGCTGGCCTTCCAGTTCTATTCTAATTTCAAAAACACACCTCTCATTTTGTAGGCCCAAAATCTCCCCTTCAAAAGTTGTGCCGGCTTCAACATGGCTTATAGTGGCTTTTTGGCAAATTCTGAATGCCTGCATAAAGCAAGAGTCATTCGTTCCGCAATCAACCACTTCATCTCCAAGTGGTTCACTAAAAAGCAAAAACATTGCATCCTGAAGCAATACATCTCTAACGTATTTGACCTCTATTTTTAAGTTCTCCAAGTCGTCTGTTGTAATAGAATAGATATTTTCTTCTAATTCTTTCTGTATCATGCCAATCTTTGTATTAGCGGCCTCAAGCATTGCAACCAGGGTTTCAAACTTTGTTTGGCTGGCTTCATCATTTTTCTCTTCATAAAAGGCAGCCAATTCTTCGCTCCTTGTAACTAAATTACCAATATCCAAGCTTAATTCATCCAATCTATCAGATAATTCAATTAATTTCTCTTGCTCAGGGACTTCGTTTACTTCTTCTGATTCTATTGACGTTTCACCTCTCTTAATGCAGTTAGCATAAACAACGCAGCCTGCATCATCCTTCTCAACAACCATTGAACCCCCAAATGCAGCACATTTTTCCACAGCATTATTTTCTATTTCAATGCAAACATCTCCGGATTCACAACTTGGAGTTTTACAACCATTATCATCAAATTTTGGAACAAGGGTTCCGCCCTGTGCCTTACAAGCATTTTCCAATTCGCTTATCTCGTCTGTTGAATAAGTTTCGCAAACATCCTCGTAATTATTCTGTTTGCCCTCACATCTTGGGAAAAAACAGCCATTAAGTCCAACATCCAATATGCCCGTCAAACCATTTTTCTCACAGGCCCTTAGTACCTCCTTTGCTTTTTCTCCTGGCAGACATTCCCCTCCAAAAAACACCTGATCCTTGTCAGCTACACCATCAAACTTACAGAAAGTAATGTCACAACCGAACGGATCCTTTTCAGAAACTGGCGTTCCGCCATAAGCCAAGCACGTTTCCTTCACTTCTGGTGGTTCCCCAAAACACTCATAGGTTTCTGTTTCACACTCAAATTCAGTGAAACCGGTAACAGGATCTACAATTTCTCTACAACCATAATCTCTAAGTTGTCCCTCCCCACAATCCTCGAAACAGGAAAACGAGTCCTCTCCCACAGCAAAGTCACAGACTGAATCCCCACAGTAACCTGCATTATACACTGGGCAGCTGTAATCAGAGCACCAGCCATATCCGCCTTTCCATGTTGGCTCACACCAGTTTCCTGCTGCTTCAGTGCATTCTGCTTTGCTGGAGCAATTCCATGGCTGTTCAGGAGAACACGTTGGGCATTTCTGGTCAGAGCAATAGGTTCCACACCAGTTAGACCCTACCTTCTGGCAGTCATTCTGTGAATAACAATTCCAAGGCGTCTTAGAAGAACACGTTGGGCAATCATTGCTGCACCAGCCATAGGAAGCATATACTGCACCACCTTGTCCCTTTTCACCGCACCACTGGCCGCCAGAATCCTTGCAAGAGGTTTCATTGCTGCAGTTCCAGGGCTGGCTAGAATCACACTTTGGGCACTCGTAATTAGAACAGTAGCCATTGCACCAGTTTCCGCTGGCTTCCTCGCACCCTGCTTGAGTATAGCAGTCCCAGGGCCTCTCAGGTGAACATATAGGGCAGGAATCAGAGCAATAGGTTCCGCACCACTCTCCGCCTGTTGCCAAACACTTATCCTTGTCAAAGCAATTCCAAGGCTCGTCCTCGGAGCAAGTCTGGCATTTATTGGTGCAATAAGCGCCATACCCTGAATCACACCACTCCCCTTCTGCAGCAATACAATTTTCTTTTTTATAGCAGTTCCATGGTTGGTCTTTGGAGCAGCTTGGACATTCATATTCGGAGCACCATCCTGCACCGCCACTTGGAGACACACACCAGTTTCCTTCAGCGGAACTGCATCCTGTTTGGCTATAGCAATTCCATGGTTGTTCAGCGGAACAGGTTGGGCATTTTTGGTCAGAGCAATATGTGTCGCACCACTCTGCTTCAACTCCCTTACAATCTGCTTCATTATAACAATTCCAGGGGCTTGTCTCCTTGCATGACGCACATTCTGCATCTGAGCAGTAGCCATACCCTCCACCAACCGGAATACACCAGTTTCCATTTACTTCTTCACAGGCAGTTTCTGTTTGGCAATTCCACGGTTGGGCATTATCACAGGTTGGGCATTCCTTTACACTGCACCAGCTTTCACACCAGTTTGCTCCAACTTCAGTGCAGTCTGCCTCACTGTAACAACTCCAAGGCTGATCTGTAGAACACGTTGGGCAGTTGTCAGAGCACCAAGAAGCAAATTTGTCTGAGCACCATTTTGCTTCTGCTTTAGCACAGGAGGCTTCATCATAACAATTCCATGGTTGTTCAGCTGAACACGTTGGGCAGTTGTCAGAGCACCAGTTTCCGCACCACTCTCCGCTTGCAGCTACGCATTCTGATTGGGTTGTACAGTTCCATGGTTCAGTCTTAGAGCACACAGGGCAAGAATTACTGCACCACCCATTGCACCATTCCCCTCCAGATGAAACACAAGTTGTCTCAGAATAACAATTCCACGGCTGGTCTTCACTACAAGTAGGGCAGCTATCAGTACACCAACCGCCACTTGGCGTTGAAGCAAAACCAGCGTCGCCCGAAGAAGTGCACCATTTCTTTCCTGCTGCATTACAACTTTCTTCAGTTGAACAATTCCAGGGCTGTTCAGGAGAACACGTTGGGCATTCTCCGGAATTACACCAGCTTCCACACCAGTTTCCTCCTGCTGTAGTGCAGTTGGATTCATTATAGCAATTCCATGGTTGTTCAGCTGAGCATGTTGGGCAGCTGCTGGAACACCAACTAGAGCCATAGTCAGAAGTGCACCAATTTCCGCCTACACCAGTGCAACTTGTTTGGTCAAAGCAATTCCAGTAATTGTTTGGTTCGCACTTTGGGCAGGTTTCAGCAGCAAAAGTGCCACACCATTGGAGCCCAACATTGTTGGCTTGGGTTTCATTATAGCAATTCCACGGCTTTTCCTTGGAACAAATCGGGCACTCCTGTGAGCAATACCCTTTGCCTCCTTCAGACTCACACCACTGGCTACCAGCATTGGAGCATTCTCCTTGAGTATAGCAATTCCATGGCTGGGCGGCTTCGCAAACCGGGCACTTTGAGTTGGAACACCATGAAGCACCTCCTGATGAAGAACAATAGTAGCCGCCGGCTGCCGCACAGTCAGTCTCATTGCTGCAGTTCCAGGGCTGGCTGGAATCACACTTTGGGCACTCATAATTCGAGCAATAGTTGTTGCACCAGTTTCCCCCTGCTGTAGTGCAGTTGGATTCATTATAGCAATTCCATGGTTGTTCTTTGGAGCATGATGGGCAGGCTTTATCACTGCACCAGTTGCCGCACCACTGGCCGCCTACTCCAGTGCAGGCGCTTTCAGTGTAGCAGTTCCATACGTTTCCTGTTTCACAGGTTGGGCAGGAGCCTGACTGACAGTAGTTGTTGCACCAGTTTGCTCCTGCTCCAGTGCAGGTTGACTCTGTATTGCAATTCCAGGGCTGAGCAGCTGAGCATGTCGGGCACTCGTATTCAGAACAATATTCATTGCACCATTTTCCGCCAGCGGAAGTGCATTCAGTTTGCGTATAGCAGTTCCAAACTTTTCCTGTTTCGCATGTTGGACAAGAACTGGAACAATATTTTCCACACCATTTTCCGCTTGCGGTTACACATTCTGATTCGCTATAGCAATTCCACGGCTGGTCAGCTGTGCAAGAAGAACCTGCTCCGCCTCCGCCTGTGTAACTTCCACAGTCAGCAGGACAACTTCCAGTGCTTTCTCCTGATTCGCAGGTTCCGTTCCCGCAAACCGTGGTTCCGCTACTGCTTGGCGCTCCGCTTCCGCAGTCATATGGGCAGGAGGAGTATGTTTCGCTGCTTTCGCAGGTTCCATTTCCGCAGTAACTAGAGGAGCCTCCTCCAGTATAGCTTCCACAATCTGATGGGCAGCTTCCGGTTGTTTCTCCGCTTTCACATGTTCCATTGCCGCAATATCCATAAGAGCCACTGCCACCGGAACTGCTGCAAGGTGATGATTGACAGTAACTATTGCACCAGTAGCCTCCTGCGCCTGTGCATTCTGTTTCAGTGTAACAATACCATTGCTGGGAAGAAGAACACGACTGGAGAAACAGGTTAAAAAAACCAGAAATCATATCATCTATGACTCCGGCATTAGCGGCTGGAGCAACAATCAAAATTAGCAAAAAAACCAAAAATATTTTGTTGGATGACACCTAATTCCAATATTCTAATACTTTCTTACTTCTATTTAATGTTTTCGGCTAAAATTTCGGTAAAAGGCAGATTTTAACCCTAAAACATGATTAAGCCTTTTTACTGTGTGCAGCCCTCAATTGACGTGTCTGTTTTGCTTTCGCAGGCACCTAAGCTTATATTGCAGGAGTCAATTGTGCAACTGTTTCCGTCATCGCACTCTTCCAAGCAAAGAGTAAAGGTTTCCCTATCACCGCCAACCTCAGAAGCTGTTTGGCCAAACCTATCCGCGGAACGAACCTTAAAAACATACTTTTTTCCCACTGAAATGTTTTGCAACAAAACTTCATGGTCTACCACATATTCTTTAATTTCCTCAATATTGTCGTAAGAGGCATTGGGCCAAACACCGTACTTAACAGTAGAGTCTCCTTGCTTGTTTGTTGTCCAAGTAATTTTGACTTCACGCTCTCCAGATTGTTCTGCCTCAATATTTTTTACAACCATTTCATTTTCTGTAACCGAGACACAGGCTCCATCGAAGCATTCTTTTCTATCATCACAAAAAGTGCCATTGATTAGGGGGTCATGGGAGCATTTTGAGTCAGTGCAGGAATCAATTGTGCATGGGTTGTCATCTTCGCAGTCTGCTAATTCTTCACAAATTCCAGCCTCTTTTTTGTCAAGAGGCTTGAAAGTGCAGACCTTTATTAACCCATAACAAATGTCCTCCGTTAAAATGTTTTCGTCACTGCAATCATCGTTAGAAGTGCATTGCCTTACACAGTCCCCATCCAAATCTGCTGTACAGTTGCTGGGGCAAAAATTGTCTCCGCCCCTGCATTCAGTTATTCTTCCATGCGAGCAAGTTCTTGGAGTGCCTTCGCACTTATCAATTGTTGAGACCAAACCATCATCGCAGTCAAGCTCGCTAAAGCACGAATCAACTTTGATTCCTTTTCTTACTGAGCAAACGACTTGTTGTGAGTCCACGCTAAGCCAGAGAACAATGTTTCCAGCAGTCTTTTGTATTTCAATCAAATAGTAAGGCTGAATTGGAAAATCTTTTTTGCAGGAGGTTTTTATTTTTTCTATGTTCCGCTGAATTGAGTTCTCGCCGAAAAAAGTAACCGAAACATTTGTGTCAGGGCTTTCCTCGGTTAATTCCTTTATTTGGTCCAAGCTTAATTCAACATTTTCAGAGTAAGCTGAATCACTCGGCTGGCTACATCCATTAAAGAGAAAAACAAGCAGAACTAAAAAATAAAATTTTTTCATTGCCAAAACAAAAACACTCTTTTTATATTTAGGATTCCACTTCGATTTTAGATAGCAAGCACGTTAAAATCAGTTAAAGTAACGCAAAAGAGGTATTTAAACCTTTATTTTTTTGAGGCGTTTCATGCCTGGAATTTCAACGCCAGAGTAATCAACGTTCAGCCCGCATGCCTTCAAAGCCTTTTTCATTGCGTAGGCCTTGCAGAATCCCTTAAGCTCTTTCTGCTCGTTTTTCTGGAACTCAGGCTTGGAAGTTATTTCATCAATAATGGAATTAATTTTTCTGCCGTTGACTTCCGCCAGCGCTTTTGAAGTATCGCCTTTACCCAAACTCAATTCGTTTAATGCAGAGTCAAGCTTTTTCAGGTCAACAGCTTTCCCGAGGTTTGCTTCAACCTTGTCGTCAATCGAAATAGTGAGCCCAGCCAAAAACTCCATAACAGTTTTTGGGTCGGTTGCCTGCTCAACCTTGAGTTTTTTAATCGCAACCCAGTCATCGTAGTTTGCCACGAATTGGATGTACTTCTCTTCCGCCATTGGGGCACCTACCTTAATGAATTAAATAACGTTTTTAAAACTACGGCCTAAATCTGCCTTAAATTAAAAGTTTTTATTCCTCTGGCCAAAAGAACCAATTGGAATGCGTTTAAGGGTTCCTTTAGTCTTTATTTTTTTGATTGTTTTAACTGCTTTATCTGCTTTTCTAAAAACCCTTTTTGTTTCTTAAGTTGTCTTATGGTGTCCTTTGCTTCTTCAACATGGACAGACCCGGTATAAGCCGGATGATGTTCTTGATCATATACCCGGCCTTCAAGGACTGATATGTTTTTATTGATTCTGTCTAATTGTATTTTAAGTTTTTTTCTAAGGGCTGCTTTTTCTCTTTTGCTTGCCCTCCATTCCCGCAATTTCTGCGTTTTCTCTTTTAAACTAGTAATCAGTCCTCTTCTAACCGGCTTTTTGATAGGCATTTCACTAAAATAATGCTTGCCTGTTATTTAAAAGCTTTCTTAAAAGCCCCCGAAGAGATTCGAACAATAAATTCAGGCTGTTGCCATTTGAAGGACTTTCTTTGTTTCACCTGAGAAAACTTTTTTGGCATTGGAAATCTCTACAGCCATTATTTTCCAGTCTTTCGAAATATCTATGACCACGCCATTGGGGAGTTCAATGCTTTTCCAGTAATCGCCCTTGGAAACCTGTATTCCGACTATGTCTTCTTCCTTGTCATACCATGTTTCTTTCTTCATGATGACCACACTAATCTATGTAGAAAGCGGTTATTAACTTTATCTTTTGCTCACCAATTTTTCTGAATACCACCTTAAGTGTTTTTCCTGTTTGAGGTATTTTTGCAGTGGCATTCACTGCATTCTTGTGATGCAAATCCTTTTTATGCTCTGAATTGATTATTGCATGCTCTATCATGTATTCCTCAATGTTTTTCCTGTATTTCTTCTTTTTCTGCCAGTGAAAGGATTCAACTATTTCCAAGATTGCACCTTCTCATAGAACTAAACTGCGTTTTTCCGACACCTTTTCCTTAAAAATTTTTATTAAATTTTTGTCGCAACCACTGCGGTGCATGAAGCCTCCGGAGGGATTCGAACCCTCGACCGGCGGTTTACAAAACCGCTGCTCTAGCCACTGAGCCACAGAGGCAACGCACTTTTTTTTCTTTTCTTGGGAAGAAAAGAAAAAACCTGCACTAAAAAAGAAAAGAACCTAAACAAGTTAAAATGGTTTTGAGTGCCCCGAACGGGATTTGAACCCGTGTTTATGCCGTGAGAGGGCATTGTCCTTGGCCGGGCTAGACTATCGGGGCAGCAATTAAGTAATCATACAAGATTTGCTTTAAATTACTTTATAACCTCTAAAAAGCCCGCCAGAAGCCAGTAAATCACCAAATTCGGTTAATTAATTACATTTATATAGTATATTATGTAGAATATATACAGGCCTAAATATATGACTAGTCATAGAATTTCCCTAGTTCTCCTTAGTTCAAGGAAGCTATCGGAAGGTGCCGGAGGCTTTCTCAGAATTATTTCAACTGGCTTAGCCCCCGGCACTTCTATGGCTGAAGGGGGGAGAGCTTGACTATTTTCATTGAGGCAGTGCTGAATCTTGCTACCCTTAACATTGGCTGGTTTATTGATCTAATTTTCGGAAACCTTTTCTGGGTTTTTGCTTTCGCTGCGCTCGCAGCATTCTTTTACAGTGGCAAGAACTGGCTCCTTGCATCAATAATGCTTGTTCTTTGGATTTGGCTTTCAGTTGACACTCCTGCAATATGGGGCTTGACTGTATTAGTTGCGGGTTTCCTTGCATTCAACTATGTCAGCAGGGTTGCGGTGCTGACCTTTGCCTCAACAATTCCTGCGCTAAAGGGCAGGTTAGTGCTGGTTAACCTAACTTTGTTCATTGTAACGCTTGCAATTTACCACATAATTTTGACGTGATAAAATGGGATTGGCTAAAAACATTTTGGACGGAATTGTAATTGCAGTTGCTGCATCTATCTTGTTTTTCATACTCATCAGTTCTGGAACCGGCATAATTAAGGCAGGTGCAATCAGTACTGGCGGTCTGTTCATGCTTCTGTTTTTCTGCATCTTCGCAGTGAATATTGTTAGGATGGAGACCAAGTCCAACAACAATTCAGTAAGCGGAGGCAAAAAGGGTTAAGTGAGAAAATGTTTTACGAGGCTTTAGTTCACTTGGGTGCCCTTGACCTGGGCTGGTTCATTAATTTAGTTATCGGAAACCTGTTCTGGCTTTTCGCCTTTTACGCAATAATGTTTTATTTCATGGGCGGAAAAAGAACCCTTTACTTTACAATTTTATTCGCGTTGATTATGTGGGCTTTTTCTGATTTGGAGGTGCTTGCTGGGCTGTTCTGGACTTCAGCAGCGTTCCTGTTATTGTACTATGTAACAAAGCTGGCAGTAGTTGCTTTTATAGAGTCAACTCCCAAGCTAAACAAGTATCTTGTAATAATTGCCACTCTGGAGTTTTACATACTGTTCTTAATATTCAACTTTTTATTGAGGTAAAAAAATGGGTTTAATCAGTCTTCTGACAAAAAGTTTTTTCCTGGGCATGCTTTTCCTAGTGCTAGTCATAATTGGAGAAATGCTGTTTCCCGGCACGGTTGCTTCAACTGCGTTCAGTGGCATTGGAATCCTGATAATGGTTGTCGCGGTTACACTGGATGGAATATTCAATCTTGGCACTGTTGATGAGCCAAAGAAAAAAATTTCAAGAACCACTTAATTATTCTAGGGGAAATTCTTCCACTGCCTCGTAACGCCATTCAATTGAGTTCACTTCAGTTATTGGATATTGGTCAGCGCCCTTTGAAGCGTACTCCCCGTTGATGTAAAGCGCCCAGTAATGCTCGGTGTCAGCTGCTTTTCCTGCAACTGAGGTAACAAATACTCCAAACTCATATTGTTGCACTTCAGCTCCTGCAACCAAAACAGTAACATCCAATGCGCTAACACTTGAATCATTCGGAAGCTCTATCGGCTGTTCAACAAGAACGTTTGCTCCGTCAACAACCTTAACCGTTATAGTTTTGACATCTGCTGTTTGAGGCAATGTTCCCTCAGTGTAAACTGGCTCCTGTCTTCCATCTGTTGGCTTAATCTGCGTGCACCCTGAAACCAGAATAAAAGCCAAAACCAGCAGAACAAGAAATTTGTAGAATTTCATTCAATAGAAAAAGAAAGAAAAATTTAAATTTGAATTGCTTTTTACTCAACCTTCACGGTCATTTGTGCCTTGAGAACATTCGAGCTTGGCCAGTAAGAGCTGATTATTAGGTTGCTCTGCGGCGCAGTGAACTCAACAGTTGTCGATTCTCCTGGATTGACTGTTTCTGTTTCAAACAGCGTGCTCTTGAAGTCCAGGCCACCCCAGGAAACGTTGTCAGTTGAGACATTAAAAGTAATTTTGACTGTTGAGCCTTTTGGCACAGTTACATTGTTTGGCTCAAATTTGTCGTCATCAGCTTCAACAGAGAACTCCGTTAATTCAGGTGAAGGCGGCTCTTCATTTGCTGTAACCCCAATTGACTGCTCTTCCAAGTAATAATGTGAACCGTCAACTATTGCGTGAGCCCTGAAGTAAAGCGTTCCTTCCTCTTCTGGTGCAGTTACAGTTACCGCTGCATTCATTGGAGTTTCTCCCTGCAGTATTTCGGTTACGTTAGCGTACTTAGTTATGTCAGCGTCATGGCCTCCAACCAAATCCCAATGGGCTGCTGTGTGGGAAACAACCCCCTCTTTCCCGCCTTTAACCATCCACCTTAATTCAAACTCTTCTCCTGCTTCAACAGTGTCCGGGAAAACAAGCTGCTCTATCTTGACTTCCTTTTCTCTTCGCTCTCTTTCCCCTCTTTCGTTTGCTTCCCTTTCAACTTTTTCCTGGAACTCCTCAGTGCTAAGAACTTTTATTACTGGCTTCAAAATGTACTGGTTTCCCGCAACCACAACAGAGTAAGGGGAAAAATCCAGCACTAACTCTAAAAGCTCTCCATCAGCAATGTCAAAGCTTTTCACGAGCTTTATTTCCTCGCTTGGCACCTTCACGTCTTCACTGCTGCCGTCAGCTTTAACCAGTTCCGCTTCTGAAACAGCCAGCCTGATTTGGGTGTACTTTCCTGCTTCAAGTTCGTCCTGCCCTATAACCTCTTTCACGCCGCTTAATTCAAGGAGGTTAACTGTTTTCTCTCCTTCAAAGAACGAAAGCCAGTTGCCATCCTTATGCACTTCAATGCCTGAAATTGTTACATTAATTGCAGTGTAATTTTCCGCATAGCTCGGCTGGTCGGTTATGCTCAAAACAAGTGTTCCAGTTGCAGTTTCGCCTGCTCCGTTTCCACCACCATTTCCACTTGGAGGGGCAGTGCAGCCGGCTATTACAACTACCGCCAACAAAAACAAAACCGCAAAACTGTTTAGTTTCATTGCATTATAATAGAATAGAAAACCTTAAAACCCTGCAGTTTAATGGTTCAAAAAAATTTGAGCCAAAAAACAGTTTTTTTTATAACGAATTTAGATGACACAATGATGGCAAACTATTGCAGGCACTTGCCTAAAGCAACTATTCAAAATTGATTTTGACGTCCTTCGTTTCTTCAGCGGTTGCCTGGAAAAGTTCTTTCCGCTGGTAGCCCAGCATTCCTGCGATGAAGTTCTGGGGGATTTGCTGGATGCGAATGTTGAAAGTGTTCACGCTGTCGTTGTAGAATTCTCTCCTGTCAGCGATTTCGTTTTCCAAACCAGAAATCCTTCCCTGCAACTGCATGAAGTTCTCATTTGCTTTTAGGTTAGGGTAATTTTCCGCAACAGCAAACAATGTTTTCAGTGCACCGGTCAAAAAGTTGTCTGCGTCGGCTTTCTCCTGAATACTTTTGGCATCCATGAAAGCAGTTCTTGCGCGTGTAACTTCCGTTAAAACGTTCTTCTCGTATTTCATGTAGCCTTTAACGGTGTCCAGCAGCTTTGGCAATTCACTGGCCCTTTGCGTGAGCAGCACGTCAATGTTTGCCCACGATTTGTCAATGTTGTTCCTCAATTGAACCAAGCTGTTGTAAATAAGAATAATGTAAGCGATTACCGCCAAGCCGATTAGCCCCAAAACAACCGCGCCAATCAACAGAAATTCCCAGACCATTGCAGCACCTTTAGATATAATGCAGTTTATTTGTTTTTAATTGTTTGGTTTACAGGAAATTAAAGAAAGCAAAAATCACAATCAAGGAACCCACAATGAAGAGGATTCCAAGTGCAATTCCAACGTATGCTTTCAGGCCCATTCCTTTCAAAACCTCTTTTTCCGGCTTGGTTGAAATGTAAAAGAACTTCTCGTTTTTTCCTTTCTGGATCATAACATCCTTCACGCCTTTCTGTGAGGTTGCTTCCTCCACAAAGGGGTTGTCACCGGCTTCTCCCATTATGTAAACTTTTTTGTTAGGCACCAATGCTTTTTCCTCGAACTTCATTGTTTTATTGATTCCAAAAAAGCCTTCAAAGCTTAATCCCTCTGATTTCAAAAAATTCTGCACTTCTTTTGGCGGGTCCTTGAATAAGCCGGAATTGTAAGTGAAAGTGAATGGAATATCAATGTTTGCCCCATCAGGGTCAACCAAAACTTCTCCTGTTTCATCTTCCACAAAAAAATGGTAAAAATTTTTGTCATGCCTGATTGTAACCCAACGCGAGTTTTTCCCGCTGCCCCGGCGCTCCTGAATTGAGTATTCATAGTATACACAGTCTTTGTTAGTGAAAGGGCTCCTCAAAAGCTTGTCCTCTGCTGGAATCACTTCACCAAAAACTTCCACAATGCCCATTGCAAGGCTTCGGATTTTTGATGTTGGAATGCTTTCAATTAACAGTTTTTCGCGCAGCCACTTGAAGCCAAAATAAAAAAGTGCAATTCCCCCAATCAGGAAAACGAATGCATAAATCAGAACCCTGCCATCCAATCCAAGTTCTTTGGAAGATAAATTGTTATTAAGAATATAAAGAACCACTGCAGCAAAAGCAATAATAAAAACAAGTGATAATGCGCCCTTGGTTGCAATATTTAATTTATCCATGCAATACTTACCTCTGCGAAAAATAAAAATGTTTGGAGTGCCGGTGGAGAGATTTGAACTCTCGGCCACTTGATTTCCCAAGCATTAAGCAGCGCCTTATGAGTTTCGCTTTCCCGCATCAATTAGTGCAGGAATCAAGCGCTCTAACCGCTGAGCTACACCGGCAGATGCTATTGATTTCATGGCATTAAAGCTTTAAAAAAACCGCGTATTGGCTGCTGCAGGCAACTTATCAGCCTTTTAAAAAAAGGCTGGCGAAAACCAAATCTTCAGTTGTTGGATGAAGTCTCGTTAATTACCTTTGACTTTTCCGTGTGGTAGGAAGCCCACACCTTTGGGTGTGGGAGGATATCACTGTTTGAACTCTGTTCTGCTCTTAACCACTATTTTATTGTTGTGCAGCACAATTTTGTCAGCGTAACCGATGAAGATGCCGGTTTCCAGCACTCCCGGAATGTTCTTTGCCTGGTAGTCAAGGTCATCAATGGAGTAAATTTCATCACAGTCAACGTCAATTAAATAGTTTCCTGTTTCGGTTTTTAACGGCTTTCCGTTTTCCTCTCTCAGCTTTGCCTTGCCAAACATTTCTAGCTGGCTGAGAGTGCGCTTCCAGCCAAAAGGGGTTATCTCGAACGGAATCCTTCCCTTTAGCCTGCTGACAAAATTTTTTTCCTCTGCAACAGTTACAAGCACTGCAGCGCTCTGAGCAATCATTTTGTCCCTGACAAGCGAATAGGAATTCCGCTTAATGAAGTTGAAGTGCTCATCTATTGCGTCAACAAATTCGATTGCAACATCAATTTCTTTTTCGTTCAGCGAGGTAACCGGAATTTTCAACTGCCCGGCAATTATGGCCAAATGGTTTGAGGTGGGAATGAATTCGATGTGGTTAATCGGGATGTGCTCGTGCTCCAATGCAAGCGCAAGCTTTTTCAGGAATGTTTCCCCCTGCTTGCTTGTGCCAATGCTTACAACGTCATTGTCTTTTACAAATTTTGCAATCATGTCCTCAATGTGTTGCTCGTGCAGCATTCCATTAAAACTACTGCACTCAGATATTTAATCATTTGCAATAAAATAAAAAAAGAAAAAGATGGCTGTTTTTCAGCCTAATTTAATTCAGCTGTAGAGTGCTTGTACTCCAGCAATGTCTCCAGATTCCAGTGTTCTCTTCTTGGTTTCGCCATCGGAAGCCAAGCCGAACATTGTTTGCTCTGAGCACTCGCTGTTGTACAAGTCGTCCAAGCCAAAGCTGTGACCTAACTCGTGTGTTGCAATGTTCTCGAAGTCCATTTTTCCTGTTTCGCCACTGTCACTCCAGTTGAAGTCAACCTGGTCATAGACCTGGTCCCATTCAACGAGTTCCCTGAACTGGGGTGGGCCCCTGAATATTCCCCACACAATGGTTACTGCAATTGCCCCTTCGTTACCAATGCTTCCAAAGTAGACCTCATTGTTTCCGTCAGTGCTTGCAACGTCAGCTTCAAGGGTGCTACTGGTTACTGAACCATTGCCCAGAACGTCAACACCAGTTGCAGTTTCCCACTTGCCTATGTCTAATGCAAGGTTGTCTGCTATAAAGGAACTGCCTAAACCGCTGTTGTTTGCCGGGTTGACAATGTATGGTTCAACGGTTTTCCACTTTGCACCGTTTGCAAGGAAACCATAGCATGTGCTTGTTGGTCCGCCGTTTCCGCCACAATCAGCAGGGCAATTATTTGCGTTCTCGCTTGGCTCGCAAACATTGTTTCCGCAGACTGTGCCAGGCTTTGCTGGCGCTTTCTTGTAGTCTACAATAGCGTAGCCTTCGACTATTCTGCCTTTGTCTATGCCGGTTCCCAATGAAAACACGCCTGGAGCAACCTCAACTGAATTAGTAGGAATAACCACTGATGCAATGCCGTTTGAAGGGTTCACTGAAGCAAGCTGAAAGTCAGGCTTTGCCGCTAGAGCCAATCCAACTGACAGTACAACCGCAATTATTCCGATTAGGATTTGCTTGTTCATATTCAAAATGGGTAGGATTAGCCTTAAAAAGGGTTCGAAATAGGCTTTCAAGCCTTAAAAAGGGTTTGAATGCCCAAAGCTCCCGGCGAGAATCGAACTCGCGATCTCGTCCTAGTTGCCTCTTCTCTTGGAGATACCAAGGACGAATTCTACCACTGAACCACGGGAGCAACCGTTTTTGCTTATTTATTCAATTAATGAAACTTTTTAGTAACTTGTTGCCCTTAATTATGTAGAAGATTTAACTGTTTTTGCTAGTTTTTCCAGTTCGCTCATTTTAATTTCAGTTTCTTTACCTGCCTTCATTTCTTTGAGCCTGAATTTTTTTTCCTTAACCTCTTTTTCTCCCAGCACAATTGCAAATGGAATTCCTTCCTTGTTCACATACTCCATGTTCTTTCCAACTTTCCTTTGCATTAAATCAATTTCCACTCCAATTCCCAGAGAGCGTATTTGCTGCGCCAGCTTAAGCGCTGCTCCGTTGAATTCTTCTTTCAGTGGAGCAACAAAAACAAGGGTTTTGTTTTCCAGCTTGGTTTTATTTTCAAGCAAATCAAGGATCCTTTCCACGCCGAAGCTTATGCCTATCGCAGGAGTTTGCTGACCGCCAAAACTTTCAATCAGGTTATCGTACCTTCCGCCGCCGCCAATGCTGGGGCCCTCTACAACAACTTCAAAAACAATTCCTGTGTAATACTCCAGACCGCGTGCAAGGCTCAGATCAAACTGAACAAATTGTTCCACTCCGTTTTCTTTCAGCATTTCAAAAAGTTCTTTCAACAGAGCGGCTGTTTTTGCTTTTTTTTGCAGGGAATTCAAATCAGCAGTCAACTGTCCTAAAATTTGCGTGTTTATTCCTTTTTCTTTCAGCTCTTTTTCCACTCCTTGTTTTCCAATTTTGTCCAGTTTGTCGATTGACCTGAAGCATTCAGCTAACTGCTCTTTTTTCACTCCGCTTTGCAGGGCAACCTCTTCTAAAAGCCGTCTGTCATTAACTTTCACTTTTCCTTTCAGCCCCAATTCTTTTAGTGCATCAATTGTCATAGCAATTATTTCAAATTCTGCAAGAATTGAGCCAGTGCCAATTATGTCTGCATCTGCCTGAGTAAACTCGCGCCATCGCTTCTGCTGCGGCTGGTCATATCGCCATACTTTCTCGATTTGATAGCGCTTGAACGGTTTTGGCATGCTTGGGTTGCTTGCAACAACCCTTGCAAGAGGAACAGTCAAATCAAACCGCATTCCAAGCTCACGGTTTCCCTTGTCCTTGAAGTAATATATTTCTTCTTTTATTGCTTCACCTGCAGCGCCCTTCTTGGACAGCAGGCTGAAATCCTCCAATGCAGGTGTTTCCATGGGTTTAAAGCCGTACCTTTCGAACACTTTCCTGAAAGTTTCTTCGATTAGCTGCTTTTTTGCCGCTTGTTCCGGCAAAAAATCCTGCATTCCCTTAACTGTTTTCAGTTCCATTTTTTTCCCTCTTTGTCAAGTATTTTTTCCCGGGCTTTTGCTTAAGCAAAAGGCCGACGCCGGGAATCGAACCCGGGCCTAGAGCTCCACAGGCTCCAATGCAAACCACTACACCACATCCGCCATTAAAGAAGCAATTATTCGTATAACTAGTGTTTCGGGAAACCTTTTTATCACTAATCAGAATAGAATCAGTGGCATTAATTTGCCGGGGGTCCACCGCAGCAGCCGTGAACTAAATCCCTTCTCATAACACAATTAGTGTTCTTTTTCTTTAAATACCTTTCTATGGTGTGCTTTTTTTCTAATACAATGGTTTAAATACTTCAATTAACTATTTTTGTTGTGGTTGAGTGCCTGCAGGGTTCAATTTCACTGGAACAATAAATGATGCCCTTTTTGGTTCGCCGGAAAAAAGAGCAAAAAAAAAGCACATGAAAGCTCTTGAAGAAGCAAAACTGGAGAGGGGCGGAAAACGCATGCAAGCGCACAGGCACGCCAAAATAGGGGCGCACTCAATTAGTGCTTCCATTAAAAAGGGAAAAAAGGGTTCTCTCAGGGAAAAGCTGGGGAAACTCTCAAAGGGAATGCTTTCAAGGGAACAAGGAGAAGGGCTTGTAGTAGTTGAAAATCAATAGGAGTTGATGTAATGCCTTTTTTTCCAAGACAAAGAATGCCGAAAAAAGTGCCCTGGAATCCTGTCAGGGATTTACTGAGAATTTTGGGTTTTGCTCCCAGAAAACCACGCCAAAGACCCCCAATGCAGTAGCTCAACAACCCAAAAGCAATCGAAACTCGGGGTGTCAGGCGTAAGTTTGCCTAACCTTTTCTGCTGCTTCTTTTTTTACTAGGATCAATGCTTTTGCTCCAACCTCAATTACTGTGTTGGGTTCAGGGACTACAATTTTTTTTCCCTTGTACAATGCAATAATGGCTGAACCCGCTGGATGCTCTACTTCACTAACTTTTTTGCCTGCAATCTTTGAGTTTGGCCTGACCTCTAACTCCATTATTTCTGCGTCCCCCCTGCTGATGAAAGCAAGGTCCAATAACTCTGGTTTTGTCAGCAGTTCGGCAATGTAACCGGCAGCCGCTGCCTCAGGGTGAATTACTATGTCAATTCCAAGCCTTTTCAGGGCTCTCTCATCATAGTCAACTCTTGAAATCCTTGCAGCAATGTTTTTTGCTCCAAGCTCTTTTGCAAGCAGGCAGATAACCATGTTTGCTTCATCCTGCCCAGTCAATGCTACAACAGTATCGGCTTCTGCGATGCCTGCCTTTTCCAGTGTTTTTGGTTCAGTGCCATCCCCTTGCACTGCCACAATTCCAAACTCGCTATTAATTTTCTTGCACGCTGCTTCATCCCTGTCAACAACAACAACATCATGCTTTTCCTCCAGCAAAAACTGCGCCAAATAATAACCCAAATCACCGGCGCCAACAATGATTACGTGCATGAAAAAACCACTCTAACAATAAACAGTTTCCTTCTATAAAAACGTTTTCTCTCATTTATATGTTTTCTGGGCTCAACAAAAACTTTTTTAACCAAGAAAGCGGATTTATTTTTATGGTTAAACCTTTAAGCAGGAGCACGAGGCCAAGGATTGTTGGCAGGGGCAGGATTCACGAGTTTTCTTGGCTTGTTCCTGAACTGGCTAGGAGCAGAATTGTTTTCCATAACAGGTTTTTGGAAGCAAAAAGAAGAGGTTCTTCCAATAGCGGGCTTTTGGCTATCAGAAAAGAGGGAATGGAGTACAGGAGAAAACTGCTGGAGGAAAACAGTGTGCCGGAAGACATTGCCAGGAAAATTAGTGAGTTAAGCAGGCAGCAGCAGTTGTCGTGGTGGCATGCAACCCCAGAATACAGAAAAATTAAGGCAGACTATCGCCTGACTGAGAAAGGCATGCAGGTTGAAAGAGCAGCGCATGAAAGGCAGAAGGGTTCCCCAAAAAGAAGTGCTTCGAATAAACGCTATCAGCGCAGCCAGAAAGGTAAAGCTGTCAGAAAACGTTATCAGGCAAGTGAAAGGGGCACTGCAGCAATTAAGTTGTACAGGGACAGCCCTCTTGGCAAAGCAACTTATGCGCTTCAAGTTGTAAGGAAAAAAATTTCTAGGAGGAAACGGCTTTTGAGGGAAAGAGGAATTCCTATGGAGCATGACAAAGCTTTAAGAAAACTAAATGCAGAGCTATTCAGGGCAGAAGCTGAAAGAGAAAGGCTCAACCATAAGACAAGCGCAAAATTCGTTCCGTCCTGGAAAAAAAGATAAGTTTTTATAATTCTGAATTGTTTCTTTTTTTATGCCTTTGACGCCGGATCAAAGAAAAGCGGTTTTAGCTATTGCATCTATTTCTAAAACTTCTCTGTGGAAAAAATTGGAGCAGCTGGATGGGCTGGTTTCTTTAATTGCGCAGGAAGGCCAACCAGTCAGCTCAGTTCGGGATTCAATATCCAAGTTAATTGGCACTTCCAATCCTGTTCTGGCTGAAAGAATTTCTGTGGGGCCTAAGGACAGGAAATTTGACTTGAGCGCAAAACAAAAAGAAGCAGTGCTTGGTTTATTTAGCAGGAAAACTTTTTCCAATGAATTAATGTTAAAATTTTTGGATGAATTAGCAAAAACTTTCGCAGAGGAAAGAGGAATTTCAGTTAAGGCAATGCGTAAAGCAATTGCTTTAACTATTCAAGAGGAATATCCTGTTTTGTCAAGACTGTTTCAAATGGACCCTAAGAAATGGCCAAAACAGCCAAGCGTAAACAGAAGAAGTAAGGATGCCAGGCTAAAATACGGAAGGGTTGGAAAGTTTAAACGCGGCAGAAGGCCAATGTAAATGCGCTACCTACTTTCTTGGGAATCTTTTTGGCGTCCTCTGCTTTATTGGTTTTTCCGGCAGACTGGCATTGTGCATTTCTGCCTTTGACAGCATTGTCCGAAGCCTTATAACAGAGGAAACCAAGTTATTCCTTGTTCTTCTGCTGGGGCTATGGTACTGCGTTGCTCTTGAATTTTTTTCAGCCCAAGTTGCTGGATTTTGCTCAAGCATGCTTTTGTCAACGTTAATGTCCATTGCGCCTCTTGCTCTTTTGCCGTAAGGGGTTGATGCCAGCAACCCTTTCCCGTGGGCTTGCTGAAACAGCCTTGCTTTTAATTCAAGCAATTCTCTTACTGTCATTTCTTTAAGTTCCTTTTCCATTGAATTTCCCTCTTTTTTTGAAGTGCTGTGTATGATATTTAAACCAGTGTTTGGTTTTTAGGCATTTTGTTTTTCAGATGTCATTCTTTATTTGTTTCCATTTAATCGCCCCATTTTTTATGCTTGTTAATGGATAGTGCAGGGGGGAGGATTCGAACCCCCGAACGCACTAAGCGACAGCGCCTAATTCCGAACAAGCATTTACTGCTTGCCCGTCTGAACGCTGCAGGTTTGGCCGCTTCCCTACCCCTGCATGATGCCTCCACTGGGAGTCGAACCCAGGTTTCAGGCTCCGCAAGCCCGCGTGCTATCCACTATACTATGGAGGCAGCCAAATTTTTAAAGGCATTTTTTTGCCTATTGAATAATTAGTGGAAGTGAATGAATTTAAATCAAATTATTTACAGTGTTCACCAACCCAAAAGGAAGCCACAAGACCACGCTATAAATGATGTGGCTTCCTTTTCCGTTGACGGTAAATCGACGTCCATTGGAAAAACCCTGCAAAACTTTGCCAAAAAGAGAGATCGCTGTTTATTTTCACTTTGGCAAAGTTTTGCTTCAGTGCAGGGAGGACGTCACTCAGCTTCTCTAAGTTTTTGTTGTGCAGTAACTTTTGGGCTAATCAGGCTCAAAACAAGGTCAAATAGCCCAGCATAAAGCATTCCAAGCGGCTTAATAATGATGCCTCCAACCAAAAAGAAAATTGAAGTGAAAGAGATGGCCGTTATCAGCCAGAAATACTTTTCAATCAAAACAAAAAACGGTATTTGGCTCTTTATTGTTTCAAAAGTTGATCTGAAGCGCTCTGCAGGTTGACTGTTTCCAGATTCCCTTCTGATGTTTTCTTTCAACTGTTCCCTGTACTGCTGGCTTCCAACCACTTCTTCTAGTTCGTTAATTGCGAGTAAGAACGTTTGCACTTCCACATCATCTTTTCCTGTTAATGGCTGGTATTGCTGCATTCCTTTTATTTGCTGTATGGTTTGAAGCTGTGTTCCTGCTATGAGGTCAGCGCTCAAGCCCTCCAAATTCATTTCGCTGCTGTCGCCTGCCGCAAGAGAGAATACCTTGTCCTCAAATCCTTTGACGAATTCCTCCTGGTTTGCCAGCACGGTGAAAGAGATTAGAACGAACAAGCCAATGCCTAAAACAGTAATGCTTTTGCCAATGCTGTCGCCGGCGCTTCTAACCATTACAAATGCCTTCAGTTCCTGGAATTTAAGCATTGCAATCTCTATTACGAGAAAGAATGAAATAATGTAAAGCATTCCAAGCGCCAAAAACTCCAACAGTTTAGGGAAAAGTGCAAGGGACAGCATGCCTGCAAAAATCAATGAAAGAAATGTTATAATGTAAGTTGCGATTCTTCCCTCTGCTTTCGCCATCACCACCACAAGAGAATATGTGATTGGAAAAACCAGAACAAGCAGTAAGAACTCCAGTGACATTATTTTTCTAAGCGTTTCCTCAAAGTTGGCGATATTAATTGCTTCAGTTAGGCCAAGGCCGGAGGCATTTAGGAAAAACGCCCACACCAGAACAGAAAGCATTACGAGAAAAAACCATGCAACAAATTTTGGCTTAAATTCCATTTACACCAGCTTTTCCATCTTGCCATCCTTTAAAAAAATCGTTGTCTCTGCCTGCGTTACAATCCTGCCTTCTTCCTCATTCAGCATCGGGTAAGCGTGAATTGCTTTTTTCTGCAGTAGCTCTCTTAGCGCCACTTTTCTTGCAAACTCGCTCAGCTTCAACTTTTCTGAAACCCACCTTTCAGCAAAAGGCAGTTCCCTGTATTCTTTTTGCACGAACTCCAATATCTTTCTTGCGTTAGTGTTTCTAACAGGAATCGCTTTATCCAAGCCAAAGATTTCCGCTTGAACGCTTTCCCTTACGAAGCCGCGTCCGTTGGTGGCAAACGGCTCAATAGCATATGCTTTGCCGTCTTCAAGCTTTCGGTCATCGTGCCTTGAAATGTTTGGAATTGGCGGCGCAGCATGTGCAATATACTCTTCCAATCCGTGGCCGGTGAGGTTTTGGACAGGATTGAACCCTGCTTTTTTGATTGTTCTCTCTATTTCCTCTCCAATTTTTCCTACAGTAGCCCCTACTTTCACAACACTTAAAGCGTTTTCAAGCGCCTGCTCTGCTGCTTCAACCATCTTGCCGTGCTCTCCTGAGAAGTCAATTGTCACAGCAGAGTCAGCAATGAAGCCGTCAACATGCACGCCAACATCGATTTTCAGCACATCATTTTCTTTGACAGTGCGTTCATCGTTTTCTGATGGAGTAAAGTGTGCAGCGCAGTTGTTGGCTGAAAGGTTAACCGGAAAAGCAGGTTTTCCACTGTTTTCCTCTATGAATGCCTCAATCGATTCAGCCAGTTCAAGCATTTTTTTGCCTGGCCTTGCAAGCTTTTTTGCTTCCTTTTTTGCCTGCTGAAGAATTTTTCCTGCTTTCACATATTTTTTGTATTCTTCTGAATCCATAAACCGACACCTCTGTTTGCAACGTGTGGCATCTGCGATGCCACTTGCTCGCTTCGTTCGCATTATCTTTTCTTTACATGAATGAGCTTAAGCTCTGCTGTTTTCCTCCCTGGATTAGGTCCTCTTCGCTGTAGCCTAGCTCGGCCAGTATCTTGATTATTGCCGGCAAAACCTGGTGATTAATGTAATAGTCGGCATCATAGTTTCCTTCTTTAACGAATTCTTCTAGTTCTGCTTTGTCGCTTATGCTTTTCCCAGACTTCGTAATTATGAAGGAAATCGTTGACCCAACGCCAACCTCTTTTCCTCTCTTGACTGCTTTTTGTGCAGCAGCAACGTGCGGGCCAATGTTTTCATACTTGTTCAGGGGCCTTCTTATCTGCGTCATAATTATCAGCTCTTTTTTTGTTACTTCCCCCTTCTTCAGCCTCTCAACTATTTTTTTCACGATTTCAACTGCTTTTTCTGGTTTGCCTTCCTTCAGCACTGCTTCAATCACTTCTTTTTGGGTTTCCTTTGCAATCCTTGCCCAGTCCCTCCTAACATACTCAAAGCCAACAATTTTTAGGCTGTCCTTGAAGTCAACCAGCGCGTACCTTTTTTTTGCTGCCCCGCCCTCTTTTTTGGTTACGAAAATACCTCGCTTGTAGTAGCCTTCAAACTCTAGTTCCATTGCTCCGGGCAGTTCGCTGTTTATTTTTTTCACGAACGCGTTAACGTCTTTTTCGGTTTTGCCTTTTGGAACGATTATGAATAGGCTGTCAGTGTCACTATAAATCGGGTTAAAGCCTGCCTTTTCCGCCTTGTGAATGCTCTCCCTTATGTAGTGCCTGCTCCAAGCAGTAACTGCCCTTGCGCTTTCCCTGCTATACCACCTGCTCCTAGCATAACCAAGGTAACCGTAATGCGAATTCAGAACTATTTTCAGGGCATGCTGCCTTGCCTTAAGGCTTTCAAATTCAGGCGTGCCCTCCTTAAATTTCTTCATTTCGTTTTTAATTTCAATTCTCTTGTTCAGGATTTCCTCTATAATTGTTGGAATGAAACCCCTCTTTTTTTCGCAGAACCAGTCCTTGTCAGGCGAAAGGTTTTTCCCGTTCCTGCATGAGGCGTGCTCGCACTTGAGGGTTTCAGGCGAAACATTGTGGGAAATCATTATGCTTGGGTGAAGGCTCCGGAAGTCAAGCACTGCAATGTTTTCATGCAGCCCTGCAACAGGCTCCTTGACATACCCTCCCTTAAAGCTCTGCAGCAGCCTCTGCGTTACAACTCCTTCTTGCGGCTTGTTTGGAATCAGCGCGTTGTTTTCAAACGATTTCTCTATCAGCAGATCTTCCACGAGCTGTCCAGCAGAGCTCCTCGTTGAATCAAACAGTGTCTGGTGCACGAGCTTTGAGAACTCAAAAAACAATGGAAGGAATGTCTCAGCAATCCTGAGTGTAGTTTTTGCGTCCTCTTTGTTGTACTGCAGCAGCGCATCAATGTTTGTTCCAGTGCTCCAAGCCTTGTTTATTTGTTCAGGGGTCATTTTTTCCTTTTCTTTGCCGAACAATTCGAAGCTTACAGACTCCAAGTCAAACTTGACAAGGCTGACTGTGCCAAACCTTGTCATCAGTCTCACTATCTGATATGCGTCAACGTGCTGGATTCCTTTCAGCTTCACTGCATTCTGAAGACCTTTCCTTCTAACGTCTGGCTCGGAGCCAAAGCCTTTCTTCAAATCAACCTTCAGTACTCTGGCTCTTTCCTTAATGTAAGGAAAATCAAACATGTCTCCATTGTAAGTAACAATAATGTCTGGCTTTGATTTTGCCATTTCGTTGAGAAATGCTTCAAGCATTTCTTTTTCCGTTTCAAAAAAATCTGCTTTTTCTTTTTCTGGTTTCTGCCTCCACACAAACGCTTTTTCTTTTCCGCCAGAACTTAAAGCGATTGAAACTATTGGGTCCCTGGAGGGGTCACTGAACCTTCCAGGAGAATAGGTTTCAATGTCAAAGCACGCAACGCTGAGCTCATCCAATAAATCTTTCTTGGTGTTGTATACTCGGAGTTTTTGCACTTCGTTTTTTTCGTTGACTTCAAGCTCCAGGCCATTCATTGGCTCAATGCTTTGGTCAATGAGGAAACGCTTTGCAAACGGGATATCGTACTCCCGTTTCTCTTTAACTCCCTGCATTTCTTCTATTGATTCCCTCGCAGTTATAAGCTCGTGCGTGTTTTTGAAGCTCAACTTCAGCACGTTTTCCTCGTTTGACTTTTTTACTTCCTCCACTTTCATGGGCTTTATTTTTTCTTCTCCAAACTCCTTTTTTTCCAGTTCACGCAGCCTTTTTTTTGCGTCATCTGTAACAACGTAAAAGTATGGCTTGAACTTTTTCTCCGAGAATTCCTCTATTCCTTTCTGGGTTTTCACGAAAAGATTTAAGGCAATGCCTTTTTCGTCATCCAAAAAGTAGCTTACATCCAATAGAGTGCCTTTCTTAACCGCTTTAGCCATGATATAACCTTTTTCTTCGAAATCTTTTATAATTGTCTTGGTTTGGTGTCTTTCCTGCCAAAGAAAACCTTTTTTACTTTAAATGGTCATTATTTAAGTGATTTTGTTTAATTAAACGTGTTGCAGGCGAATAGAGGCTTGAAGTATGTCAAGAGTTGAAAGGGACGATAGAAGGGCAAAAAAAGGTGTGCCTTCTAGGGCGACCGAGATTCTTTCAAAAATAAACTCAGACATCCGCGCCCTTAACTCTAGCATTCTTGTGCTCTCCCAAAAAATGAAGTACGTGGTAAGAAACGAGAAAATTTTGGGAAGAAACCTGCTAGTATTAAACAAGAAGCTTAAAGGCCTCGAATCAGGCGGCTTGCAAGGCGGTGTAACCCCTTCAGGGGAAGTTGGCTCAATCAGGAACGAGCTCGCAAACCTCAATTCGGTTGTTTCAAAGCAGTCAGAGCTTCTCTCAGAAATGCAGTCCGCCATTCTTGAAATGAATGACAAGTTTGCCAAGCAGGAAGAGCTCAAGGAAATAAAGTACGTGATTGACGCAATTAACCCGCTTGAATTCGTTACAAGGGGCGACTTAGAAAAACTGATTGAAAACAAGCTTAAGGGAAAAAGAAGGAAATGATTATGAGGCTCTGCTGAGGGTTGGCCTCACGAAAACCCTGTAGCTTTGTCTTCCCTTCAGTTGAACGCTAATGTCATTTTCTTTGATGATAGTGATTTTTGCTTCAGTTGAGTTCGCCACTTCTTTGGCGATGTCAAGCGCGTTTTCTTCTTCCAGCGCATAGCCAACGCCAATCTTTCCAAGTTCGCTTATCACAATTATTGACTCGGCTGAGATAACTGATGCTTTTTCAGCTCCGACAAAAATTTTTGCATGCGGCACGATAAGCACCGGTGGCTTCCCTGTTTTATCTTTTCCCTTAAACTGCTTCAGCAGGCCGTTAAAAATGTTGTGCCCCACTAAAAGCTTTACTCTATCGTCAACTCCGCTCAAATCAATAATGGCTGCTCTTCCAATCGACTTGCCAGTGCCTGCAACAATGTTGGCGTAATCGTTTTTTCCTTCAAATAGGCCGGGATAGCGCTGGCTTATCAGCGAAAGAATCCTCACTGCTTTGTTCAGCTCGTAAATGTTTGGCTCTTCTCCCGGCGTTGTTGCCTTAACCTTTTCAATCAATTCACTGATGCCTGAAACCCTGTTGTCGCGGAGCGTGTCAACAATTATTTTTGTTATAATGTTGTCGCCGATGCCGAACACTTCAGCCAAGCCTTTAGCGTTAGTGCAGTTCAAGTCAACCTTTATTTCTTCAACTGGCTTAAGGATTTTTACAGGGAAACCTATTGGATCGATGCCCACCTTGTATTTCTTCAGCCCGTCCAAGTCCTTTGATGCGTCGTTTAGGCTCTTGAACACGTTGTTCCAGTCAAGAACCACCACTGGAATGCTTGAAAGCAGCGCGCTTTCAGCTATTACTTTCAGCACGTGCCTTCTGTCATGTTCTCTGCCTCCAAAAATAATTGTTTTATTGAACAAATTAATCGGCTCCAGCACCTGTTCCTGTTTTTTGGTTAAGCCGAAAATGATTTCTCCTTTGGCAATCCCGGCTATGCCTGACTCGGTTTCATGCGAGCTGGTTGAAAGCAGCGGCACCAAAAGAGGCTGGGTGAAAAAAGCTTTTTGCGCTGATTCATGTGCTTCGCTGAGCTCCTGCAGCGTAAGATCGTATGCCTTTGAAACATCCTTTATCAGTGTTGAAGATGTCTTAAGGCGCTTCAGCATTGTATCGGTTTCTGCCATAAACTGCTGTTCCTCCCACTTTATGTAGGATGGCCTTGACCCGAGAACAAGAAATTTCAGGGTTTCTTTTTCATCGTGCTTTGTTAGGAGAATGATTTCTCTTGGCAGCGTTTCGACAAAGCCCTCCACTTCGCCGACTGAAAAGAACACCTTGAACATCTCTACTACAACGCCTGAGGTCTTGCCTGATTCCTTCTCAAAAATGAGGACAAGAATAATGCTTTTAGGGTTTGAATAAATGTTTACTTCGTTCTCTTCAAATGCTCCCTCAAACAGCTTTTTCCACGGGCCGTCGCTTAACTTGAAAATTTCCATTCAATTCACTCAGAGATCTATAATCATATAACCTAAACCATATTTATTATTTTGCAATTAACCAACGCAGGGCCATCACTGTCTAAGGGAAGATTTTATATGGTTGTTAAGTATTTATATACCCCCCAGTGCAATATTATAGAAGAAGTGGTTTGATGGTAAGCAAGCAAATTGTCATGGACACTATCAGGAAAATGCTTGAATCAGGAGTCGATGATGAAACCATTAGGTCTACACTTAAGGACATTGGGTTCAACGACAAGGAAGTGGAACAGTATTTGGCGGAAGCGAAAGGAAAAAAACCAGCAGAGGGCACAAAAGAATACGGTGCAGAAGAAGAATCAGGGGCATCCGAAGATGATTTGGAAGCAGGGGAAGAAGGTTTCGCTGAAGAAAAGCATGAAGGAAATGTTGGAAGCATTGCTGCAACAATCAAAGAGCACCTTAACAATTTCAGGGAAAGCCACGAGCTTGGACACACAACAACTCATACTGCGCTTGAAGAGCAGAGCAGCAAGCTTGATGAGCTCAAACAGCGGATGGAAGCAATTCACTCCAAAGTTGAGTCAATGCCTGCATCTGAATCCGGGGATGACTCAAAACTCAAGCAGATAGAGAAAAAGCTTTCAGAGTTTGAAAGGGAGCTAGCTGATTTAAAGGCAGGAAACGAAGCAGTTCAGTCGCTTTTGAAGAAAGTGATTTCAACAAACCGCGACATCCTGAACTCCCTTGAAAAGTAGGCTGCCAGAAACACTATTTCTGAAAAAATTTTTTTGCTTTTTTCACAAAGCGTTCGGCGCCCTTCGAGAATTTCTCCATGGTGCTGCCTGAAAGTTTTTCTTTTCCCCCAAAAGCCCTTGCCTGTTCCCCCGCTATGCTGGAAAGCTCTTCTCCTGAGGGAAAAGTTCCCTTTGCTTTTTCAATGTCCCCGTATTCCCTTCCTGCTTCCTCTCCAATGACCTTTCCAACTGCAGAAGCGCTTCCAGTAAAAGCGCCAAAAGCCCTTACAAATAAAAGCAGCACCAGCATAAAGGCAGCCAACAATGCAAGCAGCATTTCGTCCAGTTTCACAAACACTAGAATCAGCACTAATACCAGCACAACCAATGCTGAATCGGTTTTATCAGCCGCCGCCAAGCATTTCACCGTAGCCGGGGTCAGGGGGATAATATTCTGGCTGTTTTGGCTTTTCAGCCAAGCCAAGAACCAACGCAAAAATGATTAAGCCGAACACAACAACAGGGAACAAGCTCGAAATGTCGCCCGAACCAAGAACTGCATACACCACAATAGTTGAAATAATAAGGGTTATTGCAGTTGAAAGCGATCTAGTTGAAAGAATCGAAATAATCAGGATTGCGAAAACAATCCAGTTCTGCTGGTATTGTATTGCAATTATTATGAGAAGAATTGACACAAGAAAATTGAACGTATCCATAAACTGTTACCTCAGTTTACGAGGTGTGGCATCTGCGATGCCACTGGCTCGTTTCACTCGCAAAAAACTGTTACCTCCGTTTGCAAGGCGTGCCAAAACGAAAAGGTTCGTTTACGACCTGTGCCATCTTCGATGGCACTGCTTCGTTTCGTATGGCACTGCTCTGGTTTGCTTGCATTTGCCATGCCCCTTTCAGTTGCATGGTGCTGCTCTGATTTCCGGCTTTGAGAAAACCCTGTTTATTCCAGTTCACCTTAAACCACCACTGCTTCCTTCAAATGGGTTAACCCTTGAAAATAGCTCCTTGCCAAAAGTGGCGAACAGGAACAATGCAACTGCAATCCATATCAGAATAGAGTAAGAGTAAAAGGTAAGGTATACTACAATTACCGCGAAAAGAATCGCAAGCTTTGCCGAACCAAGATTTGTTTTGGCCCAGCTGAAAAGCCAGACAAAAACAAACAAGGTTAACGCAATCCAGACATTCTCTGTCAGGCCGGTCTGCAGAATCAACCCAATCATATTCCCATCCTAAACAATTTTAAGTTTCCGGCTTTAAATTCCTTTCCCTCGCACTTCCAATACCGCAACACGTTTAATGTCACCTCATCCTTGTGCCAATTCCCCAGATTATTACCGAGAGGAACTGCACTCCAAGCATAAGCTGGAAAATGTAAAGGCTAAGCATTATGTCAAAGTATTTGAATACCATGAAGTATATTAGTACTGCTGAAATCACGATGGTTAAGTGCCCTGGTCCCATGAACCCTCGCACAGTAGAATAGATGACAAACACGAAAATAATTTGCGCGACAAGCTTAACAGGCCAGAAGAGGTGTGCTAATAGCACCGGCAGAATTGCAAGCAAAATCATTGCTGCCAGCACAATCAGAAGAAGGTTCCCTCGTTCATTCACTTAACTCATCTCTTGAAAAAGCTTTTCATCATTCCAGCTTGCCTTGCAGCAATGTGCTGCTGCCTTGCAGCCAAGTCAGCTCCACTGCTGACCGGGCTTTCCATTTCTTCGTGGCCACCTCTTCCTGCACTAATGAAGAAAAAGTCAATAAGTACTTGGCTTATGCCGAACATCAGCAGCATGTAAACCACATAAACGGAGCCAAATATGGCCCACAGGTCAAACACTACAAAGAATGTTATTATGCCGAAAACAACCCAGCCAATCCATCCCTCAACGTGGTTCCTCACCCAACTGTAAATGGTCATAACTACGAAGATTTTGATTATTAGGTTGAAATCATTCCAGATTTCCGTGAGGCTTAACAGGATAGTAAAAAGCATAAATGCTTAATGTTTTAATTTCTATAAAAAGTTAACTATAGCCAATGCAGGAAGCCCCTGCCTCCAGTTCCTGTGCTGTTTGGTGAATGCTCCTGCTAGTGCCAGGCTGCTCGTAAATAGTTTTAGGGTTCCACCAGAATGAGGCCTGAGTGCCTGAGCTTGTAATGCAAATCTCTTCTTGTTTCACCAATTCAAACACGTCTTGGATTGAGCCAACGTTTCCAACACTGCCGCCTGCATAATTGTTATAGGGCATTGAGCTGATGCCGTTAAGTGAAACAGACGCTCCCTGCTCGTCAGGTGTAATGAACTCCATGCTGCCTTTCGGTTCCTCCACAGTGATTACTGAATTAGACAAGGGGTCTGTGTAGAAAATTGTTTGCAGGTAAACATCCCCGGAGTCAAGCACCTCATTCCATTGAACAGTGTAGGTGTTCTGCCAGTTAAGCACTGCGTCAGCCTCGGTTGCAAGCCTGTCCGGCCTTTCATCGAATGCCTCGTTAACTGGCACTCCGGAAAAGTCAAGACATGCTCCTGCCCCGCTCCAGTAATTGAGGCTGTTCCCAACCCATGTCTGAGTGTCATTAATGAACAGCTTATAGTATGCTCCAAACGCTTCATCAGTTGCATCAGAGCTTATTTTCAACAAAAGCGGTGTTGCCCTTGCCGGCTGCAGCACTATTCCTCCTTGAGTTCCATCGTTCTCAAGTATCAGCAGCGAACCCCTCGTTTCAGGGGAAGCGTTTAACTCGAAAAAGCCACTCTCAATCCTTGCATCAAGTTCCACAACCGGGTTTGAACCAATGTCAGTTAAGGCCTGCACTGCCGGCGGACCATTGTTAATGTTGACAAGCCCCTCTGAACCAGCCAAATCATAGCTGACGCCGTAGCCTTGCCTGTGGTAGTCATCTCCCTCAATGCCAACCCTTCCATCAAATGGAGTGTAATAGAATGGAGAGTTCGGGAAAGGGTCATCAATGTTCAAAAGCACTGCTGTAATTTTAACTGTTGGATTGCCTTCCTCGTCAAAGAACCTCCAGTCGTTTCCAAAGAAGAGCGCAAGCTCCACCTCGTACAAACCAGGAGTCTGGATGAAGTTCTGCTCAGTGTACTTGGTTGTGTAATTGAATGCTCCTGACTCAGTGAAAAGCTTGCTGAATCCATAGGTTTCTCCGATTGAATTAGAGCCAATGCTGGTGAAATAAGAGTCAGCATCTGCAAACTCTGTCTCACTATAATACTTTGCAAAGTCCTGCTTGAAGTCAGTGGTGTATGCATCCTTCACCAAATAAGCCTTGAATTTCAGCAGCTTCCTTATTTCGTCTTTCTCTGCTTCACTTATGTCCGGGTTTGCATCAAGGAACTTGATTATTTGCGGCACGCCCCCTCTTACCTCTGTGGTTCTCTCAAGCCAGCAACCCCTGGCGGTCATTTCAGGGGTTACTTCCAGGCCTTGAGGCGTGCTCGGGCATTCAAGGATAAAACTTTGTTCTTCCAAGAACCTGTAAAGCCTGTGTATTTTCTTGTTCAACTCAATCGTGAATTGCGTTGCATCACAATAAATGTAATCCGGGTTATCGAAGTCACAGCTGTCAACTCCAATTCCTGCTGGCTCCACCCAGCTCCAGTTTAGCTTTACTCTCGGGAGCGCATCCTGTCCTGTCCTTCCAAACTTGGTGCCGGTGCTGCAAGCAACCATTTCTCCCTGCACTGGCGGCAGAGTTTCTTCCTGCAGCCTTGACTTGAAGCGCAGGTGGAATGACTGCGAGTAGTTGCGCTCTGAAACAGGGCTGCAGTTTCCTTGGTCACTTCCGCCAATCCAGTAAAAGCCAAAGTTTCCAGCTCTGCAGTTGACTGCTGGTGCTGCATGCGTTGAATCTCCGTGAATATGCTCGAGTGCATTGAATGTTGCAATTGAGTAAATTGCAGTGGATTCATCTAGTCCAGAGTTTGTAAAAATGACTCCGACATCCTGTTTCTTGTCCGTAAAGCCCTGCACAAACTCT
This sequence comes from archaeon GW2011_AR10, assembly GCA_000830275.1. Classification (GTDB taxonomy): domain Archaea; phylum Iainarchaeota; class Iainarchaeia; order Iainarchaeales; family GW2011-AR10; genus GW2011-AR10. Next base: position 695,793 of record CP010424.1, on the reverse strand, counting down.
CCTGATGGCGGTGGAACAGAGCTTCCACCGCTTCTAACATCAGTTATGTCAAGCTTCCATTCAGCAGAAATCCTGTCATCACTTACGGTAATGTCGCGCGCGTCAGGCGGAACACTTCTTGTTTCGTCTGCAGCTTCAGTTCCAGCAAGGTTAATTACCCAATCCACCAGGTTCTGGGTAAGGTTTGGATCACACTTGTCTTCTTCCCCAAACAATCCTGGCAGCAGTGCTCCAATGACCGCTCCAACAAGTGCACACGGCAGGCAAAAAGCTGCCAAGGCAAGATAGCCAATTCCTATTCCTGCTGCTCCTCCAACAATTGCTCCAATGCCTGAAAACTCTAAGCTGTCAGTTGCTTCCTCCCAATCGCAAACCCCTGCATTGACTGAAACCCCTTCTTCAAGCCACTTGTTGCTCAAGGTTACGGAATCCTTCGCGTTTTCTCCAATCAAAATAAAGTCATACCTGTTCAAAGTAAATGCTTCCCCTTCCATTGGGTCAATTAACACGTCAAGCACTGCAACTTGTCTCCAGCTTCCTCCAGGAGGCCTTGCCTCAACAGGAATGCCATAGATTCCTGGTAGAGCAGCGCCCCGTTCAACTGCAAGAGTAAATGTTTCTCCCGCGTTGACTGTAACTTTATTTCCAGCTGAAGGCGCAATTGTTATGCCTCTTCCTGTTCCGCCACTGCATTCAGAATCATTGTTGCAGAAACGCAAATCAAGGTCTATTTCACCGCATTCAGCTGTGTCAATTGTGAATTCTCCGCTTTCATTGGTGCCAAGGTCTAGGCCTTCCTGCGCGTTTGGCTCAAAGTTAATGCACTCAGACAAGTTGATTATGTGAAGTTCAGCGTCAATTGTTTCATTCGCATTGACTGCCTGCTCTCCGCGATTGGTTAAAAGCCCTCCCCTGATTTCAACCCTGAACTCTGCTTTCTTTCCCCTCTGGCTTGGCTTTGGCAAAAACTTTAGCGTGGCCAAAAACTGTTGTTCCGCTGGAATGCTCGGCAAAAGTTCGCTCCAAATGCTTTCCTGGAGTATCTCGCTCCTGCTCTCGCCTGTTTCAGGGTTGACAACAGTCAATTCAACTTGCCCCACAACCCCGTCTTCTCCAGTCCAGTCGATTGTTGCCTGCAAGTCCTTTAGGTCCATTGGCCTGTTGGATTCAGTGATGCAGGAATTGGTGATGCTGAACGAATTTATTGCAACCTTTTCCTCTGTTGATTCCCTCCAGTTTGGCACTTCGGTTCCTTCAATTATCAGGCAGTCACCGTTACTTGGTGGCTGCGCAAGGTTGATTGCAACTGTTAGCGGCACATCAAAGCTCCACGTAACCCCTAGAGTTTCCTCTTCCACATCCAGCAGGAGGCTTCCCCGCACTTCAACAGGCGCGTCAATTAGTTGTGCCTGCTCACTCAAGGAAGTCAGAACAGTCAATGCTTTTGTCTGCTCTCTCTCGATTTCAAGTGGGAGGCTGCCCTGCACGAAATTGTTCATCTGCTGCAGTTCAAGCAGACCATTAAAGGCGCCGCTGATTCTCACATTTGAAACCTTAACTGTTTTCGGGACAAGATTCTTCAGGTTCAGGTTAATGCGTTCCTCTGTTACCTCAGTCAAGTCAAGGTTTGAAACGATTTCTTCCGGGCTAACACTCAGAACTCTTGCTGTGATTTCTTTTTCAATCACTTCGCTTCCATAGCCTGCAAGCTGCACTTCAATTCTAACCTTTGTGCTGGGAGAGCAGCCGTTTCCTTGGCATATCTGGAACAAAGCGTTTCCTGCAGCGTCAGTTTTCTTTGAGGAAGAGCTCTCGCTCCTGTCAGGAGCAATCCTTGAAACAATCACGTTGGCTCTTGCAGCGGGCAAACCCGCATTGTTTCCTTCCTTAAACCTAACCTTGACCAGCAGGTCAATCGGCAAAAAAGCAGGCAGAGTGTCAGGCTCAACAATCACATTTAGGTCTGATTCAGATACAACAGTGAAGTTTATTCTTTTCTCAAGCACTTCGTTTCCGGCTGAAACAATTCTCAGCCTCAAATTGCTGTCCTCCATTTTTCTGGGCCTGACAAGCAAGTCAGAGTTTACTGACCTGAAAGGAGAAAAGTTGCCCAACCCAATTGGCCCAATTTCAAAAGCCCTTGTAGAAGAAGAAAAAAGTTCAGAGTCAGCATTCACTATGTTGTAGTCTTCGATTCCAAGCACATCTGCATCATTTCCTTCAGTGTCCTCGTTCAGCACATGCAGCGTTGCATTGTCATGCCTTGTTGAACTGTTGTTTGTTATGGAAAACAAAACAATGTAGTCAGAGAACACTCTCGCTTCATAAGGAGTGTCTTTTAGTATTAGCCCCTCACTTAAGTCAACAACCCTCTCACTGTAACAGAAGTTTTCATCGCACAGCTGGGTTGCGCCCTCGAAGAACGGCTGCTTGTAAGCTTCAGCGTAAAGCGCGTGCCTTGCAGAAGTGCTCTCTGAATTTCCAAGCCTTGCATCAACCGGATCCCTCACGTAACCGTCAAAGTCGCTTAAAGCCCACGCGCGGTAGAACACCGGCAATTCAAAGCCAGGAGTTGTTTCGCGCTTTACTTTCAATTCAACTTCGACATTGTAAATTCCGCCTTCAACTTCCCCGGTTTCTCCAATCCAAACAATGTTTGCCCACTTCGCGTCAGCATTAGTTAGGTTGTCATAATCTTCATTTGTACCTGTTTCAGGAGTAAAAGAAGTGCCTTTCACTATTGTTGTTTCCGGAGCATTGATTCCCGCAATTAGTATCATGTCGTTTTCCAGCAGCCGCTTCTCTCCAACCCTTACATGCAGCCCGCTTTCAAAGAAGTCGTTGTTTTCCGGCACTAAAAGCTGGAACCTTGCAATGTATGTTTCTCCCGCGCCCAGCGCATCTTCAATGCGGTTGCCGCTCTCATCAAACAAACCAAACCATCTTACTGTTGCCTTGTCCCCTGAAATTTCTCGCTCAAGAACAGCGTTGATTGTTACCTTCTCGTTCCTGAAAACCTGCCTTGAGTTTGACACAAACCTGGAGAAACCATCAGCCGTTACAATTGCGTAAACCCTTTTGTCTGCTTTAGTGCTCAAAGAGCCTTTCCCTTCTTCATCAAGCGAAATTGTTCCAAGCACTTCCCCTGAATGGGTTCTCAGCTCTGCAAGAGCAAATGGAACTTCTCTTCCATCCAAGTCAGTTGCAATAACCTCAATTGTTCCATCACCAATAACCATTACAACAGTTATAATGTTTTCAGCAGTCATGTCAACTTCAAGCGCGTTGGAGGTTCCAGAAGCAGGGTACTTTTGCGCGGTTGCCTTGTATGAGCCTTCCTTAACATTAGTAAATGCAGAGGTTAATCCATTTGCATCTGTTACTTTGCTGCCGTACTCGCTCAGCAGGAAACCAGTTGCAGGGTCAAGGAGGTAAACAACCGCGTTTTCTACTGTCAATCCTTCCTCGTCCTCAACCTTAACCCGGATAATTCCGCATGTCGTGGGAGTGCACTGCTCTAACTCGATTACAACATCCACTTCTTCCTCCAAGTCAAGGCCAGTGGTATCAACCCTAACCGGGGAAGAAACAAGGAAGCCTTCCTTTGAAGCAGAAACAATGTAAACCCCTGAGTCGGTCAAGGCAAATATTGCAGTTGACTCATCCTCTTCAAGTTCTTTGCTTGCAACCCTCGCACCGTTTTCTTTCCTCACAAAAATGCTTGCCCCGTTGAGTTCCTCTCCGGAGCTTCCCTCAATTACTGAAACATTCAAAAATGCTTTAACCTGCTTTGAGAGCTCCACTTCCCTTGTGGATGATTCCCTTTCCTGCACTGAAAAGCTTACTTCCTCGCTGCCGTAATCCGAGCTTTCATCTTCGATTATTGCTTTGTATGAGCCTGGTTCAATTGAAAAAACTGCTTCGCCTCTGTCAGTAAAACGCGGAACTCCAACCGGGAAATCCTGCAAATCAAAAACCGAAACCTTTATGCCATTCAACAGCCTGTCGGTTTCAGAGTCCCTTACAACAAACAGAATGCTTCCCTTAGCGGTTTCCTCTGCTTCAAACCGCAGCACTTTCCCGCCCCTGTCAATTATTGCCTCCAGGGGCTTGAAACCAGAAGCAGTTGCCCTCACGCTCAGCAGCCCGCAATCTTCAGGCGGGGTAATGGTTATTTCTCCGCTGGTAACAGAGAAATCAGCCTGAAGCAAAGCAACCTGGCTGTTGGTGCAGGAAAAATGCACCTGAATTGTTCGGCCATCCATTTTTTTGCCGCTGGAATCGGTAAATTCAATGGTTATTGGGCTTGGTGGAGGTGTTTCACGCTCCAATTCAACCATAAGGAGTTTTTCTGCTTCATCCAATACAACAGTTTCAGTTGCCTTCCGGTAATTTCGTTTTTCCACTTCAACCGAGTACTCTTTTCCCTGCTCTAATTCCTCTACCAGTGCCCTTCCACTCTTGTTGGTTTTCTCCTCAACAGGGAACTCAAGGGCTTGGCCTGAAACAAGTACTGTTGCATTCTGCAGCGGCTCTCCATCCTGGCTTTTTACAACAACCGAAAGGCTTCCTTTTGCCACTGGCAAAAAAGAAGAAAAGATTATGTATAAGACTGCAATGAGTATTAGGAGAAAAATCGCTGAAAACAAGGCAAAGCTCGGTACAATCCTGTCAATGGGATCAATTACTTTGTAAACAGGAATAGACTCGTTGAGACGGTCAAGAAAAGCATAATATTTGTCCTCCAGCGAATAATAAATTTCCTTTAATCCCATTTCTCTTTCCTTGCCCCATCATTTTCATTACTCAAGAATGCACTGGTTGATTGCCCTGTCTTCCTGGCTCTGAATTGTTTCAAGCACTTTCTTTGTGTTCCACCAGAACTCTGTTTTTCCCTCGCTTGTTGAAACGCACACAAGCTCTTCCTTAACCAAGTCAAATATGTCCTCAACTGAATTAATTGTTCCAGCAATTCCTATTCCATCCAAGGAAACAATTGTTCCGGCAGTGCTTGAAGTTATCAGCTCTGAGTCATCGTTTCTTCCAGTCAAAGTCATGAGGCTCTGCTGCTCTTGTGGAGTAAAGAACACTGACTTCAAGTACATGTCGCCGAACTTCACGGCATCACAGAACTCAAAGCCATAGCTTGTCTTAATCCTGTTTGGCTCAAGCCTTGCACAGCTTGTCTGAAGACCATGCTGGTCAGCCTCAAAGAAGTACTCAGTCATATACCTGTCATCAAAGCCCTTGCAGTTGAAGCCAACGCCAACCCATCTGTTCATGCTTGGCCCAACTTCTTGTGCTCCGCCTGAAACCTCAACGCTGTAAAACGCCCATGCCTCGTCCTGGTTGTTCACCAGCCTCAGCATAACTGGAGTGGCCTTGCTCGGCGAATACACGAGCTTTGGTTCAGAGCCTCCAAGCACCTGTAGCACAACGCCCCTGTTGTCAGTGTTAAGCCTCTTGAAGCTGTTTGAAACCTCAACAGTCAATTCTCTCACTGGAGTTGAGCCAGGCAATTCAACTGTTCTAACCCCCTCGATGTCAGAGTTAACCAAGACAACCTCTCCATTATAGTTAAGGCCATAGCCCACTCTTCCATCGCCTCCAATTGTCCCGTCAAACGGCAGGCTGTAAAAAGGCGAGTCAGGCCTTGGAGTATCGGCCTTGCTCAGCTTCACCCTAATCTTTGCATTCGCTCCCTTGTCATCGAAGAGCTGCCATGTTTCATCATCATAAGTTATGTCAATCTGCACGTTATAGATTCCCGCTCCCGGCAGCTTGTATCCTTCCGGGTTTGCTGTTCCAAACATTGGCTCAAACTTGAATAGCTCCGGTTCACTAAAGTAAATGCCTAAACCCCTTTCCTCATCAGTGTAGTACTGCGGTGCATTAAAGAAGCTCTCAAGCTTTGAGAAGTTGTCGAAGTCCCTCTGGAAGTCAGAGCTATACCTGTCATCAATCAGCTGGGCCTGGAACTCCACTGCTTCAAGGATTTCATCTGCTTCTCCACCAGTAATTCCGCTTGCAGACAAAAACTCAGGCAGCCTCGAAGTGGAAAATGGCTCGCATTCCTCCAACCCTGTTTCCCCAATCACAAAGCCAATTCCAAGAGAATTGCTTGCAGTTTTGTCCTCGCAGTCTTGGCAGTCAATTTGCGGAGTGATGCTTACAACCGTTCTATAAACTCCGTCATCAAGGCCTGTTACCTCGCATGCAACCTGTTCCTTGCTCAAAACACTAATGGTTTGCTTGCATGGCACTGCCTTCAACTCGTTGCTTTCAGCCTCAAACACTTCCATCTTTACCTCTGTTTCGATTTGTGCAGGGTTCGTGTTCTGTATTTCAGCCTGAATTGTAACATTGTTGTTGTTCTTGTTCAAAGCAACGCTTGCAACGCCAATATCATAGGTGGGAATTATTGCAGTGTTCTGCAGCAGGTCAAACGGGCTCGGGCACTTAAGCCTGCCTGCATTCGTTTCAAGGAACTCAGCTATCCTGTTGGCTTTCTGCAGCACCTCAATGCTGAACTGCGTTGCATCACAGTAAACCGAGTCATCATTTGTTATGTCACACTCATCTTCATCAATCGCGTTCCATGTCCAGTCAAACTTAACTTTTGGCAGTGCTTCCTTTCCTGTCCTGCCAGTTCTAAGGCCATCCTGGCAGTTAAGCAGCGCAGGCGAAGGCGGCAAATAAGTTTCAGGCGGCACTGAATTGAACTCAAGGTGGTAAAGCTCTCTTAATGTTTCCGGGTCTTCCTCATCCAATTCCCCTGACTCAGGGTTAATCTTTTCGCTGCTACCAGTGAAATTAAAGAAGCCCTTCTCTTCATCAACATCAAAGTCGTCCTTGTCATAAACCTTGTCAATATACTTGTGCCTTAACCCTAAAACCCTGAGAATCTTGTACTCAGGTTCAACCTCTGTTGTGGTGAAGCCGCTTATGTTTGTAAACACAAGGCCCCTCTTTTCAACCTTGAGGTCTGGCTTGAATGGGTCTCTTGCCAGAACAATATCAATGTTGCTTGTTGCGGTTGTCGGAGTTACAGGAATCCCTGAATCAATTCTTGCCTCCCCCACTGGCTTTTCTTCCTGCGTCAATTCAACATCAGTGTCTGGTTCGCCGCCTCCAAGCAATGCCTCTCTTGTTTTCGGGTGAAGCAAAACCGATTTAACCTCCACATCAGGCTGCGTTGTCAAAAAGCTTACCTCTTTCTCCTGGCGAAAGTACTCAACCAAAGTTCCAATCAGCCAGCCTTTTGCACCCTGCATTATCGGGTTTCCTTTTCCAATTACTGCATTCATTATTCCTGAAACCCCGCCAAGCAGGAAACCAACTCCGCCCAAACCAGAGTTGCCTCCAAAAAACTGTAGGCCGGTAATGCTTGGAATCTCGTTCCACTCAGTTGAATCATACAATGAAGCAAATGCAACCGGCGAGAATTCAATCAAGCCTGTCTGCTCTTCATTTTGTTCCTCTAAGTCGCCCTGCTGCCTTATTTGCTCTAACTGTCCCCAGTATTGATTTGGAATAGGTTTGCCTTGAGCATCATACCACTGGCCATTTGTCTGGTCTTTCCAGTAAGTGTTTCCCCTGTACTGTATTGAATTAAAGGGCCTGTACTCTGCTCCAGGAGGAGTTCCTGCAGGCGGAGTTGCAGCGCCGCCATACCATGGTGGTTGATCGCCCGGCAAATAAGGCTGTGAAGCAGCAAGCTGCCCAGAATCACTTCCCCCAAACCCAAGTGCTCCAGAAATACTGCCTTTCTCGCCAATGTTGCCCAACAAGCTTAACCCGAAAGTAAGCAGGCCCCACTTGAAGCCGCCCTTCAGTGCCTCAAGCCAGTCGCGCATGTCAACCCTTACTTGAACGCGTTTCTCGTGGCAGTTGTTGATTAGCTCAGCTGTGTCAAATCCGTCAAAAGTAACGTTGGGGTTATCATAGACATCGAATTCGAACCTGCTTAACTCAATGCAGTTTCCCGGGTCAAGAATTCTTGCCCTAACCGTTCTAAGCAACTGCTCCTGCTGCTCTGAAGCAAACTTTGGCTTAATGAAAACAGGGTATTGGCCTGTAATTGCATCTCCTGAAAGTATTTCTATTGTCTGGCTCGCGTTGTCAGCAAGAGTGAACTCGGTTGTGCTTAACTCAAGCTCTGACACGAGCTCAAAGTCAATAGGGGAACCACAGTTGACTGTGCTTACATTGAACGGAGCGCTCTCGCCAGTGTTCATTATCACCAGCTCCTTGTCAACGCTGATGCAGTCCTGCAAATTAATCACTGTTATTTCGCTGCTGATTTTGTTTGAAAGGATTTGGTCTGCTCCCTCCAACGGGTTCTTTGCCTGAACCACTATTTCAGATGATGCAATGCCGTTAATGCCGCCGAATGGAGTGAAAGTTAAAATGCTGCTGACTGATGCTTCTCTTTCAAGCCTTGTGAGCAGTGTCTTGAAGTAACCGCTTCTCAACTCTGTCCTGTCATCGCCTATTGTAACATCATAAATTCCGATCTGGTTGCCCTGCCAGTCAACTTTTGCCTCAAGGTTCCTCAGCTCTACTGGCTTCCCGCCAATAGTGCAGTTGTTTTCAAGTATCAATTCAATGACAACAGGCTGCCCTTCAGTACTTGTTTTCCATTCCTTTCTGTTCAAAATCAAGCAGCTCGGGTCATCTACCTCTCCCCCAATGCCTATTGAAACCACAACAGGAATGTTGAAAGTCCACTTGTGGCCGAAATTGCTCACCTCAATGTCCAGGTTTCCTTCAACTCTCTCCCTGTCCTCTAAAACCAATGCATCTTGGCTGAGGAAAGTTTTGAGAGTCATTTCCCTGCGCTCGCCTGACTTTATAACAAGGTCAATGTAAGATGCTTCAAGCCACTCATTTATTGCTTTCTCATCCAGCAAATTCTTGAAGCTGCCATTCAGCTCAATTGCAGTTATCTTCAACGGGAAAGGCGTAACATTCTTTGCGCTAAAAGTTTCATCTGATGCGGGCTTGTCCTTTACATTCAACTGCACGCCTAGCTGGTCAGGGCTTAACTCAAGCACCCCTGACTCAATTTTCAGCTCAACTTCCTTCGTGTTGTAGCCAGGCTTTCTTACTTCAAGCGTTAGAACCTCTCCCGGCATCTGCGCTGGAACAATGAGGAAAGCAAAGCCGTCTTTGCCTGTTTGAGTTGCTTCAATGGTGTTATCCCTTCTGTCTTTGAGCCTTACAACAGCTTCCTCCAGCTCAAGCCTTGTTTCCTTGTCCTTGACCAGCACATTAATGTCTGTTTCTATGCCGGAAGCATAGCGCTGCGGTAGAACAGTTACAGTCATTTCCTTCGGCGCAGAAATCTGGATTGTAAGGTTTTTCTCGAAAACAATTGCCTCATCAGATACAAGCCTGATGCTTATGATGCCTGTGATTGGCTTCAATGTTACGAACTCTGTTGTCAGAACAATGTCCTGGTTTGGGCTCAAATTGCCAACGTTCAGCCTTGGAAATTCTGAACCATTGACTACGCCTTGCAGTTCTCCTGTTTGCGCGTTCACCATGCTGTACTCCAAAAACCTGACTGCCTGGTCAACGTTGTTGATTCTAAGATCCGCGTTGTCGTGAATCCTTGAAGGGTTGTTGTTTGTAATAATGAACCTAAATTCGTAAGTGTTCCCAATCCTTGCAGTGTACGCATCAGAAACAGATTCGGTTAGGCCTGCTTCCTGGTCCCTTATCCTTGCGCTGAAACAGAAGTCCTCACTGCACAAAGTGGTTACGCCAACCTCAAACACCTGCGTGTGGGTATTAGAGTAAAGCTCAATTGAAACAGAGTCATCCTCAGGATTTCTTTCCCTGATTCCGTTTTCAGCCCAGCCCCGCCAATGCACTTCCAGCTCATCGCGAATTGAGGCGGTTTCCTTTATTTCCACAACCGATTCAACCTCATATATTCCTGCAGCCGGCTCATTGCTCCAAACAATGTTGGACCATTTTGCGTCATCATTCGTCAAAGCATATTGCTGTTCGCTTAATCCTGAGTCAGGGTCAAACTTTGTTGCCTTGATGATTGATGCTGCTGGAGCGTTTATTTCCTTCAACACAATGGGGTCTTTTTCCATTATGAGTTCTTTTCCAACCCTGATGTGCATTCCTGTTTCAGAGTAATCCTTTTCCTCTGGCACGCGCAACCTGAATCTTGCCGTGTACTGTTCTCCTTTTGAAAGAGTCTTTGCCCTTTCCCCTGCTTGGAACAAACCCAAAAACTCTGCCTCGATGTCCTTGTCAATTATTTCCGGCTCCATTACTATTGTGAACTCCTGAATGGTTGACGGCACAACAGGCCTCGCTACAGTGAAGTAGTCTGCCATCCTTGGCTTTGAGTCCTTCTGCCTAACGCGCAGGTAAACCCTTTTGTCAGCCTTTGTTTCAAGCTCGAAGGTGCCATCCGCTTCCCCCTGCCTTGAGCCAATGACCTCGTTTGTGCGCGCATCAAACACAGTAACAATTGGAAAAGCAATTCCTCTTCCTTCCTTGTCAACAATAAGCGCCCTCACAATCCCGTTTGGAATCTCCATTGAAACAGTCAAGTCAACGTCTTCATCGTCATTGCTTGTACTGCTGAAATATGTTGTGTCGCTTCTCCCTGAAATTGTTTCCTTGAACGCAAACGCAAAGTAGTTTCCGGAGCTGACTCCAGTAAACTCTGCAACTCCATTGAGATCAGACACCTTGTTGCTGTAGCCAGCCAGGTAATTGGTTGAAGCATTGTACAATGAAACAGCAGCATTTTCCACTGGTTCCCCGTCTTGGTCTAGCACCTTCACTAAAAGCTTTCCGCAAGTTGTTGGAGTGCACTTGTTGAGCTCAACCACTACAACAGCACTGCTTATTTCAAGGCTCTCCCTTTTTCCAAGCTGGTAGGCTTCTGCTTCAACCAAAACCCTGTATTCCACGTCCCTGGAAATGGAGAACTCAACTATTGCGTCATCATCCGAGTCAGTTGTGAGCTGCGCCACCTGCCTTTCATCGCTCTGATACTTTAATGTTACCTTTGCATTGTCAACCGGCTGCCTTGAAGCAGAATCAATTACCTGAATCTTAATGCTCCCAATGACATTCGCAGTTAAAGTGATGTTAACTGTCTTGGTTTCATCAGCTGAAAGCGTTATCCTGGCGGAAGTTTCATCCCCATAAACTCCGGAAGAGTCAAACGTCTTCACCACGTACTGTCCCACAGTTGCAACAAATGTTGCTTGCCCGCCGGAACTGTAACCAAAATCAATTGGCCCTATTTCCGGGTTCTGAACCAGGTCATCGTAGCGGTACAACTGCACTTCAACTGAGTCCTCAATTGGATTTCCGTCTTCATCCAGCAGGTTTACCGCGATTGTGCCTTCAGGCTTTACTGCTTCACTTAACTCAATCCTGAAGTCATTCCCAATGACCTCAATGCTTGTTATGTTTTCATAGCCTGCATCATCAATTACTGAAACGCGCAGTGTTCCGCAGTTGCTTGGCACCTGAACCCTTGCAACCCCAAAATCGCTTCTAAGCAGGTTTACCGGTGAAGGCGGAGTTGCAAAAGGGTCACTGCAGCTGAAAGTAAGCGTGAACTCAGCCGGAACGCCTTGCCCAAGAGAATCAACAAGCCTGATTGTTTTTGTTTCAAATGCAGCTTCCTCCAGCTCCAAAACGATTTCTTCAACCTGGCTTGGAACCTCTGAAACGAACACGCTCCTTGTCCTTGTCTGATAGCCTTCTTTCTCGGCTTCAACGAACACCTCTGTTCCCTTTTCAATGCCCTCAAGCTTTGCTTCACCGTTTTCGTTTGTGCGCTCCCTGCTTTCTTCCTCACCGCCAACCGAAAAAGTTACGGCAGCATTTTCTATTGGAGTTTTATCCTCTTCCACCACAACAATTGTCAGGGTTGAGGTTGTCGGCGGCAGCAGTATTCCTGCAAGCCACCATAGTGCCAAAACAAGGAGCAAGAAACCGATGATTAAAACCAGTGCAAAACTCGGCACAATCTTGTCAATTGGGTCGATTATCTTGTAAATTGGGATCCTTTCATCGATTTTGTCCAGCAGAGAATAGTACTTTTCCTCGAGGCCAAAATAAATGTTTTTCAATGAATCTAGGACACCCATTTATTCACCGTGCGCAGGTAATTTCCAAATTAATATAAGTAATCTAATTAATCTAATATTAATATACTTTTTGGTTATGGTTTTAATCATAACTTTTTGTTATGTTTAAGCGTACAGCAAACAGCTTGATTTTTTAACATTTAATTTGCTGTTTGCTGGTTTCAAAAATGCAATTTTTTGTTCAAACACATAAGCATTTTGCCATAGGTTAATCATAAAAAATCAGGCTGTCAAGTTCCTCCAGGTTGGGGAGAAAACCGTAAAGCAGCCCTATTACAAGCGCCAAAAACAGCGCCCCAAAGAAAAAAGCCGCTATCTGGATTTTGTGCTCGAACAGGTTGCCTTCCTCGTGCAGGTCAACCGCCAAATAGCCTGCAGTCATTCCACCCCCATAAGATGCAACAAGCAATGGAAGCAAGAGCATTACCACTCCAATAGGGTTCCCTGAAACCAGGCCTGAGTGAAGCAGGCCAATATAAAGGAAAATAACAGGGTTAAGGTAACCATAGAAAACAATTGAGAGCACGAAAACCCCGAAAGTTAAAACAACTGCGTCAACAGCGGGGTGAATGCCAAAAGTGAAAGGCGCGATGTTCAATTCCAGAAAGAAGCCAACCGCGAGGCCCACAAGAAACATGATAAAATTCAACGGCACATAAATCAATTGGTTCTCATTCATAAACTGAAGCCTCAATCTGCTATGCTCTTTTCACTTGTATGTCACGTGCTTGCTTTGCTTGCATTTTTTCTTTCACTAACCGAATTCATCGAATATCTTGTCTGGGTTCCAGTAAAAGTTTAGTTTCTTCTCTGTTTCAGTTCCTGACTCAACGCAAACCCTTCCTTTCTCGCCACCGCTCTTAACCATTTCAATCAAATTCTTAACAGTGTAATCACTTCTGATCCTGTCCTTCTCAGAGTGATTCAGCTGGTTCGACCCAATGGAAAGCGTGAAGCTTTTATCTGCAAGAATGTCCCTTGCCCTTCCGCTGCCAGAGTCCTTCCAGCACACAATGTTGAGCCGCGAAACTGCAACCGATGCAGTGTTAGTGGGAGCATAAATTATTGTCTTCATCTTTGTTTGGCCTACTTTCCCGCTGCTAAAAACAAAGCCATAAAATGATTCGCTTCCTGTTTTGCATAATTCATCGCTTGCATGCGCTGAATCCTTTGCTGTTCTATTTCCATCATCCGTTACCGTGTCTTCTGTTACCTGCCACTCAAGCAGTGATGCAACGCTTCCAGCCTGGGTTGTTCCGCCAAAAACGCTGTACAAAAACCCTGCAGGAATCTGCGGGTTTGTTCTCTTCTCAACTCCAACTTCAACTGCAACAGGGTCTCTCGGAGAGAAAACAATTTCTTTGGCAGTTGAATCAATTGAAAGCACTTTGGAAGCTGTCTTTCCAACATCAAAGGCAGAGGTGTAGTTAACCTTGAACTGTTCCTTGCCTGAACCCTTTTCAGCAATCGGGTCAAGCACAGCCCCTTCAACCTGAGAATAGTTTGCAAACCTAAGCAGGCCGGTGTTGCCGCTGAAACCAGAGCCATAGTCTTCCCTGCTGAATTCAAGGCTGCTTGACTCAAAGCCAATCCTGCCATCCACTGGCAGGTAAAACAGCGCGTTCTTTGCGTAATTGCCTTTAAGCCTTTCTTTCAGCGTTAAGTCAACCTGCACTTTTATTTGGTTGTTTAAAGTTCCCTTGCTCCAATCATAAGCCAAGCCAACATTGTAAGTGCCAGTGTCAGGCAGCGCTGCATTGCTTGCGCCACTGTCGCTTGCAGACTGCTTAACCGTGAAACCCCATCTTGGCGCAGCACTGTCTTCAGAATAGAATGTCCCTACAATATGTTCCTTGTACTCTGATGCCTTCGCAAAGTCTTTCCTGAAATCAGTGCTGTAGCCGTCCTTTATAAGGTTTGCATTAAAGTTAATATCTTGGTTATAGAATTCCTCAAAGTTGCTGAATTCTGCCAAGCCAAACTCGCTTCCCTTAATGTCCTTCATCAAAACCTTTCTTTGCGAGTCATTCAATTCCGGCTTATTCCGTACTCCGACAACAAAGCCCGCAAAGCTGTTATAGAAGTCTGGCATGAAAGTTGTGTCAATAAGGGTTCCGTCTAAATTCCCTTCATTGGTTTCCTTGATTCTGACTTTGATTACCTCTCCGGTTTCATTCTTTTCAACCCAGCAGTTCTTGTTCTCAGGAGAGCCGCCGCACTGCGCTTCATTCTTTGCTTTGTCAGTGTTTAGGTGGAACAGCTTGAATTCCTCGAAAGTAATGAGATAAAATTCCTCATTGCCAACAGCAAGCACTTCCCCTTCAGTAATGCCCAACTCTTTCAGTGTTTCCTTGTGCTTGTCCTGCAGGCCCGTAGGCTCTTTCTTCAGCAAGCCAACAATGTCTTTGCCATTGTCAACTTCCTTGTTGGCAGCAAGCTTCAACAACAGCTCTGTTGTGTCATCAATTGTTTTCTGCTGTGAAGCAATCGAATCCGTTGAAGTGCCTTTGATTGAATCCATCAATTCCTTCAATGTCTTCTTTGTTTCCTCTGTTGCAGAAGTATTTTCAAGTATTTTGCCATTTGAGTCCTTGAAGAAGCGCAGCACAGGCTTATCACTCCTTGCATGATCTGTAACATCAGCTGTGCTGCGGAAGAAACGCAGCAACTCCTTCGAGTTCTCAAACTTATTGCAATCAGTTATGCCTTCAACCCCGCAGTTTTCTCTCGGCAGCTTGCTTACCGCTGTCCTTACCTGCTCTGCCTTCTTGTTCAACTCCACTGACAGCTGTGTTGCATCACAGTAATAGGCTACTGCATTACCTGCATCGCACGCCTGCATGCCAATGCTGTCATAGCGCCAATCAAACAACAGCTTGTCAAAGCCAAGCTCCTTGTAAACAGCGCTGCCACTCTTTCCCGCCTCGCACACAAAAGCCTCTCCTGTTGTTGGGGTTTCATTAGCCAAATCCGTTATTTTTTTGATTTCTTCATTGGTTGCATTGGGTTTGGCCTCCTTTATTGCCTTATTCAAGTCGGACTCGCCGAGTTCCTTCCACCTGTTTTCGCCGTACTTGTCATCAAGTTTGTCAATTATGCTCTGCTCTTCCTGCCCAATATTAGCTCCGCCTTCAACGCACAGCTTGACCGGCACAGCAACCCGCTTGCTGCTTGAAGGCACCACCCTGTTAACTGTAACAAACAATGTTTCCTCAACCTCAACCTTTTTTCCGTTCCAGGCTGACTTGTCAACGCGCATTTCAATGTCGCGGTTATTGAGGGCATTAAAGTAAAACACCATTCCGTTCTTTTCAATCCTGTTGCTTGAAAGCCCTGAAATTGTGTCAACAGTTCCGCAGCCGCCTTTCTCTGGCGCGCCGGCCTGCACTAGTGCCTGGAAGCTCTGGCAAGTCTGGCTGACTGGCTGTGGCGCTGCAACAACCATTAAGCCTCCATTATTCTTTGTTGAAAAAGGCTGCGTTGCAAGCCTGTCAAGCTCTCCAATAGGAATGCACCCATTGTAAGTGTTGTTGAAATTCAATGCATCAGGCTTCACGCATTGGTCTGGAGTGTAATTCGGGTCACCGTAGCTTATGAGCCTTTCACCGTAAGGCAGCCCCTCCCAGAAGTCCTCTATTTCCATCGGGAAAGCAATCCTGCTCTCACTGCCAAAAGGAGTGAAAAACTTAACAGTCAAACTTGCTCTTCCCAGAACAGAGTAGTACGCTGAAGAAGCAAAGTAGCGCAAGTTTCCCACCTGCTGGAAAATGCTTCCCTCTTTTGGGAAAGGCGGTGCTTGATTGCAGTACTGCTTCAGCGCTTTCACTATTTCAAACTCAAGTATTTGAGTGGTTTTGCCGTCTGGTGCTGACTCAAACTTTTCATCAAGTATTGCCCAGTTCTCAATCATTTCGTGGAATCCGCTCCTAACGTCGGTTGGCTGCCTCAATGCGCCACTTGAAAAGAAAATCGTGTCGTTGCTGAAAAGCAGCCGCACTCCTTCATTCACGCAGCTGTTTATAACTTTCAATGTTACAGGCCTTCCGAAAAAGTTGTTGAATGAAAGCTTCCTTGAAGGAGAAACACTGATGCAGTCCCTGTATGAAAGAGTTAAAGGGTTCTCCACGATTACGTTTACGGAATCAATCGGAGTGAATGACTCTTCGCTTCCTTCAAGCCTTGCTGAAATCTCTACAGGATACCTTCCAACAAAGTAGGCTGGCTGCACACTGATTTTTCCCTGCTTTCCTTTCTCAATCTTAACAGTTGACTCATTAATTATCAAACCATCAGCATCCCTTGCCTGCACTTCAACCGAGTCAGTGCAGGAATTGTTGAGCACTATTTCTGCTTTTCCCTGGCCTAATCCAGGGCCGCACCCAAACCTGTTGTTAGCGCTTCTATCATAGTAGTCGCCGCCATAGGATGGGGAGTAATAAGATGGGTTAGGGTAAGTTGAGCCAAGCTGTGAAAGCGTGCCAATGTATGGAGGCAATCCGCTTCCGTAGCCGGATTGAGTTTGGTAAGGGTCATAGGAACTGTAACCGTAAGAGCTTGTTGTTCCACCATAACCAGCGCCAAGTCCATAACCGGAACCGTAAGGATTGTAGTTGTTGTAGCCGCTACCATAACCAAGGCCTGTATTGGAAGGGTCATAAAGGTTGTTGCCTGAAGCCTGGTTCCCATAATAGCCTGTTCCACCATAAAGGTTGTAGCCTGAAGCCTGATTCCCATAATAGCTTGTTCCACCATAACCTTGGCCGTAAGAGTAACCAGAAGGATACCCACCATAACCGTATGCCCCGCCGAAATTGTTGGGGTAATTTCCATAACCTACATTGAACGGGCAGCTCAAAAGCTTTAGGCCTTCCCTTTGCGGGATATCCAAGCACTGCACTAAGTCATTCACACTAACCTTCACATTTATTGCCCGCTTCACTTCTTCTGCCCCGTTAACCGTAAGGTTAATTGCCCTCACCTCCACCTTTAGCTCTGAGCTGGCGCTCTTGACGTTTGCAGGGTTAAAATCAAAGGTCAAAGTTGACTCCGAGTTTTCCGGCACAACCAATGAAATGGTTTGGAAACTGCCGGTTAAATTTACTGAGTTGCTTCCCTCCAAGTTGCTCTTAACCCTGAATTCTCCAGCCTGGTTTTGGTTGCCGGTTACGAGCCTTGCCTGCAGGTTCCTGAGATTAACAGGAATTCCGCCAATCTTGCATGAGTTCTTCACATCAACGTTCAACGATTTGGCCTCAGTTGAAGTGAAAATCCTCCAGTCGCTGGGAAAAATGCTGAAGCAGTCTGCATCATCTATTTCCTCACCAAAGCCAATCCTTATCTCTGCAGGAATAACGCTGCGCCAAGTGCGGTTAAATGCAGGGTTCGTTACGTAAACGCTTACCCCTCCATTCACAGCAGTAGGCTCATCAACAATAGTTCCAGCAGGAGCAAGGCTCACCCTAACAGTTAAGTTGCTGTCCTCCCTAACCCCAATTACTCTTCCCTCAAGGGTTTCATCAAATGAAAATTTCACCAAGTTAGTGAAGTCAGCGCTTTCCTCAACACTGGAAATAGTGAGGGGCACTTGGGTTAAATTGCTTAAACCGAATGCAAGCTCTTTGCTTGGAGCCAAGCCAACCTTAAGGGTTTCCCTCAGTGTTGCAGGAGTTGCAACCAAAATGTCCTCAGTAACGATTATTTCTTTTTCAACCGGCCTGAAGCCAGGCTTCTCAACCTTAACCCCAACAGTTATGCCTGCGTTCGGGTTCAACAGCGTGTAAGGAAAAATTCCGGCTGAATCAGTGAAACCAGAGGCAACAACCTCGCCGTCTTTCTTCAATGAAACTGATGCATTTGGAACAGGCAACAGCAACCCATCCTCTGCCTCAGTTGAAGCCTGCACCAAAATGTTGTTGTTAATGAATGGCACAATTATTTTCGGCAAAATGTCAACGCTCATCTCTTCTGCCGGCAAAACAAGGATCCTAACCTCTTTCTCGAAAACCCGCTGGTTGGATGAAATGACGCTTAATTGCACTAAGGCTGTTCCCTCCTTTCTTGAACTGAACTCAAGCGTTCCATTAAAGAAGTCATCTTTTGCCAGGCTCCCTATTCCAACCCTTAACTCTGAGCCTGTTGCAGTTCCGCTTCTCCGCTCCCCGGCAACAGTTGAAATGTCGTAATTGCCAAATGCAAGGCTGCCTGTTGAGTCAACCACCTGTAGCTCTGCTTGCTCGAATAGCTCTGATGAAACACTGTTTATGGAAAACTTTAACCTGTAATTGTTGCCTATTTCCGCAACATATTCGTCCACAACGCTTGTTTCAAGCTCTTCCCTCAAGTCCTCAATTGAAACAGTTGAGCAGAACTCGTTCAAGCAAAGGTTGGTTGGGCCAACAGAAAACTTCTTGTTCTTGGCCTGAGCATACAGTGCCTGCTTTGATGCACTGTTCTCAGAGCTTCCAAGAGCTGCATCGCTTGGAAACCTAAGGTAACTTCCTGTCTTCCCCCAAGCCCTATACCACAAGTCAAGCGCTGAGCCGCGCCTTGCATTTTCCCTAACCTGAATTTCTGCTTCAACTTCAATCACGCCGTTTGCTGGCTGTGAAAAGAAAACATTAACCCACTTCGCTTCAGCTGAAGTAAAATGTTGCGCGTCAGCGCCATAGCCAATAGGCGGAGTGAAAGAAGTGCCGCGCAGAATTTCACTGAAAGCAGAACTCACACCCAGAATATACAGGTCATCTTTCTCCAGCACATTTGTTTTGCCTTCCTCTGATGCGCCAACCCTCAAATGCACTCCAGCCTCCTCCAAAGCAGAGCCCTTAGGCACCAGCAGCAAAAACTTTGCCTTATACCTTTGCCCCGGCTCAAGGCTTGGCACCTCAACGTCTCTCACAGTTTCTTCGCCGAGCTGCAGGCTCACCAGTTCAAGTGAAAGAGCACTTATTTCCTTCCTCATGCCTGCCTCAAGTTGCTGCGTTACATCCTTTCCCATCCTAACAGTTCTAGTAATGTACGGCAGGTAACCGCTCAAGGTTACCACCGCATAAACTGTTTTGTCTGCTCTCGCAGCAAGAGAAGCAATTCCATCAGAGCCTGTGATGCCCTCGCTTAAAACTTCTTTCGAGTAAAAGTCAAGCAGTTTAACGCTTGTCCCAGCCATTGGCTGCTTTGCTTCATCAAACACCATCAATTCAACTGCTCCAGAACCGATTGAAATGGTTAGCTCCACCCTGTTTTCCTGCCTCCTGTTCAAAGTGAATGTCTGGCTTGTTTTTTCCCCGAAGCCAGGCTTCAAGGCAAACACGTAATATGTTCCCGCCTCAACTCTTTCAAACAACGCAATTCCTGCAATGCCAGTAACAAGCTCCCTTCCAACCTGCGCATCAGTTTCCGCGTTCCTCAAAGTTATTCTTACATTTTCAATCGGGTCGCCTACCTCGTCTCTCACTATTACTGTAAGGCTCTGGCTGTTCTCAGCTGTTGCCTCCCTTAAAAGAACTTCCCTGAACTCATTGGCAGGCTCCAGTTCAAGTTCTTCAATGAGGTAGCCTTCCTTGTCCACAACAACAGTGTACTTTACCTGTTCCCCTACACCAAACTCGGCTCTTCCCTCCGCATCGGTTTTCTTTTGAGGGAGATTCACTGATTCTTTGCTCACTGAAACAGTTGCGTTCTCAATTGCCTTAAGCGAAACAGCGTCCTTCACTAAAACCCTTATTGAGCCCACTACTGTTTTCTCCAATGCAATTGAAAAAGTTTTGGTTGCCCCATCCGCAACTTCCTGCACCAAGCCAATTTCTGATGAATCAAATTCGCTGAACGTTCCTGTTCTGTCAAAAGCCGTTACAGAGTATGTTCCTTCCGGAACCTCAAGGAAAGTAACAGTGCCTGAAGCAAGAGTCTGCTTTGTTTCAACAACCGAGCCAATTTCTGATTCATCACTCCGCACTACAACCGAAACATCAATTCCTTGCAGTGGGGTTCCAGAGCTGTCAGTAACTGAAACAATTATTGTGCCTTTCCCTGTTTCCTCTTCCCTCAAAAACAGTTCAATTGTTCCCTCAACCCTCACATCAAAACTTGTTGTGCCGGAAGCAGTGAACCCATTGGCAGGAGTAACGTGAAGTGTTCCGCAATCGCTCTGTACTTCAACAGTAATTATGCCTGTAGTGGTTGTTACGCGCTCGCTGAACTCTGGCTTTTCACTGCATCGAAGCTCAAGCTCCACAAGCTCGTCCACAAGCTCGTTTGTTCCAGGCCTCAAAATTTCAATTGTTTTCCTCAAAGTTGAAACCGTGCGCTGCAACTCCAACTCAAGGCTTTCCTCCTGCTTAATTGCAGTGAAAGTTTCAGTTTTTGTCCTGAAATCAGGCTCCTTTTTTGCTTCAACAAGAATTTCCTCATTCATTGGCACAGTTATGCTTGCAACACCGCTTGCATCAGTAAGCTCCGGGCCAATTGTTCCCCCAGAAGCAGTCGAAGCGCTCACTTCAACATTACTAACTGGAGAAAGGCTTTCATCAAAAACCGAAACAGAAAGCGTTGCCTTGCCCGGCGCAACCAAGCCCAAAACAAGCCAGCCAACCAAAATCAGCACAAGAAAGGAGAAAAGCACTGCAACAGGAAAGGAAGGAATATTCTTGTCCTCAATCCAGTCAACTACACTGTAAACAGGGATTCCCTTCGTGTCAAGCCAGTCAAGCAAATCGTAATACTTTCCCTCAAGTGAAGCGTAAAGCCCCTTTTTCCCCTCAGGCATGAAACCACGGAAAACCTTTGTTTTACCAATAACTAATGCGTTTTATCTATATTAAAGTTACTATATTATTTAAACCAATTCTGTGTTGCATGCCAAGTATTAAAATCAAACAAATTCCACCTATTTTAATGGGTGGTTTTAGTGGAATTTGTAACTCTCAAAAACCACCAAATAATTTTGGTGGACTGCATATAGTGGTTCAACACTTTGTCAAGTGAAATAAAAACACCTATTTTCTTTTTGACAAAGTGTTGTTTGAGATTCATTCCACTGCTGTTTCAACCATCACCTTTTTTGTCGCAATTCAGCCCCTGAACTCGCATCTGTAAGTAAAATCTGCCAGGTCTATTCCAGTTGGGGTTGCAATGGTTTCACAGGTTTTAACAGCAGGAACTTCTCCAGAAAAAGAGTCAGTTGAAAGCCTCACAGCATACCTGTTAGTAGGGATAAGAGAACCATATTTTGGCAACTCGCTCACCATGTAATCCGGCTTGGTGTCCTCAAACACAAGGAAGCCGCCAACCCTGTCAATTCTCGCGCAAACAGCTTCTCCAGATGGCGCACCAATGAAATCAACCTGCCTTGTCTTAGGAGTTACAACAATAACAGAAGTTCTCTGGATTGTGTCATAGCCGCTTCCCGCAGGAATTGTTACAAGCCGAAAGTCAACCGCCGGGACACTCAAGTCATTAGGCAGGTTTTGCGTCAGCTCATTTGCAAAGAAGTTGAGGAGCCTTGGCCTGCCAACTTCGTTAATCAGCCTGCTCCTCATTTCCTCCTCATTGTTTGGATCATAGTTGAAAGATGTTCCGTCAATCAAAACTGGAATGCTTGAAATTTTTGGATGGTCAGCGTAAGTGTCGCCGACGCAGGCAAAACCTTCAATGTCAGGGCCGGAAGCAGAATGGTATTCCGGCACGCAAGTGTTCTCTCCACAAACCCCCAACTTTACCTCCAACAAAGTTGCATCAATTGCTCCAGAGTAAAACCCGCTGCCTGTCCTTGCAACATCTCTTGCCCCAGCAATTGCCTTGAAGATTCTTATCGGCACATAAATCTGCAAATTTCCCCTTGGAAGAATCGGCTCCCTCAAAGTCCTCTCCACCTCTCCTTTTGTTGTGATTTTTTTCACGACAATCTGCGGCAGCTTCTCGTACTGCTCATCAGTCAGTCTTGCAATGTCAAGGTTAACATAAAAAGTTCCTATCGGGCAACCATCCCAAGTGCCATCACACCGAATCACTTCAAAAAAGTCCTGCCTTGCACTGCTGTCCTCAAACAATGGTTCCAGCACACTAACAATCACCGCCTGGCTGTTGTTGTCAAGATTTACTTGGAAGCCCCTTACATCAGGCGTGCTTGCAAGCAGCGTTGAAAGATGGTTTGCTGCCCTGTTGGCAAACTGGGTTCCTTCGCCTCCAACACCAAAATTGGATTCAGCGAACTTTTTCTTTGTGTTCTCCCATGACTCTGCATCAGTTCCAGCCAACTCGCTTGGCGTCAAAAGGTAAGCATTATCAGGAATGCCGTCTCCATCCCCGTCTTTTGTGAGCCAGTCCTCAATCGAAAACCTGATGCCGTAATTGAATGTTTGCAGTGCCTCTGCTCTCGCCAAATCAGCTATTGCCTGCATTTCCTGTTCCTCCTGAATGTCTGAAATGATGTCAGTTGTATTCCTCTCGGTGCGAATCATTGTCTGAACCAGCAGCACCGATAAAACAATCAGTATGAATGCAACAAGTGCAGTGAAAAGCGTGAACCCCTTTATTCCAGTCATCAGAGGAAAATTATCGTTTATTTCATTAATATATTTAACTC
This sequence comes from archaeon GW2011_AR10, assembly GCA_000830275.1. Lineage (GTDB taxonomy): Archaea > Iainarchaeota > Iainarchaeia > Iainarchaeales > GW2011-AR10 > GW2011-AR10. The sequence continues at coordinate 673,074 of CP010424.1, read as the reverse complement.
TCTATTCAGCTTGCCTCAATTGTGAATTTCCTCTTGTTCCACAGCTCGAATTGTTCAAACAGTTCATCAAAGTTTGCTGCTTTTTCATTTGGCCTCTTGTTCCCTGCGGAATCATATTTCTGCAAAGCGCAAGTTACCTTTTCCTTGCTGTTTTCTTCCCCGCTGCAAGAATTCAGTGCAGTGCTTAGTTCTCTTGCAGCGCACTCAAAGCTCTTTTCAACTGACTTTGTTTCCTCGCTGCCGTAATTGCAGCTCGTAATCCACTCAACGCTTCCTTGAGTTCCCATGCCTGTCTTCCATGAAGCAACAGTTACAAGCAGCGCTTCCGGCACATTAAACGCATCAGAGAAATGCCTTGTAATTGGAGAGTAATGCTTGTAGTAGCTGGCAACCTGTGGGGCCTGTCCACTGAATTCGTTTGCTTGTGGCAGCAGGCTCCCAACAACCTCGAAATCTTCCTGCAGGGTTGCATCGCACTTTTCAATGAACTTTGCGTCAGCAGGAATTTCCGCGCCTTCACCGGCTTCATCAATTGTATAAGTTTTCCTGCCGAACTCCTCCCTGATTGTTACCTTGTACGGCTTGTACTTTTTCAGCGTAATGTCTGACTTGATTTCTATTACATCCTCATCCACTTTTCCGTCTCCATCATTGTCAATGCCGTCAGCAACCTCTTCATCAATTAAGCCATCACCGTCATCATCACTTGCATTTCCTTGCATCGCTTGGAAAGTTTCATCAGCTTCAACCGCTTTTCCAGCGCTGTTCATGTAAGCCTTGTAAGCGGCCAAGCCGGCAGCATTCGCTATCAGTCCTCCAGCAATTCCTTTGCCGAAATTTTTGAGGAAACCTTTCGCATATGACTTGAAATTAGTCCATTTCAAACTGTAAGTGCCTTTAGTGCTTGTAATTGCTTCATCTGCTTTTTGTGCAAGCTCCTGCATCACTTTCGGGCCGGCCTTCTTTTCCACGAATTCAAGCGCCTTGCCGGCCAAATTCTTGTTAATGTTTTCAACTCCAGCGGTAACGGAGCTTCTTGCGTTTGCTGGCGTGAACTCAGTGGAAAAAGACAGAAGCCTTCCTGTGCCAGCGTCAACTGGGGTTGAGAGCTGGTTTCTCACTGCTGCTCCAACGCCTCTCCTGTAAAGTGACCTCAATTCTTTTTCATTTTCTCCTACAAACTCTGCTCCAAGCTTTTCAGCCATGTCACTCCTGATTTGCGGCCACGTGTCATTAGTCAGCTGGTCAGCAATTCCTGCTGCGGTGCTCTTAAAGCTTTTTTCAGAATATTTAGGAGGAGTGGTGGTTCTATCAACTCCAATATCCCACTTCTTAACTGTTCCTGAGCCTTCAGCGGCTCCTGTGTATTTCTGCAAATCAAACGCTTCATTCAGCACAGTTGCCTTATTTCCCTTCAAAAGGTTTTGTGCTTCAGGCTTCAGGTTTCCCTTAAGCTTAACAAACTCTTCAACCACTTTACTGTCGGCTGCAACAGCTGCATGTGATGCTCCAGTTGCACTTCTCACCGCATTATCAAGCGTTGATTTTCCGTAAGATGATTCAGCCCCCTTAACAATTTCGTTGTAATACTTGTCTGAAAGGTTTTTCCAAAGCGCAGTGCTCCTCGCGCTCCTAATGAGTGGATAATGCGGGAAATTGTCTTTCATTATCTGGTCTGCAAGGTTTTCTGAAACTGTTTTTGCAGCTGACCTAACATTGGATGCAGTTGCGATATCGCTTGGGTTTGTGATACCACGGTAAATCGAGTAAGTGCTTACGGTCGTGAAAGCACTGTTCTTTAACTCGTCAAAGTTTTCAATGTTGTCTGTTGGCCCTGTCAATGCTTCAGTAACATCATCAAACTTTCCGAAAAGGCTGTCAGTGATTCCGCCAAGGAAACCAAACACCTTTCCTGAAATATCTGAAATCCATTCCTTCACTCCGCCTAACCCGATGTCGTCTGCTCCTGACCAAGCAGCAGGAATAATGCAGTCAATTAAGGGGTTCAAAAATATCCCGAATCCAGTCCACCATCCTGCCAAAGCAGCAACCGCACTGCATGTTCCAACATATATTCCAAGCCCCCGCAGCCTCTGGGTTTTCTTCGCGTCCTCAATTTTTGTCTGCCCGCCTGGTTTGTTGCTTGCAACGGATTTCTCTGCTTCAGCAAGGTTTGCTTCAGCAACCTCTCCTTCAATGAGTTCCTTCAACTGGATTGTTTCAGGGGTGCCCTTCCACGAGGGATTAAAGTAATAAGTGCCGGCAGGCTGCTTTTGCACTTCGTCAAGCAGAGTGCTTGGGTGCAGGCCGCATACTTGCAATTCAACCTCTTTTGCTGCAGCCTTTGCTTTCGTAACCTTGTACTGCGCGTCAAGCTTCACCTTCTTTCCATTAGCATTATGCAAATCAGTTAATCCTGTAACGCAAAGCTGCAATTCGGATTTGTACTTGTTTGTTTTCTCGTCTTTTGCATCAAGCTTTGTTTCAGTTACCGCTGCATTGCCTTTCTTTACCTGCGGCGGGTTTATTCCGGTTACCTTGTCAATGCTTGCCCCGGCTTCTACTTCCTGCTGCAAGTCGCCAAGCACGCTTATATCACAGCAGCTCTCTCCAACTGAAATCCTTAACTTGCTGTCCTTGCACGCCATTATCTCAAGTTCCCCAACTTCTGCAGCTGACTTCAGCAAAGCATAATCATCGTTTGCTGAAATGCATCCGTCAATCGCGTTGTTCCTCAAGCCGATTATTGCTTGTGCTGCCTCCTTCGCAACCTTGCCCTGCTTTTCTGCATTAGTTCCAGCATCCTGAATGAATGCTTTCACTGTCTTCTTTGCCCCCTCCCCTGTTTTCTCAATGTCAACCTTAACCAAGTAACCAGTTGTTTCGCCAATCTGCAGGTTCAATCTGTTGGAAGTGGTTGCGTTCTGCACAAACCTTGCCTCGTTCCCAAACATTCCAGTTGCAACCTCTTTTCCCAAACCCTCAAGCTTTTGCTTTTCCTCAGGTGTTTCACCGCCGACATCAACCAGTCCAAGCAAAGTGTCCTTTCTGTTGGCTGGAGTGAACCCTTCATCCAGCGGCAAAAAGTTCGCAATGTTTTGTATCTTCGGCAGGCACTGCTCCGTTACTTCTTTTCCTGTCATTGCTCCCCCTGCTGCTCCCTCTGCATTGTCCAGTGCTTCTCCCTCCGGGTTCACATCAATTAGTATCACCATTAGGTCAGGCTGCAGCTGCGAGCCCTGCACTTTCACTGCTCCGTTAACAGACATTCTATAGCGCCCGCACCCCTCAATCCTTCCGTTGATTAAAACCTGTTTTCCAATCTGCCCCAAAAACCTGCCCGGATCAGAGCCTGAAGCATAGTCTGTTCTGTAAGAAGCAAGGTCCGCGCCTTTCCCGCTTAGGGCTTCCTTCAGTAGCTGCGGTGAAAGAATGTCGTTCTGGAAGTAAACGCTGAAGCTCTCCCCTGAAAGCCCCAAGTCAGCAAAAGAACAGTAGCCTGATGAATGCGTTTCGCAAGTAGGCACATTCAGCAAGTCAGATTTGTAGTTGGTTACCTGCCTCTTTGTTTCATCAATTCTGCTTCTGATTTTTTCAGCCAAGAACTCTGAAAGCTGTTTTGCATCACAGTAAGCGTTGCTGCAGTCATTGCCTGTTGCAATCTTCGGAAACGCAACGAGCTTTTCTTCAGCTGCCTTTCCTTCCTCACCACACACCGGCACAGAAATTTCTTCAACAGCTACTTTGTCCTGCACTCCCTGCTTGCCTATGTTGAGGTTAACGTTTATTGGGTTAGAGGAAGTGAACCTGCCGCTTCTCACAAGGAAGCCGCGCAAAAAAACCTGTGTTTGCGCATTCCACGCCTCGTTCTTGGTTAAAATTATTTGAATTGGCCTATCACTTCCCGGCGGAACAACTTCATCAGGAAACGCCAAGTCAAGACTGTTTGAGCCAAACTCTCTTGGCTCAATGAGCCTAACCCTTACCTCTTCAGCGCAAGTGTTTTTAACCTTCAATTCCTTTGTTATTGCCCCTGTTTCCTTTTCGCTTAGGAATTCAAGCGAGTTAGGCACAACAACCAAGCACTCCGGCCTAGAAATGTGGGTTGTCACAAAAATTGGCCCGAACTCGTACTGCCTTCCGTCAATGGTTCCAAACACGTCAATCTGCTTCACATCCAGCAGGGTTGTCTTCTCTGTTCTAATTGCTTCAGCCACAAGCGCTGGCGGCGGAGTTATTGCCTGCCCCTTGTCAAGGAATGGAACAGGCACAGCAGGAATTACTCTGACATTGACATTGCCGCGAAGGCTCGCGCTCGAAGCCCTGAACACAATGTTTTCAACAGGCGCCAAACCAACGTTCCTCACAAACAATGGAACCTGAGCAATTGCCCTCGACGTTGGAGTTTCCTGTGAAAGCCACAGCTCAACATTGCGCTGCATTTCCAGCGCAAACTTTGGGCTCCAAATGAAAATCTCCAGCGGAATGGACTTAGTGACTGCATCTGATTTGAACACAAGGTCAAACTTGAATGACTGCTTGTTTGGATAATTCCTAAGCAGCTTGTTTGTTATGGAAACCTTCACTGCTTTCTCGTCCTCTCTTCTCCCGCCGACAGCTGTGCCCTTTTTTTTCAGCGTAACCTGCGGCACATCAACCTGTATTCCCTCAGCATCAATTTTGTCCTCTGCTACAACATCCGGCACCAGCACCAAGTCAAGGTCAGAGTTGTTCCTGATAGTGAACTCAACCTGCTGCGCGCTTGAGTAATTAAGGTAACGGTATGGGAGAGTGTCATTATAGTTGGAGTAATCAGTTGAACCATAGCCAGTCAAATAAGAAGGATAGTACCTTTGCGCGTAAACGTTGTTGGAGTAACTGTAAGGATATGAAGTGCTGTCATAGTAGCCTGCGCCGGAGTAATCAGTGCCGTACTGGGAAGTGCCACCAGTGCCGTACTGGGAAGTGCCATACGGAGAGCTGCCACCAGTGCCGTACAGGGAACTGTCATAGCCTGAAGGGTAACGCTGATTATAGCTGTTGTCATAGAACTGCCTGTTGTCGTAGCCGCTTGCAAGGTAAGCCACTAACTTTGACTTGCTGAACTCAATGTCTGCCGGGTCAACCTCGGGGTTAAAGTCAATTTTCACTCTTGTTTCAGCGCTGACAGAGTACTTGCCAAGCACCCTGCCCCTTGCAATAACATCAACCTCGCCGTGCTCTCTTTCGGCAATTCCATGGTAAGCTGCAGTAAACGGCACCCTGTAAGTTGAGTTAGCCTGAATGGATGAAACCCCGCCTGCCTTCAGCTCCATTCCAACAGGGAAATTGCCGCGCCTCTTCACCTCAAACTGTATGTCCTGCACTAACTCCTCTGAAATATTTTCGAGGTTTACTGAAACGCTTGCCTGTTCCTGCCCAGCAGGAATGCTTACCTGCACTTCCTCCGGCAGCCTCAGCACCCCGGTTTTAAGCACCTGAAGTTCTCCCTCAACAGGCTTGAATCCCTCAGCAGCGATTTCGTATTTTATCACTCCAGGATCAAAAGAGTTTTTTACATCGTATTTTCCATCAAGCCCTTTTCCAAGGGAACCATCCCCGATAATTGTTTCAATGTGCTTTCCGTCCTTGTCCTTCAGCTTAATCGTTGCGTTCTCAATCCCTTTTCCAGTATCCTCCTTTAACAGGATGCTGAAGTCCTTTCCCAAAGTTACCTCATCAGGCTGGATTGAGAACTCCATGTCCCTTTCAAGGAAAATATCGAAAAAGAAGGACTCGTTCAAAACATCATCTGCTGTTACAACCTGCAGCGTGATTGAAGCGGTTTCCAGCTCAACCGTCTTAAAGAAAAGCCTTGTCTTGACTGCCTGCCCCGGCATTGCAGTAATTCCTTTCACTTCAATGGAGGTTTCCTGCTTGTTGTTGTCAGGAAAGTCAATGAAGTTGTCAATTCCATATCCTTGCCAGAAAATTTTCGGGTTGCTTCGCGAAGTGACCGCCCTGATTGTTGCGTCAATTTCCTTGCTCGGGTTAAGCTCCACTTCAAGCGCGTAAACCTCTCCAACCACTGCCTTGAAGTCTTCAGGCGCGAACTCAGAGTCATTGCTCCTGATGAACTTGAAGCCAGCACACAAGTCGTCTTCGCAGCTCGAATCAGTCTGGAAAATCCTCACGCTTTCCTTCAATGTTTCAGCGTACAAGGTTCCTTTTTCGCTTGAAAACGCTGCTGTTTCAAGCACTGAATCAACTGGTGCGCGATAAAAGCTTCTGCCTGCTTCACTCCATGCCCTGAACTTAACATCAAAGCTTGAATCAGTTGCTGTTTCCTTTGCCTTAACCCTCACTTTGACGATTTTTGTTCCACCTTCAGTGAAGGAAAGCTCAACAAACTTGTTGTATCCTCCCGGGTTTCCCTCGTTCTGCATGTCAACCCCCTCAAAGCCCGGTTCCGGGAAAGGAGAGAAAGTTCTTCCATAAAAAGCCTGTGCACCAGTTGCACTCAAACCAATTATGCCGACATCCTGCGAGTCAGCAAACTTAACCGAGTCATCCCCAACCCTCACGTGCATGCCATAATTTCCTTTGCCCTCAGGAAAAACAACCTGAAACTTTAGGAAATAATCTTGCCCGCGCTTTATTCCCTCAACCTCTGCACCGCTTGCACTGAAAACCCCCAAAAACTCCAGCGTGGGGGAAAGACTAGCAGAACCCTTTCCGCCAATTATTACTTCAACCCTTGATTGTTCCTTAACATAAATTTCTTCCGCGTGTGTTTTGCCGTCAGTGCCGAGGAAGTCAATCTTCACGTAATCGTTTTCCCCGACATCAACTGTTACTTCATTCTGCCCTGAAAGAGTTGCCCTGAACAGCTCTTCCCCTGCACCGCTTTTAATTGTTAAATGCCCTCCCTGAACTGGTTCCTTGTCTTCATCCAGCAGAGCAAAGGTCACTAGGCCAAGCTCCTTGCGAACAGTTACAAGCGCCTCATTGAGGCCCTGCTGCTTGATTTCAACCTCGGCTTCGCCGCGCTGCGCTCCCTTAACCGCTTCAACAAGCATTGAAATGTTTACTGACACAGGCACAGTTGCTTTTCCAGTTACATCACTTTTCTGCTGCGGTATTCCTGAAGGGGTTTTCTTCCCGTCCTCTAATTCAAAGAAGTTAAGGAACGCATTGTTTACCGCACTGTTACGTTCATCAACAACAAAAACCCTGAGATTGGAGGAATTTGACTGCGTTAATCGCTCCAGCTCTATGTCAAGTTCCTTGCTTTGCAGCGGCCTCACGATTTCTCTTGCAGGAACATACCTGTCAAGGAAAGCCGTAACAAAATAAGTTGCTTCCGCATTCAAGTCAGAAAAATCAACTTCCCCGGCAAACAATGTTTTCTCTTCATCCAGCAGTTCCGCCTCGCTGTTGAACAATGAAACAACAACCCCTGTTAGTGGCGCTCCGCCAGCATCCCTTACCCTAACAGTAACAGTTGCCCCGCCTTCCACCATGCTGACAAGCCACAGCTCCTCGTCATCCCGCATTGTCCTCTCGATTCCTTCAGCGCCGGAATCATACTTTATGTAACCGTCCCTTGAAACAACCACTCTTAAGGATAACCCCTTGTCAACCCTTTCAATGTACTCCCCATCCTCGTCAGTTACCTCACTGATTAAGCCCTCATCATCAGCGTCAAATATTCTGATTGTAGCGCCCTGCACTCTCTGCTCTGTTGCAGAATCCACAACCCTGATAATTAGGCTGCTTTTTCCTTCTGCAGCGGAAGCCTTTGGCTGCAGTTCAAACTCGCTGACGCTTCCCTCGAAGAAAGAAACAGTGAAGGAGCTGTCCTCAAAGTTGCTTGTCCTAACATCAACTTTTGCGCTGTCACCCTCGAGCACTCCAACGCACTCATAAGCCCCAATGCTCTCCCCGGCATTGCATTCAACAGTTGATTTGTCGCTTAAGGTTGCAATAACTTGTGCCTCTCCAACAGGGTCCCCTGTTTCAGTGTCAACAAGGCTTATTTGCCCCACGATTGTCTGCACATCCTTTTTCATGCGCAGCAATGCAAGGTTTTCAGTGCCTGAAACCTGCAGTGAAAACTTTCCATCAATGTAACCTTCCTTTTGAGAGGAAAACTTTATTGTGCCGCCAACAGGCACTCCAGCAAGTGTTACGTCTTCCCCGTCCTTAAAGGAAGTTTTGCCTAAGGGAACATTGTTGCCTGCCGAATTAACCGCGCTAACCCTAACCTGGCTTAACGCGTTTCCATTGTTGTCCTTCAGGTCAAAAACAACAGTTACTTGCTGTGTTGCAGCAAACACGAAACCGTAAAGCAGCGCTACAACAACAACAATTGCCGCAATTGTCAGAGGAAAAGCAGGAATGCCCTTGTCCTCAACCCAGTCAATCGCGCTGTTAACCGGAATGCCTTTGCTGTCAAAGAAGTCCGCAATGCCATAGAACTTGTCCTCCAGTTTGGCGTAAAATCCGCTCAATGTCTCGGAAATCCCCATGAAAAGGCCTCGCGCGCAAAGCATTCAACGCATTATATAGTAGTATTAAAAGTGAAAACTAATATATTAAGGATGCTCCCTTCTCCAGCCAAAAACCTTTTAAAAAAGGTTTATCAAAACGCAGCTTCGCAGAAAACCAAATTTTAACCATTAAAGCAGGCCCTTAAATTAGTATTTTTTCACTAAATATGGGGGTGGTTTAATGAGCAAACTTGAATCAAAGGACTGCATTCCTTGCAGGGGAGGAATTCCTCCAATGGAAGAAAAAAAAGCAAAAAAGTTTCTGCGGCAGGTTTCAGGTTGGAGCCTGACAGCGAACTCGAAAAAAATCCGCAAGCAGTTCAAGTTCAAGAATTTCATTGAAGCAATGGCTTTCGTCAATAAGGCTGCAGCCATAATGGAACTAGAGCGCCACCATTCAGACATACTAATTTCTTACAACAAGGTTACCTTAACAAACTACACTCACAAAATTCAGGGGCTTCACGATAATGATTTCATTCTTGCAGCAAAAATTGACAAACTGAAAAGCTGAATTGCCAAACTGTTTGCCGTAAATCGAAGTTCTTCATGCCATTTTTAACCGTAAACATGTCCTCTGTCGTCAAGCAATGCAAACTCGATTGATTTGCCGTCAAAAGCATAGACTATCCGCATTTTCTCAACTCTTTCACTTTTGAAGTTCTGCAAAGGCTTATGCAACGGTTTTCCAAGTTCAGGGTTCTCTGCAATCTTGGCAATCTTCTTTTTAACAAGAATTTTCATTCTGCGGTCAAGTTTCTTGAATGACTTTTTGAATTCGCTGGAAAAAGAATAACTATAAGGCATCAGCTTTCAAGCTCTTTGAAAAATTCTTCCAGCGAATCATATTTCTTCAATTTTCCGGACTGCAACTCCTCAACAGATTTCCAAAAAGCAGGATTGCTCATCAGCTCCAAATCCTCAAGATACCCCTTAAAATCACTTCTAAGCCGGTTAGCTTCTTTCCTTAATTCATTAATAGCTTCCTTCTTCAAAACAACGGTTTTCCCATTAGCCATTCTCCAACACCTATAAATAGTATCAATCCAAAGAATTTATTTGTTTTGGTTGTTCAAACTCAAAAATATTTCGCCAAAAATTTACCCAAGCCTTTCAACAAACTTTTTGTCGGTTATTGCAAGGCACTGCCTAATTGTTGAGCATTCTCCCGGCTCGCTTGGAAAGCTCACGGTTATTTTTGCTTCCTTGTAGCTGCTTCCGCTTTCCTGGCACGCGAAAAAAGTGTAACTCTCCCCCTTTATTGCTGAAACGTTCACTCCGTCAATCTGAGCAATCTTCCAGAGCGCTGAATCTTTTTTTATTGTGCCGGTTGGAACAGGGTAAAACTTTCCCTCAACAACATTGTCTTTTTCGTTAAGGGTTATTTCGGCTTCCTCCTCAACAGGTTCAGCAGCAGGCTGCGGAGTGCTTCCTGGTTCTGGCTGCGTTTCCTGAACCTGAATATCATTAATTTCTTCTGTTGTTGCGGCTTCCGGGCTTGAAGCAGTTACGCCTTCCCAGAACCCTGAACCAAATTCGCTAACGATAATCCATGCTCCATTGACAATCCTGCCAGTCCAAGTTCCAGCTGTTCTAACAGCAGTCCTTGTGTTAGTGCCTGCTGCTTCACCCCAATCCTTTGCAGTTGAATCCTCTGCGAGCAAAACCATTCCCATAACTCTTGTTTCTCCTTGAGTCCCAGCAGATGCAGTTGTTTTCACTGCCTCAATCACTTTGCTGCATGAGTTTTCACCGCTTGAAAGGTAAAGGTTTTTTGCTATGTCAATTCCCTCAATTTTCAGCTTGAATTCCCGTGGTTCAGAAAAACTGTAAGAGGTTAAGCCAGAGCTGTTCTGTTTCAAAACCGAGTTGTCCTTTGCCCTCACCTCAGTGAACCTCAAATTGAATGAAGGCGCTGGCGCCTTAACATTGCTAAGCTGGATTGAAACAAGTTCAGAATCAGTGTAAGGGCCATCAGCCCCAACAGTTGACTGCTCCACAAGGACGTAATATCCTGAATCATCATTTTTTCCTTCAATGTACTGGAAAAAGTTTTCCGGTTTCAGGCCCTTCCATTCCTGTGTTTTCTTTTCAGCGTAACCGCTTTTCGTGTCGGTTTCACTTTGCAGGTTCAACGCTGTATTTGAACTGTACGGCTGCTTGAAAATGAACTGCCTCAGCCTTGTTTCCTCAAAGTCCTTGTCCATGTTTTCAAACAAAGGAACCAAATCGCTTTGCATCGCCCAGATGTCAAGGGTTGTCCACTTCGCATTCTCCAATGACTTGAATTCAACCGCCAACGCTGAATTTTCAGCCAAGTTAACCGGAATGTCCTTGCATTCAGAAGTAAGCCTGAACTTTCCCGGCTGCTCTTCTGTCGCGCACCTGAAAGTTTTTCCATCAACCGAAACGGAAAGAATAACCGGCTTTCCGGTTATTTCAACCAATTCTGTTGGCTGTTGTGCTCCAAAAATTGTTGAAAAGTTGTCAACATCAGCTCCTTGGCCGTCCTCTGTTGTTGTAATGCCTTCAATGCCTGCTTCAGCTGCGAAAACCAGTACTGCAAGCAAAACAACTGCAACTGCAACAAAGATTTTGTTTTTCATTTTTTCACTGCCCCGTGAGCTTTATTATCTCATACCCCGTATTGCCGCTTTTCACGAACACCAGCAAGTTTTTCACAACCTGCCCTTCAACCAAAACCCTGTATTTTCCCGCGTCCCTGAATTCCACCAGGTAAAATGCCCCCACGACATCGTTTCCTTCTGTGTCTTTGAACGAGGATGAAACATTTATTGGAACACTGGTTTCAACAAACTCGCTGCCGACTTCCTGCTTTATTGTAACTTTTTCCTTGTTATCATTAAGCTGCTGAATTGTCGCGCCTTCAAGCTGCCAAGCCCAAACATAAGTTCCTTTTTTTGGAGGAGATGAAGCCCAGGCATCTCCTGAGGTTTTTGATGTTGAATCCTTCACGGCAACGGCAATTCCCTCTGAATCATCTGCTGCCTCATCGTTTGCAAACTTTGCATTAATTGCTGCTTTGGTTTTTTCATCAACTTTATTGGAGCTAACCTGTTCAAGCAAACCAGGAAACTCTGATGTCAGTCCGCTGAGTTCTTGTGGGTAAATTTCAATGTTAAGGTTCTTCACCTTAATCGAGCCTGCCTCAGTAATGGTGTCTGCATTAAGGAAAACCCCAGCATAATTTCCCACTTTAGAAGAGCCACCCTGATTTTCCTCCGCGTTCAAAACATTTCTTTGGCCTGTGAGCCTGTCAATCACAGAGAACTCAAGCAAATCATTGTCATACCAATAATCCAAAGAATCTGGCCTTATGTTTTCATACCTTAAAACAAACAATTCAACAGGAGAACTTAACTCTGTCTGCCTGAACATGAAAGAAATTTGCTGGCCGGGAACCGCTGTGCAAGGCTGTGGCAGCCTGAATTTTCCGCTGCTCGGAACAGTGTAAGCCGGCTGGCACTGGCCGCCTTGAGTTGCAGGCAAATTAGGGGTGAAATTTTCCCCAAAGCCAACCAACTCTCCAAGAGAAGACTCTCCTTCTGCCACGCGTTTGTTCAACTGCTCGTATATTTGCCTGCTGTCAAAGTTAATGGTCAACCTCTCAATCTGTGAAGCAAAATCAGCTGACTGTGAGTCAACATATATTGAAATTGTTCCAATCCCCCTGCCTATTCCTCGGGAATCAGTAGTGTCTTCATTGATAACAAATTCGCCTCTTGTTCCAAACAAATCATTTTCAATAAGGAACGACCAGCTGTCATCGTTAAATGGTAAATATGTTCCTGCCTTATTCTGATTGAATCTAATCAACCTCAACGAGAAGACAGTAACCGAATAGTTCCTTTCCGGAACAGGGTATTTGAACTCAATTTTCTGATTGAGGTTCATTCCGCAGTAATTCGGCAGATTAAACTGCCCGTTAACGCCCAAGTCATAAGCAAAAGCGCAGCTCTGAAGCGCGAATGCACTTGGTAAAACCAGAACAGCAAAAAACAAGAACGCTGCAAGCGCAAAAACTTTTCTGTTCATTTCAAATCACTCAGCATGCTCCCTCTAGCTGCGCTGTTACCGTTGCTCTCTCACCATTTGCAGAGCGCAGCGCTTCAATGTCCACTTCAAGCGGTTTAAGCCCTATCTGCTGTGCCTCATTTGAGTACTTTCCAACAAAAGAATTAATATTTGTTTTCAATTGCTCCAGCAAACCAATTTTTTCCTCCTCCAGTGAATCCCTTTCCTTGAACAGCACAATGTTTGAACAGTAGTCCTGCAGGCTGAGGGCATCAATTTGGTTGGTTTTTTTGCCCTGCGCTTTTGACTTGGCCCCCAAATCAATTGCTGAAACATAAACTCCCGCAAGCTCTTTTGCAGAGCCAGGCCCATTAAACGAACTTGCAAAAGACTGCAACTCAACTTTTAGCTCTGCAAGTTCAGCCGAAGACAGAGCAGCCAAGTCCTCAATGTCTAACGCCCCGGCATCAATTCCTTTTCCTGCAAAAAATGCTTTCATTTCCTCAAACCCCTCTCCAAACGTCTTTGCCCTTCCAGGTCCTGGCTGAAGAATAATAAATGCCGCAGCTGCAACAACCAGAATTAAAACCCCCAAGAGCAACAGGTTTTTCCATCTCTTATCCAACCAACCACCTTAACCCACAGCATTCCATTACTTAACATTACTAAGTTTATTGTATAGCAAACAGCTTATATTTTTGAACTTTTTATTGCTGTTTGCTAGATGCAAAATGCAATTTAAATGTTCAATTACTTAAGCGTTTTGTTTCAATGTTCAATTACTTAAGCGTTTTGCTATATTTAATTGTTCACCCGCTCAAAATTTCATCAACCTGCCTTTCACTCAGCTTTATTCCAGTTTTCCTTTCGAACTTTCCAGTAAAGATGGCTTTGATTTTTCTGGTTTCATTGAGCACTTCCGCGCCATCAACTATTGATTGGCCACTAACTGCTTTTGCCTTCCTTGCAGCCCTACTATGAATCGCTTCAATTTCCTTTCTGATTCCAGAAACAAATTTTTTCATGCTTGGTTCATCCAATGCCTTCAAAAGCCTTTGCCTGGCCTCCCTGGTCTCTCTTCTCCCTGCTATCCCTTTCCTTGCCCTTTCAGTAGCCAACACTATGAGTTCCGTTGGGCTCCACCTGAAACGATTTTTTCCGTCACCACCCTTAATGAACAGCTTGCCGCCAATCCTTTCCCATGCAAGGTCTTTCCCTGCTGAAACCAACTGCCAGATAACCTTTCTTCTCCTGGCGTCCTTAAAGTAGTGGTATGTTCCGGCACCGAGGGCAGCTGGAATCACCACGCCTGGAAAAGTGTAAGCCCCAATTGCGCTCCATTTTACTCCAGTTAAAATCAGCTTAATGGTTGTGCTGGGAAACTGGTAAACAATAACCCCGGCGCCAGCAGACCTAACGTAAGGGCTTTTTATGAGCCTCTTCATAGCCGACGCTGTCTTCTTTCCCGCCCAAGCCCCTGCAACTGCGCTAGCCTTAACTCCTTTTTTTCCCAACCAACTTCCTGCTTTTGTGCCCTTCTTGGCAAGCCACCCTGTTGCCTTTACGCCTTTCTTTGAAACCCACCAGCCTGCCGTGAACGGAGCCTTTGCTGTGAACCAAATGCTGTTCCCAGTTCCTTTAACCAATATTCTGGCTAAGCTCTCTTTCCCTGTTTTCCTCTTTGCTGCCATTACAATACACTTATACTCCGACTTTAACTAAAATATATCCTATTTTCCAAATTTTTTGGCCTACTGTTCCCTCCACTCAGCCAACCAGCTTCTCATTTTGCTGATGATGCTGCTTGTTTCAGTTGAAGAAGCGGAAATGTAAATTGGCACTATTTCCTCCAGAGTATTGTTGCCTGCTGCAACGTAAAGCGGGCCATTAATGTACTTGTAGAAGTGCTCGATGCCTTGCTCCCAGCTGTCATAAGAGCAGAATCCATTGTCATTTCTCTGCGTTGGGCAGTAAGCAGCATCATTTGGGTCAGCAGTATCGTAATACCTGATGTTGCCGATTGATTTTGTCCTGTTTGCTGCCCCAAACTTTCCGAAAGTTGACTCTTCCCTAAAGAAAGCCAAGGCAACTGTTGGGTCAATGCCGTACTTTAAACCGTAATCATAGAATGCCTTTCCTGTTCCAGCTGCCGGAGAATCGTTTGCTGCAAGGATTTCATCAATCCTTTCAGCTGAAATGCATGGAGCACTGACAACATCCAGCTGCTTTCCTTCCTCTAATTGCACGCACTTCAAGCCCTCAAAATCTTCTGCCTGTTCGCCTGCCCTCAAAAGACTGTTGGAAACAATCTGGCTGCCGCGGGCAAGGCACTCCCTAATGGAACTGCAGCTCTCAATGCGCGGAAGCTCCTCAAACAAGGATATGCTTACCGGCACGAATTGTGAGCCAACCTTTTTACCATTGCTTTCCTTTTCAATCCTTGTTTCAACCCTAAAATAATACTGGTTGTCCTTGAATTTTTGCACGAACTCTTTCACTGAACTGTTCCACTGCCCTGTCCCAATTTTTCCGTAATCTATTTCGTCTAGGCTGACAATTTTTCCCTCATCAATTGGCACCAATATGTCAGTGCCTGCCTCATGAGCATTAGTGCCTCGTTCATCAGCCGCAATTATCATTCTCCTCTCAATGCTTGCCGCGCTTGGAGTAATTCCCTCCTGGAATGCCCAGAGCTCAAGTTGCGCGCGATAAAACTCAACAGGGGAATAAAACGCGGCAGAGATTAATTGGTTTTTTCCGAGCTGCAGGGAAATAACATCTGTTTCCCTGATAGTGCCGTCCTCGTTGTATCTGATTCGTAAAGAATACTCATAATTCAGCACAAGTCTCTCAATCCTCGGAGCTCCTTCTTCCACTATGCCTTCTTGTTCCTTGGCTACATTCACGTAAAAAGTTTCCGAGCCGGTTGCCCCCTTGTCATCTGTTACGTAAAGAATTACAAGGTGCTCTCCCAAAGTGTTAAACACAGCTGAAACAGTTGCCTCTGCAACTCTTTTCCCATTTGCAGGGCTTTCATCCGGGTGACTTGAATCAAGCCACAAGTAACCTTCAATTGTTCCATCGGAGTCAAAAGACCTTGAAGCGTCAAGCAAAACCGCTTTTCCTTTCACTGCATTTATGTCATTTGCAACAGCGGTTGGAGCAACATTGCCTGCTGCTTCCCCTGCAAAATTCCACTTTACATTTGCGTTTAGCTCCGGCTTTGCCTTTCCAGGAATAGGCCCAAAGCTTCCTGTGCCAATCACCTTGTTGTCAAAGTAGCCTGTGAGCTTCACCTCAAAATTGTATGATGAGTACTGTTGCAGCCTGTACACTGCCAGCTTGTTTTCGCTGCCAGCCGAATCAGGAACAATCGAAGTTGCGAACGCATCCACTTCGTTCCCGTTCTTGTAGAATTTTGTGCCGCTTGCAATTGAAGTGATTGGGTTTGGCACCCCCCTCCTTTCGAGTTCGCTTAGGTCACCAAAGTTCAGCACAACATAATCCAGTTCTTCCTCCAGCTCAATTTCCTTCAGCTCGGTTCCAGTTACTGCTGCCTTTTTCGTTTTTCCAAGGTAATCCTGTATTGCTGCTGCCAAGCCAAGAGTTATGGTTGTCTGGTGCAATGGAGTCAGCATTCTTTCAAGTTCATCCTTGTTCGAGCCAAAGCCAACCTCAAACAACACAACAGGAGAATTTGACCTAACCAGAACAGTTGCATCAGCTACGCGCATTCCGGTAAGAAACCCGCTTAACTTGTTTGTAACGTTCGATGCCACTATTACGCTGCCTTGGTGGCTTTCAGCAGGGTTAGGCTGGCACAACTGGTTAAATGAGGCAAATTCTGCTATGTCAACCAAGCCGTTGCCGTTTTTGCCCTCCTCCCTGAAAAGGCATGCCACGAAAACCAGTGGTGTGCCCCTGAAAACAGGCAGCCTTGCAGAGTTAATGTGCATTGAAATTGCAACATCAGGTTTTTCCCTGTTAATGATGTCAACCCTTTCGCTCAAGGAAAGGTAAACATCGGTTTCCCTTGTCATCAAAACCCTCGCCCCGTTTGATTCAAGCACTTCTTTGAGTTTATTTGAATACGAGAGTGCCATGTCCTTCTCGTTCACTGTCTGCCCGTTTTTGGTGGTGAAAACTGCGCCGGGATCCCTTCCACCGTGCCCTACATCAATAAGAACTGTTTTGCCCCTGAAGAAGTCAAGCGGAGCGCCTGAACTAATTGAAGCCGAAAAAATATTTGGAATTGACTCCTGCTGGGATTTTCTTGCAGTGTCAATCAATTTCAACAGCGAATTGGTTGGATCATCAATGAACCTCCAGCTCACAATTCCTTTTCCGTTGTTGCCTAGTTCCCTGTCAACATCAACCGATAAGTCAATGCCTGCGCCGTTGCTTTTCCTTGGAATAGGCCCTCCAACTTTCGGGTTAGTTCTGCAGTCCAAGGTGTCCTCTCCTGCTTCAGGAAATTTTAATGCATCATCAAGGTTTTCTCCTGCACGCTGCTCAGCAAAAGGCCTGCTGTTGCCAAGCACGTAGGGGTCATCCTGCCTGCACCAAGGCCCAACATCTGCTACAACCGCGGTCACGCATCCTTTGGAAGAGCACACCTCAACTCTCTTGCCTAAAGCCAAACGAGAGGGCAATGCAACGCAGTTGCTTTTCCTGCAGCTGAAGCTGGTTGCAATAACGCCTTCATTCCACTCAGAGGCAGCAATTTGTGCTTCTGCGTTAGCGGCAGTTAAAAGCAGTGCAAGCAGCAAAAGCAAGAATAAAGGTTTTTTCTTCAAGCGCACTCACCCCTGACTGCTGCAGCATTTTCCTCCTGTTGCGCGAGCAGGAACTCCAGTTCAAGGCCGTTGTCCTCAATTTGTGGAAGCGATGCTGTCTCGGCTTCCCTAGGAAAAGACTCAACGAACAAATTGTAGCTTCCAACAAACGATTTTGATTTTTCGTTCACTTCCCTTTGGGCTTCTAGCAGTTCATCAAGAAGGCTGAGTTCACTGCATATGCCTGCTGTTGATTCGATTGCAAGAACTTTTTCCTCCAAAAGTTTCCTAGCGGTTGCAAGAGCCAACAGCTTTTTGTTTAATGCCACAAACTGTTCAACTGATTCAATTCTTGCCGGCTCAACCCTGCCAAGCCTTTCCTTCAGTGACTCAATTTCCTGCAGGCTGAGCGCGTCAAATTCCTGTGAATTTCGGTAAGGAAAACCAGCCACGCTAAGGCCGTTTTCTTTCCACACTGCATCAATTTCCGAGAGCTTTGACTCAAAGGAAACAGAGGAAAAAAGAAGCCAAGCCAAAGCTAAAACTATTACTGCAACCACTAACAGGGCGAGGTTTCTATAGCGCTTCTCCAACAAATTCACCTGCTTCTCTCTTTGTATTAATTATCTTCAGCAATATATATTTACTGCTTTCAGGTTTTAAGGTGCTTCTTATGCAAAACGGCTTCAGATTCTTGTCGCCCAGATGAATGTTTTTTTTGGCAGAAACAATGCAGTTCCGGCCAAGAATAAGTTTAAATATTTTGTTATAATATATTATAATAGTGATTTTTGTGCAGGTTTTTGAAACCAAGCTTAGAAAGGTTGGGAGTTCTTGGGGTGCTCTGATTCCAAAGGAGGTAGTAAAACAGGAAAAAATCGGCGAGGGGGAGAAAATACAGTTGGCTGTTATTAAAAAAGACATCTCTTTACTTGAAAAAGCATTTGGTTCTGTAAAAAATGCAAAACCCTTTAGGCGAGACCACAAAGACAGAGTGTTTTAAGTGCTTTTGGATACATATGCTTGGATTGAATTATTTAATGGTACTAGCAGGGGCCTAAAAGTAAAAGAAGTTATTGCTAATAACCAGTGTTTCACAAGTGCTATTTCTATTGCAGAGCTGAGCGAGTGGGTTGAAAAAAGCAAACTTAACCGGCAAAAAATTTTTCACATTGTTAAAAACCTGTCTACAATTATCGAAGTCAACCAAGAACAATTGGAAACATCAGGTATATTAAAAATAGAAAAAAGAAAAAACTTCAAGGATTTTGGTTTAATTGATGCAATCATTCTTGCAACAGCAAAGCAGTACAATCTGCCGATTGTTACTGGGGACAAACACTTTGAAGGAGAAAACACTATAATGCTATAAGGTGGAATTCAGTTTTTTTAGTCTTGTGGCCCAGTTAAACCACACAAAATAGTAGCCGGCAACGGTTGCAAACAAAAAAACCCTGAACAACAGGTCATGCGAAAAGCCACCTGCCTCCAAACCAAACCAAAGAATAATCAGAATGCTTGAAACTATCCTGAAAACGTTGAACGCAACCAATGCAATTGCGCCAGCAATAACTCCAATAATTCTTTTTTTCCATTCAATGCCGAACGAGGAGGCAACAGCTGAAACAAGCAGCACCAGTTCCAGCAGGCCAGTGCAAAGATAGGTTATTGCAATTCCTTGCTCCAAGCCCTGCAATTGCATGATAACTGGTTCCGTGAAAACCAGTTCTCCCGAAAAGCCAAAAAACCCAAGAAAGAAAAGTGAAACTGATGCAAAAAAGAATTCAACCAATTCCAGCGGCACCAGTGAAACAAGAAAGCTCAGCGCAATGAAGTATGCAGCTAAGCCCAAAAGAAACTTTCCTGCTTTAAGTATTTCTTTCTCTGAAAAAGTTTTACTCAGAAATTCAAATTTTTTGTGCATTAACTAAAATCATGCAGTTCCCTTGTTTTTAAATCATTTGCTGTTTTTAAGGTCTTTCTGGAGCAGCTTGATTGTTTCATCCGCTATTCTGTCAGAGTAATTCTTTTCCTTTATTACTTGCCTTATTTCCGATTCCTTGTAGCGGTGGGAAACGTCTTTCAGCACTGCAGCAAGCTTGTTCACATGCGCTTTTTCAACCGCTGAAAGCCCAGCAGCTGCAGGGCTGCGCCTTGCATAGCTCTGTTGCCTTTGTGGCTGAGAGTAAACTGGCTCCTGCCTTTGGATTGATGCGCGCATTCTTTCAATCGGCTCATTGGTTTGCATTGTTGTAAGGGCAGTTGTATTTTTCGGCAAACCACTTGGGGCAGGTGGCTGCTCGCTCGGGCTGTTTTTCACTTCCGAGTAAATGCTTGGCACTGCAAAAGATGAAACAACAATAGCAAAAATAATTATCAAGGCCATTCCTGTGAAAGCAATTGCAATTGCTAAGAGTTCTATGCCTGTCAAAAGCAGGGCAACGTTTGCCGCAATAATTAAGACAAACCAAGGTATGATTAGTAATATTTGAATTGCAATCTGCACCAGCAGGAATGCAATGAATATTCCAAGCACTTTCTTGTGCGCTAGCTCCCATGCGGCCCTTCCTGCCTTCATAATCCCAAAGTCCTCATGGAGATAAATGGCGGAAGCAATGCTCAGCCTAATTGTGTTGTATATAACAGGTAAAAGGTAGACAGCTGAAAGCAGTGTTGCCAATAAAAGCAAAATGTTTCCGATGCGCTCAATCAGCAAAAACACGCCGATTGATGTAACCCAGAAGAGAATCAGCCCGATTAGATAGTAGAAGAACACCTTGTTGTACCATGAAGTGTAGGCCATGATTGAAACCCAAATCTGGAATAGAACAAGCTTGACGAATTTAATTAGCCCGAACCGCGCGGTGTTAAAGCCCAGCAGCTGCAGCGCTCGAACCTCCAGCAAGGCTGACACATAGAATGTGCCTACAAAAAACACTATAAAAGCGCAGAGCAAAACAATTGCCGCAATTGCCAGGAAGATGATGTTTCCGTCATCTGAAAGGGCCACTTGGGTTAAGTCCGAACCTTCAATAAAT
The DNA here is from genome assembly GCA_000830275.1 of archaeon GW2011_AR10. GTDB lineage: Archaea > Iainarchaeota > Iainarchaeia > Iainarchaeales > GW2011-AR10 > GW2011-AR10. The sequence continues at coordinate 652,695 of CP010424.1, read as the reverse complement.
CTAATCGAGTTAGTCAAAGAACCAATTGCAAGAAAAGCAATCAATCCAGCTGCGAGAACCGCAAACAATCCAATTAATGCAAGAACATATATAAGGCTCTTTTTGTCCTTCAGCCACAGGGTGAATGAATTCTTTAACACTTCGCCGAACCGCATCAGTTCACCTTTTGCTTCAAGTCAGCCATGCTCTTAGTGCTTCACTTTCCGCAGAAAAACAATGTATTTTGTTATTATTATTAGTTTCTTTCATTGAAGATAAAGTATAATAATAAGATTAGGCCTTTTTTATTCGCTGCAGCTTTCAAAAACCACCGGCCTAAGTCGGTGGATTATGGGTGGTTTTTGAGTTACGCGAATTCCACTGAACCACCTATTAATAAAGGGAATTCGCAATTTTAAAGGTGAATTGCGTTGAAAATCGGCGGTTTTGAAGTAGGCCCTTGGGCGGTTAAAGAGGAAGGCAACAAGAGGCACCTGATTTTTGACTGTCGCGACTGCGTTTATAGTTCCTCAATCGCTGATGACCCTGCATGCAGGTACCATGTCTTCAGCCTGCTTCAAGAAGTGGAAGTTGACGACATTGTTTTGGCTGAAGTGTACGAAAGGGTTTACAGCGAGGAGCAGAAAAAGCTTCTGGAGGAAATTTCGAGGGTTGCGCAAAAATTAGAGATTGAAAGCGTGTGGAGCTACAAGTTTTTAGGGGATGCAAAAATTGAGGGCGAAAAAGACTTCGGTGAAAGGCACAACACTATTGTTAAAATCACTCACGATACCCTGTTGTTTGACCCGATTTATTCTTACCTTGAACTGCTCCGCGCCATCAGCAAGGAAAGGGAGCGCTTTAGCTCTGAGGACAAAGAGCATTACTCTGATGTTTACCTTCGCACCCTGCTTTACATAAAGAAGAACCTTGACAGCACAATGCTTGTCCAGAAAGCCAAACAGATTCTTTTGAAGCTGAAAACAGTTCCTGACACAAAAGAAATGTACAAGCCGTTCTTTGAAGCGCAGGTAAAACCCTCCTTTATCGGTTCAAGGCTGCTGTTTGAAGAAGAGGAAAAGCTGGAGCTTCTGGACGAATACCAAGTGAAGGATACAACAGTGCAGATATTCAAGCACCCGAACAAGCCGCAGAAGCTTTACATTGTCAATCCCCCAGAGTATTCCCTGCCCCCGGACAAGTACTTCATTTTGAGCAAGACAAGGGAAATCGTTGCATCGTACAGGCCTGGAAAAACCTCTTTAAGCGAGCTTGCGAAAAGCAGGAAGTACTTTGAGCGCGTTTACCAGTCAACAATCAAGGACATCGCGAAAGAGAACAATATTTCTCTTGGCAACGATGAAATAATTGAGTTAAGCCAGATTGTTGCAAGGTACACTGTCGGCTACGGAATCCTTGAACTGCTGCTCTCTGACAGGAACCTCACAGACATTTTCATTGATTCTCCCATCGGGCAGAAGCCGCTTTACGTTATTCACTCTGACTTTGGCCAGTGCGAAACCAACATTCTTTACACTGAAGGAGAGGCAAGTTCGCTTGTATCAAAAATGCGTGCAATGTCAGGCAGGCCATTTGATGAAGCTCATCCAGTCCTGGACTTTGATTTGCCTGACATGGAGACAAGGGTTGCAGTCATTGGCCCGCCGCTTGCGCCGAGCGGAATCGCGTTTGCTTTCAGGCTGCATAAGGTTACTCCTTGGACGCTGCCCCAGTTTGTTGACGTGAAATTTTTAACTCCTCTTTCAGCAGGCCTGCTTTCTTTTTTCGTTGACGCACAGGCAACAATGCTGGTTACTGGTTCAAGGGGCAGCGGAAAAACTTCTTTGATGCAGGCACTAATCCTTGAAATTATCCAGAGCACGAGAATAATTGTGCAGGAAGACACCTTGGAACTTCCAGTTCCTTACATGAAGAACATAGGCTTCAACATCCAGAGGCTTAAAACGCGTTCACCTATTGCTGCTGGCGGCACTTCCTCTGAGGTTGCGCCAGAGGAAGCTTTGAGGACAGCGCTTCGTTTGGGAGATTCTGCCCTAATCATAGGTGAAGTGAGGAGCAAGGAAGCAAGGGTTCTGTACGAGGCAATGAGAATTGGTGCTGCGGGAAACATTGTGATGGGAACAATCCACGGTGAAAGCGCTTACTCTGTGTGGGATAGGGTAGTGAATGACTTGGATGTTCCAAACACTTCGTTTAAGGCAACTGATGTTGTCGTGGTTGCAAGGCCGATAAGGTTTTCCGGGTCACTGCAGAGGAACAGGAGAATTGTCCAGATAACAGAGGTGAAAAAGCACTGGATTGAGGATCCTGAAAGAGAGGGCGGTTTGCTGGACCTAATGAGTTATGACGCAAAAAAAGACGAGCTTGAACTGCTTGAAGACAACCTTAAGGAAAGCGAGATGTTCTCAAAGATAAGCAAGATGAGCGGCCTCAACCTTGAAGAAATCTGGAGGAGCATAAGAATGAATGGCTCGGCAAAAGAGTTTTTGGTGGAAATGAAGAACAAGAATTCAATTCCTTCTCTGCTTGAAGCAGAAAACGCGGTTCTTGCAAACAACAAGCTCATGCTATTGAAGGAGGACCAGCTTGAAGAACACGGTTCCGTTGACTACGAAGAGGTTCTGGGCGAGTGGAAGAACTGGGTAAAAAACCACTTAATTAAGGGAATAATTGCCAAAACAAAGTCTTGAAGTGAAACCATTTTATGGCGAGAAAAGACAGGGAAGAAAGAGAGCAGGAAGAAGAAGAGAAGCTGTTTGATGGGCCAAGCTCTATTGGAGAGCTTTACAGGGAAATAGCCGTGGTCAAGGACGAGTTCAAGAATGAGGAAAGAACGCTTGTAAGGAGAAAACAGCACCCTTTTGTTAGGTTCTGCAAGCGCATTCACGCAATGGCTCCTTCACTAGGAAAAGGTGAAGCGCTTTCAGAGCAGAACAAGAAGGCAGTGGAGTTTCTGGGTTGGGAGCTAAATGGGGAAGAGCTTGGTGCAGCGTACAAGTTCGTGCTGATTGTGAGCTTTCTTGCTGCAATAGTAATTGCAGGAATTATTTTCCTGTCCCCTGCAATAGTGGTTGTAAACCTATTCGTTGGCGGGGCAACCTTTCTTACGCCAATCTACATTCTCCTCCCATTGCTTGGCATGGTGGTTTTTGCAACATATTATGTTCAAAACTATCCCTTGGAGGAGGCAAGAGCAGAGCAGGTGCGTGCTTTGACTTATGTTCCTGAAATCCTCGGCTACATGGTTATGTCAATGAAGTTAAGCCCGAACCTGGAGAAAAGCATTGAGTTTGCAGCAGAGCACGGCAGGGGCAAAATTGCTGAAGACTTCAAAAAACTTTTGTGGGATGTCCAGTTGGGAGTTTACTCGTCTGTTGCAGAAGCAAGCGATGCACTGGCTTACCGCTGGGGTGCATTCAGCGATGAATTCAAGAAAGCGTTGATGCGAATCCGCGCTTCAGTGATTGAAACAACTGAAGCAAAGCGTTTTGCTTTGCTTGACCAAACAATGGATGAAATACTTGAGTCAATAAAAAACAAAATGGAGCAGTATGCTCGCGACCTCAACCAGCCAACAATGATTCTCTTCTATGTTGGGGTGCTGCTTCCATTGATTCTGATAATCATTCTTCCTGTAGGGAGCTCTTTCAGCGGCGCACCGCTTGCAAACCCAATTGTTTTGTTTGCCATTTACAACATAATAATTCCTTTGGTTACGCTTTGGTTTGCTTTCTCCGTTATAAGCAAGCGCCCACCAACGTATGTTGCGCCTGAAATAAAGGACAACTTTCCGGGTTTGCCGCCGAAGGGCACAATGAGGTTAGGCAACGGCTTTGTGAGCATTTTCTTCGTGGTTGTTGTTGTGTTGATTGCAGGAAGCTCAATTTCCTTTTTTGTTTCACAGCAAGGAGTTCCGCCAAAAATTCTTTACGATGCTTTGGGCCTTGAGGAAGGCACGCCGCAGCTGCTTGCATTAGACAAGCAAAGGACTGAAGTTCTTTCAAAAGCAGGCTACCAATTGAAATACTTTGACATTCCCACAGGAGTGCTTTACAATGAGCTGATTGCGCAGGGTTTTCCTGTTGAGGAAGCAGAGAAACGCGTGAAAAGCGAGGAACAGGCATTTTTCACGAAGCCGGCCAACGATATTACTCCCTACAATTTCATTTTCGGCCTGCTCATAACCGTTTCACTTTCAGTGTTTGTTTACCTCTACTACAACAACATTTACAAGCGGAAAGCCCAGCTTGAAATTGTTGAAATGGAGTCAGAGTTCAAGGACTCAATCTACATTCTTGCTTCCCGCATGGGTGAAAACAAGCCGGTGGAGGAAGCATTAAAGCACACAATGGATTTTTTGCCACAGTTCAAAATATCGAAAAGGATTTTCTCGAAAACGCTTGACAACATTGCCTTGCTTGCAATGCCATTAGAGCAGGCATTCTTTGACCCAAACTATGGTTCATTGAAAAACATTCCAAGCTCGTTGATTAGCGGTTCAGTGAGGCTGCTTGTTGATTCAGTGCAATTGGGGGTGAACGTTGCTGCCAGGACAATGATTGCGTTAAGCATCCAGCTCGACAACGCGGAAAAGGTTGCAAACAATTTGAAGATTTTGGTTTCTGATGTAACAGGAATGATGAAGACAATGAGCCTATTCATTGCGCCGATGGTTTTGGGCATTACAACAAGCCTGCAGAAAATCGTAATAATAACCCTTTCCTCCATCGCTTCTTCCAATATTGCAACGGAACTTGATCTGAGCAACCTTGATGTTCCAGGAGGAGCAGGCATTCCAAACACGTTTTCTGGCATAAACGTTGGAAGCTTCATTGACCCGGCAGCAGTTGCTGGAATGGCTACTCCAACGCAGTTCGTAATCATCGTTGCAATCTACGTTGTGGAGCTTCTCCTCATAATGACTTACTTCACCACCAAAATAGAGGAGGACAACGATTTGCTGGTGAGAATAAACATTGCGCGCTTTTTCCCAATTTCAGTTATAATTTTCGTTTTAAGCATAATTATTTCCAACATTCTCGTCGGCGGATTTTTGGCTTAATGTTTTTTACACTAAAAAAAATTGGGAGATGTTTTTAGTATGGAGAAAGGGCAGTTTGAGCCGTTCAAGATGATGATTGGCGCAATAGTTGCGCTGCTGATTTTATTAATAATTCTCGGTGCAATCCGTTCCTTTGAGGAGTTCAAAATAAACGTGAGCAAAGAGCGTTTTCTTGAAGGATTAGAGAACGCGGTGCAGCAGCCAAACAATGACATTCTTGTTGTTGAAAACCTCCTCTTCGACAAAGGCACAGTTTATACTAAAGATTTTCTTGCAAGAAGAACAGGATTAGAGGGGCAATGCGTTGAAATTCTTGCTCCAAGCAGTTCCTCTTTCACTGTTGACTCGCAAAGAATACTGGTAAATTACCGCATTGAAACAAACTTTTACGCGCAGTGCACAACAAACCTTGACCCTGCCTCCTTTTGCGATTCAACCTGCGAAATCTGCTGCAAGTTCTCTTTCTCTAAACCAATTACGCCTTAGCTGTTTATAGCCGAATTAAAGCAAAACCTTTAAATATGGGTTAAGAGTTTCTATTTACGATTGCTATGTTGAATGAGAGAGGGCAGGCTTTCAGCGTTTTCAAGCTGTTGATTGCAGCAATTGTTGCAGTATTCATTCTCACAATTCTGCTGCAGATTTTAACGCAGATTGCGCCCCCAAGCCAAGGCGACCCCACAGAGGAAGCGTCCTCAAAAATTAAGACACTCATCAACAATTTGGGCACGCCTGAAAGAACAGGATTAGTAACATTCAAGAACGGCACAAGCCTGAGGTCAAGGACAATTGCAGAAAAAACTGGTTCGCTTGGAGAGCACCAGCTTTGCGTTTTAATTTCTGACACTGTTTCAGGAAGCAACCCTAACTATGAGGAAGTTGCTCAAGGCTCTTGGATTCGCTACAACGGCAACTCTGACCAGCAGCAGAAGCTATACGTGCTCTGCGATAACGCGAACAGGGTTGAGGAAACCGTCCTAGAAGCAAGGCTTGACACAGTGTTTTCCGGCTACAACAGCTTTTGTGGCGGTGGAACAGCAATATTTGACCCCTCAAACACTGAAAGGATTTGCCTTGTAAGCATTATTCCGGCAAGTTAAACCTAACACCAATCATTAAATACTTCTTTTTCCATTCTTTTTCTATATGGGATTTCCTGAATTAGGTGAAAGGGCGCAGGGTGAATGGAGCTCAATTTACCTAATCATTATTTTTATTATTGCAGCGCTTTTGCTGATTGCTTTGATTAAGCCAATGTTCAAGAAGAGCCAGGAAATAGTTAAAAGGCAGCCGCTCATAAACTGACTACTACTTCAAATACTTGGATACTTTTTTTGCTTGAGAATGGTTAAATTAAGTTTGTTGGCAGATTAATTTATGGAACTGGAATTCAAGGGAAACAGGATTGTTTTTGAAAGAGAGCTTTCAAAATTTCAGGGTTGAAAAGCAGGCGGAGAAAATTTTATGGGAAAAGGGCTAAAGCTTACAAAAAAAGATTTGAAAGAGCTTAAAGAGGAAATGAGGAGAAACAGGCAGCAGCGCATGGAATTTATCGACATGTACGCTGAATGGCTGAAAAAAACTCCGAATAAGGTTTGGAGCAGGCAGCAGGCCAAGTATTTCAATAAGTAAAACACTGCGTTTTTTTACAGTAACACAAACAGCTCATAATGCTTGCCCTCAATACCTGTTGATTGATTCTGAGAATCTTTATATATCTCTTTACAGTATTCTTGTTACCATGCTCAGCCAGAAAGGCCAGGAAGCAGCCCCTTTCGAGCTGCTGATTGCAGTAATAACAATGACTTTTGTGATAGTTGTAGGGCTCAATGCAATGAGCACTTTGCTGAGAGCGCAGTGTGAAGGCAAAATTGACCAGAACATGGAGGAATTGAAGACTGCGCTTGAAACAGTTGCAAAAGGCGAAGGCAAAAAAACTGTTGCATACGATATGCCGTCCTGCTTTAACCAGAATGATAGCTCGCTGAGGATTGTCAGCAGGGATGACCGGGCCACTTGCTCTTTTCATTGTGGCGGGTTGCGCTATGAATGCACTCTGCTTTTGTTTTCCTCGCCTGACTTCAGTTCAATAAAGTGTCTTAACATTTCTTCTGCAACGGATTTTCCTTCCGCAACAGTCTGCCACGACTTTGACGACCAGCCAACAGAATTTAAAGTAAAGGAATGGAAGAAAGACGAAGCAATTGAGCCCGGCCAGTACACTTTAATCAAGCAGTTCCACTTGTTCTCCCCGCAGCCAAGGATTTGCGTTTACAAGAGGGTTTGACAATGCTTGGCTTCATTTTAAGCAAAATGAATCTCTTGATACTTGTGGTATCAATTTTTGCAATCGTTGCCTTCTTCACTTTCGGCTTAATCGACATAGTCAAGGTGAAGGAAGCACAGCTGTTGCTTGACAGGGTTCTCACCAAAGCAAGCAGTGTTGCTTCTTCCCCCGCTTACTGTTTTTCTGATTCACATACATTCCCGCGCTCCCTTGATGTAAGCGGCCAAGAATTCTACTATGTGATGAAAATAAGTGTAACGCAGTTTGAGAAAGAGCTTCCCTCAGGCCCTGAAACAATCTCGAAAGTTATTTTCTCGGTTTTCCCGAGGCGCGACCTCGTGAAATCAATTAATGACCCTTCCTACATTCCAAAAGCAATTGCAGCAAAATCCTTTGAAACAAAAGCAGAAGTAACCCTTTTCAGCCAAGACTATTTGGGTGACGAGTACGGGGGAATTGGAACACTCCGCGAACTGGCCACTGACACAGGGGAATCTGTTTACATTGACCCTCAGGCCAGAGTTCCAATGGATTCAATTCAGTTAGTTAAGGAAATCAAGAGGGGGCAAAGCTCCCTCTACATTTTTCCATGCAGCGTTGGCCCGACATGCAATGCCATAAAATCAAGCGTGGGTGAAAGCGTTTACCCAGGGGTTGGTTTCACTTGCTGAATAAAGGTTTTTTGGGGCCGATTGGAGATGACCTGCCTTCCCTGATTCCACTGCTCTTCGCGCTGATAATGTTTTTTTCAACCTTTACTTTCGCTTTCGGTGTCTTTGACAATAAAAACTCCAAGTTCGATTCTGACATCAAAGTGATAAAAATTGCCAAAGTCCTTAAAGGCACAAGCTATATAAGTGGCTACGAGAACTTCAAAGCGCTGTGCAGTACACTCAGCATTCCAAACCTTAAATTCCGCGCGGGAATAACAAACTATTATACTGCCACAGACCAATACAGCCTGCAATACAATGCCCAGGATGCAAGGCTATACAACGTGGGCTTTTTCTTGGATGAAGCAGGCAACGAGTTCTCATGCCACAACATTGACCCTGCAATTAACAGCGACATTTCTTCTTCCCCTAGCTTTGCTTACCGTTTTTTTGCCGACAAAGAAATTGTTGCAAGGATTTACCCGATTGCAGTTGAAGACAACAGGGTTATTAAGCCAATGCACTTGGTGGTGGTTACATGGATGCCTTAAAGGAAAACAGAGGCCAAGCAGCAGTAACAGATGCTCTTTACTTTCTCCTGATAGTTACCTCAATCAGCGTTTTCCTTTTCTCTTTCTCCAATGGATACGGCAACACTGTTTCAGCGCAGATAGTGCAGAACTACAATTCTGATTTTGCAACGGATGCCCTTAAAACAATTCTTTACAGCAGCACTCCAAGAAACCCAGACAGCTCAATTTACGGCTTAAGTAGTGAAGTTGAAATTGACCAGCTGCTTGCTTATGTGAAGGAAGATTATGCCGACAAGCGCTACCTCACAGAGAAAACAATGCTGATTTTAGCGCAGGACATCAATTCAATAATGGCTCCTCTTGGAGACAACTTTGATTACATTTTCTATCTTTCTGTTCCAAGAGACCAAGAGGATGTGAGGCAGAAATTCATCTTCATTTTTTTCCACAAAACAAACTTTGAGAACATTGGAACAGGGAGGTTTCCAAACTTTGTTGCTGATGACCCTCCAAGAACTGATTTGCTGTGCAGCATTGGGGAAAATGCTGACTTTGGCACAATCAACAACAGCCTGAAAGACCTTATTATCCGGGTTGGCGACACAGCGCAGGCTTCAGCCAAAATAACAATGGTTGCAGAGGACGAGATAACTTTCAGGCCATTTGAAACGCAGGCAGATTTGGTTTTGTGGGATGCGACAGAAGTAGGTTCTGTTCCCTACTTTAAGAGTTCTGAGTGGTGCTGCATTGAAGCAGGCATTGAGCACTTTGATTCTTCAGCGTGCAGGTAAAATTTTTCACTTGTGCCTTTTTACCCTGAACTCGCTGCCGCATGAAGGGCAGACATACTTTATGTGCTCTTCCTGCACTTCAACCTTTTTCGCGCAGTGGGAACAGAATCCTGCTCCGCAGCCAGAGCAGAAAACAATATCGGATGATTTTGTGCCGCAGTGAGGGCACTTCTTCTCTGTTTCAATCTCTTTTGTGATTGATTCAGTTCCGCTGCGTTCAAGCTCGCTGCCTATTTTGCCAAACTCTTCCGTTTCCGTCAGCTCTTCAAGTGAAAGCTTGTCATAATCTTCATCAGTAGTTTCTTCTCTTTCCTCTTCTTTTCCGCCTGCTTCTTCTTTCAGCAAGTCCTTCACGCTTATTTCTTTTTCCTCTTCCTCTGAAATAAGTGGTTCTTCCCCTTTCCCGATTTCTGGTTCAGCTCTTCCAAGCTGGAGTGCTTCTTCCTCATTTTCTTCTTCTGTTTCGTCTTCTTCCAGCTTTTCTCGGCGGCCAACTTCTTCTCTTCTCCTGTGCCTTTTCCTCTCAGCCCTTCGTTTCTCCAGCAGTGTTCTTTCTTTCCCGTGCTTTTCCCTTCTCCTGCTTGGCTTTTCCTCGCGTTCCCTTTCTTTTCTTGTCTCTTTCTTAAGCTGGCTGTAAATTGTTTCAGAAATTTCATCCAGTTCTTTTCTTGTAGGAATCCTGTTATGTTTTTCTTTGAATTTGCCGACCTCTGCTGAAGCCAAGTAATCGCTCTCTTCTTTCAGCTTTTTTCTCAGCCTGTCAGGCTCTGGTTCTACTGCTTCGCTTTTTTTTTCTTCTGCTTTTTTTTTCCCAAAAAGATTATCCCAGAAGCCGCTGGACTTCTTCTCAACTGCCTTGGCATCAGCTGCCTGCTTTCTATGCCGAAGCCTTCTCGGCAGGTTTCCCTCACCCACTTTCTTCGCCTTTTGTTTTTTTCTTTTTTAGCACTCTTAGTTGGGCCCCTTTTTCTCTCAGGAACCTGTCCAGAACATCTTCTCCGCTGTCTTCAGGCCGCTGCTGAATTTGTTTTTTCCCGGTTTTGTCCAGTTCTCTCAGCTTCCCTTCAACTTTTTTTCCCTGCTTTTCAGGTATTGCAGTTTTTGGCACAGAAGGCACCTGCTCTTGCTGCAGTTTTGGAGGAGCTCTCACAGCCTCTATCTTTCTTTCCTCTGGAGGCAGGGGAGTGAACTGTATTGTTTCCTTTAACGGTTTCTGTGCTGCGGGTTTCTTTAGTGCTTCTGTTTTTTTCAACTGTTCTCCTAATGCTTTCTTTCCTGCTTCTGTTTTCCTTGCTTCAAACCCGCCCTGCTTCGGTCTGCTGGTGAAACTCCAAGAAGGCTTGGATGGCTTTCCCTCCTCTTCCCTTGCTTTATCTCTCTGCTGCTCTAGCAGGTTTTGGAGTTCAGCAAGCCTTTTCTCTTTTGCTTCTCCTTCCCTCTGTTTTGCCTGCCCTATTTTCTCTTCAATGGAAGGCTTTGCCCTTCCAGTTTCGGCCATTAGCTTCTCTTCTGTTTTTTCCAGCTGTTTTTTTCCGAAAAGTTTTGCCACCAGTGGGTGCGTTGCTTCCCCTCTTTCTATTTTTTCCTCTTTTTGTTCATGCTTTTGTTCTGACATTTTTTCAAGCGGAGGAAGCCTTGACTCAACCTGAACAGATGCTTTCATGGCACCCAGTTCTTTTCCTTCCTCAAGTTTTTTTCTCAGCGCGGCAATCTTTTGCTCTTCCAATGGCTTAACGCTGATTACGCCTTCCTTAAGGCTTTCGCTTAACTCAATATGCGTCATTGCCTTTGCAGCCGCAACTTTTGCTCTAAGCAGTTCGCTTGGCACAGTCACAGTTGCCTTTCGCGGCACAAGGATTTTTCTCTTAATTGTAAGAACTACAACTGCAATGAAAAAAGTAACGCTCAGGTTAAGGAACAAAAACTCCTTGAAATTGAATGAAAGGAAAGGAGTAATGCTGAAAATAAGCGAGCTCACCACAATAATGGAAGTAAAAATCACTCCAAGAATCAAGCTCCACCCCGCGCGGTACTGCTTGTCAAGAATCCTTATCCTCGGCCACCCCAAACGCAAGAACATGTAGCCAAGGCTAGTTGAGCCAAGAACAAGATAAAATGCAATGAAGCCATCAAGCAGCAAATCAATAAACCCCATCAAGACATCTTCCATAGCTTTTTATACTAGTTTATCGATATTTTTTCCATGGTGCAGGACCTTGTTTCGGTTACCGTTTTTTCCCTGATTGATTTGCTGAAAGGCTCCTTCATAAGCTCCGTTCCTGTTTTCATTTTCGTTTTTTTTGCTTCAAAAGTGCGCAGGGCCATTGCCGGAAAGTACAAGTGGAGTTGGTTCAAGTCAGGATTCATAACCACATATTTACTAATATTCTCATTAATATTAGTTTTGTATCTTCAGCCTGCTTTGCCCTTGCTTCAAAGCGATCCATTTGGTGAAACTCCAGTTGAATTCCAGACTCCTGTTCTGGAGCTGCTCTTAATTGCGCTAATTCAGCTTGTAAGGCTGCTTGTTGTTGCATTAGTGCTTTCCTTCATTGTTTTGCCGCTTGAGTTCATAGGCCTGTTCTTGCACGAAAAAATCAAGAAGTCGTTCAAGTTCCACTGGGCACTGAAGCTCTACTTAACGGTTTTCATTGTAACACTGCTTGCCTCCATATTCGTGCTCTTTTTCGCTCAATGGATAATCAGCGGCACTCTGGCATTCATTTACTATTGGCCGGAAATTTAAGCAAAGCCTTGCCTAATTTCGAATAATAATAAGTTATATATATAGCAAAATGCTTATGTATTTGAATATGAACAAAAACTGCGTTTTGCAACTAGCAAACAGCAAATTAAATGTTCAAAAATCAAAGCTGTTTGCTATAATGGAAAACACATTATCCTAAAGGAAAAACTAAGGCGATAGCGTGAGGAAACTTCCAAGCCTTTTCTTGATTGCAATAATTCTGCTTAGCACTTATCCTGCCAACGCGCAGGACTATTACGCTGAACAGGCACCAGAACCTTTAAATCCAACTGAAAACGAAAATTCTGCCGCATTTCAGGGTGCAGATGCAACAGTGCTTGATCCGACGCCTGATGCTGTGCCACAACCCCCTCCAATAATACCTGCAGTTCCTCCTGCAACTTCTCCTATAGTGCCGATACCTTCGCCTTTCCCAAACAGGGGTTATGTCTGCGAGTCCCGTTCTCTTACACCAACTGAAAGCAACAACATACTAAACCTCCTGAAAGACGGCTTTGTTGGAGAAGAGATAAGCGGTGATGCTCTTCCACAGCAAACAGAAAACGAGATTGATGACAGGGATGAGCTGAAAGAAAACAACATCATTCTGAAATCGCAGCAGGACGAAAACGTCACGGCAAAAGCCGACTTGCCAAACAAAAAATTTAATCCTTGGGAGATAAGCAATTACTTGAACAGGCACATAAAGGGGCCTTTCGCTTTCGGTCTTGTGCTTGATGATTCTCTGCGTACAGGGAGATGCAAGGACTACGACCAGAACTGCTGGCTTACAGGAAAAAACCTCACTTACAGAAATTCCGGTTCAGGAATTGCTGCAGATTTTAAACCAATCAAGGAAGCTTTCGGCAGCGGATACGACAAAATAAAGAGCTGGTTCACTGATGAAAACTCAACAGAAAAGCCAGAGTTCACATCAGAAGAGCAGGAAGTTCTGGCAGCAGCGGTTTTCACTGAGGAAGGACAGGAAGAGCTCTGGAAAGAAGTTTCCCAGGAGCAGTGCACTGATGGAGCAAAAAACTTTTACAGCAAGGTAACAGGAGAGTGCATTGAAACCCCAAGAGATGAAGCTTCATGCACTTCAGCTGGAATGGTGTGGGATAACAGCATATGTTCTTTTCCCAACCACATTAAAACCGCAACTCGACTGGAAACAGAGTTGCTTCCCAACTCGATTCTTGCACAGGAGTTTGACGCAGAATTCGGCACCAACTGCATCAGCAACGACTGCATTATAACAACTTACTCGATGTTTGACAAATACTTTAACCAGTGGCTGAGCGCTGAAATGGTTGTAACAAATTTCGGGCCGAGCCTTGGCTATGCAGCAAAAAAAATGTTCGGCTGGAATGCGAGAAGAGGCCTCTTGCCTGGCCTGAAAGGAAAACTCACAGATTACGCTGACAGGTTCAGGGCAACATTTGAAACTCCTGGCTCTTTCCTTGGAGACCTTAAGGTTTCAAGGATGCAGTCAAAAATTGACAAGTACGGCTGGCGTGACTTCTGGCAGAGCATGACAATCGGCAGCTCTGATGGCACAGGCTACCCAATTATTAAAACCCAGGAGTTCTTTGACTGGTGGGGAAAACAGCAGGCGAAAGGCGGATTCCTTGAATCAATTGACACTCTTGAAAAGAAAGCAGAGTTTGTCCGCGTCATGAAAGACCTGAGGACAATATGGAGGGGCGGCCTCCACGAAGTGGAACAGTCAGAGAAAGTATACTCAAATATTTTTAACAAACTAAGGGACCAAGGAATTGACCCATTAACGCACCCTGAAGGGAAAAAAGCCCTTGTTGATTATGGCCGTTCTTTTGCAAAGTTCCTCACAACTGCGGATGACCAAATGGGAGCCGACCTTCCTGAATGGATTGTCAGGCATGTCAATATGGGCCTGTATGACAAGGGAGTAAAGCAGGTGAACACAGGCGATGTTCTTGACTTGTTCTCAGAGCACAGGAACTTCCGCGTAATTCTGGATAAATTCGTTGACTCTGGCAACTGGAGGAACTTTACGGCTGAGATAAACAAGTACCGCAGCGCCTATGAAACTGACGAGTTTGGAAACCTCATACTTTATGGCTTTGACCCTGCCACAACAACAGAGTTTAGGGCCTTAAGTTACAGCAACCTTGAAAGGGCGGCCAAAGGCTATGCCAATACTTGGGTAAAAACCGACATGGGCGAATACATCCATTACACTGATGCAAGCATTCCGTTAATTCAGAACAGGATTGGCGGCAACCCTACAATTGTTCAAGGAAACTGGGGGCCTTCTAAAGTGCTTACTCCGGAAGAGCTTTCATCTGCATTGACAAACGCAAGGGTTGGTTCAAACGTTTTGAGGTCAAAAGTGAATACTGACTTAATGCTTAATACTCTCCGTGAACGAAACTGGGTTTCAAGGCGCTACTGGAGCTGGCTTGACAAGCTTGCGGCAGAAGAAGACGAAATAATAAGGAGCTATTTTTCGTTCAAGGGCGGTGCAAAGTGGACTGTTTACCCGTTTGGCTACTGGTGGAGCAAAAAAGGAGCAGGCTTTGAGGACCTATCACTTTACCAGCTGCCAGACACTTGGAGCGAGGTTGACTTCCTGCTCCAAGACAAGCCGCTTTACTTTGAAGCATACATTGACTTCTTTGCAAATGAGGGTTCTGATCAAGGCGATTTGTTTGTGCAGGTTGCAAACAAGCTTCCATGGAAGCTTGTGCTTGATGAAGTAAGCGATAAATTCAATCCTGTTGCGGACTTTTACAACAAGCTCTCAGGAAGGGAACTGAGGAATGAAACCGAAAGCCTTGCGTTTTACTTGACTGGCCCCAATGAATGCGTTGACTGTTTTGTCACATTGAATTCAGCCAACTTGGAGGACTTTAACCCCTTCTTTGTTGTCGGCAGGCCTTTCGATGCCTACATTCTTGAGGACACGCGCTCGGAGGATGCCTTGCAGAAAGGCCAAACCCTGATTGCTTTCGCGCACCACATGGACTTGAAGGGAAGCACTGGGGACATTGAAGGGGAACGAATTGATTTGCATGATGCCTGGAGCAACGAGCAGGAAGAATTCGAGGCAAGGGACAGGGGCCAGGAATTCGTGCAGCCCGAAGGGGAACCAAAAACCTGCAAGCAGGCAGTGTTCTCTTTGCCTGGTTATGCCACAGCAAAAAAAATTGCTCCATTCCTGCCTGAAGAAGGCGGCATTGGTGGAGTGCTTGGCGGCATTGAAACCTTGGCTTACGCAACCTTTTTCTGGCCTGGAGCATTCAGCACTGTTGCAATTCAAACCCTTTACGCTCCAAAGCTTCAGGACTGCGTTGATGTTGAGGAAGGCTACTTCGTGCATTACCTTGTTCCTCCAATGGAGGAGAGGGACGATGAAGGAAACGTGGAGCTTTCAACTGAAAAAGTTTCCAATTTTATTGGCAACCTCAACGAGCAGATAACCGGTGCATTCAGCGGCAGCAGTGAAGACTCATTGGTCAAAGAGCAGGTTGAAGGAATCGGAAATGACATCAAAAAGTTTGTGAATGATTCCGAGGAAAAAAACATTGTTCAGGCACGCTTGAGCATTCAAGGTCAGAGCTCAGGCCAGCTGAAGGGAAGAAAGCTGTTCTATTTCTGGTGTGGACCGGGCTGCGAGATGAGTTCCGGCGAATACAAAACAGAGGGAAAGGAAACAGTGAAAGACAAAACAACAGGGAAAGGCCTTGACTTTGATTTCGAGAACGGCAAGATACTCTTTGATGGAAAGCCTATTGTAGAGAACGAGGATGCAGCAAGGTTGGCCGGAGATGACCTTGAGCTAAGCATTCCAGCTAAAAAAGTTCCAAGAACATTGACAACTGTCTGCTTGCCTCCAACAGCTGATGTTGCAATTCAGGTGAATGCAAGGGGCGAGGCATTCATAACACATCCTGAAGCGCGGGCGTGCCTGCAGGATGGAGTGATGCAGCAGACTGGTTTGCCTTTGGTTGGGGGAAACAATTTAACCTCAACATTTGGGTTGGTGAATTCCGTTATAACCACTACGCACCCCAACATCAGGCCATTAGGTGACAGGATTGTCGCTGAAGGAGTTCCAAGAAAAATTGCTGTAGGAAACATTTCAACAATAAATGTACTTGCAAACAATGATGTTGCGCTCTCAAGCTCTAATGATGGGATTCCGGAAGTTGGCTCGCTTAAGTCAATCCAGTTCAAGAATGGAATGATTGTTGCAAGGCCTGACGGCTGTTACCTTATTTGGTTAAGGCACCACGAGCAGGGCATACTTGAACAAAACGATGTTAGGGGCCTTGACACTGACCTGACTTCCTCCACTAACCCTGAAAACCAGTGCGAGGAACCAGCTCTTGACTTCCAAGTGGAAGGCGACCCCAATAGTCCCGCGAACCAAGCAAAGGTTGCTGCATTCAATACTTCCTTAAAAAAATTCGGCCCCTTCCAAGTATTTGAAACCCCGACCAAAAGGTATGTGCTGAGCTCGGAAAGAGATGAAACAGGAGCATGCAAGGACCATTTGAGGGTAATAGATAAGGAAACAGGCGAGATTCAAGACTTTGCTGGAACTGCAAGAGCCACTCCAAATGGCCTTGAATTCATTGACGAGAACGGCAAAAAGCACACGCTTGACTTTGCTGCAGAAAACGGTGTTCCAACAGTTTCCTTCGACGGGCAGAAGCCAGAGGTTCTTACTTCAGCGCAGGGAAGGAACGGGGCATTCTATTATGACCCGGAGAAAGGCTTGTGGTATGCTGAAAACGCCCAGCTGCTGCCTTTGATTGAGGCTTTCCGCGAAGGCATTTCTGCAAGAGTTGGCCCCAACAACGAGGTAACTTCAACTGCTTCAGGCAACGTGCTTAACCTGCAGGTAGGGGAAACCGACAAGAGCCTGCTTAACCTTCCATCGCTTCCAGAAAACCCTGTTGTTTTAGCACTTTTCATTGTTTCATTAATTGCGGTCTTTGTTTACATTCGAAGAGAAAAAAATTAGTTTTCCAGTTTTTTTCAGGAAAAACCTGCTTTTAGTTTTCATTATTTTACAAGCTTGAATTTTTTTTCAATTTGCGTGTCCATTGCACGCTGTTCTTCTTCCCTGTATCTTCTGATTAAATCCGTGCCAATGCCTCCCCTCTCCCATTTGGCAATGAGTTCCCCTCTCTCTGCTCCAACCTCTTGAATCCTGCTTCCAACTTTTTCCTTTTCTGCTTCAGTGAGAGGGCGCATTATATGTTTTGAGCCAAGATAAGGGGTTCTGCTTAAATAGTTTGCAATTTTCGTTGCAAAAAAGTTTACGCCAGGAATTTTTCCGGCAACCGGCACTTTTACAGTCCTTTCCCTTACTGGGCCCATTCTAACCCACTTAAAGCCCGGCGCTTGGCCTGAATGGTACAAGCCAGAAACCAGTTCCTGCATCATTCTTTCAATTTCCCCAGAGTAGCCACGAACTTTTAAAATGTCTGCCTGCATTTCTTCAATCATGCTCAGTTCTTCCGGAGAAATTTTAACATTTGGCAAACGTTCCAGCTCTTCTGGAGAAGTAATTCTCAGCCTTCTCTGAAACTCTTTTCTCACGAGCTCAAGTTGCCGGGGGTCAATAACATACCTTGTGTCCACTCCCACAATCATTGTATCAGGGTTAAGCAACAGCTTTTTTGCTGCCTGCTCGTCTTTTGGTTTCTTGAAAATGAACGGCCCGGCCCTTTTAACTTCCACCATGTCAGGGTGCTCAAAAAGTGGCAGCATCCGGCGTGGCCTCATATACTCCTGAACTCCAGGGTGCTTTATTTTTCTGGTGTGCATCCTTAAGCCAGTAAGGGGGGAAACCCTTTCTCTTCGCCTGAATAAAGCCATACTACAATTAGGATTCAAGTTATTTATAAAGGTTTTTTAAGATAGGTCAGCCAAACAATTTTGCCTTTCAGTTCCTGCCTTTTCGCAGAGAGAAGGATTTCCTGTCTCAAAAGCGATTGTTGCAACGCAGTTGTCCCTGTTTTCGCTCATGAACTCGCAAACGCCTGCATCAAGGGTGTTAATTGCTATCGTGAAATAGCACACGTTGCTTAACTCCCCGATTTCAGCGCATAAAGCAGGATTGTTTTTTTCAAGAGCAATGTCTGCATAGCAGCTTCCGCGCAAATCAATTATGCTGTCGCACTGCGTCATATCGGGAGGGCTCCTATAGCATATCTGCGCCAATGGGGCATCATCAGGGCACTGCTTAATGAAAGCGTTCATGCAGTGTCGTTTTCCTTCCCCCAGCGAGTCACATATGGAAATGTCATTTTGCTGCACTGCATTCCTGCAAACATCCTTTTCAATTGTTGTTTTCTCGCAAAGTTCAGGCCTGTTTTCCTGCAGTGCAATCTGCGAAAAGCAGTCCTCTTTTCCAAACCTAATTTGAGGGCATGCCTCCTCATTTCCAGTTGTTATAGCAACTTCCAAAATGCAGTTGTCCCTTGCGTAAACACTTTCAATTGAATTGCATGTTTCAGGGTTTCCTTGAATGACTGCACTTGCATGAATGCAGCTCTCCTTTTCAAAGCCTTCAAGCTGCGCGCAATTGCTTGGAGCGCTTCCTTCACTCAAATCAATTTCAGGGCCTCCGGCGGTTGCCGGGTCAACGTAATCCTGTGGAAGGTACTCATCACCACTTGGGGTTTCAATGTATTCAGGCACCTGTGACTGCTGAAGGTAATGAAGAACAACCACTGCAGCCATTACAACAACAATTGCGATTACTCCAATCTTCACGTTTGAAGGCATGCTTTCCCGCTTAAGTATACATCGGCGCCTTAGGCTCGAATTTTTCCGCCGAGTCCTTGGTCTGCTTTGTCGTCTGCAACTGCTTTAATAGCTCGCGTTCAACTTCTTTTGCCTCGTTCAACAGCGGTTTGACATCAATCTTAAGTGAAAGCAGTTCATTGAGTTTTTTAAGCACTTCTGCAGCGGCCTGGTAATCTGCCGCAATCTTCACATTCCCGAGAATTGAAATTCCTTTAATGTTTGTTCTCTTGAGCTCCATTAAAATCATCGCAGTTATTCCAGTGGTAATGCCATCCTGGATTAGTTCAAGGTTAAATTTTTTCAGCATGTCCACTGATTCCTCATTTGCTGCAATTCCATAAATTATTGGCTGGCCAGGCGCCTCACTATATGCGTGGATTCCGCTTAAGGAAATTAGCTCGGTTATTCCCTTGTTCTGAATCCACTTTACAACCTCTTTTGCAAGCCTGTTTGTGTAAAGTTTTGGAATTGCCTGCTCTGAAATCAGAACAACGAGTTTTTTTTCTTCATGAACATAAATTCTTGCAGGCCTTACTAGAAGGCCTTTGTGTACCCTAATTATTGGCATGAAAATGTCAGAATCAATGTAACCGTAGAGCCTGAACTTAACTTTTTCAACCATGTACTTGGCTGCAATTGTTCCAACCAAACCCATACCTGGAAAGCCCTCAATAATAGTGTAGCCCTTAAGGTTTTTCGGGCTGAACTCCACAAACTCCGCTATGGCTCCAGGCATAAAATCCAATAAAAAAAAGTGCAAACTGCTTATTAATTCTTGCCTTGATATCGCTTTCAGATGTAGAACATGGCGGGTTCTAAAAAAAATTTTGATTGGGGGTACTACTTTAGGCGGTCAACCTTATTTGCAGGGAACCGTAAATGGCCTTCAAGCAGGTCATCTGCTTTTGTCGGATCTTCCTGATTAAATTGTGCTTTACCAATAAATTTGCGTCCCTGCTTATTGCTTCCTGCTTTCTATTTAACTTTTTGGAAATTTCACTTATTGTTCTGTTTTTTTTGCGGTTGCTGATTATGTACTTGAGCAGTTCTATTCTTTTTGGGGATAATATCTCAGAAAGCTCCTCCGGCTTTTTTAGGTATAATGTGTGAGTGTTAGGCGTGCGCCTCGGCTTTTAAGTCGCGGTTATTGGTCTCGGTATCTTTTCAACACTTTGTCAAGTGAAATAAAAACACCTGTTTTCTTTTTGACAAAGTGTTGCGTTGACGGGTTCATGACGTCCATTAAATGTTGGGATACCCTCTGCCTTTAGGCAGGGGAGGACGTCATTTTTTGTCCTGCTTTCAAATGCCAAACATCTGCCCCGCATGATAAGCGATAAAGCTCAATGGCAGAAGCACGGCAGCATACAGCAATGCCTTCTTGGAATCAGATTCCTGGAAAGCCACAAAAACCGACGCAATAATTGCATACTCAACCAAGTAAAGTTGATTTGCAAGCAGTGCTGCCTGCATTACTGCCTCGCGCTGCTCCGTCGGCAGACCAATTCCTAGTTCCGCCAACGAATTAAAGTTCAATTCATGCACCATTCCAACCAGCAGGCCGAGAATTAACGGCACAATTATTCCCCCGCCTAGGAGCAGAGTGTATTTTTCCACTACCATTGAAGAGGAGCGCTCTCGGAGAATGCTGTTTGTTTCAAGGATGTCTTCAGCGGTTTCCTTGAACACGTGGCTTGCCTCGCTCCCTGAATTTATTCCCTGCACTATCAGGTTTACTGCTCTCTCCAGTGTTTTTGACCTGTTGCTATTGTTCATTTTTTCCAGTGCTTCTTCCGGCGAAGCACCACTCAATATGCTTTCATGCGCTCTCCTGAATTCCCTGCTGAGTTCGCCGTAGTCTGCCTTTGAAAAACGCTCTATTGCTTTTTCAAGCGATGTGCCTGCTGGAAGCATTGATGCCTGCAGCAGCAAATCAGGAACCAATTCCTCAATTTTTTTCCTCCTCAAATCGAAAACAAAGAGCTGGAATAAGTAATTCAGAGTTCCTGGAGCGAGAAAAGCTGCAAAAGAAAAAACAATTATGTATACTTCATTTTGTCCTGTGAGCAGTAGCGCGCTGAATGTGAAAAGAAAAAGCACTGCCCCCTGCACTGTTGCACTCCTAACAAACCCCTTAACCCCTTTTTCATAGTTGTTCTGCCTTAGAACAGATTCAAATTCTTTCATCCATTCTCTGCCTTCAAAGAACTCAAGCATTTCCTTTCACTCTCATCCTTTCAAGAACTCTGGAGTTTTGCTTCTTATGAGCTGCAAAACCGCCAAATCAATCAGTGGAAAAACAAGCGCCGGAATGAGCAGCACCTGTAGCGGTGAAAGCGTCAGCTCCATGAAAGTGGAGCCAACAACAATAAATGCCTGAAACAAGGCAGGAATTATTGCCGACAAGGCAATAAACATCAAGGAATACGTTACCAACTTGCCTGAAAATTCCTTGCTTTTAGCCCTCTGCCGTGCGAGCTCTTCTCTGGCCAGGCTCCTCAGCCCCTCGCCCTTGATTCTGTTTCCCTGCTCGTACACCTGCGTTAGATGAGCCAGTGCCCTTCGGAACATGTGAGAGTGGTTCCTTTCACTTGCATGAATAAACGCCTCCTGGAGCGAAGCCCCTTTTTCTTTCACCTCACCAATTGCTTTTCCCAGCTCCCCTGAAACCAAGCCATAGCCTCCTTTGGAGAGCCTTTCCAGGCTTTTTTCGAAGGGAACATTTACGTTCAGCTCAACACTCATCTGCATTAAAGCAAACGGCAGATCCCTTTCAATCAGTGCAGCGCGCTTTCTCTTTTTTGCTTCAGGCAGGTAAATCCACACCAAGACAGACGCAAGAAAGAACAATGCAGTTGCAGCAATCCCAAAAAAAAGTTCATTGAACAGAAGATTCCAAGCCAGCCAGAAAAAAATTGCTGCAATCAAAGAAAACTTGAATGCATTTGAAAGATATTCCTTTTCATTTACCTTCATTCCGGCTTCCATTAAGTCTTTTGACAACTTTCTCTCAATCCATTCAGTCTGGTTCATTGCTGATTTCCTCGAAGAATTCCTTCAATGATGGCTCTTTTGCCTGCAGCAGGCGAAGCCTTTTCTCCCTTTGCTTCAACAGCTTCCCCAACTGCTTTTCATTTAAACCGAAAGTGATTTTCATTTTCTCCATCACCTTTGAGCTCCTGTTCTTTCTGACAAGCATGCCTTTTTCGTGGTCAAATTCAAACAGTGTGCGCAACTCAAGCCCTTCAGCTGAATGGCTGACCTCAACAATTTCAGTGATGCGCCTGACTTCGGCTGAAACCTTTTGGGAAAAGGTTTGCGAAAATGGGCCTTCGGCTGAAACCTTTTTTTCTCTGACAGAATTCCACCTTTTCTGAACAAGAATAATGTCAACTGCCCCAAGATCCATTTCCATCACTCCTAACTTCTTCATTCTCAGCGCAGCTTCTTTCGCGGATCTGGCGTGAAAAGTAGCATAGCAGCCCTTTCCCTGCCCTGCAAGGAGAGTGTCAATGAATGCATTCACTTCTTCCCTGTTCCGTATTTCACCAACAACAACCCTGTCAGGCCTCATCCTTAAAGTATTCTCGATGAGTTCACTCATGCCAATGCCAATGTTTTGAACAGTTACGAGCTTTACCATGTGTTCGTGCGGCAGGTTTATTTCAGGGGTTTCCTCTGTTACAATAATTCTCTCCTCTTTTGGAACAAAACAGAAAAGCGCGTTCAGTGTGCTTGTTTTCCCGCTGCCAGTGTTGCCACACACTAGCATGGAGCAGTCAGTCTGCATTGCCGCCCACAGGAAAGCAATGGCTTCACTTGAAATCGTTCTGTTGGCAACAAGCTCTGTTGGAGTAAAAGGTTTTTCCCTGAACTTCCTTATTGTGATTGCAGGCTGCATTGCTGCCGGCTCAATGCATGCATTCAGCCTGCTTCCGTTCGGCAGCACTGCATTCAGTTTTGGGTTTTGGAGGCTTAAGTGCCTGCCAATCTGCCTTGCCATTTTGTTGGCTGCATTTTTAACGGCTGCTTCGCTTGAATAAAAGGCATTGGTTTTCATCCAGCCGAATGCTCTGTCAAAAACATAAACCGGTTTATGCAAGCCGATTACCGCAACTTCCTCTATGTTGTCGTCTTCCAAGATGATTGAAAGGAACCCGAATTCAAAGGCAAGCAATTGAAGCGTTTTAACCAAGTACTCTCGCTGCCCATCATCCAGCTCAACCCAGTTTTTCTCGCAAAATTTTTTAAGTGCAACTTCAATCGGCTCAGAATTTCCTTTGCCATAGGCTCCTTCAGCAAACTCGCTGAGAAAGTTTTTGACAAGCCACGCTTCCTGCACTGAAAGCTCAGGCAAAGCCCTGATAATGTAATGCTTGCTGCCGTCAGCGCGTTCAACTATTTCGGCTTCCTTCCCCTTCCTTAGTGTCTTTGAAATCGGTTCGTCAAAGTGGTAAAGGCCCCAGCCAAGAATTTCGTGGCTTTTAAGCTTCGCTTCCGAAGGATTTTCCAGCTTTTCCAGAAAAACACCGCCAATAGTTATACGTCAATTGACGTAAATATGTCTGGTGCTTTTTTTAAGGCTTTCTTTTTCCTCCTGAAAACAAGGATAAAACTAGCGCCTTCTAATGCCGTGTTGCTTGGGTTTTTTTGGCTGATTGTGGGGTGGCCTCGGGAGCTTCCTGTACCCTGTAACAAAAGAAATGCTGCCGGCTCGCTTCACCTCAAACCTGCCGGTAATTCCAAGCGCTTCCCTGAACTTGTTCGGAAAATCATGGGCGCATATTTCCCTGTAACTCCCATAGCCTTCAACAGAGGCATTCCTGCTTAACTCAAATTTTCTGCGCTTGATTTCAGCTTTAACTTTTTCTATAATCAAATCTGCTGGATCCTTTGAAAGCGCTTTAAGGCCTACATGGCCAGAAGAAATTATGGCCTTCACTCCAAGTTTTCCTTCAACAAACTTAGCAAACCTTTTTTCAACTGCGTTGCCTTTCCTGTGCCATGACCCACTGATTTTGAGTGACCGTCTCATTGCACTCTGTATTTCCCTGCTAAGGCCTTTTATTGGAAGCGAAAAAGGGCTCTTAACAAGAACGACAATTGAATTTGGCTCTTTCGCAGCCCTTTCAATGACCGGGTGCAGTTCTGTTTCAATGAAGTGCCTTGCCTCGTTAGCAGTGTTCCTGGTTTGCTTGCTTCTAATTGCGGTAGTATATGCTGGATGCGTTATGAAATAAATTTTGTCAATCCTGTTTCCCATGAAATAAAGTAGTTCAACCAAGTAATTAAGTATTCCGCTTTAAGGAAAACAAAAAGAAAAAAGAATTTTTAATTTGCTGTTTGCTATGGCGTTTGTTTTACTTCTTTTTCATGAAGTAAGTGTATGCTGCCGCAATTGCGACAATAACTATTACTATTACCAGCAGCGTTCCAAGCAAGTCAGTTGGCTTTTCAACTCCCTCTCCTGGAGTTGGGGCAATTACTTCCCCTGTTGGCGGCGTAACTTCCTCTTCCCCTGCACTAATTGGCTTCTCATCAGCAATAACAGCCGTTGGTTCGAACTCTCCAAGAACCGATTCATCCAGCTTTTTGTTAACAGAGTAAGTTATTTTGATTTCTTGTCCTGGCCTGACGTTTGGCGCTTCAAACTCTAGCACCGGGTCAGCAACCAGCACACTGTAAGTGTAAGAACTACTTATTTCGCTTGCGCTCTGTGCAACGCTCTTCGGAATTGTTTCAACAACCCTTACATTCGCCAAAATCGTGTCAGTTGAAGTGTTCCTAACAACTATCGTGAATTCTGTCCTATAAGTTACCTCTCCTGTTGCATTGTTTGTTTCTTTGAACACTTGCAGGCTCTTCGTAATGGAAGTGCTGTCCGCAGCCTCCAGCGCTTTTTCAATCTGTTCCTGGCTTACTCCTGCCTTGGTTAAAACATCTATTATCTCCTCTGGAGTGGGAGTGTAAGTTTCACTGCTTTCCCCTACAATAACGCTTGTAACACCGGATGGGGCACTTGGCTCTCCGCCTCCACCGCCTCCTCCGCCACCTTCACCGGCTCCACCAGTGCTTCCAGTGGTAGTTGTTGTTCCGCCTGTTCCACTTCCTGCTGAAGTGTCCTGACCAAAACCCCATTCAGAAAAGCTTCCAATGATTACTCTGACTCTGTCAATATCTGTATTAATGTCTCTTCCATTGGTAATCTTTGTCCAGGCTCCATTAGTTCCCAATTTCCAAATATTAAATGCTGTACCAAATGATAGTATTTGAGCATCAGTGAAAAAGCCCGTGTAGAACAAATCAAGGGTTGCTTGGTTGCTTCCATCAAATGTAAGGCTTGCAACATTTGAATCAAGCCTGAACCTTGGAACGTTTGTAATGTCAGCAGCACTATTAGCTCTTGCACTAGCAATATTAATGTCTACTGTTATAAAATCAGAGCCTTTCGTTACAGTGCTTCCTGAGCCGCTGTTAACTGCGTTTGCAGGAATTGACAAATACATTTTTTTGTTTGATGAGCCGTCAACAAAGTTTATGTCAGTTGCACCGCTTGTTGCAAATGTTTTAATTGCAAAGATTGCGTTTACATCTCCAATTGTTGCTCCCTGAACAGTATCGGCTTGAGTGGTAAAACCTCTAGTGTTCATTAAAAACCCATTAATCCACACTTTCACCCCAAAGTAAACCGCATCAGGAAGGTTTGTGAACTGCCATTTGCAATTGAACTTCCCGGCATAATTGTATCCATAACCATAGTATGCTTCTGTCAGCCCACCTGGGTTAGCAGTCAAAAACCTTGCAGCGCTGCCCGGGTCCCCTGCAGTAAAAGTTCCAGTGTTTCCAACATAGCCGTAAGCCAAAATGTTGTAGTCATAGGTTCCATCGCTTTTCTGCCACGGTGCATAGCTCCTAACAGTTGTCGTTGAAGGGTTTGCTGAAGGAGTCTGGCTTAATGGTTCAGTGTAAGCATAATACTCATCCGGCACTGCAAAGCAGTTTACGTCAGTGCCTACAGCACCAAAGCCCTTTGCATTTGTAACATCACCGTCAGTGCTCATTCCGAACATTTGGGCGTTGATGTCTCCAATTGCCTCATATCTCTCTTTGTAAATTGTAACAGTTACATTGGCATCCTTCGTTCCTGGCGTGTGCGTTAACACTGGCGTGCCAACAACATAAAATGCAGATGCCGGGCCTCCAATTATTACAATCCCAACGATGACTGCCACCATTGCAAGAATAATGCCTTTCTTCTGCATTTCTTGAAGTTCAGCCATGCATTTTACCCCTTTAATCAATAGGCAAGCAAAAATTCTACATCAATATAGATATTATTCTATTTAAATATTTCGTTTGAGTTAGATGGCTAAAAATTCAGTGAAAAATCCTGCCTTTAAATTTTTATTAGGCATCCCTCCTTTTACTTGTATGCTGGAAGAATTCCTTAAAGGAAAGCATGCACTGCTTTTGCAACTGGCAAGTGAAAACAACCTTTTTCTATGTCTTGGCTGTGCTGGAAAGGCCGCGTGATAAGCAATGGTTGTAAAAACAGTTTTCAGGAACACTTTTGCGTTAACAGCTGCAAGAATCATTTCAATGTTCCTGACTTTCCTGCTGCTGGTTTTCGTTGCAAGAAACCTTGGCTCAGAGCCTTTTGGGAACTACAACTTCGCGCTGATTCTTGTATCCTTCTTTATAATAGTTGCAGAGTTTGGCTTTTCCAACCTGGTCATAAGGGATGTTGCAAAAGAGAAATCACGGGTGCAGAAGTACTTGAGCAATGTTTTAGTGCTGCGCTTCCTGCTTGTAATTGCAGCTTTACTTGTATTAGTGCTGTTCATTGAAAACTCCAATTATTCGCCGCACCTAAAGACAATTGTTTACATTGTTGCGCTTGCATCCTTCATCAATTCCTTAAGCCAGGTTTTCCGCTACCATTTCCAGTCCTTTGAAGTAATGGAATTTGAGTCACTGGTGGTGATAATTCAAAGCATAATCTTTTTCCTTTTTGGCATGCTTGTTCTGCTGCAAGGTTTCGGCCTCCTCGAAGTCGTTATAGTTTACCTTTTTGCCAACATCGTTTCATTTATTTTAAGCGTTTTCCTCGTGCTTACAAAAATCTCCCGCTTTTCGTGGAACATCGATTTCAAGCTTTGGCGTTCACTTCTCTTGGATGGATTCATTTTTGCGCTGATAACAATTTTTCTGCTTGTTTACACTAAAATCAATGTCCTCTTCCTGGAACATTTTTTTGGCAGCGCGGTTGTGGGGCTTTACACTGCATCGCAAAGGCTGGTTGAATCGCTTATTGTTATTCAGACAAACTTCCTGATAGCAATTTATCCTGCCCTCTCGGTTTCATTTCACGCTGATAAGGTTAGGTTCTTCAGACTGTTTGAGAAATCCTTCAAGCTATTGGTTGTTGTTGGCCTGCCAATAGCCGTTTTTTTGTTCATCGCAGCAGAAAAAATTGTTCTATTCATTTACGGCGTGGAATTCCTTGAATCAGTGGCCGTGCTGAGAGTAATCTCCTGGATTGTCCCGCTCAGCTTCCTTAACGGCCTCCTGTTTTACTCGCTTTTTGCAGTGAACAAGCAAAGGGCTGTTGCAGCCATCTTCTGCGTAATTGCATTGCTTGGCCTGCTGTTAAACTTTTACCTTGTCCCCTTGTTTGGCCTGCTTGGCGCAAGCGTTTCCTTCTTGGCGTCAGAAGCATTGCTTTTCATTCTGGCATTTCACTTTTTTTCAACGAACATTTTCCGAGTCAACCTCACTGAAACGCTTTTTAAGCCGGCTTTATGGAATGCATTCACAGCATTTCTGATTATGGGCATGCTCCTATTAGATACTCCCATCATACTTTTGTTTTTGCTTTCAGTGGCGTTTTACGCTGTTCCGCTTTATCCGCTCGGAATAATAGACAAAACCGATGTAGCCCTAATCAAGCAGGTGCTGCCAAAAACCATGCAAAAGGTTTCACAATGAGCAAAGAAAAATGCGTGTGTGGCTCAGCATCATACCATCTTTTGTTCAGGAAAGGGCCTCACTCGATTGAAAAATGCAGTTCTTGTGGAATATCAAGAACCTTTCCTGTCCCAAAACCAAACTATGCGGGGGAAAAAGAAAAGCACCTTAATTATTTGCTGGAAAGAAAAAAAGTTGAAGGATTCATGGAAGAGCTCCTGGAGGAAGTGAAAAAATTCAAGCCGAGCGGAAAACTATTGGATGTTGGCTGCAGCGTTGGCATCCTGCTTGAGCTGGCTGAACGCAGCGGTTACAGTGTTAAAGGGGTTGAGCCAAGCAGAATAGCTGCAGCAGAGGCAAAAAAAGCGCTTGGAAAAAAAGCAGTTAAAGAAGCCCTGTTTGAAGACAGCGGTTTTCCTCCGCGCTACTTTGATTTGGTTGTCTTCAACCATGTCTTTGAGCACTTTCAGGAACCTGCTGCAGCGCTTAAAGAAGCAAAGCGCATTCTGCGCAAAAAAGGCGTTGTAGTAATTGGCGTTCCAGACTTTGAGAGCAGGCTTGCTGGAATTAAAAAGCAGAACTGGGTTTACCTTAACCCAGAAGAGCATGTCTGGCATTTCGGCCATAAAATCCTTCCTGCACTGCTTTCAAGGAACGGCTTCAGGGTTTTAAAGGTTAAAATCAACAAGCCTTTTTTTCCGATTTCATTAAACCCTTTTATTTTGTTTGACAAAATATTTTATCAGTTTCTCCTTAATTGGCGTGAAGGGGACACAATAATTGTTATTGCTGCAAAGAAGTGAGTTCATGGCAAAAATTTCTGTCTGCATTATCACATTCAACGAAGAAAAATTTGTAGGGCAATGCATTGAAGCAGTTAAGGGCTTTGCAGACGAAATAATTGTCGTTGACTCCCATAGCTTCGACAAAACAGTGCAGATAGCAAAAAAGCTTGGTGCAAAAGTTTTCAGGAAAAAATTCTCTGATTTTGCAGCGCAGAGAAATTTTGCTCTAACCAAAGCAAAAAACGAGTGGATTTTTTTTCCAGACCCGGACGAAATATGTCCCAAAGAGCTTGCGCAGGAAATAGTTGAAACAGTGAACTCAAAGAATTCTGCTGACGGTTACTGGATTCCTTACAAAAACCATTACGGAAAAAAAGAACTAAAATATGGTGGGGAAAGTTACTACCACATGCGCCTGTTCAGGAGAAAAAATGCAAAATACGACCAAATTGTTCACGAGGAAGCAAAAATTGCCGGCACTGAAGGCAAAATGAAAAACAAGATAATCCATTTTTCTTACCCTGACCTCTCGGATTTGCTGCAGAAACTCAACCATTACTCTTCGCTTGAAGCAAAAGCAAGGAAAATGAAAGGGGAAAAATTCAGCCTGCTGAAACTGATTTTTCATCCTGTAGGCAGCTTTTTTTACCGCTTGATTTGGTGGAAGGGCATACTTGATGGTTTGGAAGGTTTAATTCTTGCAACAACTTTTGCATTCTACCGCTTTCAGGTGAATGTGAAGCTTTGGGAGCTGGAAAGGAAAAGCAGGTAAATAAATTTTATTTGATTATCTTGAATTTGCTTTCGCTTACAACAACCGAGTTTGCTGGAACGTCTTTTGCAACAACCGCCCCTGCTCCAACAACAGAGTTTTCTCCGATGGTAACTCCTGAAAGAATTATTGCACGTGAAGCAATCCATGCTCCTTCCTTAATTAGGATGGGTTTTGCATTGACTGCTTTCTGCCTTTCAGTTCCCTTCTTTCTAAAATCGTGTGATGCAGTCAAAACCATTGCTTGGTGGCCGAAAAAAACGTTGTTTTGGATTTCAACCTTTGCAGTTGAGTCAATGAAGGCATCAGCCAGAACAACGTTGCTGCCAACAAACAGGTTTTTTTTGTTCAAAAGTTTTGCCCCAGGAAAAACAATCACGTTGTTTCCTTTTCCACCAAAACCAATTGTTGCAAAAAACGAATAAACCCTAAAAAAAATTTGTCCAAGCATTTCCATTGCCTACCTCTTTCCCTCAATAAGTTTTTGGTACTGCCTTGCAATTTCTTTCCAAGAAAAATTTTTCAATGCCTTCAAGTCAACCTTTTTCTTGCGCTTTAATTCTTTTTCGATTGCGTTTGCCAGCTCAACTGAATCAGCTTCCTTTACCACCGAACCAAAAGAAGGGTTTCCTTCAACAATGTATGCTGCCCCGGCAATCCTTGTAGTAACAACAGGGGTTCCCATTGCAAGGCTCTCCAGCAAAACCATGCCAAAGCCTTCAGCCATTGTGGTTGAGGGCAGCACAGTCAAATCACAGCAACCATACAGGGAAGCCAGTTCTTGCTGGGAAAGCATAGTTAGGAACACGGTGCTTTCCCTAAGGTTTCTGTGCTCCAGCTGCCCCTTCAGGTTTTCAACAAAATGGTCATTGCCTTCCCCAACTACAACAAGCTTGACATCAGGGTTTTTTTGTTTCACGATTTCAAACGCCTCAAAAAGGTAATTGATTCCTTTTTCCGGGGCTATTCTTCCGACAAAAAGAAGGTGCCTGCTTTTTCTGTCCAACGCAAGCTCTTCAGCTGCCTCGTTTCTGTTTACTTTTTCAGCATTGAACACATTAAAGTCTATGCCAGGGGTTATCGTAAAAATCCTGTCCGAGAATTCTGGAAATTTTTTTGCCAAAACCGCCCTGGATTTCTCAGAGATAACCGTGCCAAAAACCATGTGCTTGAACACTTCACTCAACTGCAATCTTCCTCGGATTTTCTCAGTTAAAGCGCTTGAAAAAACCCCTAAATCAAAAGTAGTGCAGGCGTAAGGTATGCTTTTCCTCCGGCAGTGCCTTAGCGCAAGCGTAGTGGTTAAGTAAAGGCTCTGAAACCCTATCACTAAATCAAACCCCTTTGAGAGCCGATGATTTAATCCAACTAAAAACTTTTCCCGGAAAACCGGCAAATGGCGATAGTTAAGCCTTTCAACCGTTACATTTTCTTTCAAGGGGTAATCTGATTCCATTGCATTGCTTGTTTCTTCTGCCTTGTAAGTGAAAACCGTTACCTTGTTTCCAAGCATTGCAAGCTCGTTTGCAAGGTAATAAACGTACTTCGCTCCTCCTGCCAAGTCTTCCGGAGGGAAACCCAAGTGCACTAGAGCCAGCTTCAACCCCTCACCTTCCTTCCAATAATAACAACCCCTAGTCCAACAAGAAGCTGCCCTGCGATATGCATTCGTTTCAGCAAAAATTTTCCGCCGGGAATTCTCCAAAAAAATGAAGCAATTTTTCCCAAAAAAACCTTGTACTTTTTGTCGCCTTTCACTTTCCCTGTTTCCATCATTCTCTCAACGCTTCGAGGCATCATTACTTCAACCTCAAAACCATTGCGCTTCATTGCAGAAAGCCATTCAGGAAGAGAGTATTTGTGCTCGTTAACCCCTAACTCCACCAGCTCGTGCTTGAATTCCTTGCTTTCAAGAACTCCGCGGGTTGGCTCATTCACCAAAACAACTTTCCCGTTTTTTTTCAGCACCCGCGAGATTTCACCAAAGCATTCATTTAGGTTAGAGCTGTGGTGCAGAGTTGCAGTTGAAAACACGACATCAAAGCTTTTTGCCTTGAAAGGCAATGCATTCATGTCAGCAAGCACTCTCTCAAAAAAAACGCTTCCGCCGAGGTAATAGTCAGCGCACTCCAAACCAACAAATTTTTCTCGCAGGATGTCAATGCCCACTGCCCTGCACCCTTTTTTGGCAAAGTCCCTTGTGCTCCAAGTCCTGCCTGCCCCAACATCAAGCACTGTTTCGTTTCCTCTCAATGCAAGCCTCTTCAAAACCATTTCATAGTTGTCTGCCTGCTCCTGCCACCACTCCTTATGTTCCTTGTCCGCAGGCCTTGGCAGCGACAGAATGAATTCCTTGCTGTTCACGTTAGCGCTTTCATCCTGCGTCCAGCCCTTCTGCTCCTTCACTATTTCTTCGCTTGGGTTAATCAGCAGGTCAAGGATTCCTTTTTTTACTGAAAAACTTTCACTGCACTCTCTGCATTTAACGCTTCCCTCCCTTAACTCGGATTTGTCTGATTTTTTTTCCTCGGCAAAAAATTTTTCACTGCCGCAATTGGGGCACTTAATCAGTTCAAGAAGACTTTGCCTCATCGCGCTCACTCAACTGCTTCGGAAATAATTTTTCTCCAGTTATCCAGATAAGCCTTTGTGCTGAAACGCTTTGCCTGCTTCAAGCAATAACCCTTCATTTCTTTTGCATTCTCCGGAGAAAAGACTTTAACTGCTTCAATGATTGCCTGCTCTGTTGGCTCAATGAGGAAACCTGTTTTTCCTTGCACTACTGTTTCCCTGCAGCCGCCGTCATTTACCGCAATGCAGGCTTTTCCTGCAGCGTTTCCCTCCAAGGGCACCATGCCAAAGTCCTCATTCAACGGCATGAAAACAGTTGCAAGGCACTCAGCATAATACCTTACAAGTTCTTTCTCCGGAAGCCTTCCAACGAACTCAATGTTGTTGAACCCGCCAATTATTTTGCGGATTTTCCCTTCCTCCGGCCCGAAACCTGCAATTACCAGCTTTTTTTCAGGCATTTCCGTGAATGCCCTTGCAATGAGGTCAACGCGTTTCTCAGGAATAAGCCTGTTGGCAGTGAAAAAAAAGTCCCCGAATTTTTTGAAACAGTATTTTTCCGCAGCAATCGGCGGATTTACGATTGAGGAATTCAAACCATAGAATCTTTTCACTCTATCGCTGCCTGTCCTGGAAATAGTGTAAATTCTCTGGATGTGCTCTTTCACTACTCTTTGGTCGAGCGGCATAAGCCACTCAATGTATTTTTTCAGCAGCACTCTTGGAATGCCTTTTGTTTCCGCCAGCCGCCTCTCTTTCAAATCGTAAATTGTTCGATTTGGTGAAAGGCAAAGCCAAACATTCGGCTTATTGGATGAAGCAGCAAAAATCGAGAAAATCCCGCAGAAAACGTTGAAGTCGTAGTCAAATTTTTTCCTGTTAAAATGAAACCTTGCGGCTGTTTCAAGGAAGCCCAAGCGGTTATTAAAATGGTGAGTGACATTTCCTAAGTCTATTACGCGCGAATCAAGCCACTCGCGGTACAATTCCTGCTTGTACCCGGAAGTAATTATGTCTGCGTCGAACTCCTTTGCAAGCACTGCAAGGATTTTTTCCGCACCGCCCCCTTGAAGGAAAGTGTCAAAAAAAATTCCAAGCCTCACTTTTTTTGCCCCATTAATTCGTTTGCTCTGCTGTTAGGAAACAGAACAATTCTCTGCGTTGAGTTCACAACAAGGTCCTTGGAGTAGTCATTATAGTAAATGGACGGGTCCCCCCTTGTTGTCGGAACAGGAAGGTTATCCCTAAGACTGTTAACCACAATAAAGTGGTTGGAAAAACCCACTTGCTTTGCCTCTTCAACATCAAAATAAGTTACTACAATGTTCAAAACTCCTGGGTCCCTTGTACCAAGAGCAAGAGTGGCTGGGAAAAAAAGCAGTATTAGCAGCGCAGCATACTTAAGTTTTGGCTGCATCTTAACCTGCGTCAAAGCATAGAATGCAAAGAAAGCCAGAAAAATGACGAGGTAATTAAGGGTTCTCAGGGCAAAATTGTTGAAGCCTGCTGTCATAACAATGCCCATCAACAGCGTTGAAGCAAAAACCCCTGCAAGGGTAAGCGAAACAAGCAGCATTCCTGCAGAATTGTTCCTTTTATTCCTAATAATGTACAGCAGGCCCCCAACCCCTGCTGCACCGAAAAAAATGTTTCCAAGTTCAAGGAAAACAAATTTTGGGAGAGAGTTGCTGTAAAGCCACATTATTTGGTCAAAGCTTATCAGAACCTGCACTGCCAGCATGAGGAGCGATACAGCCATCAGCGCTGCAAAAATTTTTGCAAAATTTAAATCAACAAATGCTGAAACCCGTTCAACTGCTTCCTTCACACTGATTTTTCTGCCAAGCCACTTCAAAGCAGCTACTGCCGCAAAAATGAATGCAATAAGAAGTGTGGCCAGCCCAACAACAGGCACAAAAAGCTTTATGCCATAAGGCAGCAAAATTATTTCAGTAAAAACAGCAGGCAAAGCCGGCACAGAATACCTTAAAGCCCACTGCAAATCATATATGATGTAAAAAAACGAGTTGTTCAGAATTATGCCTGCAACCCAAGCAAGCACTGGCACAAAAAAGTAAGCATAGTGAAGCCCATTATTTTTCATAATAAAGTAAACTGTTAAGGCAACCAGCATCGGAAGAATGTAGTAGAAGCTCAGCACATGAATCGCTGAAAGAGAAACGGTTAAAATAGAGCAAACAGCCAGGGAGGAAGGCTTCCTGTTTTCCTCGAAGTCCTTGAAAAGCCAAAGCACTGCCAGTGCAATCAAGAAGCCTGCCTGCTGTGGCCTAACCTCAATAGTCGGCCAGATAAAAAAGGATGAAAAGAACGCAAGAAAAGCCGCGCCAAGTGAAAGCCGGTAGCTTTTCGAGAACTTCAAAAAGAAAAAGAAAACAAAAGCAGGGGTTAGTGCACTCAAAAACAAACCCAACAAGAATACAATCGTGTCCAACTCCAGCCCAGTCAATAGTTGAATGTTCTGCATGAAAACCAGCATACTGGGCCCGGAAGCATGTTCCACTAAAGCAAAATTTCTCAATGAAACGTATTTCTCGTAGTTCTGCTTTAAGATGTCCTCATCAGATGAAGCAAAAACAAACTCTTTTGATATTGCTACTTTCGCGTAGATGGGAAGAAACATTCCTGAAAGCAAAAGTGCAGCGATAAAAAAATTTTTCCTGCTCCTTGCAAAACCCTCATCGTTTTTCAGCAGCATTAGAACAGAAAGCGACAGAATGCCCCACAAAATCAGCATGAAAACAAAAGAGAAAAAATTCATTCTCCCAGCACTCCACTAATTATTTTTTCCAGCTTGGCTCCGATTTTTTTCCAGTCAAAGGCTTCCTCTGCTTTCCTTCTCCCGTTTATTCCCATCCGCTTTGCAGTGCTTTCGTTTTCCACTAAATAATTTATTGCACCAGATAGGCCTTTTACATTGTTTGGTTCAACCAGCAAGCCTGTTTTTCCTTCCTCCACATTTTTTCTCACTCCCGGCAGGTTGGATGCTATCACTGCTTTGCCTGAAGCCATTGCCTCCACTGCAACCAAACCAAATGCTTCTGCTTTGTCAGTTGAAGGCAAAACCAGGAAATCGCTTAACGCGTAGTATTGTGGCAGCTCCTCGTCTTCAACTCTTCCGGCAAAAATTGTTCTGCTGCCCACTCCATGCTTCGCTGCCTTCTCCATGTAATACTGCTTCAAGTTCCCTTCCCCCACAATTACGAGTTTTGCCTCGTGCTTTTTCACTGCTGCAAATGCCTTCACCAGGTTCTCTACACCCTTAAAGTAGTGCGATTTGTCCAATGCTCCAACAAACAACACGACTTTATCTTTCTCCAAGCCGAGTTTTCTTCTCAGTTTCAGAGCTTTCACTTTTGGGTTAAATTTGCCGACGTCCACTCCGTTCGGGAGCTCAAACAAGGACCCTTCCCGTTTCTTCAAAATTCCTGAAATGTCAGAGTTTTCCGCGTAATCCATTGAGCTGACAATCACCCTTGAAGCCCTTCTCAGAAGAGGCTTTACAACAGTTTCCCTGTGTAACCTAAAAAAATGCTTTAGCCAGCCTTCCCCCACCAAGTCCATTTGATAAGTTGCAATTAACGGAATCCTGTTCGCTTTAGAGGAAAAGAAAAGCATTTCCGCCCCAAAGTGGAAAGGCATGTGCACGTGCACTGCATCAAACCCCTTAATGTTCAGCAGCTCCGGCAGAAAAACAGCGTTTCCATACCTGAACAGTGGCCTGCTTAACCTAACACTCATGTTTTCAGGGTAATGATATTCTTCATTGCCTGTCTTTGAGCTGAATACTGTTACCTCATGGCCTAAATTTGCGAGCTCTGCCGCATTATGGAAGCATGTGTTGCCTATGCCGCCAAAATAAGGCGGAAAATTAGCTGAAGCCTCAGCAACCTTCATGAAAGAAGTATCAAAAATAGTTATTTAAAGGTTAATTTCTTATTATTTTAGGATGGAAAAAACTTTGCAGGGAAAAGTTCTCGACGAGGAGAGAACAATAAGGGACAGGATACGGAAAAACGTATCTGATTTCTTTGAGCTCAAGCGCCGCGACTCAAAGTTTACTCCAATCAAAGACAGAATCCGCTACTCTGGCCCAGTCTACGACGAAAAAGAAGTTACTCAAATGATGGAAAGAATCCTTGATGGTTGGTTTGGCGTTAGCAGTTACTCTGATGAATTCGAAAAAAATTTCTCCAAAATTTTTGGGGTGAGCAGCAGCGTTCTCACAAATTCTGGTTCCTCGGCAAACCTTCTAGCGGTTTCAGCGCTCTGCTCAAACCAAGTTCCAAACAGGCTAAAGCCAGGCGACGAAGTTATAACTCCTGCATGCACTTTCTCTACAACCTTTAACCCAATAGTGCAGAACTCTCTAACGCCAGTGCTCCTTGACGTGCAGCCAGGCACATACAACATTAACCCGGAACAATTGCGTGAAGCCTTTTCTCGGAAAACCCGCGCAATAATGCTGCCACACACCCTTGGAAACCCAAATGACATGGATGCAGTTATGGATTTCGTTAAAGAGCATGACCTTTTCTTGGTTGAAGACGTTGCAGATGCGCTTGGCTCCTCTTTTGGCGGAAAAAAGCTGGGCAGCTTTGGAAACTTTGGCACTTTCTCTTTTTACGCTTCCCACCAAATAACTTTAGGGGAAGGTGGTGCAGTTGCAGTTCGAGACAAGCGGTTTGAACCCATAATCAGAAGCCTGCGCAACTGGGGTAGAGGCGAAGGCCCATTTGACGACGATTGGACCAAAGGCACAATAATTGAGGGCTACGATAACCGCTACCTTTACGTAACCATTGGCTACAATTTAAAGCCATTAGAGTTTCAGGCTGCAATGGGTTTGGAGCAGCTGAAGAGAATTGACGGCTTCATTAAAATAAGGAAAAAAAACTTCAATGCACTGCTAGAGTTTTTTTCCAGCTACGAGGACCAGTTCATTCTTCCAGAATCGCTGCCGAAAGCAGACCCATGCTGGTTCGGCTTTCCGTTGACGCTGAAAAAGGAAGCAAAGTTCAAAAGAAAAGACTTCCTTGACTGGCTTGAAAAACACAACATTGAAACAAGGCTTTTGTTTGCAGGCAACATTATAAGGCACCCAGCTTACCGCGAAGTGGTTTACCGAAAAGTAGGAAACCTTGAGAACTCTGACTACAACCTAAAAAACAGTTTCTTTATCGGGGTTTACCCGGGCATTGACAGTGAGCGCCTCAACTTCATGGTTGACACGCTTAAAAAGTTCCTCGACAAGTTCAACTGATTTTTTTTGTTCAGCCAACTATTTTTCCAGCACTGCGTTAATGTACCACCCGAATTTTCTGATGCCCGGCAAAGAGCTCAAAACAGAGTCAAACCACACAACACCTTTATCTGCTGGCTCTCCAAGGTTCAGCTTCAGGAGAATCAGGAAACCAGAGAAAAAGTACTCAAAGTCAAGCCTTTTAACCCGGAAGTTGCTGTCCTCAAACATTTTCCGCAGCTCTTTTTCCCTGAAGCCAGTGGTTGCTTCATCACCAATGCTTACCTCCTCTGCATTGTAGTCTTTCCTGAAAAAGCCCATGATTTTTTTCCCAAGCCCGGAGTGCTTGAATTTTTTGAACACGTAAGGCCATGCATTCGGCTCAGAGCCTATGACAAGAATTCCGCCGGGCTTAAGGCACCTGTTTATTTCTTTGAGCGCCACAACAGGGTTCTCAAGGTGGTGCAGGCTTGCCACGATCAGTGCAGCATCAATGCTGTTTCCCCTAAAAGGCAGCCTGTTTGTGCTGGCAACAAAAAACCTCGTGTTTTTCTCCACTTTGTTTTCTTTTGCTTTCCTTTTTGCAACACCGATTAACCCTTCTGAAATATCGCAACCAATAACCTGAAAGCCTTTTTTTGCAATCTTCACCGAGTCATGGCCGGAACCACAGCCAACCTCCAGCACCCTTGATTTTTTTGGCAGGCCATAGATGTGCTTCAGGAACTTTTCGTGCAGCAGCGCGATTCTGGTTGAATCAAGGTCGTGCGCAGAATCGTATTGCTCTGCGTGCCTGTTGTGGAAGTCCCTCTCGCCTTTCTCAAACTCTGTTAGCTTCTTCATTTTCTGCTCCAGTAATATTTTTGGCCACTGAATATCATGCAAAAGCGCTTCGGAAAAAACTTGGCTATTCTTCCAAGGCTTACCCCCAGAAACTTTGTCAAAAGGTATGCTGCGGCGTAAGGCATCCACAGAAGTTTTCTGCTGCGCGCCAAAAAAGCCTGTTCTTCAAAAAAAAATTTCACTCCGGCAAAAGCAAAACCAAGCGAGTCATACCTTGAATAGATCTGCGAGTAAGAGTACCCTATGTCAAAGTGCTTCCGGAAGTTTTCCGCCAAGCCATAGTTGTGCG
Source organism: archaeon GW2011_AR10 (assembly GCA_000830275.1). GTDB lineage: Archaea > Iainarchaeota > Iainarchaeia > Iainarchaeales > GW2011-AR10 > GW2011-AR10. Next base: position 614,332 of record CP010424.1, on the reverse strand, counting down.
AGTGCAATGTTTCGGCTTTCGGCTCATAAACAATTGAATAGCCCCTGTTCATCACATTGTACGCCCATTCATAGTCCTCTGAAACAATGAGTTCAGGGTTAAACTGCCTTTCCTGAAATACTTTTTTTCTAATCGCGCAGTTGGCGCTTGAAAACACAACATCTTTTTCCCTCCAGCTGTTCCTATCCCATAAAACCCGTTTGCCACCGTATTTTTTCATGTAAAAAAATTCCTCCATTGGGAAAGCATTTTCCTTTGTAACCTGCCTGCCATAAACCCCTGCAACTTTTTTGTCCTCAAAGTTTTTAATCAAGCTGTAAAGCCAAAGATTCTGCCTTGGAATTGAGTCCTGTGTCAAAAAAACAAGGAAGTCTCCTTTCGCCATTGAGGCAAGCATGTTCCTTGTCCTCCCGTGCCCGAACTCGGCCTGCCTGATTTTCTTGACTTTAACCTTGAACCTTGAAGCAATTTCCAGCGTTTCATCCACGGATTCAGTGTCAGCTATAAGCACCTCAAATGCTGCTTTTTTCTGTGCGAAAACATTGCTTAAAACTTTTTCAAACTCTTTTCCAGCGTTTCGCGTTGGAATAAGCACTGAAGCCAGTGGCACCGCCATAAAAGTCTTTAACCGTGGAAGACTTTTTATTCCATAGCAGGTGACATTAATTTTTGAATCATGCAATTCCACTCATTTTAATGAGTGGTTCATTGGAATTGCTACTGTCAAGAACCATGTGCTTGTTTTGGAATTTTCTAAACATGCCACCCAAAACTTTGGCAAGTGAATAAAATCCAATAGTTTTTTTTGCCAAAGTTTTGACTTTAGTCGGTGGTTCTTGACACATTTATTGTCTCCTGATAGATAGCAAATGACCTTGTTTTGTTCAAATATTTTTGTCATTTGCTATATATTCCCAGTGATGTGGAAATTTCCTTGACAGGCTTCTTTGAAAAGAAAAGATAGTAGATTATCCGTTCCGCGCCTATTCCTGTGAGAAGAATTGTGCTGTAAACAAGCATAAAAATTATGATTTTGCTTGAAATGTTCAGGAAGCTCTGCACAGAGAAAACATTGTATGCCAGGAAAATCAAAAGCGTGAAAAGAACCACCAGTATTTTCTCCCTTTTGTGGAACGCCGAGTGATACAAGCCAAATATAGATACTGCAAAATGGGAAACTGAAATGTAGTAGAGGAGGTGAACCAGCGCCACTCTGCCGGTGAAAAGATTTGTTGTCAGCAACAGAAGCAGGAAACTCCCGATAATCCAAAGCCAAACAATCTGCTTTGAAGCAATGCTCCTGTACTCTGAAATGAAATAAGCGAGGTAAACGAAAAGAAGAATCAAAAACATCGACTGGTTGAAAAAGAAAAGCGCGGCAAAAGGAATCAGGGTAAAGATGTGCCGGTGCACATTCTCCTTCCCAAAAGTGAGCAGTATTCCGAAAGTAGTCACAATGAACAGCAAAAGGCTTAGGAGAACTTCTCTTTCAACGAAGACAAGGCTGAACAGAAAATCAGTTGAAAGAATCAGGGCAAAGCCTGCCATTGCTGAAGCAGCAATGCTTCCCCTCGTCGCATACATCATGAAGGCAAACGTAACCACAATAAATGCAGTTGACAGCAGTATTGGCATCAGCTCAACGCCAAACAGTTCAAATGAGCGCTGCAAGTTGTTTTCAACTGCAAAGAAGAGACTGTGAAAAAACACGTTGAAAAGCACAAGAGACAAAACAGCCAAGGCGGAATCTCCTAAAAGCTTCTTGTTGCCAAGCCATTTCAGGTCGAAAAGCCGCCAGCCAATTGCAAGGCCATCCCTAAACCATTTGAGCTTTGCCTTGTCCCGCCTCTGCCTGTAAGAAATGCCTATCTCGCTGAACCTGAAATTCCTTTTTGTTACCTCGCTGAAAATATTTGCCTCAATGTCAAACCCTTTCGCGTAAAGGTAAATGCTCTTAATCACTTTTTTTCTGAACCCCCAGTAGCCAGTGCACAAGTCAGTAATGTACGTGCCAAACAAAAAGTTCGCAAGGCTTGTTAGCAGGAGGTTCCCGACATAGTTGAGCTTGCTCATTGCTCCCTGCTCTATTTTGCCTATCAGCCTGCTTCCCATGACAACATCGCTTCCTGCATCCAATTCATCCAGTATCTGGAGTATGTACTTTGCAGGATAGGTTTCATCAGCGTCAAGCATTATCGTGTAATCGCTTTGAATGTATTTGAATGCGTCCCTTACCGAATTCCCTTTGCCTTTCTGCGTGGGAATAACAGTGGCGCCATTTTTCCTGGCAATTTCCTCAGTTCTGTCAGTTGATGGGCCGTTGACAACCAGTATTTCAACCTTGAATCCCTTTTTCCGGATTTCTCTCACAGGAATTTCTTTGATTACGTTCCCTATGTGTTTTTCCTCGTTCAGGGCAGGAATGAAAACAGTCAAGGATTTCATGGCACCACCGGCAAAACACAAAACACTAAACTATTGCAAACAGCTTTGATTTTTTAACATTTAATTTGCTGGTTGCTGGTTGCAAAATGCAATTTTTGATTACATACATAAGCATTTTGCTATAAAATACTTTAATTTCCTTAATATACTGTTTGTTAAAATTTAATAGGTGTTCTGCTATGCTAGAGGAACTAGAAGAAGTCCCCTTGATTAAAAGGGTTGTTTCAGCCGGCAAAAGCGTTTTCCTGGTGCTGTTTTTTGTTTACCTAGCGCTTTACGTTACCTACTCAATCCACTTGGAATACCCTTTCCCATACCATGCAGATGAATGGGATGCCTTTGCAATAGCAAACGAGATAAACAGGATTGATGGGTTGGTCAGCTATAACCCGTTTCGTGGTTGGGGCTTTGACCCACAAGCAGAGCAAAACTATCACTTGTTTCTGGCAACAATAATGAATTTCACCAATTGGGATGAAATTGACCTTGGAGCAGTTTACACTGCCCTGTTTGTTCCAGTGCTGATGACTTTTCTGATGATTCTCTTCACTTTCCTCCTAATAAAGCATTTAACAGGCAACTCTGTTGCAGCATTCCTTTCAGCAATTACCGTTGTAATAACAAGGCCAAATGTTACGCTTCTCGGCTACTGGTTTGCAGTTCCAATGGCTTTTGGCCTTGCGTTCATGCCGCTTGTGCTGCTTTTGTTTGTCAAAACATTCACTGACGACAAAAGCATTCCTTCAAACCAGTACTTTCTGTTTTTCCTAATAGTTTATGCAATGCTTACCCTAACGCACCCTGCAACAGCAATAATTTTTCTGCCTTCTTTTTTCCTTTATTTTCTTCTCAACCCCAGGCTGCTTTTTTCAAACAAGCTTAAAATCGGCGTTACCATTGTAATGCTGATTGCGCTGATGTTCTTAATGGTCGGCTACATGGTTTACCAGTACAAGCCATACGGCACAGAGGACCTAATTGAGAAAGTGATTGAAACACTTTCTTTTCCCACAAGCCTTTACGAAGTTCAGGCTTTCTACTACATTCCCAGGTTTCTTTCAGAGCCCATGTTCTGGCTTGGAGTGCTGGGCTTAGCTTACCTCCTTAACCTTGGGAACAGGCAGTCAAAAATCATGCCATTGTTCATTGCCTCGCTTTTGCCGATAGTGTACTTTGGCTTCACTGAAGGGCAAAGCTTTCTCGCTGAATACAGGAGGGTTTTCATGTTTGCGGCAACCTCAATTGCAATGCTTTCAGGAGTTGGCCTTTACGTAATCTACTCCTTTTCCCACCGCGTTTTAGAAAATGTGTTCAGGAAAATCAGGCTTGAAAACATTATAACTGGGTTTTTATCAAAGGCTGCAGTGCTGGCAGTTATTCTGCTGTTCCTCATCAATACCCTAACTTTAGTTGTTTTCACCCACCAGCCCTACCTTTACAGGATAACCGAAGCATACGAAATGCCTGCTTTCCTTTGGCTTAAATACAACACCAACAATGAAGAAATTGTTCTGGCTCACCCTTGGAGTTCAAGGGCAATTCATGTTATCGCTGGAAACAGGATTCTTTACGCTAATCCCGCAAGGCTTCAGGGTGCAAGAGCTTACCAGGAAATATTCGAGTTCTTCTCATACCCTTGTGAGGAAAGAATAAGGATGACTCGTGGTGCTACATACGTTTACAGCAACTTTGGGCCAATTTACTGCAGTTTCCTGCAGGAGGTGTTTTCAAATGGAAGCACTTACATCTACAAAGTCGCTGGTTAACGTTGCGTTTCCTACGATTGTGTTTTCTTCGCTTCTACTCTTCGGGTTTGTCCTGTCATTCAATGAAGTGGCGCCAGCAAACTTTCCATTCTCAGGAATAGCCTCTGCTATCAGGCCGTTTCTTGCCATTTACCTCTTGCTTTTTCCCACAGGCTATCTTCTGCTCTCATTTCTTTTCCCTAAGGAAAAGTTGTCACTGCTTGAAAGATTTGGACTGTCAATTGCTCTGTCGATTTCATTAAACGTAATTGCAATACTGTTTGCAAACATGTTATTTGCTTTCCCGATAAATTTTAGGAACAGCCTGATAATCCTTGTTGTTATGAATATGGTTTTCTACGCCCTGTTCATAGGCAAGGAATTTTTCTGGCCCTACCTTGAATTGGCTGCTGTGCGATACATTCAGGCAAAAAGAGCTCTTTCAGGAAAAACCATTCACGGCCTTGCTGACATCGCGTTTTTCTCAACCCTTGCAGGGTTATCCGTGATTTTAACAGATTTGGTTACCGTATCCGGCCAGGCATTCAACGAGCTTTCAGCGCAGCTGTTCTACCCAACAGCAGCCTTGTTCGCGTTCTTTCCCTCAGGCCAGCTAGTGCTGTCAACATTAATGCATGGGAAGGAAAAAGCTGACATTGGAAAGCTCTCGGGTTACGTTGCACTCATTTCTGTTTCATTGTTTACCACTGCATTTGTTGCAGTGGGCATTGCCGGAAGCGCCTTTGAGTGGCACCTTGCCTTCAAAACCCACCTCTTCCTAGTAATGCTGCTCCTAACTGCGCTTAATTTAACGATTTACGCACTTTTTACAATCATTGCAAGAGCAGTTCCATTAGCTTCTCATTTGGTGAAGAAATTTGTCTGAAAGAAAAAAGTTTTCAGTGAAAACGCTATTCAGCAGAATTAAGAGAAACGATTTCTCGAACGAGGAACTTGAAGGCTTTCTTAGAATCCTCCTTGCTGTTGCAGTCATTTACTCGCTTTTCCTGTTCGCAGTGCCAAGAATTCCGACCTCTTTCACGGTCTTGTATCTTCAGCCTCAAAGCTACGAGAACAAGCTGGTGGCAGGAAAAGCATTCTTTGTTTTCGGCATCCAGAACCTTGAAGGAACAGACGCAAACTACCTTGTAGGCTACTACGCCAACGATCAACTATTAGAGCAGGAAGGAATACTTGTGAGGGCAGGTGAAACAATTGAAAAAGACAAGGGCTTTTACTTGGGTGACTTCAAGGGAAACTATCCCATTAAACTGACAACGCAGGCAAGCTTTGGCAACAAAAACTATCAAGTCCACTACTGGATTTTTGAAGATTGACACAACAGCTTAAACCCTTTCTCTCCAGTACTCAAACAAATCTTTCAGTGTTTTGTCAAAAGGTATTTTTGGCTTCCAGCCGGTTTTCTCCCTAAACTTGGAGCAGTTACCTAGAAGCACTTCCACATCGCTTGGCCTCATTCTTTTCGGATCCTGCATTACCTTTATTTTCTTTCCAGTGAAGGAAAGGATTTTGTTGAGAACATCCCTCATCTTGAATGCTTTTTCGCTGCAAATGTTGTAAACCTCGCCATGCTCTGCTTTCTGCAGTGCAAGCCAGTAAGCCTTTACCACATCCCTCACATCAGTGAAGTCCCTGCTGCTTTCAAGGTTCCCTACCTCTATTACTGGCTGTTTTTTTCCAGCCTCAATTTCCGCCACCTGCTTTGTCCAGTCACTGGAAACAAAGACAGAGCCACGCCTTGGCCCAGTGTGATTGAATGCCCGTGTCCTGACAATCTTCATTCCGTAGCTTTTAAAGTACTGGTAGCCCAGCAAATCCATTGAAACCTTGCTCACCCCATAAGGGCTCAAGGGCCTCAAAGGGTTTTCCTCGCGAATCGGAAGCTCACCCTCCAAAACCAAACCATACTCTTCCGAACTGCAAGCAATCTGAATCACAGGGTTAAGGCCTGCAAGCCTTATTGCCTCAAACAGGTTAAGCGATCCAATGACATTAGTGTTAAGGGTTTCCTGTGGTGCCCTCCAAGAGGTTGGAACAAAGCTTTGCGCTGCCAAGTGCGAAACAAAATCAGGTTCAACGTCCTTAACCGCTTTGGACACGCTATAATAATCTGTCAAATCGCACTCATGCAGCGTTACCTTGTCCCTTATGCCGGAAATGTTGCTAAAATCAGTGCTTTTTCCACGGTAAGTGCCGTGCACTTCCGCCAAGCCGTTTTCAAGCACGTAATCTGCCAAGTGCGAGCCGGCAAACCCATTGATGCCGGTTATAAGAATTTTTTTCATTCCTTTCACTAAAAAAATATTTTGTCTAAGGCTGGGCCTAGATTATGCTAACATACCTTTCCTTGCAGTGCTCAGAGCAAAACTTTTGGCGGTAAAGGTGTGGATCGGTTCTCTCTTTAACAATTTTTATCCCGCACTCTAGGCAGAACTTATCGTCATCCGGCGTCCTAGAAGACGCTCTCCTGTTTTTCATGAGGTAATTGCTGAAATCCACGGAATCTCCCCTCCACTAAAGCCTTTAATAGATTTACATCCAGTTAAAAATAAATACACTAACAGGTGAATCAAAAACACAATTTTTCTGCACTAAAAAGTTTACTTTCCGAATCATCAATTTTTATATATTAGTATGTGGTTATAATTAAGTGCGGGTAATTTATCACCCCGATTTCTTTGTGAAGACGGAAAAGGCAAAGGAGGAAAGTTAAAGCATCTGTTTCTCTCCTTAACTTTCCTCTTTTTCAGTTGTTGAACGGGTTTTGCATTCTAACACTTTTTCTTTTCTCAGGCTCTGCTATTTTTTCCTCTAATCTCGCAATATTCCCAGTATTTTGAATTATAAGGTAAGTTTGCCTTTGTTTTTTTCCTCTACGGTCTATTTCTTCTTTTCCTCTACTGCCTCCTTCCATGTATGTAGGTGTAGGCACAACCACATTGTTCACAGTAAATCGGAATCCAGTGTTCCTAAAAAAATCTTTAATCCTCAGAATGCGATAATCTTGTACTGATCTTGGCCCGACAAAAGGGCCTATCCCAATCCAGCCGCCTTTTTTTACAACCCTTAACAATTCCTTAATCCCTCTGTACCTATCGATTCCTTTCACCAAAGTAGGAATCAGTCTTCTTGCAAAAGCAATATCAAAAGATTCATTCCTGTAAGGCAATTTTTCTACTATGCCGGCAGTTGTAGCATATTTTCCGCGCAGCATTTTCCCGTATCTGGTGCTTTTGTATGCAGGAGACAATGAAACAACTCTTGCTCCAACCCCTTCAGCGTCTACCGCGAACTGGCCGGTTCCTGCACCAGCATCCAAGATTTTTTTCCCGGCAATTTCTTCATCACTGAAAGAAAAAAATTTTTTATAAAAATCCAAGCCTACAAAAGTTGTTTTATCGTAAAAACGCTCCCCTCTCCTCTCTCTATGCCTTGCCTTTCTTCTCTTTTGTTCTGCTATTTCCATTTTTTTAAATTTTTTTCTTCTCTCAATTTCTTCCCTATCATACCTACTAGCTCTGCGATTTTTCCTTTTTTGTACTAGGGGTTTTCCGGCCATCACAATTCAATAAATGAGTTTTAATCTATTTAAGGTTTTCCCAACATAATTGCTTTTGATGGCAAACTATTACCTTGTTCCAATTGCTGTGAACATTGCTTTCGGAACCGCGCTTTTTTACACAGTGTCGCGTGCACTTTCCTTGAAGAGAGCAACTCTGCTGAACGCTTTCCTGTTTGTTGTTGGAACGCTTTCATTCATTTTTCTGCGCAATTATTTGTTTGCGGAAGAATTCCTGTTCTCTTGGGTTCTTGTGCTGGTTGCATACTTTTTCTGGATCCGCTACCTTTACAATCTTCCTTACGACAAGGTGGCTTTCTTCCTTTTTGTCTCAATCATAGTCAGAATATCTGCGGTGTACACTGTTGGAGCATTCTTTTCAGAAGCAGCTAACTGGATACTGTTCTAAGCGCTCTCAGCGTTCAATTGAAAGTTCTAAGCACTCCATTCAAGCTCATCCCCAACTGAAATTCCTTTTGCTTTTCCTGCAGGCAACTCAACAAAAAATTTTGCGGGCTTTTTGGGAACGTAAAGCGGCGTGAACGGTGCAATGCTTTCCTTTACATCAACAACGCGCCTGTTTTTGCCAAGGAAAACAATATCGATTGGAAAAAAAACGAAAAAGCAGTGAATGCTTGCCCCGCTTTTCGACTCATAAGGAAGAGGAAACACCAGTGCATAATCAAACTTTTTTTTGCTTTCAAACATCAGGCCCTTCAACTGCGAAAAAAAGTTTCCTGCAATCCTCACGTTTCCAATTATTTGCGTTTTCTTTGTTTTGTTGAACAGCGCCATGCTCTCCTGCTTCATTTTTCTTTCTTGCTTGATTGTTCTTTGATTACTTCCAGTGACGGCACCTTTATTTCCTCCAGCATTGCTTTTGTTTGCGCTGGGCTTATTTTCCTTGCTTCCTCCCTCTTGATGCCAACCCTAATATCGTCAATTTCGTGCATCTTGTCAGAGAGCTCGTCAAGTATTCTCATCACTCGCTCGTGCTTTTCCTTCGAAATTGATTTCACGTTCCATTTTTTTGAAACCTTTGCCGTCATTTCAACCCACTTAATTTTACGCTTAAGTTGTTATTAATTCTAACTTTGTACCAACGCGCAAATACCTTTAAAAACTGTAAACCGTTAAAATAATTATTGGATTTCTTCTTTAAACCGCTGCAGTGGGCCTCATGGAGTTGACTTCTATTGCTTTCATTCCTGATGGGAACAGAAGGTATGCGTTCCGTTCAGGCATCGAGCTGGCTAAATCATACCAACTTGGCACTGAGAAGGCATGGGACGTTTTGAACTGGCTTGTCGATTACCCAAAAATCAGGGCAGGGGCATTCTACACTCTTTCCCTTGAAAACCTTGCCAGGAGCAAAGCCGAATTGGCAGTTCTTTTCAAGCTGTTTGAAAAAGAGTTGGATAAGGCAATGGATAGGCGCATAATTGAAACCGAAAAAATAAGCTTGAAGTTCATTGGTCGCACAGCCGCTTTCCCAAAAAGAATCCAGCAAAAAATGAGGGAAGTGGAGGAATTCACTGAAGACAACAACAAAAAAACGATTTACCTCGCATTAGGCTACAATGGCCAAGCGGAAATAGTTGATGCAGCAAAAAAATTCGCGGAATCATACAAAAACAATTCGGTTTCATTGAGTGAATTGAACGAAAGCTCTTTCAACAAATTCTTGTATGCAGAAATGCCTAACCCTGATTTGATAATCCGCACTTCCGGCACACAGCGCTTAAGTGGTTTCCTAACATACCAGTCAGCTTACTCCGAACTCTTTTTTTGCCCAAAGTTCTGGCCTGAATTCAGCAAGCAGGACTTGGACAGCGCAATAACAGACTTCAATGAAAGGAACAGAAAATTCGGGAAATAGTTTAATCTCAAGAGGCTTCTTCGCCCTCTTCGTCAAATTCCTGCTCTGATTCTTCCACTGTTTCTCCGCTTTCGGCTTCAACTTCGCCGTCTTCAACTGAAACTTCTGTATCTTCAATTACTTTCAGCCTAATCGTCGGCCTCAAAATAATTTGGTTGTTTCCAGTTACATGCACTGATTTTCCAACATCAAAGTCAAGGCTCATGAAAACAATGCTGTTAGCATCTGCATTGAACACGCCGTGCAGCATCAGTTTGTTCGGTGGCACCCGCACATCAAACTCGTTGCCATCAATTACTGCAGTGGCTGACAAAATCTGCAGCCTTATCTGCGTGTACTTTCCAGCAGGAATCTCCTTGTCAGCAAGCAATGCTTCAGTGTCAATCAGCTGCAGCAAGTCAAAGGTTTGCTCTTCTTCACTTAAAAGAATCCATTTGTTCTTCTTTTTGGTTGAAGCGTTGCTGTCCTGCTCTCCAACTGCATTCTCGTCTTCCTGCAGGCCCAGGTTAACGTCCTCGTTTTGGTTTTCGTCATTTTCCTCGGATTCATTGAGGTCGTCAATGCCATTGTTTTCGTCTTCTGTCGTGTTCACATCCGGAACTTCTCCATTTTCGTCCTCTGTTTCATTCAGGTCTGGCTCCTCAAACTCATTTTCATCCTCTTCCATCTCGTTCAGGTCAGGAACTTCTGCTTCGTTTTCGTCCTCTGTCTCATTGACATCAGGCACAGATTCAAAGCTCCTGCTCAAATGAATTGAAATCTCCCCGATGGTTATGTTCAATGCAGTCATTTTGTTCAAGTCAACCCTTTCAGGCTTTTTGCTGCCATTTCCTCTTGAGCCATCAGTTTCATTTTCATCATCGTCATCTAAATCGTTTTGGTCTTCTTCTTGCTGGCCCGGAGGGACAAAGTTCTCATCGTTTCCGTTTCCCTTGAAAACTGAAACAGTTCTGTCTGTGGATGCTGGCAGCGGATTGTCAGTTATGCTTGCAACAAACCTCGCAATTCTATTGGTTTCTGAAATCACGGTTTCAGGTTCTACAGCCGGCGCTACTTCATCAATTTCCTCTCCCTCTGGCTCAATTTGAGGTGGGGCTTCGTCTACTGTGCCTCCTCCACCATCAGTTGGAGGCACAACAGTATCATCATTTCCTCCTATTGGAGGAGTTGTTCCATCACCTGTTGCTGGAGGCTGCTGCATGCAACCGCTTACTAATACAATCAGCGCGAGAAAAACGAACAAAAACTTTGTTTTAATACAATTCACCTTTATAGAACTAATGCTAAACAATTCACTTTTATACAACTAATGCTAAACTACTATTTAATTGTTTTCAAAATCTTTTAAAACCTGTTCTTGGAACAAGTTATATACCATAAAACTATATACCATAAAACATTTTTTTGCCACATTTTTTTAGGGGGGTGGGTTTTTGCAGTCAATCCAGAAAACGTTTGAAAGCGAGCTTTTAGAGCAGTTCAGTGACTTCAAGAACGGTGACGCCTACCTTGTTCTGGTCAAGCCCGGAGATTTTTTTGCTACAAGGAATGCCTTGATAAAGCACCTTATCCTTGACCTCAAGTTGAAGGGAATTTATTCTTCCTCTAACAAGCCTTCAACGGTCATTAAGAGGGAGCTTGAGATGATGGGCATTGACACGTCCAAGCACTTTTTTGTTGACTTCATCAGCAGGGAAAACAATCTCGCAATACAGGCAAACAACGTTTTTTATCTTAGAAGCCCAACTGCTTTCACTAGCGCAGCAATCCTTACAGTAAAGCTTTCAAAGAACTTCAAGTTTGATTTCCTTTTCGATGACTCGCTTACAACGAGCCTGATCTACAACAGGCCGAGAAGAATCCAGGAATTCATTCATTTTGTGCTGGGAAAAATTGAGCTGCTTAACGCTCGGGCAGTGCTCATTGCATTAGACGACCAGAAAACAAGGGAAATGGTAATGGAAATCTCCCAGTTTTTCACAAAAATAATTGTTACTCCCCCAGAAAACAAGTTTTAGTTTTCAGGGCTCACAGTAATTCGTGCAAAACCTGTTCTGCAAAAACCTTTTAGGAAACCCAAGCAAAATCATGGATTTTGCGGGCCTCGTAAAACCTTTGGTTTTACAAGGAGGTTTGCGAAAAAGGGCCTACAGCAAACCCTTTTAAGAAATTGTTTACCAAATAAATTTTAGTTCTTAGCCCCATAGTCTAGCGGCCAAGGATGCGAGCCTCTGGAGCTCGAGACCAGAGTTCGAATCTCTGTGGGGCTATTGTCCGATTTGGTACGCTTACTCATGCGAAATCTTAAGCAACTACCTTTTTTTGCAGGGTAACTTTTTTTCTCTGACAAAGACGGGGTGATTTTTTGAATTACTTAAAAAACGATTTCAAAGCAACTCCAACTGCAACAGCGAATGCTATGGCAATTCCCCATAAATACCCTCCTGCACTTGGAATTAATTTTGCGCCCTCTTGGGCAATGGCAAAAATAATTATTGCTCCGATAATTCCAACTACTCCAATTAAAAGAAACTGTTGTATTTGTCCGCCAGAATTCATACAAAAATTCTTCAAAAAAAAATTTAAAAAGGAGTACGAGACGTATCTTTTCGTTTTTTTGAGGCAATGGTTTTGGCTGAGGCTAACCTTTCATAGCTGTTGTAAAATAATTTTTTCAGCTCGTCTTGTATCCAAATTTTCTGTCGTAGTTTTTGTGGTCAAACCATTCCAGGATTACTGCAAGTATTTCCACTTCGCTTCCTTTGATTGTGTAAATGAGTCGCCAGCTGTTTGGCAGGTCATATTTGTAAAGGTTGTTTACGCCGTATTTTTGGATGTATTCTTTTGGTATTAAGCGTTTTGGCAAGTGTATTCCGACGCGCGGGTTTTTCTTCATGTCATCCATTGCCCGGTTAATGAATTCGTATAGTTCCTTGTCTTCAAATTTTCCTGCTTTGAGTTTGTCGTATGCCTCTTTGGTTTTATCGTCAACAAAGATTACAAAGATTTTCCGGTTGTCTTGTTTCATCGGACCACTAAATGCTTTTTGCTCAAAAGTTCTCTAACGCCTTGCGGGTCCCAAATCCAGATTATTGAACCGTCTTTTTCAACCAAGATTTTGCCAGAATACTCCAAATAGTCAATTATGGTATTGAATGTCTGGTACATCATTTTTTTTGGAAGGCTCTTCCAGAGCTTTGCCTTGGTTGGATAATCTTTGGCTTTTCTGATAGCTTCTTCTACCATGAGGACCGTATCCAATCTTGGGTATCTAAGAATATTTTTAGGCGAAAAAATTGTTTTGGCAATAGACATATTAATTCACTATATCAATTGATATAACAAGTTTATTTAAGTCTTTCTGTGTCAAAAGGGACGACCTGCCATGAGAGTTCGAATCTCTGCGGGGCTATTTCATTTTTAGATTCGCGTTTTTTTCCTTCAACAGAAAACTGTTTATTTTCTTTAGTTTTATTTGCATGCATGATGTTATGAAAACCCAGAAATGGCGGGTTGCACTTTACACTATGGAGGTGTTTTTTAGAGACCATCCTGTTAAGCCGATTTATGCTATTCCTTTAAAAGAACCAAGGGAGTTAACTTTTTTCACAGAACTTTTTTGAGGTGTTGGATTGTTAGTGAAGGACTTGAAGCCGAGAAGTGGTTTTGACGAACTTTCAGGGGAAATTGTTTCAGTCAGCGAGTCGCGCTCTTTTGCAAATGAAAGGGGCTCAGGCAAGGTAGCCAGCGCTGTATTAAAGGACAATAAAGGAAAAGAAGTGAAACTCAGCCTCTGGAACGATGAAATTGACAAAGTGAAGGAAGGCTCAAAAGTGAAAATCACGAACGGCTGGTGCAGTGAGTGGCAGGGCCAAATTCAGGTTAGCGCCGGAAGGAATGGAACCCTTGAAGTTGAAGAATAACTTGCCTTGCATTTAACAACCCAAAAAATCCACTTCCTTCAGGGAGCCTTGCAAACTCCGTTTGCGAGGTCTCGCAGAACTTTGTTCTGCAAGATGGTCTTTTTTTTGTGGATTTTTTCCGTTGACGGGTAAGAGACGTCCTTTTTGTAAATGTCGGGGAACCACTGCCTTAAGCCTTTTAGAAAACCCAAGCAAAATCAGGGATTTTGCGGGCCACGTAAAACCAAAGGTTTTACGAGGAGGCTTGCGAAAAAGAGGCTGCGCCTTTAGGCATTGGAGGACGTCCTGTTTTCTGGTGCTAGTAGCTGTTTTAGTGGGTGAGCGGAAAACCTGTTGTTTGGCTAGGGCGTAATTTATTTCACCATAAAGCTTACGAATTCGGGGAACATTCTCCACATGCTTGGCCTTGTGAGAACTTTGCCTATGAACCTGCTTGGCTTGTCCATGTCACCGTGCTCGCTCAGGAATTCCCCTACCTTCGCTTTCCTCATTTTCACAAACAATTTGTCCAGTTTTTCGTTGCTGAGCCCGTTGAAATATTTTCTCAGCTTCCAGTGCAGCTCCAGCTCTTTGTTGATTGGCTTCAAGTACTTGGAGTAATTGGTTAAAGGTTTCTTGCTCTTGTAGAAATCATCGATTGCTTTTGCTGCTGCCTTGCCCGCATTGATTCCTGTCAGGATGCCTCCGCCAGTTGTGCTCTTTGTCTGAAAAGCTGCATCGCCGACAAGCAGAACATTGCCTTTCACTGGTTCTTTCAGCGGCAGCCCAACTGGAATTAAAGCAGAGCACATGTCGCATGAATAATTTGCTTCAAGGTTTGTTTCCTTCAAGAAACTGTTAAAGCTCTCCCTTACATTAATGTTGGAGGTTGCCAAGCCAACGCGAGCCCATTCCTTGTTTTCCGGCACAACCCAAGCAAAGAAGTCCTTTGCGTAGGAACCAAAATATAATTCAACAAACCCTGCGTCAAAGCTGCCATTAACCCTAACCTGGTACGCGTGAGCAAAGTCTTCTCGCTTCTTGCTTATCTCCATGAGTTCCCTAGTTTTGGAGTTCGGGCCATCAGCTCCAACAATGACTTTTGATTTAAGCAGTCCGCCCCGCCTTTTTTCCTCAACGAAAACCGTTTCATTCCTTATGTCAAGGAGCTTGGTTTCAAGCATTATTTTCACGCCTGCAGCTTTTGCTTCTTCCGCCATGCTCTGATCCAAGGCAGCGCGGTCAATAACGTAAGCAACTGGAGAGCTACGCTTTACTTCAAGCATTTCGTGGTTTGGAGAGTAAATTCTTGCCCCTCGAACGCTGTTAAGCTTGATTTTCTCTATGTCTAAGCCTGTTTCCTCTACTCCGCTTCGGCTTATGAGGCCGGTACAGTTCACTGGCTTGCCTATCTCTGCGTGCTCCTCAATTACTACTGCATCCCACCCCCTCTTTTGGCATTCAAGCGCTGTTGAAAGACCTGCAGGTCCTGCTCCTACAACCGTGACCGAGTGCAAAAAACTCACCTTTCAAAAAACAGTTTATTATTTATTGTGCGGGAAAAACCTTTTTAAGTGTTCCAGCAGAAAATACTCTATGGCTTTGGAAACAGTTGCAGGCGTAATAGTTTTTGCAGCAGTATTGTTTGTGCCTGGCTACTTTCTCACGCTGGCATTTTTTCCAAGCAGAAAAGAAATCGATTTGGCGGAAAGGTTAACGTTCTCCGTTGTTTTCTCAATTGGTTTCCTGCCGCTGGTGGTTTTGGTTGAGAACCAGCTTTTAGGCATGCCGATAGAGTTCTTCTCGGTTTTCTCCTCCCTGCTCTTAATTGTTGTCATTGCGCTGCTGATTTACCTCACAAGAACCCAGCGCCTTGATCTTCCAGTGCTGAACAGGATTTTTCCAAAAGTTGAAGCAGAAGACGTTTTTGAATTGATTCCAAAATTCAAGTAGGGATTTAGGTAATTTTTATGGTAAAAAAAATTATTCCGCAAGGAGAACGGTTGGCTGACAAGGCCATCTACCTTCATGAAGACCGATACGAGGGCCCGAAAGAAATATTTAAGTTTATTGCAGGAATGCTTGATGGAAAGCTTTCAACAACCGGAAAAATGCTTGACGTTGGCTGTGCCACAGGAGAACTAATTTTTTTCTTAAAAAAAAAGTTTCCCGGTTTTTCTTTCACAGGAATTGATGTTTCCGAGAGCCTGATTCAGCGGGCAAAAGAAAAAATTCCTTCGGAAAAGTTTGTTTGCAGCGACATTTTGACCAAGCCATTCAAAAGCAGGGAAAAGTTTGATGTTGTGTTCTGCATTGGTGTCCTGTCGATTTTGGACGAAATTGATGCGCCTTTGAAAAACCTGCTGTCCTGCGTAAAAGGGGATGGCACTCTAATTGTTGCTGGAATGTTCAATGACGAACCTATTGATGTTTTGATGAGGTACAAGCCAGCAGCAGAAGAAAGCAGTAAATGGCTTACTGGCTGGAACACTTTTTCAACCTACTCATACGAGAGAATCCTGAAAAGCATGCCTTACGATTTGGAGCTGGAGTGGAGCGGTTTCAGAATGCCGTATCAGATAAAAAAAGGCCCCGATCCCATGAGGTCTTGGACAATTAAAACCGGGGAAAACCCTTTTCAGCAAGTAAACGGCGCGTGCCAGCTGGTTAACATCAAAGTGCTTAGGGTTCGCGTGAAAAGGAAACTGAGACCTTGAATTATGGCAAAATGCTTGTGCATTTGAATAAAGAAAACTGCATTTTGCAACCAGCAAACAGCAAATCACCTGATTCAAAAAATTAAAGCTGTTTGCTATAATTGTAACAGTTTAGTGTTTTAAATTCTTTTTCCCTATTTTTTACTGTTAGTGGTGGGAATGAAGGGAAAAAAGGCACTTGTTTTGGGCGCTGGCTTAGCGGGACTGAGTGCTGCTCACAGGCTGCTTGAAAAAGGGTTTGAGGTTGAAGTGGTTGAGGCAAACTCTTTTGTCGGAGGACTTGCTGCAACAATCAAGGAAGGCCCCTATTACATGGACTTTGGCCCCCATCCATTTTACACTGAAAAAGAGGATATTCAGGAATTGTTCAAGGAACTTATTGCAGATGACTTGCTTTCGTTTGAGCGCCGCTGCCTCCTCTACTTCAATGACCGCTTCGTCAATTACCCATTGAACATCCGCACTGCGCTTTTCGAAATGGGCCTTACAACATCAATTGTTTCAGGCTTAAGCTTTGCAAAGGCCTCCACAAAAAAATTTTTCAGGAAACCGGAAATAAAAAACTTTGAGGACTGGGCCAGGGCAGGCTTTGGAAACCACCTTTACAAAATCTTCTTCAAGCCTTACACTGAAAAATTTTGGGGGGTTAAGTGCAGCGAGCTTGACGCTTTCTGGGCAAACCAGCGCGTAGCAAAAGTCAACCTCATTAAAACTCTTAAATCAATTTTTTCCAAGCCAAAGAAAGGAGAGATAGCATCGCAGATTGAACGCAGCAACCTCCTGCTTTTTTACCCGAGAAAGGGCATAGGAATGCTTGCTGAAAGAATTGCTGAACGGGTTCAAAAGCGTGGAGGAAAAATTTACCTCAACTCAAAGGTTTCAAAAGTTAAAAAAACCAAAAACGGTTTCAGTGTTGAATGCGTTTCAGGCGGAAAAACAAAAACCTTTGCTGCTTCATACTTGTTCTCTTCTCTTCCAGTGCCACTGTTTGCAAAAATGCTTTTTCCAAAACCGCCAAAAGATATTCTGTTGTCGGCTTCAAAGCTGAGGTATCGCTCCCTTGTACTGCTTTACATTGCTTCAACAAAGCAGGACATAATGCAAGTGCCGTACATTTACTTCATGAACCGTTCCTTTCACCGGTTGACTGAAACAAACAAGTGGTCTCAAGAGCTAAGCCCGGCAGATGAGAACATGTTAAGCGTTGAGTTCTCGTGCTTTGAAGGCGATGCCACTTGGAATAAAAGCAAGGAACAGTTGTTTGAACAGGCAATCGCGGAACTAGAAAAAGATGGTTTCCTGAAAAAAAGCGAGGTAACAAACTATTTTTTGCTGAAGGCACCGCACGTTTACCCTGTTTACCTGACAGATTACAGGGAGCATTTCTCAAAGGTAATGAATCACCTTAAAGAAATTGACAACATTTATTTTATTGGAAGGACAGGCCAGTTCAACTACCTTGACATGGACCAAGTGATGAAGCAGTCCTTCATTGCGGTGGACCAGCTTGCTGCAAATGCAATAAGATGATTTTATGGCTTCAGAAAAATTCGTGAAGGGAAAAAGGGTTCTTGTTACTGGCGGCTTGGGTTTTCTGGGGTCAAACCTCGTGCACAGGCTTCACGGCCTTGGAGCAGAAGTAACAGTTTTTGATCTTCAGCAGAAAATCGATTCCTCGCTTGACAACCTGAAGCCGGTTGAAGGCAAGGTTGAAATTGTCGCAGGCGATATTCGCGATGAGGAAAAAATCAGGCAAGCAGTTGAAGGCAAGGACTTCATTTTCAATTTTGCAGCCAACATAGGCCATGTTAAAAGCTTTGATGACCCGCTGCTGAACCTTGAGGTAAACTGTGCGAGCCACCTCAAGCTGCTTGAAGCGCTCAGAAAATCTTCCTCTGATGCAACAGTTTTCTTTCCAGGTTCAAGAATGCAGTTTGGCTTGCCGGCCTCAAAAAAAGTAGGTGAAAAGCACACTCAGAACCCGTTGAGTATTGAGGCCATACACAAAATGGCAGCAGAAAAATATTACCTGCTTTACTACTGCAACCATGGCATAAAGTCGGTTGTATTCCGTTTGTCGAATCCTTTTGGCCCTCGCGCACCAATGAAGGAGGGCACGCACTGCATCCTAAACTGGTTTCTCGGAAAAGCGCTTAACGACGAGGAAATAACTGTTTTCGGTTCAGGCAAGCAGCTGCGGGACTACATTTTCGTTGACGATGTAATGGATGCTTTTGTTATTGCGATGACTGAGGATAAGGCATTAGGCCAAGACTTTAACTTAGGCAGCGGTAAGGGCATAAGTGTTGTGGATGCAGTTGAAAAAATTGTTTCAATTGCGGGAAAAGGGCGCATTAAGAAAGTGCCTTGGCCAAAAGACTGGCAAAGCATTGAAACCGGCAGCTACGTTTCAGACATCTCAAAAATCAAAAATGTTTTAGGCTGGAAGCCGCGCCACTCATTTGAGGAAGGCATCCGTAAAACCATTGAATTCTATTCGCAAAGGCAATGAAATAAAAATCTTTAATCCCTACTTTTTTTGGTTTTCATGGAATTTCAAGTAAAATGTGACCTGTGCAGTTCGAAACAAAGCTCTGTCCTGTTTAATTTCCCGGAATACAGGGTTTTAAGCTGCGGTTCATGCGGCCTAGTATTCACTGATTCAAGCGTTTACTCGCGTGACCTGGAAATCTATTCAGGAGACTACTACAAAAAAAAGTACCCAAAGCGCTATGACTCCTACACAGCCGATTACAGGAAACTTGAAAACGATTCAATAATAAACAATTACACTAACCTGCTTGAACAGCTTGAAAAATTTTCAGCGAAAGGAAAAATGCTTGATGTAGGCTGTGCTACCGGAGTCTTCCTTGACATCGCTAGGGAAAGAGGCTGGGAAGTGCAAGGCATTGATGTTTCAAAGTATGCCGTGCATTATGCGCGAAAGAATTTCGGCTTGAAGGCAAGTGTAGCAACAATTGAAAACTTGAAGGCGCCTGACAGCTACTTTGACGTAATAACTCTGCACGAAGTAATAGAGCATGTTCCAAGCATGAAGTCAGTGCTGAAAGGCGCAAGAAAAAAACTGAAGAAGAATGGCCTGCTCTTGCTAACCACAATTGATTCAAGCAGCCTTATCTCGCAGCTTTCTGGCATGCTTTACCATTCAACTCTTGGAAAAATTAATTCTCCCGCACAGAAGTGTTTTCAGTTGCAGCACACTTTTCACCCAACTCCGGAAATAATGCGCTTATACTTTAAAGAAACAGGGTTTAAGGAAGAGTGGTTTAACCGCAGCGAAATTCCTGTGGACAAGTTACAGGAGGGGCCATTGATGACTTTAGTTATTGGTGCAATTTATTTGCTACAAAAACTCACCGGAAAAACTTTTTTGTTTGAATTCATTGCAAGGAAGGTTTGAGTGCATGGAGAAAAAACAAAAAATTTTCCTTGCATTGCTGGTTTTTTTTCTTTACCTTATTCCAACATTCATTCAGTATTCTTTCGATGAAAACTTCAGAATTTCCGGAGTTTTTCTCGGCCTGCCCAGAGTTCTTTCAGGGGATGAGCCGCATTACCTTGCAACAATTTACAGCATTGCTGAGGACCTAGACCTTGACCTTGAAAACAATTACACTGACACCTACTATAACAATCAAACGGATGCCGGCGCAATTTACTCCAACACGCAGGGAATTGAGGGAGCAGACCGCCATTGCATGTACCATGGAATCGGAAAAGGAGAGCTTTGTTTTCCAGGGCACCCAATCGGAATGCCGCTGGTTTTCAGCATTTTTTTGTTTCCTTTTGCTAACTCCACGTTTCTTGAAAGCGCAGCAATTTACCTCATGATGATTGTTTCTGTGCTAACCCTGTTTCTTCTCTACAAAATTCTTAAGCATTACGGTGCGAGTGAAAGACACGCAATAATTGTGACATTGATTTGGGCTTTTGCAACCCCAATATGGTTTTACTCCAAAAGCCTATGGCCTGCAACCCTGCTGATGTTTTTGACAACTCTTTCATTTTATTTCTTTTTTGTCAGAAAAAAGTTTTTGCCTTCCTCGCTTTTGATGTCTGTGGCTTTTGCGGCAAATTATCCAATGGCAATTCTTGCCGGGGCAAAAGCTTTTCTGCTTGCAAAGAAAAAGAAATTCAGGGGGCTTGCGGTTTTCTCAATTCCAATTGCAATAACAGTTGCTGTAACTATAATCTACACCAATTTGGTGATTAAAGTAGGCCATGTTCCGTTAAGGCAGCTCGACACTGTTGGAGTTGGGAACATTTTTTTCGGATTGCCTGCCCTTATTTTTTCCCCTAAATTTGGGCTGCTTGTTTTCTCTCCAATTTTAATTTTTTCACTTTTAGGTTTCAGGGAATTCTACAGAGAACACAAAGATGAAGCAGTCTGGCTTGCCCTCTCATTTGTTTTCACTTGGCTCCTTTACTCTTCAGTCTCTTACCTTGCAAGCGGAATTGCCTCATTCGGGCCAAGGTACTTTGTTCCGTTCCTTCCACTTTTTGCGCTGCCTTTCATGCAGTGGTTTAAATCCAACAAAAACAAATATTTGTGGTGGCTTTTCCTTGCAGTTTTGGCTTATTCGCTGCTGCTAAACCTCGCAGCAGTACTTTTTTACCCGGCATTCTGGGACAGGGAAGTTTGGTGGCTTGCATCGAAGGTTTTAATCGGGGCTTAAATCGTACAAATAGTATTTTTCTTCCTCTGCCAAAACCGTTTCAAAGTTTTCTTTCAGGTAACTATGGATTTCTTCAGGCAAAGCAAAGTTTTTTGTTTTCGCGTAAAGGAAATGTGTAAAGCCAATGCCGATTTTTTCCTGCAGGTTTTCAATTGATTCGGCATTGGTTTGCCCAACTGCAAATACGTTTCCCTTCCTGTCGGTGTAATACAGGAGGCCTTTCGCGTTCTCTGATGCAACCAAAACCTTTGCATCTTTTTCAATTAATGAATCAACTTTTTCTCCTGCTTCAACGAACATCAAGTGCTCTCCAGGGGTTTTAGTGTAAGGGTGGAATGCCTGCAGGGTGTAATAGTAAAACGTTGTCCCAACAAGCAAAACCAGTCCGGCAGCAATTATTCTTTTGTCAATCACTCGTTCCCTTATTTGCCTTGATTCAAGTATTGCGTTTCCCCCTATGCCAACAAATGCAGCTAGTGCAGCAGCCAAAGGCAATTGATAGTAGTCGTGCACAAAGTTCTGCCAGTAAAAAACAAGGAATGAAATTAAGCCTCCTAAAAGGAAAAAATGGAAAACCAGCTGCGCTTTTTTTTCTGGTTTCAGCATCAAGCCTATTGCTGCGAGCGCAAAACCAATTGGCGTGAGGATTCTTCCGGCAAGCCTCTCAAACAAAACAAAATAAAGTTCCGGCGAAAACGGGGTAACAGCAGTTAATTCCTCCAGGTCTCGCTGCAGCCACCCACCCAAAACGCTTGCAAAACTTCCCGGGCTTTCCTGTTGCAGTAGAAACGCCCAGTAACTCCAGGCAACCAGTGCAATTGATGGCACAAGAATTATTGCGGCCCATGCCTTCCAGTTTGAAAGTGCTTTCCAGCCAAACTTGTTGAATGCGAGAAACGCTATTGCAGGAAGCACTGCAATTGCAGTCGGCTTAATGAGCAGTGCAAGCGAAGTGAAAACCGCGCTCAATGCGAGTTCCGCATTTCCCTGCCTGTCAACCCATTCGCTGAAAAAGTACAAAGCTCCGACCATGAAGAAAAGCATTGATGATTCCGGCTGGAATGTTCTCGCATAAATTACCGTAAGCGGGGAAAGCGAGAAAAAAAGGCTGCCAATAAATGCAACTTTCAGGTTAAAGAACTTTTCAAGGAGCAAAAACATGAAAATAAGTGCTCCGAGAAAAAACAGTATTGATACCAGCCTGCCAATCCATTCCTGTACTCCAAACAGGCTGTAGAGCAGCGCAGTAATCGCTGGCATCACGTGTAGCTCCAGCGCATAATAGGATTTTTCCCTGCCTTCAAATAGGTCTATTTCTGGGTGCAGCAGGTCAAAGTTGCTTTCGTTTAAGTTCCTTGCAGTCATTGCAGTTAAAGCCTGCCTTGTGGACATTACTTCAAGGATCGGCCTGTCAATAGCGTAAACCCGTACAAGAAACGCAATTGCCAGCAAAAGCAGCAGCAGCTTGGCCCTGTTCTCTTGCGCTAGGAAAGGCATTAATTGAATTTTAGCTGCAAAACCGTATTAAACGTATCCCGCTATCCTCTTTTCCATGCATAACGGTGAATGAGCTTTAAATATGCTGCAATTGTTTTTGGAACATTCATTTTGCTTTTTCCTTTTCTTACGCTTAAGTCAAGAGTAGTTGGCACTTCGGCAAAGCGCAAACCAAGCATGTCCATTTTAATGAGGAGCTCCACCACGCAGGTGAATCCATCTTCTTCAATCAAATGTTTTCCGTAATTTTTAATTGCTTTTTTTATTGCGCTTCCCCTGTAAACCCTGAAAAAAGAAGAGTAAGTGTGAATGCCCTGCATCGGGAAAACCATTTTCATTAGTGTGTTTGCTCCAGTGCTCAAAAACCTTCTCTCAAAAGAAATGTTTTTTATGCTCCCGCCAGGAGCATAGCAGGATGCAAGCACCACATCAGCCTCCTGTTCGGCTTTTGCAATCATTTCAGGCAAATCCTTTAGGTCAGAGGTCAGGTCAGCCTCCAGTGTAACAACCAAATCGTTTTCCTTAAGTTTTGGCTCGATTGAATTAAAAGCGGTTTTGAAAACTTCAGCAACGCCTTTGTTTTTTTCGTGAGAAATTAGATACATATTTTTTTTAAAGCCTTTCAACAGTTGCTTTGTGTTGTCCGTGCTGCCATCATCGATTACAATTAATGCATAGTTTTTATTCATGCGCTTCATTAATTTTTCAATTTTTTGCAGAACTTTTGAGATGTTTTCCGCTTCATTGAAAGCAGGGATTACGAATTTAATCAACCAATCACCTAAAAATTTACTCGCAATAATAAATTTAAGTTCTATCTGGGTTTGAATTCTTCTGCAAGATCACGGGAAGTAACAATTCTGTAATCGTTCACCAGTGCTTTTACAATAAACCTGCAGATGCGCATTCTTTTCTCCAAAGGAGGCAACCTGTAAGATGGAATTCTCCTGTCCGCAATGTTGTCAGCCAAATCAATTAAGTGGAATTCATAGTTTAGTGGAAGGTGCCTCTTCCTTGTAAGGAAATAGCTGACCCTAAAAAAATTCAAGCCAAATAAAAAAACTGGGCTGCTGTGGTAAGGAAACCTGAAAATCGGAACAACAGTGTTTGGGATTTCAACAATTTCCCTTTCACCAATTTTTTCAATAGAATCTATTGAAGGAGTGTAAGGGTGCAGTGGTGCGAATCCAGAACTTAAGTTTGGCCCATGGAATTGATTGAGTTTTTTTCTCCCAAATATTCTCTCAAACAAATAAATCGGAAGGATTGTAAATGTCGGGAGAAGCGAGGCATCATAAACATAATTATTTTCTTCTAAAATATCCAACAACTTTGAGCTCAGATCCCATCCAGGTGCTTTAAATCCAGCCGGCTTCATTCCAGTGATTTTTTTGATGGCATTTTCTGCTTTTCTGACCTCTGTTTCAATTTCTTTTTTCGGCAAACTGCTTAAGCCGAGTGGGTGGGAAAATGAATGGTTTGCAATTTCATGGCCTTCTTCGCGGATTTGTTTTAACAATTCCTTTTTGTGCTTGTTTTCAGCGTCTTTTCCAACCACAAAAAAAGTGGCCTTAACGTTGTTCTTCCTGAACAAATCCAAAAAGCGGGGAAGCCCGGTTTCATAGAAAACATCCGGATGAATTTCTCCGCTATGGCCATAGTATTCAAGCTGGCTCCATAAAGGGTCCATGTCAACCTGTATTGTTGCTGCTATTTTGTTGTCTTTCATTTCAGCCCAGCCAAGTTTTTCCTGAATTTAACAATAGTCTCTTTATCTGGCACAGAATAATAGCTGCCCTTTCCTTTTTGCCTGAACGTTCTTAATTTCTTTTCCTCAATATCCTTTATTGCTTTAATTATCAAAACTGCCGCCTCCTTAAATACCTTTTCATAAAGTTTGTCAATTGTGTCGCCTTTTTTTAGCCTAAAACTTTTTTGTGCGATTACAGGACCGGAATCAACTTTTTCCTCCATAAAGTGGACTGTTACTCCGATTTCTTTTTCACCGTTTGCAATAGCCCACACTATTGGGTGCAACCCCCTGTATTTTGGGAGAAGCGAGGCATGCTTGTTAATGCACCCGATTTTTGCTACCTCTAGCAGTTTCTTGCTGAAAACTTGGGGGGACTGCGCAATAATTAGGTCTAGATTAATGCCTTGAAGTTTTTCGATATACTTTTCATCGTTAACGTTGCGCGTTTCAATTACCGGAATTGAATATTTTTTTGCAAGGCCTCTGAGTGAATAAACCTTTTTTTGCTGGAGAAAATTTCCAAAAAAATCCACTGATTTCAAGTAAGCAAATTTCAGCCCCTTTATTGAAAAATTCCCTAAACCATTGACCCTGATTTCATTTAGCATAATTTTCACGAGGCTTTCTTTTGGTGGCAAGACAGTCATTCCAACAATTTTTTCCCTGTTTTTCTCAATGATTTTCTCAAAAAAACCCGGGAGAAAAAACGGTTCCTCCATGCTGACAATGAATATTCTCACAATTCTCATGGAATCAATTTCCTTTTTGTTTTTTCTTTAATAATTCTAAAACAAACCAGAAACTAGTTAGAACAAAAAAAACTCTTGAGAGCCTGTAAAAAATTGGAAAGGGAAAAAACAAGTCAATTAGTGCTCCCGGCATTGGAAGCGATGAAAAAAATGCTTTGTCAGTTATGTAGAACAATTCCCAGGTCATGTAATCAAACGGCAGAATAAATGCAATCACATAAAAAATTATCAGAAGAATGCTTGGCAGTAAATATTTTTTTTCATTTGCAATGAACATGGCAAGCGTTGGAATAATCCAGATGAAGTAATGCGGTCTCATAAAAATAAAAATGAAAAGCCAAAAGAAAACAAGCAAAAAATATTTGTACAGTTCTTCCCTAGGCGACTTTCTCTTAACCCATACAAGCGCAATTATCAGAAAATACCCTAAATGGAATATCGGAGTATTTTCAAGCACTCCAAGCCCAAAATTCATTTCAAAAAGCCTTGACAAAAAAATCCCCAGCGGAAGCACAACATAAGGGGTTGTGCTTGCGCCGAACAGGCTCTTCCAGTAAATTGGGGTAAAGAAAAAAGGAATTGAAGCAATGATGAAAGGCGCAATTCCGACTAAACCTAGTTTTATGGTTCTAAAAAATTTTTTTCCCAAAATAATTGCAGCGATTGGTATTAGGAGAACTGGAAAAAGCTTGAATGCGAAACCAATTCCTAGCGAAACCATTGCCTCAATATCTTTTCCTTTTTTTGCGAAAAGCAATGCAAGCGCAATAAAAAAGACAGGGATTATGTCAAACTGCGAGAAAAGAAAAGGCGAATAAATAACCACTGGATTAAAGAGCCAGAAAACCATTGCAAAAATTGCTTTCTTTTTGTCTTCAATTAAATGCAGAAGAATTACTGCAATACCAAAGTCAAAGAAAAGGTAAGGAAGTTTCAAAAGAAGCGCATTCCAGTTGCTCGAGTTAAACCCAAAAAATAGTTCCTGCACACCTTCTTTGTTGTGGAGTTCAACAATGCTG
This sequence comes from archaeon GW2011_AR10, assembly GCA_000830275.1. Classification (GTDB taxonomy): domain Archaea; phylum Iainarchaeota; class Iainarchaeia; order Iainarchaeales; family GW2011-AR10; genus GW2011-AR10. The sequence continues at coordinate 588,349 of CP010424.1, read as the reverse complement.
TCAACCCATTCTTCAAAATTTATCAGCAATGGTTTTGCAATAAATTGTGTCGCACCAAAGAAAAAATATGTTATGGGAGGATAACCAAAGCACGCATTTTCAAGTCCTTCACACAAGTTGTTTTCTTCTAGATAACTGTAAATGTTTATTACGCCATTATGCGATAACTGGAAAGCACTGCCGTGTATGTATAAAAAATCTGAGTGAAAAGCAAAAGGCAACAAAATAAGGTGCAGTAGCAGGCCGGCCAGAAGCCACATTGAAATGCTTGAAACAAATTCAGGTTCCCTCTTGTTTTCAGGCAAAATCCTTGAAAGAACCCTGAAAATGAAGCTTTTTTTTTCCATAAACCAACTAAAAATTAATATAAACAAGCTTTTATTTGGTTTTACGTATTAAGAGTATTGGCTGATTTAATATGAGGGGTTCCCGGCTTCTGGTAAAATCCTTGGAAGAGCAGGGCGTTAAATACATTTTCGGCCTTTTTGGAGATGACCTTACAAGCCTGCCTGCAGACCTGAAGGAGTCAAGCATCAAGTTCATTACAGTCAGGCATGAGCATGAAGCAGCAATAATGGCTGACGCTTGGGGGAGGCTCTCAAAAGAGCCGGGAGTTTGCTTTTCAACTCTTGGACCGGGAGCAACAAACCTTGTCAGCGGTCTTGCAAACGCAAAGCAGGATTACTCGCCTGTTGTTGCTTTAAGCGACCAGCTGCCATTGGAGGACTGTGTGGAGGGGTCGCATCAATTCATTGACATTGAGAAAGTAATGGCGCCTGTAACAAAGCGCTCAACAACTTTGAAGCCGCATGACAGTATTCCTAATGTCATTTCCCTTGCTTTTTCCATAGCTAAGTCTGAAAGGCCAGGGCCTGTTCACATTACTGTTGTCAGGGACGCGTTGAAAGGGGATTTTCCAGAACAGCGTTCTGAAAGGCTTCCAACAAAAGAACTGGGCTATGATGATTCGATTCTGCATTTTGCAGCCGAGCTGATAAGGAATTCAAAAAGCCCGCTAATACTTGCAGGCGGGATTGTCAACAGGCTTGGAGCCCACGAGGAACTGAAAAAGTTTGCAGAAAAATTCAACATTCCTGTCATTACTTCTTTTCACGGAAAAAATTCTATTTCCTCTGATCACCCTCTTTTCATAGGCACAGTCAGCAGGCACCTTAGCATTTATGAGGAAATATTCAAAAGATCTGATCTCTTGATTGCTTTGGGTTACGACTATGCTGAGGGGGTCAAGCCATCAACTTGGAAGACAATGCCTGAGCCAAAAGTTCTGCACATTGATGCCACGCCCCACAATTCAAAGGAATTTTACAGACCGCACGTTGAGTTGACAGGTAACGTAAAGAAGTATTTGCAGTTCCTCACTAGCAGCGCAGGAAAGAATTTCAAGGCGGGGAAGAAGTTAATTGACCCAAAAGAGGAAAGAGAGAAACTGCATAAAATCCTTGACTTTTCTGACGGAAGCGCTTTTCCTTTCTGGCCACAGCAGGTTCTTAAAGCATTGGGTGAAGCCGTTGGCCCGGATGACATTTTAACATGCGATGTTGGATTGCACAAGCAGTACGTTGGCCTGATGTTTAACCCTGTTTCAAGAAACCGTGTGCTGTTCTCCAACGGATTTTCCACAATGGCTTTTGCTTTGCCTGCAGCCAATGCTGCAAAACTTTACCAAAAACACACTGGGGATAAAGGAAACGTAATTGCTGTTTTGGGTGACGGCGGCTTGAATATGTTGCCAGGACCGCTTAACACTTCCAAGAGGCTTGATTTGCCGTTTATGGCTGTAGTGTTTAATGATGGAGGCTATGGCTTGATCAGACACAACCAGCAGATTTCTTCCGGCACAACTTATGAAGTGGAAGCAGAAAACCCTGATTTTCTGAAGCTCGGTGAGTCCTATGGTTTCAAAACATTTAGGCCCGGAAAAAACGATGAACTAAAAAGAATTTTTAGGGAAGCTCTTAGGTCGGGAGAGCACACATTAATTGACATTCCTATTCAGTACAGGGCAAAGTGGTTCGGCTAAAAAAGTTCCAGTTCTGCAACCGACCCTATTATTCTGTCAACCTTTAATTTTTCTAGCCTCTCCCTGCTGCTCATTCCAGTTAGAACGCCTACTGTTTTCATTCCGAGTGTTTTTCCGGCATTAAGCTCGATTTCAGAGTCTCCCACAACAACGCATTCATTAGAAGAAAAACCGTTTTTTTCATTAATTTTCTTGAAAGCGTTTAGCTTGACGTTGCCGAATTTTTTTCCATAAGGAGTTATTTCAATGAAAACCTCGCTGAATTCTTTTTCCAGTTCATAAGCCACCAACTGATTATGTATAAGTTTTTTTATTTTTCTCTCTTCTGAATGGTCTAAAAGTGGAATTAATGAAACCAGAAAAAGCTTTGCTCCCTGTTTCTTCATCTTTTGCAGAGTTTCTTTTGCGCTTTCAATTAATGTGTCAGGGTTTTCCCTAAAAAAATCAGGACTGGAAACAAGGGTCCTTCTATAATTGTTAATTTCTTCTATGAGCTCTGAGGACTGAGGAAAACCCGATTTTTTTAAAATGCTCTCCAATATTTTATGTGTTGGAGTGCCTGCTCTCCGCTGTTCTTTTATGAATTCCCTATCAGTAACAGCCGAATTGCAGCATTTTTTCATTGCCTGCGAAAAAGATTCTAGGTATCGCTTCCATGGATCAACAAGCGTGCCATGGTAATCAAAAATCACTGCTTTTGCCTGCATACTATCAAGCATAAGAGAATTAAAGTTAAAGCGGCTTGCTTTTCCAGTCATCCCCTTTTACCATAACTGGGCCGCCATCTGGAATCCTAATCCAGTAAACGTCCTTTTCAACTGAATTATAGGGAGAAACCCCCTTAATTTTCTCTCCATAAGCTGCTTTCAAATAAATTTCAGGCATGTTCACTCCATAAGTTGAAAAGAAAAGCGATGTTGTAGAAAATCTTCCGGGGTTAATTTCAGTTACTTTCGGGTTTCCTTCAGGGTCCTGTTTTATGTCAACTGAAAATATGCCGTTAGGCTTTTTATCCACTGCCTCAATTGCCTTTGTGGCAATTTCATTGATGCTGTCGTCATGAACTGTTTTCTGTATTGCTGTTGTGCCAGTAACGCCGCTCGGACTCAACCCAGCTTGAACCCACTCAATTCTGATTCTCCCCTGAGAGCACAACAGCTTTCCATCAGCCCAAACACTGTTCCATGCAATTTCTTCTCCAGGCAAAAACTCGCTTGCAATAAAATCATTCCACATCAAACCATATTTTGTCCAGAACCTTATCCACATTCTGGCTTCATCAACACTGTCAACAGGCAAACTTGCTTTTCCTCCGGCTCCCTTTGATGCGCGAATCCACACGGTTCCCTTAAGCTCATTGAAAACTTTTTCAAGCGAACCCTCGTTTTGAATTTGAATTGTTTTTGCAACAGGCACTCCCTTACTTTTCCAAGTCTTGTAGGACTCCATTTTGTCGTGGCAGATTTTTACGGCTTCTTTTGAAGGAAAAAAAGTTTTTGCATTGAATTTTTCCCTGTGTTCTGAAACATATCCTACTTCTGGGTCGGGCTGCGCGTGAACAAAATCAATCCCCCCTTTTTTTATCAGTTCATTTACCTTGTCAATTGTTTCTGATGAACGCTGCTTTATGGCTGGAATTAAGTAGCGCTGGTCAACTGGCGAAAGCTCAATGTAGTACCTATTTATGTCAAACCCAATAATTTTCACTTTTTCCCTGCAAAGCCGCAATGATTTAACAAAATTGATTCCTGCCGAGCCGCCGCAGCCGAACAAAATCATTTTTTTCATTTTTTCACCAGGACATGTAAAATTAGCAAATTAAGTTATTTAAGCCTTCTCATGAAAACAGCCAACCCAGTTCTTTCCATGAACCCTTCTTTCTGCAACGCATTCCAAATCTTTGAAAAGCCTTTTTATTTACTTGAAGCGTTTGGAATCCGGCCTAATAGATTATAGAAATGGTTATATATTTTTGTATATTTTTAATAATACAAATAGTGTCAAGAAAATATGGCTAATCTGCTCATGTTTGTTAGAAAGAAGAAGTAATATTAAAGCAACTTATGGGCTTATGTCCTGTCATTTGGGAATGTTAAAACGTAGTGGAAAATAAAAACAACAACCGAGTGGGAGAATGAAAATTAATAGCCATAATGAGTGGGACAGACTAAGAGAAATAATTGTTGGCAGAACTAAGACAATGGCCAGTCTTACTCTTTTCCGGCCTGTTGATGATAAAACCAAAGAAAAGGCATTCAAATTAGCCCAAGACGCATATCCTGAATGGCTTGTAAACGAAGTAAGCGAGGACCTGGAAGAGCTGTGTGGTGTGCTTAAGAGCCACGGAGCTAAAGTATTCAGACCAAATACTGGCGATGTGAACAAGTTTTTTTCAACCCCCCACTGGGCTGCGGTTGGCTCCGATTGTTACAATATGCGGGACCACCATTTGGTGGTTGGTGATACTGTAATAGAATCTCCCACCTATAATAGGTACAGGTATTACGAGGCAATGGCACTCTACGATGTTTGGTACCATTATTTTGAGGAGGGTTTCCGCTGGATATCTGCCCCAAAAGCAAAACTAATTGGGGATTACATGGTGCCCTTTCATGATGTTGAGAGGGAATTTGATAAAGTATTGTTTAAATTGGCTGAAAACGAAATTCTTTTTGAGGCTGCCAACACTGCCAGGATGGGAAAAGACATCTTGTATTTGGTTTCGAAGTCAGGCAATTATCTTGCAGCCAAATGGCTGCAAAGCATTTTGGGCGAAGAATACAGGGTTCATACCACTGACAAGATATATCGCTCAAGTCATATTGATTCCACTGTTTTATGTTTGAGGCCCGGCCTAGTGCTTTTAAATGGCTTCCGAGTAAACCAAAAAACTTGCCCAAAAATTTTGGACAAATGGGAAAAGATTTATTTCAATGATATAATGCCTCACCCAAAAGAAACCGTTGACTTCCAGAGAAATGTAAGAAGCAAAGTACACCAAAAGCTACTAAAGCTTGGAGTTGAAAGCGATCTTGGTGACATGGCTTCCGAGTGGATTGGCATGAACATATTGTCTATTGACCCGGAAACAGTGATTGTTGATAAAAGACAAACAAAACTAATTCAAACTTTGGAAAAATACAAATTGAAAGTCATTCCAATAAGCTTCAGGCACTCATATTATATGGGCGGAATTCACTGCAATACGCTGGATACGGTTAGGGATAGCAAATTGGAGAGTTATTTTGATTAGTGTTTCGCAATATTGCTAGCTTAGAATCTTTCTCGACTTTTCCTTGGTTTTCCTTGGAAACAGGTCAATGCAGTCATACCTGCCTAGCTCTAAGGGGCTTTCTAGGCTTATATTTTTCTTTTTCGCTGTTGTAACGGCCGCTATGAAACCAAGTTTTTCAGCTAGCCTCCTTGTAAAAAGAGAGTAGCTTCCAAAAGGGTAAGACATTACTCTTGGGTGCATTGAGAACACATTATTGAAAACCTCAACTGATTTCACCAAGTCTGCTTCCATGTCCTTGAAAGGGAGCTTGCCAAGCCACAGGTGCGCATGCCCGTGGCTTCCTACCTCCATTCCTTTTCCAACTAATCTTTTTACTTCCTTTGAGCTTAGGTAAATTTTTTCGAACTCTTCTTTTTCATTGAAGCGCTTGCTGAAAATCCTATCCAAAATGGCATTTGCTTTTCTCTGGTCCATGTTATCTAGCATGAATTTAAGGTTTGATGTCAGTTCGTCGTCGTACTCGTTTTTCTTTCCTTCTTTTTTTACTTGAAAAACATTGTCTGCAATTTTATTGAATTCTTCAACAAACTTTTTTGTTCCAAGCTTTGCCAGTAACAGGTGCCTTTTCTGCGCTCCAAGCAGCTTTTTCTCCATAAAAATTTTTGTTGGAACAAAGAAAGTTCCATTAAGGCCCTCTTCTTCAAGTATTGGAAGTGCTGTTGTAAATCCGTCTTTAATTCCGTCGTCAAACGTGAGAACGCATGTCTTGCCTTGAGGCTTTTTTTCCACGAGTTCCTGCAAAGAGATTATTTTGTATCTTTCTTTAAGGTACTGCACTTGTTCCCTGAATTCTTGCTTTGAAAACGCTTTGAATCCAGTGTTGTCCTGCACATAGTGGTACATTACGATTACATTATCCAATTTTTCACCTGCAATAAAATCATTGTAAAAACGTACTATTTATAAAAAAAGCTTTTCAGCCAGCAGATTAGCCAATAAAAGGCTAGGCTTTTAATATTTTTTAAGCATTTCTTTGAAACCCATAATCGCAAGAAATCAAACACAGCTAGTAAGCAAGTTTTTTCCTTATTAATCCCTCATTGATTTCTGTTTTTTCCAGTATTTCAACAATTTTTTTTGAGCTTTTTCCTATGCCATAAGGATTTTTGCAATTCTCAACTTTTTTCTTGAACTCCTTGTCAAACAAAGCCTTCCTAATTGCTGCCTCAATTTCTCTTCTGTCATGTGGGGCATCAATTACATTCTCTGACTTTTCCCTTTCATTTTGCCTTGGCCCAATATTGACAGCAGGAATGTGCAGTGAAGGCGTTTCAATCAGCGCTCCGCTGCTATTGCCGACAAGGCAGGACGAATGCATTAACAGCTGAACGTAATCCTTGAATGGAACGGACTTGAAAACTTTCACAAAAGGCAGCTTAGAGTATTTCTCAATTTCTTCAATGATTTTTTTTCCTCCGGCATCAGCGTTGGGGTAAACAACAACTGCCTGCAATCCAATGCTTTTAACTGCCTCCATTGTTTCCCTCATCTGTGCGCCTGCTTCCCCAACATTGCTTGTTATAGGGTGCTGTATTACAACAGTGTATGGCTCATTTTTTAGTCCAAACTTTTTGTTTAATTCCTCTCTGGAAATTTTTTTAGTTGACAGAATCATGTCAACTGCCGGCGAACCAACCAAGTGAATTCTGTGCTCTTCCTCTCCAAGCTTTTTAACCCTTTCAAAGCTTTTACGCGAGGCAACAAAATGAATTTGAGAAAGCTTTGTAATTGCGTGCCTGACACTGTCGTCAAGGCTGCCACCAGTTGACTTGTCACCGCCGTGAATGTGCGCAACAGGAATCAATTGATAGTAAGCAGCAATGACTGCTGCAAAAACCTCGAACCTGTCGCCAAGAACCAACACCAAGTCAGGCTTTATTTCACTGAAAGCCTCTGAAAAGCCTCTTACTGCTTCACCTGTTGCACTAGCCATTTCCTTGTTTGAAGAAAACGCAAGCGGAATCCTAACTTTTTTATCAATAATAAAGCCATCCCGCTCTATTTCTTTGTAAGTGTAGCCGAATGTTTCCTCAAGATGAGAGCCTGCTGCAACAATTTCAAGCTCAAGCTCTTTGCTCTTTCTGATTTCTTTCATAACTTGGGAAAGAATGCCATAATCCGACCTTGAACCAGTTGTAACGCAGACTTTTTTCATTTTTATTGACTCATTCAAGTTCTTCCTGCTTGAGCTTCCTAACAACTTTTGCCGGAATGCCGAAAGCCAATACATTTGCAGGAATATCTTTGTTGACAAAACTTAACGCCCCAATAATTGAGTTCTCCCCCACAGTGACGCCAGGCATCACAACGCTGTGGCTTCCAATTCTTGCATTTTTTTTCAGAACAACTTTTCCTTTTTTGTTGTCAATTGTTGAATCACTGTAAATTGAGCAGTGCGAGCCTATTTGCACGAAATCACCAATTTCCACACCGTTTTTTGCGTTAATGTAATTGAAAGCCCCGATATCAGTTTTTACTCCGAGTTTCAGGTTATGCTTGTATTGAACAAGAAAAAAATATTTTGGGTGAAGCTTTTTTTCCTCAATTTTTGGCATCACCCATTTCTCAAACCTCTCCTCACTCATTGGAAGCACCCCTCTTGCCAAACACATTTTTCTTTAAGTAACTGTAAACACTGTATTTTTCGCTTGAGTAATCATCAAACAATTCTTCCTCGAATGCAGCCCTTATTTCCTTTACTCCGTTATCAACAGTTTTTCTTGCTGCAAAGCCAAGTTCTTTGGAAATTTTTTCAAAAGAGACCTTGTAGGTTCTAATGTCGCCCTCTTCTTTTTTTTCCACGACAAGTTTTGCTTCTGGAACAAGCTCCTTGATTTTTCTGCCGAGGTCAATGATTCGGTAGTTGCCGCTGTCAGCCCCAACATTGAAAACTTGGCCCCTGATTTTTTCAATCGGTGCGCGAAGACAATCAATGTAGGCCTGCGCTGCATCCTCAACATGCACTAACGGCCTGAACTGGTTTCCGCCAAAAATTGTTATCTCTTTTTCGTTTAGTGCCTTTGCAGTTAGCAGGTTAACAACTAAGTCAAACCGCATTCTCGGTGAAACACCGAACAGAGTTGCCATCCTCAAAATGCACGGAGCAAAATTCTCGTCACTCATTTCAAGCAAGCCTTCCTCTGACTTGATTTTTGTTCTCGCGTAAAGCGAGACAGGGTTCAGTTCAGTGCTCTCATCAGCCACATAACTGTTTGCTCCGTAAACCGAACAGCTTGAGGCAAAAACCAGCCTGTTAACCTGATGGTGCTTGCATGTTTCAGCTATAAGCTTTGTTGCAAGGTAATTGGTTTCAACAGTTGAAATTGGTTCAATGGAGGAAGCAGAATCGCCCACAATTGCAGCTAGATGAACCACTGCATCCATGCCAATAATTGCTCTCACCACATCATCAATTTTCCTGATGTCACCCTCAAAGAATTCAAAGCGGTTATTGGAAAAGAGCTCCTTTATGCCATCGTTCCCAAAAGTAAGGTTGTCAAGTACCCTTACAAAAAAACCTTTTTCCAAAAGCTTTCTGACAAGAACCGAGCCAAGATAGCCTGCCCCCCCTATTACCAGGACTTTTCTTACTAATGGCGCAGTCTTCTTTTCCATGCTAATGTAAAGAGGGTTTCCCTCCTCAATATTGGAAAAGATTGCAATGTCTTTTACTGTAAGGTTTTTTCCCAAAATAGGAATTTTTTCCACAACATTGTGGCGCCTGACAAGTGAAAGTAACTCTCTCTTTGATGCGCCTTCAAAAGCATAAACAGGGTTCCTGTTCATTATGCCTTCAACCTTTTCACCAATGTCAGTGCCCTTAAGTATTGCTCTCCTGATGTCCCCATCAGTAACAATTCCAAGAAGTTTTTTTTCGTGGTTGGTTATCAAGGCAATCCCAAAACCATTCAAGTCAACTTTTCTCATGGTCTCCTTAATTGAATCCTCCGGGAAAACAAGAAACTTCTCAAGTCTTTTCTCAGGCATTAGGAAGCATCTCCAAAACCTTTTCAGAATTATCATGAATTGCTGAAACGCATGAAACAATGCCTTCAACTTCTTTTCTGCTCATGTGAGAGTAAAGCGGCAGGCTCAAAGCGTTTTCTGAAACATAATTGGTTTCAGGCAATATGCTGTCAAACCTTTCAAAGTATCTTGAAAAAATTTTTTGCCTGTGCAGTGGCGGGAAAAAATATTTCTTTGAAACAATGTTTTCCTTCTCCAAAGCAAGGTTTAAGCCGTTCCTGTCAATACCAAATTCTTTCTTGTCAACCACGATTGAGAAATCCTTGTAACAGCTTTTACTTCCTTCTTCAATCCTCTGAAAACTTATTCCTGCAATCTTCTTAAGCCCTCGCTTGTACATTTCAACAAGTTCCAGCCTTTTTCTCAAGTTTTGATTAAGAATCGCTAAGGATTCAATGCCAAGAATGGCATTAAGTTCAGGCATTCTGGAATTCAAACCTGCTTGTTCGCAGTCATAATCAGGGAGCACGCCATAGTTTCTGAGAACCTTTAATTTTTCAGCAAGCATTCCATTGTTAGTTGAAATTATGCCGCCCTCGCCGGAATTAATCAACTTTGTAGGAGAGCAGCTGAAAACCTCTGCATCTCCAAAACCGCCAACCATTTTTCCTTTAACGCTTGCTCCGAAAGCATGTGCAGAATCAAAAATAAGCGGAACACTTTTTCTCTCTGCAATTTCTTGAAGGCTTTTCACGTCAACAGGATTGCCGAAAACGTGCACTGCAAGAATTGCAGCAGTTTTTTTAGTAATTGCTTCTTCAACCCTTGCAGGGTTTAAGTTGAATGTTTCACTGTCAATGTCAACAAAAACAGGCTCCAAATTGTTCCAAAGCAGTGCTGTTCCGGTTGCATTAAAAGTAAAGGATGGCAAAATGATTTCTCCTTTCAATTCAAGTGCCTTCATTAAAAGCATTAAGCCAGAAGTGCAGGATGAAACAGCAACAGCATGCTTAACACACAGGTGCTCTGCAGTTTTTTCTTCAAACTCTCTCACAAAAACGTGGTTGGTTATCATGCCGGTTGAAAAAATCCCTTCAGCCATTTTAGAGACCCTTTCAAAGCTTGGAAGCGTTGGCAGCGTAATAGGCACAGGTTTCCCAAATGCTGGTTTTCCCCCAAGAACAGCGGGCAGTTTATTCATAGAATCCACTCAAATCAATTTTTTTTACTGGTTTTCCAGTAGGAATGTTTCTGGCAGCAATGCTCCCAATAACCCTTGAAAAAAATTTTGGCTGGATGCCTTCAGCCGGCCGAACAATTTTGAGCATTCTTTTACTGATCCGCTCACCCTTATTTATTTTAATTCTGGCAAAAATGCTTTTCCTCGCCAGCTTCCTCAACTCCATTTCTTTTCCAATAGGCTTTTTCTCTTTTACTCCAAGCGAAGCCTCAACTTCTCTGATTGCCTCCACCAATTTTCTCATTTCGTTGGGTTCAGTTGAAGCCTTGTGGTCTGGCCCCCTCATTGCCCTGTCAATCGTGATGTGCTTTTCAACAACTTTTGCGCCTAGCGCAACCGCTGCAAGAGCCGAGTTAATGCCGAGCGTGTGGTCGCTGTAGCCAACAATGCAGTTGAACCTTTTCATGTACTCATGTAACACGAGCAAGTTAGCGTTTTCTGTTTTTGCAGGATAGGATGAGGTGCACTGCATTAAAACCAGTTTCTGGTTTATTTTTTTAACAAGCTCTACTGCTTCTGCCACCTCACTCATGAAAGCCATTCCTGTGGAAAGCAGAACAGGCTTTTTCTTTGCCGCAATATGCTCTATTAACGGGTGGTTTGTTATTTCACCAGAACCAATCTTGAAAGCGCTCACACCAATTTTTTCAAGCATGTCAGCGCTCTCAAAGTCAAACGGCGTTGAAAGAAAAATTATTCCCTGCCTTTTACAGTAACCGAGCAGCTCCCTGAAATCTTTTTCCTTTAACTCCAATGACTTAATCATTTCGTCCTGAGAAATCTTTTTTCCCAAAGCCTTTGACTGATAAGCAGGCTTAGCCGTTCCCTTTTCCACCAGCTCCTCTGTTTTGAATGACTGGAATTTTACTGCATCAGCTCTTGCCTGCACTGCTGCATCAACCAGTTTCTTTGCTATGCTTACTTTTCCGTTGTGGTTTACTCCGGCTTCAGCGATAACAAAGCATGGTTTTCCCTCGCCAATTTCTTTTCTGCCGATTCTAATCGTTTTCATTCAAACCCGCCCTAAGCAAAGCATTGGCAATCTCCAAGTCAATTGGTTCATCAATATCAATAGAACTGATTTTGTCCATTTCATAAGCCGCAATCCTTTTTCCCCAAGCATAACCCTTTGAATTCATTACTGTTTCTCTGGAAAAAACGTAAACTGCACCGTTTAGCTCAAAAAATTCTTTCATATCCTGTTTCCTGCTTGCACTGAAATCATTTTTTTCATAGAACTCCAGAACGCCAGACTTTTTTTTCAGCATCCACTTTGGTTCAGTCTTTGCCCTTGAAACACTTACAACGCCTTCAATGCCTCCTTTCAGAAAAATTCTTACTGCCTCGTCAATGTGCCTTGCCTTCCTGAATGGAGAAGTCAATTGCAATAGCACTACAGCGTCAACCTTTTTGCTGAAGAATTTTTCGCTTTCAATCACGGCTTGCTTCAGCACCGGTAGCATCGGAGTTTCGTCCAGCGCCAGCTCTTTAGGCCTCTTGAACGGCACAAGAGCGCCAAGCTTTTTTGCTTCCAAAGCAATTTCACTGCTTTCAGTTGAAACAATCACTTCACTCAGCAACTTGCTTTTCTTTGCCTCTTCAATTGCATAGGAAAGAAGCTTTTTCCCTCCAAGCAAAGCCAATGCTTTTCCACGAATTCTTTTGGAAGCCCCTCGCGCCGGAATAATTCCTAAAACAAATTTTTCAGTTTTTTTTGACATGCCCCATCACTGCTTCCTGCCAACCAATTGTTTTTTTCAGGCCCTCCACTAGTTTAACTTTTGCCTCAAAACCAATTAATTTTTTTGCTTTTGTTGTATAAGGAACTCTTCTCCTTACGTCCTCGTACTTGCCAAAAGTTTCATACGGCACAAACTCTATTTCAAGTTCTTTTTCTTTTCCCATAAGCTTTGCAATCATTTTCGCCAAGCCAAGAATTGAGCTTTCCTCTCTGCTGCCAATGTTTAGCACTTCACCGTTTGCTCTGCCAGATTTCATTGCAAGAAAAGTTCCTTCCACCAAATCATCAATGAAAGTAAAACTCCTTTTCTGTTTTCCGTCTCCGTGAACTGGCACTTTTTCTCCTTTCAATATTTTTTCAATGAAAACGCTTTGTGGGCCGCCCCACCATGATAAGTGCTGTCTTGGGCCATAGCCTCCAAAATACCTCACAATTGAAAAAGGCAAACCAAATTTTTCGTTGTATGCAAAGCACAGCTGCTCATCAAAAATCTTTGAGGCAGCGTAAGCCCAGCGCTTTACATTCGGCGGCCCAATAACCAAGCTGCTTTCCTCGCTGAAAGGCAGTTCCCTGTTTTTTCCGTAAACATCGGATGTTGAAGCAAACACAACCTTTGCCTTGGTTTCCTTTGCCGCCTCCAGAATGTTCTCAGTTCCCTTTGAATTAATCTGCAATGTATCCATTGCATTTCCATAGCGTGGGATTTTGAATGCAGCCAAGTGAACAAAAAAATCAGCGCCTTTTCCTGCTTTTTCAATTACTTCCAAGTTCCTTACATCCCCCTCAACTAAATTGAAAGCAGGGTTGCGCAGTGCGTCCTCCAAGTTTCTCCTGCTGCCCTGTGAGAGATTATCTATTCCAGTTACCTCAAACCCTTCTTTCAGCAACCTGTCAACAAGGTTTGAGCCAATGAAGCCCGCTGCACCCGTAACCAATACATTCTTGTTAGCCATCAGTAAGAATCTAATCCAGTAATGATTTTAACTATTCTTTTTGCCGCATGGCCATTGCCAAAAAAAGCCCCTTTTTTCCCGCTTGTCCTTGCTCTCACTGCTCTAACTATTTTTTCCTTTGACGTTCCAGCGAGAATGTTCCAGTTGCCGTGGAAGGTTTCAACCCACTCCTTTTCCTCGCGAAGAGAAACACAGGGTGTTCCAGCAAAAAAAGCCTCTTTCTGCAGGCCCCCTGAGTCAGTTAGAACCTTTACTGCGTTTTTGGTTAACACCAGCGAGTCAAGGTAGCCCACGGGTTTCGACAAAACAATGTTTTCACTTTTCTTCAGTTTTTCCATGAGCCCATGCTCCTTTAACGCTTTGCCTGTCCTAGGGTGCACCGGAAAAAAAACCGTGCCCTCAATTGCCGTGACCGCGCCCAGAATTCCTGCGAGGTTTCTTTTAATGTCCGTGTTCGAAGCACGGTGAACTGTGAGATAAAAAAATTTTTTCCTTTCAAGGCATTTATCCTCGAGTACTTTTGATTTTTTTTCAGCAATTCCAATGTTCTGCCTGAAAGCATCAAACATAACGTCTCCAACCAAAAAAATTTTTCCGGAAAGCTTTTCGCGTTCAAGGTTTTTCACCGCTGTTTTGGTTGGCGCGAACAGTAACTGGGAAACATTGTCAGTAATAACCCTGTTTATTTCCTCCGGCATCTCAAGGTTGAAGGAGCGCATTCCGGCCTCAATGTGCGCTAGCTGAATGCCGGCAGCTGAAGCCGCGAGCGCTCCCGCAGTAGTTGAATTGGTGTCACCGAAAACAACAACTGCATCAGGCTTCTCTTTTCTCAGCACTTTACCCAGTGCAGCAATCATCCTTGCAATCTGCCTTGCACTGGTGTCAGAGCCAATGCCGAGGTTATAGTCTGGTTCAGGGATTTTCAGCTCGTCAAAAAAAATTCTGGACATTTCCATGTCATAATGCTGGCCAGTGTGCACTAAAACCTCGTCGCATTTTTTCCTGAGTTCAACTGAAAGAGGCTTCTCCTTGATGAACTGCGGTCTTGCCCCTACAACGCTCAACACTTTCACTCAGATTCCCCCCATAGTTACTTGCCGGAGTATTTTTTCATTTCTTCAAGGCCAAAATTGAACGGTTTCTTTTTGGTTTTATCGTTTGACTTCACGATTTCACTGAGAAAACTTGAGTTAACTTCCTTTTGCAGTATGTCAATGTTCGGCATTACACAGTGCCCGCCAATTGTGCCTGGAAACATCAGCGGCCTAGGAATCTTGTGGTTGATGTCAATTGTGCCTGTAGCGCTGAACCTTGTTACGGTCTCGCCAAAATTTACTCCATAGTGCTCGCAGATTCGTGCCATTTCCTGGTGGAAAGCAATGTTTGCACCATAGTATGTTGTGCACAGAAGCTTTCCAACCTCGGTTTCCTTTGGCCCTGAAAGAATCTCGGTTTTAACCCCTGCTTCCTCAAAGTGTTTTGCAGCATCTTCTGCTGCTTTCCTTGAAGTTGAGCCAACAAATTTAACGAATTTCAGCAGCCCAGCCTTCAGGTTGGGGTGCTTTCCCCTAACCGGAGAATGCACAACCAGTTTTCCTGTTTTCTTCTCAATTTTTTCAGTGGTGCCAGGCCTAACAGTTGAATCAATTATTGTCAGCTCGGGCTTGAATTCTTTTATGTAGCCCTCCACAATTTTTTCAAACCCCTCACTGAACGGAATGCACACGTGCATCACATCGATTTTTTCTTTCAGCTGAATTGGCGCAACGTCTTTCCTGAACACCTTGAACTTTTTGCTTTCCTCAAGCAATTCAATCACGGCTTTTCCGACTTCCCCGGTTCCCACAACCAAAACGTTTTTCACTAAACCACCTGCCCTTTTTTTGCTGACTCGATTATTTTTTCAACTGTTGCAATTGCTTTCAGCGCATCTTCGGGGTTGTTTGGCGCTCTAGAGTTTCTTCTGATTGATTCAATGAATGCATCCAGCTCCACCTTCAATGGCTCCTTTTTTTCTACCCGCAGCTTTATCATGTTGCCTTCAGCTATTCCCATAATCATTTCAGGGTAATCAATCCCCTCCCTTATGGAAGCGTTCTCGTAAAAGTAAAGGTCCTGCGTCAAATAGTTTACTGTAAACATTCCTTTCTCTCCAGTAACAAAAAGTTTCCTTATCTTGGTTGGAGTAAGCCAGTTAACGTTAAGCACTGCAACCATTGAATCAAACTGCAGCGTAGCTGTAAGCATGTCCTCGCTGTTTGGATGGATTTTTCTGCCAGTGAAAGCAAAAACCTTTTTGACTGGCTCATTAAACAAGTAGTTCAAAATGTCAATGTCGTGCACTGCCAAGTCAATTGTAACGCCTGAATCCTCTATGCGTGAAGGGAAAGGGCCAATGCGCTGCACTTCAACAAGGAATACCCTGCCAATCCTGCCGCTTTCAATCTGTTTTTTTAGCTCCACAACAGCAGGGTTAAATCTTTCAATGTGCCCAACCATGAGCCTGACGTTTTTCCTTTTTGCCTCATCAATTATTTTCTTTGCATCACTTGAGTTTACAGCAATCGGCTTTTCAACTAGGACATTTTTGCAGTAATCCATTGCTTCAAGTGCCACATCCTTGTGAAACTTGGATGGAACTGCAATTGACACAACATCAGGAACTTCCCTTTCAAACAGCTCCTTTGCGCTACTATAAGCTTTTGCCTTGTGCCTTTTTGCAACCTCGGCTGCCCTCTCAATTACTTTGTCTGCCACTGCAACCAAGTCAACGCCGTTCATGTCAGCATATATTCTTGCATGGTTTGCGCCCATCCACCCGCAGCCAACAACAGCAGCTTTAAGTTCCCTCATAGTGGTTCCTTCCCTTGCTTTGATTATAATGGAATTTGAATTAACTTTTAATAATATCTAAAAATATGCTTATTTACGGCATTAATCTGCAAGCCCACAGGCGTGGGTTCCCAGACGTTTTGACAGCTAAGCTTGGTCATGTTTATGAAAGAGCCCATTGTTTCAGTTGTAATTCCCTACTTCAACGGCTATTCTTACTTGGAAAAGCTTCTTCCCTGCTTTCAAAGCCAAACCCTGGAGGATTATGAATTAATTATTGTAAACGATGACCCAAAGGATTCCAAAGTCGAATCACTACTAAAAAAATTCCCAAAACTTGTTCAGGTTAAAAATAATGAAAACCTCGGCTTTGCAAAATCAGTTAATAGGGGAATAAAGAGGACGAGAGGAAAATATGTCTGCCTCCTTAACCAAGATACAATAGTTGACAAAAATTATCTGAAAAAGCACGTTGATTTTTTGGAGGAAATCCCTTCAACAGCAGTGCTTGGATGCAAGTTCCTTAACAAAAGCGGCGGCATTTATTTTTCCAATGGCGTACTGCACACAGGTTTTCCATTTGACACCTATGAGGACTTGAAAGAGGTTAAGGAAACAGAGCACGTCTGCCTTGGCTCTGCGTTCATCCGCAAAAAAGTTTTTCGGGAGATTGGGTTGGTTTCAGAGGACTATTTCGCGAAATACGAGGACTGCGATTTCAGCGAGCGAATAAGGAGAGAAACCAATTATAAGCTCAATGTTTTGCCTGACGCGCTCGTAACCCATATGGGAATCAGCACTGCAATGAGCAATTACAACAACCTTTTTCACAGCCAGCGCAGCCTAATAATTTTTCAGAGGAAGTTTTATCCGAAAGCATTACTGAAAAACATTTTTTTCCATACGCCAAAACTAATTTTTTTGGACTACCTTTACATGATTCCGCGCAACCCAATCAGTTACCTTCAGTCGGTTCATGCAGTTCTTTCAGGAACTGCTTCAGCACTGCGTTGGAGGCCAAAAAAATGAGGGTCTGCTTTTTTGGAACTTACGATCCTTCCTATCCGAGAAACATTGTTTTAAGGAAAGGCCTGCAAAAAAATGGCGTGGAAGTAATTGAATGCAATGTTTCGCTTCCACAAATAAAAATCAGCAGAGAAGGAAAGCTTGGCCTTGCAGAATTCATTGTCAAAAGGTCCCTTGTTTTTTCAAAATGTTATACCAAACTTTTTTTTAAATTTTTAAGGGGCGGAAGGAAATGTGATTCAATCATTGTTCCGTTTGAATGGGAGTACGATGTTTTCCTTGCATGGTTTTTTGCGAAGCTTTTCGGAAAAAAACTTGTTTTCGACATCTTCAACTCAAAATACGCTACATTAGTTCTTGAAAGCAGGGTTTTCCCTGAAAAATCTTTTTCAGCAGAATGGAATTTGTGGAAGGATAGGCTTTCATTCGCGCTTTCTGATAAAGTATTGGTGCAGACAAAAACCCATGCAGATTCCCTTTCAAAAACCCTTAAGGTTCCAAAAGAAAAGATGAGGGTTCTTTACCTTGGTGCGGAGGAAGAAAAATTTTTTTCCCGCCCAGCAAAAAAAAGCAAAAACTTCAATGTTCTTTTTTTCGGTTCGTTCATTCCTTTGCAGGGATTAGAATACATAATCGGTGCAGCCGAGAAGCTTAAAAACGAAAAAGACATAAGGTTCAAGCTGCTAGGCAAGGGTCTGCTTTTCAACGAAGTTAAGGCAATGGCAGAACAGAAAAGCCTTGCAAATGTTGAGTTTTTGGGCTGGGTGCCTGAGGAAAATCTTCCGGAAGAAATTGCGTCAGCTGACATTTGCTTGGGGCAGTTCGGGAAAACCGAGAGGGCAAACATATTCATCGGCCACAAAATATTCCAGTCAATCGCAATGAAAAAGCCTGTAATCAACGCTGACACTCCCGCAGCAAGAGAGTTCTTCAAGGAGAATGAAAGCATTGTTTTCTGCAAAGGCGGAAATGCTTCCTCGCTTGCGCAAAAAATTCTTTTCCTCAAAAGCAACCCGCCTCTAAGAAGAAGCATTTCTTCAAATGCATTCAGGGTTTTCAGGCAGAATTTTACAGCGGAAAAAATCGGCTTTGAGCTGAAAAAAATAATCGAGGAAACCAAACCAAATAAATAACTTTCCAATGATTTTTTTTTGAAAGCGGAAACAGAGTTTTATGGCGAAAACTTCCAAAGAAAGCGTTTCTTTTTTCTTTCCCGCATACTTTGACGAAAAAAGCATTCCCGGCCTTGTAGAGGACTTTAACTCTTCGTTAAGCAAAAGCGGCAGGGAGTTTGAGATAATTGTAGTGGATGACTGTTCTCCAGACAATACAGGAAAAGTTGCAGACAGGCTTGCAAAAAAGTTTGAAAATGTAAGAGTAGTTCACCACAAAAAAAACAGGGGCTATGGCGGCGCGCTAAAGTCAGGGCTTTCTTCAGCAAAAAAAGAATTGATTGGCTTTACTGATGGTGATGCCCAGTTCACTGTTGAAGATTTTACCAAATTTCTAGATGAAATTATGGATGCGGACCTTGTAATAGGCTATCGAACAAAGAGGGCTGAAGGCTTTAGAAGGCATATTATTCAGAAATGCTACAGCCTTGCCCTTCTTTTGGTTCTCAGCCTGAATGTTAAGGACCCTGATTGCGCATTCAAGCTTGTGAGAAGAAAAGCGCTGAATGGGCTCACTGTTGATTCTAACAGCGGTTTTTTCAGTGCTGAATTCATTTACAGGGCAAAAAAAAATGGCCTAAGAATTAAGGAAGTTCCGGTAAGGCACCTGAAAAGAAAGTACGGGACAAGCCGATGCATTGGCTATGGGAAAATAATTGAAACAATAGCTGACTTGATTAAATTCAGAATTAATACTCTCCGCTAATTTTGCATTCTGGTCCTGTAAACCCTGATGCCGTCCTGTTCAAAAACTTTTTCAAGAAATCCTGTTCCGTCAAAATCAAGCCCCTGCCCTTTTTGGACAAACACAAAATCCACTGAATATTTTTCGATTATCTTTTTTGCTTCATCGCTTTTGCTTGTTGAAAAAAATTTTTCGACATCTTCCGCGCGCTCCTCCCATGAAAGCGAAAGAAGCATTGCAATCCATCGTTCGCCCAAGACAGAATTGCGAGAGGAAAAAACTTCTGCCATTGAGTTCCTGTTGCCGAAAACAACTTTGTTTCCTGTTCTGTCTTCTGCGTTGAAATCTGCAAGATTGTGCAGCAATACATCACCGTAACTTGAGTTTTGTTTTATGAAGGCAAGAGCGTTGAGCTCCGCTTGGGTTATTTTAACCGAGTACGGGTTTCCGAGCAAGGAGGATTCTGCAACAACATACTGCACGGAGCTGGGCAGCGCGGCAGCCAGCACAATTGCAATAAAAAGCGCTTTCTTGGTTTTGCTGTTTGGTTTTTCAATTATTTCTGCAATATTGTCTGCTGCAAAAAATGTCAGACCAATCAAAAAGTAAAAGAAGAACTGCTCAGTGTTCCACTGGTGTATGGGAGAAGCGGCCTTGAAGAAGAAAGCCAAAACAAAAGCTAATGCCATGAAGAAAAAAAGGAATGTTCCAAAAGCTTTCTGCTCTGAAAGCCGTTTTCCGACGCTCTGGAAGCCAAGTGCCCTGAAGCCAATTGCCCCTGCAAGGAAAAACAATGCCGCAAAAGCAAACAAAAGAACTTTTGCAAAAGGCATTTCAGTTAACGAAGTTATTTCATCTATTGGCGCAATGCCGGCTTTAAGAAAATAGTGCATTGGAATGAATAACGGGGAAAAACTGAATGAGCTGCCTGCAGCACCCATGTTCATGATTAAAACCGGCGACGCAACCAAAAGGGAAAAAACAAGCACCTTGAAAAGTTTTGTGTTGCGGTGCTTCAAAAATTCAAATAATGCTGCAAATGCAAGAGCAGAGAAAATCAAAACCCCTGAATATGTTTTAAACCCTATAAGCGAGCCAAAAAAAAGCCCTGAAATGATTGAAAGGTTTTTGCCGTAGGCCATTTTTCGCAAACCTCCATGTAAAACCTTTGGTTTTACGTGGCCCGCAAAATCCCTGATTTTGCTTGGGTTTGTTGAAAGGTTTTTGTTGCCGTTAAGGTAAAGCAACAGGAAATACATTCCTGCGAACATTACTGCCAGTGAACTTAACGAAGTGTAGTTTAGTATGCTTGCAATGTTTATTTCCCCAAAAATGCCCGCAAAGTTTTTTGACTGGTTCCATTCAGTGAGCAGTGGAACAAGAAACGAGAAACCGGCGCCGAACAAAACCAGAAACAATGCAATAATTTCCTTTTTCGCGTTACCGAAAAACAGTTTCAAAAAAAACAGGAGGTTCAAGCCAAGCAAAAAAATGTAGAGCGTTGGCATGAGCCTGAAAAAAATGTCAAAAATGCTTATTTCCGGGGAAAGGTTTTTAACTATTGAAACTGGGGCCATTGAATAAAAATGGTAGCCTTTCAGTGAAGCTCCTGTAAAACCAGGCGTTTCTGGAGGAACATTATATAGCATATTTTGTGCTAGGGAGAGGTGGAAAAGCGAGTCCCCTGCGTTTTCTTCAAAAATTTCTGTTCCGCTGCCAGAAAAAATCGCATTTGGGTAAAAGAAAAGCGCTCCTGAAACCAGCAGCAAGAAAATTACAATGATAACTGCAATGTTTTCTTTGCTGAGTTCGATTAAATCCCCTGTTAGGTGCTTAAAAAAATTTCCGGGCCAGTGCAGAAAAATTATTGTTAAAATAGCCGGGAAAACAAAGAAAAAGTTCTGCATTCCAATCATGCTGAACATGAAAAACGCAAGCACGGAAAAAACAATTCCTGCTGAAGTGGAAAATGCCATGCTCTTGAATATCTGGAACTCCTGCCTGGCTGCTCTTAAAATAACATGGCCTGGAACAAAGAAAACAAAAAAGCCCACAATGTAGAATTGCAGCGTGTGCTGCAATGGCACCGCAAAGAATGCCGTCTGAACCAGCAAAAAAATCAGTGCAAGGAAAAGAACAAAATAAGCGGCCTTAATCCTGATTTTATCCATCGAATGCCTCAATAATATTAGAGCGAGATTGGTTTAAATAATCTTAACAAAATAATTCTGTCTAATGCCAAAAAAAGTTGGAATTGTTGGAGGAGGAATAACAGGCTTGGCAACCGCACTAGAGTTGGTAAAAAAAGGCTATGCTGTTTCAGTTTTTGAGGGCGAAAAAATCGGCGGCCTTGCAAGCTCTTTTAAAACAAAAAAGGGGGAATTTCTTGAGGAAACTTATCACCATATGTTCAAAACTGATTTGGAATTAATTTCCCTTCTTGAAGAGCTAGGTCTGAAATACGAGTTCAGGAAAGCAACAATGGGGTTTTACTGGAACAACAAGGTTTTCGATTTTGGCACTGAGTCAAGCCTTCTGTTTTTTCCCGGATTAAACTTCATTGACAAGATTCGGTTTGGTTTATGCATTCTTTACCTTCGCTTTGAGAATGACTGGAGAAAACTGGAAGAGATTAAGGCAGCGGACTGGCTCAGGAAAGTTTGTGGCGAAAACGTTTTCAACACCATTTGGCTCCCGCTTTTGAGGACAAAGTTCGGCTCAAAAGCCGAAAAAGTGTCAATGTCTTGGATTTGGGGCAGAATTAATCTCAGGGCCAAGTCCCGAGGCATTAACAAGGAACTGCTTGGCTACATTGATGGCTCAATGCAGAAACTTTTTGAAAAACTGGTTTCAGTTCTCAAAGAAAAAGGCGTTGAAATAACCAAGTCTAAAATCATGTCAATTAAACGCAGGAACGGAAAATTTTTCTTGGATGCTTTTGGGGGTTTTGATTCCATAGTTTTCACTGTTCCGTTCCCGATTTTTTTAAACATCACAAAATCTTTTCGCTTAGATTCCTATGCAAAAAAAATTCTTGGAGTGGATTACCTTGGTGTTCAGTGCATGACTTTTGAGTCAGAAAAACCGTTAAGCAGCATTTACTGGCTTAACCTTGGCACTAATGAGCTTCCGTTTGGAGGAATAATTGAGCACACAAACTTCATTCCGAAGGAACGGTATGGAACGCATTTGTTTTACCTTTTCAATTACTGTTCTTGGGATGACAAAATATTCAATGATTCAGAGCAAACCGTTGAAAAAAAATACCTTGATGGATTAAAAAAAGTTTTTCCTGAAGCGGATTTGAGTTCAATAAAAAAAATAAATTTTTTCAGGAACCGGTTTGCCACCCCGATTTACGCTGTAAACCATTCAAAGAAAATCCCGCCGATGGAAACACCTGTTAAAGGAGTTTTTGTGTCCAACACTGCCTACATTTACCCTTTTGACAGGAGCCTTAATTACTCAATTGAGCTTGCAAAAAAAACCGCTGAAAAGGTCGGCTCTTTTTTGGAACACTGCTAACTCAAATCTTGGCCTGCTTGAATGCCAGCAGGCTTAAAATGAATTCCCGTTCATCCTTCCGCAATCCAACTGAAAGAATTACCCAAAAATAGAATGCGAAAGCCGCTGCTCCGTAAATGCCTGTTTCAATTATGTTCTGCGGGTAATGAATCTGCACTGCGAGCAAAAGAATTGTTGCCATCAGCCCAGAAAAAATTATCTGCCTTACATAAATTTCCCTAAAAAATTCTCTGAACGAGATTTTAAGCGTTTTCAAAACATAGGGCAGGAAAATTGTTGGCCCGAAAACCACTGCAGGCAAAGCAGTTCCAAGCGCAACCCCAATCAGGCCAAATGGGCCAACAAGCCAAATGCTTAGAATCAGGTTTGAAATTGAGTGCAGCAGTGCAAAAAACAGCATGAAGTGAATTTTTCCGATTCCTGTTAGGATTGGGTCACTCATGTCTGAAACAAAAAACCATGCCGTCAATAAAATTTCTGCAACAAGGTAGTATTCTGCAAACTCTGCGCCAACCCAGTAAGCAATAATCGGCTTTGCAAGAACCATCAGAATCAGCACAAAAGGAAAAAACAGGAAATTGAGGTATTTGCTTGAGTCAAGGTAAAGCCTCTGTATGCCCTTAAAATCCCCTTTTGCGTTGAGGTCAGAGGCAGTAGGGATTATTGCTGCACGCAGCATGTGGAAAACCCGTCTTGTGATTAGGTTAAGCTTCAGGTTCACTTCATAGAACGTAATGAGCCCAACTGTAAGGAAAATCCCTATTACAATTCTGTCTGTTTCAAAAGTAATCATTCCTGTCAAGGAAAGCAAAAACATGAGTAGGCTGAAACTAAAAATTGTTTTCAGCGGTTTTTTGCTGACTAGGGCCGGGCTAATTCTTAGGAAAGGAAAAAGCTTTTTTGCAAAGAAAAGGTTGAGCAGCGAGCAAAGCATCTGCGTGATTGAAATGAACAGCACAAGCTCAACTATTCCGAAGCCGGCCAAAAGCACTGCAACAGTAACAATTGCGCTCAGTGTTGCGGTAATAAAACCAATAAGTGCTGTAAGATCATACCTCTGCAGGCCGCTGAGCACCCCGTTGAGTGCAAGTAATGGAAAAGAAAAAATTGAGGTAATGCCGACAATATAAAGTATTGTCTGGGCTTGGGAGTAGAATTCCTGCGGCATGTTGAATACTCCAAGAAAAAGTGTTGCAATTGAAAAAAGTCCCGCCGCAACAATCAGCCCAATAATTGCGTAAGTGAAAAAAGCAGTGCTAATTATTTCATTCATCTTTTCAAACTGCTTTTTTGCATTGTGCTCAGCTATAAGTTTTACAAGCGAAACTCCAATGCCCAAATCAAGCAGGGCAAAGTAGCCGGTTATTGAGATAACAAGAACATATACTCCGAAACCTACGATGCCTATGTGCTCTATCATGAATGGGAGAAGCAGTATGTTTAGCAGGATGCTCCAGATGAAACTGAAGCTGTTGAAGAGAGTGTTCCTGAATATCAGCCGTTTCAGTGAAGCCATTTCCATTACCTTATTTCTTTGCAGTTTTTTCAATCAGTTCAACAATTCTTTCAGTTGCTTTTCCATCAATGTTGGAGTAATTTTTTTTCAGGAATTTTTTCCTTGATTCTCTCAGCCTGTTTTGCGTTTCCGCATCAAACAGTACTTTTTTTATTTTCTCTGCGAATTCCTTTTCATTTTTCACTTCAATCGCGACCCCTTCCTTTGGGAAAATCACCGGGCATTTTTCTGCTGAAGGGTTAACTATTAGCAGCGGTTTTCCCAAAAGTATTGCCTCTATTGTGGTGGTTGAAGTGCATGTTACTAGTGCATCGCATGCGTTTATCAGGTGGAAAACTGAATCGCTTTCCTTTGGCTTTAAAACTGTAACATTTTTTCTGCCTTTCACAAGCCCTGCAAACTCTTCCTTGCTTTCAGCCATATGGCACAATATTACAAGGTGAGTTCCCCCGATTTTTTCAGCTGAACTGATTACAATATTGTTTCTTTCTTCCCTGACTTTTTTGTTATTGTATGCGTAATCAATTAAAACAGGCTGGCTTGCAAACAAAACAACTTTTTTTTCTGGAGAAATTCCAAGTCCCTGCAGGGTTTTTCTCCTGTCAAACTTTATGGCTGGCAGCACGTCAAACCTTGGATTGCCTATTACGTCAATCCTTTTCCTGTCCATTCCGAGTCTAATGAACTGCTCCCTGCTGCTTTCATCCCATGCCGCAAACTTGTCTGCGAACAGGGGCAAAAAGCCTGTTTTGTCGCCTTCACTTATTCCATGCTGGATTACAATGCTTGGAATGCTGTTTCTTTTGCATGCAGCCACAACTGACCTTTCAAAAAGCGGAATGTCGGACCACACAACAATGCCGGAAACATTTTTTTCAGATGCTATTTTTTTTGTTGCCTCAATGTAAAGCACTGAAGAATAAAAGTCTCCTTCAACAATATTCTTAAACAATTTTTCTAGCAGCGGGAAAGCATTCACTCCATTGAAGCGCACAACTTCATTCAATTTCTTGCTTTTTGAAAGCAACAAAGAGGCTTTTGCTAGGTCGCCTCTTTTTGATTCAGCCTCTCTTTTCACTTCATTTGAAATTAGGCTTTCAGAAAAAACAGAAAAACTGCAATTTTTTGAAAGAAGGTAATCAACGTATCTTGGGTCGTTGTCTAGCAGAATCAATTCATGCCTGCTTGAAAGCCTGTCCATCAACGAGGTAAAGCGGGGAAAGTAAGGAGAACTGATTAAAAGTGAATTTTTGCTGCTTTTTTTTGGAAAAGAGAAACGCTTTAGTAAATGAAGCAGAAGGTAACGCCAATAAGCTGTTCTGTCACTTGTTAATCCCAAAACTAGTTGCCTGAAATCTGAAAAGCCAAAAAAATTTCTGTGAGCGGGGGTTTCTTTAACTTCGCCTTTAAACTCAAGCAATTCAAGCATTTTTTTGATTAAGCTTCCTGAAGGCGCAATTATTTTTTCAGGCTTTTCCTTGAAAAGAATTTTCTTGGTTTTTTCTATTTTAGAGAATTCTATTACAATGTTTCTCATCAGGTTGTAGGATGCGAGGTAGCCGAGGTTTATTCCTTTATATGTTATTAGTTCCCTGATTTCTGGTTCAATCTCCTTGAACCAGTTTTCTGAAATGTGCCTTGCAGCTGAATCGATTTCTCTGAATTCCTTTCCGCTTAATTCAACTGATTCTTCAAGAGAGAAAGAATTTTCTTTAGGCGCTTTGGCTGGCTCAAGCTGTTTCCTGTTTTCTGCCAAAAAAATTGTTTTCATTTCCCGTTCACGCTTATTTTCTTGCAAGAACCATAAGGCTTTTCCCTTCCCTGTTTTCAGCTAATGTGTCAAAGTACGCAAAAAATTTCAAGAAAGGAAGTGCAGCGGCTCTCATTATGCCTGCTTTTTTCTGCATCAAAAAATTGTCGGATTTCCATGCAGTTGCGCCAAAAAAACCGAATGTTTTCCTTGATTCAATTATGCTGAACCCCGCATTTTTTATTGCCTGAAGCAATTCGCCTTCAGAAACAGTGCTCTTTATTCCAACATCAATTGGGAGGCCTTTTTTGCTGACTGTGATTTTGGTGTTCTGAAACGGAATGTGCAGGAACAAGTGGCCGCCTTTTTTCAGTGCCAAATTAAACGCCTTGAACACTTTTTCTTTTTCCCTGATTCCTTGAAGCACATCAATTGAGAAAATCAAGTCGTATTGGTTTCTGCTTAACTGTTTCCTGATGTCTGCCTGAAAAAACTCTATGCTGCTTAAATTCATTTTTTTCTGCGTTTCCCTGTTTTTTTTTACTGCCTCCGCGAACAGGTCACAGGCCTCCGCTTGCAATTCAGGAAATTTTTCCGCCAAGTAAAAACTGTACTCGCCTGCACCGCAACCAGCATCAAGAATCCTGCTAGGTTTCAGGTCTGAAATTGCTTTCCGGAAGTAAACGCTGCGCAGCCATCCCCCGACAAAAGGGTAACCGTAAAGCTGAAAGCCGAGCCTTGAAAAAAAATTGTGCTGCTCTGCAAACAAAAAACTTTTACCGAACACAGGCATTAAAACACCGCTGAAGCCAAGCCAAAATGCTGCCTCTTTAACTGAATTACTTTCAGTTGTTTTTATTAATTCTGCCCTGCCCGACAATAATTCTTGTCAGTTCACCTTTGGATTATTTCATCGTAAATTGATTTCATTTCCTTGGAAGCCCTCCTGACATCAAAACTTTTCGTTGCATAACCAGTTCCGCTTTTTCCTCCAGCAGATGCTTTTATCCTATCTTCCAGCAATTCAATAATTTTTTCCTGCAAGTCAGAGGAATTGCCGTTTTCAAACAAAACGACTTTTCCGCCTGCCAGCTCCTTCATTCCTGCAACATCGCTTGCTATTATGGGGCAGCCGCAAGCCATTGCCTCAGCCCAAATGCTTCCAAACATTTCCATGCATGTGCTTGGAAACACAAGCAGGCCTGCCTGTTGGTAGAGTTCCCGGAGCTCTTTTTCACTTTTCTTTCCCAAAAACTTAACCCTTTTCCCTAGCCATTTTCCATTCACAAATTCTTTCATTTTTGCAAGAGGGGCCCCTTCCTCGTGCCCAGCAAAAACCAGCTGCACTCCAGGAAATTTTTCAGAAATTTCCCTGAACGCGTTAACCAAAACAAATGCCCCTTTGTACGCCTTAAGCGAGCCCACGAACAAAACAAATTTTTCCCTGTGCTCTTTTGCAGGCGGAAAAAATTCCTTGAGATTAATCCAAGGCAGAACCTTTTTCCACTTCCCTTTGAGCAAGCCGAATGAGGAAAACTTGTTAACTGCAAAATCGCTTGGTGCAATTCCTGCATCAGCGTTGTTGAGTTCTCTCTGCATTAGCTTCAGCTTCACTAAAGTCAGGGGCTTGGCGCATTTTGGGATTCCTGTGTGGCTTTTCTCGCATGACTCGGCTTCGAAAAACCTTTCAGGGTTTATAAAAGAACGCCACCCGCATACAGGCCAGTAGTCATGCGCGAAAAAAACAACCGGAATATTTTTGTTTTTTGCAATTCTTACAAAATTAGTTGGAAGATAGAGAGAGTTATGGACCTGAACAATACCTATTTTTTTCTCATCCAAGATTCTATTAAATAGTTTTTCACTTTCCGCCTTTCTGTCGACAGCTTTATAAAAGAAAAATTTTCCCTTTGGTTTTTCCTGCGAGGAAAATTTTTCAATTACATGAACTTCTCCAAGTTTACCCTCTTTTAACATCTGCTGAAGCAGCAGTAGCGTTCTTTTTTCTGCCCCCCCACCTTTCAACCCGAAATCATTAACTATAAAAATATTCATCAGAACCCTAAAATAAATCCCGCAAGAGCTTTTTTTATTTCCTTTTGATATTGAATAGCTATAAATTCAAGATCAAGCCATAGCTGGCATAGGCTAGTATGAATCATTCTGTAGATTTTTAAAATATGAGACGGGATATGGCATGAAAGTAAATATAATTGTTCCAGTTTTCAATGAAGAAAAAACTTTGGGGCTTGTTTTAACAAAACTCAAACAGCTTGATTTGAGAAGGCTCGAGGTAAAAAAAGAAATAGTTGTTGTAAACGATGGAAGCACAGATGGGTCAAAAAAAATTCTTTCAGGCATTAAGGGAATAAAACTATTCAATCATTCAAGTAATAAAGGCAAGGGGGCTGCTGTAAAAACAGGGATTTCCAGTTCCAATGGAGAAATAATCATAATTCAAGATGCTGATTTGGAATGCAATCCTAAATATATTCCTTTCATTCTTGAACCTATAGTAAAAGGAAAAAGCGAGATTGTTTATGGTTCTAGGTTTTTGAAAGAGGGAAACAAGCAAGTTGTTTTATTTCATGAGTTCGGAAATATATTCCTTTCATTTGCCACTTCATTTCTTTACAATTCAAAAATTACTGATATGGAAACAGGATATAAAGCATTTAAGAGAACTGCTTTAGATGGGATTACTCTTAAAGCAAGAGGCTTTGACTTTGAACCCGAAATTACTTCAAAGTTTTTGAAAAAAGGCCTGTCCATTAAAGAGATTCCTGTTGTTTCTTCTTCGAGAACTTATAAGGAAGGAAAAAAAATTACCGCGATAGACGGAATAAAGGCACTTTTGCTTATGATAAAATTCAAATTTACAGATTAAATAACTTTTAGTTATAGCAAGGGGCATTAATAATTGGACAAATATCGTCCTTGATAGATAGTAAAAGACCATAAAATGTTCAAAAATTAATGTCTTTTACTCTTTTACTATATGTAGATTGGCAGAGCTTTTTTATTCTCTTTTATAGCTGAATTATTTTGGGCAGAGACAATGAACAAGCTTCATGGCAGTAAACTTCTACTTTTTTTGTCGTTTGTTTTCTTTTTTTCGTTGCTATTAAGCATTTTTTATCCCTTGGCCTTTCAGACTTTTTCAACTAGTGATGATGCGGGTTTTTTACTTGCAGGATTGGATTTTTTTCATTTTTTTGATGAGCCTTCAATTGAAAATTTGATTATTTATTCTTTTAGATTGGCTGCATTCGGTTGGGGGCCATTCACAATTTTTGTAACAGTTATAAACGTTGCATTTTTTTCAATTTTAAATATTCCTCTTAGTGAATTTGTTTTAAGGTTGCCATTTATTTTTTTTGGGGCAATCTCCCCAATTGTTGCATTCTTTTTTGTTAAGAGATTCCACAATGAAAAGTCTGCTGTTCTTTCTGCTTTGCTGGTAACCGTTTTGCCAATTCACATAATCCAATCAGTCAGGCCCGGAGGAAACTGGCTCATTGCAGCAACCCTTTTAATGGCCTCGCTTTACTTTTTTGCAGAATATGCAAAGTCCTCAGGCAGTAGGTATTCAGTTATTACTCCTTTTCTAATCGCTCTTTATTTTTTAACTGATAACCAGTTTTTGGGGATAATTCCCCTGCTTATATTTACTTCCTTATTATTTCAGGATAGAAAAAATTTGTTTGATAGGATAAAAGAAACATTTCTGATATTCTCCCCTAAATTTTTTGTGATTTTTTTCCTAATTTTTTCACCAGTATTATTGCAGTTCCTTTATTACGCAAACCAAGGAACCCCCCAGTATGGCTTTCTGGGGCATTTCTTGGAGAAGACTCTCTCTCCTGGCTTTTATGTTTTTTATATTCTCGGATTATTGAAAGATTATCTTGGCGGCGCATTACTGCTATTATTGCCTTTCTCGTTACTTACTGGTCTTTATTCAGCTATAAGGCTTGAGAAAAAAAGCATTTTTTTCATTTGGTTTCTTGTTTATTCAATCCCTTACTTTTTTCTGCTCCCGCCATCTTTAACAGGGCCAGGCATGTACCTCATCGGTGCGGCATTTTCATCCACAATTCTTGCGTCAATTTTGTTGACTGATCTTTTTGATTTTATTAGAAAAAAAACAAATAATTTGCGTATCCATTTTTTGTCGCCTTTTGCAGCTTTTCTTCTCATTATTGTAACTTTCTCTTATTTTTTTACCCCGACATATGTGGCAAATGACCTCGAAAATTCTGCGGGAAGGGGCCTTAGGACAGCCGGTTATTTTATTCGGGAAAATTTTTCAGAGGAAGTTTTAATATTAACAGATTTCGAGCCTTCTGTGGCCAGAATTTATTTCGGCAGAGAACCAATTGCAGAATACGATTTAAGTTTGAGTGAATTCAGGGATTTTTTCAATAGAACTGCGGAAAAAGCAGATTTAATCGTGCTTAGTGAAACAGCTTACCTAAACTTAAAGGATGAATTGCCTCAAGCACAGTCACTAGCTGCAGTAGTTAAAAGAGAAAATAAGGATTTGCTTTTTATTTCATCGAAAAATGGGAAAAATTCTATACAACAACTTGATGTAAATGAATATGATATTTTATTCACAGAGAAATATGGCAACTATGCTTCTCTTTATTCGGAAAAGATTTGGTAATCTATTGTTCTTGCATGAGCTTTTTTAATCCTTGGCTCAAAGTTGTTTTGCATTCAAACCCAATTAGTTTTTTCAGCCTTCGCTTGTCACAGACCCTTCTCTGTATTTCAAAATGTTCTCTTGGTTCTGGTGGTTTTTCAAATAAAATTTTTGATTGAGAACCGGAAATCTTTTTAACCAGCAAGGCAACATCTCTGATTTTTGTTGCCACACCTGTTCCAACATTAATGATTTGGCTATTTGTTTTGTCGGTGAAGGCAACCAGTTCTGTTGCTTTCATTACATCGTCAATATATGTAAAGTCTCTTGTCTGTTCTCCGTTATTAAAAACAACTATTGGCTTGCTTTCTTTTGCAGCTTCCATAAATCTTGCAATAACCATTTTTGGGTCCTGGTACTTTCCATAGGCATTGAAGTACCTTAAAACTGTAAAGTCAATATTGTGGATTTTCTTCATTTCTTTGAGATAGTGTTCCGCCATTATTTTTGCTGTCGCATAACTTGTAATGGGAAAAGTTTTGATGTCCTCGCTTAAAAACTGATTTGGTAAGGCTGTTCCATAAACAGCAGAGGTGGAGGAAAAGATTATTTTTTCTGGCCTGGTTCTTTCTGCGAATTTTATTACATTGTTGATTCCCATAATTTCTGTATTCATTGTTTCAAATGGGTGCGTTGAAACATAATCAACTCCTACAATTGCAGCCAAGTGGTAAATTATTTCGGGTTTTCCAACTTTTGAATGCCAATTTTTTTTTGTAACGTCCGCCCTGATTGAAGGGCTGAATTTACTTTTCCTCTTATCCAGAATCAGTACTTCATTGCCTTGAGCCTCCATGTGCTCTGCCAAATTGGTTCCAATAAAGCCAGCTCCGCCAGTTATAAGGATTTTGCTCATGCAATCACAAGACTAATTTCAAAACACATTTCCTCTAATTTTTAAAATCAGTGTTCCTGCTTAAAAGCATTTCGATTTTATTTACTCAGCTCTTTAACTAGTTTTTCCAAAACTGCATCTCTAGAGTATTCTTTTTCAGCTTTTTGCCTTGCGTTCCGCTGCATTTTTTCAAAAACAGATTTGTTTTCAAACAAATAATTTATTTTTTCAGAAATTTCTTCCGCGCTTGGGAAAAAGTGGTCATGAATTCTCTCTCTTTGAGGCAAACAAAAACCAGTTTTATTGTTTTCAATGATTTCATTCATCGGCTTCTTGTCTGCAACAATGCAGGGAATTCCACAGCTCATTGCCTCAATCAGCGGCACTCCAAACCCTTCACTGGCACTAGGAAAAACCAGAACACTTGAATTAGCGTACTTTTTAGGCATTTCATCATAATCAATCCACGATTCTTCAAACAAAAAATTGTTCGGATAAGCTTTCTTTGCTTTTTCAATTTCTGACAAAATTTCATGCAAGTGAGGAGAGAACCTGTCAATTGGCGCGTGAAGCCTGAATTTCACATGCGAATGGTTTCTCAGAACGTGCGGAATTGTTTTTAAGAAAGTGATCACGCCCTTGAAGTGGTGGATTCTGCTCACAAACAAAACCTCAAATGATTCATTCCTTCTGGGCACAAATTTATTTATATCTACGGCGATGGGCAGGTATTTTGCTTTCACGCCAGCTTTATTGTACTCTTTCGTTGCCCATTTGGATACCAAAAAAACGTTTTCAAATTTCTTCAGTTGTTCAAATATTTGTTTTTCAGATTTATCCGTCAATGGGGGTTCATGGACCGTTTGCCAGACAAAATTTTTTGATTTGCTTTTTTCAACAAAATTTATTGTTTTTTCCCCAAGACAGAAAAAAATTACTGCATCAAGTTCTTTGTCATCAATTTTTGCAACTTTCATGTTCGGAAATAAGCTCCTGTCAATAAGGCCATCTGCGGGAATCGCGTAAACTGAAAACCCTGCCATTTTGTTTAATGCATTTGCAATAGAATATGTTGCTGCTGCAACCCCGTTCTCTGACGGAGGGAAGTAAGAGCACCAGCCAATGTTCAGTTTTCCTCTGTCCTTTTTGTGAAGGTAGTCAAGCGGAGTTACTTTTGCCTTGGCCAGCTCTGCAATTTTTGCAAGTTTTTTCAACTTTCCTTCCCCCACAGCTGCTTGTCTGTTTCCCGAATCCACGAGTCGATTTCCTGCTGCGAAACTTTTTTGTTCTGCATAACTGAAAACCTTTTTGCAATGGTTGAAGGCAATAAGGGCAGGACAGAGAAAAATAGGCTGAGTGAAGAAACTTTCTTTTTTTCTCTTGAGCTGGAGCCTCTATTTTTATGAGAGTTGTTTTTTTCCCTGCTTGAATTCGAATTTGCAGTTCCCATAAAATTAATCGACTTTATAATTTGCCCCATGCTTCCGTATGTCAGCAATAAGAGAACCCGGTTTCTGATTGCAATTGCGGCAGCCCAACTGCTTATGTCGCTTCTGTCAAAGCCTGCATGGTGCCATATAGAAGCCGTATTGAGAAAAATCCTCCAGCCCTTCATTTTCATTCTCCAGGAAAGGTCCATGTCCTCGCAGTACGCAAAATAGTTTTCGTCAAAGAGCTCTTCTTCGAGAGCTTTTCGTCTTATCATCATTGCCCCGCCGCCCATCCAGCTGCTTTCAACAATTTTTTTTGCCTTGGGAATTGTTCCATCGTATGGGTGCTCTGCTGCTCCCACAATTCCTGCTTCTGGTTTTTCCTGCATTGTTTTCACCAGTTCAGATAAAAAGTTTTTTTCCACCCACACGTCCTGGCTGACAAGAACAACAAATTCTCCTTTGCTTTTTTTTATTCCCTCATTGTTTCCAGCGGCAAAACCCGTGTTCTCTTTTAATTGAATTATTTCCGCCTTCTGGAAACTCTCAGCAATTTTTGAAGTATTGTCTGTTGAAGCGTTGTCCACAAGAATTACTTCGAACCTGTTTCTAGGGTATGACTGGCTTTCAAGTGATTCAAGCAGCTTTGCAATGAACTTTTCGCCGTTGAATCCTACAACTACTACTGAAACAAATGGCTTCATTTTTTTCATGCTTTTTGCCTGACATTTTTTTGCAAGATTATGTTAAGCCCTGTAACCCTTTTAGTCTCCAATTGTTTTTATTAATAGCGAATGACTTTAATAATGGTAGAAAACAAGTCATTCGCTATAGCAAAACGCTTAAGTAATTGAACATTGAAACTGCGTTTTGCATCTAGCAAACAGCAATAAAAAGTTCAAAAATATTGGCTGTTTGCTATAGTCGCAAAAGACATTAAGAAATTACCGAAACTAATGTCTTTTGCTATAATTCTGCTTTGGGTGCTTTCGAAAAACTCCATCAGCCTTTTAGGAAGAGGCTGGCGAAAACCAACATCTTCAGATGTTGGATAAAGTCTCTTCAATTACCTTTTGACTTTTCCATGTGGCAGGAAGCCCACACCTTTGGGTGTGGATGATATCACATTTTTTAATAGGATTGAGAAAAAATTAGGGTATGGCTGCAGAAGGCATGGAAAGCGTTTCTTTTTTCTTTCCGGCTTACCATGATGAGAAGTCGCTTCCAAAAATTGTCCCAAAATTTCACAGTTTTCTGAAAAAAAGCGGCCGCGACTTCGAGCTGATTGTTGTAAATGATGCCTCCCCTGATAAGTCAGGCGAGGTCGCAGAAAAGCTTGCGAAAAAACTCGGCAGAATGCGCGTAATCCACCACGAAAAAAACATGGATTACGGTGGGGCTCTAACAACCGGTTTCCTTTCAGGCAAAAAAGAGTTCGTTGGGTTTACTGATGGTGACGCGCAGTACAGTGTTGAAGACCTGCCAAAATTTATGGAAGCAATGCAGGATGCAGATTTGGTGATAGGCTACAGAACCAACAGGGTTGAAGGCTTCCAGAGAAAATTTTTCCAGAAAATCTACAAGCTCCTCATTTTTCTTTCATTCGGTTTTGCGGTTAAGGACCTTGATTGCAGCTACAAGCTTGCGCGCAGGAAAATTTTCGACAAAATAACCCTTACTTCAAAAAGCGGTTTTTTCAGTGCGGAATTGGTTTACAAGGCTAAGAAAGCCGGCTTCAAAATTGCGGAGGTGCCGGTGAAGCACCTTGAACGGGAATTCGGCAGCAGCCAGTGCTTTGGCTTTAACCGCATCAAGAAAACCGCCCGCGACCTGCTGCGCGTAAGGCTTGAAACACTTTTCTCAAAAGGAAACTGAACCAGTTCAGGTTTTAATATTTTTATAGCAATTTCTTTTTGTGGAAAAACCAAAAAAAGCTTTTTCAGGCAAAAATGGGGAAAGAGTTTTAACTGTTGCAGTGGTTAACTGGAACACAAGGGCTTTGCTGGAGCAGTGCCTTAATTCTGCTTACAAAAAACTAAATAATATTGGTTTTGAGGTAATTGTGGTTGACAACGGCAGCACTGACGGCAGCATTGTGCTCGTGAAAAAAAAGTTTCCCAAAGCAAAACTTATTGCCAATAAGGAAAACCTTGGCTTTGGCAAAGCATTCAATCAGGCCATTCATTCATCTCATGCTCCTTTCATCGCAATTGTCAGCTCCGACATAATTTTCCTTGATTCCCTGAAACCAATTGTTGAATTCATGCAGCAAAACGAAAAAGCCGCTGCGGTTTCCTGCAAGCTCCTCAACAAGGACAAAAGCGTTCAGAAAAACGTTCACCCTTTCCCGAGTGTTTCAAGGGAGCTGCTGCTGCGCATTCCATTCCTTGGAAAAAGGTTCGCTGAAACAAAATTCAATTACGATAAGTTGCAGGAAGTTGACTCTTTCACCGGTGCGTGCTATATTGTTAGTGGAGAGGCAATTGAAGAAGTGGGAGGATTCGATGAAAACTACTTTGTTTATGTAGAAGAGACTGATTGGTTTTACCGCATGAAGAAAGCAGGCTGGAAGATTTTCTTCAGCCCTGACAGCAGGGTCATCCATCTTGGCGGGGCTTCAAGCAAAACGCCTGACGCCAGATACATAATGTATTATACTAACTTAAACAAGTTTTTCAGGAAGCACCACGGTCTCTTAAACCTTGTTTTGCTTAAACTGGTTGTGTTGCCTAGCAATATTGCGGAATTGATTGTAAGTGTATTGTTATTTAATTTTTCCCGCGCCAAACTTGTTTTGGAGCTCATAAAAATTAACCTTTTACAGTGGTGAAATTGGCAAGTTGTTTGGTGCTTGGTGGAAGCGGCTTTATCGGCAGCCACATAACAGAGCAGCTAGTTTTGCTTGAAAATGATGTAACTGTTTTTGACAAAACACTGAATAAAAAAAACCTTGCAGGAGTTTTAGATAAAACTAAATTTGTAAAAGGGGATTTTCAAAATTCTGCAGAGGTACGAGAAGCACTGAAAGGAAACGAGATTGTTTTCCACTGCATTCATTCCACTTTTCCAAGGGAAAGCGTTGGCAAAGCGCTGTTTGATGCGCAAACCAACATTGTTCCTTCTGTTTCGCTCATGGAAAGTGCTGTTAAAGAAAACGTGGAAAAAATCGTTTACATTAGCTCAATTGCGGTTTACGGTAACCCGGAAAAAATTCCGATAACCGAAACGCACAAAACAAATCCTATTACACCTTACGCTGCATCAAAAATTGCAATTGAAAACTACTTGGAATTATTCCGCCTAACCAGCGGTCTAAACTATGCTGTTTTGCGCCCAACCGCTGCCTATGGTGAAAGACAGGCAATGACATCAAAAACAGGGGTAATAAACAACTTTGTTTTCAGCGCAATTCAAGGCAAGCCAATCGAGATTTTTGGTGATGGAAGCACTGTAAGGGATTTGACGCATGCAGAGGACATCGCAACTGCAGCTGCAAAAGCGGCTTTCATGAAGACAAAATCAAGGCTGTTCAACATTGGCACGGGAAAAGGCATAACCCTTAACGAGCTCGCAGAAAAAGTGAGGCAAATAACCAACTCAAAGTCCAAAATAATCCGCACTGAAAGCAGGGCTGATCCGGAAAAGCACGTTTTTGATGTTTTAAGGGCAAACAAGGAACTCGGCTGGAGCGCAAGGATTTCCCTGGATGAAGGAATTGCAAGGGTTTTCAGGGCACAGAAAGGTGCAGAGTGATGCAATCCCTTCCTAAAGGATTTTTCGCAATTCTCCTGTTTTTTTTTGGCTTGCTTTTCTTTATTGGTGCCCCGCCACAGAAACCCCTGAATTTTTTTGACACAGGCATATACGTTCAAAGCGTTGAATGGGTTGCTGCAGGCAAAATTCCGTACCTTGACTTTGCAACAATTTACATGCCGCTGCAGTTTTATTTGATGGCTGCAATTTATTCCGTTTCCGGCATCAGCATAATTTCGGTTGTTGAGTCGTTTGGCCTATTGAACAGCCTGATCGTAGGCCCGCTGGTTGTTTTCCTTCTTGCGAGAAAATTAATGAAAACAAGCCTTTTCGCTTTCCTTGCTGCATTCCTTGGAGTGCTTGGCATTTACTGGCTGACTGTAAGGGTTTACCCTGCCATTCTCTCTATTCTTTTTCTGATTTATTTTTTTGAAAAAGGAAAAAAATGGTTCCTTGCACTTGCAGGCGTGATGGCAGGAATCATTTTCCTGCTTTCGCACGAAATTTTCGTTTACCTTATTGCTGCTTCAACAGTTTTTTTTCTCCTGGATTTTTTTGTGCTGAAACAAAAATTCAAAACCACAAAAAATTTAATGGAAACAAAATTTTTTTTCTTTCCGGGTGTTTTAGCGGTTGCTCTGTTCATTTTGTGGCTTGCCATAAACGGAGCACTGGGTTACGCGTTTGATGATTTAGTGCTTTACGTTCCCCGCTTTGCTGAAACAATTTCGAGGCCCATTCCTCCTTTGGCCGGGCTGCTTCCACAAGCACTTGACCTCCACTCAGTGGGCTTAGCGCTTGCAGGGCTTTCATTCAAGTTCTACTTTCCTATTGCGGTTTACCTTGTTTCAGCAATATATTTTGTTCAAAAACACCGAAGCAAACAATTTTCCCAAACCGATTTTTTTGCACTACTTGTTTTCCTGTTCGGGGTTTTCCTTTTCAAGTCCGCAACTACTCGAGTTGATTTTTCGCATGTTGCTTTTGCTGTAGCGCCAGCCTACATTCTGCTTGTTTTCATGCTGGAAAAAATTTCGATTAATGCAGCCAAGGATTTCAGTGCAAAATTTGGGAGAAAAATTCCTGCGATTATTGCAATAATTTTTGTTTTTTTGTTTTTTATATACTTTTTTGTAAACGGCGGCTTTCTCCAGAAAACAATTGATGGGCTAAACGCATTAAATAATCCGCTCGGCAACAGAATTGTATCTTTCCAGCAGTTGCAGGAGGAATTCCTTTCAGCAGAGCAAAAGGAATTGGTTGAATTCATTCACCGGAACACAAGCGAAAATGAGCCTGTGTTTGTGCTGCCCACTGAACCGCTTTACTATTATTTCCTGCAGCGCCCAAACCCTTCAAGGCACATGCTTGTGTACCCTTACAACACTGAACAGGAAATTGATGAAATAATTTCGGCGCTGGAGGAAAAAAAGCCCCGCTACATAGTTTATTCTGATTCGGAAGTTGACGGCAAAAAGCTTTCAGATTTCTCGCCAAAACTTCACAATTACGTTATGCAGAACTACGCTCCTGTCAAATCTTTTTCAGGAGTCCGGGTTTTTGAAAGAAGCGGTTAAGGCCGCTTGTTGTGAAATAAATGTGGGTTGGCTTATGCAATTTTTCAACTGTTATGCGCTTTAATTCCAGAAGATTTCCCCCTGCAATATTGTCCCCTTCAACAACAGTTAGTGCAGCCCTATACCCTGCTTTGCTGAAAGCATTCAAATGGTTTGCTGAATATTCCCCATAAGGTGCAGCAAAGAACTCAATTTTTTTTCCAAGCTTTTTTTCAAGTGCCTTTTTTGATTCTGACAATTCCCTGTCAAGCTGTGCCCTGCTTAATTTGTTTAAGTGAGGATGACTTAAACTGTGCGAGCCAAAAGAAACAAGGCCGGTTTCCTGCAGTTCCAAGATTTCCGTCCAGTTCATTAGGTTTTTTTCATTGAACTTTTTTCCTATCGCGCCAGCAATAAGGAAAACAGTTACCGGCACTGAATGCTTTTTTATAACCGGAAAGATATCTGAATGGAATGACTTATAGCCGTCATCAAAAGTTAGAACGCATTTTCCCTGCATGCTTCCGCGAACCTCTAGCCCCTTCACTAGTTCTTCAACTGGTATGATATCAAAGTTTCTTTTCAGGAACTCCAGCTGCTGTTCAAACTCTTTTCCCGGGATGTCATGGTACATTAGCACAATGGCTCCCCTGTAGCCGAATACCATCCTGATGGCTCTCAACACAAATGCCCTGTCCAGTAAACCGAAAAAGTGGTGAACAATTTTTCTGGCTAAACTATTTTTTGGCATTCAGTAAAACCTGTACTTGAGCAAACTAAAATACCGCAGCCCCATTTTTGCAAAACTGAACTTGCTTTTTCCTGCGTATCGGTCAGTGTAAGTAGTTGGTACTTCTCCCACCTGAAAACCTTTTTTATGGGCTTTAATCGCAAACTCCGGAGAAATTGCAAAGTCCCCTGACTCCAATTGCACTGCATCAAAAATCTCTTTTCTGAATGCCCGAAATGCATTTGTTAAATCATGAACCGGCAAACCAAAAACAAGCCGATAAAATGCACTGCAGTTTTTGCTCAGAAACGCTTTTCCTTTTCCAAGTGTTCCACGTGAACCCCCGTCAATCCAGCGTGAGGCAACAACAAGGTCGAACCCCTTGTTAATTTTTTCAACCAATTTTGGATACGTTAGAACGTCATCCGATAAATCAGCCATTGTCCACACAACAATGCTGCCTTTTGCTTTCCTTGTTCCGTCAACAAGCGCATAACCCATTCCTTTGCTGCTATCGGCTCTTGAAAGCACTTCAACCTCTTTGAACTTTTTTTTGAGTTTTTGCATGATAGCATATGTATTGTCGGTGCTGTTGTCATTTACCAAAATCACTTCAAATTCATAAAATTTTTTTCTCCCCACCTGAACTAAACGGTTTGCTATTTTTTCAATGTTTTCCTCTTCATTGAAGACAGGAACAACAAAAGAAACAAAGTCTTTTTTCATGCTGACCAAAACTTATTAGGCTGAAAATTATTTTAAACCAGAAACCTTGAAAAACAAATTGTTTAAAGCAACCTTGTTGGAAAAATAGGGCAAGGCGAAACCATGATTCCCTTCTTTCGGCAGGAGTTCAACGAGGAAATGAAGCAGGCTGCTTTGTCGGCCCTTGAAAGCGAAAAGTTTGTTTTAGGCGAATCAGTGTTAAGGTTCGAGGAGGCATTCGCAGAGTACCTTGGAGTAAAAGAAGCGGTTGCAGTCAGCTCCGGAACAGCCGCACTAAAAATTGCTTTACTCTCGCTTGGCATTAAACCAAAACAGAAAGTGCTTGTTCCTGCTTGGAGCTTTATTGCAAGCGCCACATCCGTAATACATGCTGGTTCCAAGCCACTGCTGGTTGATGTCAGCGAGGAAACAGCATTAATTGAACCCGCCTCTCTTAAAAGTGCCGATAGGCTTGCAGCAGTTATGCCAGTGCACCTCTATGGCCAGAGCTGCAAAATGAACGAACTACTGGACTTCTGCAAGGACAACAAGCTGTTATTGGTGGAGGATGCGTGCCAGGCCCACGGTGCAGAATTCAATGGAAAAAAGGCAGGAAGCTTTGGGGACGCAGGCTGCTTTTCTTTTTACCCTACAAAAAACATGAACGTTGGCGGCGACGGTGGAATGATTGCAACAAACAACGAGGAAATGGCTGAAAAAGCCCGCTCTTACCGTGACTGTGGCAGGGTTTCCACTGATAGTCATGGGTTGATTGGCTTTACAGAGCGCTTAAACACAGTGAATGCAGCAATCGGCTTAGTGCAACTCAAATACTTGGATAAATGGGTTGAGAAACGCCAAAAAATTGCCTCCATCTATCAAAAAAATTTGCCACAAAACGCTTTCTTCTCGCAGATTAAGGGTTCAACCCACTCCTACAACGTTTTTGCGATTAAGGCAACTGAAAGAGAAAAACTCTTAAGAGTGCTTGAAGCGGAAGGCATAGGCTATGCAGTCCACTACGCCAAGCCAATCCACTTGCAACCCGCGTTCATGGATGCGCTTGGCTTCAAAGGCGGAGAGTTTCCTGCCTCGGAAAACCTTGCAAAGCTTGTTGTTTCACTCCCAATTTACCCTTCACTGAAAATTGAGGACGCTGAAAAGGTCTGCGAAGCCGTTAATTCTGTGCTGAAATGAATGCCTTAAAGCCAAAGCACCTGATTTCCATAAGCCGAAAACGGGGTGCAAAAAAAAGTTTGGGAACTATAGCAAACAGCTTTAATTTTTGAACATTTAATTTGCTGGTTGCAAAATGCGATTTTAATTCAAACACATAAGCATTTTGCTATAACTCTTAGTGGTTGCGCAAGCTAAATGCTTTGATTGGGCTTTTCTATTTTTGGATTGGCGGGTTACTCATTTGCCTTTCCAAGCGAACTTGCCTCGTTTAGGCCCTATAACTTCTTGCCCTTCGAGTGCTTTCTTTAATTTTCCGAACATGTCGTCCCTCCTATAGTGCAGTGCAGTTGTTGCCCCAAATCCTTGCCTTTTCCTTTGGTGCAGGAACAGGCCGCCGCCGAGAACAGCCAGCAAAACAATTATGGCAACCAGCAAAACAATGATTAAAGCAATGAGCGCCAAAAACCCTGAAAGAGATGTTTCTTCTTTAAAGCTGTCTCCCAGTTCACTGTCTGCTCCGAGAACTATTGGGGGAGCAGCGAACTTTTCAGTCATGCTACTTGAAAGAATGCTGTCTGCTTTTGCTTGACTAAATGAACCCTTCAACTGATATGTTATCAGAATCGTTTCATCAGGTTCAATGCCCTCCAGCAAAAACTTTATTACGGGATCAGAGTTTAAAACATCAAAAGAGCGGCTTGACTCAATATCAGAAGCTTTCTGCGCGAACTCTTTTGGAATAACCTCAACCACCTGCAAGTCAAGTGTTTCAGCTGAATTGTTGCGCACGATTAAAATAACGCTTGCAGTGAATGTTCCATTTTCCTCTAAAACAACAAGGTTCCTTTCAACAGTGTTTTCATTGAACAGGGCTTCAGCTTCTTCAATCAGCGAATCTTGGAGTCCTGCATCAGCAAGCAGTGTTGGAATGTCTGCATCAGAGTAATTAAAGCTTTGGCTTCCGTACTCTTTCTGGTTTGAAGTAAGCACGACAATTGAGGCACGCTCAACCGATGTTTGGATTTCTGCTTCCGCTTCGTTTCCAGCATTATCAGTTGCAACTGCTTTCAGCTTTAAGCCGTTCTCTCCTGCCTGAATGCTTGAAGTTTCAATTGAATACTTGCCTGAAACACCGCTTGAATCTTTCCCTAATGAAACAAACCCTGAACCGCTATCGTAAAAAAATTCAACCTCTTTCACTCCGGAGCCTTCATCAGTTACACTCACTTCAAGTGACTGCTCCCTGCTCAAGTCAAGCTCTGCTTCTTCTAATGGGCTCAGCCAGTCAACCGAAGGGGCTTTGCCGTCAATTTTTGGCGTAGCCCTGAAAAAACATTCATTGCCAGAGTTGTCCTTTGCGCTCAAAGAAAACTCCGCTGTTTTCCCGTCAAAGTTAGAGTTAACATCATACGTTGCTGTTACGCTTCTGGAGGAAGAGTCAATGCTTTCCTCTTTAAGGTAGCCAATTCCCGGAACTCGCAGCCTGAAAACAATGTCTGACATTGAGGAATTAGAGCTTGCCCCAACTGTTATTTTGCCGGAGCCGACAAACTCGTCAAAGCTGAATGAAACATCAAAGTCGCATGCGCCAGTCTTACTCGCCTGAGCTGAAACCTCAGCGCTTATCTGGCCAGAGTTTCCTGCGTTGTCAACTGCCCGCACCTTGTAATAATACCTTACATCTTTTATGAGGTCACTGCCGTCATCAGTGAAATTGCTTGAACTGGTAATGCCAACCCTCTTTGTATTGCTCACGCTGAAATCATTTTCGTTGTCCCTGTAAACCCAGTACTCTTTCACTCCAGAGTTGTTGCCTGATGGCCTGTCAGATGCTGAATCCCATTCAAGGTCCATTGTGCCATCAGCATTAGCGTTGATTGTCAGGTCAGTTACCTGCTCTGGCCCGGTAGTGTCAATCTTAACAGTGAAATGCGAGGTGCTCCCGCAGCTTCCTGAAGCGCACGCCCTCACATGGAAATACCATATGCCATCATCTTTGGTGCCGGGGCTGTAAGAAGTGCCCGAAGTGTCAGATGAAGTGTCAGGCGTTGAATCGCTTGACTGGTTGAATTCGTAGCTGTAGTTGTCAGCGCCTGAAACCGAGCCCCAAGAAAAAGAAGGCAGGTTGTTAGTGCTCCAAGAGTCATGCGTGTGGGTTGAACTTGAAATGCTTGGAGAGCTTAAACCAGAGCCGCCAGCGGTTGGAGCCGCATTTATCTGGTCAGAGTCTGCTCCCTCATTCCCTGTTTTGTCTTCAGCGCTGACCTTAAAGTAATAGGTTGTCCCGTTGCTTAGGCCTGTTTTAGTGTAAGAATTTGTGCCGGCAGCAACAACAGCGATTAAAGTGTTGCCGTCAGTTGCAAAGCCAGATGAAGTGCTCATGTAAACATTGTAATGGTTTAGGTCTGTTGCGCTGTTAGCAGTCCAACTCAATTGGATTTGCCCGTTGCCAGAGGCGGAAGTAAAGCCTGTTACTTGGCTTGGAGCAGCAGAGTCAAGGTATTTGAACAAGGATTGAGCTTGTGCTGCCTTGTTGCCTGCCTTGTCTGAGGCTCTCACAGCAACATTGTAGTCAGCACTGTTTGTGTCAAACTTTGTTTCAGTGTAAGAGCAGTGCGCTTGGCCGTTTACATCAGAGCAACTGCTTGAACTGAATGCAGTTGAGGCAGTGCCGTTAATGTCAACCGCAATGCTGCTCAGGTTAACTGCTCCCAATGCATCATTTAAGTCAAATGCAACTGTGTTGCCTGAAGTTGTGCTCCCATTTGCAGGAGATGAAATAGAAATCGTTGGAATGGTTGTGTCGCGCAAAGCGTAAACAGTTTTAGTGCTTTCCACGTTTCTAGCAAGGTCTGTTGAATTGAAATCCACTTGGTGGTTGCCGTCAGTTGTTATGGAAACGCTGTTGCCAGTGCTCCATGCTCCTGAATCAACCCTGTAAGCAGTGGAAGAGCAGCCGCCAGAGTCTGTGCAAGTAAGAGTAATTGTGAAATCAAATTTTTGCCATGTGCCTGAATTAACATCAGAGCTTGTTGAAGGAGCAGTGTTGTCAACCCTGAAATCGTTGTCAGAGGAGTCTTCCGCGGAGTCAATGCTTGTTACAACGTTAACATCAATAAAGTAGTTCCCGTCAGCTGCTCCTGTTGTGTTCCAGCTGTAAGAGCAGGTTCTTGTTGAGGTGAAGTCTGTGCCATCGCAACTGGAGGCGTTCAAGGCATAATTCAGCTGAACTGCATTGGTGTGCGCTCCAGCTGAACTGCTATAATATATGTTCGCGTTAATGTCTGCTGGCGCATCAGAGTCCAAAACAGTGAAAACAATGCCGGCTGTGCCTTTTAGATAGTTGCCGTCAGCGCTTGGGCTCACAACTGAAACGCTTGGAACTGCAGCTGAAACCTGCAGCACTCCGAAGAGCAGGAAAAGGCAAAGGAACAGTTTAGCATGACTCAATTGT
Source organism: archaeon GW2011_AR10 (assembly GCA_000830275.1). Lineage (GTDB taxonomy): Archaea > Iainarchaeota > Iainarchaeia > Iainarchaeales > GW2011-AR10 > GW2011-AR10. Next base: position 544,257 of record CP010424.1, on the reverse strand, counting down.
GTTTCCCCCAAATAAAAGCACGAGAAATTAAAGTAAAGCGTGTATAAAACTTTTTAAAAACCTTGATATTGTTCTGATACATAATCAAAAAAAATTATTTTTTGCCGGCGATCAACTTTCCGGGAAAAATTGATGGATATACATAACCTTTTTGGCAATAATTTTTCTTGATTTTCTGCCTTGGGTTGAGCTGCACAGCCCAATAATTTGCGGCATCAACCTTAACACGGCGGAAGTTTTTTTGGTTGCTGTTGCGCTTGCATCAATCTGGCTCTTTTCCGAGGTTTTACCGCACTAGATTTTGTTTGGTCATTCCTTTATAAGATTCCTTTATAAGATTCCTTTATAAGAAATGTTTAATACTCGGAATCGTTTAATTATATTATGGCGAGGTTTGAAATAAGGGAATTTCATTTTGGAAATGGAGTTGGGTTTCGGTTTTATGATAATGGAAAAATAGTTGCTGCTTTACATGCTGTAGATGCACCCGGCAATTTTATTGTCATTACATCAATCGGATCTGAAAATATTAGCTCAAATCTTTCTTTTTTCAGATTAACCAAGAAAGTTACTGGCGAAGGCAGAACTCCTATGCAGGAGCTTCTCGTTAGAGTTATTAAGTGGGGCAAATCAAAGGGCTGCACGACAATTGTTCCTATAATGAATTCGGTGAGACTTTCACAGTCCGGTAAAAGACTCTTGGCCAGAGAAATAAAGAGGGGGTCAATTGGCGGACTTGGAGAAATATTGAAGGTTCCAGCGCCGCTTGACTTGAAGAAACTGCAAAAACAACGCCGTGAATCATCTCTGCGCAAAAAATCTGTTTTTGCAAAGCTGCGCAGCAGGTTCAGGAGAAGAAAATAGCTGCTTAGTTCCACCCGCGCTTTGCTTCCGAAATTTTTTGGCGAGTGAAGCGATGAAGAAAGGTTTTTAATATAATTATATCAAATTATATTTAGGTGTTTTTATGGAAGTAGAAGTTATAGCAAGAAAATGGGGGAATTCTTTGGGTGTTACCTTGCCAAAGGAAGCCGTAGAAAAAGAAGGCATCAAAGAAAATGAAAAATTTTTCATAGACTTTCATAAGGAAAAAAAGTCAACGGTGAAGGATTTTTTCGGCCTTGCCGCTGGCTGGAAAATAGATGCGCAAAAACTAAAGGGCAAACTTAGGGAAGAGGACCATGAAAGAGAAAAGCTATTTTCTTGACTCTTATGCAATAATCGAGATTCTCAGGGGCAACCCGAACTATGATAAGTTTTCAGGTGCAATTCCTTTTTCAACCAGAATTAACCTTGTGGAAGTCGCCTATCACTTGTTTAAATCATTTTCAAAGGAAAATGCATTAAAAATACTTGATTCTACGAAGTTCACTGCACTCGAAATACAGGAAGGCCAAGTTTCAAAAATAGCGATTTTTAGAAAAGAAAATTCCAGGAAAAAGTTTTCCTACATTGACTCTATAGGTTATGTGCTGGCAAAAGAAAACAGATTAATGTTTGTTACAGGGGATAAAGCATTTGAAGGCATGCCAAACGTGGAATTCGTTAAATAATTTGGCGTGGCAATTGTAAAAGCAGGTTGCTTTTCATTTCCCGGCTATTTTTTCCACTCGCGCTTTGCTTCCTCAAGTTTTTCTTTTGTGTCAAGCGCAAACCATTTTCCTGAATGCCTGTAACCAGCGAGCCTATCCTGTTTTGCGAGCTCAGGGAAAAGCGTTTTCTCAATCAGATTAAAACCGCTTGGCAGGAATTTCAGCGCTTTTTTTTCCAGCACGTATGCCCCGGCATTGATTAGGTTGCTTGGCGCTTTTCCTTTAGGGGGCTTTTCAATGAACCTGATTATTTTTTTTCCTTGGAGTTCTGCTACTCCGTATGCGCTGGGGTCTGCAACTTCCACCAATGCAATTGTTGCAAGCGCTTTTTCTTGTTCGTGCAGTTTCTCCATTGCACTATAATCAAAATCAGCAAGATTGTCGCCGTTCAGCATCAAAAACCTTTCGTGTAGCATTCGCTCCGCGTTTTTAAGCGCCCCTCCAGTGCCTAGAAATTCTTTTTCAACAATGTACTTGATTTTTGCGCCGAATTTTTCTCCGCTTCCAAAAAATTTTTTGATTTTTTCGTGCTTGTAGCCAACCGCGAGCACGATTTCATTAATGCCTTGCTCCGTTAACCCCTCCACTACGTGCTGCAGTATCGGCTTGCCATCCACATCCAACAGGGGTTTAGGCATTTCGTTCGTTAATGGCTTCAGCCTTTCCCCTTTACCGCCTGCGAGAATGAATGCTTGCTTTACCATAGAAAAAAATACATAAAACCACTATAAAAACCTTACAAATCCGCATAACTTCCTCAGCAGCTAACTGTCTTGCAGGACACAAAACATATTAAAAATAGTTATAACAAGTTATTACATAGGTGATTGATATGATTGAAGGCAAAGTGGTAAGGCTTGGCAATTCTGCAGCAATTGCCATCAAAAAGAAGGATTTGAAAGAAAACAAACTGAAATTCAACCAAACATTGAAAATAAGCGTCATAAGGCAGGACAATGAAAGGGCTCTATCAGAACTATTCGGCATAGCCAAGGGAGCAAAGCCATTTAAGCGTGAGGAAAAAGACAGGGTTTTCTGAAATGTACTTGGTTGACACATCCGTATGGATAGATATTTTTCGGGAAACGGAAAGCGGAAAAAACGCAATGAAAAAAATTGCAGGCAAAGACCGCTATGCATGTGCAGTAACAATAGTGGAGATGAGCAAATGGTGCCACTCAAACAACTTTGCTGCAGCGCAGATACTTCCAAGAGTGGAAACCTCCTGCAGTGGAATTCTCAATAGTTCCCGTGCAGGTGAATTCACAGCTGGCAAGATGTGGTTCGAAGCCAATAAGGGCATTAAAAAGAGCGGTCGCCAAGTTGGCCTGATAGACTGCATAATAGCTGCAACCGCTGGGGAAAACGATCTCACTGTGCTCACAAAAGACAAACATTTTCAAAGATTCACGAACATAAAAAAAGAAATCATCTAGAAGGACTGGCTTCAACAGTTATAGCAAATGACAAAAATAGTTGAACAAATAAGGTCATTTGCTATCTATCAGGCTACAATAAATGTTCAAAAATTAATGTCGCCTGCTATAGCTTCTAAAGAATCACTCAGTTAAAAACTGCAATTCATCAATTGCGCTGAGAATTTCGTATGCGGCTACAAGTTTTTCCTGCTCGCATTCAGAGCCAATGCCGTAAACAGAGTTAGAGTTTTCCTCAAGGTTTATTTCAAGCGTAATTGTGGGAGCATCAGCAACGCACTGCCTTGCATCTTCTTCCGTTAATTCAAAGAAATTCGTTCCATTTATCACTTGCTTTAGTTCAGCAACGCTTTCAGTGCTGATTTGGCGCAATTCAACTGAAACAGGTGTATCGCCGCCGACAGGAAAACTTTGTTCCTCCTCAATCATAACCTGCCCGTCCAAATAAATTGTTGTTGTAAGTACAGATGGGTCAATCGTGAATCCAGGCACATTTGTTTTTTGGATGAAGAATTCTTCCTCAGGCGGTTGCTCTGGTTCAATTCCTCCAGGGCAGGGAGCAAAATCACAGAAAGGCGCTTCCCTTCCAACAGCGCTTCCATCAGGGCAGAGCTTTGCTTCCTCAGTGCATGCGATGCTATCCATTTTTTCCCAGCCAAGCTCCAGCATTTTTGCTGAATTGCTGCTGTTAACCAATACAGCTATCCTGTCGCCGCGCGGGCACGAGCAGGCCAAGCACACAATCTCGTAAACCTGCTTTGAAGCGTAATCGTAAACCCTTACTCCGTTCACGATCTCAAGCCAGACAGTAATAAGCTCTTCCTCACCCTCCCATTTTCTCTTATTCAATTCTTTTGCATCCCATTCATCCCATAAGTTCCCTTGGCACTGAATTGGCTCAATTGAAAACCATTCCTTTTCATTCGGCTCTCTTTGGTTCCATTCCGTGACTTTTATTTGCGCTTCCTTTGCTTCAAAATCAATGGAAATTAACTCAAAGCTGTACCGATTAAATACAATCACACTAGGATTTGTTGTCTCCCCTAAAATGATTTGCGATTCCTTGTAACCAATTGTGTCCGGAGCATTGGTCCCGGAACTGACTGTCAGTGTTACTCCAAGCTCTCCAGCCCAAACGCACTGAACCCCTTCAGGGCAGCGCGAATCATTAAACGAAACAACTCTAATGGTTAAGTCATTGCCTTCCACGTTGTAGGCAAAACCTTCCTTTACAGTGAAAGCTTCGCCCATTCTTACGATTTCAGTTTGCGGCTGCGTGCAGCCAAAAACCAATAAAAGCAAAGCCAAAAGAGCAATTGGAGCGATTGTTTTCACAGTAATGACAACGTTCTTTGATTATAAAAGCGTTGCGGAATTGTAAGTTATTTGCATTATTTCCATAAGGGTGGCTTCAATTACTATTAGTGATTTCTTGTTTTATTTTATCATTTGCTCTACTTCGTTTCAGCGCATTCTCAAGCGCTTAATTTCTGGTTTCTTTGTTAATTTTTCCTCTAGTTTTCTCGGGTCGCTTTTTCTATCAAGTGCTTTTGAGATTCTTTCTAAATGTTCGGGCTTAACGAATTTAAGTCTTTTATCGATTTCCCGCCAGCTACCCAATCCGAGGATATTGAAAAATGTTCTGCTTTTCCCGAGTTTTGGAGTAACTTTTATTTTTGTAACAGCCAAGGTTGGCAGCCTAAAACTTAATTTGTCGTTGAATTTTCCTTTGTAAATTTGTGCTGTTCTTGTGCCAGTGAAATTTACTGTGTAAATGCCCTCGCTGGTTGGAACTTCAATTGCCGCATGGAAAGCAGGGATTTTGAAAAAGCCATGCTCCTGCACAACCAGGGTTGGATTAAAACCATTCAGCCTTAACCTTTTAATTAAACAGAAAGTCAAATCCGGGCAGAAGGTAAGATAATTTGTCCCTCTTCTAAGAATTTCATCATAAGTTCTGCCCCCGAAATACTTTTGAATTTCTTCCAGATTTTGCCTAACCAATTTAACGTTTTCCTGAACCCACCTAACCTCTGCCTCTAAACTTTTTAGGGTTTTAACTTGCCTATGCATGCTCTCAACTAATCATTTTTGGCATTTAAAATTAAACCTTTATTCAAAAATCAAAGCTGCTGCCCATGCTGCCAATCCTCACAAAAGCACCTAATAAAAAACTGCTTTGAGATTTATAAACCTGTTTTGATTGAATATTAATATTAAATTGAAAGATTACATAATAAATAGTAGTGGTTTAATGTGACAAATAGTTATCCGGTAGATGATATAGAAATAGTTCCTCTAAGCCCAATTTTTACTGATATTGTTGATCTTTTCTCGTGTTTAATTCCTGATTTAGAGGATTTTGTAAAAGATGATGCCCTAAGACAACAAGACGAAGCCGTTAACTTTACTCATCTTTGGATCTCAAAAGAGTCTAAAATTTTACTTGGTTATGTGACTTTATGCAATGATTCAATTGGCCTTCATGGGAAGAAAAAGGAGGAAATGAAAAAGATAGGTATTTCTTATAGAAAATTACCTGCGTTAAAAATTTGTAGAATGGCAGTTCATAAAGATTTTACAAGAAGGGGTATTGGAACTCTTATGACTGCTTTTGTAATGAAAATTGCATTGAAAATGAATGATGTATCAGGGTGCCGCTTTATAACTTTAGAAGCAAAAAACTTACAAGACTTAGATGAAAAAGATAAACCAATTCATTTTTATAGAAAAAATGGTTTTGAAATATTAAAAGAAAGAAAACCAAATCCAAGTTATATTCCAATGTATAAGGATCTAAAGCCCATTATAAATGAAAGAAGAAAAGCTAAATACGAAATAGTTTAGAATGCCTGTCAATTATTTTAATTAGTTGTATGTCTGCCTTTGATGGAGAGATTCTTTCTCTCTGTTTCATTTTTTCTAGAAAAACTAGTGCTTCTTTACCAACTAGTGTCGGAGTTGCTCTAATAGGTTTCGCCATTGGGTACACCTTTAATTAAATTTTACTATGGACATTTTTTTAAAGTAAAGTTGATTCTATTATATAATAGCATCGTTTTTATGTATAAGTAATATTGTTTATTATGGCTTTTATTGGCCTAAAATGAAGGCATTCAACAACCTTATGCTAACGGGCAAACAAATATTTAAACCCAGGCAACATATTTTACTGTGGCTGAATTTCTCTGTATTGGAGTTGAAACGTTATTCCAAACAACTCAGCAGGAAAGCCAAGATAGGTGCTGCATTGGTGACTGCTGCCGAACCACTCGAAAAAATAGTGGGAAAGGCAAAGAAAGCAACCACTTGGTCAAAGATTCACAACACTAAGGCAAATAGACGCAGGCCCAAATAGGGCTGAAAACGGTTTTTTTCGCTTCGGCGATTGAACCAATTTCCTTTAAAATATTAATTAAATCAAATATTAGTTGCAAGGAACGTTAGAAACCTTCGTTTTTTTGCCTTGTTTTTGGTTGTTTAATGGTAATTCTATGAACATTGCAGTAATCGGCTCAGGCTATGTCGGCTTAACAACAGGAACTTGCTTTGCTGAAATGGGCAACAAAGTGGTGTGCGTCGACAAGGTAAAAGAAAAAATCAGTATGCTTAACCGCCTTGAAGTGCCTATTTTCGAGCCCGGCCTGGAGGAACTGGTGAAAAAAAACTTTAAAGCCGGAAGGCTTTTTTTTTCAACTGATTTGGAAAATGCAGTGAAGGGCGCAGAGATTGTGTTCATTGCAGTTGGAACTCCGCCAAGGCCGAACGGCGAGGCAGACTTGAGTTTTGTGGAAGAGGTTGCAAGGCAGATTGCGAAAGCAATTGACAAGTACACTGTTGTTGTAGAGAAAAGCACTGTGCCTGTTGAAACAGGCGAAAAGGTTGCAGCAACAATTGAGCAGAGTGGTGCAAGGCGCGAACTCTTTGATGTGGTAAGCAACCCAGAGTTTTTGCGCGAGGGCTCAGCAATAAAGGACTTCATGGAACCAGACAGGATTGTTATCGGCACTAACTCGGAGAAGGCCCGCAAAGTAATGCAGAAACTGTATGCTCCGTTAAAATCAGAAATTGTTTTCACTGACATCCGTTCAGCTGAAATAATCAAGCACGCTTCAAACTCTTTTCTCGCAACAAAAATTTCGTTCATCAATGCGGTTGCAAACGTCTGCGAGCTGGCAGGAGCTGACATTGAACAGGTTGCATTGGGCATGGGCCTTGATAAAAGGATTGGAAGGCAGTTCCTAAAAGCAGGGATTGGTTATGGCGGGAGCTGCTTGGATGGGGCTGAGTATATTATGGCTGGAAACCCTTCTTTGAATCTTTCAAGCTTTGAAAACTCTTTTGAAAACAATTATTCTAGTCAAAGCATTGTGGCACTTGGATTTAATGGTGAAGCTTCCACGGTAATACCTGTAAGGGCAATGTCAAAAAGACTCTTTAAAGGCGAAATGATAACTTTTAGAACTTCCATGGGAAAAAGAATTCGTGTTACTGCTGATCATCCGATGGCAGTAGTTGAAAATGGCTCGCTTACCACAAAGCTTGCTTCTGAGATTAATGAAGGAGACTCACTTCCAGTTTTGCTTTCACTTCCAGAAAAACCATTGAATGAAATCGATTTGGTTGAAAGACTTGAGGGCATTGATTTTAGAACAAGAATAAAAGTAAGGTTAAAAGACAAAAAGCTTTCAGATTTTAAAAAGAAGCTTTGGCCTGTTTTCAGAAAACATTTTTCTTCAGGGGAAACAGGGGATTTTTTTAGACACAACTGTTTTCCGTTTGAAATGATTAAAGAAATTGAAAAGAGTGGCGTTTTGTTTAATCATGAGGGGTTGCTATTGTTTACAAGCAAAGGCAACACAACTTATTGTCCAGCCAAAATTTTTTTAAGTGAAGATTTTTGGCGCCTTGTAGGTTATTATCTTTCCGAAGGGTGCATTCATTATGAAAGAGGGCTTCGCGGAATAAGAGCAAGAGTACAGTTCCATTTCAATTTAAAAGAAAAAGAATACATTGAAGATGTTTGCGGCATACTCGAGTCCTTGAATATAAAGTATTCGTTGAGTAAGCGTGAGAAAAACCACACACTTTCAATTATTATCAGCTCAAAAATTTTTGCTTTCTTTTTGGATAATGTGTTGGGCTTGGGTAAAGGATCTTATGATGCAAGAATTCCTAGTGAAGCATTTTTTTCCTCAAAAAAAGGAAAAATAAACCTGATTAAAGGTATTTTCAGGGGGGATGCATACCCATATTTTCATAAAAATGCAGAATCAATTACCATTGAGTTTGGCACAGCAAGTCCTGAGCTTTCCCAAGGAGTAATTGTTTTGCTTCAATCTTTTGGCATTGTGCCTTCATACAAGCAGCAATTAATGAAAAAATCCAAAGTTCCAGCTCATATTTTGCGGGTTTCTGGCATTAATCAGGTAAAAAAACTATGTTTTTTTGATTCCAATACAAATACAAAGATTTTGTCAAAAATAGCTAAATCCAAGAAAAGTATTTCACAGATGGGTTTCAAAAAATATAATGGTTTTGCGGCAGTAAAAATCAAGCAAATAAAAAAAGAAAAATCTGCAGAGATGGTGTATTCAATGGAAGTAGGTAAACCACATTTGTTTGTTACCAGTCATGGGTTAATTGTTCACAACTGTTTCCCGAAAGATGTTGACGCGTTCATAAAAATTTCGGCAAAAAATGGCTATGATTTTAAGCTCTTGAAGGAAGTGCAGGAAATCAACAAAGAGCAGAGGAAAAGGTTTGTGAAAAAGGTTGAGGGCGCTTTATGGAATGTGAAGGACAAAAAAATTGCTGTTTTCGGCCTTGCATTCAAACCCAACACTGACGACATGCGTGAAGCGCCAAGCCTTGACATAATTTCCGCGCTCCAGAAAGAGGGCGCAAAAATCACTGCGTTTGATCCTGTTGCTGAAAAGAATGCTGCAAAACTGTTGCCCGGGATAAGCTTTAACGATAACGTTTATGAAACTGCCAGGGGAGCCGATGCCTTGCTTGTGTTAACCGAATGGAGTGAGTTCAAAAAAATTGATTTGAAGAAACTGAAAAAGGCAATGAGTGTTCCGCTTGTAATTGACGGAAGGAACGTTTTTGACCCAAAAGAGATGAATGCAAATGGTTTCACTTACATTTGTGTGGGAAGGAAATAATTTTTTGTGGTTTGCGCTGAAAAATTTTGAAGGGACATGAGATGAAGGCATTGGTGTTGTGTGGCGGTTACGCTACAAGGCTTTACCCTTTAACCAAAAACAAGCCGAAGGCATTGCTAGAGGTCAAGGGAAAAAAAATACTGGATTACATAGTCGAGAAAATCCGGGAAGTGCAGGAAGTTGAAGAAATCTTTATTGTAACGAACAACAAGTTTGCCTTGGAGTTCGAGCAGTGGGCGGAGGAAGCTGAGGGAAAAACTCCAATAACCGTAATAAATGATGCAACCAGCAGCGAGGAGGACAGGCTTGGAGCAGTTGGCGATATCTTATTCACTGTCAAAGAGGAAAAAATCCATGACAACTTGCTTGTAATTGGCGGGGACAACCTTTTTGAGTATAGCCTGAAAGGTTTCGTGGAATTCTTTAAGGAAAAAAATTCTTCGGTGGTTGCAGTAAGGGATGTCCATGACAAGGCTGCAATTGCCGGAAAATTCGGGGTGGTTGAATTGGGTGAATCCGAAAAGCTGGTTGGCTTTGAGGAAAAACCAAAAGAGCCAAAAACAAGCCTTGCAGCAACAGCCTGCTATATTTTTAAGGCAGAGGACTTGGAGGAGCTTGAGAAATACCTGAAAGCAGGCAACAAGCCGGATAATTCTGGGGATTTTGTGAAGTACCTTTCAAATAAAAAACAAATGTTTGGGTTTGTTTTTCAGGAGAAATGGTATGACATAGGGAGCTTTGAGGAATTGGGCAAAGCAAGAGAGGAATTCAATGGAAAATAAGCGCATTATTGTTGCCGGCGGGTCAGGGTTTATTGGCAGCCACCTGTGCGAGTTCCTGCTAAAACAAGGGAACAATGTTGTATGCGTTGACAACCTTTCAAGCGGCTCGAAAAAAAATGTTGAGCATTTGCTCTACAACAAAAACTTTGAATTAATTGAGCATGACATTGTCGGGCAGCTGGAAATAAAAGCCAGTGCAGGACAGTTCTATAACCTTGCCTCTTACGCTTCACCGAAAGACTACTACGAGCATCCTTTGGAAACACTTTACGCTGGCTCTTTTGGAGTTAAAAACACTCTTGATTTTGCAAGGGCAAGCAAGGCAAAATATTTGTTTGCTTCCACTAGCGAGGTTTACGGTGACCCCTTAGAGCACCCGCAAAAAGAATCCTATTACGGCAACGTTAACTCTGTGGGGCCGCGCTCCTGTTATGACGAGGCAAAGCGTTTCGGTGAAGCGCTTGCAGTGAACTATTCAAAGCGCTTTTCAGTGCCTGTAAGAATTGCCCGCATCTTTAACACTTTCGGGCCAAGAATGCAGGCAGATGACGGAAGGGTTATCCCAAATTTTGTCAGCCAAGCCCTTGACGGAAAGCCTTTGACAGTTTACGGGAAAGGGCAGCAGACAAGAAGCTTCTGCTACGTTGATGACTTGGTTAAAGGTTTAGTGAAGTTGATGGAATCCACTTACAGCATGCCTGTAAACCTCGGTAACCCGACAGAACTAAAGGTAATTGATTTGGCAAAAAAAATTATTGCGATGACAGGTAGCAGCTCTGAAATTGTTTTCAAGACATTGCCGAAAGATGACCCGCAGCGAAGAAAGCCTGACATTGCTATAGCGGTAAAAGAGCTTGGCTGGAAGCCAACTGTTTCATTTGACTTGGGGCTGAAGAAAACAATTGATTTTTTCAGGGAAGCGAAATGAAGAATAAAAAAATTTTTGGGAAAAATTTTTATCAAAAACCGGCTTCCGCCAAAAAATTTTTTGTAACCGGCGGCGCTGGTTTTATTGGGGGCCATTTGGTTGAAAGGCTGCTTGAAGGGAACAGCGTTACTGTTTATGACAACCTTTCCTCTGGAAGGAAAGAGTTCCTTGAAAAATGCGATGGAAAAAAAAATTTTTCTTTTGTAAAAGCTGACCTTCTTGACTTCAGCAGACTGCAACAGGAAATGAAAGGCCATGACTTTGTCTGGCACCTTTCGGCAAACCCTGACATTCTTGCAGGAATGGGAAATCCAGAACTTGATTTAAAGCAGGGAACAATTGCCTCTTTTAACGTGCTTGAGGCAATGCGCTTGAACAACGTAAAACAAATTGCGTTTTCTTCCACCAGCGCTGTTTACGGTGAACCGACAGTTTTTCCAACGCCTGAAAACTATGGCCCAATGCAGCCTATTTCTTTTTACGCTGCAAGCAAGCTTGCTTCTGAGGCATTGATTACCGCGTATGCTCACAACTTTGGTTGGAGGAGCTGGATTTTTCGCTTTGCAAACATTGTTGGCAGGAGAGCAACGCACGGAGTAATATTTGACTTCATTGAAAAACTGAAAAAGAACAGGGATGAGCTTCTTGTCTTAGGCAATGGCAAACAAAAAAAATCATATGTTTATGCTGATGAGCTGATTGATGCAATGCTTTTTGCAGTTGAAAGCTCTCGTGAACAAGTGAACCTGTTTAACATTGCAAGCAAAGACAACATTTCGGTGAAAGAAATTGCTGAAATCGTGCTCAAAAAAGCCGGCTTAAGCAAAACAAAAATAAAGTACACTGGCACTGAGCGCGGCTGGCCAGGCGATGTTACCTTCATGAACCTTGATGCAAGCCAGCTTGGAAAGCTCGGGTGGAATGCAAGGCTTTCCTCCAGGCAGGCTGTTGAAAGAACTGTTGTTGAGCTGCTGAAGGAGCTGGATTTCAAATGAGTGCAATGCAGGCAGTGGTTTTGTGCGGCGGCCTTGGAACAAGGCTTAGGCCTTTAACCGAGAAAGTGCCGAAGCCAATGGTGGAGCTTAATGGCAAACCTTTCCTAGAGCACCTTGTTTTGTTCCTGAAAAAGCAGGGTTTCTCAGAGTTTCTTTTTCTTAGCTCATACCTCCACGAAAAAATTGAGTCGCATTTTGGGAATGGAAAAAAATTCGGCGTTAATATTGCTTACTCTGTTGAGGAAAAATTGTTGGGAACAGGTGGCGCACTGCTTAATGCAGAGCAAAAACTTGGTGAAGAGTTTCTGCTGGTTAACGGTGACACGTTCCTTCCAATAAATTTCCGCGAACTAATTCAATTTTACCGCTCAATTGAATCAAATGTTATTGTTGCTTACATTGGTTTTGAGGAAATTGCTGCAAGCAACCTTCAGGTTGAAGGCAACAAGGTTTTGGCTTACAACAAGGCCGGAAGCTCTTCGATGAATGCAGTTGATGCAGGCATTCAAGTGCTGCAAAAGGATTCCTTTAGTTATTTTCCGAAAAAAAAAGAGTTTTCTTTAGAGGAAGAGGTTTTCCCTGTGCTTGCAAGGAACCATGCCTTGTTCGCGTTTCCCACCGAACAGAGATTTTATGACATGGGCTCGAAAGAAAAACTCAAGGCTTTGGCCAAGGTTATAAAGTAAGGCAGGCAAAACCGATAAATACTCTATAAAATCAGCAGGATTTGCACTCGTGGAACAGTGCCAGGAGGCGGGATTACTGTATAACAAAAAGTATTTAATAATTGAAGGGCTATATTAATTTGGTGAAAAAAGTGCAAAAACAAGACACAGTTATTATTTCAAAAGAAGAGTATAGTTTTCTGAAAAAGAAAGCCCAAATAGCAGACAAGTTTTTAGAACAAGCAGAAACCAATGAAATTGAGCTTGTAAATAGAAAACTTGACTTTTTAGACAGGCAGGCAAGACTTGGAAAAAGAAAAACCCTTAATTCTGAACAAGCTCTCGGCAAATATGCCAAATACCTGAAGTAATATTTCATGTACTCTGAAATATATGATGAAGATTGGCCAGATTATTTTGACAGGTTATCAAACGAAATGAAAGAAAGGACAACAAAGAAAATAAAAAAAATATTGGAATATCCGCAGAAAAGGCACTTGCAAAAAGGAGCGAGTTTCTTTGTTGGTGAAGTAGGGCAGAATCGAATAATTTACAGGATTTTTGAAAATGAAAAAATAGTCAAATTTTATTTTATCGGAGACCACAAAGAATACGAAAAATGGTACAAAAAATTCTTTTAACAGTAAAAGAGTTTTTAACACTACAACGGTGAAATGAATATGGGCAAAAATAAATCTTCAAAAAACCAAAATATTCATTTTATCCTAACAGGAGCAACAAACGTTGTCTTTGGAGACTCAAATTCTTCAGCTTCCAAACAAATCTGAATAGCCTCTTTAATTCTATCCAACACCTGAGAAATTGTCTTTCCTTGAGTATAACAGCCCTGAATATCTGGGACTTTCGCAATAAACATGCCATCAGACGCCTGCTCAATCAAAACAACAAAATCATAGGCTTTTCTGCGCATACATTAAATAATAGCCCAAAGTCAATTATAAAGTTATCATTCAGAAAAAAAGTCGGGAGCTGAACCAGCAGCCAATAGTTGGGAAGCAGTACTTTAATAATGTTTTTTTGGCAAGATTTGTTAATTTGAGGCGATAAAATGATTATTTCGAAGACCCCTTTCAGGATAAGTTTTGTAGGCGGAGGAACCGACATTGATGTTTTCTATAAGCGCGAGTCCGGCGCAGTTGTAAGCGCTGCAATTGACAAGTTCATGTATGTAACGCTCAACAAAAGCTTTGAGGACAAGATAAGGGTTGCTTATTCTAGGACAGAAATAGTGGACTCGCTTGACGAATTAAAGCATGAACTTGTAAGGGAGTCAATGCGCTTGTGCGGTGTAAAAAACGGCGTCGAAATAACAACAATTGCGGATGTTCCAAGCAGGGGCACTGGCCTTGGCTCAAGCTCCTCGCTTACTGTTGGGCTGCTGAACGCGCTGCATTTTTTTCGCGGAAATAGAAAAACAGCCAAAGAGCTAGCAGAGGATGCCTGCAAAATCGAAATCGGTGTTGTTAGGGAACCAATCGGAAAGCAGGACCAGTTCATTGCCGCTTTCGGCGGTTTGCGCTTCATTGAATTCAATTCGGATGAAAGCGTTAAGGTGACTCCGATTAAATTAAGCGGTTCCACGCAGCGAAAGCTTCAGGAAAACCTTTTGCTTTTTTTCACTGGCCAGACAAGGAAAGCAAGCGAAATTCTTTCAGAGCAGAAGAAAAACGTTGAGTTAAGCAGGGAAAAGTTTGAAGCACTTTCAAGGATGAAAGCATTGGCAGTTGAAATGCGGAATTCACTTCAAAAAAATTCTGTTGAAAAAGTCGGGGAGCTATTGCATGAGAATTGGAAACTTAAAAAAACCCTTGCAAGCGGAATTTCAAATGAAGGAATTGAAAAGTTTTATGGAACTGCCTTGAATGCCGGGGCTTCAGGCGGAAAAATTCTTGGAGCCGGCGGCGGCGGCTTCCTGCTGCTGTTCGTACCAAAAGAAAACCAAGAAAAAGTGAGGGGCACATTAAATCTTAAGGAACTCAAGTTTGGGTTTGAAAGCGAAGGGAGCAGGATAATTCTTGACGAAAGAAAACAATGAATTCATTAAGCAGTACTTGAATGAAACCGGGCTGTTAATTGAGGGCCTTGACAGCCGGCAAATTTTGAAAGTGGCAGAAGAAATTGTTTCAGTTTTCAGGAAACATGGAACTGTTTTTGTTTTCGGCAACGGCGGCAGCGCTTCAACTGCCTCGCATTTTGCAGCTGACCTCTCCAAAAACACTGTTGTTGACCTCAGCAGTGATGCAGAAAAGCGCTTTAGGGTTGTGTGCCTGAACGACAACATTCCTTTAATGGCTGCATTGGCCAATGACCTTGGTTTTGAGCATGTGTTCTCGCAGCAGTTAATGGGTTTAGCGCAGGAAGAGGACCTTGTAATTGCCATTAGCGGTTCAGGCAACTCTCCGAACATTTTGAGGGCGCTTGAGGTTGCGAAAAAAAAGAAATGCAGGGTTGCCGCGCTACTCGGCTTTAATGGCGGGAAAGCATTAAAGCTTGCTGACAGTTTTGTGCTGGTTAACTCAGGCAACTACGCAAAAGTTGAGTCAATTCATTTGCTGTTAGAGCACTTGCTCTGCTCGCTTGTAATGCTTTCGCTTGGCAAAAAAAACAAATTTTTCCCTTAGGTGTTTTGATTGAAAATCGGGATTCTTGGAGGAGGCGTAACCGGTCTGGCTCTTGGCTACTTCCTGCAGAAAAAAGGAATTGGTTTTGAGGTTCTTGAAAAAGACAGCGTTGCAGGCGGCCTCTGCCGTTCTTTTTCAGAGCAGGGATTCACTTTTGACACTCACGGCCCGCACATAATTTTTTCAAAGGACAAGGAAATACTTGATTTCGTGCTGGATCTGCTTGGAGAAAACAAGGTTAAGAACAAGCGCAACGCGAAAGTGCTGTTCAAGGGCAGGTTTGTAAAGTATCCGTTTGAGAACGGCTTAAGCGATTTGCCTTTAGAGGACAACTTTGAATGCCTTAATGAATTCGTCAAAACGTTTTCAGCGGAGAAAAGGGAGCCAAAAAATTTTGAGGAATGGATGTATTTAACGTTCGGCAAGGGCATAACCGAGAAATACTTGCTTCCATACAACAAAAAAATCTGGAATTTTCCTCCATCAAAGATGGCAACCTTCTGGGTTTACCCAAGAATTCCAAAGCCTCCTGCAGAAGACATCATAAAGGCTTCTCTCGGAATTGAAACAGAGGGCTATACGCACCAGCTTTTCTTCTATTACCCCCGCAATGGCGGCTTTCAAGCAATAACTGATGCGCTTGAAGAAAAAATCAGGGGAAAAGTTACAAAAAACTTTGAGGTTAAATCAGTTGAAAAAAGGAAAGGAAAATGGGTTGTTTCAAACGGAGTGCAGGAAAAAGAGTTCGACAAAATTGTTTCAACTCTCCCGATTTATGGTTTACAGAAAGCCATTCCAGAAATTCCTGAAAAAATCTCAAAAGCAATTTCTGCTTTAAAGTACAATTCCCTTGTAACAATTTTCATTGGCATGAAAAAAGGGAAAGTAACAGACAAGCACTGGCTTTACATTCCTGATTCAGCCTTTAAAGGGCACAGGGTTATTTTCCCAAAAAACTATTCCCCAATGACTGCTCCTGAAGGGCTGTTTTCTGTTGGAGCTGAAATAACATTCAATGAAGGAGACGAAGTATCCAAGGCACCGGACAAGAAACTAGTTGAGCATGTAGTGGAATACCTAGACAAACAGCAGCTAATCGACAAAAGCGATGTCATATACTCTAAGGCTTTCAGAACCAAGTTCGCTTACGTTGTATATGATTTGGATTACGAGAAAAACATTGCGGCAATAAGGGGTTACTTTGAAAAAGAACTTGGAATTCCGTTGTGCGGCAGGTTCGCCGAATTCCAGTACATTAACAGTGATGCTTGCATCAGGCACGCAAAGGATTTGTCGGAGAGGATTGCTTGAAGGAAAAAATTTCAATAGTAATGCCCGTCTACAACCAGGCAAAAGTAATCCCTAAAATAATTGATTCTTATTGCAAGGAGGTAATTGAAAAGCTTCCTGGCTCTGAGTTCATTGTAGCGGAGGATGGCAGCACTGATGGCACCAAAGAAGCGCTTGCTGAACTCTCAAAAAAGTATCCAATAAGGCTTGTGTCAGGAAAAAAAAGGAAAGGCTACACGAAAGCAGTAAAGGACGCGTTAAAACTCCCAAAAAACGACGTAATTTTCTTCTCTGATTCTGATGGAGAGCACTCCCCAAAAGACTTCTGGAAACTCTACATTGAACTTGAAAATGCTGACATTGTTATTGGCTTCAAGGAGAACAGAAAGCCATTCTACCGTTTCTTTATTTCGAGGTTCAACAACTTTTTGATTGGGGCAATGTTTGGGTTATGGCTTAAGGATTCAAACTGCGGTTTCAGGGTAATGCGGAAAAAGCTCGTGCAACAGGTTTCTCAGGATGTTGGGACCCTTACCTATGCAAGCAATGCAGAGCTTGCAATAAGGGCATTCAGGAAAGGGTTTAAGGTTAAAGAGGTTCCAGTGCAGCATTTTCCTGCTCCAAGCGAGGTTTTCCCTGTTTCTAGGATGCCGAAAGTGATTCTCACAGAGCTGTTAGACCTTGTTAAGCTCAGGCTTCAGGTATAAGAAAGCAGTTCCGAGCACTAGAATTGCAAGGAAAAAAAGGCTGATTGTTTTTCCTGACTCGTAAAGCTCTGGCTTGAAAACAAATTCAACTGAATGCTTGCCGGGATCAAGCAGGACCGCTCTAAAAATATAGTTTGCTCTCAGCACCTCTTTTTCGTTTCCGTTGTCAAAAGCTTTCCATCCATTATAATAGGTGTCCAGCAGTACAAGGTAAGCCTGCTTTTCAGGCTCTGCTTCCACAACAACCCTGTTAGGCTCATAGGAAACAATTCTTGTTTCCTTGAATTCGTTTCCTCCACTGATTTCTTTGCCCTCTTCAATCAGGACCTTTTCTCGCGGGTTAAAACTTTCCTCCTGCAGTTCTTTCAGCAGTTCTTTGCCTTCAACAATTTCTGACTCGCCTACAACAAATGCCCTAGGCAATACATCCTTATTTTCGTACAAAAAGTTTTCTCCGTCCACAAATACCAGCTCATAGCCTGCTGTTTCAGTAGAAGGTTTGTTATGCTGTTTTGCTGCAATGTATTTTGCGTTGAGCAGGTCAAGCAGTTTCCCGTACTTTAACGAATCAAACTCCGTGTTCGCAATTTTCAGCAAAATCAGTTGCTCGCTTTTTTCGGCTTCACCTGCAGGCACCATTACTGCGTTAGTGAAGGCAGCGTAGCGCTGCAGTATTGTTGGGGCATAACCGTCAACCTTTTCAATGCCATTGCTGATGGTCAAATAATCAGACAAAGCATTTTCTGGCTCTGCCTTCCGTTCAGCGCTGATGTCCAGAACCCTGAACAAAGACGAATCAGATTTGATGAATTCAACAACCTTGCTTTCCTGAAAAATTTTTTGTGGCTGTTCTGTTGTTATATAAGGCAAGCCAAAAATGAAGAGGTCAGCTGCTATTACTGCAAACACCAGCGCCTTCAGTTTTTTTTGTTCCTGCCTTAAGGCGGCCTGCCTTAAAACCACAAACGAAAGAAGCCCAAAAACCCCGAAATGAAGCACTGCCTGCTGTGCTGCCCAAATTTTCTCCGGAACCTTTTCCGGGGAATTGGCAACAGACGCTGCCTGCCGCAGAATTTCTTGATTAAACAAAACCGCAAGCAAAAAAACAATTGCCGCAAAAACAAAAAGTGCAAAAGAAATTTTTGAAACTGCTGCAACAACTTTTTTTTCTTTTTCAGTCAACGGCCTGAAAATTCCTTGCGCGCCAATTGCTGCCATGACTGAAATGCTGAAAACCGCGAGGAAAAGCGCCCCGCTTGGCAGCCTGAAAACGCTGAAGAATGGGACAAAATTGTAGAGCAGCCAGTAAAGAGGGGTTTGGTCGCCTAAACTGAAAACGAAAACAAGAACAGCTGTTGCTGTAAAAAACCGCACTTCCTTATTTCTTGAAATAAAGAAAGCAACAATTGCAAGCAGCAGCGGCAGAACTCCAGTGTAAGCGTTTCTCTCCCAAAAGTTGTCCGAGCCAAGAATTCCGCCGAAAAAAGTGCTGTTTCTTGGTGTGCCGGTCAGCTCTGGAATCAGAAAGCTAACAGGAATGTTCAACATTGGCAGGCTTCCTTCAGATGCTGAAATGAAGCTAAGGCCACCACTTCTGGTTGACTGTGTGAACATTTCGTAGGATGGAAGAATCTGCACTGCTGCAATGCCAGCTGAAATGATTAGCGCTGCAATAAACAATGCAAAAGCAGTTTTCCTGTTTCCCTGCTTAGAGGTCATTACGCTGAAAACGAAGTATGCTGCAACAAGCATCATGGAGTAAAGGAAAACCTGTATTTGCTGCACTAGGAAAGCCGAGGCAATTGCTGCACCAAGCAAAAGAGCGCTTGAAGGCTTCCTGCTTTCAGCAATTTCCCTTGCAAAGTAGAGCATTAGCGGCAGCAGAGAAATTATTACTAGCATCGGATAGTGCCCTGCCCAAATGCGCGCTGCAATTAACCCACTGAACCCGTAAGTCGTTGCGCCGATTACTGAAGGGAAGTGCTCAACTCCAATCTTTTTCAGGAAAAAGAACATGAAAACAGCAGCAAAGAAAACATGCAGGACGAATAGCAGGCTGAACGCGTGTCCTGCGTCAAGGAAAAGGAAAAAGAAATTCAGCGGATAAAAAAGGCCTGGCTGGAAGTCCGCTTGCAATGGAACTCCGCTGAAAATGTAATGATTCCATAAAGCAAAGCCCCCTGTTTCTTTTAACGAATTGAACGCCAAATCATGTCTTGCAACTTTCTGGAGAATCATGTCAGAGTCCTCAGAAAAAAGAATGCTTCCGGGATTTAGAAGCATCTGGCTGAAGAACAGAACCGCCAGCAAAAAAAACAGTGCAATTATTTTCAGGTTCTCTTTTTTTTCAATCATTGCTGAACACGCTGCAGTCTTTTCCGTAAACCCAGAACAAAGTGTATTTTCCCTCTGTTATTTCTTTGCATTTTTTTAATGGGGCCAGATTTTCCTCTCCCTGCTGTTCGAAAAAAGGTTTTGTTAGAATCGCATAATCTATTCCTTCAATTTCACTCAATCCAGCTTCGCCTGAATAAAAGATTCTCTGCTCTTTTGGAATTCCTGTTAAAAATCTGCTCAGGAATTTGTTGCTGTAAGAGGAGTCGCTTACATAATCCAGCGAGTAGTATTTCACTGGGTCAATAAAACTAGTGTAAATTTTTGAATCATCAGGCAAAGCATAAACAGTTTTAGACAAGCCGGTAAAAGAGTGCTCTACCAATAGCACAATGCTCTGCAGCAGGAAAAATGCGGCAAACAGCCCGAATACGAGTTTCATTGCGGTTTTGTTTTTCATATTGCTTAAACCGAATGCGCTCACAAACAGCAGAGGAAACTCCATTATCAGTGCATACCTTAAAAATTGTATTCCGAGCTGCATGGAGAAGTATGCGAGGTAAAGCAAGAAAACTACTGCCATAACTTTCACAATAAAATTTTTTTCCCTGAAAGCATAAAGCGCCCCCAGCAGGAAAAGCAGGAAAATTGCTGGGGAAAAGAAAATTGAAAGCGTTTCAAGGAAAAAAGTCGCTCTTGGTTGCAGCGGGATTCCGCCAAGCCTGCCGGCAATGCTTGCAGAGTAATGGGCAATGTCCTCAACAAAAACCTTGTTCTGGCCTTCCTGCCAGTCTGCCTGATAGCCTGTGGCGCTGCTGATAATTGATGGAAGAAAAATTATGAGGGTTGCCAGAACTAAAACAACAAATATTCCTGCATTTTCAAGATTTTCCTTTTTCACCAGTTTTTTCCTGTCCAGGAAAAGCAATACTGCGAATATTGGCAGTAACACCAGCACAGTGTAGTTTGTTGCAATTGCCGCAGAAAACAGCAGCCCGCTTAGTGGCAGCATTTTAGTGTTTTGCAAGCCATAAAAGAATAGCATTAATGAAGTGAATGCAAGTGAGACTGCCATCGGGTTCAAGAAAGCTGTTGAAGAATAGAAAATGGAGAGCGGTGACAGAATCAGGAAAGCTGAAAGAATTAAGCCGAACTTTTCACTGAAAAACTTTTTCCCGAAAAAATATGATACAACAGCCAATGCAAGCAGTGAAACAGTGGAAACGATTTTTCCGGCAACGTCCGGGGAAATGTTTGTGAGAAAAATCACGGCGGATGTGACAAAATTGAACAGTGGCGGGTGCCTTGGATGAAAAGCAACCGGGATATCAAAAGCGAATTTTGCCAGAACAGCAGCTATTGCTCCAAGCAGAACAATTTTCAGTGACCTCCTGATTAGCGCAAAATAAATTACGGCAATCGCTGCTAAAAGTAAAACTGTTAGTAGAACCGGCTGAATAATGAAAACTGAGGCAATTCTGAATGCCTGGATTACGTGGAATGCCTCATCCCATGTCATGTCGGTTGAACTGAAAAAAGCGAGCCTAAGAATTATGCCGGCAATGAAAACAATTGCAAGAAAAAGCAACTTCTTTTTTTTCAGAACAGATAAGTCCATTCTAATCACTTAGTCTGTACTTGAATAATACAAGCATTGCTGTTATGCCGTCTCTCCAAGTTATTTTTTTTCCTTCCTTGAAACTGCGTGCATAAAAAATTATCGGGATTTCCCTGATTCGGAAGCCTTTTTTCAGCAGCTTTGCAGTTATCTCTGGTTCAAAGTCAAACCTGTTTGCCTTAAGGGAAATTCCGCTCAGCGCGCTCCGCTTGAACGCCTTGTAGCCGGTTTCCATGTCAGTGATTTTCTGCCCGAAAAGAACTGATGTTAAAAAAGAAAGGAACCTGTTCCCTAATTCGTGCGTGAGAAGAATGTTCCCGCGAATTCCCTTAATGAACCTTGAACCATACGATACTTCTGTTTCTCCTTCCAAAATCGGCTTCAATAATGGAGGAATGTATTTCGGGTTATACTCCATGTCGGCGTCCTGAATCAGAATTATTTCTCCGTCAGAATTTGCAATTCCTGTTTTAATTGCAGCTCCCTTTCCCCTGTTCTTTGAATGGTTTAAAACTTTTATTCCGGGAATTTCTGAAAGAATTTTTCTGGTTTCATCAGTGCTTGCATCATTCACTGCAATAATTTCTTTTTCCAGGCCAAGTTTTTTCAGTTCAACGCCTTTCAGCTTTGAAATCACAGCCGCGATTGTCTTCTCCTCGTTGAACACCGGCACAATTATGCTTACCTTCATTGCATTCACTTAATCAAACAAAACTGCTTTAATGAGCTTTGAGAGCATGCTCCAGCCATGGCTGAATGTTTTCATTTTTGATTCCCCGCCTTTTCTTGCATTGTAGTGGATTGGCACTTCCACAATCCTCATATGGTTTCTCTTCGCTTTCAACAGAAGTTCGAAGTCAGGCCAGGAGTCATCCTTTAGCTGCCCTGAAAGCACTTTCCGCTTGAACGCCTTGTAACCACACAGAGTGTCAGTAAGCTTCTGCCCTATGAACATGGAAACAATTAATGCAAATGCCTTGTTGCCGGGAACGTGCAGCGGCTTCATTGCGCCTTTTTCCATCTCATACACCAGCCTTGTACCGTTGACAAAATCCGCTTTGTCCTCAAAAATGGGCTTTACAATTTCGGGAAGTTCTTTTGGGTTCATGTCAGCGTCCTGTATTACAACAACATCGCCTTTTGCTGCTTTCATTCCCTGCCTGAACGCATAGCCCTTGCCCCTGTTGGGTTTATAGCTTACAATTCTAACGTCCTTTCTATTCAGCTCTTTTACCACTTCAACCGTTTTATCTGTTGAGCCGTCATCAACAACAATTATTTCTGTTGTCCAAGGCATTTTCGGAATTGCCTTAATGCAGTCGCTGATTATTTCCTCTTCATTAAGGCAAGGGATTATTACTGAAAGGCTATCCTGCTTCATTCACTCACTAACTTCCTGCTCATTGTGTTTTAAAAAATTATTCAAGGCAATTAATAATAAGGTTTGTGAACATCAGTTTCTGGCCTTCGAGAACTGTACCAAAAGGTTGAACTATGCTTGACTGGCAGGGCACAAAAAAGTTTGTTGCGGAAAGAAAAGAGCTTTTCATTCTCTTAGTGACAGCATTAGTGCTTTACTCTGTTGCACTGAATGATTCAGTTGACGGCGGGGATGCAGCCCAATACCTTGTCGCAGGAAAAGCTTTAGCGGAAGGAAAAGGCTACGCTGATGTTTCTTTTCCTGGAAACCCGTCGTTTGCATATTATCCTCCAGCGTATCCTGCCATAATTTCAGCTGTTTTCCTGCTGTTTGGGCAGAATTTTGTTGCAGTCAAATTCCTTTCAGTGCTGTTTGCGGTTTTCTCGGTTTTCATTTCGTACCTTATTTTCTTGAAATTCTTTGAGGAACGCATGTCATTCTTAATTTCTGCTGCGCTTGCATTCAACCTGCTTTTGCTGTGGTACTCGCACCGCGCATTAACCGAAACATTTTATTTGTTTGTTTCCATTTCAGCAATCTACCTCCTCTTAAGCTATTTGCGCAAAGAACCTTTCCCCAGATACAACTTTGTTGCTGGAACAGTATTGGTTGTTGTTGCCTTTTTCACTAAAACAATTGGAGCTGCGCTTGGTGCAGCAGCAGCAGGGGTTTTTTTTGGAAAAAAAGAATTTAAAAAATCATTAATTTTGTTATTAATTTTGTTGAGTTTTGTTATTTTTTGGGCATATTACATTTCAAGTGTTTCCTCTGAAACGAGCTCTATTCAGGGTTCCTACTTTTCCCAGTTTTTGCTGAAAGACCTTGACAACCCGCAACTTGGAAATGCTTCTATTTTTGAACTGGGCCAACGAGCAGTTTCAAATTTTTCTTACTATGCTTTTGTTTCAATTCCGCAGGCAGTTTTTCCGCTGCTTGACATCGCATTCTTTTTCTCGCAGCAAAACATTTTTTTGCTTGCAGTTGCGGCAGCGATTGGCTTGATTTTCTTGCTTGGATATTTTTCTAGCTGGGCAAGAAGTTTCAACTTAATTCACCTTTACATTGCCCTTTACTTTCTCGTGCTGTTGTTCTGGCCTTACGCTGACACTTCAGCTGTTGACAGGTTCCTTCTTCCAGTGCTTCCATTCCTTTTGATGTTTTTTGTGCGCGGGTTAATGCTTCTTCCAATTGAGGCAATGGCGCGGAAGGAATTCATTTACATAGTGTTAGTAACAGGAATTGTTGCAAGCCTTGCTTCTGATGCGTTTTACCTTTCCTCAATCCACGAGCGGCAGCTTTCCCCAGAATACAAAGAATTTGTGGAAGCAGCAAACTGGCTAAAGGAAAACAGTGCAGGTGAAAGCGTGGTTTTAACAAACGAGTCTTTCAGAGCTTTCCTGCTTTCAGGCAGGAAAACAGTGCAGCTGGAAGAAAGCTCCCTTGAAGAGTTGAATCAAAAAATTTCGCGCTTTGGAGTTGACTTCATTTTGCTTGCTCCGTTTGATTCCCCATTCAAGGAAACAGTGGAAAAAAATGCTGCAGAATTCCAACTCATTTTTGAGGGTTCTTCCGGCAAAACAAGGGTTTTCAGGGTGGCAAGCGGATAAGCGTACCAATACCTTAATATTAATTCTTTTAGGGAGTTTTTTAAGGGAAAAATCATGGATTCAGTGGCAATCATTGGCTTGGGCTATGTTGGCTTGCCGCTTGCGTGCCTTTGCGCGAGAAAAGGGTTAACCACTTTCGGCTTTGACGTGAACAAGAAAACAGTGGAAAAAATAAATGCTGGCATTTCCCACATTGCTGATGCGGAACTTGAAAGGCAGGTTAGGAAACTTAAGGGAAAGATTTCCGCGACAACTGACGAGAAAGTTATCAGCAAGGCTAGTGTTATTGTTGTGTGCGTGCCAACCCCTGTTGATGAAAAGCACCATCCTGACCTTTACGCGTTAAAGTCTGCGTGCAGCAGCATTGCAAGAAACCTGAAGAAAGGGCAGTTAATAATTGTTGAATCAACAATTTTTCCTGGCACAACAGAAGAAGTAGTTCTTCCAATTCTGCAAGAATCCGGGCTTAAGCCGGAAAAAGATTTTTTCTTGGTTCACTGCCCTGAAAGAATAGATCCAGGCAGCAGAAAGTGGGGCATTGAGAACATTCCAAGAGTGCTTGGAGGAATGAGCAAGGAAGGAACAAAGAAAGCAAAAAATTTTTATGGCAATGTCCTTAAAGCAGAAGTCTTTGAAATGAATTCCGTCAAGGAAGCTGAAGCTGTCAAGTTAACAGAAAACAGTTTCAGGGATGTTAACATTGCTTTTGTGAACGAATTAGCGAAATCGTTTGACAAAATGGGGATTGATGTTGCGGACGTCATCAGGGGCGCTTCAACAAAACCGTTTGGCTTCATGCCATTTTGGCCTGGCCCAGGCGTAGGAGGCCACTGCATAGCCATTGACCCATACTATCTGATTGAAAGGGCAAAGTCCAAGGGGTTCCAGCACGAGTTCCTGCCTCTGGCGAGAAAAATCAATGACTCAATGCCTGCTTTTGTGGTTGGGCTTGCTGAATTTTTAACAGGAAACCTTGAAGGAAAAAAAATTGCTTGCTTGGGCATTGCCTACAAAGCAGATGTAGATGACACTCGCGAGAGCCCGGCCTTAAAGGTTGTTGAACTGCTCAAGGAAAAAAGGGCTGTTGTGAAAACCTTTGACCCTTTCGTGAAAAGCAAAAGCAACTGCTCATCACTGGAAGAAGCAGTGAAGGAAGCTGACTGCGTGGTGCTTTTGACTGCCCACAATCTTTTTGTAAAAACCATTTCAGCAGAATTCCTGAAAAAAAACAATGTAAAAGCCGTTGTTGACGCGAGGAATGCCCTTGATAAGGATGCAATTTCTGCAGCAGGAATCCGCTTTAAGGGAATTGGAAGATAAAATGAGCCGCTTAAGCCTTAAATCAGTTGCCCCTTTCATTGGATTGTTCATTTTTGCATTCATTCTGTTAAGCGTTGGCCTTGACAGCATTGTTTCAGCAGCGCTGCAGGCAAATGCACTAATGCTTTTGTTTTCCCTTGCCTTCATTCCGTTCATCGCAATAGTGCAGACTGTCAAGTGGAAATTAATCCTTGACAACCAGAAACAGAAAACCAGTTTTGTGTTCCTGCTGAAAGCGTACTTTGTAGGCCTCTTTTACGGAGCAATAACTCCTGGAAAGCTCGGCAGCTTTTACCGCATCAGTTTGCTGCAGAAAAAAACAGGAAAACCACTTGCATTCTGCACCAGCTCCGTGCTTCTCGACAGAATACTTGACTTGTTTTCGGTTCTTACATTCGCTTTCATGGGTTCTGTTCTCTTGTTGGAATATTTCGTGGATTTATACTATTCAATATTCTTAATTTTTGTTTTTTTGCTTTCTGCTTTTTGGTTCATGCTGGAAAAGCACAGGGCAAGAACTGTTTTGAGGCACGTCTTCTATGTTCTGGTGCCTGAAAAACTAAAGGAGCAAAGCAGGGATTTTTTCAACAAATTTTATGATTCCCTTCCATCAAAGCCTGTTCTGCTGCAGGCTTGGTTTCTTTCAGTTGTTTCATGGCTTCTTGTGTTCCTGCAGTCCTACGTGATTGCGCTGGCTTTCTCGATTAATGTTCCGCCGCTTCATGTGATTGGGTTTGTGGCTATTGCTTCAGTGATTTCATTGATTCCAATAACCATTAACGGTTTGGGGACAAACGAGGCTGCACTGATTTCGTTGTTTGCGCTGTTCAGCGTTTCTGCATCCGTAGTTGTTGCGTTCTCAATCGTAAATGCGCTTCTGCTCACCTACCTTACTGCTTTGATTGGGTTCATGTTTTCAAGGGAGGAGCTTTAAATGCTTTTCCTTTTAAGAAATCAGTATTGTTTCTGGTTTTCTTTTAGAGGTGGTTTGAATTAGGGTTCTTGTTACTGGTGCAGCAGGCCTTTACGGCATCCATGCCTGCCAGCAGCTTGTAGATAACAAAAAAATTGAGGGCATTGTTGGAGTTGACGATTTTTCCAGGAAATTCAAGTCAGCAAAGCCAATGGGAATGCTTAGTGACCCTGAAAAAAAGTTTTCGCTGCTTAAGAAGGATTTCGCGGAACTCAACGCAAAGGCAATTGATGAATTAAATGTTGATGCAGTAATCCACTTCGCTGCCTTTGTTTCAATTGACGAGTCAATGGTGAAGCCGGAAAAGTACTTTGAAAACAATGAAAGGAAAACCTTTGAGTTTGTTCATAACCTTTTTTCCTCTTCCTCCCAGCCTTTTTTGATTTATGCTTCTTCTCCTGAGGTTTACGGTAACCCTGTTAGAACGCCGATGGATGAACTGCACCCAATGAGGCCGAGGAGCATTTACGCTGTAACCAAGCTTGCCGCGGAAAAGCACTGCATGAGCCTGTTCGAGTGGTACTCTTATCCTGTTAACGTGATAAGGAACTTCAACACGTTTGGCCCAAACCAGAACGTTTCAGCTTATTCAGCCGTAATTCCTGCATTCATTGAAAGGGCCTTAAGCAACGAACCATTAAGGATAACTGGCAGTGGAGAGCAGACAAGGGATTTCCAGTATGTTAAGGACGCGGTAAGAGCCTATGAGAGCCTTGTTTTAACGCGCGGAAAACTCAAAGGGGAAACTTTCAACATTGGTTCAGGCAAACAAATCAAAATAAAGGGCCTGGCAGAAAAAATAATCGGGCTTACTGGCAGCAGTTCAAGGGTTGAGTTTGCTGAGGGAAGGAAAGGGGACTTGGCTGCATTGCAGGCTGATTACTCCAAAATTAAGGATAAGCTGGGCTGGCAGCCAAAATTCAGCCTCGAGGAAGGCCTTAAGAAAACAATTGAGTGGTACAAAACTTTCAGGAAGTGATTAATATGAATGTGCTTGTTACAGGCGGCGCAGGATTCATAGGCCGGTGGGTTGTGAAAAAGCTTTTGGATGGAAAACACAGGGTGTGGGTTATTGATGACTTCTCAAACGGTTCAGAGGAAAACATTGCGGAATTTTTGCAAAATGATGATTTCAGGGGTTTGGTTGTTGCAGGAGTTGAGGACAGCAAAGCAGTAAACGAATTGTTTTACAAAAACAAATTTGATGTATGCATTCACGCTGCTGCGCAAATTAATGTCCAGGAAAGCATTGATTTTCCGCAAAAATCTTTTGACTCAAACATTCTTGGAACTTTCAATGTCCTTGAGGCAGCTCGCAAAACCAACTGCAAAGTTGTTGTTATCGGCACGTGCATGGTTTACGATCTCTCAAGCGGCACTCCAATTAGTGAAAAGCATGAGTTCAAGGCCCTTTCCCCTTACGCTGCTTCCAAGATTGCAGCTGAAGCAATGGCTGAAGCATACTTCCATTCATTTGGCTTGCCTGTTGTGATTTTGCGGCCATTTAATACTTTTGGGCCTTTCCAGAAAAGCAACATGGAGGGCGGGGTTGTAAGCATTTTTGTGCAAAGAAAGCTGAACGGCGAAACCATTGAAATTTTTGGCTCAGGAAACCAGACAAGGGATTTGCTTTTTGTCGAGGACTGCGCTGAATTCATTGTTGAGGCCGCTTTCAGTGAAAAAGCTGTTGGCCAAGTACTCAATGCAGGAACAGGCAAAGACATTTCCATCAATGATTTGGCTTTCCTGATTGTCAAGGACAAAAGCAGGGTTAGGCACGTAAAGCACCATCACCCTCAGGCAGAAATAAACAAGCTTGTCTGCGATTACAGCAAGGCAAAAAAGGTTCTAGGCTGGAAGCCTAAAACCAAGCTGGAGGAAGGCCTAGCCAAAACAGAGCAGTGGCTGAAACAGCAGAAGGTGAAAAAATGACTGAACCAGAAATTGGTGAGCTTCACTCTTTGATTGAACGGATTGCCAAAAAAAAGTTGCCAGCAGAAAAGTTTGTTCCCGGAAAAACCACGGTTAATTATGCAGCCCCCTTGTTTGGCGCTGAAGAAATAAACGCAGTCGTTGACAGCCTTTTCACAGGCTGGCTTGCAGAAGGCAAGCTTACTAGAAAATTCGAGCAGGAATTCGCGAAATACGTTGGCTGCAGGGATTCAATTGTAACCAATTCCGGTTCAAGCGCACTCCTCCTTGCTTTTGCAGCGCTAAAAAGCCCGCGCATTGAAAACAACTTAAAGGAAGGAGATGAAGTCATTACCTCTGCCCTTACTTTTCCCACATCGCTTAATTCCGTCATCTTAAACAGCCTTAACCCGGTGCTTGTTGATGTTGAAAGGCACTCCTATAACATGAACCCAAAAACTGTTGAAGAAATGATTACTAGGAAAACAAGGGCGCTGCTTGTGCTGCATCACCTCGGAAACCCTTGCAGGATGGATGAGTTAACCAGAATTGCAAAAGAACACAACCTTTTTCTTGTGGAGGACTGCTGTGACGCTCACGGAGCAAGCTTTAACGGTAAAAGGGTTGGAAGTTTCGGCGACGCGGGGTGCTTTTCATTTTACGCAGCGCACGCTTTCACGATGGGAGAGGGCGGCAGCATTACATTAAACAATGAAAAACTATATCCCCTGATTTATTCTCTTAAAACCTGCGGGCTTGACGAGAACGCGTTCAAGGACCCATCCAAAAGAACGCTGTACACCAGCATTGGATACAAAATGAGAATTATTGAATTGCAGGCAGCAATGGGTTTGCAGCAGCTGAAAAAGCTCCCAGGCTTTGTTGAAAAGCGCAGGCAAAACTTTTCAAAGATTGTCAAAGGATTGAAAAAATTCTCTGATTTTCTTGAGTTTCCAACAGAGGAAAAGGGTGCTAAAGCAGCTTGGTTTTCGGTGCCAATAACAATTAAGGAGAATGCGCCCTTCAGCAGGACAGAACTGATTGACTTTTTGAGGAATGCAAGAATTGAAACAAGGCTTCTGCTTGGCGGCAACGTGCTCAAGCAGCCTGCTTACGCTGGGTTTAAGATTAGGTCATCTTCGCTTCCTGTTACGGATTTTTTTCACTCGCAGTCATTTTACGTTGGATGCCATCCAGGCATGACCGATGAAATGATTGATTACGTTGTGGAAAAATTTGAGGGTTTCATGTCAGGGCACGGGAAGTGATTCAGTGAAGCGCATTCTTGTTGCAGGCGGTTCTGGTTTGCTTGGAGGCGCTTGCTGCGTTCATTTTTCAGAAAACTTTGAAACTTTTTTTTCCTTCCACGACCACGGCGTTAAGATAAAGGGGTGCAATGGCTGGAAGGTTGACTTAAGCAATGAAAGGCAGGCACAGAAATTTGTTCAGAAGGTAAACCCGGATGCAATCATAAATACTGTTGCATTGACAAACCTCGAGCTGTGCGAGGAAAAGCCTTTGCTTGCAGAAAAGGTCAACGTTGAAACTGCGAGGAACACTGCAATTGCAGCGAAAGACAACGGCTCAAAACTCATTCACATTTCAACCAACTATGTTTTTGACGGTGAGCGCGGCAATTACTCTGAGGAAGACACTCCAAAAGCCGCAGGCGTCTACTCTTGCACAAAAATTGAGGGGGATGAAGCAGTTCTTGCAGTGAAGCCGGAATACAATATCGTGAGAACCTGCATTTTCGGCTGGAACATTGTGCCTGAACGCAAAAACTCGGTTTCATGGATTTACGATGCTCTTTCTAGGGGGCAAAAAATTTCCGCTCTCACTGACCAGTACATGAACATAATTCTTGCAAATTCCTTGGCAGAAAACTTGGAGCTGCTGGTTAATTCCCCAAAGCAGGGAATTTACAACATTTCCGCTCACGGTTCATTAAGCAAGTTTGAGCTTGCTTCAAGGGTTGCAGAACTTTACGGCTTTGACAAAAGCCTTATTGGAAAAAGCACTTTGAAGGAATTCTATGACAAGGGCATTTTCAAGGCAAAGAGGCCAAGAGACGGCAGCTTAACAATTCAAAAATTTGAAAAAGAGTTCAAAGTAAAGCTCCCTTCAATGGATGAAGACCTGGCAAAATTCAGGAAGCTGGGAGAGCAGAACTACTTGTCTAATTTCAAGCTTGCAAGTCCTTCACGCCAATGATGCGGGGCCTAGGCAAAGGAATTACAAACTTGCCGCCTTTTTTCAGGAATTCCTGCTCTTTTTTCATTACCTCATTGAAGTAGCTCCAAGCAAGCAGCAGCGCGTAATCTGGCGGGCTTTCCCTCATTTTTTCCGGCGCAACAATCGGAATATGCATGCCTGGAATGAACTTGTTCTGCCTCAATGGAGATGCATCAACCACATAATCAAGAGTTTCCCTGCCTATTTTGCAGTAATTCAGCAGAGTGTTGCCCCTGCCTGCTGCACCATAACCAACTATTTTTTTGCCTTCCTTTTTCAGCTTTGAAAGAATTGAGTTCAGCTGGTTTTTCTGCTTCTTCACTTTTTCTGCAAACTCAACATATGCATTGAATGAATGCAACCCTGCTTTTTTCTCTTCCTCCAGCAACGCTTTAACTTGCCTTTCAATAGCTTTGTTTCCTTTCCTTTTGTTCCTTGAGAAAACCCTGATGGAGCCAGCGTGGATTGGAATCCGTTCAACCTTGAAAATTTCCATTCCGTATCTTTCAAACAGCCTTTGAAGGGATTTCACTGTGTAATAGCTGAAGTGCTCGTGGTAAATCGTGTCATACTGCATTTTCTTAACCAAGTCAAGAACGTAGTGCACTTCAATTACGAATGTGCCTTCCTCTGCTAGCATTATTTTAATTGCCTTCATTAATTCGTCCATGTCATCAACGTGCGCGAAAACATTGCTTGCAGTTATTATTTCTGCTTGTCCCTCCTTTTTGGAGATTTTCTCTGCAACCTCCGGGGTAAAGAATTCCTTCACTACCCTGCAGCCTTTTTCTTCCGCTATCCTTACAACATTTAACGCAGGGTCAACGCCAAGAGCGTTCACTCCCAAATCCATCAGCGGCTTCAAAAGTATTCCATCATTTGAGCCGATTTCAAGCACAAGCCCTTTTTTGTTTTTAAGGTATTTTTCCTTGATTTCTTTGGCAAACCTTTCAAAATGCTCTGAAAGAGTTTTTGTTGCCGAGGACATGTAAAAGTATTGCTTGAACAGAATTTCCCTTGGAACAATGTCCAATACTTCTGAAGCAGTGCAGTTTTTGCAGTAGTAAACGTTCAGCGGGAAAAGCTGTTCTTCTTTTAATTGTTCTTTCGTTAAAAACCCGCCTGCCAAAGGCATTTCCCCAAAATCAAGGTATTTTTCGATGTTTGTACTATGGCATATCCTGCAGTCGCTTCTTGTATGCATTTTTCTCCCGGCTTTTTCAAAAATTAAGGGCACAGGTACTTTTAAATAACTTGTTTTTGGAAAAATATTATTAAGGCATTATTTGGTTTTTTTATCTGTAACTTGTTTTGTGAAAAAATGGGCAGCTCACTGGTGTATGTTATTGTGCTGAACTTCAACGGCTTGAAGCACTTGAAGTACTGTATTCCCAACGTGCTTGAGGGCACTTACGAAAATTTCAGGGTTCTGCTGGTTGACAATGGCAGCACTGATAACAGCTTAGAGTTTGCAAAAAAATTCAGGCAGGTTGAGGTCATTGAGAACAATGAAAACCTGGGCTTTAGCGGCGGGGTAAACGTCGGAATAAAAAGAGCCCTTCTCCAGGGGGCTGATTTCATTGCGCTTTTGAACAATGACAGCATGGTGGAAAAGCAGTGGATTGAAAAAGCTCTGCGGGTTTTTGCCGGGGATGACAAAATCGGCTTGGTGGGCTGTGACCTTAATCCTCTTGCAGACAAAGATTTTAATCCGCATGGAGCAATAGTGAAGGGCAGCATTGAACAGTTCAAAAAAGTTTTGAGGCAGAACAGGCCTCTTCGCTTTAATGTGCTGGAAGAAGGCATCCTTTCAGGCAGCGGCCTTTTCGTTAAAAGGGAAGTTTTTGAAAAAGCCGGCCTCTTTGACCCTGTTTACTTTCTCTACGATGAGGAATTAGATTTTGAAACTCGTGCAAGGCGTGCTGGCTTCAAACTCGTGCAGACAAACATTTCAAACTTCCACCAGGGTTCAGGAATTACAGAGAACAAGGCGTGGAAGAGAAAGGCATCTTACCTGCAAATAAGAAACAATATTCGCTGCTCGATAAAAAACTTTGGCGTGATTCGCACGGCAAGGCTTGCCCTTAGCGTTATCAACAATGCCCTTAACCCTTTCAAAAAGGTGGACAGGAGCCTTAACTACTTTGACAGGCTCCGTTACTCTGACAATGTTCTGCTGAATGTTCCAATCGTGCTGAAGGCGCTTTTATGGAACCTTGTTTTCCTGCCTTCAACTCTTGCGGCAAAAAACCGTGACCGCAAAATTATTGAAATAGGCTCCAGAAAAAAAAGGGTTTTATGCATTAGTCATTCAGCCTATGACCCCTTGAACAGAATACTGTTCATTGAACTTGCCAAATTCCCTGATTGGGATGTTTCGGTTATTGTGCCAACGCGTTGGCACACTGCTTCAGCAGAAAAAACAGAGGAAATCAACTTGAGGGAAAGAAACGAAGCAAAAATGGTTTTGGGAAACACTGTTTTCACCAACCACATGCACCTGCACTTTTACTCGAAGCCTTTTTTACTAAATATCACGCATTCAAAGCCTGATATTATTTTCCTGCAAGAGGAGCCGGGAAGCATGGTTGCGCTGCAGGCGTTTGTCGTTTCATTGCTTTCTGGTGCAAAGCTTGTTTTTCACACTAACGAAAACTTGGTTGAAAAGCGCAGGTGGCTCATTTTCAGGCTGATTGAAAGGCTTGTGTTTTCTCGCGCTAGCTCTGCGTTCATTCTCAATACGGAGTGCGAAAAAATCCTGAGAAAAAAAGGGTTCATAAAAAAAGCCTCTTTGCTTTACCTTGGCATTGACAACAGCCTTTACTCGAAAAAGCGCAGCCCAGATTTCAAAAAATCTTTGGGTTTAAGGCATTTCACAATCGGTTTCGGCGGAAGGCTCACAAAGGAAAAAGGCCTGCTCACCTTGGTTGATGCTGCATCAACACTTGATTTTGAGTTCAACATTTTGGTTGTTGGAAAAGGACCATTCGAAAAAGATTTCTTGGATTACGCTGAAAAGAAAAAAATTCGTGACAGAATTGTTGTAACCAATGCTTCTCTGGAGGAAGTGTCCAAATACCTGAACTGCATGGATGTTGTTGTTCTGCCCTCAGAGTCAACCAGTGTTTGGAAGGAACAATTCGGCAGAATCCTTCTCGGGGGAATGGCTGTTGAAGTGCCGGTAATTGGCTCAAGTAGCGGTGCGATTCCTGAAATAATCGGCGATGCTGGCTTGGTTTTCAAGGAAGGAAAACCAAGTGATCTTGCGAGGAAATTAACTGCAATAAAAAATGACCAGAAGCTTGCTGCATCTTTGGTTGCAAGAGGAAAAGAGAGGCTTAAGAAAGAGTTTTTGTGGCCCGGAATTGCCCTTAAATTAAAAAATGAACTGACAGAAGTTTTAATTGAACCTGAATGAGTGTTTTTCAATGAAAAAAACTATTGTGTTTTTTGACGTGGAAGCTGATTTGGTAAGCCAGAAAACTGATAACAAGGAGTGCATTGAAAGAGTGCTTGGAGAGCTTAGAAAAAGAAAAATAATGGCTGCATTTAATGTCTGCGGGAAAGTGGTTGAGGAATTTCCAAGGCAGGTTGAGTTAATGCATTCCAACGGCCACGAGATTTCCTCTCACATGTACAACCACGAAAACGTTCTTGGCTTAAACGAAAAAGAACTCAACAGCGCAATGCAGAAAACAGAGAAGCTAATAAGCGAAATTACTGGCTCAAAGCCCATTGGCTTCAGGAGTCCATGGCTTTACTATAATGCCAAAGTTTACAGTGTATTGCGGCAGCGCGGCTACAAGTGGGCCAGCAATAAAAGAATCCGTAGAGCAGAAATTGCTGAGCACCCTTCTCTTCAGTTTTCCGACAGCAATTTCCTTCACTTGGTTAACAAGCTTCTGCTTAAAACATTTCTTCGCACCCAATGGGTTTTCTTTCCCAAGAAACCGTTCAATGCAAATGGCTTGCGGGAAATTCCTCTTCTTTCCTCCATGGACGGGGAGCTTTTAGGGTTAGTGGACCCAAACCAGAACAGCTCTCTGGCACAGTTAGAGTTTACAGTTAACTCGCTTCAGAAACAGTATTTTCAGGCAGAACAGCACTTTAACCTGACCTTTCACGACTGGCTTATCGGTTCCAAGAACAGAATCAAGGTACTGCAGAGCACGCTTGATTTCCTGCAGAAACAGAGAGCAGAGTTCATTCTGCCGCGAGAGCTTCTTTGAATACTTTATCCATTTCCCTGCCAATTGCCTTGGTTGAAGCCATCTGTTCGAATTTCCTGTAACCGTTTTCTGCAATGGTTTTTCTCTTTCCTTCATTGTTTTTCAGCAGCAATATTGCTTCAGCAATTGCTTTCGGGTTTGGGCTGCATAAAACAGCTTCCTTTCCGTTTTCCACTAATTCTCTGATGCCTGCCCCGTCAGCGTTTACAAGCGGCTTCTTCATTGCCAGAATCTCGTATGCCTTGTTGCCTATCACCAAGCTTGTTTTCTCAGTTGACTCCATTAGCCCAAGGCCAATGTCTGCTCCAGCGATTAGCCCGGCAATCCTTTCCTGCGGCAGCCATTCGAGCATTAACTCAACGTTTCCTAGTTTTTTTTCCTCTACAAGCTTTTCAACCTTTTCTCGCAGTGGGCCGCTGCCTGCAATCCTGAACAGAATGTCTTCTTTCCTCAGAATCTCTGCTGCTTCAAGAATTTTTTCAATCCCGTGGCCCTTAATCAGTGAACCATAAAACAGCACAGTAAATTTGCTGTTTTTTGGAGTGTTTTTTGGAGAAAAAGCCTTGCCTGCTCCAGTGAAAACCCTGCGAAATTTTTTCCTTTCAATTCCAAATGTTTTGCTGAAGTAGTCTGCGTGGGCGTTTGTGTCAATAACTATGGCATCAGCAAGAATGCAGGGAACTTTGTCAAGGTAATAAAAGAGCCTTGCCCGCAGCGAGTTTTTCCCAGCGTAGTTTCTCTGGAAAACAATGTTCTGGTAAGCTGAAATAAACGGAGAGAACACAATTTTTTTTCCTGCAAGAAACGCAAGCGGTTTTGCCAACAGCAGGTCAAGGTGCCCAGGGTAAAGGACAAGCATTGCATCATACTTTCCTGCATTAAGGTACTTCCACAGAAGTTTAGCGTAATGCAGTGGCAGCCTTAACGCGTGCCATGCAATGGCAGCACCGCTGAAGTATTCTGGCCTGTTTCTTTTCTTCTGCCAGAACTCATTCCTGCATTGAACAACCTCAACCCCTACTTCCTGCAGCCCGGAAAGTTTTTCAGTGTTAGTGTTCTGGTGCAGGTCGTAGGAGCCAAATGCCAAAACCTTCAAGAAAAAAACCTCTTGCCTCTTAAAAAAGGAATTTAAAGGTTTGTTTAAAAAGATGTCTATAGGTGAGCCGAATAAATATTCTTGTCACTGGAGCAAGCGGTCTTCTTGGAAGGTACCTCCTCAAAAGCCAGCGCAAGCACAGCCTTTTTCTGGCAAAGCACAGTGCGCCGATTTCTGGAGTTCTTGGCTTCAAGGAAATAAAATTGGACATAACCAAAAAAGGAGAGCTGGAAAAAGTTTTCAGTGAAAACTCTTTTGATGCCTGCATTCATGCTGCATCAATTGGAAACGTCGACGAGTGCGAAAAAAACAGGGAACTTGCATTCAGGACAAACGCCGAGGCAACAGAAAACCTTGCAAAATTGTGCGAAGAGCACGCAACAAAAATGGTTTACACTTCCACCAATGCTGTTTTCGACGGGAGAAAAAATATTTACTCTGAACTTGACACGCCAAAGCCACTGAACTATTACGGCAAGACCAAACTGCTTGGAGAGAAAGCAGTTGAAAATGCAAGCAGCGAAAATGCTGTTCTTAGGCTTAACACCATGTACGGCTGGAACAATGAGGGAGAACGGGGCAACCCTGCAACCTGGTGCATTCAGATGCTTCGCCAAAAAAAGCAGATTAAAGTGGTCGACGACATTTACAACAATCATTTGTATGCTGGTTCAGCTGCTGAAGCAGTATGGAAATGCATTGAGCTGAAAGAATCCGGCCTGTTTCACGTGGCAGGGGCTGAATGCGTTGACCGATACAGTTTTTCAGTTAAGGTTGCAGAGGTATTCGGGCTTGATTCAAAGCTGATTTTCCCGGTTAAAAACTCTTTTTTTAAGGAAATTGCTCCAAGGCCAATGAAAACATGTTATTCCACCGAAAAAATGGAGAAAGCCCTAAAATTTAAACCGCTTTCCCTCCTGAACGGCCTTTCACTGATGAAAGAAGAAGAGCAGCTATTGCACTAATTTAAATTTTTTCGATTTCCTGCTTTTTGAGCCTGTAAAGGATTTCTTCCTGCAATTTTTTCTGCCTTCCCTGCATGTCAGCAATAAGCGCAAGAATTATGAGCATAAATCCAACGATTATAAGCAGAGCTGAAACTGAAATAAGCGAAGTAAAAGGAGATGTAAGCCCTGTTAAAAGCCATCTTACAAAAAGCGCTCCGGCAATTGCCGTGCCGAGTGAAAGAATAGCTGTTCCAATGCTTCCAAAAAATGCCAGGGGCTTGTAGTCCCTTATTGCCCTAATAATTATAAGCAATGCTTTAAGGCTGTATCCAAAAATGCTTCCAACGACTTTTGATTTTCCCTGCCTTTGACCTTTAACCCTGCACGGTACTTCCACAATTCTCAAATCATTTTCAACCAAGCTCAAAAAAACCTCTTGAGTGTAAGTGTGCTTTCCGAAAAGATTCAAGCGCAGCATTGCTTCCCTGCTGTAAGCGCGGAAGCCGCACTGCGTGTCAGTGAACTTCTGCTGCGTTAAAAAGTTTACGACGGAAGTGAAAACCTTGTTGCCGAATTTCTTCACCAGTGGCATTTGTGGCTGCATTGATTTGTCCTTGAATCTAGTGCATGTAACCATGTCTGCTTCGCCTTTGAGTATTGGCTGCAAAAGCTTCTGGATATCATTTGCGTCAAACTGCAAATCAGCGTCCATGTTGACAACTGCGTCTGCCTTCATTTTTATTGCTTCATCGATTCCTTTCCTGAATGCAACCCCAAGCCCCCTGTTTGAAGGCAACCTAACAATTCTGTCTGCTTTTGCTTTTCCCGCTTTTTCTAGAGTTGCATCAGTGCTGCCATCATCTACAACCAGGATTTTCACGCTTTCCGCGCCCAGGATTTTTCTTGGCACGCTGTTTATTGCTTCCGCAATTGTTTCCTGCTCGTTGAATGCAGGAATCAGCACAACAACATTCAACCCTTTTACCATTGTACCAAAACCAGTGGTTCTTCTTTGAATATCTAATTATTAAAAAGTCTTTTATATTAACTTTATTTTGTCATGCAAAAATTTCTAAGTTCAAAGAATGTGCTAATTCTAATAATTGTTGTGGGGCTTCTCTCAAAGCTTTGGGCGCTTGCAATTACACCAGAGGCTGCCTACAATGACTCTCTCTACCATTTGTCAATAGTGAAAGAAATTTTAGACCAAAAAACGCTTTCCCTGCCAGAAATTGATGTACCGCCACCTCTTTATTATGCATTCTTTGCTTCAGCATTGATATTATCTCAG
The DNA here is from genome assembly GCA_000830275.1 of archaeon GW2011_AR10. GTDB lineage: Archaea > Iainarchaeota > Iainarchaeia > Iainarchaeales > GW2011-AR10 > GW2011-AR10. Next base: position 506,069 of record CP010424.1, on the reverse strand, counting down.
CTTTCCCTAACGCTTTTTACATCAAAAATGGTGCCTTTAGTGCTTTCATTGGTACAATTATCGTTGGCATTTGTTGTGTTCAGAAAGCTTTTCCCGCAGCACTACCTTGCGGCTTTGGCATTCTTTGTCTCAGTTCCTTGGCTTACAAGGTTTGGGGCAGTAAATTACACTGAAGCAATTTCTGTTGTATTCGTTTTTTCCTCCATGTTCCTTATCATGAAGCTCCAGGAAAAAAAGCAAACTTTCTTTTCAGCAATTCCTTTGGCAGTTTCAATCTCCGCGTTAAGCCTCAGCAAGCTCAACGCAACACTTCTTGTGCCGGTTTTTTTCCTTGCTTCAATTTATGTGCTCTGGAAACAGCACACTTCCCTAAAAACAGTGGCTGGTTTTATTGTTATCACAGTTTTTCTTTCAGGGTTCTGGTTCGGCTTGAACATTCTGAAGTTTGGCACACTTGACCAGCACAATTTCCAGCTCGCAAGCAACGAACTCACTTTAGGCATTGACACTGCATTCCCTCTTTCCCATCTCATCAGTTTTCCGCACCTATACTATCTTTACTTCTGGGATTTTCCAAATCTTTCAGCTTTCTCCGCTCAATCTTTCGTTTCAGGAATTCCGTTCGAATTAGCCGCAGTTGTTTTTGCTTTAATGGTTCTTCCGCTTGGAATTACGCTGCTCAACGGTGCAAAGCAATTAATTCAGAAGCCGACATTGCTTTCCTTCATTGTTCTACTTCCGATTGCTTTGGAATTCATACCCATAATTCAGAGGGCCGCTTACTTTAGAATGATTATTCCTGTTGTGCCCCTGATTGCAGTTGTTTTTGCTTTTGGCTTTGCGGCTCTTTCAAACAAGTTTTTCAAATCACTAGTAATACTGTCCCTTCTGCTTTTCTCTTTTTATTCGCTTGCATACACTGGCACTTCAGCCTTGTTTTTCAAAGATGTTTTTGAGAAGCACCTCCCGCTTTACAACGCAATAAGCGAAACGCCGCAAAACTCTCTTGTGCTGGTTTACTCCAACAACACCAGGGCTGTTTCTTTTTTCAGCAGCAGAAACCCGTTCGGCTTCAACGACAATGATGCAAGGTTTGAGTCAAACAACGCCTCAGAATTTCTTTCAAAAGTGAAACAATTCAACATTACGCACATTGCGCAGACATGTTACAAAAGCCCATTAAACAAAAAATTCTTGAATGAACTTGAACAGCAGGGCTTGGTTAAAGAAATTTTTTCAGATTCGTGTGCAAAGCTTTACGAGGTAAAGTGAATGTCTGCCGTAAAAAAAATTGCGGAAAGCACCTCTGTCATACTGCTGGGCAAAATTGCAGGAAAATTTCTTGGCTTAATCACAACAATTCTGCTTGCGAGATACCTGAGCGTTGAGCTGTTTGGGCAGTACTCCCTGGCTCTTGAATTCATTGGCTTGCTATTGTTTTTGAATGACTTCGGCGTTTCACTTGTATTGCCAAGGGAATTAACGCAAAAAGAAAAACAATCAGAGGAATTGATTGGAAACTCTTTGGGCCTGAAACTGTTTCTCGGCATCTTTTCAGTCATTGCCTCAATCTTTATTGCAAACCTTGCCGGATACCAAACTGACACGCTTCTCATACTGTACATTTTCTCCTTAACCTTGTTCACTGGCTCCGTTTCCTCTGTTTTTTCCTCAATTTTCCAGGCAAAACTGAAAATGGTTTATGTCGTATTAGTAGAATTTGTTCAGCGGCTTATTTTCTTGGCACTGGTTTTTTATGCGATATCAATAAACGCCCCACTGGCTTTAATTATCGTTTTCTCGGTTTTTTCAACCGTTGTTTCAGTTATACTAAATTATTATTTTGCAAGAGGGGTTACAAAAATTTCCATAAAATTGGATTTTCAAAAATGGGTGCAAATAATAAAAATCGGCGCCCCGCTTGGCCTGTCACTTTTGTTTCTTGCAATTTACAACAGGATTGACGTTTTAATGCTCTCGCTAATGGTGAACCTTGATGCCGTTGGAAGGTACTCGGCTGCTTACAGGCTGACATGGGCGCTTGCAATAATCCCTGACGCGCTTGCCTTCACTTTATTCCCGATAATGTCTGGCTTTTACAAAAAGTCGGAGGAAGCACTTAAGAAAACCCATGCCCTTGCATTCAGGTACTTAACAATAATTTTTGTTCCAATTGCTTTTGGAACCACTATTCTTTCTGAAAGAATTTTGTTCCACATTTATGGCGCAGATTATCTGAATGAAGGAATTGTTCTAACGCTGATTGCCCTGATGTGGGGCGCATTACTAATTTTCTTAAACCTGATTTCAAGCAATATGCTTAATTCCATTCACAGGCAAAACTATGTTGTCGGGGCAATTCTTGCAGGGGTTCTGGTTAATGTGACTGCAAACCTGCTGTTAATCCCCAGATACTCTTTTTTTGGTGCAGCAATTGCAACACTTTTCACAGAAATCGTTACCTTTATCCTATTCTATGTTCTTGTAAAAAAATTCCTTTACACTATTTCACTGAAAGAATTCATTAAACCAGCTATGGCTTCGCTTACAATGGTTCTTGTGCTTATCAGCGTTCAATGGCTTAGCCTGTTCATTTTGATTCCTCTCGGCGCACTGGTTTACTTTGCGGCATTTTTCCTGCTGAAAGGCTTCACAGAAGAAGACAAGGCAATACTGAAAAAAGTCCAGCAGAAAAATTAAAGCGAAATTTTTTCAAACGGGGTTTCGTCAACAAAGATTTTCTGCCATAGTTCCAGCATTAAAAGCATCCAGAGCTGATTGGAGTAGCGGCCTTTCCTCAGGCCAAAAACCTGCTTGTGGAAGAGCCTGCTGACAGCTTCCCGTTTGAACAGTTTTCTCCTATCAATCACGGCTTCCTCTAACTGCTGCTGTGCAATGCTCTTAAGCTCCACGTCAAACCATTTTTTCATTGGAATTGCAAAAATCCTTTTCTTCTCTGCTGTCACGTTTTTTGGAAGGATTTCGTGCACTGCTTTTTTTATCACAAACTTTCCGTTGGAACCGCGCAGCTTCAATGCAGGGTGCAATGAAAAAGCGAATTCAGCAATCCGGTGGTCAAGGAAAGGAACCCTTGCTTCCAAGCCAAAAGCCATTGAGAGCTTGTCAACCCTCATCAGCTGGTAATTTGGCAAAAGCTGCCTTAAGTCAAACAAAAGCGCCTTGTTGAGTGTTTCCTTTGCCGGCAGGGAATTAATGTACTGCTTTGCAAAAGGAAGGTAACCTGAATTGGTTTTCTCCTTCAGTTCAGGGCTCATCAATTCCTTTTTCTCGCTTGAATTGAATGCAACATCGCTTTCAAAGTACCTTTTCTCCATCACCCTTTTAGGCAGAACAGTGTAAGGCCAGTTCATCTGTTGATACCTAGAGTATCCTGCAAAAAGCTCGTCACTGCCCTCCCCCAGCAATGCAACCGTTACATGCTTTCTTGCAAGCTTTGTTACAAAGTAGCTTGGCATTATTGCAGGGTCAGAAATTGGCTCATCCAAGTGCCAGATAATCCTTGGAAGCTCTTTCGTCATCTGCTTTAAGCTGACAATCAACTTGTAGTGCTCGGTTGAAAATCTTTCAGCAATCCTTCCAGCGAACGGGAATTCATCCATTTCTTCGCCAAAGCCAACAGTGAAAGTCTTAAGCGGTTTCACATTGAACCTTGACATTACTGCTACAATCGAGCTTGAATCAAGCCCGCCGCTGAGAAAAGCCCCGATTGGAACATCGCTCACAAGCCTTTTTTCAACTGCTTTCTCAAACAACCCCAAGAACTCTTTTGCAGCAGCGCCCTCATTTCTTTCCCTGATATTTTCATTTGGCTCCCAGTAAAAACTGTTTTCAGTTTTCCCCTCACTGAATAAAATCATTTCTCCGGGCAAAAGCTTGAATACCCCATCAAACAAGGTTTCTTTTCCAGGCACAACGCGCATTGAAAGAAACAAGTCAACTGCTTTCAGATTAATTTCTGCTTTGATTTCTTTGTGCTTAAGCAGGGCCTTTATTTCTGAAGCGAACACAATTCCATTGTCTACAAAAGCATAGTACAGTGGTTTTTTCCCGAGCCTGTCCCTAACCAAGTAAAGCTTCCTGTTCTTAGAGTCCCACAGCGCAAAAGCAAACATTCCGTCTAAGTGCTCAACAAATGTTGACCCAAATTCCTCAAAAGCGTGCACTATCGCCTCTGTATCAGTGTCTGAATAAAATCTGTGGCCTTTCTGCTCCAGCTCTTCTCTCAGTTTCCTGAAGTTGTATATTTCTCCATTGAACGAAACCCAGATGCTTTCATCCTCGTTGTGCATCGGCTGCCTGCCTTTCTTGCTTAAGTCAATTATGCTGAGTCTTCGGTGGCCAAGAGAAATTCCAGCATCCTCAAATTTTCCTGAATCATCCGGGCCGCGGTGCTCGAGCGCGTCAGTCATTTCCTTCAAAAGCTTTGAATCAGCGAAGCCAGCAAAGCCGCATATGCCGCACATTTTATAGTACCTCTTTATACTGCTCTAAGATTTTTTTTGCAATAACCATTTTATCAAATTTTTGCTTGACAGTTTCCCTGCCTTTTCTCCCGAACTTATTCCTTTTAATGTCATCAGCCAAAAGTTCAACGATTCTGTTCTGCCATTGCCCTATGTTGTTTGGTTCAACCAAAAAACCGTTTACGTTGTCCTCAATTGTTTCATTAATGCCGCCAACCCTGCTTGCAACAACCGCCTTGCCGGCAGCCATTGCCTCGACGCTTACTCTCCCAAAAGGTTCCTGCCAAACAGAAGGGAAAACTACCATGTCACAGGCCTTGTAAATGCCCATCAGCTTCTCGTATGAAACATGGCCTGCAATTTTTGTATTCCCCAAAATCCCTTTGTTCCTGATTTTTTCCCTGAGTTCTTTCTCCATTGGGCCTGAGCCAACAATCAAGAAAAAAGTTTTTTTTTCATGGGCCGTAACGCTTTCAATTACTTTAAGCAAATTGCTTAAACCTTTCTCGTATGAAAGCCTTCCCACAAAAAGCACCACTTTCCCTTTTGCTCCAAATTCCTTTTCTAGGTCAACCGGAACTGCTTCATCAAAAGCCTTCAAATCCACCGGGTTTGGCACAATTGAAGTGTTTTCCCCGATTCCTGCTAGCTCCATCTGCTTTTTGACTGCCTCGCTTATGGCGATTTTTTTGTCAGCATAGTTCAGCAGTTGCAGATTTTTCCTGATTGAAGAAATTTTCAGGTACTCCCACGGCACTCTGTAAAAAGGAAAGCTCGCCATGATGTCCTGCATCGAGCAGTTGCATTCAGTGAAATCAGGCTTCAGCCTCGTGCTCTTAACGCAGTCAAACCAGTAATCCCTGAAATGCAGCACAACAGGAATTCCTTTGCTTTCAGCAGCCAAAACCGACGCAAAGCTTGTCAGCCTGTCCTGGCCATGCACCAAATCAATTCGTTCAGACTGAATTATTTCCAACAGCTTTCCCTTCAAGTAATTTTTCTGAAAAAAAACAAGCGGAGGAAAAGCGCCAAACCTTTTCACTTCCGCATTCGGAAAAGCAGCAGTTGAAGCAAAAACCACTTCAACCCCTTTTTCCTCAAGCGCCTTTGCTGTCAGAGAAGAGCTTTTCTCTGCCCCCCCAGCGTTGAATCCAAAAAAGTTAGTGAACAAAACCTTCATTTCTCTGCCACCGAATTGTAAACTTCCATTAGGCTGTTAAAAGAATTGTTTAAAGAGTATTTTTGCACTGAGACAACTGCGTTTTTGCGGATTTTTTCAAGTTCCTCCCTGCCTGAATCAAGCGCCTCAGAGATTTTCAAGCCGGCTGTTTCAGGGTCAGAGAAATCAACCAAAAAACCGTTTTCTTTGTGTTTCACAAAATTCCTGAAAGAGTCAATGTTGTTCAAGAACACTATTTCACCTGCAGCCATTGCTTCAATGGCTGAAATGCCGAACCCCTCATACTCAGAGGCAGACGCAAAGAACTCGGCTCTTGACATCAGCGCATCAAGCTCTTTTCCTGTGAGGTTGCCGGCAAACTCAACGCAATTCTCTAACCCAAGCTTTTTCACGAGCCCGAGAAGTTTTTTCTTTGTTCCATCAAAGTCTTCCCCGACAATTGCAAGCCTCACAAAAGGCTGCTCTTCCTTTACTACTGCAAAAGCCTTCAGCAGCAAGTCAATCCTTTTGCTTGAAGTGATTCTTCCAATGAAAACAAAAAGCCCTTTCTCTGCTGCCCGCTTCAGTTTCAGCAGCCTTTCAACGTCAACCCCGTTTTCCACCAGCGAAATTTTTTTTGTCAGCTTGGAAAATATCCTGAAATCGTTTTTGCTTACCGCAACAACCCTGTCAGCTCTGCGAAGCAAAACCCTGTTCCACAGGTTAAAGTAAAGCCATTTTATGGGAAGAAGCTTTTTTGTATGGAATACTCCCCCATGGGTTGAAACAACAATCGGCTTCCTGTGAAAATGCTTTGTCAAAAGCAGGTAATCTGAGAAAAATCCGATGCCGTGAACGTGCACTAGGTCAGCATCTTTTATGAAATCCAGAACACGCGGCGCTACCTTATAGTATTTCAGGTCACTGAACGGAATCCTCTTAATTTCAATGCCCTTAAATTTCTCGCTTGAAGGCAGCAGCTTTTCGCTGTTATGGCACCTGTCAAGGCAAACCACCCTGCACTTGTGGCCTTCCTTAACCAATTTCTGTGCAGTATAAAGCACTACCCTTTCAACTCCGCCAATGCACGGCAAGAAATGGTGTGTTACTTGTACTACCCTCATTTTAACGCAACTCCATTAAGTATTCCTGCAATCAGCCCAAAACCGAATGCAGCAGAGCGCAGGAAAACTATTGCCGGAGCAACAATTCCCAAGCTAAAATCTTTTCTTAATGCCTCAAAAGAGAAAGGGAGAGAGCTCAAAAACATCAAGGCAAGTGAAACTGCAAGAGGCCACACAAAGAAGGAGCTAAAGGCCAAGCCCAAAATGCTTGCACTGAAAACATAAAACATTGCAATCTGCAGTTTTATCACCTGCGGAGTGTAAGAATCCTGCACTATTTTTTCCCGGTGCTTGCTGTAAAGCCTTACTCTCCAGAAAGCGTGCTGGAACTTTGACTTCAAGTATTTCCACAGCGCCGTTGGATGGGAATGGTAAACAACTGCCTTCTGGTTAAAAACAAGCTTGTATCCTTTCTTTGAAAGTTTAAAACTTAACTCTGGATCTTCTCCGGATGCCTTCCTGAATTTCTCGTCATAGCCTGCCTCTCTTAAAAAGACTTCCCTCCTGTAAGCAGCCGAATAGCTTCCAATCCAGTCAAGTTTGCTTGCCTTCAGCATTTTTTTGTAGCGGTTCTCAATTTCAACCTGAATAAACCTTGCAATCAGCTCCTTTTGGTTGCACTTGTATGAGCCCTGCACCCCTGCAACTTCCTTGTCCTCAAACGTTTTCACAACCTCATCCAGCCAGTCTTCTGATGCAATGCAGTCAGCATCAATGAATGCCACAATTTCTCCTTTTGCCTTGCTTGCTCCAAGGTTCCTTGCAGCAGCAGGCCCCCTGTTTTCCTGCGATAAAAGCCTAACCCCGGAAAACTTTTTCACAATTTTTTCTGTTTCATCAGTGCTGCCGTCATTTACAACTATGATTTCAAAATCCTTGAAGCCCTGCTTCAGCACTGATTCAATGCATGAAGAAATCGTTGAAGAAGAATTGAACGCAGGGATGATTACGCTGACCTTCATTCAACCACCGGCATCCGGCAAAATTAAATATGAAGCTTTAAGCTTTTGTGAACAATGTTGTATTTATTTCCTTGCCAAGGTACTTTGCAAAAACAAGGGTTGAAATAAAAGTCCTGGGAATGTCCTTTGGGTTCATTATAACCTGCTTCAGTTTCCTTGTCATAAACTTTGGGCGCAAATAAAAGCTAATTCTCGCACGATCGCATTCCCTTACAAGCTCTCCAGAGTTCAGGCTAGGAGTAGAAATTATTGTGTTGTGCGTTCCATCAGGCAACAGCCATTCATCCCAGTTTGTTGTAGTCAAATAACCGTTTTCTTCCGCCCAGCGGTAAGCTTCAGTGCCAGGATAAACCATTATCGGAAAAAATTGTGCTGTATCAGGATCAAGCTCTTTAGCAAACTCAACAGTTTTCTTGATTGTTTCTTTTGTCTCCCCCTTGTTTCCCATCATAAAGCAGCCGTGAACAAGCAAGTCAGCTTTCTTTGAATCATTCATAAACTCCTTTATTTTATCAATTTTTGTTCCCTTCCTGATGTTGTCAAGAATCTGTTGTACGCCTGACTCAAAGCCCACACACATTAGTCTGCACCCAGCCTGCTTCATTTTATGCATTGTGTCATAATCCAAGTCTGCCCTTGCATTGCACGTCCAAGCAATCTTTGTCTTTCTGCTGACAAGCTCGCCGCATAACTCTGCTGTCCTCTTCCTGTCCTGTGTGAGAGTATCATCCTCAACCATTATGTCCTTGACTTGGGGCAGGTTATCCTGAATCCACTCGAATTCATCAGCAACGTTCTGGATGCTTCTTGCCCTGTACAAATGCCCTGTAAGGGTTTGCGGCCACTTGCAGAAAGTGCACCTGTAATAGCAGCCCCTGCCGGTAATAATTGTGACCTCTGGATAAAGGACGCTTGGGTAAAAGTAGTCCTCAATGTTTAAGTGCCTTGAATAAACATCGCTTACAAATGGCATCTTGTCAAGCTCTTCTCCTTGAATCGACTGCCTTTCGGCGTTGTGGACAACTTTTTTTTCTCCACTGCTCCTGTCAACCCAGCTCAAGCCCTCAACTTTTTCAATCCTTTTACCATTGCCAAGCTGCGCTGCCAAATCCCTTAAAGTGAAATCATATTCTCCTCTTGCAACTGCATCAACCGAATCAGTTTTTTTGAGGGTTTCCTCAGGCATTGTTGTGACCATGTCCCCGACCATTACAATGAACGATTCAGGAAACTGTTCCTTCAAGTGCTCTGCAACCCTAATGTCATTGTTGTATGAAGCAGTAACCGTGTCAACAACAATCATTTTCGGTGAAAAGCTTTCAGCCTGCTCATACACTTGCTCGTGGTTCAGGGAAGCGGCTGTTGCGTCAACCAGTTTAACGTTATGGCCTGCCTGCTCCAAAACTCCAGTTGCATAACCCATCCAGATAGGATAATAAACGCAGCCGCCCTTTGAAATTGCCGGGCTCCTGCTGGTGCGAGAAAACCTTGGCAGGAAAGGCGGGTTAAGCATCAATACTCTCATCAGTTTCAACTCCTCGCTTCTCTTTCTCTTTTCCTTGCTTTTTTATTATAAGTGTATTATAGTTATATAAATATCTATATCGAACAGTGCTCGAACTATTTTTTGAAGTACTCCCTATACCACTGCACTGTTTCTTGCAGCCCTTCTTCAAGGCTGAATTCTGGCTTCCACCCAAGCACTTTCCTTGCTTTCTCAATTGAAAGGTACTGCCTGTCAATTTCATTGGTTGCCGTGCCGAGAACCTTTGGCTTCGTATTTGGCTTCCCACAAGCAACAGCAATTTTTCCAAACAACTCAACAACTTTAACCGGCTTCCCTGAACCAAAATTGAATGCCTGCCCCTTCAACTCATTTCGCCCGAGTTTTTCTGCAAGCAAAACATATGCATCAGCTGCATCCTTCACATACATGTAGTCCCTCTCCGGTGAGCCATCGCTCCTGATTTCAAAAGTTTTTCCCCCGAGAATGCACCTTATTGCGTCAGGTACAATCCTTGAAAAGTTTAAATCAGCGCCTCCATAAGTATTTGCGTTCCTTGTAACTGCAACAGGCAAACCATAAGTTGCATGATAGCTTCTCGCAATTATGTCAGTGCATGCTTTCGACGCATCATAAGGATAGCAGCCAAGCAATGGTGATTCCTCAGTGTAAGGCAACTTTTTCTGGATGCCGTATGCTTTGTCGCTTGAAGCAACAACAATTCTTTCAACTCCTTCGTGGAGCCTGCATGCCTCCATCAAGTTCCACGTTCCCTTGATGTTTGACTCAAAAGTTGAAAGCGGGCTCTTGTTTGCGGTTCCAACAATTGCCTGCGCTGCAATGTGGAAAACCGAGTCAATACTGTACTCGTTGAGTGCGCGCTGCAATACTCCTAAATCAGCCAAGTCTCCTTTCACAACCGTTACTTTATTCCTTAAGCCTTGCAAATCAAAGCCTAGCTCCGGCTTCAGGTCCCGCACCAAAACAACAACTTTTGCCTTTTCCTCAACCAATTTTTTTGCAACCCAGCTGCCAATAAAGCCATCCGCGCCTGTAACAAAAACTTTCCTTTCACTCCAAAAGCCCATCACCACACCTTCCAGAACGCCTTATTGTTTTCCCATAGTTCGTTAAGCTCAATGTTGTCCTTGAGGGTGTTCATTGTCTTCCATTCACCTTCATGTCTGAAAGCCATTAACTGCTTTTCCTTAACGAGTTTTTCAAAAACCTCTTTTTCAAGCTCTCCCTCTCCAAGATAACCAAAAATTTTTTTGTTAAAAACCATGTAGCCGCCGTTCATCCAGTGGTTAAGCTTCGGTTTTTCCTTGAACCTTACAACCTCGCCCTTTTCATTTGATTCAACAAGGCCAAAAGGGCTTTCAACCCTAACAGCAGTTATTGTTGCAACCCGCTTGCTTTTTTCATGGAGCCCCAAAAGTTTTTTCAGGTCAATATTGCATAAATCGTCACCGTAAGCAAGAAAAAAATTTTTCCCATCAACAAAATTTTTTATTTTCTGTATTCTCTCGCTTTTCGAGCTTTCCAAGCCGGTATCAACAAATTCTATGCTCCATTTTTCAGAATTATTTTCCCCAAAATAAGCTTTGATTTTTTCTCCGTTGTAGCCAAGGCACAGCACAAACTCATTGAACCCCTGCGATGCATAGATTTTCATGATATGCCACAGCACAGGCTTGTCCCCTATCTCCACCAACGGCTTCGGTATTTTCTCTGTTTTTGCGCCCATCCTAGAGCCTTTCCCACCGCACAAAATAACTGTCTTCATTTAACCAGCACTAAATAATCCAATCAAATAATTTTAATAAAGCCGCATGGTACAATAGCCGAAGACAGGCCTTAAACCAGCAGCTTCCAGAACCTGATGCTTGCAATCAGCCTGAAAAATTTGACAGTGAAAACCCATGAAATTCCTCCAATCACGATCAGTGCTTTTGCCGCAAAATTTTTTCCCTCAAGGAAAACAATTCCGCGCGGTGAAGCCAGCTTCATTTTCCCGCCCTTAAACCACTGGTTTGTTGCAGCCGCAAAATCCTTTGCCGGAGAAACCAGAAAACCAAATCTCACCCCAAGAAACTCTTTTGCGAGCTTTGGGTGCTTTTTGTAAAGCAGCACGTCATTCATGTGATAGGCTGCTCTCTCCAAACCGTAAGCAACCAATCCAAGCAGTCCTTTCGGTGCCTCCATTTTGTGCTCGTGTGTGAAGTCTGCCTTAACCAGTTTTGCCTCATAGCCTGCATCCAAAACCCTGAACACCAAGTCAGTGTCCTCACGATAATATCGGTACTGCTCGTCATAGCCCCCAATTTTTTCCAGAACGCTTTTCCTGAAAGCAGTTGAAGTGCCACCATACAAATCAAAAGAACTCACAACCCCGATTTTCTCTGAATTAAAACCGTCAATCAAATTTTTGAGCCAGTTCCTGCTAGGAATGCAGTCATCATCCATTATCACAACAAATTCAAACTTTGCTTTCCGTATGCCGTTGTTTCTTGCCTTGCACGGAAAGCTCCTATGCTGGTTCAAAACGACAACTTTTTTGTTGTTTTGGAATTTCTCCCACAGCATTTGTTTGGTGCCATCAGTGCTGCCGTCATTAACAACAATTATTTCAAATCTTCCTTGAAAATCCTGTTCCAGCATTCCGTTGATGGTTTGCTCCAGCACATTTTTCCTGTTATGCGTCATTACAACAATTGATGTGTTCATCAGAATCAGCTTTTCTTGTCTTCTTTTTCCTTTACAAGCTGTGCTGCCCTGTACAAGGATTCAAAAGTTCCTGCATCTGTCCAGAATCCCTTCAATCTCACTGCTTTCATCTTGCCTTTTTTCAGGTATGCGTTGTTCACATCAGTTATTTCATACTCTCCGCGTGCAGATGGCTTCAGATTTTTAATAATGTCAAACACTTTCTCATCATACATATACAAACCAACAATAGCAAAATTTGATTTGGGCTTCTTTGGCTTTTCCTCAATCCCCAAAACCTTCTCTCCCTGTAGCTCAGGCACTCCAAACCTATGTGGATCAGGAACTTCCTTCAGGAAAATGGCAGCCTCATCATTTCCTTTCTCGAATTCCTTCACGTATTTTGAAATATCATCTTCAAAAATATTGTCTCCTAAAATTACAACTATTTTCTCTCCATCGGCAAAATCCTCTGCAAGCCTTAATGCATCGGCAATTCCTGCTGCACTGTCCTGCAGTTCATAAGTGAAATTGCATCCGAATTCTTTCCCATTACCTAACTGTTTTGAGAATCCTTCTGCATGATCGCTTCCTGTAACAATCAAGATTTCCTTGATACCGGCTTTTGTTAAAGTTTCAATCGGATAGTAAATCATCGGCCTGTTGTAAACTGGAAGCAAATGCTTATTGACAGTTTTTGTTAGGGGCATCAACCTGGTTCCGTGGCCTCCTGCAAGTATAACTCCTTTCATAGACTTAATCTCCTTTTGATATCTATGTATTTTCTGTATTTTCTTTTTAAATAGTGTTTTTGGTTCAAATAAAGCCAATCGAATATCCTGACTGCTTGGAATCTTCCTCTATATCTTAACATATAATGGTTGCCTAATAATGAGTTTTTTGTTAATTTTGTCTTGCTAATACCCAAATATTTTATTAATTGTTTTTGTATGCCTGTGAGCAATTCTTTTGTCCCGACAATTTGAAAGCATGGTGAACTATACTTTTCATCAAAAAGAACACTTCCATCTCCTTCAAATACTCCTAATATAAAATTTTTTGTAATTAACTCATTGTTTAATTCCTCAATAATTTTTGGAAATTTTATTATCTTTGACTTGTTCTGTACAACACCGTATTTTTCTAGATTTTTAACAATTTGCTTGCTGGTTATTTTTATCTGTATTTGATTGTATTCTTTGCCTGTTTTTTCCAATTTTTGTTTTACTTTATATAAAACGCCATTGAAATTTAAGAGGTCTTTAATCTTATAAATTATTTCTTTGTCTTTTTCTGCTAGTTTTAATCCAAAAAGGTGGGAATTATTTCTAATTATCACATATCCATCGCTAGCCAGCCATCCTAGGACCCAAGCATTCTCATCATTCAATTCATCAAAATATGTTTCGTCGACCGAGTAAATATGTTTCCATAACTTCCATGTTTTTTCTTTTGTTTTCAGACCAAATTTTATCATTCTGTCACTTATAATTGTCTGCGAACAACCAACCTTTTTGGCTATTTCATATTGTGATAGCCCATTCTGAAAATATTCTTTCTCAATATACTCTTTAGTGATTTCATATTTTTCTCCATTCATTGTACTATTGAATTTTGAGGCAGTTATATGGGCTTTCAGACACCACATTTCCGGTGCGGAATTCATAACACCAACTCCCAAACCAGCATTCCTGAGAAAAATGCTGCAATATGAGTTGAAATCTCAATTGCTTCTTCTTGAAAACCAAATGCATCAAGAAGAAATATTGTGGGGAAAAAGACAATGCTAAAAAAGAACAAAACCAAAGCTCGCATTAAGAATCACCTCCAAACTCTTCCAGAATCCAGAGTTCCCTATCAGTTAATTGCTCTGGATTTGATTGAGCTAATCCTAGAGCTCTTTTGATTCAACCCAAAAGATACCTCGGCTTTTAAGCCGAGGTTTGTAGGCCTCGGTATCTTTTCCGTTGACGGGTTCATGACGTCCATTAAATGTTGGGATACCCCTGCCTTTAGGCAGGGGAGGACGTCATTTTAATATACAAAAATTAATGGAAAAAAATACTTGGAGCATCCTTGCTGACTACACTGAATTGGAATTTCAGAAAGAGTTTTATTGCACAAAAGATATCATAAAACTTGGAGACGCATTTGTAAAAGATACCCAATATTATTGTGATTTGACTCATTATATTGATGAACTTGGAGACAAACACGAACAATTTGAAAAAGAGATTAGCGCATATGCTTACCTTAAGACTAAAGATGAAACTTTATTTGGTCCTGCTTTTACAAAGAACATAAATTTGGCAGATGAAGAAAACCAACGAATTATGCGTGCTGATTACAGGGAGATAAATTTTTTCGAAAAAAAGTATACAGATGACCTAGAGTATAGGATTGAAACTTTTAAAAAGTGGGATGAATCTAGGCAGAATGTCCTTCCTTATTTTATAGTTACTGCTCTTCTAGGGCTTATATGGGGGCTACTCAGTTACCATTCATATAAAAAGTAAGATTTCAAATTCAGATTTCAAAATCCCCAAATGCTTTTTCTGCGTCTTTTTTTGCCAGCATCTTTTCTTTTTTTCCTCCAGCTTCCTTTTGCTGTGCGAGCTCTAGGTGCTTTTCCTACATGGGGCACATTTCTTGTTCCTGCTCTTCTATCAGCGGATTTTCTTTTTTTCCTTGTACCGAATGGATCATACATTTTATCCACCTCCCTTTTTCTTGAGCTTCTTTTGAAGTTTACTTAAAGCAGTATTTTTTATGGATTTTATTTCTTCTCACTTTTTTATTACCTCCACTTCTGGAAACTGTCGCTTCAAAGCTTCTAACCACTCCTTATAATATCTGTCACTTGCTCGAAGATCAAACAAAACAATAATCAAAGCTTTTCTAAAATGCAGGCCATATCGCATAACTTTGTTTGGGATGGTTTCTAATTCACTTGCTCCAGTTGGCCCTTTAACTTCTATTGCAATATCATCAATTACAATATCAGGTCTTGAAGAACCCTTTTGAATTTCTACCATTGCATTTTTAAAATGATTTTTCAGCTCACGTTGAAGTTCTGCATGATAACCTTCCTCATGCGACCATTTTTTGGATGGCTTAAATTCTTTTATTGCATCAACAACTTGATAATAAAGTTGTTCTGAGCGTTCATTTCTACGTTTTAAAAAATAGTAGCCACCAACTCCAACAACTATTGCCACAATCAACATTAATGGAATTCCTATAAGAATTACCAAAAGCAAGTTTTCGCTAATCCAAGCAATAGTAGAAGTTATTACCAAGTAAATTAAAGCGAGAATTAATATAATTAAATATAAAATAAATAGAAATCCTACTACTAATTCATCATCTCGACGACTTCTTCTCCTTGCCACTAAAAACCCCTTAATAAGCTTCTAAAGTTCTTTAATAACCAAACAAAAAAAACTAGTACAACTGCTGCTCCAAGAGCAATTGTAATTGCTAATTCAGGATCACTAGTAGCAAAAAAGTAAAGTGAACCACTAAAAACAATTGCTGGAATTCCAACAAAAACTAAATAAAGGATTAGCCAATGCTTCTTTTTCAGTTTCATTTTAATTTCACTTTTTTTACCTATGAAACGCTTTTCCTTTCAAATGCAGCTTTTTTGAGTAGCGGAATCCACCATTTCTTATTTTTCTTGTACCATTGAATTGTTTCACGCATTCTGTTTTCAAATGTTTTCTTTGGTTTATAGCCAAGGAAAGCGATTTTTTCAAAGCTTAAGCTGTATCGCCTGTCATGTCCTAACCTGTCCTTAACGTGCTCAATCATTTCTTCTCCTTTTCCAATTTCCCTCAAAATAAATCTCGTTAACTCAAGATTTGTTTTCTCGCTGCCGCCGCCAATGTTGTAAACCTCCCCATTCTTTCCTTTCCTCAGCGCCAAATCAATTGCCTCGCAGTTATCCATCACATAAAGCCAGTCCCTAACATTCAGGCCATCTCCGTAAAGCGGCACCTTTTTTCCCTGAATAAGGTTAGTAATGAAAAGCGGAATGACTTTTTCAGGAAACTGATAAGGCCCATAATTATTAGAACTTCTTGTAATAATTACAGGCAAACCATAAGTTGCAAAATAGCTGAAAGCAAGCCTGTCTGCCCCTGCCTTTGAAGCAGAGTAAGGATTAGTTGGATTCAGCACACTTTCCTCTGTGAAGGAACCTTTCTGAATGCTGCCGTATACTTCATCAGTACTAATCTGAATAACCTTCTCCACATCCTGCTTCCTAGCTTCCTCCAGCAGAACATAAGCACCAAAAACGTCTGTTTTAATGAAGGAAGCAGGCTCCTCAATGCTCCTGTCCACATGGCTTTCAGCAGCAAAATTGACAACCACATCACAGCCCTTCATTGCCTTTGCCACAACTTTTTTGTCGCAGATGTCGCCTTTAATGAACGAGTAATTTTTGTTTCCCTTCAAATCCCTTAAATTTTCCAGGTTCCCGGCATAAGTCAGTTTATCCAAATTCACGATTTCCGTTTCAGGATGGGTTTCCGCCAAGTAGCGAATGAAGTTGCTGCCAATGAACCCCGCACCTCCAGTAACCAGCACTCTATCCATAAAACCCTTACATAAAAAAGCTGGAAAAAGCCTTTAAAAAACAATGCAACCTAGTGCAAAAATCGAATTCAGCGCTTTTTCAACTCCGAATAAATTTGCTCCAGCCTGTCAACAGTTGCTTTAATTGAGTAGCGTTCCTCAACAAGCTTCCTTGCCTTTGCACCAAGCTCTGTGCGCTTTTTTTTATCCTCAATAAGTTTGTTGATTCCTGCGGCCATTGCTTTTGCATCATTCGGCTTAACAACAAGCGCTGCATTTCCCACAAATTCTTGAACGCTGCCAATATCAGTTACAACGCACGCCTTTCCTGCAGCCATGTACTCCAGCAGGGAAACTGATGTTGAAAACTCGTAAACAAATGAATGTGGGGCAATTTCTGTTGCTGCCCACACTTCTCTTGCCTGTTCCGGGGTAATTGCTCCAGCAAATTTCACAACATCGCTCACTCCTTTCTCTATCGCAAATTCCTCTAGCATTTTTCGATAATTCCCGTCGCCAAAAACAACATACTTGTATTCTGGATGCTTTTCCTTGACATACTTCATTGCCTCAATTACATACTTCAGCCCTTCAGCATTTGTTCCCCACAGGGTTTTGATGGAAGTAATCAAATGCTCTCCGTATTTTTTTTTAATGCGTTCACCGCTCACATTCAAGGGATAATTGCGCAGTTTAACCGCTGCAGGCTGCACTACAATTTTTTTTGCAGGAACATTCCACTTCAAAAGAAAGTTTTTTTTCATGTTCTCTGTCCACACAACAATTTTATCGTAATTCAGCTTCGGCAGGAAAAACTTTTCCAGCTCAAAAATAGTTTTCGTGTGAATGTTCAAATTCCTCGAGCTGATTAATTCAACCAGCATCACGTGCGGCACCTTCAGCTTCCTTTTCAAAAAATGCCCTATAAGCCCCATCATTGAATTGCTGTGGCTTTGCACCAAATCCGGCTTGAATTCCTGCGCTGCCTTCAATGCCTTAAAGTAACTCAGCACCCCAAAAAATTTTCTGAACGCGTGGTGCCCAGCGCTTGGAGCAAAAACCATTTTTACGCCTTTCAGCTCATAGTGCTCCGTTGAATAAACGCAGAGCTCGTGGCCGCGCCTCTGCAGTTCTAGGAGCAAATCGCGCGCATAAATTTCGCTTCCTCCACTGTCACCCAACACACTTGTTATGTAGAATATTTTCATTGTTCTCGCCGAAAAATCAGATTAATCCGCGCTTTTGAAGCTCGCCTTTTGCTTTTTCAAAATTGTCCTGCGCTTTAACGCCCCTGCTCCAATTTATGAGTTCTTTCATTCCTTGCTCTAACGAAACTTTTGGCTCAAAGCCAAGAGCTCTCCTTATCTTGCTTGTATCAGCATAGCAGTGCCTTACATCCCCTTTCCTGAAAGTGTTCAATACCTTTGGCTTAATGTTTGAGCCGTAAGCTTTCGCAATTGTTTCAGCTACTCCTTTGATTGAATAGGCCTTCCCGCTTCCCACATTGAAAGCCCCGTAATCTGCTTTTTTTGAATTAAGTGCAAGAATGTTTGCCTCAACAACATCATGCACTGAAATAAAATCGCGTGTCTGCATTCCGTCCTCGTAAACAACCGGCTGCTGTTTGTTCATTATTCTGCTCATGAAAATTGCTGCAACGCCAGTGTAGGGGTTGCTTAACTGCTGCCTTGTACCGTAAACGTTGAAGAATCGCAGTGCAACGCTTGGAATCCCGTAGGCTTTTCCAAGCATCAAAACCATTTCCTCCTGGTCTTTTTTTGTTAAAGCGTAAATGCTGTTGCAGTGCTGTGTTTTGCTTTCAGGAGTTGGCACAGGCCTTAACACTGAACCGCAGGTTTTGCACAGCAGCTCCCATTTTTTTTTATTCAGTTGTTCCGTGCCCCTTATTTCTGGTTCCACCAACCCGCATTTTTCGCATTTGTATAAGCCTTCCCCGTAAGAACTCATGGATGCTGCAACAATTATTTTTTTCACTTCATTTTCCTTGTTCACAATCCACTCCATTAAGTTAGCAGTTCCACCGTTGTTTGTATCAACATAATAATTAATTTCGTACATGCTTTGCCCTACTCCGACTGTTGAAGCAAAATGGAAAACCGCTTCAACTCCTTCAAGCGCCTTTGCAATGTTTTCCTTGTTCCTCACATCCCCCTGCACGAATTCGGCTTTCTTGTTTAGAAAATCCGGCTTTTTCCCGCTGACATGCACCTGCTTGTCCAAATTGTCCAGGACTCTCACCTCATGCCCTTCTTTTACTAATCCATCAACGAGGTGACTGCCAATGAATCCCGCGCCTCCTGTTACAAGAATTTTTTTGCTCACTTAAACCATTCTCAAAAACGAGTTTTAATAATTAACAACTCAAAAAAAGCCTTTAAAAAACAATGCAATACTTGTTCGCAGAAGTAGAGGAAATGAGAAAACAAAAAGAGGCGATTTTTAATGCCTGTCTTTTATTCTTTTCTTTTCACTAGTTTTGTCATGGAAAAGCGATTTCGCATAATCCTAGACACAAACATTTACGGGCTCTTCTTTGAAAAAGATGAGTCTATCCTGAAGAAGGCCGAAGAAACAACCAAAGTAACAATTTATGGTTTTGATGTAGTGAGGAAAGAGCTAAGAGACACTTCGAAAAAGCTGAAGTATGGAAATAGGAACTTCAGGGGTCTCCTGTTAGGCGCTTATGACCGGGTTGTGAAAAAAGACTACTACTTGAGTCCGGTCATTGAGAATATTGCAGAGCAGTATTGGCGGGAATATGGGGGCGGAATATCAAAAAGGAAAATGTGGAATGACTTTCTTATAGTCGCTTGTTCTAGCATACATGATTTGGACATCATTGTTTCAGAAGACAACGATTCCATGATTTCCAGGCCCGCTGTAAAAGCCTATACTGCTGTAAATGCAAGAAACCAGTTGCGGGAGCCCGCTTTCTTTTCTATTGAAAAATTCTGGAAACTACTTTGAACCCGTATGATAGGCAACGAATTCCTTAATGAAAGCCCTGAAATTAGGGTCTTTTTTTGCCATATGGACTTTATTCCAGAAATCTTTGCTGGAATGGTGTCTATTTGAAGTTTTAGCAGATGCCGGGCTTTTCGGCTTTTCAATTGTTTTTGTAAACATTTCATCACACCTTAAAATTTTTACCAGTATGGTATTTGTAGAATTCTTTTGCTGCTTTAATAACTTCTGGGTCTTTTTTGGCTTCCCTAATATCTGCAACCAACTTTCTAGCTTTGGCTAAATCCGCCTTGGAATAAGGTCTTTCAACAGTCTCAGATTTTGAATACATTCCAATCGCTTCTCTTTCCCTTATTGTGAAATAACATAATTATTCTCTCTTTTTCTATATAAAATTTTTGGTTTCCTATTTATAAATTCGAAAAAAGCCTTTAAAAAACAATGCAATACTTGTTCGCAGAAATCAGGAAAGGAATAATAGTAAAAGGCCGCGTTTGGGTTGTTGCCAATGCAGAAGCAGTAACCTTCCTGATGTCAGATGATTGTTAGGCGGTTTATTTAATGCCTGTCTTTTATTCTTTTCTTTTCACAAGAATTATCATGCAGGGTGGCCAGTTAAGGGTAATGTTGGACACTAACACTTATGAGTTTCTTTTGAAAAATGGTTTTTCTAAAGTTAAGGCTCTCGTCAAGAAGGGCAATCTTGTTGTTTATGGTTGTAAAATAATAAGGGATGAATTTAGGGATATTCCTCCAAGCGTTAAATATGATGGGAAGAGCTTCAGAAACCTGCTTCTTCAAGTTTATGATGGTTTGGTCAAAGACCATTCCTTTCCAATTGAAAGGGTCGTCGATGTTCTTGCAGAGGAATACTGGAAAGAGTATAAAGGTGGGGTTCCTAAGAGAAAAATTATGCCCGATTTTCTTATTGTAGCAACAGCAACAATCCACACTCTTGATATCATTGTTTCTGAGGATGACAGGACAATGAAATCAAAACCATGTCTAAGGGCCTACAACAAGGTCAACGAAAAAAATGGGTTGAATACCCCGAGATTCATTAGACTCAACGAATTAAGCCTTTAATTCTGCTTTCCTCTTTCTAAGGTAAGCTTTCACACTAGGGCTATGACCAGCCTTCCTAAGTTCTGCAAAAACCTTTTCAAGCCCCTTAAGCTCAGCCTCGGAATAAGGCCTTTCAATTGCTTTGGTTTTTGTGAACATTTTGGATCACAATTGAATACTAATAAACTACTACTTCTACTACTATTAATAACTTTCTTATTAATAAACTTTTTATAATTATGTTATGTAGAAATTAGTCCAAATCGTTTCTCTCCATTCATATTGGCGGTTGCTGAATTAATATATGTTGGGTTGATTGGAATTCAACTGGAAAGTTGATTTTTTTTAGGAGACTGTGATTGTGATTGAAGCTGTGTTGTTGTTTTCGTCTGCTTCGGTTACATGTTTGTCAACATCTACAGGGAATTTTATTTATTATTAACTAAATATGCATCAAGTCTTCCTTCTGTGCTGACAAAATCTCCAACCATAACTTTTAGACTGGCTGGGACTTCAACTAAAACTGGAAAGCCACAATTAATTATAGCGCGCCCACCATCAATCTCCTTTATAACCCCGGTAATGTTGTAATGAAAAGAATTAATTTTTTCAATTTTATTTGAATATTTATTGACTTTTTTCATGTTAGTAGTCAGTAAAAAAAAAGACACCCAAATAAGTTCCCCTATTTTTGCTTTAATAGTATTATCAAAAACAGAAACATTGGGTAAAAAACAAACTATTTTATTCTTTGAAATATCAAATTCAGCTTCCTGTTCTTTAGAATAGTTTGTCAAAAGAACTTTTTGTTTTATCTTTAACAATAATTTTTTAAAATCCATAAAACCACGTTAAGGTATTGGGCTGGGATATGCTGTCTTTATTGCAGTATCAGATAAATCTTTGTTTATTACTCTTAAATAATAATCCTTTCCATAATAAGGGCTGTACTTTTTTATAGTTATTTTATATGCGTCAGTAGAACTTCTAATCCCGCTCTTTGCTGCTTCATTTATTAAATCTTTAACCGCAGCATCTGAATTTGTTAAACCAAATACTTTTTGTATGTCTGTGTGATGATTTCCTAAAACAATATGCTTCCAACCCCACTCTGAGGTTCCTTCTTCAAGCCAAACAACCCCAACAACATCAGCTCTTTTTGTAACACGGTAAGTCAAGTCTAAATTCCCGCCTTTCTTAACCACTACTTCCAGCATATAATTTGTTGCGCCTAATCCCTTGAGCCTTGTAATTGCAGTGTCCCCGTATTTTAGGAGCCATTCGCTTAGGTATTTGAAGGAAGTCCTTATTTCGCCTACAATAAAGTCAACTTGCATTATGCCAAGTTCTACGCCTCTTGTAATTTTGCTGCCTGCTACTGAGTATTTAATTCCGTTCACGGTTAATTCTATTTTTCTTACTGTTTGTGACAGTTTTGTGGTTGTTCCGATTTCAACAAGGAGTTTGTTGCTCTTGGCAAGTTTGGCAAGCTTTGTTCCGATTGCTGCAAAATCTGCACCTGTAATTTCTGTCCCGGGAACAATTATAACGGCGGTACTGCCTACATCAAAAGCACACCATACAGTAAGCCAGCCATCATCAAGGCAGCTGCCTATTGTGAAAAACTTTATGCCTGACCAGCCAAGGCCTGCAAGGTCAACCTCTCTTATATCAAAAGGTAGTATTGCATCTGAACATGTTTGCGAGGTGTTGCTGCAAACATTAGCGCAGGCCAAACTTGAGTTTAGGGAATAGTTTCCTGAGCCCGAATAACTGTTTACTCCAAGATAATAATAACTGCCTGCAGAAGCATTTATGGTGCATGTTTCGTTTGAACTTGAAGTATATGGCCTGCAGATCCAACTGCTTCCACAACTATTGTAAACATAAAGGTCAAAATCAGTTCCTGAGGGGCCTGTAAGAGTTGTTGTTAAGGTTCCTAAACTGCTTGCATACACTTTATGCCATTTTGTTGCACCGCTTGATAAAGAAGAGGAGGTACTTTTTGATGTGCTGCAGGAAAGGCTTCCCAAATAAGGGGCTGTTGAGCAGCCTGTTGTACTAATTGCTTTTGTTATAGCGTCTGCTGGAGATTCTTCTTTCTGATCATATAATGGAATATCTGTGCTTTTTGCAGAAGCACTAACTGCACAATATTCTGCTAATGAAATATTTTTCCAATCGCTGTATTTGGTTACTCCGTTGGTGCCGATTATATAGGCTCTCGCATACATTAATGAACCTAAACAGTATTTTGGCGCAAGAATTGCTGCGTACTTGTTAAAGCGGTTCAGAGGGGCTATAATCTTTGTAGCATCACTTTTATCGCTTTTGTAAGAAATATAAACGCCTGTTTCCCTGATGCTGCCAACAGTTTCCCATTGAATATTTCCCAGATAATCATTTTCTACACTATCGCTATATGAAGTTACATTTACAGTTAGAGTTGAAGGATTAATGTACAAATTAGTGCTTGCACTTTTTGTTTGTGATCCACTTGTAATTGTCACGTTTACGGTTCTGCTGATTTGACTTGAACCGCTATTAGTACAGGTTACTGAGTAAGAACTGGAAGCAGAACTACTGGTAGTGCAATTTGTAGAAGAAGAGAGTGACCAATTGTAAGAATAGCTACCGGTTCCTCCGCTTGGGGAAGCAGTGAATGTTTGCGTAACACCTGAATTCACTGTAGGATTGATTGGGGATATTGAAGTGGTTAATGCAGAATAGCATTGCCCCGTGCCTGTGTTGCATCCATAAGAACAGTAAGTGTTTCCTGTTCCAGAAGTTGAGGGTGGCCATTCGTAGCAGGAATCTGAATCATAGTTTCCGCATGTTTGAGAGTAAGAGCCATTGCACCTTTTTGCTCCTGAACTGCATTCGTTTGTGCACGAACTGCTACAGGACAGGGAAGCATTTATTGAGTAACTGCCTGAACCTGAATAACTGTTTACTCCAATATAGTAATACCGGCCTGCGATTGCACTGATTTTGCATGTTTCGTTGCTGCTCCAAGTATACGGCCTACAAATCCAACTTCCGCTACAGGAGGAATAAATGTATAAGTCAAAGTCTGCAGAACTTGGACCGGTTAGGTTCACTGTTAAGGTTCCTGAACTGCTTGCATACAATTTATGCCATTTTGTTGCAGCACTTGATAAAGAAGAGGAGGTACTTTTTGATGTGCTGCAGGAAAGGCTTCCCAAATAAGGGGCTGTAGAACAACCAGTTGTACTAATTGCTTTTTCAATGGTGACCGGAAAAGGAGAATCTTCTTTTTTTTCATTCTGTGCTGAAGCGGATGTAAAAATCAAAATTGAAAATAACAAAATAATAGAAATTTTGCAATATGGGCCCAAGCATGACACCTGCTTAATTATACAGTTGCTGAAATACCATAATAAATATCTATGGTTGAATGCAAATCAATTATCCGGTTGATTATTGTATCCATTGTTTTTTGAGCCTCCTGAATTTTTTATTACGTGAAAAGACAAGCAGAGCAAACAACAATAGCGGATTACTCTAGCTAAAAAAGAAACTTGGATACCCCGCCTTCAGGCGGGGGAGGAGCTCATTGTTGGTTTTTGAATAGGTTTTAATTAGTTTGGAGTGCAAAATAGTTAAGTGATAAAATGGGTGTTAGAAGCAGTTCTGTTGTTTTGAAGGCTGAAGGGCTTTGCAGGCAGTTTGGGGACAAAAAGGCAGTAGATAATGTGTCTTTTTCTTTGAAGGAAGGCGAATTTTTAGTGCTTTTGGGAAAGAACGGTTCAGGGAAAACCACTGCATTGAATATTTTTGCTGGTGTTGACAAGCCTACTTCGGGGCAGGCTGAAATTATGGGGGTAAAACCTTTCAACCAGTCTGCTAAAAAAATTAGAGGAGTTGTGTTTCAGGAGCATGTGCTTGAAGGTTTTTACACTGGAAGGGAAACTTTGCTGATTCATGGAATACTTTATGGGGTGGAAAAAAAGGAATTGGAAAAGCAGGCGCATGAGTTGCTTGGGTTTATGGAAATAAATGACTATGCTGATAAACTGGTTAAAACTTATTCTTTGGGAATGAGGCGGAGACTTGATATTTCTAGGGCATTAATTCATAAACCTAAACTGTTATTGCTGGATGAGCCTACCATAAATTTGGATCCTTCAATTAAGTTAAAAATTTGGGATTACATTGCGGAATTGAAGAGGAAGTTTAATTTAAGCGTATTGTTAGTGACACAGGATATTGATGAGGCAGTGAAAATGGCTGACAGGGTAATTGTGTTTAAGGATGGAAAAATTTTATCTGTATTAAGTAAAAAAGAAATTAATAAGGCTGGGCTGGAGAAATTGCTGGGGGGGAATAGATGAGAGCAGTATTTGCAATAATTTATTCCGATTTGATTAGGTTGTTCAGGGCTAAAGCGGTGCTTGCTTCGTTTGTGTTAACTCCTTTATTGCTTATTGTTTTTCTTTACCTGTTTTTTTACAGTGTTTCGCCTTCTACAACCCTTTATTTGATTAGTACCTTTATTGTTCTTGGCGCTTATTTGCCTGCTTTCTCAGCTGGTCTAACGCTTGTTACTGAAAAGGAATTCGGGACTTTCAAGGAAATTTTGGCAGCCCCGATTTCTAACACTGAAATCATTTTGGGCCGTATTTTGTTTTCTGCTATGATGATCGTAATTTTTCCAATTATTTTATTAATAGCTTCTTCGTTGCTGGGTTTTGTTGGCCCGGAGCTAAATTTTAATTTGTTGTTTGGACTGGCTTCAATTGCATTGACAGCTTTTTATTTGGGTTGCACTTCTTTAATCATTGCTTTGGTTATTGAGAGGTCTGTTTCATTCCAGTCAATTGTTGCGTTAGCAAGTTTTCCACTAATAGTGGTTTCAAATGCTTTTTTGCCTTTAAAGGAAATGCCCCTGATTTTAAAGCAAATTGTATTGTTGAACCCCTTAACGTATACTTTTGATTTGTTGAGGTTTTCGTTGGGGCTTTATTATGAGTTTGATCCATTGTACAGTTTGCTGATATTATTTTTCGTAACAGTATTAAGCTTTGTTGCTTGTGTGGCATTTTTCAGGAAAAAATTCAGTTAATAATTTTAAAAACTTAATTGTTTTGAGCTTCCCAGTGGTTTCAGGATTTCATTTAATAGGCTTTGTTCTTTTTTGTTGGGTGTTTTGAAAAAAATGTAGTTATCAGCGTTTAATCGAATATGCTTGGTTTTTTGTTTGTCAAAAACATAAATTCTGACAAACCCGAATCCATTCCATTTCATTTCTTTCAATGCTTTTTCAGATTCTTCTGTTAGTTTTCCTTCGATATACCAAAACCCATCCTTTCCGCCAAGGAACCATTTCCAGTTACTTTTCTTTTCCTCCTCCTTAAACTTCCAAAGCGTTTTATCTAATTCTTTTTTGTCAAAATAAATTAGCCTGAAGAAATCAAATCCATTCTCTAAAGCAAAGTCCATCATCTTTTCCCAAATTATTTTTCCGTTTTTCAAACAATCACGCTACCACTGGACAAGTTACAGTCCCTTTGCTTACTAGTATGCAGAAAACTGGGACAGCGGCTCCAATAAGTAAAACAAGTAAGCCAAAAATACCTTCTGCAGTTGGCACCAATACTGGACTATACTCTGGCGTGTCTGCCCAGTCAGGTGTAAATCCATGACTATCAACGACGTCATCAAGCACTGCATCAGGCACTCCAATAGGGTATGGTGCTGGGTTAGTATCTGTTGAATCCGAGGGGAATGCTTGGTTTGTTTCGTTGCTGTTTTTTGGTGTTGGTGGAGGACTTTTTTGGTCTCCTGTGATGTCAGAAATTGATTCGGTTATCATTCTTTGGATTTCTTTTGTTAGGGGCTGTTCTGTTATGCTTGTCGAGAACTGTGTTATTTCAAACGAATTGTTTTTCACAATAGAGGAAATGCCTTGAAGGGGGAAGAAAAGCGCGATTAGTATTAAGGTTATTGTTAGAGCTAGGCCTAACGCAAATTTATTTGCAAAAATTTGTTTCAGTGAAAAAACTGGGTATGCTTTTTTTTGGTTCTTGGCTTTTTTTGTGCTTTTATGGGAGAGAGTGTTTACCAGAACCAAGATGATAATTGATAACACTAAAAATATTTCCAGCAGAGACTGCGAATAACTACTTTTGATTAGCAGTAGCCCTAAAAGCATTGTTGCTGCAATAGCGCAAAAGCCAACGAATCCTAAGACAATCTTGCTAGGCTTGATTTAAATCCCCGCAATTTCTTTAAAGTCCCTTTGTAAAAATGTGGGTTCGAACTTTAAATAAATGAAAATGATTAGGGGGCGAGCTTTAATAATGCTTTGGTTGATTTGAGTTCAACTAAAAAGTTGATTTTTTTTATGGGAGGTCTTTTAGGTTCACTTCGTTTTCCTCATAATCTTTTGCTACTTGGTTTCCGAAGCTGGTTATTTGTTTGAGCCATTCTGGGTTGAGTTTGTAGTATTTTTCTTTTTTTGTGAGAATGTTTTCTGAGTGGAGTTTTTTGATTGCTTTGTGGACTGCTTGGAAGGATACTGGTTTTGCTTGCGTTCTAATGACTCTGTTGTAAATTCCTTTGGGTGAGAGCGGCCATTCTTCTATGAGCATTATCACGACCATTTCAGCAATTGTTTTATCCTTTTGGTTTAAGGTCGGCAGTTTTATTGTAACGTCCATGTTCCTTGTCTCTACTAAAAGCATTTTTTTCACGCCTTAAATTGCTTTCTACGTCCTGCGCTCAACCAACTGGTTTAACCAATTTTGAGGGGGCAGCGTGACCGCCAAATCCAAGTAAATGGTTGGGAAGTCTTCTAATCCCTTATCACACTGTGTTTTTGGTTGTTTTTAACTTAACCCCCAATTTTTCGGATATTTTATGTTTGTTAATAGAATTTTGTTGTTTTTCGTTTATTTTATGGTTTTTTAGTGTTTTTTGTCGGTTTTAGTGTATTTTCTGGTGTTTTGCGTAAATTATTTATATTAGTTTGTTCTTTTCTTTTCTTGCATGGTTGAGAGGCTTTCTTTGACGGATTACAAGATTCTTAATTACCTTTTGGAGCATGATATTCAGAATTATAATAAGATGTCTGAGAAGGTTGGTATTCCTGCTTCCACGATTTATGATAGAATTAAATCCATGCGTAGGAAGGGTTTTTTGTTGAGGTTGGCTCCTGTTTTGGATTTGGAGGCTTTGGGTTACAGGGTTTTTGCTGCTTTGGAGGTTGAAGTGCATAATATGCGTGATGTTGACAGGCTTAAGGATAGCTTGGTTGGTAACCCTAATGTTGTGGGTTTGTTTAAGATGAGCGGTAACTATGATTTGTTGGTTTTGGCTTTGTTTAAGTCTCCAACTGAATTGGAGGAGCTGATTAGTGGGCTTTTGAAGCGTGATGAAGTAAAGGATGTGCATGGAAACCTTTCAATTCATTCTTACAAGTTTTCTTCTAATCCTTCTGCTTTGAAAGAGGATTGATTATGCCGAGAAGAATTCACAGGTATGACAGGCAGGCTTACCAAATGGTTTTGCCTAAAGGTAACATTCGTTATAGGAAAGCATTTTTTTTTGTTGAGCGCTTAAGCGAAATTGATTCAGTATTCAGGAGCCGAATTAATGATATCAGGGCCCAGCTCAACTTTAACCAAATTTCAGCAGTTGAGGCTGACAGGCTTGTAAGCAAAGCAATAATGGAAGCAATTGAAAGAGAGAAACAAAAGTGAATTTTTGTGGATGCTGGAAAAGTTTTTGAGGAATTTCGTGGTAACCCTCTAAAGGAAGAGGTTTTCATGTATTTTGTTATCCACAAAAAAGGAAAATTGAATGAAATAATTGATTCAATTAAAAAAATTAACAATAAAGCAAATGAAAAGGGAATAAAAGAAATTTTGGATTATTTTGTGAAAATCCGTTTCCTTGAATTGCATGGAAAAGAATTTGTTGTAGTGCCGGGCTTTTTAACAGACATTGAAATGCAAGCCGAACTTTTAAAGTTAAAGAATTCTGGCAAGATTTAGGAGCGCTTTATACGCCAAATCTTCTGTTTCGGTTGTCATATTCCCTTACTATTTCTTCGAGTTTTTCTATTGTGAGTTCCGGGTAATGGTAATCAGCGAAAATGAATTCAGAGTAAGAGGTTTGGTATAATGGGCAGCCTGAAAACCTTTTTTCTTTTCCAGTTCTAATCACTAGATCAATTGGCGTTCTGATTTGCAGGAACTTGAAGAATTGTTTTGAGTCTGCAACCAAAGAATTTTTTGCTTTTTTGACTGCTTCAATGATTTCTTGCTGGCCGTCATAGGCAACAAGCAAATTGCATAAATGGTTTTTTCTGTCCATGGATTCTTTTTGCAGTTTTTCAGCGGCTTTTCTGTAAGCGCTTGGAATTAATGAGAAATCGCCTATAAAATTAAATTTTATTCCTGCCTTTGCAAAGCTTTTGTTTTTGGCCCACTCCTCATACAAAGTTGTTTGGGCGTCATAAATGTCCTGCAAGTGCTCTTTTTTCCTGTTCAGCACATTGTTTCTGGATATTGCAAAAATGCTTAATTCCTTGATTTTCTTTTGAACCAAGAAAAAACGGATTATTTCAGTAGTGGTGTTATCCGAAATCCACTTGTATACTACTTTAGGATCTATGTCCTTCTGTTCTGCGTAGCGCCTATTCCCATCAGGAATAATTAGAACATGGTTTAGCATTCTAAAACAGTAATAATATTACAGTTTATATAAATAGGGGTTTTGTTTAAGCAGCAAATATGCCTAAAACTCAATAAATTTGTCTACTTTTGCTCGTTTTATGATTTTCCAATATTCTTGGCAGTGGTTTTGAACCGCTTGCCAATTTTTCTTGTCATGTTCAATTCCTGCACGGTAAAGCTGTTTTGTTGCTTTTATAGATAAAAAGGCGTTTTTCCAGCCCAGTTTTGAGAGTTGGTCTAAAAAAATAAAATAAGTGGCTAAGAAATAATTTTTGTCTCGAACTGCCTTCCACCATTTAATTTCATTTTTTGCATTTTTATTTCTTTTTAGATAATGGTCTATTTTATCACATAATGAATTCATTTTTTCATAGGTGTTTAAATCTATTTTTTGTATTTTGTCTGCAAATTCATATAATTTTTTAATTAGTTTGCCTGCTTTTTTAGAACTTGATTCATTATAACCAAGTTCTATTAATAAGTTTATTGAGTTTTCTTCAATTAAATTGTATTTTTTTTTGTCATGAAATAACCAATTGTTGCTTAATAAAACTGAAAGAGGTTGTTTTTTATTTTTCATTAAGCCACCAAAGTTGTGACTTGAAAAATTCTGGGTGATCTTTTTTTAAAATTTGTTTTTTACCTAAAACAAATTCACAGATTGAATCTCCTTTTGCAACACATTTAATTTCAATGCAGTCAAGGTCTGTTTCCATGCTTGCAGAGCCGCCACCTGCAAAAAAACCCCTCAATGCATGGTCAGTGTATCCCTTTTTTTTTGATATTTCTGCAACTGGTGATTGTTGAACTCTGACAATTGAAGCAAAATTTTTTTCGTCATAAATTATAAACTCGGCTTTTCCCCATCCTGCAAAACTCACAATATCTTTCAACCAACTTTTTAATTGTTGCCCAGTAAATTTATGTCTTTTTTTAATCTCATTAGCAAACATTTGGGCTGATTCCTTTGTTGCTTGATATACATCCGGAACTACTTTTGGGTTGTTATCAACTATTGTTGAAAATACAGAAACAGGAAATATTGATAATTTTTGGTTCAAAAGTTCTATTTTTCCTTGATCAAACTTAATTTGTTTCGCTAAAACTAGTTTCTGCATAAAGTCGTAGAAGGGGATAAAATCACCTCCTAATCATTTTTTTGTTTTTTTATTATTTCTATGCCTTTGTTAGTTATGTTGAATGGAACCACATCTTTTGTGTGGTTGCTGTTTCTTAATTTTCTAACAATCAAGCTTCTGTAATCAGTTATCCCAATTTCAACATAGTTGAGAAGTACTATTCCATCACATAAAAATTCTGATATAGTATCTCTGCTGAATCCTTCTGTTCCTTCTACTTTTTCGCTTGTTAGTAGTGCGGTTGCTTTTGATTTTGCTATTGCACTGAAAATTTTTTTTAGTTTTAGTCTGCCTATTGTTGGGCTGTCAAGCATTGTGGGGATTGTGAATTCTGCTATTTGTTGGAGGCTTTTTTGGTTTACTTCTTCTAGTGTGAGTGGGTTGCTTGAGATTGAGTCAAGCGAATCCAGTACTATTAAGTCGTATCTTGTTTTTTGGATTTCTTTTAGGATGTATTCTACTAGGTTTGGGTCTGAGCTGTCCACTCCAATTATTTTGAGGTTTTTTAGTTTTTCGGGTTTCCAGCCGAATTGCTGCATTTGGCTTTCAAGTCTTCCTTCGTTTTGTTCTAGGTTGAGGTATAAGCATTTTTTTCCTTGTAATGCATTGTGGTAGAGTATTTGCGCGCAGAGAATGCTTTTTCCTGTTCCTGGTGTGCCAGATACTAGGGTGATTGAGCTTTTTGGGAGGCCTCCTTGGATTAGTTTGTCTAATCCGGGGATGGATGTCTGGATTCTTGAAACCATGTTGTTCCCTCTTTATAGAATGGCAAAAGTATTATATAAATGTTATTTGCATTAATTTAGTTGGTTTTATGGCTAAAAGAAAGGTGTTGGAGGAAGAACAGGCCGTTTATCCAAGCAATTACCCTCCTGAGTTGTTGAGGGAGGTTGAGCGCTGGAGGGCATGGCATACGCCTTCTTTATCTAGTATGCCTGTGTTTGAGACGGCTAGGCAGGTTGCTGAGGAGAAAGAGTATTACGAGCATGACACGATTTACCGGAAACAAATTGGTTCTTTGACTGCCCGTTATGATGGGAAACTGAAAAAAGCTAAGAGGGGGAACATGAAGAAAATCAGGGAAGCGTTTGATGATGATAGAGAGGATTTGCTGGAGGAAGCTCGCTTAAGAAGGTATTTGATGAGCTTTGACACCATGAAAAAAAACTATGAGGCTAGGAAAAAAGAGTTTGAAAAAATTGATAGGGCGTTTAAATAAATAATTTGCCTATTAGCAGTTCAAATACTCCTATTTTTTCTAAAATCAAGTGCACGTTGTCTTAAATCGTCTGGTTTACTGCAATACTTCTTTTATTGTTTCCTTGTTTTGTGTAATCCATTCAACCAAGTCATTAATTCCTTTTTTGTAAGAAATTTTTGGTGTCCAGCCAAGCGTTTTCTCTATTTTTTTGTTGTTGCTGATGTAAACAGGCTGGTCGCCTGGCCTTTCACCAGCTTTTTTGTAAGAAATTTTTTTCCCGAGCTTATGCTCAAGAATTTCAAGGAACTCAAGCAAAGAAATTGCGTTTGCAGGGCCGCCACCAACATTGAATATTTCGCCAGTTGTTTTCTTTTTGTTTTTCACAACCAGTTCAAACGCGTCAACCAAATCCCTCACATCCAATACATCCCTAACCTGTTTTCCGTTGCCGTATAAAGTAATTTTTTTATTCAAAAGAGTTGCAATGCTGAACCAAGCAACCCAGCCCTGGTCTTCTATGCCGAACTGCCTTTTTCCGTAAATGCAGCTTTGGCGCATAACAACAGTGTTCAAGCCATAAATCCTGTTGTAATCCCTAACATACTGGTCTGCTGCTCCTTTGCTGCAGCCGTAAGGGCTGTGGAAATCCAAAGGCATTTCCTCACTGACTCCTTTTTTTAGTTTTTTGAAGTCAAACCTTTTTGCGGTCTCTTCAATTTCCACCTGCTCTAATGCGCCGTAAACCTTGTTTGTTGACGCAAAAACCAGCATTGCATTGCTTTCGGTTTTCCGCATTGCTTCCAAAACGTTAAATGTTCCAAGCGCATTAATTTCAAAATCCTCTCTCGGATTGGTGACAGAAGTGGTTACAGCCACTTGCGCCGCCATGTGGTAAACGTTTTCCGCATCCTTCACCGAGTTTTCAAGTGCCATTAAATCTTTTCTGATGTCTACTTTCACCACTTTTACGCTTGGAAAATTTTTTTTCAGCCACTCAATGTTCTTGTCTGTTCCTTTCCTTGAAAAGTTGTCGAAAACCACCACTTTTTTTCCATGCTGCAAGAGCCTTTCAGCAAGGTTTACTCCAATAAAGCCTGCTCCGCCAATCACAAGCTCGCTCATTTGTTCACCGCGTTTTACTTTATAGCAAACAGCTTTGATTTTTGAGCATTAATTTGCTGTTTGCTGGTTGCAAAATGCAGTTTTTTAGCAAAAGACATTGGTTTTGGTAATTTCTTAATGTCTTTTGCGACTAGCGAATGACTTGTTTTTTACCATTATTAAAGTCATTCGCTATTTGCTCAAATACATAAGCATTTTGCTATACATATTCCTTCAAGTGCTTCTTATAAAAATCAATGGTTTTTTTCAGGCCGTCATCAAAAGAAGTTAAAGGCTCCCAGCCAAGCTCCCTGTTAATTTTTTTGTAGCTTAAAACAACGTCGCCTGTTTCAATCATTTTCCTTTCCTCTGGAAACGGTTTCAGCTCATACTTTCCTTTTCCTGAGAACTCAATAATTTTTTTCACCATTTCAATGAACTTAATGCCTTTCCCTGAACTCACATTGTAAATTTGCCCGTTTGCTTTCTCCGATTGCCCGCACGAAACCATTGCATTAACAATGTCGTCAATGTAGAGGTAATCCCTTAACTGCTCTCCCGTTCCATAAACCGAAATTGTTTTTCCCTCCAGCGCCAGCCGAATGAACCAGTTAAGTATCCCGTAAAGGCCGTGCTTCATCTGGTGCCTCGGGCCAAAACCGTTGGTGGAGCGAATTGAAACGCCTTTAATTCCGTAAGCGCTGCTGTAAAGCAGCAGATACTTTTCAGCTGTCAGCTTGTCAATGCCGTAAACGTCAACAGGGTTTGTGGGATGCTTTTCATCTATTGGAGTGTACTCTGCCTTGCCGACCTGTGCGCGCGTGCCTGCATAAACGATTTTTGCATTACCATTGAATTTCCTGCACGCTTCCAGCAGGTTCAAGTTTGCAACAATGTTGAGTTCAATGTCAAGGAATGGTTCCTTCATTGAGTCAACGTGGCTTACTTGCCCAGCGCAATTAAAAATCAAATCCTTTTCCTTAACTGCTTTGCTCAAATCCCCAAAATTCCTCATGTCCTGTTTTAGCAGCCCAACTTTTTTCTCAATTCCTTTAAGGTTTGCAAGGTTAAAACCGTATGGCTCAATCATTGCGTCAAAAACCGTTACCTCTGCTCCAAGCCCAACGCATTTGTGAACAATATTGCTGCCAAAAAATCCGAGGCCGCCGAGAACAAGCACTCTCTGCCCTTTCATTTCCTTTAAAGAGTTTTCATTCACTTTCTCATCCTAACCTATGTTTTCTTTCAGCAAAAATCGTTTTAATGTTTTTCAGGTTCTCCCAGTAGCTTTGCAGCAGGAAAAAAGTGCTTCCCTGCCTTAAAGAATTCAGGAAAATCAGCGTAAGCCCCGGAACAAACCTAATCAAATCAGGCAACTTAAGATTGTAAAGCATTGCTTTCAGCCTGTGCGTGTTCTCAAGCAAATACCTTTGCTTTACAATTTTTTCCGCAGTGTAAGAGCCCAAGTGCCATACCTGGCTTGAGCGCACTTCCAGCAGCTTAAAGCCGGCATTTCTCGCGCGATAACACCAGTCATTTTCCTCTCCGTAAGCAGGCTTAAAGTTTTCTCCGTCAAAGCCCCCAACCCTTTCCCATGCCCTCCTGTTGATTAGAATGCATGCGCCGATAAGGGAAATTTTTTCAACATACGTTCTCGCTTCTTTTTTTGGCTCAGCGTCCATTGGCAGAATAACTGGAGAGACAGCTGCAACCTCTTTTTTGGATTCCAACGCAGTTACAAGCTCTTCAAGCCAGCCCTTCTCCATTAACGTGTCATTGTTCAGCCACATTAGATATGCGCCCTTTGCTTTCCCAAAACCAACGTTAACCCCATCCGCCAGTGAAACAAATTTTTTGTTTTTTATGACCTTAACCCAAGGAAACTTTTCCAGCACCCCTTCAATGCTTTTGTCCGTGCTGCCGTTGTCTAAGAGGATTACTTCAAGCGGCTTGTAGGAAGTATTCTCCTTGAGTGACCTCAAGCAGGCTTCCAGCACTTTTTCACCGTTCTTGTGCTGGATTAGGATTGAAACCATTGCTTTCTCAGGCATTTGCCTCACTAAAAAATTCTTGAGCAAAAACTTTATTTAACAGCCCGTTCCTTGGCTTCCTCCACTTTCTCCATTGCCATTATGCTGCTGAACGAAAGGTTCAGCCTGTTCAATGCAATAAGGCCGGCAATGTTTGTGGAAATCCAGAATGCAAGATGGAGTATTACTGCCATTGATGTTGCTGCTTCAGCGCTTAAACCCAGGGCACTGAAAGCCAGAATGAAGCCAAATTCAAACGTGCCAATGAAGCCGGGAGCAGATGGAATCATTACGCTGAGGCCGGTAACAGACACCAAAAGCAGGAGCTCAGCCAAAGAAAACTCCAGCCCAAGCTGTACTGCCGCAACATGGTATATTACTGCAAGCAAACCCCAGGTTGCAATTGACGCACCCCAAATAATTGCGTTCGGCCTCAAGCCATTTCTCATTGCTTTTCCGCCGCTTACAAAATCCTCAAGCAAGTGCTCAACTTTGTAAAAAAACTTAAAGCCTGAAAACAGTTTCCTTGTGATTGCAAGCGCTTTTCCAGGGAACAAGAACACGAGCAGAAGCGCAACGAACAACGCAACAGGCAAGAGAATGAGCTGCTTCAGTTCAGGGCCAATGCTTGGCAGGAAAGCAATTCCTGCCACAAAAAAAGCCACAAGCGTTAAGCCCTCAACTATTCTCTCCGCCAAAACAGAGGAAAACGATTTCACTTTTCCGATTTTTTTGTGCACTGAGAGCACGTAAGCCCTGACTATTTCACCGATTCGCAGCGGCAGCACGTTGTTTGCAAAAAAACCTATTGTTGTGATGTAAGTTGATTCCAGCAGCGATATTTCAGTGAACGGCTTCAGAAGCTCTTTCCAGATAATTCCCCTAAACACGAATGTTGCAATTGAAAGCACTGAAATAACAGTGAAATGCACTGCACCAAAGCCAATTACCTGCCTGAGCACTTCCTCCAAGTCAACAAAAGCGATTATTATTGCAACAAGCAACAAGCTGACAAGGTATGAAACAATCATTTGCTTGTTCATTTTCCTTCACCGAAAAAATCGTTTAATGCTTTTACTAGCCTTTTCCTTTCCTCGCTGACCTTCGGAGAAAAACTTTTCGCTTTCCTTACAGCATTCTCCAATCCGTTCAATTCAAAAACCGCTATTGCTTTCCCTTTCTCGTGCAGTGCTTTGGCCAAATCAACCTGGTGTGAGTTGGTGTGTTCCTTGAACTCAAGCAGCCTTGGCACAACAACCAATGGTTTATTGTGTCGCAGCGCGCTGATTATTGCTCCCGCACCTCCATGGCTTATCACAATGGAACTCTTCCCTATTTTTTCCTCGAACTCTGCTGCATTCAGGAACTTCTTGAAGGAAAAGTTTTTTGGCTCAAAAGAAGAGTTGCCTGTCTGCGCAAAAACCTCTTCCTTGATTTTTTTTCCCTCAACTAATTCATCAACTTTTTCCAGCAGCCTGTTGAACTGCTGCGTGTGCGTTCCCACAGTTACGAAAATCATCAGAAAACCCCTCCGGCAAACACTGCTTTCGGAAAAAACTTTTTCATCTGCGGCCACTGCACGAAGAACTTGTCCGCAATCGGGTAAAAAAGCCTAGCGCTGAGGCTCGGGCTGCTTATCCTGCAGAAGCTCTCAATGTAAACAACCTTTTTCCCAGCAAGCTTTGCAATCAGGCTGATGGGGAAAGCAACTCCTGCCCCTGTTGTTACAACTGCATCCGGTTTCTCTTTTCGAAAAACCTTCATGCTTTCAAAAAAGTTTTTTGCCAATGCAACAGGGTTTCTGCCTGGGTCAGTTACAAAGTAAACTCTTTCCTTTTTTGCCAGTTCCTCAGAATTAGGTCTCTTGAAAGTAACAAAGAAGCGCTCTTGTTCCATGTAGAATTCCTCTAACTGCATTAATTCGCTTAAGTGCCCTCCGCCAGAGCAAGCAAGGCACAGCTTCAAAGCAACTTCTTTAGCCATTTGACTCAGTTTAACCTATCAGCTTGAAAAGCTTGAACCAGAACAGAAAAAACACGAGGCCTGAAACAATAACCTGCAATCCCAGAATTGCGAAAACAACCTGTTTTTCAGTGTTAATGCCTCTGCGGAGAACCCAGTGGGTTAGGCTGCCTCCTTTTGGGTGTGCTTTCAGCGTTCCGTCTTTTTGTGGCAAACCAAAGCACTCTGCTTTAAGCCTGCTTCCCAGCTTGAACACCAATTCCGCAAAGTATATTGCAAAAAGCAGCATAGCAATCTTTTCAATGTTGCCGATGATTGCAACCGCGGCAATGCTTGCGCCAATCATTAAAGTAAGGGAATCCCCGCCAAAAATTTTTGCAGGGAACCAGTTGAATCGAAGGAATGAGAGCAGCGCTCCAAGCATTCCAGCCATCAAAATCATTACCTCAAATTTTCCCGCATGGTCTAATGGAAGGAAAAACACTATTGCAAGAATAGTGAAGGAAATGATTGAACCCATTCCTGCTTCAAGGCCATTGTAGCCTGCAAGCATGTTCGCTGCATTGCTTGCACCTGTTATTGCTAGTGGCACAATAACCAGCGGATAAAGGGTGCCGAACGCAACCGGCCCAATGAAAGGAATTGTCAGCTCGGTAAAACCAATGCTTTCAGGGAGAACCATTAGTGGAAGAGCAGCAAAAACAGGCACAAGCGCGTGCTGCCATTGCTCTATTCCTTTTTTCCAGCCAATCAAATCATCAAAGACTCCAATTAAGCCGACAATCAGCACTGTTGAAAAAGCCGCGAGCAATGCAGTTAGGTTCAGTGAATTAAAGCCAAGGAAGCCGTAGGCACCCAATGCAACCATGACCGAGAAAGCAAAACCGAAAAGAACTGCAATGCCCCCCATTTCCGGCACTTTTGGCTTGCTGTACTTGTTCATGTCAATGCCGGTTAAGCCCCTTTCCTTGAACCTTTTGATGAGGAAAGGAGTTACAATAGCGGTTACAGCAAAGGCACTTAAAAAAGTAGCTAAAATAACGAGGGGGAAATCGCCCATTCAAACACCATTCCAACAATAATTAACCTTTAGTCGTTTTTTAAAGGGGTTTTGGTACAAAGCTGGACAGGCTGCCTTAATCCACTACCTTGAATACCTTTACCTGCTTGCTGTAAAATACTTCCTCAAAGTGCTTAATGTTTGGGTCATTAAACCAGAGCCTTGCAGCCATTGACTTGTTGCCAACAGGGTTGAGTACTACTAGCAGAGAATTGTCCTTGGACCTGTAAACAAAGCCAAGGTTCCTCTGGTCAATAACCTGGTTCGGCGCATTAAGGTATGTTGTGGGAAAGCTCAGCATTTGTGCTTCCGAAAAATTGTTGCCGCCGCACTGGTACGTTACTTGCCCTGAAAGCTGGTCAGCGTTCCTGTTGCATTCAAAAATTATTCCAGAGCGGTCAAGCCTCTGCACTCTTGGATCCAAACCATTCGGCGTATTGTAAGCATAGAGGCCAATTGAGCCAAGCTTTTCCACTATGTCCGCGCCAAGAATAACATAATCCGAACCAAACTCTTTCACAATCGAGTAAGCCTCCTCCTCATCCTCTGCAATAACAAACAGGCCGTAAGCCGAGTTTGCTTCACCGCTCAAGTTCCTGTTGTCTGTTATTGTGCCTCGCTCTGCAACGTAAGTCAGCCAGTGGCCCTGGTCCCACCAGTTGAAGAGCTTTGAATCAGTTGGCGTGCTATCCTTCAGCCAGTACAGTGTTTCCTTCCACCCTGTGTTCAGCTCAATGTTTGGCACCTTTGTTGTAACAAAAATGCTTGCAGCCCCCAATCCAATCAGAACCATGAATGCAAGCGCTATGCCCACTGTTTTCTTCTCGAACTGTGTCCTGTTTCCAAGGAAAACTAAAACCTCAGAGAAAACAATGCCTGCTGCAGCAGCAATCGGCAAACCCAGAGTGTAAGTGAACTTCAGCTTGCCCCACGCCATGAACATTGTCAAAAGAACCCAGAAAAAAATAATGAACGACAAATGGTCCTGCCTGCTCCTGAAAACACGGTAAGGGATTAACAGCAGCGCAAGGAAAGGAAAAATTATCAGGGCATTGTATTTTTCTCCCCAGAACTGCCTGCCAGTATTTTCTTCCCCAACAGTTAATCCAAGAACAGTGCTGGTGTTTCTAGTGGTGGCTCGTTCAATGTTTTCAGGCGAAATCGGCGCATACTGTGTTATGTAGCCAGTGAACCTGTCAAGCCACCCAATGCCAATGAATGCAATTGTAAGAGCCGAGAACACAACCATTGTCAGCACGAAAACTTTTGCAAGGCTAAAAATTTTTTCTTTATCCTCATTCCTGAACCACATTACTGCACCGGTTAACCCCATGTACGCAAGCATAATGTAAGGTATCAGCAAGAACATTTCCCATGTCCAAGCCATCACAGCAAAAAATACTGCAGCAACAAGAGAGTTTATTATTGCCGGCTTGTCGAACCTTAACGGCTTTGCAGCCCGAACAAAGAAAATTAAGCCAACAACCATCCAGAGGAACCCAAGGGAGTCCTCTTCAAAAGTTCCGGCCATTGTCCTGTACACAAAGGCCGGCACAATCGCAGCAAACAGCGCCATTACAATTCCTGCCTTCTTGCCGTACATTTCCTTGCCAAGAAAATACATTGAAACACTGATTAATGCCCCAAAAAATGCCGGAAAAAACTTCACAAAGTTTGTCCAGAGCTCTTTGTTGAATGCTGCGCCAAGCGTGAAGATTTTGTATAAGATTGCAGTGAAAAACCAGAAGAATGCGCCTGTTTTAGGCATGTCAGGGTTTTCAAGCTGATAGTAACCTAGCCAGTCATATTGGGGAATGGTAAATGTTTCAGCAACGTAACCAGCAACTCTTGCATGAAAATACGGGTCAAATCCGAAAGGCAAGTCATACCTCATTAGGTGCCCTCTTACTCCGAATGCAAGCAGGAAAATCAGCAATACAAAGAACAGCTCTTTCTTGTCTATTCTCTCCAGAAGGCTTTTCTTTTTCTGCTCTTCCATTAGTTTTCCCCTTTTTTCTTACAAATTTATTTCCATTAACTATATATTCTAATGCAGTTTAAGTGCTTTTAACTGAATTCTTCAAAAATTTAAACGGAAAAGCCCGCTGCTAAGCAATAAATATTACTTTAATTCATTAATAAATGATATAAGGTGATGAAACAAGTGATGAAACCGCTTAAATCTGTTGCCTTTTTCTTAGCTTTCCTGCTTATTTTCGCCATTGCCTTTGGGCAAGAGCAGAGCCTTGTGGACAAGCTTTCCACGCAGCTTGACCAGACGGCCAAAAACCTTGGCAGCGCTATCACAACGAGCTTTTCCTCTGTTTCCACTGACGAAGTAATTGACGCTGGCTTGATTTCGGAGTTTGCTGAAAGCATTGACTCAAGGCAAGTGTGCTTGAGCCTTGGAAAATACGCTGGCGCTTCTGACTGGAGAATTGATCCGGACGGGAAAAACATTACTTTCACTGGCTCTGACACCCACGACATCCAGTTCTTTGTGTTGTGCGACGAGGGAAGAAAAATGAAGACCACAATGCAGTTTTTTCCGGAAACACAGATTAATGAAAAATTCATCAACCACTGCCCCCAGTTCAAGCCTGAAAACGACAGGATTGCATGCGCAGTTATACTAAACCACGCAGCGGTTCAGCCGAAGCCGCAGCCTTCCCCGCCATTTCTTGCATTATTTGTGTTCGCTGCGTTCATGACCATTCCTTTGATTGTTTCGTTCCGCTCCAACAGCCTGCAGCTGAAAACAATTTATGTTGTCAAGCTGTTCCTTTTCATTGCAATGGTAATAGCGTTCTTTTTCCTGGCGCAGATTTTTTCTGCTTTGCTTACCTTGGCGCTCTTGTTTTTCTTTTTCTTTGAAGCAAACCTCAGCCTTGCTGCAATCCTCCTCGGCTTCACTGTTTTTGAATCAAAGAACATCAAGCGCTCAACTTTTGCAGTTTTAGGGTTTGAGGTTGTTGCGCTGGTAATGATTCTTTTCCTCATATCCCAAGCGCTTTAGGTGCAGCAGAAATGACAACAGTAAAATTTGATGACCTGCCTGAAAACGTGAAAACCAAAATCATAATAATTCTTAACCACAGGAAGCTTCTCAAAAAAAGCGGAATCATTTGGGGAACCTTAACCGGAACGCTGGCAGCTTTTTCTTTTGCTGGAGCAGCGCTCACTTCAGAGAAAATATTAAAGTATTTAATGGCAAGTGCAGGTTCAGCAGGCTTGGCCACGCTGGCTTTAACCCCGGCAGGTTTAAGGCTGCATGCAGACCAGCTAAGAAAAGATTTTGCTGAACTCTATTTTGCAGTCAAAAAGTCAAAAAGCCACCCAGCAATCAGAAAGCTTTCAATGCACCCCTACTTTGTTGTGGACGTGAAAGGAAACCTTGTCGGAAAAAACAGTGCCCCAAGATTAAGCCGGCTGTTCACTATCGGGAGAAGAAGGGTTCCTGTTCCAACAAACGCAAAGGAAAAAAAATTCATTGAATGGAAGAAAACTCTTCCAAAAAGAAGAAAAATAACTAAAATGCCACTTCCAAAAAGAAGAAAATAACTAAAATGTTAATTCACCATTGTTCTTTGTGGATGTTTTCGGCTTTCAAGCCAGTTTCTTTAAGCGCTGAAATTATTTCTTCAACCGCCTGCGGGTTGCCGCAGACATAAGCATGCGTTCCGCCAATGTTTCCCTTGAACTTGTATCCTTTCAATAATTCCTGGACGTGCCCTTGCCTTCCATTAAAATTTTCCCTTGAACAAATAACGTTCAGCTCAAAGTTCTTCATGCTTTTAGCGAACTGCTGCAGCTCTTTGCCGTACAAAAAGTTTTCTTTTCTCCTGCACCCGTAAAAAAACTTTACCGGCTTACTGAACTTTGCGTTCACTAAATGCCTTGCCATGCTCATTAGTGGTGCAATTCCTGTGCCGGTTGAAACAAACACTGCCTGCTCCTGCGATTCCACCAAGCCAAAAACCCCGAAAGGCCCTTTCACAGTTATTTCACCCCCGGCCTTTACCTTGTCTTTGATGTACTTGCTTACGCCTGGCTTGTCATGCATCTTGATGCACAACTCAATGTATCCTTTTTCGTGCGGCGCTGAAGCAATGCTCATCGCGCTTTGCTTTAACTTGGTTTGGTCAGTTGGGGACATCACATTGTCAACTGAAATCATCACGAACTGCCCTGGCTTGTAAGAGAAGTCCTTTGCTTTCTCAGTTGAAAATTTCATTACCCTAACTATGAGTTCCCCTTCATTGGTGTAGTCCTTCATTTCAAGAAGCCGTGCATTGAACTCCTGAACCGGCAAATTTTCACCTTAGAGAATAAAGGGTTAAAAGAATTTAAAGATAACAGGGCAAAAGTTGAGGCTAATCCCCGATTTTTTTCACGAAAATGCACGGCACAGGGCAGGCATCAGCTGCTTCTTGGTTTCCATCCAGCTCCAAAACTTCTTTTTCCTCTATTTTGCCATCAGGAGTGCCTTCCTTCGCCTTTGAATTAATAAGGTGGGCCTTGTCTCCATCCATTACCCAGTGCTTTGGCTCGATTGCAGCGCACGCTCCGCATCCAATGCATAGGTCATGCTTGTGGATTATCTGAAATTTTGGCATACATTATCACATGAAGACGGTTTCACGTAAGATACCTTTACTGCCCTCTTCTTTTTAATGGTTTGCGTTCAACTCAAAAGCTGTAAAACTGTTTTAATTTGTGTTTTTGCATTTCTATTTTTTGGTTTCAACTGCTTTAATTTGCTGGAATAACGCTTTTATATAAGTTTAGCGTATGTTCTAACAGGTGTTTTTGTGGATGAGCAAGTCCAGCGCTATGCTGCTGAACTTATTGGAACATTTGCCCTAGTATTCATTGGAGCAGGTGCAGTAATTGCAAATGCCTTAACTGATGGCGGCCTAGGCATTCTTGGAATTGCTTTAGCCCACGGTTTAGTGCTTTTGGCAATGATTTACGCTGTTGGAAATGTTTCAGGAGCGCACATTAATCCTGCTGTAACGCTTGCGTTTGTTGCAACAAGAAAGCTTCCTTTGAAAACCGGCATTTACTATATTATTTTCCAGTTGATTGGCGCTTCTCTGGCTGGATTAGCGCTTCTCGCTGCTTTCCCCCACGTTCCAGCAGTAATCAACCTTGGTGCAACCGATTTGGCTGAAGGAGTTTCGTTCTCTCAGGGCGTTCTGCTTGAAGCAGTGCTGACCTTT
This sequence comes from archaeon GW2011_AR10, assembly GCA_000830275.1. Lineage (GTDB taxonomy): Archaea > Iainarchaeota > Iainarchaeia > Iainarchaeales > GW2011-AR10 > GW2011-AR10. The sequence goes on along the minus strand of CP010424.1, from coordinate 463,082 downwards.
TTCCTTGTCTTCGTTATTTTCGGTGTTTCAGTTGACAGGCGCGGCATTTCAGAGTTAAGCGGCCTTGCTGCAGGATTAACCCTTGCTTTCGGCGTGCTAATTGGCGGCGCTTTTACAGGGGGAGCATTGAATCCTGCACGTGCGTTCGGCCCTGCAATTGCAAGCCAGTACTTTCCCATACAGCACTTGGTTTACTGGATTGGCCCAATCCTTGGAGCGCTTGCGGCTGCCGTGCTCTACCAATACTTTTTCCTTGAAGGCAGAGTAAAGCCTTCCCAGCCTAGAAAAAGAAAAAGATAGTGTGGCTAAGCTTTTTGTTTTACGGCAAAGCCTTTTCTTAAAAGGTTTTTGCGAAGCTGCGTTTTGATAAACCTTTTCTTAAAAGGTTTTTGCGAAGCTGCATTTTGATAAACCTTTTCTTAAAAAAAAGTTTCAAGTGATTAGCAACAACCAGCCGCTCCAAGTAAAAACCCAGCGCGAACTTAATCGTAGCAGGCTTAACTTCTGGGTTCGAGATGAGACCAGGTGTTTCCCTGCCACTGTGGTCGCTAATCAGTAATAATTAAGGAAAATTACTTTTTTAAGGGTTACTTTTTCTTCTTTTGGTCGTCTTTCGCGGTTTTTCCTGTTGCTGCAGGCTTTTCTTTCTGTTTTTTCGGGGTTTTAGGCTTTTCAGGTTTTGCCTTTTTCGCTTCCTTGTTGACTGACCTAATAAGCGTTCCAGCTTTCCTTAAGCCTTTTTTCAGGAACTCCTCTTTTTTTGCTCCAGCACAAATAAGCTTGCCGTTCTTGAACAACAGCAGAGTCAGCTTTGGCTCGTGTATCCTTAAAATTGCTCCAGGGAATTGTTCCGGCTCGTACTCAACGTTGTCTAAGTTCATTGCAGTCTTGAACAAGTCAAGAGTCATGTTGAGGTTTGCCGTTGCCACAAGGTTTACAACAGTGTAGTCTGCATTCTTCTGTATTTTCACGCTTTTCTGAATTTCGTGTATAAGCTTGCTTGCCTTAAAAACAGCCAACGAAATGTCCTTTTCATTGCTTGCCCCGCTGCAAATAACTTTCCCGTTCTTGAACAAGAGCATTGAAACCTTTGGCTCCTTCAGCTTCAGGATTGCTCCAGGGAATTGCTCCGGCTCGTACTCAATGTTCGGAATCGTTATTGCAAGATTATACAAGTCCAGAGTTGCATTCAAATTAGCTGAAGCAACCAAATTCACAATCGTGTACTTAACCACTCAACCACCCCAAAAAACAGAGTAAACTAATACCCTACACTAAAAAGCCTTTAAAAAGGTTTAAAAACCTATATAAAAAGGGTTTCGGTTAAAATTTATGTAGACAACTTTTTAGAATTTCTTAAGTTTAGTGGTTCAGTGTTGTTTCCATTGGCAGAATCCGCAGTTTGTGTTTGGGTTTGGAGCATTTCCACTTAAAGTTTTTAATGCCTTGTTGAAAATGTAAGAGGCATTGTCAACATTGATAGTTCTTTTCACGAGTTCAGCATCAAAAATCACATCTCCCTTTGCATTGACTTTATTTGGAATGTAAAAAAGCAGGTAAGCATAGTTTTCTGTTGCAAAGCCGTTTTTTCTTAGCAAAAAATTGTAGATGTCAAGCTGGTCTTGGTAGTGGTCTGCAGTATCTTCCTTTAGCGGATAACCCCTTGTTTTGTAATCCAAAACTACAAGTTTATCCCCTTTCAGGAGAATGTTATCAACTGCCCCCTTCAAGATGTTGCCTTCTTCGTCTTCCCATTGGATTCCTTTGCGGTTGTTTCTCCATTCTTCAAGCAATTCAGCGTCCTCAAACAGCTTATACCCTTTCAATTCATTTAACTCTGGCGGAAGCATTTCCCTGTCCCTGAACGAATCAAAATGCTTTTTTAGCACTCTGTCCATTCCAGAGGGAAGCGAAGGAAAAGCACCGTCAGGCCTTTTAATGCCTTTATTAAATTGAAGCCAAAAGCAATGGGGGCATTCCTTCAGCAATGCAAGACTTGACGGAGAAAACTTGTAGGGCATATTTCAAGAACTGAGAAAAGCATATTTAAAAGTAATTAAGGCGCATTTCCCCTGTGATTCTGTCTTTTACTATGGCTCATTTTTTGTAAATGTTGTCGTGGTGGTCAAAATCTTGGAATAAAATGTATTTTTTTTCTTTGAAGTATTTGAATGTTAATACAAAGCTTTTGTCGATGTGAACTCTTTTCTGGTCTTTCATATCCTGTCTTAGATTTTTATAATGTTCCATTTCTGTTTCGTCTGAGTTAATTATTTGTTTTACTTTTTTGTAAATTATTTCTGCCCTTTTTGGGTCCTTTTTTCGTAATTTTTGTATTATGTCTTTGAGTTTATTAGTGAAATCATAGTTAAAAGGCATTGATTTCACTTTCCAAATAACCTATCAAGCTTTTTATCACTCATTTTTCTAAATCCGTATTTTTTGAAATGTTTTTCCTCTATTTCTAAAAGTTTTTTCACATAACTATCCTTTACCTCATGCTCCACCTCATTATCGCCGTAAGTTTCGATGAATTTGTTTATCGCCTGACTTTTGTCTTTTAGATCATATTTTGCCTTAACAACAGTCAAAACCTTGTTTGAATATTTGCTTAACTCAACCCTGGCATCAACCATTTATGCACCCCACATACATTTCATATGTATATAATATACACCTACATATTTAAAGCTTTAGTTGTTTGCGAGGAGACTACTTTGTGTTCAAGCTGCCTTTAAATCCGCCTCTTTTTGTGCAAAGCCCTGCAGCGCAGGCCTTGGAGTTAAATGAGCCTTATTTTTGAAGAACTATGACTTTTCAAGTTTTTCAATTAATTGAAAAGATTTTTATTCTAGGAGTGCTTATTCTTTTCATGGTTTTAAGGAGAAGGGGCTTATTGGGTTCTGACAAAGGGCGTTCTTCAAAGAGGGTTCAGGGTTGGAGTTCCCTGAAGAAGTTTGGGGCAACTGTGGGCATAGCGGCTATGATTGCCGCTGGTGTTTTTGGTGTAAAGCTGGCTTCTTACAGAAAACATCATGTTGCAGTAGAAAGGTTTGCCGTGGAACACAGTCTTGGCCAGCGGCGGGTGATTACTGAAAGGGCAAAGGTGAGGCTAGAACTCAGGATTGGAGAGACGCCCTCTGAGTACTGGAAAAGAAGAGGGCAGACTGCCGAGTATTGGCGAGAAAGGGGAGAGGGCTTCGAGCACTATTGGCGCGCGCCAGAGGTAGAGATGAAGCTCTTGGAGAAGCTGAAAAAAGGCGTCAGGGAAGGCTTTGATGACCGGCTCCAACCAGAGGAAACATTTCTTCACGGTGGCGGCTTTAAGAAAAAGCCATCTGGGAAAGCTAACAGAAAGTAGTTTTTCTTTTGGTTGCGGGGCTTTGCTCTAAAAGTGGCACTTGCTCTTAAAGTCAAGCGATTCCTAAACATTTTGACTAATTGTTTTTCTTCTAAAAAAAATAGGTGTGACAGGCTTCTAGCCTGTCAGTCGTGAAATGCGATTCCTAAATTGTTTCTTGAATTAGCGCACTGTTTCAGTAATTTCCTCGGTCTCTGCTTCTTGGGGGGGCGTGCTTTGCGTAGCAGTCCCTGCAATAGACAGGTCTTCCCTCGGTTGGCTTGAACGGAACCTGAGTGTCCTGCCCGCAGTCAGAACAAACGGCGTCAAACATTTGCCTTGGGCCACCAAACCTGTTGTCCCTGAATCCCATACTACCTCTCCTTTTTTTTCTCGTTACTCCAAAAAAAATTAGTTTTTCAAAGAAAAACGCTTTTTTTGAGGAATAATCAATTCTATACTTCTGTACGAAGGGTATTAAAAGCCCTCTTTTTTTAGGTCCAAACCTCCTCTCATGTTCACTTCCCATTATTAACAAACCATTAAACGCGTTAATGGGGAAGTAGAGCAAAATGCCCGTGTATTTGAAAAAAAATTGCATTTTGCAACTAGCAAACAGCAAATTAGATGTTCAAAAATTAAAGCTGTTTGCTATAGAGCAGGGAAGCCTTGTGTTCTCCCCTACTTAATTATTTTCGCGAGGTCGACTTTTCTGAGCCTTATTTTGAGTGCTTTCGATGCTTTCCCGCCGACCAGCAGTCCTGACTTTGAGCCTGTTCTGGAACCAAGCAATGCAACATTCATTAGTGGGTTTATTGAACCGTCTTTTTCTTTTTGTATTTGGCCGCTTATTGCAGTTATTTTGAACGTGTCCCTGAAAGCGGTTTTCACTATTCCGCGCTTTGGTTCATTGTAAACCAGTTCACAGTCCTTCAGGGTGCCGTCTGCTTCAACAAAAAACCCGAAATTGATGGAATACTGTTTTGATGCCTCCCTAACCGCATCAAGGATGTCTTCACCTTCCCTTAATTCAAGCACAATAGTTTTTTCATTCATGAAAAAGCCTCCGTTCTTCACTTGGATAGTGCAGAATCATGCTTTTTTGCTAGAATCAGTGGTTAGCCGCCACAACAACAAAGCTGCCACGCCCATACATAAAGTGCCCCTCCAAGTATTTAATCCTTTTTACAGCCCGGGATTTTTCCGCAGAGGCAGAACCCCCTATTAATTTTTCGGTTCAAGCTGCAGTTGAAAAGCTAAAAAATAAGTATTTATATTCTTGTTCTGGGTTGTTATTGCCAATAATAAAATGTTTCAATGTTAAGGAGGTTAGATTATGGACATGAAAGCTTCAGATATGATTTACGGTGTTTGCAATGAATGCCATACATTCAAAATGGGCCACAAATCATTCAAATCCAAGAAGGGTTTTATGACCTGCGACGGCTGCGGCAGCGAATTGCACCAGCTGAAATGGTAAAAAATTATTTTTCACAAAATTTTTTAGAAATTTTTGCAAAAATTCTTTCTCTATTTTTTTATTTTTTTTAGGTTGAAGGCAGCATACGCTAAATGTGGCAGCTTGCGATGCCGCGCTTCTGCAAGTATTTTTGGTGGTATTCTTCCGCGCGGTAGAATTCTTTTGCAGGTTCAACTGCTGTAACAATTTTTCCTGAAAACTTTTTGATTTTCTCAAGTTCCCTGATTTTTTGTTCTGCAAGTTTTTTCTGTTCAGGGGAATAATAGAAAATCGCTGAACGATACTGGAACCCAACATCTGGGCCCTGCCTGTTTAACTGCGTGGGGTCATGGATTTTAAAGAAGCCGTCAAGCAGTTTCCCGTAAGAAACAGTGTTGGGGTCAAACTTCAAGTGCACTACTTCTGCATGGCCGGTTGTGTGAGAGCACACTTCCTCATATGATGGGTTTTTTGTGTGCCCGCCCATAAACCCTGATTCTGTTTCCTTTACTCCCTTAACATTCATAAACTCTGCTTCAACTCCCCAAAAGCAGCCCGCACCAAAAGCTGCTTCCCCTAACTTTTTCTTTTCAGCCATAACAAGGCACTATTTTTTTATAATTTAATTGTTTGCTTGAACCAGTAAAGCAGTTTTTTTCGCGCTGCATCATCTTGGTTTTCCTTCTTTTTTTTTGCGGAGTTTTTTCGCGCGCTCGAACTCTTCCCTCATTCCCTCTGGCATTTCTCCGCGAATGATTTCTCTTCTCCTGTTCTGCGGGTTCAACGTATCAATGCTTACATTATACATTCCTTTCTCAGGCGGGGGTGCCATCGAAGAACTCCGTGCCTCCTGCTGGATTCGTTCCTTTTCCTCTTCCGAGAACTCCGGCGGCTTTTTTACTTGCCGTGGTTTCTCTTTCCTGGCTAAAAACTCTTGCATTGGCGTTTTTTTCATTATTCCCCTCATTCACTAACCCTCCGTTTTGAATTCTGGCATTCTGTGCAGGATTTCCTGTAAAGAGTACTGCATTTTGCTTTAAAATTGTTTTCCAGCGAGCATGGCTTTTCTCGTTGCAATCCACTGCTTTAAAAGGTTTTCTTTTGAAGAGTATTTTATTGTATTTGAAGTAGGTAGTGATTTGATTGTCGGGCAAGAAGGCAAAGGGCTTAAGAGCCAAGACAAGGGACAAGTTCAAGAGAAAAGGAAAAATTACTGTTAACCAGCTCCTCCAAGAGCTGAAGAGCGGGCAGACAGTGAACATTAAAATCAACAGTTCCTTTCATTCTGGAATTCCGCACCACCGTTATCATGGTGCAACTGCCAAGGTTATTGGCAGAAAAGGCAATGCTTTTGTTGTGGGCTTAAGGGTCGGGAAAACAAGCAGGCAGCTTGTTGTCAGCCCGGCGCACTTGCATGCAGTTGGAAGTGAAAGAAAATGATTGGAAAGCATATCAGCTCGGTTAAGAACCTTTCCCTTTTAGAGGTCAAGGACACAATGAAGGAAAGGCTGGCAGTGAAGGAAAAAGGCGAGGAAGTAAGCTATGAGCAGAACCTTGCAAACGAGTACTCTAAAAAGTTTTCAAAGCTCTCAAACGCGAAACAGGAAAAGCTGTTGAAAGAGCTCAGCGAAATTGAAGGCATCAGCGAAGATCTTGCATTAAAGATTGTGGACATTCTTCCAGAGGACTTGGCTGAATTAAGGCTGCTTGTTCCAAAAAGCCCTGAATTCGATGACGCAAAACTAGGCAAGGTGCTTGACTTGCTTTCCAAATACCTGAATAAATAAAACTTTTTTTTGGTGAAAGCCGTGAAAGTCGAGGAATACGCCCTAGTTCTGGATTTTTTACCGCGAGGCAAAAGCTCCAGTTACAAGTCCGAGCCAATCGCTCAAGTGCTTGGAACAGAGTACTTTACTCTGCTGGAGGTTGTGCCAAAGGAAGGGGTAACATTTAAAGCAGGTGAAAAGGTTTATGTGGGCAAAGAGGAAAGGGACAAAATTGATTTCATTAAAAAAAGGATTTCGTTCAGCGAGCTAACCGCCAACTCTTCAGCGGAAATAGAGAAAATGATTGAAAAGCTTGTCTTAGAGCAGGCTGAAAAATTTGTGGGGTTCTTCAACAACGCGCAATCGATTTCGCTTAAGCGCCACCAGCTTGAACTGTTGCCGGGCCTTGGAAAAAAGCACATGGTTGAAATACTGGGTGAAAGGGAAAAGCAGCAGTTCAAAAGCTTTGATGATATTGAGAAGAGAGTCCACCTTATGCCTAACCCTGTTAGGCTAGTAGTGAAAAGGATAATGGAAGAACTTGAAGGAGACCTTGACAAGCACTTCCTTTTTGTGAGGCCCCCGGCAGTGGAAAAGCCTTTCAGGAGAGAATTCCGCAGAAGAGAGTAATTCAAGCAATTTTTTTGCCCCCTTTTCTTTTTATGTCTTTGTTCGCTGAACTCAACAATCAGATGGTGAATTACCACTTCAGGCCAAACAGGAAAATGGCCCAGTGCTTCATCATAAACGGTGAAGTAATTCACAAAATGGTAAGCGCTGCACAGCTGAAGGAATCAGACAAGGTTCTTGAAGTAGGCGCAGGCACCGGTTTTCTCACCAGGGAACTATTAAAGCACTCAAAAGTAATTGCAGTTGAACTAGATGAAACTCTTGCAGCACTTCTCAGAGAACAATTTGCCAATGAAATAAAATCAGGAAAACTGAAACTGGTTGAGGGAAGCATCCTTTCAGTTAAGGTTCCAAAATTCAACAAGGTTGTTGCTTTGCCGCCTTACACTATTTCCTCCGAGCTGGCGTTCTGGCTTCTGCGGCATGATTTTGAGCTGGCAGTTGTTGGTTTCCAGCGAGAGTTTGCAAGAAAAATGCTTTCAGTTGAAGGTTTCAAGGAATACAATTCTCTAAGCGTTTTGGTGAATTACCATTTTTCTGGTGAAGTGCTTATAGAGAACCTTTCGCCTGAAAACTTTTACCCAAAGCCAAATTCTTTTTCCAGCCTTGTTGTTCTGAGAAGAAAGGAGCCTGAAATTAAGGTGAAGGACGAGGAAAAGTTCAGGCGCTTCCTGAAGGAGCTGTTCCGCCTCAAGAACAAGAACCTGAGCAATGCTCTCCAGAAATCATTTCCTTTCCTCCGCGAAGAGCTAGGCTTAAGCGAGGAAAAGTTCAGGGAAAAGTGCTCCAAGCTGAAGGAAACAGAGAAAAAGGTCTGCTTTTTTTCAGCTGAAGAATTCGCCGGAATATTCAACGAGCTCTACTAATGCAATGAATGCAATGGTTAAGTTTAAATAAAACAAAATTCCTTTGTTTTTAGTGCCGCCTAAGAGGAAAGAACCAAGGAAAGAAAAAGAAAAGATTAGAAAAAATTTCAGTTTAATTGATGAATCAAGCAGAAGACTCTACAAAAAAGGAATGCCAGTATTTTTTCGCGCCGCAATTGATCCAGAAGAAAAAAGGAGGAGCAATGGCAAGGGCACTGCTGTAGAACAAATAATTGCAGCGCAGTTCAGGCAGTACCCAAAAGCTTTTGGCACAAAGAAAAAAATAGAGGGTGCAGAGTACATTGGCAGTGTACACAAAACCCACTGGCACATTGACAGAAGAAAAAGGAAGGGAACTGTTTCCGGCAGAAAGAATAAGTAATTAGGAGATCCTCTGCAGAATGGTTTTATCGAGTTCGATTACGTCAACAGATCTGGCGAACTGCTCCGCCAATTCAAGTTTTCTCTTGTTTTCAGCGTAGATTTCAAACAAGGGCTGCTCTGGCTTTACTTTTGTTCCATCCTTCACTTTCAGCAGCAGGCCAGCTTTTTTGTCGCCTGGAGCGCCAGCAATTCTTGCAATGGTGATGCAGTGCCTTACATTTATTTTGTAGATTCTTCCATTGGCCCTTGATTTTATTTCCTTCATGAAGGGAGCCATTTTGACTGCGCTGGAGGAAAAAATTTTTCCCCCTTGTGCCTTGATTATTTCCCTCATTTTTTCAAGTGCCGTTCCGGATTCAAGAATCTCTTTCGCCTTGTCGTGCCCTTTTCCAGGCTCTGTGCTGCCCGACATTTCCAGCAGAGCGCCTGCAAGCTCACAGCTTTTTTTGGCGAGGTTGTCAAAATGCTTTCCCTCAAGTATTTCCATTACGTGCCTTGCTTCAAGCGCCGGCCCAAACGCGCTGCCGCTTGGCTCCGCGCCATTGGTTAGCATGACTTCCACGTTTATTCCGAATTTTTTTCCAACTTCCAGGAATTTCAGGGCCATTTCCTCTGCCCGTTCCTTGGTTTTTATTTTCACGTCAGGCCCGATTGGAATGTCAATTACAACGTGCTTTGAGCCCACAGAAACCTTTTTTGCCATCACTGAGGCAATCACTTGGCCTTCTGGGTCAAGCGAGAGCGGGTGCTCTATTTTGATTATTTTGTCATCTGCTGGTGCAAGGTTTACTGCGCCACCCCAAACAATGCAGCCGCCTGTTTGCTCAACAACCTGCTTTATTTTTTCCATTGACAGCGTTACAGGGGCAAGCACTTCCATTGCGTCAGCTGTTCCAGCAGAACTCGTAATGGACCTTGAACTGGTTTTCGGTATGTAGTAGCCTGCAGAGGCAATTATGGGCACGATTATCATTGTTGACCTTCCATTGGTGCCGCCGATTGAGTGCTTGTCCAAAACCGGTGAAACATCCAGCACTAACGTGTTGCCGTTCTCAACCAGTGCTTTGGTCATAGAGATTATTTCATCTAACTCAAAGCCGTTAATGTAGACTGCTGAAACAAAGGCAGTTGCTTCAACCTCGCTCAGCTTGTTGGAGGAAAGGTCCTCAACTATTTCCTTTATCTCGCTTTCTTTAAGTTTTCCCTTGTTCATTTTCTTTTTAATGAACTGCACGCTTTTTGGTTTATCTGAGGCCTGAACCTCAACAGTTGCACCATCCTTTACCTCTAAAAGCCTTGCAACATCTTCAAACAACCCTATTTCGTTTTCTTCCACTACTGTGTCGGTTTTATCAGCCACAGTATTGATTTTGTGCCCTGTCTTTGGGTTGGTTATCTGAACCCTTTCCAGCGGCAGAATTCCAAGCTCTTTTGCGTCAATTTCGTTGAGCAGTGAAATCAGTTTCCCTGACTCAATGTCTAAGACTTTTACCTTCATCTTCCGGCTGTACTGCTCCATGAAACCAGTAAATAGAATGGAATTGTAATATTTAATCATTTGGTCGCATTAATGAATAAGTCATGCTGCAGACAAAATACTCTGGTTTAGTCCACAAATTTTTGGTAGAGTTGCTGTTGAAGGAAAAAAGCAGACTATCTGCTGAGGAATTGGAAGTCAGGGGCTTTTGGGATAGGCTGCTGGAGCTCAAGTATGGCGTAAGCAATATTGAATTTAAGTCAAGAAAATTGACTCCTGCCCAAGTTGTTGTTGTGTCAACGGTTGATTTTGCTGAAGGAATTAAGACTGTTGAAAAACTCAAGCAAAGGTTAAGGGCTGAAACCCAGTTCTATGAAAATCTCTACGCGGTTCCTTTGCTGGGAAAATTCCGGATTTCATTGAAACAATCGCATCAATGGCCAGACAAATCCGTTACAAAATACGTAAATGTATTTGAGTGCCCTCCTGGAATCCCAATAGGTTATACAAGGTTTGAAAGCAACAGTAGGAACATTGGCATGCTTTTATTCCAAGGGGAAAAGGGTGCTGACGTAAGGAAAGCCAACGAAATTCTTGGAAAGCCATGGTTTGAAGTTTTCATGGACAGAATAATTGAATCGTACAGGCCACTGCATAAAGCAGGGGTTTCTTTGCATCAGTACCTTGAAAGTGGAAGAGAGGTTCTGCCTGCAAAAGTAAGGGACAGGTACTTTGCAAGAAAATTCAGGGGCGAAAAACCTTACATTCTCCCTCTTAGCATTGGCAGGCAAAGAGTGAAAAGACTTTTAAGGCTTAGATGAAGGGTGTTGAATACTTATTAACTTAATTAGTGCCTCCATATAGGTGAGGTAAAGGTATTCAACAACCTTTATGAACCCCACCAAAAATTTTTATACTCTGTGGATTATATATTTCTGAGATGAAAAGACTAATTTCTGTTTTTCTGGTGTTGCTTGCTCTGGCTACCTTAACTCAAAGCGCTTTTGCTGTTTGCTTTGATGAAGGAGAGAAAGTGCTTGAATTCCGCCACAGCGATGCCTCAAATTTCTATTTTGTTGTGCCCGAAGCTTGGGAGTTCTTCAAGGAATTCGGCGGAAAGCAGATTTACAGCAATGACAGGCAAAGGCTGCTCATTAAAAGCGACTCCTATTCTGTCAGCACTTACTCTGATCCGGCAGATTATGCTTCAGCCTACTTTGACACAACCTATACAGGAGACCTAGAAAAGCAAGGTGCTTCAGTCTCTTTCCTGATAGGTGGCTTCAAGGCTTTCTCGCAGGAATACAGGGAAATTTCAACCAATTATCGCGGGAAAGAAATTCTAATGATCGGTGAAACGGTTGGCAGCAAGAAAAACATTTACTCTGTTGCGTTCACTATTCCTTCTTCCCAATACAGTGGTTCAATTGAAACTTTTACCCCAATTTATAGTTCCTTCAGCTTAGAGGAACCTGCTTCTTGTTCAGCAGAGCCAGAACCAGTGCCTGAAGCAGAAACTGAACCTGAACCAGAAACTGAACCGGAACCAGAAATTGGAGCAGAGGATGAAAACCAGCAGCCGGGGCAGCCTGAACTGCAGCCAGATGAAGGCATAACTCCAAGTGATTCAATAAACCCAACAAGCCCTTCTAACGACACTTTAACGTGGCTCATTATCGGCGGAGTAATCATTGCAATACTGTTGTTTGGCGTGCTTGTCTTCTTGGTTATTGCAGTTGCAGTTATTGCTTTCCTAATTTTAAGGAAATGAATTACTTGAGTTCCTTGGAGAGCTCTTCAGCTGCCTTTCTTGGATTCCCGGATTCGTAAATTGCTCTTCCAACAATTGCGTGCCATTTTTTGCCTGCAGCTTTTCCAGAATCAGTTATTTTTCCTCCCTGCGCTACAAGGCCTGGAGAGTAAAGAGTTGCTTCAGCTACCTTCCCATCAATCAGTTTCCTGTAATGGCTGATTTTTTCCGGCTTGTTGCCCGGAACAACAAAATCTTTCACCCCATTCTCAATTGCCGTAAAATAAATTTTTTCTGCCTCCTTCTCTGAAATGAAGCCCCCTTCTTTTTCAAGAAAGCCCTTGTGAGTCATTTCCCCGCCAACTATTACTCCAAGGCGTGCTTCCCTGCATGCCAGAATCCATTCAGCCTCTGTTTCAATGCCAGCAAAAGGGAAAAGAATAACGGCATCAATTCCTGCACTGCTGCAAACCCCCGAAAACCCTTTCCCTGTTTCAGGAATGTCAGTGCCGGCTTTCTGGTGGTCATAAATTATTGGCTTGTCAGTGAATTCCCTTACTTCTTTAACCACTTTTGGCAGCCCATGCGATAATGCCAGCTGGAAACCGATTTTGTATGCTCCAACGCCCTTCAAGTCATGCGTGGTTTCCACGATTTCCCCTAGTTTTTTAAGCGAAGAAAAGTCGCATGCAGGAATAATGCTCTTGTTCTTATTTATAGGCCAACTCATTTTTCTCCATCCAAATATTTTTTTACTTCCCTGAACTGTTTTTCTGTTACTTTTCTGCTTTCCATCAGGCATTCAAGCAGCTTTGAAATTGTCATGACTGCATGCAGCTTGTAGCCTTTTACTGCAAGCTCTTGTTTTCCGCCCTGCTCCCTGTCAACCAAAACCACAATGTCCTTAACTTTCAGCCCTGCCTCTTCCAGTGGAGCAATCGCCTCAAACTTGCTTGCCCCGGTGGTAATCAGGTCATCGTACACAAGCACTGTTTCACCTTTCTCGAAAACCCCTTCAATTGCCCTTTTGGTGCCGTACTCTTTCTGCTCTTTTCTTGGGTAAATCATTGGCACCTCTGCGTGAAGGCTTACAGCTGTTGCTATTGCGATTGCCGCGTAAGGAATTCCTGCAATGCGGTCAAACTCAAGGCCCTTTGTCTTGTCATAAAGAGCTGCCGCTACATCTTTAAGCACTCTCGGATAAGAAACAAGCACCCTCAAGTCAATATAAATCGGGCTTTTTTTCCCGCTTTTCAGCGTAAAGCTTCCGAACTTTATTGCGCCAATCTCGAAAAGGTCCAAGCAAATCTTTTTTTCATCCATCAAAAAACCTCTTTTCCCCTGAAATCAGAAGCAAACAAGGCATTGTCGAACACAATATTGCCTCTAACAATTGTTTTCTCGACAACCCCTTTAAAGGTTTCCCCGTTCCAAGGGCTCCACCCACATTTAGTGAAAAGCTCCTCATTCTTTACATGTTTTTTCCTGTTCAAGTCCACCACTATGAGGTCAGCGTCCATTCCCTTCTCCAGAAACCCTTTTCCTTTAATGCCAAAAATTTTTGCAGGGTTCCCGCACACCAGTTCGTTTACTCTTTCAAGGCTTAGCCTGCCACTGCTTGCTGCATTGAAAAGCAAGGGCAGCATTGTTTCAATGCCCGGAATTCCTGACGGAGCACTCCAGTAGCTTTTTTTCTTTTCCAGCGGCAAGTGCGGTGCGTGGTCTGATGCAACCACATCAACAGTTTTGTCAGCAATGCCTTTCCACAATGCATTTACATCGTTCTGCTGCCTCAGCGGAGGATTGACTTTCCCAAAATTCCGCAGCTTCTCAATGCTTTTCTCTTCCAAGAAAAGATGGTGGGGGGTTACTTCACAGCTTATTTTTCTGCCTCCCTCTTTTGCTTCAGCAATCATTTCAATGCTGTCCCTGCAGCTTATGTGGCAGAAATGCAGCCTGTTGCCGGTTTCCTCCTGCGCGATTAAAGCTTTCTCAACCGCCAGAATTTCTGCTTCCCTGCTTCTAACCATTCCGTGAATCAGCGGATCAGTTTTTTTCATGAACCTGTTTGAGTTCTCAACTATTAATTGCTCGTCCTCAGCGTGAACGCACACAACAAGGTTCTTCTGCTTCGATGCATAAAACAACTGCTTGAGTTTTGCGCCTGAACCAAACAACAGGTTGCCTGTGCTGGCCCCCATGTAAAGCTTGACTGAATTAACGTGCACTAACTTTGCGATAGTGCCAATAGTTTCAGGCGTTGCACCGAAATGAAAGCCGTAGTTGCAGAGCGAATCCCTTGCAGCGGTTTTCCTCTTAAATGCAAGCACTTTGCCTGTTATGGCTGCCGGCTTATTGTTAGGCATGTCGAGCACTGTTGCAATGCCCCCTGCAAGCGCTGCCCTGCTCCCTGTTTTCCAGTCCTCTTTTTGCGTTGCTCCCGGCACCCTGAAATGCACGTGCACGTCAATTCCTGCAGGCATAACCAGTTTTCCCAAGCAGTCAACGGTTTTCTTTGCCTGCACTGCCTCACTTGAAATACTTTCAATTAGCCCGTTCTTAACCGAAACGTTTGACTGCTCTGGTTTCCCTTTCCTCAGAACTGTGCAGTTCTGAAGCAGCAAATCCGCATTAGTCATCGTCTTTCCACTCAAAAAATTCTTTCAGCGGAACCCTCTTTCCCGTCCTAATAATTGCGTATTTTCCGAAGTCTTCTGACTTTTTTAGCTGCGCTGCACTCAGGACAGGGCCGTCAATGCACACGATTTTGTCATCAAGCATGCAGTGGCCGCATACACCGAAACCGCATTTCATGAACCTTTCAAAGCTTAACTCGCACGGCAGCTTATTTTTTCCAGCTATTTCAAGCACTTTCACCATCATCTGCTCTGGCCCGCAAGCGTAAACAGAATCAAACTTTCCTTTTCCAAGCAGCTCCCGCATTTTGTCAGTGCTTAAACCTTTTCCTCCTGTGCTGCCATCGTCAGTCATTAAATGCAGGTTTGAATATTTTTTGATGTGCTTTAGCAGAATGAACTGTCTTTTGGTGCGAGCACCGTAAACAAACTCCGGCTTAATGCCCTTCTCAGTAAAGAATGCCTGCGCCAGCGTCACCAATGGTGTTACGCCAATGCCGCCTGCAACAATCAAAGGCTTTCTGGCTTTCAACGAAAAAGTGCTGCCATATGGCCCGCGCAATCCCGCCAAGTCGCCTTTTCTCCACTCAAGCATTTTTCTGCTTCCATTGCCTCTGCCCTCAACCGTTATTGCCAACTCTTTTCCAAGAAGCGATGGGCTCATCGGCAGCTCATCAATGCCAGGCAGCCACACCATGAAGAACTGCCCCGGCCTTGCATTCCACTCGTTTTTAAAGTAAAAAGTTTTCGTGTTCCCGTTTTCGGTTTCAACCCTTTCAATGCTGGCTGCCTTCGGGAAATCCATGCGATGCAATTCGCTTAAAACGTTTTTATTCATGCGCTGCCCCCACCAGTTCCTTCACGCTTTTAACAGAATTTTCTTTCATCCACTGCTGCATTTCCAAGCATACTTTGCTGAAAACATCAATGCCGCGGTAATATACTGCCGTGCCAATGCCCACAGCTGAGGCTCCTGCTTGAATGAATTCAATTGCGTCCCTTCCATTGGTGCAGCCTCCCATTCCAAGAACAGGAATTTTCAAGGCATCATACAACTGATAAACCGCCTTGATTGCAACCGGCTTGATTGCAGGGCCAGAAATGCCCCCTGTTTTGTTTGCAAGCACAGGCTTCCTCATTTCGATGTCAATTGCCATTCCTCCAACAGTATTGATTGCTGAAATGCCGTCAGCTCCTGCCTCCTCGCATGCCTTTGCAATCTCAACCATTCGGTTAGTGTTCGGGCTCAGCTTTGGAAACACTGGAACCTTTCCTGCTTTTCCTTTAACCGCGCTGACAGCTGCAGCTGCCTGCTCAGGGTTGAAAGCGAATTCTCCTGCTTCCTTCATGTGCGGGCAGCTCAAATCAATTTCAATCAAGTCAGGCTTCCTTGCAGCTATGCTTTCAGCAATTTCCTCCATTTCTTCCAGCGTCCAAGCGTAAAGGCTTGCGAAAACCCTAACGTCTTTTTTCTGCAGTTCCCCTAAGCCATTCCATTCTGCTTCATTGTTTTTGTAGCCAGGGGAAGGCAGGCCAACAGCATTCAACATGAAGTGCTCGTTTGCAACAACCGTTGGGTTATGGTAGCCAAGCCAAGGCTTCGGGCCCACGCTTTTCATTGTTACTGCTGCCGCTCCGCCTTTTGCTGCGCGAGCCATGCTTTGCCCTGTCACGCCAAGGATTCCAGAAACCAATACTGTCGGGTTTTTCAGCTTGATTCCTGCCAAATTCGTTTCAAGCATGGGCTCACTTTATTGAATTAATTATTTCGTTCTCATTCATTCTTGTTTCACAGTAAAAACAGGTTGCCTTCAGCGGCTCACTCTTAATCGAGAACTTTGCAGGAATTCCCTCGGCATTTGAAATGCATTTAGGATTAATGCACCTGATTATGCCGCTGACCTCTTCGGGATAGTTTAGCTGCACTTTTTTCACAATGCTTGCATTGCTGATGATGTTGAGGGTTCCACCTTTCCCAATCAGCGCAATCTTTTCTGTTTCCTTTCCTGAGAGCTTTTTTCCCTCAATGAAAATAAGGTCCTTTTTCCCCATTTTTTTGCTGCCAACATTCATTGCAGCTGTTACGGGAAACTCCTTTAGGTCAAGAACTTCAAGTATTTTCAGCGCTGCACCTGGCGCAAGATGGTCAATTGCAGTTCCTTCCTTTATTGGAGTGATGTAAATCTTTTTTTCCCCCATTTTCTCTTTCCCGGAATCTTTTTCCTTCATTTCTTCTTCGCCCCTGCAAGAATTGAAAGGATTGCTTCTCTGATTGGGATGCCGTTTGCGGCCTGCTTAAAGTAAATTGCCGCTTCCGTGTCATCAAGGTCTGTGGAGATTTCATTTACGCGTGGCAGCGGGTGCATTATCCTGAACCCTTTTTTTGTGTTCTGGAGGGTTTTTTTCCTGATAATGTAAACGTTTTTCACTTTCTCGTACTCAACTGCATCCGGAAACCTTTCCTTCTGGATGCGCGTTGCATAGAGTATGTCAACCTCCGGCAAAAACTTGTTCAAGTCAGAGGTTTCATGCACTGCAACCCTTCCTTTTATGTCCTCAATTATGTGTCGTGGCATTTTAAGCGAATCAGGCGCAATAAGGTAAAGCTTTATTTCTTTGAACAGTGCAAGCGCGTAAGCTAGGCTGTGAACAGTTCTGCCATACTTCAGGTCTCCAACCATTCCGATGCTTAATCCGTCGATTTTTCCGAACTCTTTTTTTATTGTGTAAAGGTCAAGAAGGGTTTGCGTTGGGTGCTGGTTCGAGCCGTCGCCAGCATTAATTATTGGCTTGCTGCTAATCTCTGCTGCCCTGCGTGCCGCGCCCTCAATGTAATGCCGCATAACAATAATGTCAGCGTAATTGGCAATTATCCTGATTGCATCGCTTGTTGTTTCCCCTTTCTGGCCCGAGGTAACTTCAGCTTCTGGAAAGCCAATTACTTTCCCGCCAAGGTTTTGAATCGCGGTTTCAAAACTCAGCCTTGTGCGAGTGCTTGGCTCAAAGAAAAGCGAGGCAACAGTTTTGCCGTGCAGGATTTTTTCTTTTTTGCTTTGCGGCGTTTTCTCCATTTCCGCTGCCCTGCGCAAAACAAATTCGATGTCTGCTCTGGAAAAATCAGCGATTGAAACAACGTCTGTCAGCGAGAATTTGTCCGGGTTTTTTCCTTTCAATCCAACCCTTCAAATTATTGACATTAAAGATATTTAAACCTTCTTTCTCGCGGAAAAATAAAAACAGAGGACTCCGGCCTTTGCGGCTTAAAACAATTATGTAGCAAACTTGTATTTAAATATGTGGTTTTTCTTTTCCGGTTGCATGGGATTCAAGCAAAGGGAATTCATCAAGACTGCTGAAAAGTTTTTTCTGCAAGCGAATGTCATAACCAGTTGCCCTGATTACTTTCCTTGTAACAAGTAAAACAAAGACCCTTTCGCTGCAAAGAGCCGGGTCATAATGATCCAGTGCTTCAAATGCCATTAAAGTAGCCTGCTGCATTAAATCCTCCCTGTCTTGTTTTGTGCCCCACTCCCTGTACTTTCCGGCAAAATTTCTAATGAATCGAAGATTTTGCTTAATAATTCTATTTTTATGTTCTACGGAGAGAAGGTTTCTTTTTGGGAGTTCTCGCCATTTCAATCCAAGTCGTTGGCCCACAAGGTAAGAAATATATCTGCTTCTGCAGCCATGCCTGCGATTTATTGTTGTAACCATGCTCCTAGGAATCCCAAAGTCTTTTGCAATAGCCTTTGCCGGTTTTAAGGTTCCTCTTAATTGCTTGACAACTTCACGTTCAACTCCAGAATAACTAGAAGATTTACTAAGCCTGCGTAGTTTTGGTTTTCTTCCTCGTCCTGTTACAGGAACATACAGTACTCTTTTCATCGAAGTTCTTCCGCCATTTCACCGCTCACATCAATTTTATTTGTTGCATGAGGAATCGTGTTGCAGCTTGCAATGCTTTTTGCGCCTGCTTTTCTGATTTTGCGCAGCGCATCCTCGGAGAAGACTGCGTGAATGCAGATGCAATGCACTTCTTTGACTCCTCGCTTTTTCACTGCCTTGATTGCTTCAGCCATTGTGTGGCCAGAGCTCACAATGTCGTCAACGATGACAACGTTTTTTCCTTTCCATTCAAGTTCCTTGTGAACGTGCACTTTAACCTTCCTTGAATGGAACCTCTTCTTGCGCAGAATTGTTGACTCAAAGCCAATGCTTTTCGCGATTTTTGCAGCCCACTGCGAGCTCTCAATGTCCGGGCCAACAATAACTGTATTTTTGCTGGAAAATTTTTTCTTGATGTATGCGGCTATTGGCTTAGCAGAACTAAGATTTTTTGCCGGAATCCTGAAAATTTTGTTCAATGATTTGATTCTGTGGAGGTGCGCGTCAAAGGTGTAAAGCCTGTCAAGGCAGTTGCTCAACAGCCACGCAACCTCTTTCGCGGAAAAGCATTCCCCTGCCTTAAACCTTTTGTCTTGGCGCATGTAACCAAGGTATGGGAGTATTCCGAAAACTTTTTTTGCGCCGAGCTCTTTTGCTGTTCTTGCGGCAAGGAACAACTCCAGCAGGGCATTGTTTGGAGCACCGCTCAGGCTCTGCACCATGTAAATGGTTTTTCCTTTCACGCTACCCAAAAACCTTACGTATAATTCGCCGTCTGGGAATACATCCAACTTGAGCGGAAGCTTTTTGATTCCAAGCTTCCCGGAGAGCTTCGCTGCAAAGCCTTTGCCTTTGCTCAGCACTGCAATTGCTTTAGGCATTTTGTTCAGGATTATTAACGAATTAGTTTTATTTAAATGAATCGATGGCAAACAGCTTTAATTTTTTTGAATCAGGTAATTCTGCGGTTTTCAAAATTTCTAGGCCCTGCAGCGTGGCTGTAAGCCTTTTAACCACTTCCCAGTTGCAAATCCTCTCAGGGAAAGGGTATTAATTTAAATTTATTTAAGGGAGAACATATATACTTCGGCTTTTTCCGCTTTGAAGGAGTAGTAACGTGAAAACTGTTGTTGACAAGGCTTTGAAGAGGGTCAGAGACCAGCAAGGCCTTAACCCTGCACCTAAATCAAGGAAGAGAACTGACATAGAGGAAAGAGAGCTACTTAAGATTCTTGAGGTTGGCCAAGCAAAAATCAGGGTTATTGGGGTTGGCGGTGGCGGCGGCAACACTATTACGAGAATGTCTGAAATAGGCGTTTCAGGCGCTGAAACTTACGCAATTAACACTGACGCGCAAGACTTATTGAAAGCCAAAGCTGACAGGAAAATTCTCATAGGCAGAAAGCTCACTAGGGGCCTTGGCTCTGGCTCTGATCCGATGGTTGGAGAGAGCGCTGCTCAGGAATCCCTTGAAGAGCTTAAGGAACTGCTCAAGCAAAGCGATTTGGTGTTCATTACCTGCGGCATGGGTGGAGGAACTGGCACTGGTGCTTCTCCTGTTGTTGCTGAAATCGCGAAGTCAATAAAGGCATTGACGATTGGTGTTGTTACGTTGCCTTTCACGGTTGAGGGAAGGAAGAGAACCGAGAATGCGTTGGAGGGATTGGCAAGGCTCAAGGAAAACGTTGACACTGTAATAGTTATTCCGAACGACAAAATTCTTGAAATCGCTCCTGATTTGCCGGTGAATGCTGCTTTCAAGGTTGCAGACGAAGTTTTAACCAACGCGGTCAAAGGCATAACTGAACTGGTCACAAAGCCAGGCTTAATCAACCTTGACTTTGCAGATTTGCGCACCATTCTCCAGAAAGGCGGGGCTGCAATGATTGGTTTGGGTGAAAGCGACTCCCAGAAAGCAACTGATGCAAGGGCGCTTGAAGCAGTTGAAAACGCTTTGACTTCACCGCTCCTGGATGTGGACATAAGTGGTGCCAACAGAGCACTTGTTAATGTTGTTGGCGGCTCTGACATGACTTTGCGCGAGGCAGAAATGATTGTTGAAGCTGTTTCAGCCAAAATCCACCCTAATGCGCACATCATTTGGGGTGCAATGATTGATGATAATGTGCCGCGCAACCAGATTCAGGCAATGATTGTTGTTGCCGGCGGCAGGTTCCCGTACCTTGATTCTGTGGCAGAGCCAGGAAAAGGCTACGAGGGCCAAATTGATTTGGGCATCCGCTTTGCTGACTGAATTTCTTAGCGAACCAATAATACAATTTTTCTCGTGGCGTGATTTTTCCTTAACCCCTTCTTTTTTTATTTCTTCTCATCCAAGATTTGTTGGGATAAAATGTTTGATTTCGGGCAGTTTGTGGAGCAGAGCAAGAGGATTTTTTCGGTTTCGAAGAAGCCTGACTGGAGCGAGTACAAGCAGATGGCGAAAATAACCGGCATTGGCATAATATTGATTGCAGCCCTTGGCTTTGTTTTAACCTTTGTTTTCAGGTTTCTGAAGCTGGGCTTATAGAAAGCCTTTTTAACCCTTTTCAGTTTAACTTTTTTAATTGTTTTGAATTTTTTTGCCTGTTTTCTTTGGGTTTTTTTTATTGTTTTTAGGTGGTTTGAGTGATTTTCACGATAAGGACAACGGTTGGGCAGGAAAGCCTTGTTACAGACATTATGTCGAACAAGATAAGCAAGGAGGGCCTTAACATTTACTCGGTTTCGGTTATTCCTGGCTTAAAGGGTTACATCCTTATTGAGGCAGACAACGAGATGACTGTGCGAAGGGGCATTGCAAACACTTCTCACGTAAAGGGCCGAGGCATTGTTGGGGGCGAAGTTAAAATTGAGGAGCTTTCTTCTCTCCTTGAGGCAAAGCCCTTAATGAAGAGCATCAAGCCCGACATGAAGGTTGAGCTAATTGCCGGGCCTTTTAAAGGGGAGAGGGCAAAGGTAATAAGAGTCAATGACACCAAGGAAGAGGTAACGGTTGAGCTGCTTGAAGCAGCAGTAAAAATTCCTGTTACAATTAGTGCGGAGCACATAAGGATAATCAAGGAGTAGAATTTGCGGCAAATAGGAAAAGAAAAAAGAGAGAATTTTTATGCCTGAGATTTCTGTTTTGGTTGAGGGGGGCAAGGCAAGTGCTGGTGCACCATTGGGGCCTGCTTTGGGCCCATTAGGGGTGAACATCAGCCAAGTTGTCAGCACCATTAACGACAAAACAAAGGGTTTTTCCGGAATGAAGGTTCCGGTTAAAGTAAAGGTTGATGCATCCTCCAAGAGCTTTGAAGTGGAAGTCGGAAGCCCTCCGGTAAGCGCATTAATCAAAAAGGAAATAAGCCTCCAGAAGGGAGCAGCGAACCCAAAGGAACAAAACGTTGGCAACATTTCAATGAGTCAAGTGAAGGAGCTTGCTGAAATGAAGCTCGACAACCTTTCCTCTTACAAGATTAAAAGCGCGGTCAGAGAAATAATTGGCACCTGCAACAGCATGGGCGTAACAGTTGAGGGAAAGAAAGCAAAGGAAATCCAGAGAGAGTTCGATGAAGGAAAATGGGATTCTGTTTTCCCTGAAGAAGCGAAGAAAAGCTAAAAAGCGAAAAGCAAAGCCCAAGAGAAGTAATTTAAACCTTTATTTTTAAGAATTAATTAATATTTTGCCTGTTTTTGGCACCGCTTGAACTAACCTTTTGGTTAGGAGGTATTTGAATTGAAGGACCAAGAAGTGCTTGAGGCACTCCAGAGAATGCGTGATGCATCCAAGAAGCGAAACTTTGTTCAAAGCATTGACTTGACTATCAACTTCAAGGGCATTGACTTCAAGAAGGCAGAGAACAGGGTTGACGTTGAGGTTACGATGCCTAATCCAACTGGAAAGCATAGCGAGGTAAAAACGCTTGTATTTGTAAAGGACAAAGACTTTGCCTCACAGCTAAAGGGCAAGGCCTCGAAAATCATAATGGATGAGCAGATTCCGAGCCTCAAGAAAAAAGACGTTGAGGAATTGGTCTCAAACTATAATGTCCTGCTTGCCGAGGGCCAGGCAATACTTGCTGTGGGAAAGTATCTTGGGCAGCAGCTTGCCCCGAGAGGAAAAATGCCTAAGCCGATTCAGCCTTCCATCAATTCATTCGAGGAAATGATTTCAAAGTCAAGCACTTCACTCAACGTTTCCAACAAAAAAGGCAAGTTCATGCCATTAGTGCATGTAACCGTTGGCAGGGAAAAGGATGAGGACAGGAAAGTTGCAGATAATGTTATAGCTGTTTTCAATGCTGTCGTGCAGGGCCTTGAGAAAAGAGAGCAGAACATAAAGTCAGTTTACCTAAAGCTTTCAATGGGTCCACCGATTAAGATTGGCGCAAAGGAAGGCATTATGGTTTCCCACAAAACCAAGCCAGAAGGCACTGAAAAAATTTTCCACAAAGCTAAGCCAGAGGGCGCTGAAAAAAGCAGCAGATTAGTTTCGCAGAAAACCAAGGCAGAGAAACCATTAAAGAGCCATGAAAAAAAGCAGGGGCCTGCTGGAAAACCAGTAAAGCAGAAAACTGTGGCAGCTGCATCGGAGGATGATGCAGAATGACCCGCCATAACAGGGAATGGAAGGAAGCCGGGCTGCAGGAAATAAAGAGGCTGACAGAAGCATATCCTGTTGTTGCTATTGCTGACTTAAACATGTTTCCTGCTTCGTTGTTTCAGGGCATTAGGAAGAAACTGCGCGGCAAAGGAACAATTGTTGTATCAAAGACAAGGGTTATAAAGAAAGCGCTGCAGGAAAACAAGAAGGTTGCACCTTTAACAGGTTACGCTAACAAAAGCTGTGCAGTTATTTTTACTTCAATGAATCCGTTTGAGCTGTTTTCATTCCTTAAGAAAAACAAGGGAAGCATGCCCGCAAAGGAAGGCCACATTGCGGAGGAAGACATTGTTGTGCCTGCAGGCGATACTGGCTTGCCGCCGGGTCCTGCTTTAAGTGACCTTAAGGCAGCTGGCTTGAGTGTTAGAGTGCAGGGTGCCACCATTGCGATTGCAGAGGACAAAATTGTAACAAGGAAAGGGCAGGCGGTTTCAAAGCCTGTTGCCGGAATGCTTTTAAAGCTGAACATCAGGCCGGTTAAGGTTGGCCTCTCCGTTGTTTCAGCAATTGAAGGCGGCCAAGTGTTTGAGGCAAAAATCCTGGATATTGACACTGAGGTAGTTTTCCAGAAGTTTGCCAGTGCCCACAGGAAAGCATTCAACCTTGCATTCAATGCATGTTACTTCACTAAGCAGACAATGCCTTTGCTGGTTCAAAAGGCATTCAATGATGCAAAAGCTGTTGCATTCGAGGCAGAGGTTTTCACAGAAGAAACAATGCCGAAATTGCTTGCAAAGGCAAAGGCAAATGCTGATTCATTGAAAGCTGTTGCGCCTGAAGTTTTGCCTGAGGAAAAGAAAGAGGCGAAACCATAGCGAATATAATGCAAAAATGGAGTGAGAATATGGATGGAAAAGAAATGCAGGGAATGAGTGAACGAAATGTTGCTTAATTACTTAATTAGGTTGTTACAATTAAGCGAGGTGAAAAAATGGAGTATGTGTATAGCGCAATGCTTTTGCACTCTGCCAAGAAGGGCATAACAGAGGATGCAGTGGCCAAAGTGCTGAAGGCTGCAGGCATTGAATCAGATGCCAGCAGGGTAAAGGCACTCATTGCTTCACTCAAAGAAGTCAACATAGATGAAGCAATCGAGAAGGCTGCAGTTGCACAGGCTGTCCAAGTTCAGCCAGCAGCGCATGCAGGCGGAAAAGCAGAGGCAAAAAAGGAAGAAGTAAAGGAAGAGCAGGGAAAAACCGAAGAGGAAGCTGCTGAAGGGCTTGGCTCATTGTTTGGCTGAAGCCTGTTTTCTTTTTTCTTGGGTTTTCCCATAGTTTGCTATAGTCCATGGGCTTTTCTAGTTTTGCACATACCAGTTTATCATACCTGTTTATTTTATATTTCTTTAATTATTAAATTTTAGAATGGCTCCGGAAGTGGTGTAGTGATGAAGAGGCTGCTGTTTTTTTTGTTTGTTCTGCTGTACGCTTCAAGTGTTTTAGCTGTTGTTGAGCACGGAGAAATGAAGATTTACGCTGTTACCACTGAGGGGCAGGGCCTGGCAGCTGACCTAGTGCTTGATTTGGACCCAGGCACTGGAAAGGTTTGGACCTCAGTTGAGCCACTGGTTGGAACAACAACGCAGAATGCCGCGAGAGAAGCAGTAAACCTTGCGAGGAATTATTCCGGGCAGGTAAGCAGCTTTGACTACAAGTTTTCGATTGCCTCGAACGCTTCGCTTGTTGAGGGCCCATCCGCTGGCGCAGCAATGAGCTTGCTGGTTATTTCAATGCTGCAGAGCAAGGTTCTTCCAAGCAATGTAAGCCTTACTGGCACAATTAGCAGTGACGGTTTCGTTGGGCCTGTTGGAGGCGTTTTTGAGAAAACAGCGGAAGCAGCAAACACAGGCATTAAACTGTTCATGATTCCAAAGGGCGAGGCCATCCAGACAGTTAAAATTGATGGAAAGGTTCAGAGCATTAACTTGGTTGATTATGCTCCGAAAGAGTTTGGTTTGAAGGTTGTGGAAGTCTCAACAATTGATGAAGTCCTAAAATATGCTTTCTCTGACATTGAAGAGATTGACATTAACCAGACAGCAGAGGAAGCAGTGCCTGACTTTGTGCCGCAGGAAATAACTTATAAGCCAAACTTGGGGGTTATGAAGGAGCTCACCTCAAACTATTTGAAGGAAACAAAAGCAATTATCGAGAGCGCCCGCACTTCTCTTTCAACAACACTGCTTGAGGACACTTCCTTGGTTAACACCCTGCTTGACACTTTGAATGATGCAGAGCAGACAATAAGGCAGGCTGAAATCCTAAACGACCAGAACTACCTTTACTCCGCCGCAAACTTCGCGTTCCTTGCAAGGGTTAACGCAATGATTGTTAGAGATATTTCCGACAACCCATCCATTCTTGCGCTCAATTCTACGGTTCTTGAACTGAAGCTGGATATTTTGCGCAAAGACATTGAGAACCTGCGCATGGACCTTGACAAGTCAGTGCCAATTGATTTCTTTGAGTGGCATGTTTCAGCGCAGCAGCGCTTAACCTATGCTGAGATAAACGTTGAGAGGCTTCTCAACACTCAGACAATTGTGGTTGACACTGGCAATGGCACTGATTTAGGAGCAGTATTCGAGAAAATCAGGGATTACGAGTTTGCTGCTGCATGGTATGATGTTTCCAAGGATTTCTATGAGATAACAAGGCAGTCAGTGAAGCGTGTAAGGAAAACAGATGCGTTCAAGGAAATGGCTGACAGCTTGATTGTTGAAGCAGAGAACTCTGTTACACTGCTCACTTCTGGTGACAAGGAAGATATTGTCAGGAGGCTTAACGCTGCAAAGGTTGAAAGGGAACTAGGCTGGAATGCTGCTTCGGCTTTTGATTCGGCTTCAGCTAAAGCGCTTGCTTCAAGCGAGGCAGCTGTTGAAGGAAAAAACGTTGAGGGCCTCTACTCTGAATTGGAGCAGAGGATTAATGTGCTGGAGCAAAAGATTTTAAGTTCAAGTTTCGATTTTGCTTGGCCTGTGCTTTACTTGGACCACGCCAAGTTCTTTTTGGCTTCAGCCAATTACTATAAGGAATTGAATCAGGGAACCCAGGCAGTCAATTCCTTGAAGAACGGCATTGGCCTGGTTTCTTTGGCTGAAGAAGTTTTTGAGGCTGCCTCTCCAATGTATGAGCGCTTTGCTTCCCTGGATGAGTCGGAAATAATTGAGGCGGATAATGGTTTAAGTGCTCCAGCTCCTTCTCAGTCAAACATTTTTGATTCGCCTTTAATGCTTGGTGTCCTTGTCATGTTTTCTGGCGCGGTTTTCTTGTTTGGAATAGTGTTAACCATTACAATTTTGAGGGGTGAGAAGAGGTTTTCTATTGCCTCTGAAATGCAGAGCGTGAAAGAGCTTCAAAGAAAGGCAGATACTGCCTTCACTGCTGGCAAAATAAGCGAGGAAAAGCACGCAGAGCTGGCTAATAGGTACGCTGCTGAGCTTGCTTCCCTTGAGTCTTTGAGGGCGAGAAGAGTGAAAACTTTGCTTGAAATTGAGGAAAATGAGGCAGAGGTTGAGGCCTTGAAGACAAGGTTAAGGGAACTAAATGCTCACTTAAGGGATGGCCTGCTGTCCAAGGGCGAGTTCAAAAAAAGGTCTGCGGTTCTTGAGAAAAGAATTTCTGAGTTGCATGGCATGGGTTGGAAGGAAAGCCTTGAGCTTGAAAGGGAAAAACAGGAAATGGGGCAGTTGAAGAAAGGCGTGCAAAAAACATCCAAACCGGCTGCAAGTAAAAAGCAGTCATTTGCGCCTAAAAAGCCTTACGCTTTAAAACAAAAACCACAGTATAAGGAAACTGCTTTAAAGGCAGCAAAACAAGCCGGTAAAACAGGCAAAGCTCCTGCCAAAAAAAAGCCTTTTGTCCAGCCAGAGCAGAGTGCTTAGAAACCTTTATTAACAACTTTTCACTAATTGTTTTGAATGCTTTCAGAGTTTGACCTTTTTGTAAGGCTTTTGCTTGCTGCAGGGTTAGGTGCGCTAATCGGGTTTGAAAGAGAAATAGATGACGAGCCTGCCGGCCTTAGGACACACATGCTAATTTGCATTGGTGCAACTCTCTTCACAATCGTTTCAACGCAGTTTGTTGGAGCTTCAGACACAAGCAGGATTGCTGCAGGAGTTGTTACTGGCATAGGCTTCCTTGGAGCTGGAACAATTTTTCGCTCAGAGAACAGGGTTAGAGGCCTAACAACTGCAGCTGACTTGTGGGTTTTGGCGGCAGCTGGCATTGCAATAGGAATAGGTTATTATCTTGCAGCTGTTTCTGCCGCGGTTATAGTGTTTGCAATACTTTACTTGAAAAAGATTTTTGGCAGAAAAGATTAGAAACCAAAAGAAATCCGCTGCATTTAATGTCATGAGCCTACATTTAAATTTTCTTTCCTGCCAATATTCTTATGCTCACTAATCGGGTGCAGAAAGCAAGGCTGGCTTACAGCAAGAGAAGCCTTGAGGAAACAAAAAAAGCCCACTCGCATAAAGCATTTGATGAAGAGCAGGCACAGGAAGGGCACGGAGACTATGTTGGGGACATGGTTTACGGTGCCTTGGATGGGATAGTAACTACTTTTGCTGTTGTGGCTGGCGCTGCCGGCGCTGGGTTAAGTGCAGGCATCATAATAATCCTTGGATTCGCTAACCTTTTGGCTGACGGCTTGTCAATGGCTGCAGGCAACTATCTTTCAATGAAGTCAGAGCAGGATTACTTCAAAAGGGAAAGGGAAAGAGAGGCTTGGGAGGTTGAAAATTACCCTGAGGGAGAAGTCGAAGAGATACGGCAAATTTACAGGAGGAAAGGATTCAGCGGTCAAACGCTTGAACAGCTTGTTGGACTGATTACCTCCAAGAAAAGCGTCTGGGTTGACACGATGATGGTTGAGGAGCTGGGCATGATTCCTGCACAGAAAAGCCCCTTAAAGGCCGGAGCCTACACCTACTTTGCTTTCCTGATAGCCGGGTTTGTGCCTTTGATGGTTTTCGTGTTTTCAGTTTTTTATCCAATCGAAAATAGTTTGGCTTTTCCAATTGCGCTTGCCCTTACATTTATAACAATTTTTGCAGTTGGCTCGCTCCGCTCTCTCGTAATAGCAAAGAACTGGCTTGAAGCAGGAATTGAAATGCTGTTAATAGGCGGCCTGACAGCAATAATTTCATTTGGTATTGGTGTTTTTTTGTCTGGGCTAGTGCCAATTTAAAAATTGTCGTTTCTTAATCCGCATAATCTGTTTTTGCTTTCCTTTCCGAGAAACAAATAAATACCTTTTGCTAGCCATTCTTTTAGTGGCCCCATCTGTTGATGATAAAATAGCAATTCCCAAAAAAGCGGTTTTTTTTGGTGCTGCTTTGCTGGTGGTTGCGCTTATCGCATTTTTGGTTTTGTTCAACTCTTCTGGCAATCAAGCCGGAAACGTGGTTTTGCCGGACAACCAGGGGATTGCATTGACTGCTTCTGATGGTTCAGTGGACCAAAACTTCAGTTCCGAGCCAGCCTTATCCGACAACAATGCGGTTGCAGCAATTGTGAACGGTGAAATAATTTATGTGTCAGATGTTGAGGAAAGGTATGCTGCAGTGCCTGATTACTTGAAAAGCCAGGTTTCCAAGTCGTTTGTTTTGGAGGGGCTAATTGAGAACGCCTTGCTTCTAAGTGAAGCTAAAAAAAATGGAATTTCGGTTTCCCAGCAGGAGTTTGATGAGTTCTGGAGTGAAGAGCAAGAGAACATTCAGGCACTTCTTGAGTCAGGAACAACTACTGAAGAAGAACTTGTTGAAGCCGTAAATGAATATCTCACAGTGCAGAAACTCCTTGATGACGTTTTATTCAAAGACATTCCAATATCAGAAGAAGAGGCAAGAGCATTCTTTGAGGAAAACAAAGACAGCATTGTTCAGATAAGGGCAAGCCACATTCTCCTTGAAACAGAGGAAGAAGCCCAGCAGATTTTAGGGCAGCTAAAAGAGGGCGCTGATTTTTCTGAGCTTGCAGTAAAGCAGTCAACTGACACTGCATCAGGTGCTCTTGGAGGCGACCTTGGCTATTTTGGAAGAGGGGCAATGGTTAAGGAATTTGAGGATGCGGCATTCGCGCTGGACCTCAACCAGTTGTCCGAACCCGTTCAAACATCTTTTGGTTTCCACATAATTAAAGTAACTGACAAAAAAGAAACGTTTGAGGATTTCAAGGAAGATATTCAAGGCGTTTTGGGTGAAAGGAAAAAAGAAGAATTGTACGACAAATTCGTTGCAGACCTCAAAAGCAATGCAGTTATCGAGGTTCTTTTCGAGGAATAGTTGCCCTGTGAACGGGAAATCTTGTGCCTTTAAGTGTTTGAAGCGGTAGCTGCCCTTTCTTTCAGCCTTAACCCTATGACTGAACTCTTCTGCTGGTTTAATGCAACCCCGATTATTTGGTCAGCTGCCTTTATTATCGCATCATTGTGGGTTATTGCAATGAACTGTGAGGTCTTGCTTACTTCCTTTATCATTCTTGCAAGCTTCAATGAATTCTCCTTGTCAAGCGCTGCATCAGCTTCATCAAAAATGTAGAATGGGGCTGCCTCAAAGGATTGAATCGCAAACAGAAATGCCAGCGCGGTTAAGGTTTTTTCCCCGCCACTCATTGCGTCAATGCTCTTCATTTTGTCCTCCTTGTACTTTGCCTGAATCAGCAGGCCTCCTTCCAGTGGCTCTTCCTTGCTGCTTAACTCCAGTTTTCCCTCTCCCTCAAAAAACAGGTAGTAAAGGTCTGAAAATTTTTTGCTTATCTGCTCAAAGCACTGCATGAAAACATTCAATTTCTTTAACTCTATTTTGTCAATCATTTCAGCAACTGCCTGCCTTTCCTCGTCAAGCTTGCTTACTTTTTCCCGCATCTCGCTTACTTCCTTGCTTAACTCGCCAAACCTTTCCAGCGCCTTCATGTTGATTGCGCCGAGCGATGAAATTTCTTTCTCTATTGCAGGAATTCCTTGCCTTAGTTCCTGAAGGTTGTAGGATTTGAATGGCTGTATTTCCCCAAACGCTTTCTGTTCTTCCTCTAAGTCTGACAGCCTGACTTCGTTCTTTGACTTGCCGAGATTAAGCTCGTTGATTTCTTTTTCCACCTTTGAAATCTTTGCTTCAACTGAATTGGATTTTTCCTCAATATTTACGAGCCTTGTCTGGAGTCTAAGCTTTTCTTCCTCCAACAGCTTGCTGGATGACTCTGCCTTCCTCATTTCAGCTTCCTTTACGCTCAGCTCCCCTTCAAGTTCAGCCAGTTTTTTTTGGCTCTCATTCAATTCCCTGTGCAAAGACGAGTTCTGCTCTTCTCTTTCCTTTTTTTCCCTTTCAATTTCTTTCAGCCTTCTTTCAATGCCGTGCAATAGCTCGCTTTCAAGCCTTGCAAGTGTTGTTTCATTGCGTGACTTTTCAGCGTTCAGGGCATCAATTTTTCCAAGCAGTTCGTCAAGGTTGCTTTCCGCAAACGATTCCTTGGAGGCAAACAGCTGTTTGTCCAGCGCGCCTTTCTGTTCTGCCAGCCTAGAAATTTTTGACTCAATCGCTTTTATTTCCGCAGAAAACTTTTCTGTGCCGATTCCTGAAAGCTTTTCCTTGAGTTCAATAATTGCCCTGCTTTTTTCCCTGAACCTTTCATCCACTGCCTCAAATGCATTCAGCTTTCCCTTTAGCTCGCTCAGCAAGTGCAGGTTATGAAGCGCTTCGGCCTTCTGCCTGCCTAAAAGCTCTCTCTCGCTTTGCTTTTTTTCAATGCTCTTTGAAAGGTTCCTTATATTTTCGTCTCTCGCCTTTATCAGCTGCTCAACTGTTTTCCTGTCAATGCTCTGATCACATACAGGGCACTTTGCTTTAATGCCCTTAAGCGAGTTTACAGAATCTTTCAGGTGCCCGGTTTGCCCCCTTTCAAAATGGAGGTCCTCCATAATTCTTTCAATTTTTTTTTCATGCAGTTCAAGCACTTTCTGGGGGTTTAGGTCAGTAAAGCCCTGCATCTGCTTTTCAAGTTTTTTCTTTTCCTCCAGCCGTGCCTCAAGCTGCTTTTTTTCCTCTCCAAGCTCTGAGAGTTTCCTGTTTAGGACTTCTTTCTCCTTTGAGTGCTTTTCCAGCGAAATCCTTTTCTCAAAAAGCAGTTCCTTGAGTTCAGAGATGCTGCTCTCAATTCCTCTCAGCTCTTTCTCTTTTGCTTTTACTTCCCTGTCTTTAGGTGAAATCCTTGCAGTGACAGCTTCTTTTTCCCGGCCTAGTTCCTTCAAGCTTTGCTCCAAGGCCACAATTTTTTCTTTTGTGCCGGCAGCAAGCTTTTCCTTTACTTCCATTTCCTCTTTAAGCGAAGACGCTTCAGCCTTCAGTTTTGAGAGAACATTCGAGTGGCTTTCAATTGAGAGTTTTTTCTGTTCCAGTCTGTCCCTCAGGATTCTGCTCTCAGACCTCTTCTCTTCAACCTCTTTTCCAATGGTTGAATAAGTTTTTTCGTTCAGCTTAATGAGCCTGTTGGTTAGTTCCTCGATTTTTTCCTCCGCGGCTTTCTCTTGCTCCAGCAGCTCCTGGCGCTTTGTTTCCTGCCTCTGTATTTCTTGCCGCGCAGCATCAATGGCTTTCTCGGCTTTTCCCAGTTCTTCCCTTAACCTCCTGCTCTCCTCGAAGAGAATTGTTGCCTTGCTTTTCCTGAGCTTTTCAGTGAGTTCATTGAATCGCGAGGCAGCTGCTTTTTCCTTTTCCAGTTCTTCAAGGTATGCCTGCCTCTCATTAAGGACAATGTTGGCGTCCTTTATTCTTTCCTCAACTTTCTCAAGCTTATTCAATGCCTCCACTTTCTTTTCCTCGAATTCAGCCAACCCTGCTATTTCGTCAATTATTTCCCTGCGCTGCTTTGGGCTCATCTCAATAATCCTGGTGATGTCGCCCTGCACCACAATGTTGTGGCCTGTAGCCTTTACCCCCAGCTCTTGAAGCAGGGAAGTAACCTCGTTTAGGCCCTTCTTTCTGCCATCCAGCCTAACCACTGACTGGCCGCGAGTGTCAATGGTCCTAGAAATCTGCCAGGTTTTTTCACCATCCTGCAGCTCCACTTCAACCTTGGCGTAGTCTTCCTTTGAATCATGGTTGACCAATTCAGTGAGCTTTGAGGCGCGCAGCATTTTCAGGCTGGTTATGCCGAAAACAAAAAGCAGTGAGTCAAGAACATTGCTATTGTGCACAAAAATGTTGTTTGCAATGAAATTGTGCGAGTAATCAACACACAAGTCATAAACATATTTCGGTTTCTTTTCAACTTCCTCAATTGACAAGATTGAATCCCAAAAAACATCAGAGTGTGCCAGTGAGTTCAGTAGAACCGTTTTTTGTGATTGTTTTCCTGCAAATTCCTGCTCCATTGCTTCTTGGAGGCCATGCCTGCTTGGAAAACATGCAAAATCAGCGTAAGACTTAAGTTTTATGTTTTTATTCTTCTTTATCGCGTACTTTACTTCTTCTTCCAGGCATGCCTTTTTGATTAACCCGTTTATGTTTGGGATAACATCCGTGTTAGTGTGCTTTCCATTTTTTGCAAGCTCATGAACCCTTTTTATCTTGAACTTGTTCGTAAGGGTTATTTCCTCAGCAAATGTCTGAATGTTTGAGTAGCCGCTTACAACCACTTCCCAATAATTTCCCCGGAAGCTTGTTGCCTTGATTGTTTTGGTGATTTTTCTGCGCCGTGCGACTATTCCGAGTGAAAGGTAAATGTCCTCAATGTTTCTGGAAAGTTGCTCGCTTGCAGTTGTACTGCTTATAACGCTTTTTGAAACAAATCCGTCTCCGGATAAATACCCATCCAAAAAGGCAGCGAATTCCGCTTTGTTTGAGTGCCTGAAAAATATGCAGTGTATTTTTTTTGATTTTGCGTTTTTCCCCTCTGCGAGCCCGAATTTTGAAAAAATCCTGTAAACCGCATGCGAGTACAGGATGATGTCAAATGCCTTGTTCTTGTATTTGTATACCTTTGCATCCAGCCCGAAAATTTTTTTGGACATGTTTTTAATATCCTCAACAATTTCAGGTGTTTTGCTGACAACCCTGATGTTTTTTCCTGACACGCTTCCTTCAGCAAAAATGTACCCCAATAACCTTGAAAATTCTTTTGAGTTTCTCCAAACCATTTTGGTTTCGATGTTGTGCGTTTTTCCTTTTACTTTCGGGATTAATTCCGCAATCATTTCCGGCTCAAAACCCAAAAACACCAGTATTTTTACGAGGTGCGCAAAATTGATTGCCTGCTTGCTTTTCAATCCCTTCAATGCCATTACCGGCACGCCAAACTTTCTCGCTGTTTCTTTCAAGGAGCACCGGGTGATTTTAATGTAATCGTCAAGCAGCTCCAGGTATTTTTCATTAAAAGGCACGTAAACATTGTCTTTTGCCTCAAACTCTTCCAGGAATTCAATGAAAAAAGTGCTCTTTGCATTGTTCACGCTGGAATCCCTAGGCAGAGCAATGAAAATCCCCTCTTTCAGGTCTTTTGCCTGCAGCGAATAAACCCCGTTTTCGTTGATGCTGAAGAACGGATGGTAATCAGTGGTTGTCACTTCATTTCCTGTTCTAGTTTTTATTTTCAGCAATCGTTCAGGGCAAAGCCTCTGCACAACTGCGCTTACCATTCTTTCCTCTGCCTTAAGCGTATGCGGATTGAGGCTGATTACTTTAAGTTTAGGGTCCTCCACAAAACCGATTATGCCGTCCTCAAGGAACTGCTTTTTGTTTGCCTTTTCAATGTTTTCTTCCACAATTTCCCTGATTTTCTTGCTTTCGCCTGTGGGCAGGAGAATCCGCGTTTCTCCAACTACACATTTTCCGCTTGCATTCGCTCCGGCAATTGCTGTGAAACCCTCGTGAAAGGGTATTTCAGCCTTCTTGAACGACTTGAAATTCTTCAGCAGCAGTTTGTTTACTCGCAGCATTTTTTCACTTTAAGGCCCTATTAATTTTCTTTGAATGTTAGGTTTTTAATATGAAATTTCTTAGCGGGTGGAATTATAATAGTGCGCGAAAACAAGGTTAGAGTAAGCCACTGAAACAGAAACAAACAGTGCAACCACGGCAACTGCAACCAAGCTTTCCCCGAAAAAGTCGCTTAAAGCCGAACCAGCCAAGGCAATGACATTAGCAATAATGCCCACTATTAGTGAAACAACAATTATGCCAAAAAAGTGCTTTCCACTCCACTGCCATGCCTTTTCCACCGCATTCTTGGTTTTGGATTCTTCCACTCCAACTATGTAAGGGAGGAAAAGCAGTTTCACTAAGAGGTAAACGCCAAAAACCAGCCACAGCAGGAAGAGCAGCAGGCCTAATCCTCCCACAATGTTTTCCCCCGGCAGGCTGGTTAAAAGAAAGAAAACCATGAGCAGAAAGCCGTAAAGCAGTGTCACAATGCCGAAAAAAACTGCAAGGCTTACAGCGCTTCCAATCCTTGAGAGCGCATGAGTTGAGCTTGCAACAGCCCCTGTTTTTCCCTTGTTTTTCACGAAGGCGCTGTAGGAAAAAGCCATCCAGAAGCTGGCGGTGTAAGCCAAAAATAGCACCAGTGCCAGTGCAAGCAACTGCCAGAAATAAATCATTACAAAAAAGTAAAAAAATTCCACCCAATTCGTGGCGTAAGGCAGCTGCTCAAGGAAAATCACGTTGTAAAAGAACTCTAATATGGTGTCCTGGCTTAAGGCAGCCAGAACCGCGTTGAACAGCACGAAAACAATTGCAGGAAGCAGAATAGATGGCTTTAAAGCCAGGTCTTTTAATCCCTGCACCAGCGCAGAAAACATGATATTATGAATTGCTTTCTCCTTATTATAGCTTATGATTATTATTTTCCCGGCTTTCCAAAAGGATTAAAAAGGTTCCAGAACTACTTCAATATGAAAAATACCCCTGTTTTTTGGTGTTTTAAGTGAATCTACCTAAAGAAGTTCAGGACTACTGCAAGAAGTGCAATTCGCATACCTCGCAGAAGCTCAAGCAGTTCAAGCCCGGAAAAGCAAGAGCTATGTCCTGGGGCACGAGGGAGAATATTAGAAAGCACAAGAAAGGCTATGGCGGAAAAGCGGAGTTCACTGCCACTGTAAAAAAGCAGAACAAGAAGCCCACATTTGTTGCTGAATGCGCTGCCTGCAAAACCAAGCACTACTTTGTAATCCCAAAGAGGATGAAAAAAATAGAACTAGTGGCTTAACTCTGCCTTTAAAGCCCCTTTTTGTAATAATACAGAACAATTTCTGCCTTGTGGCTTCGCTGCCCAAAATGCTCGCCGGTGTGGATTATGTGGGCAAAAATCCCGGTTTCCCCCTCGATTTTTTTCCTGCCAATTAGTTCAAGCCCTAAACCTTCAAGCTGTTTTGGGCCAAGTTCAATGCCGTCAAAGAAAACAGTTTTTATCCCGCGTTCTTTCGCAATTTGAAATGTTTCCTCAATAAGCTTCCTTATATGCGCTTTCCGGTCTTCATGATAAGTGTAATAGCCTGGCTCAATTCTGGCCCGCAAAATTCTCCCCCCCAAATTCCAGTAAAGCCTCGCGTTTGTCTTCCACCCCGTAATAACCTGGCTTGCCCTAAGATCATTAGTTCTCATGTGAAAAAGCCCGTTCCCTCTCACCTCTCCTTTACCGCTTATGTCAAGGCAGCCTCGAAACAACCCGGGGTATTTTCTTTTCATAAAAATCAGTGGTTTTTGTTCTTTTTTCTCCTTGCAATTGTCTGGCTTAAAAGCCACCTTTCAGTTTGCTTGTGGTCTTTGCTGACCCACTCAATAATTTTTCTTCCATCCCTTGTTCTGCTGTAAATTATTCTTAATTGTGCAGTGGGTTTAATTTCATATTTATTTCGAAGGTGCCTTAGCCGCTTATCCCTTTTAGGCCCAACTAATTCCTCAATTTTTCTTTCAACAATTTGCCTTGTCCCCGGATCCAAATTTTCAATCTGCCGGCTGGCTGAAGCAGTTGTTTCAACCTTAAATTTTCTTGCCTCTCCTTTTACTGCTGCAGGCAATTTGTCAACCGCCTTTTGTAATGCTGTGTTCCGCTCTCTTTTAATTTCCAAAATTTCTGTGTTAATTCTTTTCATTTCATCGCTTCTGATGCCTCTGGTTCTGCACCTGCGTGAAAGTCTTTTTGCCTCAGACCTGCTTAAGCCTGCACCCATTCCAATTCTTCTCACCGTTACAACATATTGCTGTTCCGCAACATGCGGTAAAACCACGTTGTTAGTTCTTTGGGCTTCTTCACTGTTAAATTTTATTGGTGCAGAACCTTTTTCTAGTTCCAGTAAGGCGGGTTTTTTGAAAGTAGTTTCTTTTTTTGGCTGTTCGGTTTTTGCCCTTCTTCTCAGAATCCTTCTATTGACGGCTTTGGCGATTTTTTTTCCGACAACTGCACTCAATAATGCAAAAGTCATGCCGGTTGACGCCCCCAAAGCGCCCTCATTATAATAATCCCCTTTGCTTGGTGGCATCGGTTTTGGCTCTCTTGTTGTGGCTTCTTGTTTTTCTGCTTCCTGCTTCTGCAGGAAGTTTACTGTCTCACCAACAGTTTTCAAATTGTGCTTTTTCTGGTAATCAGACACTCTGCCCAAAATCCTAACATACCTGTCAGAAAAATAATCTGCATTTTTTTCTATTATCTGCTGAAGCCTCTGATCCAGCAAAGGGTCATTGGGCCGGTTTTTCATTTCCAGTGAAATAGTCATTTTTCCGGATGCCTCTGTTTCAAAGCCAACTTTAAAATCGTTTCCGAATGTACTGTGCCCCCGCAAAG
Source organism: archaeon GW2011_AR10 (assembly GCA_000830275.1). Classification (GTDB taxonomy): domain Archaea; phylum Iainarchaeota; class Iainarchaeia; order Iainarchaeales; family GW2011-AR10; genus GW2011-AR10. Next base: position 426,466 of record CP010424.1, on the reverse strand, counting down.
CGTATTCCCTGTAAATTTCTGTCTTAAGCGCTTCACTCCTTGCCTGGATTTCATACAAATCTTTTCCGCCGAACCTTTCAACTAAAACCTTGATATTGCCCCCTGATTCCAAGGCACCAAACCAGGGTTGCCTTGCAGCAGCCCTGCTTTCGCTGGCTTTTATGCGGAAAAAGAATGCGTGGCCCAATCCGGCTACTGTGCCTGCCCCTGCACCCAGATTCACATACCTTATAATGGATGGCCCCTGAAATGTTTGCCTTCCAATAATCCTTCTTCTTTTTATGGAATTGTTTGGTTTTCCGGAGTTGTTTCCCATGGAAATTGCATTATTCCTTTTTCTCTCTATGAATGTTCCCCTGAATGCCATAAACAACAAACAATTCCTGTAAATAAAAATCTTATTCAATTCCTGCTTCTATCTCACCTTTTTTTAACTTTTCCCCACAAATTCTATTAACGTGACGGCCAAAAACTCTATTTTGTTAATAATCAAGCAGAGCCCAGGCATTGACTACAATGCCCTCCTTAACAGGGTTTCAGCCAACTATTCCAGCGTGAACTCGGCCAGGGCTGCTCTTTCCCGTGCGCTCAAAGACCTCTCAATTTTCGGGCTGGTGGTAAGGAGAAACAAGAGTTTTTTTGCAACGGACAAGGCAGTCATTCTTGTGAACCAGGAGATGAAGAACAAGCTCATCCTCAAGCTGAACAAGACAATCAATTCCGGCCAGGCCGAGCACTCAGTTGATTCTGTTGTACAGCAGCTGCAGACAATGCTGGAACGCGCCAAGCAAGACAAGGATTTGTTGAAGGCCGCAAAGGGCTCAACAGACTTTTATATAAGCGACCTCGCATTGGTGGGGGAAAAAGTTGAAAGCCAGGCAAAGCACTTGGAGTACATGTCAAAGGTTTTCAGGGAACAAATTGAGGCACTGAAAGAGCTGGGCTTCAATGACATTGAAAGAAGGCCCTTTGATGAAGGCGCTTCCAAGTCAATTGAAAAAGCCGTTGAAGCCTTTGGCTTGAGTGAAGTAGTATTCAAGTCAGATGAGGAACTGGTGAGCAGGATTGCAAGTGAATTCAGCCTTAAGGCAAAAAACAAGAGCATTTCTTTTCCTGCTTCAACTGTGTCGCAGCTGATTTCAAGGCTTCTGGCTGAAAGAAACAAATCCAAATTTTTTGCAGACTTGTACTTGTCTCCGATAAAACTAAAAATTTCAAACGACTTTGTTTACTTTATTGGCCCGTTCTATGCTGTGAACGATGCGGCGAGAAAAAATGGCTAGGGTTCTCTTCACTGTATGCGGCATTGGAATGGGGCATGCAGCCCGCTCCTCTGTTATAATAAAGGAGTTGATGAAAGAGCATGAAGTGCTTGTTGTAAGCTACGGCGACGGCTACAACTTTTTGAAAGAGCAGTTTGACGTAACCCAGATTAACTGGTTCAGGCTGATTTACGATAAAGACCAATACAAGCCTATCACGACAATCTTTTACAATATTCCTAGGGCGCCATTTGTTTTTGCTTCAAATTTCCTAAAGCTTTTCAAGATTTCTGAGAAGTTCAAGCCTGACATTGTTGTTTCAGACTTTGACATCAACGGCCTATATGTTGCTGGCTTACTAAATATTCCAACTATAACAATATCTAACATGCACTTGATGGAATACGAGCGCCTTTTTGCGAACATTAACGAAAAAATTGATTATTATTTAACACAGCGCCCTGTCATAAAAGCCTTTGACAGCTCCAACCACACAATTGTTGTTTCAATCGTCAAGCCAAAGGCAAAATCAAAGAATGTTTACTTTTTTTATCCGCTGCTCAGGCAGGAAATCCTAAAAGCGAAACCAAAAGACAAGGGCTATTTCCTTGTTTACAGCTCTGAAACCCAGCTTGGCGGCATAATTCCCATTCTGAGGAAGTTTCCGAAACAAAAATTCGTTGTGCGCGGAAAAAAGCTGCCTGACGAGAAAAATATTTCTTTTAAGCCCATGTTCTCGGATAAAGAGTTCACAAGGGACCTCAGCAACTGTTCTGGAGTGTTCTGCCATGGCGGGCTTTCGCTGATTTCTGAAGCAGTAATACTGAAAAAGCCGGTTTTCGTTTTCACCCCAAAAGAGTTCTCGGAACGCTACTACAACGGAAAACTGGTTGAAAAGCTCGGCTTCGGGCTGCTTGAAGAGAAGCCCTCCGTGCAGGGCATCAGTTCATTCATTTCCTCGCTGCCCAAATTCAAGGAAAACTTGGCAAAAAGCAAAATAACTGCTGAGAACTCGAAGATTGTGAGAAAAGTAAAATCGCTTATTAAGCTGGAACTGAGAGGGCGGGAAAAGTAGTGGCCAGAGTTCTTTTCGCGGTCTGCGGTGTCGGCTTGGGTCATGCTGGAAGGTCAAGCATTTTAATCAAAAATCTTTCAAGAAGGCACGAGCTTCTCATAACTTCTTACAGTGAAGGCTTGCCATTCCTTAAAAAAGAATTCGGAAAAGTTGAAGCGCTTAACTGGTTCAAGTACTACTTCCACAGTGATGGGAGGATTGACAGGCTTAAGTCAATTGCTTTTAATTCTGTTAAAGTTCCTTTTGTGTTGTTCCACAACTTTTCCAGGCTGAGAAAAATAATCAGGGAATTCAGGCCGGAAGTAATTGTTTCGGATTTTGATTTCAACGGCTTGTATGCCGGGAAGCTCTCCGGAATAAAGGTTATACTGATTTCAAACATGCACTTGGCAAACTACTTTAAGACAAGGCTCTCATTCAGCCAAAAAATTGCCTACTCTCTCACCGATGAATTGATGCTGCGCGCCTACTTTTCAGCTGACCGCTTTCTTGTAACATCAATAATGAAACCAGAAAACAGTGGCAGAATGGAGTTCTTTCACCCCCTTGTCAGGGAGGATCTTGCCGGAAAAAAGCCGCAGGACCAAGGCTTTTTCCTAGCGTATGCTTCAAAAGAAAACCTTCAGAACTTTACAAATTTATTCAGAGAATTTCCAGATAAACGCTTTGTTGTTTATGGTTCAAGCAGGAAACACGGAAACGTTGAGTTCAAGAGTTTTTCAAGAGAGGATTGGGCTGATGACATGCTTAACTGTTCTGGAGTTCTCTGCCACGGCGGCATGGGAACGATTTCTGAAGCGGTTGTGCTGAAAAAACCGGTTTATGTTACTGCTTCAATTGACTGGTTTGAAAGGTTCCACAATGGTGCAATGGTTAAAGAGCTAGGCTTTGGTGTTGCTGAAGAAAACCCTTCCATGCAGGGGTTAACCGAGTTTTTTTCAGGTAACAAAAAATTCAGTGCACAGTTGAAGAAGGCAAACATTAAGGCATCCAACAAGGAATTCAAGGGAAGGCTGGAAGAGCTGATACAGCAGTATTCGAAACAGTGAACAACCCAAAACAATCCGCAGATATTATGGCTGTTTGCCATAAGCTATCTAAGCATGTCCACTGCGCCAGCCCCGATATTGGCAAACATTCCGACAAAAATTATTACTTTAACTGCCCACTCAAAAGTGTTGACCTGGCCTCCAATCACGCCCAAAACGTAAAGCATCACTGAAGCAGTAATGTATGAGACGAGCACCAGAGAAAAAAGCCTTTTTGGAATCACCCCAAAAATTGTTTCCCTTTTAGTGTTCTGGATTTTCGTGTAATGGATTAGCAGGACATCAAACAAAACAGTTATGAGAACAATCACGATGACATGAATTAAGTCAAGGCTTTGGCTTAAGCGCCACACTTCCTCTGTTACTGCCAGCGGAGCGCTGAAAACAATTGCCCCGACAATCTGCTGGGCAAAGTCGTCTAATCCGAATTCCTCCGGCAAAAGCTTTGAAGAAATCCTGCCAAGAATTGATTTCTGCTTTTCCTGTATTTCCTCCAAGTCCTCTTTTATTTCCTCCACGTCTTCCTTGATTTCTTCAACGTCCTTTCCGCTGTCCTCTATTTCGTCCCTTATCTCCTCGACATGTTCTTTTATGTCCTCCAAGCGGTCTTCCTTTGGTTCAGGCTTCTCAATCAGCTTTATCTGCTTTCCCTTCGCAGCGGATTTTGGTTTCCTGGAAGCAGCCATAATAGTAGCCCTCTGCTCACATATTTAAATTTTTTGGTGGGGAAACTGAGAGCGCCGGGGGAGAGATTCGAACTCCCAAGTCCAAAGGACGCTGGTTTGCCCGCATTAATTTTTACGCCATAATTCGAGACCAGTGCAATACCATTATGCGACCCCGGCAGATGCAATAAAATTAGTGCTGCGATTCCTTATTTAATTTTGTTATTTTGAGGAATTTCCTGAGCTGTTCTTCGTCAATCACTCCAACAAGTTTTCCGCTGGAGTAAACAAGCGTGAAAGGATAGTTCCTGCTCAGTGACTTTGTCACGATTTTTATTGGGGAATCGGTAAGGCTTATTTTTGGCAGTTCTGCTGCTGCTTCCGCCACATTCACTACAGGCCACCTGCTTCTCTTGATTCCCTCTAAAACGTCAACTGAAACAAAGCCAATGCCATTGCCGGTTTCAACAAGAAATGCTGTCTGGTTCTTTTTCTGGAGTAGCTGGAATGCTTCTTCAAGCGTTGTTTCCTGCTTGAGAATTAGAGGCTTTTTGTTTAGCACTGCCGTTAAGTCAACCCCCTTAAGTGTTTCCTTGAGTGCTGCAAACTCATTTTCTTGGCCTGCTCCCAAGTAAATGAAAATTGCTATTATTAGCAGAATAATGTTTCCAGAAAAAAAACCTATGAGGAAGAGAAACAATGACAGGACAGTGGACACTCCTGCTGCAATCCTTGTTGCTTTGCTGAATCCAAGCCTCCAGGAGAGAATGCTTCTCAGCACTCTTCCACCATCGAGAGGCAGGGCTGGTACAAAGAGGTTGAATGCGCCTAAAACCAGGTTAACCCAGAACAGGCTGAACAGCGGGAAATCTAAAAGCGCTTGGTTGAGTTCCTCTGCTCCTGCAGCAGGGTCAGTGAATATGTGCCACGGCCACGGTAGCTGCGGAAAAAAACTTAATAGCAGGGCAATCAGCACTACAACAATGAAATTGAACATTGGCCCTGCAACAGCTATCAGGAACTCGTCTAAAGGCTTTTCCGGAATTTCCTCAGTTAATGAAATCCCGCCGATTGGCAGCAGCGTGATTTTTTCCACCTTTATTCCTTTTGATATTGCAACGATTGAGTGGAACAGCTCGTGGATGAAAACCGAAACGAAAAGGAAAAACAAAAGTACAAGAGTTGGAACAAGGCTAGGGAAATCAAATATTGCGAGGAAGCCGGTTATTGCGGCAATAAGCAGAATGAACGTGCTGTGCAACTCCAGCCTTATTCCGAACAGCTTTCCGAGGGAAAAGTTTCGCATACGGAACTTTAAACCCACAGATGTTTAAAAGACTTTGTATAAAAAAAGAAAAAAAGTTGAAATGCCTACTTGGTTTCGTTAAAGACTTCGGAGAATATCGTGTAGGCAGTTACTGTTAGTGCATACCCCAAAAGCCCTGCTCCAACCAATGAGCCTATTATTGGAATGATTGCAAGAATTACTGCAACTATTCCTAGGACAATAGCCCAAGCTATTACCACCACTAATGATATAATGTATTTGCCTGTCAGGACTTTTTTCAGTATTGCGCCGAACTTGAAGGCTGCACCGAAGTTTCCTTCCTTAGCATAAAAGATTACTCCCATTGAAGCAAGAATTGCCCCAACGAGCAGGAGTAGAATGCCAAGAATTCCGATTAACCCGCCTGCTGCAAACGCTGAGATGAAGTCACCACTTGAAAGCAGGGTAACTATTGCTGCGCCGAGCGCAACAGCCAACAAAATTCCTCCAGGAATGCCGTAAATTATATGGATAACCAGCACCATAATTGACTTTATTATGTGGTCTCCAATGTTGGTTAAACCCCAAGCAGGAAGTGACTTGTTTTTGTTCAGAGTGTTCTGTGCAACCTTTACTCCATAGCCTGAAAGAAGCAGGCTCACAACCGGAATCAACCCGACGACTATTCCTATTAGTGCCGTCTTGCCGTCAGAGAAAGGCTTTTTTATCGCTCCAGCGAAATCAACCATCTTTTTTTCACCTTTTTCAAAGTTTATTTGAATGAAGCAATTTAGGTTTAATATGTTGTTTTTCCTATTTAAGCTTAACCCCTGCCTGTTTTAAGCAGTTTCAGGAGCTTTTCGGCTTTTTCCCTTGCCTTTGCCTCTTCCCTTGTTTCCTTGACCATTATTTTGCCGTTCCTGAAGAGGCTTAAGTCTGTGCCCTCCAGCTTAACCATCAACAGCACCGGTGTTTCAACCTCTACCTCAACTTTTGCCATGCGCAGCTGTTTTGCTGCACTTGCCAAATCCAGTTTTTCTTTTTTTTTGGGCAAGAACTCGAACGCAAGGCTACTCTTGCAGGGCCTGCCGGTAAACTGGTCAAGTTCCATTCACAAAACTCAGCCAGAAAACGCTTAAAAACCCCATTAATTTCTGTTTCTTTCGATTGTTGTCCCAAGGCTCTTTTTAATATTAATTTAAACTATATACTTTATTATGTGCGGCATAGTAGGGGTTTTGGCAGAAAAAAATGCTGCCTCAATGGCTTTCGCTGCACTCAAGAGGCTTGAGTACAGAGGCTATGACTCTTGGGGTGTTGCATTCAAAGGCGGGAAAAGCATTGAGGTGCTCAAGAAAACAGGGAAACTGCCTGAAAGTTTTTCATTCCAAGCCGGTTCAGGCACTGCTTTAGCGCATACTCGCTGGGCAACTCACGGAAAAGTAACTGAAGCCAATGCGCACCCGCATTTAAGCAACGACAAAACAATCGCGGTTGTGCACAACGGCATAATCGAAAACCACGAGGAACTAAAGCATTTCCTTGAAGGGAAAGGCTTTTCCTTCAACAGTGAAACTGACACAGAAATAATCCCTAACCTCATCCAGCTGTTCATGGGTGAAGGGCAGAGCTTCAAGGAAGCAGTGCGCTTGAGCCTTAAAAAAATTGATGGCAGCTACGCGGTTGTTGCAATGCATGCAGGCGAAAGAGAGTTGGTTGCTGCAAGGAACGGTTCCCCGCTTGTTATAGGATTGGGAAAGCACTCAATTTTTGCTGCCTCTGATGTTCCTGCTTTTTTGGACCACGCCAAAAAAGTGGTTTACCTCAATGACTTTGAAATGGCTTTGCTTGGAAAAAAAGCCGAGTTTTTTGATGTCCTCACAGGAAAGCAGCTGGAGAAAGATGTTGAGGAAGTGAACTGGAGCATTGAGCAGGCGCAGAAAGGGGAATTCCCCCATTTCATGCTCAAGGAATTAAACGAGCAGCGATTCACAATCAAAAAGGCAGTGCAGCAGCCTAAAGGAATTATTGAAAAGGTTTCCTCAATGATTAAGAATGCGAAAGGAGTTTTCTTTGTTGGCTGCGGAACATCCTACCATGCCTGCGTTTCCTCTGCATACATTTTCTCCCACGTTGCAAAAATGCACGTGAATGTTGTCCTTGCCTCTGAGTTCAGAAACTATGAGGAGTTCTTGGAAAAGGAAACACTGGTTATAGCGGTCTCGCAGAGCGGTGAAACCGCTGATGTTCTTGACGCGGTTAAAACAGCCAAAAAGCGTTCCTCGAAAGTCGTTAGCATTGTGAATGTCATGGGCTCAAGCCTTACCCGCTTAAGCGATGAAACAATTATGATGAACTCCGGCCCAGAAATCTGTGTTCTTTCCACCAAGAGTTACACTTCACAGCTTGCAATCCTGCTTCTCTTGGCTTACGTTGTTGCAGGCAAGCAAGTGGAAGGTCATGAGTTAGTGGAGAAAGCAGCTGCCCTTTCCCAGAAAGTAATTGATGAAAGCTCAGCTCCGGCAAAAGAGCTTGCAGCAAGGCTCAAGAACAGCAGGGACTTTTTCCTGATTGGAAGAGACTTGGCTTTTCCGAGTGCGCTTGAAGGAGCACTTAAAATCAAGGAGGTTTCCTACATTCATGCTGAGGGCTTTGCGGGCGCGGAATTAAAGCACGGAACAATTGCTTTGGTGGAGGAAGGCATTCCATGCATTGTTTTTTCCACTGACCAGACAAGGCCGCTGATTATGAGCAACGCGCAGGAACTCAAAAGCCGCGGCGCTTTCATTATTGGAATAGATTCAAAGCCAAACAAGCTGTTTGACTATTTCTTCAGGGTTGAGGAAGTTGGAAACGCCAACCCGATTTTAATGATTTTGCCTATTCAATTGCTCGCATACCACTTGGCTGTCGAGAAAAAACTTGATCCCGACAAGCCGAGAAACCTTGCAAAATCTGTTACGGTTAAGTGACTTCCATGGGTAAAACTGAAAGAAGGCTTTTCGGAACTGATGGCATCAGAGGCATTGCCAATGCTCCCCCAATGACTCCTGAAACAGTGCTTAGGGTTGGGAAAGCAGTTGCAGATGTTTTCAAGAAGCAGAACGGCAGAACCCACAAAGTGGTAATCGGCAAGGACACAAGGCTTTCAGGTTACATGATTGAAACTGCCTTGACTTCTGGCCTTGTTTCAATGGGCGTTGAAGTGATGCTGGTTGGGCCTCTGCCAACCCCTGCTATTGCTCACTTGACCAAATCACTTAATGCTGATGCAGGAATTGTCCTATCTGCCTCCCATAACCCCGCGAGCCACAATGGAATAAAAATTTTTGACTCAAAGGGATTCAAGTTAAGTGATGCAGTAGAGCTTGAAATAGAAAGAGTTGTTTTTTCCGGCAAAGAGCTTGGAAACAACAATTCAATCGGGAAAGCCTTTAGGGTGAATGAGGCAAAAGGCCGCTATATTGAGTACGTTAAGGGAACAGTTGACAACACTTCGCTGAAGGGGTTTAAAATTGTAGTTGACTGTGCTAATGGAGCAGCATACAATGTTGTGCCAGCAGTTTTCTCTGAACTCGGAGTGGAAGTCAAAGCAATCAATGTTTTCCCTGATGGGTTAAACATCAACCTAAACTGTGGTGCCCTGCATCCAGAGGGAATGCAGAGGGCAGTGAAAGAAACAGGAGCCAATGTAGGCTTTGCTTTTGACGGGGATGCTGACAGGGTTATTGCGTGCAACGAGAAAGGCGAGCTTTTAGACGGAGACCAAATAATGGCTTTATGCGCCAAGAAGCTTTTAGATGATGGCAAGCTGAAAAAGAAAACAGTTGTTGCAACTGTGATGAGCAACCTTGGATTCCATGAGGCAATGAGAAAGGAAGGAATTAATGTTAGGACAACAGCTGTTGGTGACCGCTACGTGATAGAGGAAATGAAGTCAAATTCATTTAATTTTGGCGGCGAGCAGTCAGGCCACATAATTTTTGGGGATTATTCTACTACGGGAGACGGGTTGATAACTGCCCTTCAGCTTCTTAGAATAATGAAGGAAACACGAAAACCGTTGTCAGAGTTAAGCGGATTAATGAATCGCTTTCCCCAAGTTCTGATTAACGTCAATGTCAGGGAAAAAAAGCCATTTGAGATGATGCCTGCTGTGAGCATGGCTGTAAAAGATGCTGAATCAGTGCTTGGAAAAAATGGAAGGGTGCTGCTGCGGTATTCAGGAACGGAAAACATTGCAAGAGTAATGCTTGAGGGAAAGAATGAGAAACTAATTAATTCCCTTGCTAGCAAAATCGTTGCTTCAATAAAAAAAGAGATAGGTGCCTAAATGAAGCAATTGCAGGAATTTCTGGTGCGCCTCAAAAAAGAAATTGATGCAGGAAAACAGTTTGAGTTCTGGAATTATTTGAATGAATCAGAAAAGTCTATGAAAAGCATTGGAGAAAAAATTGCAGGAACCATCGAAGAAAACGTTCAAATAAGGGGAAAAATTGTTTTAGGCAAAGGCTCTGTGCTTAGAAGCGGTTCAGTGCTGGAAGGAACTGTTGTGGTGGGTGAAAACTGCAGGATAGGCCCGAATGCCTACCTGCGCAGTGGCACAATCGTGGCAGACAACTGCCATGTTGGAATAAGCGAGGTAAAGAACTCCATTATTTTAAGCAACAGCAATGTTCCTCACTTCAACTACGTTGGCGATTCCATTTTGGGGGAGAATGTTAACCTCGGTGCCGGAACAAAAATAGCCAACCTGCGCCATGACAATGCAAATGTAAAAGTCTTGGTTAATGGCCGGCTCGTTGATTCAGGCAGGAGAAAACTTGGAGCGCTGATTGGCAGCAACACGAAAACAGGGATAAACTCTTCAATCAATTGCGGAGCGATTGTTCCAAACAATTCAAAAATAATGCCGAACGAGTTTTTCAAATGACCTTTCCTGTTACGCCGTCAACCAGAACAGTTCTTTCCTTGCCGTCAAGTTCCAGCTTAAAGTGCCACACGGGCCTGTAAATCTCCTCAATGCTTTTCACTATGACATTCTTCCACATTTTCTGCAGCAGTTCAGGAATTTTTTCTTTGCCGAACAACTCGTGCTCCTTGCTTATCGCGTCAGCCCTCACAAATGGAAGATAATTTATTGAGCCAAGCAACTCGTGCCTTTCACTTGGCGGCAAATCAAACTGCTGCTTCAGCCAGTAAATCCGTTTCCCTGTTTTTTGTTCAACAGCTACTCCAACTAAGCCTCGTTCACCCAGCTTTTTCAGGATTCTCAGCACTTTTCCCTCTCCAAATTCTGTTATGCCAATCAGTTCCTCTGCACTCAACTGGTTTTTCATCAGGGCTTTAAGCACTGAGAGTTCGTCTTCCCCTAGTTCAAAGAACTCGTTCAAGCCTTTGGATTCAACAAACTTTCCCATTGAAAAGTGCAGGAACTCACCGCTTGAGGAACTAATGAAGCACTGCCGTGAAAGGAATTCGTTTTTTGTGCTAACAATGTCGTAGTTCACTTTCCAGACAGTGTGATAGCGCAGTGCTGTGTCTCTTACTACTTCCTCGCCTCCAAGCAGCCCTAACAGCCTCTTCTTCCTGATTTCGTTCACAATTTCCTTTGCCCTGCTTTCAGGAATTCTCTGCGGCAAAGCCAAAAGCTCAGTTGTTTCCACATCCTGCAGGGGTTCTCCTTTTAGTGCTTCACCTTCCTCTCCTGTTTCCTCTTCTTCACCGCTTTCAGCCTTGATTATTTCCTTGGCTATTTTCCTGTCGCCCTTGGCTCCTTCAAGCATAACAGTTTTCTGGCCTACAATAAATCCTTTCTCCCTCAAGCCCTGCAGTATTGCTGAAAGGTGCGCGTTCCCATTGTATTTTGCATTAAGCGTCTCTATAACCTTCTTTATTTTCTCGATTTCGATTTCCCCTTCCTTAAGCAGGTCTCTGTGGACAACCTCCACTATAAGATTTTCAAGCTGTTCAGCTGAAACAGTTTCACTCATTCCAAGAGTTTCAGCGTCCCTTCCCTCGTGCTGGCTCAGCCTTGGCCTGATGCTCATAATGAATGCCCTGCTGGTTTCCTCGCTTCTATCTCCAGTTAATGCAACTCCAACCGGCAGAGTCTTAATGAAGCTCTTCCTCTTGAATGCAGCTGGAATAATAGTTGGTGTTCTCTTGAAAACAGCTTTTACGTCATCGTCAAAAACAAGCTTGTGAGTCATGATTATGTCGAGCTGGCTCAAAACCTTTGTGTCAATTGCACTAGGCTGCTGGGTTGCAAAAACCAGGCTGCAGCCAGGCCTCCTTCCCTGCTTGACATACTCCACCAGCGCAGAACTAGCAGGGGTTTTTTCGTTACCGCTTGGAATAAGAGTATGCGCTTCATCAATGAAAAGCCATGTTGGAGGAATCTCCAGCTCAAGCAGCTGATCTACATCCAAAGTCTTGAACCTAGAAGCAGCCTCCTTTCTTGTCGAAATCTTTCTTGCAGCAAGAATCCTCCTTGCAAGCACTCCAATAACAAGAGCAGTTACAGTGTCATCCAGAAAACTCGTGTCAAGAATTGTCATCTGGCCTTCCCTTGAAAGGTCACTCAAAGGCGTTCCTTTTTCATCGAATATTCCCCAAGCCTTCGCTGCCTCAAACCTGCTTGACAACGCCCTTATTGAGTCCTGCTTATAGCCTTTCTCCCTGGAGTTTAACTCAGCATCGGATTCGAGGCAGATTACTATGTCGTCAAGCGAGTAGTTCCTTCCCTTAGCCGGAATTTTTTTGTCTTCAAGGCTCTTATAGCCAGACTCAACCTTTTTAAGGACTTTTTCCAGCAGCAAGCCGGTTACACTGAACCTGTCAATTTTGAATGTCAGAGCCCAATCCTCCGAGCTCAGCAGTGAAGGCTGCATTGAAAAGCCGGCATCAAAAGTTGTTTTCGGAACTTGACCCCTGATTCCAGCAGGAACAAACACCCGAATGTTCTTCAGGCCAAGAGGATTCAGTTTCCACTCCTTGATTTTTTCCAGTTCCCTTTCCTCTCTGTTTGGAAAACGCATGCTCCAAAAAACCCCGATTGGGTCAATGACAATTGTGCCAACATTCTTGTTCTTCAGGGCAATCTCTTCAGCTATTACCCCCATTACGTACGATTTTCCGCTTCCACGTGCCCCGCACACAAATACAACGTGCGGGTTAAGGCTGTCAAGGTAAATGTCTTTGTCTTTGAACTCCTGCTCGTTTACCCTGCCTACGTGGAGCGCTCCCTCATAGCCGTACTTTTTGTGGACTGCTTTTTTCCTCCCAATGAAAACGTTTCCAGTAGCCGGGTCAGAGAGAAAATTCAGCTTCAATCCAGTTTCTGCTGGGCCCTTATCCTTTAATGAAAGCAGAGACGCCTTGTGAATGATAGTGTCCTTAATTTCTTCCCTATTCTTGCCTAGTTCTTTTAGAGGAACCTCGTCAAGCTCCTTTTCCTTTACACCGTGCTCTACTGAGTCTTCCTCTCTTTCAAGCGAATACTCAAAGTCATCCGTGTCTTCGCTGCTTTCTTCTTCATCTGCCTGCTTTTCCTCATTGCCTTCTTTCCCGCTATATTCGCTTTTATCATCTGTTCTCTGCCCTTCATCTTCCTCATCAAATGTTACATCCTCTTTCTCTTCTTCGTCTTCTTTCTTGTCTTTTTCCTTTTCTGCCTTTTCCTCAAGGATTTCGTCAAAAATGTCAGTGTCCTTTTCTGTCTTTTCCCTGCTTACACGGCTATTCATTTTTTTTGCGGGAGAATCAACGTTTTTGGCCATTCTGCCACCTTTCCTTGAAATGCCCTATACTAAAAATTCATGCATTTTAACGTATATTAACCTGTCGGTTAGGAAACCAAAAAGTGAATGAATTTTATGAAAAAGCAGTTCTGCCTGAACCACGGTTCCCTTTATTTCTCTTAATATAAATTTTTTTATCTTTCCCTTTCGGTTTTCCGCCCTTCTCAAAATCGCCTCTCTTAATCCCATTCCTTAACCTTTCCAAAAGCTTTTTTTCGGCTTCAGGAGCCTTCCAGTAACCCTTTATTATTGTCGCTTTCTCAGGCCAATACTCTCCCGGCAGATTGGAAAGCCCCATATCAACCCAAACCTTTGTCCTTTCCTTGATTATGTGCTCTTCGCTTATGCCGTGCTGTGCAGCCAAAGCATTCACTCCCCTGTTGAAAAAATTATATCGCTCCACCTTGTACGTTGGAATCCCGATGCCGGCAAGCAATGCTGCACTTACAGCACCGGCAATAACTTTTCTCTTCAGCTTCCTTTTTTTGCGGGCTTGTTTCTTTGAAATATTCAAGCCCCTTCTTTTGCCGACCGGTTTCCTCAAAAAAGCCATACAATACTTTCACTTCCCAGCTTTAAAAGCGTTTCTTTTTCCAGAAAATAATTTCATTTCCCAACGATACTCGCTTATAACCCATTTGTTTTAACTGGCCTAAAGAATAATTATCAAAGTGGTTTTTTCTGTCAATAATAACAATTCTGCCACCTTTCCTTGTATGACTTTCAAGTGCCCTAATAAAGGGGCCAATATTTGGAGACAAAAATGCATCAGTCCTTGTGCTCCAGCGCGTATAAGTGTTCAGAACATACCTTGAAATAGTAAGGTGAGCATTCGCGTTTGGCAACATTTCTACTGGCTGCTCAAAAAAAGCAACATTTTTTTCCACGTTTTCCTTTTCCCTAAAAGCAAGCAAGTCATCTCTTCCCCAAAGCTTTTCAGGCATTTCCTGAGTCAGCCTTTCCCTAAATTCTTCGATAGATTTTGATGACTTCATTAATTCAATTTTTTCCATGCAAATATCAATTGCCACTTTCTGCGAGTCACACGCAATTACTTTTCCTTTGCCGACCTTTGAAGCAAGCATTAAACTTAAGCTGCCAACTCCGCAACCCACATCTAGAACAGTTTTTCCTTTTAACTTCCAAGGTCCAAAAAGTCTGATGAGTTTTCTGTGCAAAGAGCTTTCAGTGTGGTAACCGTATACAAAATCATTAAACGCGGCATACTTTTTTGCCCAGTATTGTTCCCTTTCTCTTCTTCTTTTTGGGTTCTCATCTGGGATTCTCCTTCTCTTTAGCTTTAAAAAACGCATACAAGAACATTGCGTTCAATAGTTTAAATACTTTTCAATCACGACAAAAACCCAGCAATATAACTAATATATTACTTACCATCATCAAATAGTTTCACGGGCCGATAGCTTAGCGCCGCAAATACCGATAGCTCAGCGCCGTAAATGCGCGGCGGTAGCATCAGTCCAGTTTCACTGGACTTGACTCGGCTCTGTGAGCCTCGCAAAAATAAAGGGCCGATAGCTCAGTTAGTAGAGCGCTACCTTCGCAAGGTAGAGGTCCCGGGTGCGATTCCCGGTCGGTCCATTCGCCGCCTGCTTGCGGCGGTAAAGCGTACTGCTGAAAGCAGTACCGGCTCGTTTCTCAGGCTCGCATTCGGCTGAAAAGTCAGCCGGCACCTTGTACATGCCCCTTCTTCGGAAGGACGGTAGTTCTTTCGCAAAAAATAGAAAGTTTTAACATTTAATAGTAGTTATTTTTTCCAGGGCTTATAGTTTTTTTGTCCTCATTTTTTCAAGGACGTCAATAACACTTTTGTTAGTGACTTGGAATACTTTTTTTCCAGTCAAGTTTCCGCGGAGCAGTATATAATTGCTTCCTGTTTCCTTGTTCCAGTAATATTCGAGTTCATCGGGCCTATTTCTAGCCTTCAGCAGTGGAATCAACCGTCTATTGAATATTTCAAGTCTTTTTCTCACTGGATTCTCAGGAGTAATCACCGCTGCTCCATAGAATGGTATTACTCGCACAGCTTCCTTTGGGAGAGAATCTAATGGAATGCCAACCCTGTTCTTCCAATTAGCTCTTTTTTCAGGGTGCCCGTATGGTGCCTTCCGCCGCTCCGATGTGAGGCCCCTTTGACTAGCTTTTTTTGCCCTCATTTTAACCACTTATATTAAGTTTTTTCAACTACTTAAACTTTTTGTGCGCTGTTTTTGCTTCTTTTCCATGGTGTCAGTAGATTTAAGTTAAAGTGAATCGTGTTTTGGCATATGCTGAATTATTTCACCAACGAAAAGGATTTTGCTTCCTTTCTCTCGTAGCTTGTTGTTGGTCGGCATTTTTTGCCTTTTGTTCTTCTCTTCTCAGAGCTCTTCTTGTTGTTTCCGCTTCCAATATCGGGAGCACTTCTTTAAGAAGAACTTTGTCTATTCCTTGGCCTTTCCTCCAAATCCCGGTATCATGTAGAACATTGCTATAGCGAGCATAATCTTCAGATGATTTTAAAATTTGAAATTCGGTTGGAGATTTTGCTCTATCCAGCTCTCTGAAAAAATGAATGAATCCAGTTGGTTTTGTTGCCAATTCGCCTATAATCTGCCGGGCTGCCTTTTCTGCCTTTTTTCCAATTATTGAAGTTGTTATTACACGAGTTTCTGGTTTCCTGAGTTCTGGGAAATTTTTCTCAGCCAGAAACGCGGATTTTCCCAAATGCTCATTAAAATATCCATTTGTTCTGGCCACCTGCTGGATTAATGCCATGAAAGCATGGTTTCCCTGAAAATCAATCCCCTGACCAAATTTTTCCTGCAGTCCGGCGAGAAGCCGATTAACTTTTTCCTGAGTGGGCCTTTTTTCATAAGGCTTCTTTTCTGAAACCTTTTTCTTGCTTTTTTGACCCCAATGATTTCGTTTCATAAATAAAAATAATTGGAACCTATTTTTTCTGCAGGTTCTTTTCAATGATTTTGTTATCCTCAACAACTATTGATGTTCCCCTTCTATCGCCTTTTTTTAGTTGCATTACACTTTTGCTCGCATTATTCATGACATTGGCATAAATTTGCTGTGGTTCCTGAAACTTTTTATGTTGAAAGTCAAAGTCTACCTGTATAATTGCGCTAGTGACAGTTCCTGGAATTTCTTTTCTTAGCATTGCGTCTCGCAATTTTACTATTGAGAGAGGGTCACCAGTGAATGGATTTTCAACTGTTCCACTCAAGATTTTTTCTTTGGCGAGCCCCTTAAGTTCGTCAACAATTGCTGTAACTTCTTCTTTTGGCATATAAAAGTGGAGAGTGAACTCATCCGTACCATAACGCGCTCCAATTCCATTGTATTTGTCACATACCTCTTTCACGGCCTCAGCGTAAGCAGTCAAAAGAGCGGTTCCGCCCTCAAGGTGACTGCCGATTGCATCGTTTGTTTGCTTTACCAAATCCACGTCAAAAAAAACTATTGTTTGCACTCCACTCTTCCTCCAAGAAGTAAACTTTCTTTTTACAAGCTCTGAGAAAGCATTATGGCTGTAGATGTATTTAAAAAAAGGGTCAGTCATTGCCAATGACGCAAGTCTTTTGGTCCTGGGCCTCAAAAGGAAAGCCCTTTTTTTAACAACTGATGTAACCCTTTCGGTCTTATCTTGAATCCTCCTGTCAACAAACCCCATCTTTTGCCTGAATTCTTTCCTATTAATTCTGCCGCTTAAGAGATCATGAACAAGCCTGTTCATAAACCTGCCCCTAACCCGATTCATGTACTTCATTTCTTCAAGCTCTTTTGCCAGCATGTTTTCTCCTGCAGCTCGCAGTCTCTCCACTATCCTAGCAGTGTTAACAATTGACTTCCTGTCAACAGCAGGCGGAAACCTTTTTAGCGGCCTGGTTTCAATCCTCTTAAAAGACATGTTTTTAGGCACAAAAACCACTACAATAAATTAAACTCAAAAGAAGTATTTAAACGTATAGCAAACAACTTTAATTTGCTGTTTGCTAGTTGCAAAATGCAATTTTTGCTCAAATACAAAAGCATTTTGCTATATTCTACTGCTTTTTTGCAGAACCGCCTTTAAGCAAAAACAAAGTTATTGAGATTTGTTTTGGGGTAATTCTCTCAATGAACCTCTCATTTATTAGGTCCATTATTTGGTGGGCAATGTAAGCAGCAGAGCAGGCTAACAGGAAAGGAAAATAAAGCGGAATAATGGTTGCAAGAAAAACCAGTTCAATGTTGTGGAAGACAAACAATTCATCTACCCATTCTTCTTCCCGGTTGAGGAAAAAGTAGTAAGCTTTAATGAAATCAAGGCCTTTTCCCCTGGCAATGTAAACAAAAAAGTGGTCCAAATCTATCAAAAAGCCTCCCGCGAATGCAAGCAAAGCAAACCATCCAATCGACGGCCAGAGAAAAGCGGCAATAACCGCAGATACAATGAAATGAAATATCGGGTGTGGCATTTTATCAGCTTTAGATAATTATTCCAATTCAATCCTATTGAGAACTAGACAATAATCCCGTTAATTTTTTTGGGGCGTGGCTATTTTACGAATTCTACCCCCGGAATTCCCCCGAATTCGTTGTCGCCGGTTAGGAACATTAGGCTGTGGTTTCTGGCCGCTGCATAGCCCACGCAATCTACAAAAGAGAATTTTTTTTGCCTGTTTTCAAATTTGAAGTCCATTCCGCGTCTTATGGTGTTTTCGTTTATTGGTATTGTGGAGTTCTTGAATTTGTTGAACCAGTGTATTGCTATTTTTTTGCCGTGGTTTTTCAGGAGTCCGTAGTATAGTTCTCCAAGATTCAACGTGGAAGTAGCTATTTCCTCGTTTGAAAACTTTTCGTAATTTTTGTTTCTACCTATTATTTCAAATAGGGCGTAGGTGTCAAAGAAGTACTTCACTCGGCTTCACTTTCCGAATTTTTCTTCAAAATCCCTGTCTATTTCGGCCATTATTTGTGCTGTCGGCTTTTTGAGTCTTAGTTTTCCAAAAATATCCTTTACCTTGAGTGTCTTTATCGGCGTTATTATTGCTCTTACCATTTGCCTGGGTTTGAGTGACTCTTTTTCCAAGGCCTCTTTTGGCACTATAAGGCCTACCGAGTTTCCCCATTTTTTCAATTGGACTTCGTATTCAATCATTTTAACACCAATAGTTATACCGTATAACTATATAAAAGTATATAAAAGCTTATTGACCAGTACTTTCATTCCCGCGCAATCCCATTGAGAACGCGATAAAAGCCAATTGTTCAGTTATAACTACATTTTTTACAGAATTTGTAGTTGTAAAAGTTATAACTACATTATTTAAATACTTTGTAGTTATAACTACTCATGGTTAGTGTTGTCAAGAGAAAAGTTAAGGGCAAAGAATATTACTACTTGGAGTTCACTATCAGAGTGGGGGATAAGGTTAGGAAGGTTTATGAATATCTGGGAAAGGAAAAGCCTTCTGAATCTGAATTGAAGAAAAAGAAAAAGGAACTGAAAAAAAAGGCATTAGGTAAATACTATGACAAAACTTTAAGCAAGTTCAAGTTTTCTTTTCTTTCAAGGAAGGAACTTGTTGAGGCTGAAAAAGTAAAGGAAAATTTTTTATCTCGTTTTGAAAAACTAAGTAAAAAACAGAAGCAGGAATATGAAAAAAATGAGGTTCTGCATTTTGTGTATACGACACTCCGCACTGAAGGAGTTGATGTTGATTATTCTGATGTTGAAACGGCTTTTGATATTATTGACAAAAGGAAAAAAGAGCATACTTTTGACAATAAGGTAGTTATTTCGAGTTCAATGATTACCGGTTTCAATTACCTGCCAAAAATAAGAATAAACAAGAGTGATGTTCTCAAATTACACAGCATAGTGATGTCTTCTTTTGAAAGAATTAGTCCCGGTCAGCTTAGAGATGACCAAAGGATAATTGCTAGATTTAATCCCCTTACTCTTAAAAGCGAGGAAATTAAGTACAGGCCTCCTGCCCCAAAGGATGTTGAAAACGAGCTTGAAAAGTTCTTTGAATGGTTTGAAAGAAATAAAGACGTTCATCCCTTGGAGCTTGCCGCCTTGGTTCACTTAAAAATCCACCTTATACACCCTTTCAAGGACGGGAACAAGAGGATGTGCCGTTTGCTGTTCAACAAGATTCTTCAGGATGCCAGCTATCCAATACTAAACATTTCAAAGGACACTTCTGAATACTTCAAAGATCTGATAAAGTCGGTTGAATCAGGGAATGAAAAATTCTTTGTAGAGTTCTGCTATAAGGCATTCCTGAAACAGGTTAAGTACAGGAGGCTGAAATAGCTTACAAGGGAATCGTTTAATTCACGTTATTATTCCCCTTATTCCCACTCAATTGTTGCGGGTGGTTTGTGTGTAACATCGAAGAAGACGGCGCCCACTCCTTTAAGCAATGAAATTTTTTCCACAATTCGTTTTAAAACCCTTTCATCCATTGCCGCGAATTCGGCAGTCATCGCCTCAGTGCTGAAAACCGGCCTTAACACTATGCCTTGTCCTTTTCCGTTAATGTTTAGTGGCAGAAGAACAACAGGGAACTGCCATATTTTTTCGGTTAAACCAGCTGCATCCGTTTCCTGCATTGTAATTGCATCAGCCTCCTGCAGCAAAGAAATTCTTTCCCTGCTCAGATAAGCCTCAACCAATTTAACGTTATCAGTTTTTTCCGGGAAAAGAGTGAAAACAACCCTGTTAACCTCTTTCAGCTCATTGGTTAGGCGGGTTGAACACGCATCCAGTTTTTTCCAGTCAAGATTCCCTCCTAACGCAACTACAAAACGGTAAGTGCGGCTGTCTCCCTGCACTCCAACTGCTTTAACAGGCAGAATTTTGGCGTTAAAACCAAATGTTGCAGAAATTTTTTTTGCTCTCCCCTCAATCCCTTCAACACTTTCCTGCTTTCCATTAGAGCACAGAATCCTGATGCCCAAGCCAGGCCCAGGAAAAGGCTGCCTTGAAACAATTTTTTTCGGCAACCCAAGCTTCAAGCCAAGCTCTCTCACTTCGTCCTTGTAGAGTTCCCTGATTGGCTCAATCACTTTTCCTTGGGCTGTAAGGGTTTTAATTAATTCAACCTGGTTATGGTGGGTTTTGATTCTTGCAGAATGCTTTGTTCCCTGCGTTTCAATTGTGTCAGGATAAATTGTGCCTTGCCCAAGCAGCCAGCCTTCCTCATTCAAGCCAAGAGCCCTGATTTCCTTGTCTGCAACCTCAACAAACAAGTTCCCAATTATTTCTCTTTTTTTTTCCGGATCTGTGGTGCCTTCAAGCGCTTTAAGAAATTTTTCACCGGCATTTACTATCTTAAGCTCTTTTACGCCTATTTTTTCAAGGGCTTCTTTAACCTGTGCGCTTTCATTTTTCCTCATAAGCCCATGATCAACGTGCAGTGCAACAATTTTTTTTTGGCCAACTGCCTTTTCAAGCAGCGCAAGCACAACAGTGCTGTCAACCCCGCCTGAAGCCATCAAAAAAACCTTTTTCTTTCCAACCTGTTTCCTTATTTCTTTAATTTTCTCTTCTGCAAAGTTTTTGATTGTCCAATCAGCCTTGCAATTGCACACTTTGAACACAAAGTTTTCCAGCATTTTCAGCCCGTGCTCTGTGTGCGTTACCTCTGGATGGAACTGCAAACCGTAAAGTTTTTTGCCCTCATCTGCAATTGCTGCAAACTTGCAATCAGTTGTGCTGCCAGTGGCCTTAAACCCTTCAGGCAGCTTTTCGACCTTGTCGCCGTGGCTCATCCACACAAGCTCTTTTTTTCCCAAACCCTTAAACAAGGTGCCTTGCTCTAGAACCTCAAGCGAGGCCTTGCCATACTCCTTGACTTTTCCGGGCTTCACGTTTCCTCCAAGCTCCTGCGCCATTAACTGCTGCCCATAGCAAAGCCCAAGAACAGGAAGCCCTAACGTGAATATTTTTTTGTTGAATTTTGGGGCATCTCCTTCATAAACGGAGCTTGGGCCGCCGCCAAGAATGATTCCTTTCGCCTTCTGAAGCTCCTTTTCTGGTGCAGTTGGCAGCATTATTTCAGAGAAAACTTTGAGCTGCCTTATTCTTCTTGCAAGCAGGTGAGTGTACTGGCCGCCAAAGTCCAGCACAATTATCTTGTTTTCTTTTCCCATACAATAATAAGAAGTGAGAGATTTTTAACCTTTTATTATGTGGGGCAGTCTCCGGAAAAAGCGAATGAGCCTTCCCATTCGTCGCTCAGCCCTGCACCAGTGCCAAAGCCATCCAAATCAATCTGCGCCTTTATAGTGTAATTTCCTCCTCCATCATAACCGTTAGTGCAGTTAAATGAAGGCAAAAAGTTCTCAAGGCGAAGCTCATAGGTTTCACCCCTGCCAAGAGAAATACTATCGCTTCCTGTTGCCTTGTAATTTGGCCCGACAATTGATACATCATAATGGAATTCAGTAATCGTATTGGTTGAAGCGTTCCTCAACTGCATTGAAAGCACTTCAGTGAAAGGATAAACAGGTGCGGCGGGGTCGAATGAAACCGAGTCAATTACTAGTCCTTGGCCTGGCTCGCTTACTACGCAGTCCGTGTCATCCTCAATTGAGCAAATATCAGGGCAGAAGTCATCTCCATTACTGCACTGGGTAATCGCGACAAACACGCATGCGTTTTCCTCGCACTTGTTTTCTGTTCCTACAAGGCCGTCATCGCACTCCTCGGCTAAACCACAATAACCAGGCTTCTCGCAGTCCTTGTCAATTGCGTACCAGCAAAAGCCTTGGCAGCTTCCATCCCCATCAATGCATTCAACTACAACCCTTACATCGTTCTTGCATTCATAGTATAATGCGTTCTCGTCAATAAGCTCGCATACATTGGCATCTTCAGTTGCAACAGCAAACTGCTTGTAGCAAGTCGGCGTGCTCTCATATTTTTCAGTTGAATACTTTTTCACCTCGATTGAATCACAAACGCTTAAAGTGTTAAGTGCAACCGCTATTCCACTATAACATTGAATCGTGTACTGGCCGGAGTTCTCTATTTCCTTGCACTGCCCGGTGCTTAAATTCGCAACTGCCACGTCTGAAATGCACTCGTTTCTTTTGCCAGGGTCAGCTACAATAAAGAGACATTTGTCAGAGTCCTTTGATGTAACCGCAACCTTTGCAACGCAGTCATTTTTGTCCCGGCGCAAGTTGATTTTATTGCAAACCTCAACATCCAGTTCATTCAGTGCAATCTGCGTAAAGCACTGTGAAACAATAAGGTCATCTTCCACTAATCCGCAGAGCTCTTCAGTTGCAGAGCTTGTCCTTGCAATGCTTTCATAGCATTCCTGCTGGAGCTCCTGAGCGGAAATTTCGCTGCATGCACTGAACTCTTTTGTGTTCAGCGCGTATGCCTTAATGCAGGAATCCTTCTTCTCCTGCAATGAAATCGAACTGCAGGTGTCAAACTCTATCTCATCTGAAATTACAAGCTCAAAGCACTCAATGCTTCGTTCCTCGCTTAACAGCTTATTGCATAACTCAATTGAAACAGCTTCCCCTGCAGCAGACAGGTAGCAGTCATCCCTTAAATAGGTTCCTTGAACAAATGCGCCGGAAACACCTTCACAGGCATTAGTGTTGCCTGTTGCAGTTGCCACCTGCGTCAGGCACTCATCCTTTAGGCTTGCAACCGAAATGCGGCTGCATACCTCAAAATCGTTCACAGCAGAGGCAACTTCCTTCAAACAATTGTCTTTTTTTGCTTCATCCCCCACTATTTTAGAGCAGGCCACGTAATCCCTTAACTCAATGCCTAAAGACTCATAGCACTGGTTTGCAAGGTCGCTTTCCACTATTTTGTCGCAATCAGCAACGTTCTTCGCGTTGATTGCAATTTCCTGGTAGCAGCTGTCTTTCGGCAGAACCCTTACATACTCGCACGGCGTTGAATCCATGAGTGAAAGCCCAACATCCACAAGGCACGAATCAGCCAGACCCTCGCTTTCAAATGTAAGGCAGGCGTTTATCTGCTGCTGCAAGGTTGCAGGCGTTGGTTCTGGCCCCGGCTGCTCCACAAACTCATTTTCGTCTGTCGGATTCTCAACCGTATTGTCATCACCATTTCCGCCGTTGCCGTCTACTGGCTTAATGCACCCGCTGAAAAAAACCAGTAAAACCAGTGCAAAAACAGCGAGTAAAACTAGTGAATCCAAAAATTTTGGTTTGGCAGGCATTCTCTAATTATAAAGAAAACCCTGTATTTAATGGTTTTGGTGAATGCCATATGGGTTTAAATATATCAGGGGGCACCATATTATAGTGGAAATTTTTTCCACGCTGAAGACTTAGTCCAAATGGTGAGCCTAATACCCGAATTGTTCTAAGTCTCTCTTCTAACATCCTAGGAAATGTTGCCTTACGGCAATATTTCCCCCTATTTTCTCTTTTTTTTGTTGCTTCCGGTTTTTGCTTTGCTTTTGACAAGCATTAAAAACAGATTGCCTTTCCCATTAATGCATCCAACTGGCTGATTCAAGAGAGTGTTTTTTTTTGGCAGCGCCGTTATCCGACTCAAAAAAACTTACCGCACTTTTAATTGTATCCATATCCCTTTTCGCGGCAATTGCAATATTTTTTGGAGGGCTTCTAGGGTTTTACGGCATTGTTGCATTGTTCCTGCTTTTCTCAATCATTTTCACATACTTTGTCAAAAAACTTACTTCCTTTGAAACACACACTGTTGTTACACTGCTTAGAACAAGGAAGCCATTGTGGATTTTTGACAGGTTCGCGCACCACTCAAGGCTGCTTGACTTCCTAACAGAAGCAGGCCTTGTCCTGGGCTTTGGCGCGATAGCAGTTGACTACCTTCACGGGAGAAAGGCAGGTGGCATGAAGAGAGCTGCATTGTTTGCTTTCACTGTGCTTTTTTTAATTGCATTATTGTTCGGCATTGACTTGTTATTCAATAATGCCTTCTCCGAAGGAGTTCTCACAAAGAATTTTTTCTTCATTCTTTCCCTGGTGTTTGGCTTAATGGGGTTTGCCGGCTTCACAATTGCAATACTTGCAATGCAGGCAGTCCAGATTGTTTCCCAGTACCTGGTTGGGGAAAGGGCATGCCCCGGGGTAGCGCCTCTTATTCCAGGCATTGAAATACCGTCAGTGCCAGTGGTGATTCCAGCTCACGCTTGGATTTCGCTGATTTTAATTCTTATAATCCACGAGGCAATGCACGGCATTGTTTCCAGGAAAGAAAAAATCCCTGTTAAGTCAACAGGCCTGCTCTTGTTCGGTTTTATCCCAATCGGCGGCTTCGTTGAACCGGATGAAAAAAAGCTTCTTGCAGCAGAAGAAAAAAAGCAGCTACGAGTTTATGCGGCAGGCCCGGCAGCAAACCTTGCAGCTTTTGCCGGCTTAAACATTTTCCTTGTTGCAGTTTTTCTCTTAATCGGCGCAACCATTGCGCCTTGGGCGAACGAAATCAGGGACAAGTCAGTTGCAGGCGTTGAAATAGTTGGAGTGCAGGAAAAAATAGAATTCTGCGGGAAAACATACGGCAGTTCATCTTTTGGGCAGTTGCGTGAAGGAATGAAAGTTAATGAAATAAACGGGAAGAAAGTGCAGCGCATTGACCAGATAACAAGCGAAATAAGTTCTACCCGCTTTCAGCCAATAACATTGACAGTTGACTTAAATGGCTTGGCTGAGCAGATTCTTCTTGTGCCTAATGAGCTAGGTTCCTTTGGATTCATTGTTCAAAACATTCCGGCAAGCGATTTTAATCCACCGCAGGAATTCCTGCTTTACTCGCAGTTCATTTCGCTTTTCGCTGACTTCTTTGGGTGGTTCATTTTGCTTAACTTCCTCCTAGCGCTCATGAATTTCCTGCCAATTCCAACATTTGATGGTGGAAGGATTGCACCGCTTCTCCTGCACCGCTATCTCGGTGCTTTCAATTTGCCGGAGGAAAAAGCAAAGAAAACAATTGTAAAATTCTTTTTGTACACGCTGGTATCACTTTTCATATTGAACGCGCTGCCGCTCTTCATCTGAAAAAGCCTTTTAAAAAAAGGCTTGCGAAAAATGGGCTTCGCCGAAGCCTTTTAAAAAAAGGTTTGCGAAAAACCGGCTTCCGCCAAAAACCTTTTTGGAAACCCAAGCAAAATCAAAGATTTTGCGGGCCTCGCAAAACCAAAGGTTTTGCAAGGAGGTTTGCGAAAAAGTGCCTTCGGCTAAACCATGGAATGGTTCTTGCAACTGCAAAAAGAAAAAAAAGAAAAAGAAAGAGAAGGAGTAACCTGCTTCTCTTATCGTACGAAATCAAGGCCAAGGTCTCTTCTTGACTTCCTATCGTATTTTACATCAGAGTCTTCCGGTGAACCACCCTTAATGTAAGGAGAGTGCACTCCAGTGAAGATGCTGATTACTTCCATTTTGTTCTCGAATGTAGGGTCAACCCTTGCACCCCAGATAACGGCTGCTTTTGGGTCAATCCTGTCAGTCAGCATTTCACCAACAGCGTTTGCCTCACCCAGTGTCAGCTCCGGGCCCCCTGTAATGTGAATCAGGCAGCCTTTTGCTCCGGTAATGTCCACATCGAGCAAGGCGTTCTTCAAAGTGTCCTCTACTACTTCATTGACTTTGTCAACGCTCTTGCTTTCTCCCACTGCTATGACGCTCAAACCTTGGTTTACCATGACGCTTCTGACATCTGCAAAGTCAAGGTTGATGAGCGATGGCTGCGTAATTGTTTCTGTTATGCCTCTAACAGTTCTTGCCATTACTTCGTCTGCAACCTTGAATGCGTCCTGTATTGGAAGGTTTGGCACCAGCTCCACCAACCTATTGTTGTCTATTACAACAACAGTGTCAGTGTTCTTTCGCAGTGTTTCAATGCCTTCCTCTGCCTTTATGAGGCGAGCCCTTTCAAGTGCAAAAGGGTAGGTTACTATTGCGATTACAATTGCTCCTTGCTGTTTTGCTATTTCTGCAATTATTGGAGCCGAACCTGTTCCTGTTCCCCCACCCATTCCGGCTGAAATGAAGAGCATGTCAACCCCGTCAAGGATTTCCTCAAGAGCATTTCTGCTGACTTCAGCTGCTTTAGCGCCGATTTCAGGGTAGCCTCCTGCACCAAGGCCTCTTGTTACAGATTTTCCAATCAAAATCTTTGTAAGTTCGTCGTTTATCATTGCCAGGTGCTGCTTGTCAGTGTTAACCCCCACAAGCTGTGCCCCCGAAATCCCCATATTTGCCAGGCGGTTTACTGCATTGCAGCCTGCTCCACCTGCTCCAACAACCATAATCTTAGGAGAACCGAATTCCTCTAGTCTGTCTTCAGTTTTCTCCGCAGATTGCGGTTTATTCATTGCTTCCTCGATAATAGATTTCATTTGTCATATCACCCCTTCTACTTGAAAGCAATTCATGCAAACAGTAAAAAACTGTTTTACGTATCTATTGCGTCTTAACTACTTAAAAAGGGTTTACTTTTATGTATAAGCGTTTTTTAACAATTTTTTTCAAAAAAGGCTCTTGATAAGCCAATTACTCGTTATGTATATATAAAATCCTGCCTTTTTTTATAAGAAAAACACCATTATGACTTAACAGTGCTTCCTTTTTTTGTTAAAGTGTTATTTTTGCTTTTTTTTTGAATTGCAGGTCATTCTGCTTCCCTTTGGTTGCCTATATTCTGTGCATTAGGCTTCTTTTAGCTTTCTTGAAAGCATGAATGTTTGGTGTTCCTATTGGTTGCTTCTATGCCGCCAGATAAAAGCTCTGCCTTTAATGTTACAATTCCGCTTTTAAACCAATCATTAAAATGAGGAGAATTGTTTGATTTAAATATTTGTCCTGCGCATATTAATTGTGGGCCAGGCCGGGGAGCCAGCGGTTCCCTGCACCGGAAAACCGCTTTATGCCGGGGCTGAAGCCTGAGAGGCGGGTCCTTTCAGTCAATGGTTCTTTTGGCTGACAGTGACCTTCTGTCCCTTGAGATTGGTTTTTTGAGTTAATCCCGCTAGGCCTTGACCGGAGCAACGGTAGCTTAACTGATCAGTGCTTAAGGCAAAACGGAAGCGAGGAAACCAGAAGGCTCAAGCCTTTGGCTGAACTGCACTCCACTTTCGGGCGGCCCACACTTTTAAACCTTCCTTTTTGTATCCTGTTTTGTCCGGCTTTCCACCATCACATTTTATCCGATTCATTTAAATTTTTCAGCAACCACTTTGTTATTATGGCAGCAGGCACCAAACCGGACTTTGACGAATTAGTAAAGTACCTTGAACCAGATTTTCTGTCTAGCCAGTCGCTCCACAGAGAGCTTGAAAGTCTCGGCAACGAGTTCCTAGTGTTGTTGCTGATTTCGCCTGAAAACTTTTCCAAAATCAATGAGGAGCTGCTGCGAATTCTTTTAGTGGAAAGAAAGCTTTCCGGAATCTACATTTCAGGCAACAAGCCGTTTGAAAAACTGGCGAAAAACCTTTCCGGAAAAGGCATTAATTCTTCTAAAATGATTGTGGTTGACTGCTCGCCGAGAAGCGAAAAAGAAAGGGGTTCTTTGAAGGCTCCATCAAACATTGTACTGGTTGGCTCCCCTGACGACCTTTCCTCGCTCTCAATCGGCTTCAGGAAAGCGGTTACATCCCTGAAAGAGAAGGATTTCTTTGTCATCCTTGACTCCATTTCCACCCTATCAATTTACAATGAGCCGATGCTTGTCGAAAAATTTGTTCACTCTCTTTCCACGCAGCTTCGCGCAATTCCAAAAGTGAAAGGCATCCTTGTTGCGATTGACTCAATTGAGTCAGACGCCAGCTTAAGGAAACTCAGCCAGTTCTGCGATAGAATTATTAGCATCAAATGAGAAAGATTTTAATGGCATTAAGTTTTCGTAAGCTTAACCCTTTCAGGAAAAAATCTCACCCTAAACCAATGACTGAAAAACAGTTTGAGAAGGTGAAGGCAAACATTCCCTTAATGGATATTAAACAAATTGAAGCAGAAATAACCCGCTTAACCAAGCTCTCAAAGTCCCGCCCTCTTAACGAGCAAGAGCTGGTGCTGTTCAACCTTCTATTCAAGGAAAAACCCAGAAAACAGTATTGGGAAAAATAGCCTTTTTAATTTATTCATTGAAAGCTTATTAGTGCTTTCAGCCTTTTAGGAAAAGGCTGGCGAAAATAGGCCTCCTGCATTTTGAACCTGCTCAGGTAGCTCAGTACTTCTTCTCTCGGCTTCGCACTGGCAATGTGGTTCCGAAAACCTAATACCATTCCAAAATATATTTATAATATGCATGTTGATTTGTGAAAAGATATTCAGTCGAGGTTAGTGCTGGACGCAGTTAGAAAAGCTGGTTCTGAGAGAAAGCCGGAGAAATTAACAGGAATTCCTCATGCATCAGTCCATTATTATAAAAAATTTAAATGGCGCTTACCTTACAACAGATTTAATCTCTTGGCTGGTTTTCTTGGATTTAAAAAATCCGACTTCGTTTTTGAACTCATTGACCCAAAGGAATTTAGGGTTAAAGGGGGAATTGAAGTTCAAGAAAAATACCTTAAGGAAAATAGGTTTTTTGAAATTCATAAAAGAATGAGAAGGGGTTCTTCCAATTATATGAAAAAGTGGCATCAAAAAATGAAGAAAGAAAACCCAGAGGCGTACTATAAACTTCAATATGAGCGCTTTAAGAAAGTTGCAGATTACAAAAAAAGGACAATGCGGGGGGAATTTGTAAGAACTGATTTGGAATTAGAAGTTGCGAATCTCCTTTTTGAGTTAGGGCTCGATTATTGCTATGAACCTTTCCTAAGTGTTTGTTCTAAATCCTATTTCCCCGATTTCAAAATCGGGAATTTGATAATTGAGTGTACTGCATGGAGAGGGGAACAAAAGGCGTATTCTCTTCTGAGTAAAATTAGAAAATTGGAAGAATCCGGATATGCCATTAAAGTTGTAATTCCTGACAATTTGAGAAGATTTTATAAACCTATAGAAAATTATATTCTTAGTACTTCAGAGTTAAGGAACTTATTTTAGGCCGAAGTAGCTCAGTAGGTAGAGCATCTGGCTGTTAACCAGAGGGTCGTAGGTTCAAGTCCTACTTTCGGCGCTTTACATTTCGTACGCCAAAAAAACACTTTTAAATAGTGGTTTTGTTGTTATTTTTTCATGCTATTTTTTCATGCCGCAACCGAGGAGACCTAGAAAAAATAGTGGTAAAAAAGTTGCTTTCACTGGCCCTGATCGGAGAATGGAAAAGGAGTTGAAAGTTATTGTTGATGAGGGCGCTGGTTTCTAGCCAATTTATTTAACTGTTTTTTCTGCATTCAAATACTTTTTTTGCTTTGAAAACCTTTAAATACCAAAAGTGGCGTATTCTTTCTATGCCTTTTAGAAGGAGAAGTGCCGGGAAGCGCCTTAATGAGCCGCGCTCTTTGGAGGAACTGAAGCGAGCTTATGAGTCAGAGTACGCTAGGTTTGATAGGTTAACAAGCAAGGCTGAAGCGCTTGAGGCAAGAGCCACCAAGGGAATGAGCAGGAACAGGCTTGATGAGTTTGGCGCGCAACTGAAGCTTCGTGGTGTGCCGGATAAAGAGTTAATGGGCAGGATTAAGCCCTCGAGAAACCCGCTGAAAAGATTTTTTTGGAAAGGGGTTTCCGCTCTTACAAGGACTGAAAAAAGAGCAGGCAACCTGAGAAAGAGTGCCTCGGAGAGCATTAATAGGGCAGCTAAGCTGGAGAGAGAGTACCACTTTGGGCAGGCCCTTGATGAACACATCCATAGAACCAGAATTCTGAATAACATAAGAGACTTCAGTGCCTTGGCGAGGTTTGCAGAGGAAGAGGAAACAACAATCAGTGTGCTGCAAAAACTGCTGAAAAAGGGATATTCTGACGGCAGCATAAAGCCTTCAACCATTGAAGAAACATTGCTAAATAAAAAAATCAGTGATGCAGAGCACAGGTTAAAGATTGTAGAACGCAAAGCAAAGGAATTTAACCCTGAATACGAGGAATTCGGCTCAAAAGAAATTAATATGCGCGAAAACACCTCATTGGTCAACTATTACATGAACGTAGCCACCATTGGAGAGCTTACCAAGTTTTTGCGGAAAGAGAATGCATTGATTAAGGGCCTTGATGCTCAACTGGCTTCCAAAGAATTTTTGCCAAAGGAAAGGACTCGTTTAGAGAACTTAAGGAAACTTGCGGTTAAGAGAAAAAGCCACATTGTTGGAAAAATTGCTTTGATTAGGGAACGCACGGCGCCTAAAGAGAAAAAAGCAAGGATGGAAAGGCTCAAAAAAGTTGTTTTATTAAAACAAGTAAAGGCGCAGCGTGAGGCTGCTTCCGGCAGAAAGCGTGCTGGCTTGCACCGCACAGCTGTCAGGCTTGGACAAGAAATTGAGGACCTAACGCTAAACCACCAAGTTACAATTAAGGGCCTTAATGAAAGAATCAGGGGCGAGCGAAATAGGCTGAGAACAGTTCAAGGCGAGATTACTGCATCCGTTAACGGCCAGTTGCCGGTTTTGAAAGGCAAGGCAACGAGAGCGAAGAAAACAATGCAGGCTTTGGATATAAGAAAAAAGCAAATTCGGGAAGGAAAAAAACGTGCCAGGAAATTTATTCCAAAATCAGTTGAAAAGAAATTCAGGAGAGAGTTCGCTCAAACAACCTAACCTTTAAATACCGGGAAAGCGTATTTTTTTCAGGTGCCTATATGAGAGTCAGTTTAAGCGATTTCGCGATAGTGATTTGGGCGATTGCCGCAGTAATAGTTTTGCTGTTTGTTTTACTGTAAAAAGAACCATTTTTGGATAAATGTTTGATTAGATCGCGTATTCAAATATCTTCTGGGCAGATTATTTCTGTTTCAGGAAGCTGTTCTTTCAGCGACTCGCAGTCCTGCTGTGAAACATTGGTTTCAGGCAAGTAAACCTCTTTAAGTTTGTCCAGCCCGCGCAAGCTGCTCACATCTGAAACATTTGTTCCCCACAAGTCTAGCACTTCAAGCTCTTTGAAGTTTTTCGCAATCGAAATATCTGAAACGTTTGTGTCAGATAGGTATAGCTGCTTCAGTGAAGTAAAACCGGAAATTCCTCGCAAGTCGCCAATTGCGGTTCCCTTCAAATAAAGCGATTTTAGTTTTGTTAAACCGCTTAAAGCGGTTAAGTCATTGACACCAGTGTAGGAGAGGGATAGGATTTCAAGGCAGCTCAAATCACTTAACTCTGAAACCGCTGCCGGGTTTTCTGCAAGCCTGTTCCAGAGCAGTTCACTGCTGTTTTGGTCCAATTGAATTAGTTTTTCTCCTGAATCAAGTTCCAGCTCTGATGTTTTGTATCCTGTTGCGTTGCTGCAGAACTTTTCAGGGGAAGCGCCTCCGTTTTCTGGTTCACTGCCGTTGCCTGGTGGCTGTTGCTGCGTGCAGCCGCTTAAAAGCAAAAACAGTGCAATTCCTAAAACCATTTGTTTTGGAATTTTCATGCTTTATATTGAACTCAAACTTTAATTTAAGCTTACTCTTGCATTTCAGTTGAAGTGCAAGTAAAAGTAGGTTAGCAGTGCAAGTGCAAGCAGGGCCAAAAAAATTATTTTCACCCAAAGCACGAACCTGTCAGAGTAAACTTTTTGCTTTAATTCTTCCAGCACCTCTTCCTTTGACTTTTCAGGCTTTTGGGGCATAATCATAGTACTTCTTTGTTTTATTTAATTTTAAGCCATTTTCAAGGTTTTTTTGGTTAAGCAAGCATTAAATAATTTATTCCCCCTAAATTGTTTTGACCGAAATTGTGCGAGGCATTAGATGCCAAGCATGTGCTAGCGAGGGTGGCATAGGCGGCAAACGGAGGTTTCCGTTTTTGCGAGCACGAAAGTGCGAACCAGTACCATGCAAAGCATGGTACGCCGTGTAAAACTTTGGCGAAAGAAATGATTAAACATATTCAGTTGCCAAAGTTTTAGTCAACTTCGGCTTAAGTTGCGGGGGTGGCGGAGTGGTCTAACGCGGCAGCCTGCTAAGCCGGTTCCGTCCGGCTGTGACGGAATACGTCGAGGGTTCTCATTTCATTCGAACCCTCATAAATATGAAATAAAAAAATAATTTTGGTTTGCAGCAAGCTGTTACTCGAAAGGGTGCACGAGTTCAAATCTCGTCCCCCGCGTCTTGCCCTTTTTTTGGCGGGCATTTGCCGCGTCGGATTTCGTAACTTTGTTACGTTCCCCGCGTGAGTTAAAAAGTGTAAATCTGTGTGATGTTTAAATATTGGAAAAGCACAAAAATTTAGTATACAAGTTCAAATGGAGTTTTTTTTTGATGAGAAAAGTTTTTTTGAATTTTTTGCCAACTCTTTCAAAACTTGACTTTACAAACTTTATTGTCTATTATTTTTGGATAATTTTATCATTACCCGATCTTGTTTTGGACCCAAGATTTTTAGCCGGGACTTTACTTTTTTTGTTTTACCTTTGGAAGTTTATTTTAAAAGGAAACAGCAGTATTGAGTCAAAAAAATATTTGTATGCTTTCTCTCAAATCCCCGTCTTAGCAGCATTAATGGCTCAACTTGAATCAGGACTTTTTTCTTTCAGTTCAAATACTTTATTTCAAAATTTCACTGTGATTTATACATTAAGCATCATAGCGACAGTAATTATTATAGTGGCAGTTGCAGAGCTGAAAGGAAAACCATTTACAGACAAAGAGTTGTTTGAAGAAAGAATCAGTGAAAAGTCGTATTCCAAAAAAACCTATTTGATTGGAGCCATACTTACTACACTATTGTTCTGGGTTTTAATTGGCCTCCAATTGATTCCAAACCCAATTGCTGGCTTTGCTTTTGTATTTGCAGTGGATAAAATTGCAACGGCAACAGAACTAAAAAATTGGACGCAATTCAAAAAATAAATATTGCCCATTCAAATTTTGTTGAGGTATTTTTCCAAGTCCGTGTAATTTTTGTTTCTATCAAGCAGGCACGCCAGAATAATGTTTGGTTCAAAAACAACATAAATTAGTCGCATTTCTTTGCCTTGCAGATTCAACCTTATCCGAAATACTTTTCGGAAGCGCTTTGAGTGGATTTTTTTGAAGTGAAATGGGTTTTCTTCTATAATCTTTATTTTTTCTGATATGATTTTTTTGGATTTTTCGTCGAGTTTGTTTAATTGCTCTACCATTACAGGAGAAAGCTTTACTGTGAAAGTCATTCAAATTCCTTAAAGTATTCTTTTGCATCAACAAGCTTTCCGCTTTTAACAGTTTTCTCAATAATCTTGTCAATTAATTCTATTTCTTTGTCTGAAAATGACTCGTCAAATGCGCTTTTTTCAAAAATCTTTTCTCTCAATGAGTCGGCCGCAAGTTCCTGCACGTTTTTGTAACCGTAGCTTTGTGCAAAAGACTTTGCAGAAGAATAAAGGTTATCCGAAATCTTTAGATTAATCTGCTTAGTAACCATAGATATCAATAGGAACCTAAAGCTATTTAAACTTAATTGCCCAAAATTGCTTAATAGGCTTTGGATAAACGCTATTTGAAAATAGCAGGTGATTTGATGGAAGAATTTTTTTTGCGCAAAAATAACCAAGTCAAAAGTAAAAATTTGTTTTTAAGTGGGCTCGAGCGGAGCGAGACCCACTGATTGCAAGCGGATCTTTCCGCTTCACGAGTTCAAATCTCGTCCCCCGCGTGTTTATTTTTTGTGAACAATGATCGCGGCAAAGTGAACCTCTGGCTTATTCCTTTCCGCGATTTCAACTTATTTTTTTGGTGAATTCAGTTTATATCCCTGTGCGTTTCGTACATGAATCCGGCGTCCTTATCTATTTGTTTTAGCTGCTTTGCAATGAACTGGAAAAGTTCTGCTGAGTCAATTTCATTTTTTCCCTTAAGCCAAGACTTGAGTTTACTTAATGCTGCGCTGGCGATTTTTTCAGATTTTTGCTCGGAGTAATGGCAGTTTCTTGCAGCATAATAGCATGAAGCGTACGCTTTCTTTTCGTCAAACTTTTCCTTGTGCCCTTTCCTTTTTACTATTAAAACCACTTTTTCACCTACCCAAAGTTGATTGTGCCGTTTGCAATAAGCATCAGCATCCAGCCGAGAACAACCAGGAGCAAGCCGATTGCAAGGCGCATGTATGCCCTGTTGGCGTGCTTCCACATTTTGATGTCCTGTATTTTTGTTCCCGCTGCTGCAAGAAGCAAAATTCCCACAAGCGGGAGAACGAATATAATGTTATATAATGCCAGCAGTGCAACTGCTGTCAGGTTAAAGTTCTGCGAAAGAATAAGCGTTATTGCAAGGTAGGGCCCGCCAGTGCACGGCAGTTCAACCCCTGCAACGAACACCCCTAAAAATATCAGCCCAGGTAGTGTAAGGTTTTTTGACAGCTCATGGATTTTTTTTGCCTTATCTGCAGGAATTGCAAGCGAAATGCCTTTTCCATACCAATAAAAGTCCTTTATTTCAATCAGCCCGGCAGAAATAATGACAAGCCCAACTGCAATTGAAATGTATTCAGCAAAGATGAGGGGAATTTGCGTGAGGAACAGAGTCAATCCCAAGCCTGCCGCAAAGTAAGTAACATAAACAGCTGCAATGTAAATAAGCCCCATTTTAACCATTTGTTTTTTTGATTGGGAGCCGGCAATAATTGTTGAAATCAGCAGAATTAGCACGCCGATAGCACACGGGTTAATTGAGTCAATAAGGGCAGTAACTACCACTGTGCCAAGAGTTGGCAGGCTTGCCTCAACTGCCATTCAAATCACTTTTCCTCATTCAAACACCATTTCAATGTAGTCGCCGGGTGGAACAGTGGAGTAAGGGGCTATTACATACTCTGGGTTAAATTCTGTTTCAGTTCCATTTACAACCATTTTCCACTTTCCCTGTTTTCCATCAGGGCATTCCATGTCATTGTCCCAGTGCCCAATTGTTTTGTCCTTAAGCGGAACTGTAAGAGATGTTTCAGTCATCTCTCCTCCAATCTGCCTGAAAAAGTTGCCAAGGGAGGCCTCGCGCTCTGACAGAAGCGTTCCCTCAATGTGTATTCTGTAGTCGTTGTGTCCGTGCACTTCAGCGCTTCCAACTTTGTTTTCAATGCCCTCTGACTCAAGCAGCTCAAGTGGCTCTCCACAAACCAATATCTCGTAGTCTGCATGCCAGTGTACTGGCCCCCCGGTTTCTGAAACAATGTTTTCGTACACAGTTGAGAAAGCGAGGTAAGCTGAGGGAATTCCAATAAATGCCACAATGAATGCAAAAATGATTTTCTTGGTTCCATCCTGTTTTGGCTTGAGAACAATTGACAGGATTATGAGCGCAATTGTGCCGAAAAATCCTACAATCAAATAATTTGTTGGAGGGTTATTGTATATGAACGCCAGAACAGCGTCAGATTCAGGCAGGTCTTCCTCATTGTTTTCCGCTGTCTCATGGGAAAAAGCAGTGCCTGCCAAAAGCAGGGCAATAATCAAAAACGCTGTTTTTTTCATGCGAATAAGAATAAACTTTTTCTAGTATTTAAAGCCAGATGCTTTTATTGAAGTGTTATTCCCGCCAAGTAACCCATGCCAAAACAGCCAACGCAACGGTTTCCAAAATGGTCAAAGCTGTTGACTGCCCCATTGCTTCAACGGAGTAATAGTCAACCATGGCAAAGTGGAAGTATCCTGCCATAACGTTCTGCAGCAAAAGGATTAGAGAGAAAAGTATCAGTCCAAGGCTGAAGCCTGACTTCATTTGGATATAGTTCTGCACGTAAACCTTTAGCAGGAAAATAAGCAGCAGCACGTTTACTGCCTCCATAACAACAATCAATTCAACCACCATATACATGTCTCTCCATTGCGTGTATTAAAATTTTTTCCCAATTTTAAGGAAAACCTCCTCAAAAACCTGTTTTTGTTCCTCGGTGAAGGCAGGGAAAAACAGGGAACCGTACTTTTCTTCCCCCATAGTAATCCAGTTGTTTTTCTTCAGAACCTCAAGGTGGTGCCTCACGGTTTTGTAGTCAACGCCGAGCTTTTTCGTCAACTGGTTTGCGTTCAAAGGCCTATCCATCAGCTCGTAGATTATCCTGATTCGCATTGGCCCGCCGCGCGTTGCCCCAACCAGATACCAAACGTTTTTCCTGAAAGCTTTCAGGTCATGCATGTAAAAAAAATAAGGCAACCTGATTAAAAAAACTGCACAAATTGTTTTTGGGGCGCTTGCCAAAAACTTCTTTATTTTGTAGCAGATTTTTTGAGCAAGGCTTCAAGTTGCGAGTCAACTTTCTCTTTCGGGAGGGTTAATGCAAGTGATTTGAATTCTGTGTAGTTGATTGCCCCTCTTTGAAATGCCCAAATTATCCTGTGAAGCTGTGTTTCACTTCTGTTCTTAAGTATTTGGTTGAGTTCCACTCTTTGAATGAAGTTTTCCATAACGAGGCGTTGTAAAAATGTTGCAAAAACCGAATTAATTGCCTTGGTTTTAATCATATGCCTGAATATCCCCCAACGCCATTTCCTGACCCTTTCTTCATAGCTGACAGTTCTTGTTCCACTTCTGGTTTTTCTTAGCGCCTTTATGTGCCCCGGCAAATGAAAAAGCTGCCTTACTTTGGCGGTCATTGTGGGCCTTTGCAACTTCTTTTTTGGCGGTTTTTTCAGGATTATTCTTGGCCTTTTCATTGTTATAGGGGTCAATCACATCAACTAACCAAATTTTTCCAGTATTTCCTTGCTGTGCCCTTCCACTTTGACATCCCTAAAAATTTGCCTGATTTTCCCGCTTTCATCAATTAAAAAAGTGGTGCGCTTTACGCCAAACAGCTTTTTTCCGAAAAAGCTTTTCTCTCCTAGAACGCCGTATTTTCGTGAAACCTCTTTTCCGGTGTCAGCAAGCAAAGTGAAAGGCAAATCGTACTTTCCTGCAAATTTTTTGTGAGATTGTTCATCATCCAAGCTCACGCCAAGAATTTCAATTCCTGCTTTTTTGTATTTTGAGAAATCATCCCTGAAACTGCACGCTTCCTTTGTGCAGCCCGGCGTGTCATCTTTTGGGTAAAAATACAAAACCAATTTTTTTCCTTTGAAATCTGAAAGCTTAACTGTTCTGCCGCCTGCATCTTTCAGCGAAAAAGCAGGCGCTTTTTCTCCAGCTTCAACCATTTTTTTGCACCCCCAGTTGCTTTAAAACAATTTGAGCAATTGCTTTAAACTCTTTTTCTGCTTCCCTGCTTTCGTTTACTGCAATAAGCCCCTTTTCGGCTAATTGTCGTATTTCCTTTCTTAATTCGATTCCGCCAAGAAAGGTTTCCCCAAGTTTTTTTGCAAGCGATTCAACTTCTCCTTCCCCAAAAATTTCTCCAGACATGTTTTCAACCAAGCCAAGCACTTTAACGTTAAATTTTTTTGCCATGTTAATTGCTTTGCTTGCATCGGTCAGCGCAACTCCTTGAGGAGTTGAAACAACAACAATTCCTGCTAAATCAACGTTCTGCATTATGCTCAGCGCCGCATCCGATGTGCCGGGAGGCATGTCAATAACAAGGAAATCGAGTTTCCCCCAGTCAGTGTTCTGCAGGAAACTGTTTAAGCCGGTTGAAATCATCGGGCCGCGCCACATTATTGCTGTATCTGCTTCCTCCTGCAGAGAAGCCATTGAAACAACTTTCAGGCCGAACCTTTCAATTGGCTGAATCCGGTTTTCCCCTTTCACTGAAAACCTTTCTTTGATTCCAAGAAAGCTGTTAATGTTTGGGCAGTCAATGTCAGCGTCAAGCAATCCAACCGAGTTTTTCCTTGAAAGAACCGCGGCAAGGTTTACCGCAACAGTTGTTTTTCCTGTCCCGCCTTTCCCACTCATTACAGCGATTTTGAATTTTATTCCTTTGAGGTTTTCAAGTATGTCGCTGCGCTGCTTCAGCATCCTCAGTGCAACTGGATTGGGCTTTTCCTGCATTCTTTCACCAAAAAATAAGCAAAAAACTATTTTGGTTCAATATCTTCGTTTGAAACGAAGTTGTAGGCAGAGTTTGCCGCGTGCGCTCCTTCTGCTGCTGAAACAATGCCCTGCTTCCAGTGAGTGTCAACACAGTCTCCTGCAGCGAAAACCCCTGGCACGTTTGTTCTTGCATACCTGTCAACCTTTATTTCTCCGTGTTCATCCAGCGCGCAGCCCAGTTTTTGCGCCAGCTCGGTCTGCGGAAGGTGGCCTATTTCAATGAATACGCCGTCAACCTTCATTGTTGAGCCGTCCTTCAGCTTAATTGCTTCCACTTTGCCTTTTCCAATAATTTCGGCAATTTCTGCATTGAACTTTACCTTGATTTTGTCTTTTTTCTTTTCAACCCTTGAAAGGTTTATTGGCTCTGCTTTCAGCTTGTCCTTGCGTACCAGCACTGTAACTTTTTTCGCGTGCTCGCTTAACAGCAGGGCTTCTTTTGCGGCAGAGTCACCGCTTCCCACAACAACAACTTCCTTGTTCTTGAACAAAAACGCATCGCATGTTGCGCAGTAAGAAACCCCCTTGTTTGAGAGCTCTTTTTCTCCTGGAACATTCAGAAGCCTTCTTTTTGTGCCGGTTGCAATGATGACTGCTTTTGATTCAAAGGTTCTTCCATCCTTCAACACTGCAAAAAATTTTTTCCATTTTTTTTCAATGCTTTCAACCTTTTCTTCAACCACTTCGATGTTTTCATAGAACTTAACGTGTTCCTTGAAGTGCTCCATTAGCTCAAGGCCGCTGATGGCAGTAAAGCCAGGGTAGTTTTCCACCAGGTGGGTGTCAATAATCAGTCCGCCAAAGATTTCTCCAGCTGCAATAGTCCTGAAGTTGTAGCGCGCGCTGTAAATTGCTGCGGACAGGCCGGCAAAGCCTAGTCCAACAATAAACACGTCACATTTCTCAGGGCTATTTGGGCTTTTTCCAGCGTTCTTTGCCATTAAAGAATTTAAGAAAACCTGCTTTTAAACGTATTGGGTTAACTATTCAAAAAATTGAAAATTATTTAATTGCTTAGGCAGTATTTAAAGCTTTTAATAAGGATTGAGAAAATCTTTTTATTACATTAATTATAAGAAGTTGGTATCCTGCAGGGGTACCGAAGCGGCCAAACGGACCAGACTCAAGGAGCCTTTTTGAAAAAGATTAACCAAAAGGGCTCGAGAAATCTGGTGACTTAGTGTCTTCGGGGGTTCGAATCCTCCCCCCTGCATTCCCGCCTGCTCGCGGGAATAGAGCTAACGTCCAACTCATTGCTTTACAATGGGTTATAAATTAAACTCGCTTCTTCACTCGCTAAAAAAATCAAGGATTGTAATGTTAACATTTTGTTTGCCGAGCATGTTTGTGCCGTGGCCTGCACCGCTTAAACCAACAAATTCTCCGTTCGGCGAAATTTCTGCCAGCTGCTCGGAAGCGCCAAAAGACTGCAAATCTTCGCTGCTTGAAACCACAAGCAGTTCTCCCTTGAAATTCTCTGCTGCTTCCTCTGTTTTCACTCCCCTATAATCAAAGGAGGGGCTCAACAAAACAACTTTTGAAATATCTGAATCGGTTGCAGCATACTTTATTGCAAGGTTGGAGCCGATGCTCCCGCCAATTATGTAGAAGTTTGTTGCCCCTTTTTCTTTCAGGAACTCTTTCGCTGCTTTAATGTCATTCACAGCTGAATTCCACTGCGCTTCTGAGAAACTAGAATAATCGCTGCCGCCGCTTTCCCCGTGGCCTCGCAAATCAATTGAAATCACGCTGTAGCCGCTATTTGCCAGCTCATCCGCAAACGCATTCCATGTTTCCTTGTTTCTGCCAAGCATATGCACTAAAACAATTCCTGTTTGGTTTCCTGGATAAAACCTTGAAGAAATCTTAATGCTGTCATCAGTTGTTAAAGAAATATTCTGCACATTATCACTCGAATTGGTTTCCTGAGCGCAACCAGCCAGCAATAGTATTACGATTAACCCAAATATAAATTTAGCCGCCATACTTTTTCTTTACTTCCTCAATTCTTTTATCGTACTCTTTTTCCGCTTCAAGTCGCTCCAAGCCAATATCCTTTGTTACAACAAATTTCATCCACTCAACAAGTGCAGGCTGCACTTTTCTCACTTCATCAAACATTTTGAAGGCAATTCTCCTGTAATCCGGATGCCCTTGAATTGTTGAGCGCAGTTCAACCAAATGGTATAATTCGCGAAGATTCAGGCAAACATTCCACCTGATGCGGTAACCAAACGGAACAACGTACTGCGCTTCTTTCGGCAAATCCTTTGCAATTGCGTTAAACGCGGAAGCAACTTCCTTCATTGCGTCAACGTATTTTTCTTCAACGCCCAGTGCCTTGAATTCTGTTGGAATATTAAACC
Source organism: archaeon GW2011_AR10 (assembly GCA_000830275.1). Lineage (GTDB taxonomy): Archaea > Iainarchaeota > Iainarchaeia > Iainarchaeales > GW2011-AR10 > GW2011-AR10. Next base: position 385,983 of record CP010424.1, on the reverse strand, counting down.
CGTGCTTTACTGTTAGTGGTTGCCTTTGCTGTGTAAGCATTCTGTGCCTGTGCAAGTCACGATAAATGCCATAGTTTCCAAGCAAATCAAACTCGTAGTAAGCATGCTCAAAGCCGCGGTAAGGCTTATGCCTTCTGTTCTGGCGCCTGAACTGGTATTCTTTCAGCACCTGCTTTCTTTCAGTAGCATTCATTTTCCGCACTTTTTCCTGCACCTGCTTGTGAGAAAGGTCAGTGAAAGGGTAAAGTGCAGCTGCAACGACTTTTTCCTCAGCTTTTGAATCAAAGCTCACCAAAGTAACTTCTTTTTCTTTTTGTGGTTTTGTTCCTTCAAAAATTTTTCCCGCCAATTGCCTCATGCCTTTCCTTGTTTCGTGCATGAATTCAATTGTCGGCATTCCAAATTGATCCCTTGCCCTTTTCACAAAAGAGGGAATTACTTTTTGCAGCTCTGCATGCATTGAAGCAGCAACATTCTGCGGTTCAGTTAATTCATTTGAATACATTTTTGTGAGAAGGTATTCAAAGCTCCTGCCGTTGCCGAACAAGCCTAAGTTTGTGGTTGTTGCTGCCGGCAAAAAAACCCTGAGAACATCACAGGTTTTTGCCTTGATTGTTGAATTGTATGCCCTGTCACTCACATTTTCTTCCTGCGGGAACTGTTCATTCAAGTACTTTTTGGTTGGTTCCACCAGTTCAGCATAGGAATCAAACAGCATGTCGCATGTTTCAGTGAACAAATCGGCGTGCCTTGACTGCATTATTTTTTCATCGGAATAGTAAGCGTATTTTCCATTAACCTTCTTGTCATACCACACGTAGCGCGTGCTTTTTTCCAGCGGGCTTAACCCAATGCGAGAATCCTCAAGAATAACGCTTGTAATGTTGCTAACATCTTCAACTGCAACGTGCGCTCCTCCAAGCTCTGCAACCGAGTCATCTCCAAACCCAACCAAAACCCTGTCATAGAATTCCTCTGCTTTTCGGATTGCCACAACTTGGCTTACGCCGCTTTCAGCCTGGTGCCCAACAATTTCCTTGAAGCCCATTTTTTCGTCTTTAATGAACTCTTCCAAGAGCACTCTCCTGAGGCTTTTGTCCGAGCGGCTGTAGCGAGAAAACAAGGCGCCTTTCACAACCTCTGGAAGGTTTTTGAGCACAAAAACCGGCTTATCAAGGTTCGTAAAAAACGGCCTTAAAATTTCCTGCTCTTCCTTTGAAAACTGCTCCATGAAACCCCCACTAATAAATAGAAAGCCATTCTTTAAAATTTGATTGCCTTGCAGCAATTCAGGAATTAAAAATAGAGTAATTCGGTGCTTCTTCAGTAATTGTTACGTCATGCGGATGGGATTCCTGCACGCCTGCATGCGTTATGCGGATCAGCTTTGCTTTCTGCAGCTCTTTTATGCTCCTGCTTCCAGTTAACCCCATTCCTGCTCGCAAACCGCCGGTTAACTGGTACAGCACTTCAGCAATTGTTCCCTTGAATGGAACAACTCCTTCAATTCCTTCTGGCACGAACTTACTTTTCTGGCTTACTTCTGCTTGAAAGTATCTGTCCTTGCTTCCTTTCTCCATTGCCCCAACGCTTCCCATGCCCCTGTATTGCTTGAATTTTCTTCCGTTGAGGAAAACTGTTTTTCCGGGAGTTTCCTCGCAGCCTGCAAGCAATGAACCAATCATTACCGAATCTGCTCCTGCAGCAATTGCTTTCACTATGTCCCCGCTGTAACGAATTCCGCCGTCACTAATAATTGGAACGCCGGAAACTTTGGCTGCCTTAGCGCATTCCATTACTGCGGTTATTTGCGGCACTCCAACCCCTGTAACAACTCTTGTTGTGCAAATTGTTCCCGGACCCAACCCTACCTTGACAGCATCAGCCCCTGCTTTAATGAGGGCTCTTGTTGCTTCAGCTGTTGCAACGTTTCCAGCAATCAATTGCACGTTAAACTTTTTCTTGTAGCGCTTTACTCCTTCAATCACGTTCTTTGAGTGCCCATGCGAGGTATCCACCACTATTACGTCAACCTCTTTTTCCACCAATGCCTTAACGCGCGCGTCATCGTTAGGCCCTACTGCCGCGCCAACAATAAGCCTTCCCTCCCTGTCTTTGCTTGCATAAGGGTGCTTTTTTTTGTTCTCTATGTCTGTAGCGGTTATAAGGCCCTTGAGTTTTCCGCTTGAGTCAACTATTGGCAGCTTTTCAATCCTGTTGCGGTGCATTATTTTTGTGGCTTCCTCCATGCTCACGGCTTTTTTTACTGTTACCACTTTTCTTGTCATCATTTCACTTGCCTTTTTGCGCAGGTTGGTTTCAAATTTTATGTCGCGGTTTGTTAGAATGCCAACCAGCCTGCCTTTCTCAACAACTGGAAAAGAACCTATGTCATGAGTTTCCTTGAATGCGTTTATTTCTGCAAGCGTTGCATCAGGGGCAATCGTAACAGGGCTGCTTACAATCCAGTACTCGGAGCGCTTTACCTTGTCAACTTCATCCGCCTGCTGTTCAATGCCCATGTTTTTGTGGATTACGCCCATGCCACCGTGCTGCGCGATTGAAATGGCTGCAGAGTGCTCTGTTACAGTGTCCATTGCAGCTGAAAGAATTGGAACATTTAAGGAGATTTTCCTTGTTAACCTTGTTTTCAAATCAACTTTGGATGGAAGAATATCAGAAGCAGCCGGTGCAATTAGCACGTCATCAAAGGTCAATGTAAGCGGAATTTTGCCTCTTCCTACCATATATATATCCTGCTGAAACGGTTTAAAAAACTATGGCAAACAGCTTCAGTTCTTGAACAACCCAAAACAATCCGCTATCAAAACCTTTAAAAAAACCCAAGCAAAATCATGGATTTTGCGGGCCTCGTAAAACCTTTTAGGAAAAGGTTTGCGAAAACGGGGCTGTGCCAAAACCTTTTAAAAAAAGGTTTGCGAAAACTTCAAAGAAAATGCTTGATTGCCTTGCCGGGCATTAACTTAAAATACTTCGATGCAATTATCACTTTATGCCGCCAAAGGACAGCTTGGAGTATGAGGTTAACCTGTTAAGGAAGCTTGTTGCGTTCAACACGGATTCTGAAACAAAAGCCAACTATGCTGCGTGCGCCGACTTCATCGCAAAAGAGGCCCGCGCTCTTGGGTTCCGCACTGAAATCGTGTCGGCCAAGGCTCAGGACAAAAAGCAGAGGCCGAACGTGCTAATTTACTTTGACAACAAGCGGAAAAAGGATTTGCTTGTTGTAACTCACTTTGATGTTGTTTCTGCAGGCAGTGACTGGACAAGGAAACCAAACGAACTTCTAAGGAAAGGAACAAAACTGTCTGGTCTTGGGGCAGCAGATGACAAGGCAGCTATTGCTGTCTGTTTGGGTGCATTGCGTGACCTCCGCGGCAAGGAGTGCGGCAAAAACGTTAAAATTGTAGTAGGATGCGATGAAGAGGTTGGCTCTGAGTACGGGATAAAGTTTCTTTCAGAAAGGCATCCAAAAAAACTTGGTGCGCATGGCTGCCTTGTAATGGATTCAAAGCTAAGCCACATTGGCATTGGCTGCAGCGGAATAGTAATGGGCTTCATTGAGTTCAAGGGCACAGCAGGGCATGCAGCGTATGCTTTCAGAAACCCAAATATTGTGCATAAATTGGTTCCGTTCCTAAACGACTTGAAGGAATACGAGAAAGAGCGAGAGAAAGCAGCTTCAGTTGTTGCTGCTCCAAGTTTTGCGCCTAAGAAGAAAATTTGGGGAAGGTTCAACATCACTATTTTGAAGGTTGGCCATAAAACGAATGCCATTCCTGGCAGTGCTGAAATTGGTTTTGACATCCGGGCATTGCCGGAAGAAAACATCAAGGCCGTTATGAGCGGGTTCAAAAGTTTTGCAATAAGGCTTTTGAAAAAGCACGGGTTGAAAGGCATTATTTCAATGACTGGAAGCAATGGTTACTTTGTTCCAAAAAACAATGGGTTTGTGAAAGAGATAGCTGAATGCGTTAAGAGCATTATAGGGAGGAAAGCAGAGCTTGCGGGAGAGCTAGGTGCCACTGACGGAAGGTTCATTGCAAGGCTTGGCATTCCAACGGTTGGCTTTGGGCCTGGAGGAAGCAACCCCCATTCCGCGCAGGAATCAATAACCTTAAAGGAAATCAGGCTGAGCAAGCGCGTGCTGATGAAGCTTATTCGCGGGTAAACACTGTAATGCTATTTTGACGCAACATATTGTATTATTTCTTTTGCAGCGTTTTTTCCTGTTGCTTTCTCAAACCCGATGAAGCCCGGTGCCCTGTTCACTTCCAGCACAAAAATTTTTCCGCCAACCAACGCGAGGTCAATTCCGGCTATTTCTGTTTTGGTTATGGAAGCAGCTTTAACTGAAGCATTTTTTATTTCAACGCTTAGTTGCTCTTTAACCGGGGTTGCTCCGGCAGCAATGTTTTTTTTCCAGTTGCTTGACTGCTTAGAGAAACCGCCGACAACTTTTGTGCCCACAACCAGCACGCGGAGTTCTTTGTCTATTCTTAAAAATTCTTGCGCCAAATACTTCTTTGATTTGTCTAACCGCTGGTAAAATACTTCTAGTTCGGTTTTATTCACCTTGAAGACGTCCTGCCCTCTTTTTCCCTTAACGTCCTTTATTATCACTTCTTTTCCCTGGAATTTTCTGATGGCTGGAAAGTTTTTTTCCTCAAACGCAATGGTTTCCGGTACGCTGAACCCATTTTTTTTGAGAATAGAGTATATTGCTGCCTTGTTGAAGCCCTTGCCTGTTGCCAGCCTTTCATCCACTACCCTTAAGCCAAGGGAACGGGCTTTCATTGCAATTTCTTTTGCTGCTTCCCCGGCTCCTTTAACTGCCCTAACCAACACGTGAGTGAACGATGGCAGAACCCTTTCAGTGGATTTTTCCGGGCTCTTAACTTCTACGCCATGCCCTGATTTTTTTGCTTCCTCTTTCAGCCTCTCAATTTCAGGCTGCTCTTCAACGCTTAAAATCAGGAGTTTCATTTTTCCTCGCCAAGAAGCCTTTTATTGAAACTTTATTGAATAAAGTAACGTATAAAAAGGTTAAATGTGTTTTCTTAGATAGGTAAGATGTTTGAAGGCCTAATTAACCTGAACGATTACACTATATCGGTTGGAAGCCCTGCTTTTGAACAGGTAGTGCTGGCAGCAGCAACACTCATTGCAGGAGTCATAATAGCAAAGCTTGCTGCAACAATAATAGAAGCCTTAAACAACCGCTTTAACATTGAGCCAAACCGCGTAATCAAATCAATCAGCAGGCTCTTTGAGCTCTTCATAATCGTGCTCTCAATTATTATTGCTTTGAATTTCCTTGAAGTAAACTCTGCCAAAATAATAATCCAGAGCCTTCTCAACTCGATCCCTGCAATCATAATAATTCTCCTGCTCCTGTTTTTGGGCTTCATTTTAATCAACCTTATTGTGGACATCTTGAAGCGCGCGCTCTTAAGGATTGGCCTGTCAGAGTACCTGTATGAAGTTGGAATTTCCGTTGAATTCATTAACAACACTTTCACGATTGTAAAAATTTTTCTTTTCCTTGTATTGTTCAGTGTTTCCTTCAGCTTTGTAGGCTTAACTGTTCCCTTCATTGATAACCTGCTTGTTGCGGTAATTTATGGTTTCGTCCTTTTAAGCGTTGCACTCATTTACAATATTTTCAAGGACCCGCTCTCAAATTTCTTCATGGGCGCCTACGTTGAGAAAAACCTTCTTAAGCCCGGGCAGCACATAATGCTGGGGGATGAAGCCGGGGAAGTTATTGGGTTTACCCCGCAGGGGGTTCTCATTAGGCTGCCTAACGGCTATAACCTGCTTTACCCTCACGCAAAACTCGTAAAACAAAAAATTTATATTAAGAGGACAAAACAGGACATAACAAGGCTTGAAGCGCTGCGCTCCAATTTTGTTGCGCAGATTCCAGCGCATTGCGGGCCGGCTTCCGCTGCAATGATGCTTTCTTTCTTCGAGTACGACGTGTCGCAGGAAAAAATCGGCGAGCTTGCAAAAACAAAAACCCCTGGAGGAACAGGGCCAAGGAAACTAATCGAGGCAGTAAAGAATGTCACAAACTCTAATGTGAAGGGCGTGCTGGTAAAATATGATGAAATATCTGACCTCAAGGAGGAAATGAAGAGCTGGCTCAGTGAAGGTGCCCTTGTGCTATTATGGTTCCATAAGCCTGCGCTCTTCCGGCATTCAAAGTCAAAAGGCCATTATGTTTTGTGCGTTGGAGTTGAAGGGAGCGAGCTCATAATAATGGACCCAAGCAAGTCAACGGCCGGAGTTTACCTTATTGATTATAACCTTCTTGAAGAGGCAATGAGTGAAATCGACAAAAAGCGCGGCTATATTGTGTTCGCCAAGCAAGGAACATCTGCTTACTGGCGAATAAGCGAGGGGCTTGTTTACGCTGATGTGTCTCTTTACAGGGAGCTCAGCAAGTCTTTTGAAAGATACCTTAAAAAGATTCTTAGACAGAACGAAGCAATTAACCAGCTTCTCTCAGAACACGTATTCAAGGCTTTAGGCAAATCCAATAGGCCTGTAAGGGTGTGGAAGCCAGAGCAAAAGGAAACTGAAAATAAAAATTAGCTTTTTTGGTGGCTGCCGTGGATGTAGTGATAATTTCGGATAAGAAGGGAGCAGCATTGCCTGAACTCAAGAAGTCCTTTGAAAAGAGGGGCTTTGAGCACGTTGGGTTCATTTATGTGGGCAGAGTCAGTCTTCTCACCAAAGGGAACCAGACAAAAATTTTGGTTGGAACAATAAACTTCTCCAAGTACAATGGAGTGTTTTTGAATGTCGGGCAGCAGTTCACGCAGTTTGTGGAGCCATTTCTAACCGAGTTAAGCAATAAGGGCATTTACTGCCAGCTCAAGCCGGAATCCTATTATGTTACCTCAAACAAGCCGTTCATGAACGTTGTCCTTAATTCCAGAAACATCAAGACACAGAAAACATTTATTGTTGCTAACGCGAATCTTTTAGAGCAGGCTGTTAAGTCTTTTAATTTTCCGGTTATGTTCAAGACTTTTGTTGGGGCAGCAAAAGCGCAGAGCATAGTAATTGAAGACCAGCGGAGCTTTGAGTCTTTTGCCAAGAGCTTCCGCTCAAAAGTTGATGCCATTATGGTTCAGGAATACCTTCAAGGTGATTTAGACTACTGTGTTGTCATAGGGAAAAACGTTTTTGGCGTTAGAAGGAAGTGGGACCGCGAAAAGGCAGAGCACCACTCAAAGCTAACGCCTGTGAGCTTAAGCAGCAAAAGCACTGAGACTGCGATTAAGGCAGCTAAAACAGTTGGGGCTGACATTGCAACAGTCAAATTAATCGGGGACACGGTTTTAAGCGTTTCACCTGAGGTAAACTTTGACAGGTTCGGGACTGCTATGGGAAAAGACCTCAATGACAGCGTTGCAGAGCATTACTTTGAGGTGCTCAAGTGAAGTTCCTGCTGATTTCAGGCAGCAAGGCCAGAAAAGAAGTAAGCAAGCACCTTATCTCTGAGGCAAAAAAATACTTTTCAACTGTATTATCCATTCCATTGGATGGCATAAGGGTTGAGTGCGTTGGCGGGGAAAACAAGTTGTTCTTCAAGAACACTGACCTCACAAAATTTGATGCCTGCTATGCAAGGCTCTTCAGCGAAGACTTTCTTTTCGGCGAATGCGTGCTCGACATTTTGGAGAGCTCAGGGGTTTACTTGCCTACAAGCAGCGAAGCATTCCAGATAGTTAACCACAAGTATTACACTGTGCAGACGCTGTGCAAGTCAAAGCTGCCTGTTCCAACCACTTCTCTCAGCGTTTCACCGCAGCCTACAACAAAAATTTCTAGAACAGTCGGTTACCCGCTTGTTGTAAAGCTTCTTTCAGGTTTCGGCGGCAGGGGAGTGATGCTTGTGCAAGAAGAACAAGATTTAGTGCCTTTGCTTGACACAATGCAGGTTTTCAAAGAGTTTGTTGCAACGCAGGAATTCATTGACAAAGGCGATGACATTCGATGCTATGTAATTGGCGACAACGTTTACCCTGTGAAGAGGATTGCCAAAAAAGGCGAGTGGCGTGCAAACGTTTCAAGGGGGGCAAGGGCAATTCTAATCAGGATTCCGGATGAAATAAAGGAAATCGCGCTTAAAGCGGCAAAGATTATGGGAATGGACATAAGCTCGGTTGACTTCATCAAATCAAGTAAAGGGTGGCTGATACTTGAAATAAACTTTTCTCCCGGTCTCATGCCAAAGTTTTTCGGCAAAAAATTTGCAGAAATCATAATGAAGCACATTTTCAATCGCACAAAAGAAATCAAGCTTTTGCCTTAAAGAGAGCTTATCCCTGAAAAAGTTATTATAAATGTGCCATTAGGTAAACTCTTTCGCAATTTTTTCCTTTATTTTTGAGACCTTGTGTTTTCCTTCTTCCAATGGCTCAAGTCGCACAACTTTCACTTTCAATCCGCGCTTTTTGAGCTCTTTTTCGACCCATTCGTGCTGTTCAGCTTGGTCGTAGCCTAAAGCAATTATGTCAGGCTTTTTTTCTTCAACCACCATGAAAAAATCGTTTTCTTCCCCTAGAATAGCTTCATCAACCGGCTTTAACGAATTAACCAGTTCCAAGCGGTGCTGCTGGGCATTGATTGGCGGTTTTCCCTTCACTTTTTCAGCGTTTTTGTCAGTTGTAACAACTACAATTAATCGGTTTCCGAGCTTTTTGGCTTGGTTTAAGTAGTGCAGGTGCCCTGGGTGCAGCAAATCAAAGGTACCGAAAGCCATTACTTTGCGCATAAGATTATTTATAAATGATTTCATCTTAAAATTCTTGTTATATAGCAAACACCAAATTAATGCTCAAAAATTAAAGCTGTTTGCTAGCTGCAAAATGCAATTTTTTTGTTCAAATATATAAGCATTTTGCTGTAAATGCTTTCAGGGGCGGAGAAATGGATTTGCAGGAAAAGCTTGCACTGGTTAAATCCAACACGGTTGAAATTGTAACAGAGGAAGAGCTTGAAGAGCTTCTCTCAAAATCAAGGAAGCCTACTGCTTATTGTGGTTATGAACCAAGCGGTGAAATTCATTTAGGCCACTTGGTTACTGTTTCAAAGCTCATTGACCTGGAAAATGCAGGCTTTAATGTGAAGGTTTTGCTTGCAGACTGGCATGCTTTCCTTAACAGGAAAGGCAGCTGGGAATTCATTCACAGAACTGCAAAAAACTGGGAGAGTGCCTTCAAAAAGCTGGGCCTGAAAAAAACAGAGTGTGTTTTGGGAAGCAGGTTCCAGCGTTCAAGTGATTACATTGATGACGTGCTTACGCTTTCGCTTAACACCACTATCAAAAGGGGAATGCGCTCAATGCAGGAGGTTGCAAGGGATTTAGAGCACGCGCACATCTCTCAAGTTATTTACCCGCTGATGCAGATCGCTGACATAAAGCACTTGAATGTTGATGTTGCGCAGTCAGGAATTGAGCAGAGAAAAATCCACATGCTTGGCAGGGAAATCCTTGAAACAGTCAAATACAAGAAACCAGTGCTTGTTCACACGCCGCTGATTAATTCACTGCAAGGGGAAGGGAAAATGAGTTCAAGTGCTTCAGAATCGCTTATTTCGGTGAGGGACTCAGAGGAAGACATCAGGAGCAAGCTGAACAATGCTTACTGCCCTGAAGCGAGGGTTGAAGACAACCCAGTGATTGAAATTGCTAGGCTGATAATTTTTCCAAGAGTGGAGCGGTTTGAGATTGAGAGGCCCCAAAGGTTCGGCGGCAGCATTTCCTTTGATTCAATTGGCGAGCTGGAGAAAAAGTATGTAGCGCGGCAGCTTCACCCAATGGACTTAAAGAAAGGCATAGCGGAAGAACTAATCAGAATCCTTTCACCGGTGAGGCTTGCATTCAAAGACCAGCCTGCCTCAATTAACCTTGAAAGCGCTTAGTTTTTCTCACTTATTCAATACAAAATCAGGCCTTTTGAAGATTTCCATTGAGGACGTGTGGAAGTAATTCCTATTTTTTTGCTAATTTTCTTTTTATTCCAATTATGTAATCTTGCTCTAGGCCTATTTGAGCGGAAATCTGGAATGGGTCAAGATTTCTTTTCCTCAATAGGAATTCTACAAAAAAATCTTTGGCAATTTGTGGGGTGAGCTGCCCGTTCCTATTTTCAAGAATATTTTGCAGATTCACTGGCCTCATTTCATCAGTCAGCTTTGAAATAATGGAATTAAACTCACCTCTGGCGGCAACTTCCCTTCTTGTAGTGGTTCTTGCCAACCTGCTGAGGCCAAGACTGTGCCTAGCACCGTAAATGTACTTTGCGTATATATCGTTTCCCTTTACTCTGCCGATTGTTTTCAAGTCAAATTCCCTTAGCTGCGTAACTATTTCATTTGAACCCATGAGAGTTGTTGACATTAGTTCCCTTGCTTTTTTTTGTGTAGGGCTTGATTTTGCTTCTGATATTCTTGCTGCCTTGTTCCGATTTCCAACCCTGTAATTGTCAGCTTCAGTTCGCTTGTCTTGCAACCTGGAAACTACATTTGACACTGAGGACTTGCTAAACCCAAGCATCCGTGCAACATCACTTAGAGAATGAGAAAAGTCAGTTCTACCGTTAAATCGTTCTTTTTTCAAAAGTAGCTCCTCTATTTTCTCTTGAGGGGCATTTCTCAATTTTTTTGCAGTTGACTCATACTGTATTTTTTTTCTTTCCTTTTCACTCCTAAGATTGTATCTGTTTGCCACTTTTGCAACAACGGGCCTGTGGGTTCCGGCCTTGTCGGCTATTTCTGAATAACTTAGCCTGGTATTCTTGAGAAGGTTTTTAATCTCCTCGAAAATTGCTCCATCAAACAAATCCTCGATTCTCCGGCCCTTACCCTTTTCCAGTGCCTTGATTTCTTCCCATTGCTCTTTTGTCCTTAATCCGGACACTTTGTCAATTCTGTAAACTGTATGTCCTGCAACATTACTTTGTCTTTTTATGGCTGTCACGCCTTGCTTGCTGTTTTTCAGTAATTTGTAAACTCTAGCGAAAACCGGCAGTTTTATTCTTGTTGACGGGTGTGCCACTTTGTATGCAGAGAAAGCCTCTAAAACCCTCTTCCTTTCGAGCTTCTCCCTTCTCTGGAAAGCTCCCAGTAAAGGAATTGTTCTCCTAGCTGTTGTGTGGCGCTTGGTTTTCCTTCCACGAAACCATTGCATGATAATAAGATTACTTGTTAGAATAAATAATTTCGCTTATGAGGCATCTGCTAACCATTTTGACTGAAAACCAGAAATATGATGTCATACATAGAGTTTTATCATTCATTCAATACCGAATCAGGCCTTTTGAAGAATCAGTGTTCAATATCCGCTTTTTTGAACTACTTTCTTTCTTAATTTTTTCCCGCCAACAGATTTAATAGTTTTTTTTGTTTCCTTTTTTTCAACCATGTACTCATCCCGATAAATTGATTCTGTTCCTTTATATGTTCTGTGTGCGAGTGGCGGATTAAATGTAAGTTTCACTAGTGTGCCGTTTGTTCTGTCTTTTGAAACAACTTTGTGTTCTGTTCCTGGAGGGATATCAATGACGTTCCCTGGTTTGAATTCTTTTTTAAACCACCTATTTGTTCCCCTTGGCCTATGATAAAAAATTCCTTTTCCCTCAACTATTTCATAAGTTTCCCTGGTGAATTTATGAAAAGCAGGAGGGCTGTCTAGGATTCCTACCAACGATAAAGCAGAAGCAGGCACTTTTGGCGCGCCTTTATCATATTTCATCCAAACGGTAAACAAATCCAATTTCACGCCACAATAACTCCTTTGAGGATTGCTCCTCATTCTATTTATTGCTTCAGCAACACTTACCGCAGTAATTTTCCTTCCACTTAATCTTGCAGAAAGATCTTCATAAGGAGAAACTGCCCCCCCTCTTTGTTTTTTTCCAGCATCCCTTGAAAGCCTTGCCCTTCCAGCGCGACTGCTGGCTCTTGGAACGCTTGGGTCTCCAACTCTTACTCCTCTTTTTGGCATAAATCAATCACTTTCCAATAAATAGTTTTACGTACTATAAAAAGCTTTTTATGCAGGCTACAACAAAACTTAGCTACCACAAAACTTAAATAGGATAAATATTACTTATTATAGGTGGTTTTTTGTGCCGATTGACTTTGTGAAGGGAATGGCAAAGAACTCCCTTGACAATGCTAACCTGCTGCTGGCTTTTGGTTTCTTCCTGTTGCCGTTCATTTTCACGCTGGGAATAAGCATTTTTTACGGGTTTGAGGTCAACTTTGCGGGGTTCGGTTTGAGCATTGCTTCAGAGCTAATAGGCTGGATTGTTTCAGTTGCAGTGATTTTTTTCCTTCTTGCTTCATTCAAGGGCGGCAGCGCAAAGGGAAGGTTTTCTGGCCTAATGACTGGCTACAGCTTCATTTTCCTTGCAAGGTTTTTCCTTCAAATAGTTTCATTTGTTTTGGTGTTGTTCCTGGTTCCAAACTTTTTCACTGCCTTTGCTGAGGTTCAAAGCAATCCTGACCCGCTGGCTATTGCTTTTGCCTTGGATTCCCTGCAGGTGCAGAGCGAATCCATTGTTGTTGCCGGAGTTGCTGCGCTTAGCCTTGTAACACTGATTGTTTTCCTGTTCGCGCTTTACTTGGTTTACCAGCTCATTGCCAACGCCGGAAAATCGCCAATTCTCACGAACCTTCTTATTTTCGTTATCTGGGCAGTGGTCATTGCAGTTGTTTACGTGTTTTTGCCGTCTCTTCCATTCTTTGTTCCGGGCTCCACATAGGTTTAAAATATTTACTTAGGCGGCTTTATTTAGAGGAGCTGTTTCGATGGCTTTAATGAAGGTTAAGTGCCCTGAGTGCCATGAGGAATTCGAGCTTGACAACAACGAGTATGATGAGCACGATCGTGTTGAGTGCCCTGAGTGCTCTGCTGACCTAATAGTCAAGGTGAAAGGCGGAAAATTTAAGCTTGCAACAGACAAGGAAAAGTACTTTGACGAAGACCTAAACCAGTTTTTCGTGGAAGAAGACTAAATACTATCTGGCTTTTTTTGCTTCATCTTCAATCTTCTTCTGCCACTCAGCCAGTTTTCTTTTCCGTTTCTCCGGGTTTGGGAAAAAATCATTTTCTGGGCGCCCCATACAATGTTTTTATTGTTTTGTCCTATTTATTTGTATGTGAATCGCATGCTAAAACTTTACAATACCCTTTCAGGGAAAGTGGAGGAGTTCAGGCCGCTGAAAGGAAAAAGCGTTGGCATTTACACTTGCGGGCCAACTGTTTACGATTACGCTCACATTGGTAATCTGCGGACTTTCACCTTTCAGGACATGATGGTAAAATACCTAAAATTCAAGGGCTTTAAAGTAAAGCACGTCATGAACCTAACTGATGTTGATGACAAAACAATAAGGGGTTCACAGCAGGAAAGCACGCCATTGAATAAATTTACTGACCGCTACACCAAAGAGTTCTTTAATGGCCTGCAATCATTGAACATTAGAAAGGCCGACAAAATAATTCCTGCTACCAAAAACATTAACGAAATGGTAAAGCTTGTTGAAAAGCTTTTAAAGAAAGGCATTGCTTATAGGAGCAGCGATGGCAGCATCTATTTCAGCATAAAAAAGTTCCCAGAATACGGTAGGCTGTCAAAGCTCAAATTGAAGAAGCTTAAGGTTGGCGCAAGAGTAAGCCAGGATGAATATGAGAAAACACAGGCAAACGACTTTGCATTGTGGAAAGCGTGGACAGAGAAAGACGGCAAAGTTTTTTGGGATACTAGGCTTGGAAAAGGCAGGCCAGGCTGGCACTTGGAGTGCAGTTCAATTAGCATGAGTTCTCTCGGAGAAAGCTTTGACATCCACTCCGGAGGAATTGACCTTGTTTTTCCCCACCACGAAAACGAGATAGCGCAAAGCGAGGCAGCTTCAGGAAAAAAGTTTGTAAAGTACTGGGTGCATGTGCATCACCTAATTGTTGACGGCAAAAAGATGTCAAAAAGCCTTGGAAACTTTTTCACTTTAAGGGATTTGAAGGAGCATTCGCCGAGAGCGCTTCGCTATCTTTTCCTGTCAGCGCATTACCGCTCTGAGCTGAACTTCACCTTGAAGTCCCTTGAAGACGCTGAAAACGTTGTTGAAAAATTTGACGAGTTCACCAGAAAGCTCCAAAGCTCGAATGGGGTTTCAAGCGGCTACCTTGAAGACTTGCTTCAAAAAGCAAGAGCCGGCTTTGAACACGCAATGGACAATGACTTGAATGTTCCCCTTGCTTTGGCTTCTGTGTTTGAGTTCTTGAGAGAGGTAAACTCGCTGATGGAAAAAAACAGTTTAAGCAGAAAGGAAGCTGAAAAAATTGCTTCGTTTTTGAAAGAGATTGACTCAGTGCTTGGAGTGTTAAGGTTCCGCTTCAAGGAAGAGCTTGGCCCTGAACTGCTGGAATTAATCGAGAAAAGGGAAGAGTTCAGGAAAGCAAGAAGATTCGGAGAAGCAGATAAACTAAGGGCAGAATTGCTTGGAAAAGGCATCCAGCTTGACGACACCCAAAAAGGGGTCAAATGGAAAAGAATAAAAACCTGAAAACAGTCTCTTTTTCGTGGAGCAGGAAAAAGTCGAGGCAGGCATTAAGTTCATTAAGTCAGAGCTGGACAAGGGCAAATCGCTCAAGCAATGCCTTAATGAGTTGAAGGGAACCTGCAGTGAAAAAGAGCTTGAAGAGATTAGAAAGCAGTTTGATTATCGGAGCGGCAAAGCTGGCTCTGAAATGATATTAAAGCAGCTGATAACCACGCCTGACAAGGGGCCTGCCGATATTTCTTTTCCAGCGTTCTCAACGCTGCTTTACTTCATTGCCCTCATGGTTTTTGTCCTAATGGTTGTTTTTCTGGTTTTATTTTTTGCTTACGGGGCTTAAGTGTTACAGTAAGCATTTTAACAACCCAAAAAATCCGCTGTCTTTATACGGCGGTTAGCGGATTTTTTACGTTGACGGAGAGGAAAAACCCACGCCTAAAGGCGTGGGTATTTTATACCACTTAAACCATTCTTTTTAGAATGGCTGCGCCCTTGATTGAATTTTCGCTGCTCTTTGAAATTGGCTTGATTGTGGTAAGCGCAACTCTGCTGAGCTTTCTGGCAAAGCACTTAAAGCAGCCGGCGCTAATAGCCTACATTCTTGCTGGCATAATAATTGGCCCGATAGGGCTTGGCTCTATGGGCTTGGAATTTGCAGGCATTCCGTTGGGCATCACTGACCTAGAAGATGCATTGATTCTTTCAACGCTTGGAGTGGCTTTCCTGCTTTTTGGGGTTGGAGTTGAATCAGATTTCTCCAAGCTTGCTGATTTGGGCAAAGTTGTAGTGGTTGGTGGAACGCTTCAAGTGCTGCTGACAATTCTTGTTGTTTTTGTTGGAACATTCATGTTCAACCTGTTTGATTTCACCCAGTCAATTTATCTTGGCCTAATACTTGCATTCAGCAGCACACTGGTTGTTGTGAAAATTCTTTCCGACTCGCACCAGATAACAACCCTTCACGGCCGGCTGCTGGTAGGGTTTCTTCTTGTCCAAGACGCGTTTGTGATTATTGCCCTGCCATTTCTCGCTAACTTGGAGCAGCTTTTTTCCTTCAATGTATTTGCGCCAGTGCTGGCAGTAGGCGCTTTTCTGTTGGTGTTCGCATACCTCTTGAACAGGCACGTCTACCCTGCAGTGTTCAGTTATTCTGTGCGTTCAGACGAGCTGCTGTTCTTGGCTTCCGTGACAAGCCTCTTTGTTTTCATTCTTATTGCGTTTGCCCTGAATTTTTCAATCCCGCTTGCCGCGTTCATTGCCGGCTTGGCGCTTTCAAACCTTCCCTACAACCTTGAGGTCTTCCACAGGATCAAGGCACTGCGGGATTTCTTTGCAACAATCTTTTTTGTGACCCTCGGAATGCAGATAAACCTGGGCTTTGCCTATTTCCCATTAACGCTTCTGCTGTTTGTGCTGTTTGTGGTGTTCGTGTTCAAACCGGTTCTGTTCTATTTAATCACTCTTTTTTCCGGCTACGGAGGGAGAATCAGCGTCTTTGTCGCCCTTGCTTTGGCGCAGGTTTCAGAGTTCTCCTTCATAATTGCTGACTTGGGGAGGGACATACTCAACAGGACTCCTGGCTTGCACTCGCTTGTCATAATTGTTATTGCGCTTTCAATGGCCCTTACTCCTTACCTTATGCACCACAGCGAGCCAATTTATGAGAGGCTGAATAGGTCTTCTGCGCGCTTTACCAAAAACTTAAAGGAAAACAGGAGGTTCTACCAAAAAGTAAACCAGCTTGAGAATGTT
This sequence comes from archaeon GW2011_AR10, assembly GCA_000830275.1. GTDB lineage: Archaea > Iainarchaeota > Iainarchaeia > Iainarchaeales > GW2011-AR10 > GW2011-AR10. The sequence continues at coordinate 369,627 of CP010424.1, read as the reverse complement.
CCAAAGAACATGAAAGAACATGTTGTTATTGTTGGTGCAGGGGTTGTAGGGTTCAACATTGCGAAGGCGCTTTTCCGCGAGTATCCTTTGGTTGTGATTGACCACAACTATGATGTAATACTCAACTCAATCAAGAATGGCATTAACTCAATTTATGGTTCTGCCGACAACAGGGAAATTTTGCGCAAGGCAAATCTGCAGCAGGCAAAGCTTTTGATTATTTCAATGCCTGACACAAAAGCAGCTGTTTCAGTTGTGAAGTACGCTAAAAGCGTTAACCCCGGCATAGTGGTTTTTGGGTCCGCACATTACTTTCATGAGGCATCCGAGCTTTACAATGCAGGAGTTGACTATGTTATTATGTACCACGTCATTGGCAGCAATGTTTTCCTGAAAAATATCGCTTACTACCTTCAGTCAGGGAACACTATTGACATCAACAACTTAACCGAAGAGTACAAAAAATACTTGAAGGAAAAAGTTAGCGAGGAAAAACAACACTTTAATATCTGAACAATACTGTGCGTGGTTTTTATCCTGCGGGAATAACTTTAAAAGCTGTCCCTTCCATAAATTTTTTTTTAGAATGCCCAAATTTTTGCCTAAAAAAGCTGAACTAATTCTTGAGGACGGCTCTGTTTTTGAAGGTTTGTCTTTTGGTGCTGAGAAAAGCATTAGCGGTGAAGTGGTTTTCAATACTGGAATGGTTGGTTACCCTGAAAGCCTTAGTGACCCAAGCTACAGGGGCCAAATTTTGGTCCTCTCCTATCCATTAATTGGAAACTATGGGGTTCCTCCAAAAAATAAAACCAATCAGCTGCTTGAGTTCTTCGAGTCAGACAAAATCCAGGTTTCCGGGCTGATTGTAAGCAATTACTCTTTTCAGCACAATCATTGGAATTCTGTTTCCTCGCTAGCTGAATGGCTTAAATCTGAAAGCATTCCTGCATTAACTGGAATTGATACGAGGGCATTAACCCAGAAGCTGAGGGAAAAAGGCGTAATGCTTGGAAAAATCGTCTTCAGTGGCCAAGACTTAGCTATTGTTGACCCAAACAAAAGGAATTTGGTGCAGGAGGTAAGCGTTTCTTCGCCTGTTGTCTATGGCGAGAAAGGGAAAAAAGTAATGCTTGTTGACTGCGGGGCAAAAGGCAACATTGTAAGGTGCCTGCTTGAAAGAAAGGTTCAGGTAATCAGGGTGCCTTGGGATTTTAATCCATTCGACGGAGAATTTGACTTTGACGGTTTATTGATCAGCAACGGTCCCGGCGACCCAAAAACAGTGCAGGCAACAATCAGGAATGCTGCCAAAGCATTGGAGCAAGAAATTCCAACCTTTGGAATCTGCCTTGGAAACCAGGTTCTTGCATTGGCTGCAGGCGCCAACACTTATAAGCTGAAATATGGTCATCGAAGCCAAAACCAGCCGGCAGAGCTTGTTGGAACAAAGCAGTGCTTTATCACAAGCCAAAACCATGGTTATGCGGTTGATGCAAAAAGCCTGCCAGCCGGCTGGATGGAATGGTTCAGGAATGCAAATGACGGGAGCAATGAGGGAATTCGCCATAAGCGCAAGCCGTTCATGTCAGTTCAGTTCCATCCTGAAGCAACCCCAGGCCCAACAGATTGCGGTTTTTTGTTTGACGAATTCTTGGAGGAATTGAAGTGAAATCTCTAAAAAAACCAAAAAAGGTTTTATTGCTTGGTTCCGGCGCGCTTCAAATAGGCCAGGCCGGAGAATTCGACTACTCTGGAAGCCAGGCAATCAAGGCTCTCAAAGAAGAGGGGATTGAAGTGGTTGTAATCAACCCAAATATTGCTACAGTGCAAACCTCCAAAGGTTTTGCTGACAGGATTTACTTTCTTCCTGTTACGCCTTTTTTTGTTGAAAAAGTGATTGAGAGAGAGAAACCCGATGGCATAATTCTTTCCTTCGGCGGCCAGACTGCATTGAATGCTGGCCTCGAGCTTGAAAAAAATGGCGTGCTTAAAAAACATAATGTGGCTGTTTTGGGAACGCAGGTTGACGCCATTGAAAAAACAGAGGACAGGGCGCTTTTCAACAAGGAGCTGACTTCAATTGGATTGAAAGTGCCTAAAAGCATTCCTTGCATTTCACAGAGGGAAGCACTGAAAGCTGCGCGCAAAATCGGGTTTCCTTTAATTGTGAGGGCAGGGTTTTCTTTAGGAGGGGCTGGTTCAGGGGTTGTCAAAAACATTGAAGAACTTAAGGCTTTGACTGGAAGGGTTTTTTCTTTGTCCCCGCAAATACTTGTAGAGGAATACTTGGAGGGCTGGAAGGAAATAGAGTATGAGGTGGTGAGAGATGGGTTTGACAACTGCATTACGGTATGCAACATGGAGAACTTTGACCCGATGGGAATTCACACCGGCGAAAGCATTGTTGTGGCGCCCTCGCAGACTCTTTCAAATCGGGAATACCACAAGCTGAGGGAAATTTCAATCAAAGTCATAAGGCACCTCAGGATTGTGGGAGAATGCAATATACAGTTTGCTTTGAACCCTGCTTCTGAAGATTACAGGATTATTGAAGTAAATGCCAGGCTTTCAAGGAGTTCAGCTCTTGCTTCAAAGGCAACAGGGTATCCGCTTGCATTCGTTGCTGCAAAATTGGGATTGGGTTACAGCTTGCTTGACCTTGAAAACTCTATTACAAAAGTGACAAAGTCCTGCTTTGAGCCTGCCCTTGACTACATTGTCGTAAAAATTCCAAGGTGGGATTTGAAGAAGTTCAGGAACGTTTCAAAAAAAATCGGGAGTGAAATGAAGAGCGTTGGAGAAGTAATGGCTATTGGCAGATGCTTTGAGGAAGCGATGCAGAAGGCAGTGAGAATGCTTCAGATAGGAATGTATGGGTTGGTCGGAAACAAGATATATTTTCAAAAGCTCAGCCAAGAGTTAAAGTATCCTACAGATGAAAGGGTTTTTGCAGTAATGAACTCGCTTATCAGAGGCGATTCTGTTGAAAAAATACACGGTTTAACTCACATAGATAAGTGGTTTCTTTTCAAGCTGCAGAATGTTGTAAGAACCTCAAATGAACTGAAAGGGAAAAAGCTGGACAGGATTACAAAAGAGCAGCTGCTGAATGCCAAAAAGCTTGGGTTTTCAGACAAGCAGATTGCAATGCTTGTTGGGGAAAAATCAGAGCTTACTGTGAGGGAGTACAGGAAAGGCTTTGGAATTCGGCCTTTTGTTAAGCAGATTGATACGCTTGCAGCAGAGTACCCTGCAAAAACAAATTATCTTTATCTCACTTACGACGGTTTAAACGACGATGCAGAGTTCACCGGAGTAAAACAAGTTATGGTTTTGGGTTCCGGCGCTTACAGGATTGGCAGCAGCGTCGAGTTCGACTGGTGCAGCGTTTCATGCGTCAAACAGCTTAAGAGACTCGGCTATAGCACTATAATGGTGAACTATAACCCTGAAACCGTTTCAACGGATTATGACATATGCGACAAGCTTTACTTTGATGAGCTATCGCTTGAAACAGTTTTGGACATTTATGAAAAAGAAAATCCTGTCGGCGTCATACTTTCAACCGGCGGCCAGATTCCCAACAATCTCGCGATTAAGCTTTCAGAGCAAAAAGTCAAAATACTTGGCACAAGCGCTAAAAGCATTGACAGCGCAGAAGACCGCCATAAGTTTTCAAGGCTTTGCGATGAGCTTGGCATTGACCAGCCGGAGTGGAAGGAACTCACCTCTTCAAGTGAAGCGCTGAAATTTGCGAAAAAGGCAGGCTTTCCTGTTTTGGTCAGGCCGTCTTATGTTCTGTCAGGGCAGGCAATGAACGTTGCATTCACTGCAGAGCAATTAAAGAATTACCTTTCTGAAGCAACGCTGCTTTCAAAGGATTACCCTGTTGTGATAAGCAAGTTTATCTTGAATGCACGCGAAACAGAAATTGATGCAGTTGCTGATAACGGAAAGCTGCTGTGCTGGGCCATGACCGAGCACATAGAGAATGCTGGCGTTCACTCAGGGGATGCAACAATGGTTTTGCCGCCCCAGAGAACATACCTTGAAACAATGAGGCAGATGAAGCAGATAGCAGAAAAAATTGCTGTGGCGCTTTCTATTAGGGGGCCCTTCAACATACAATTCATTGCGAAAGACAATAATGTTAGGGTAATTGAGTGCAATCTTCGCGCAAGCCGGAGTTTTCCGTTTGTTTCAAAGGTAATTGGAACAGATTTCATTGAAATTGCAACCAATGCCATTATGGGGGAGAAAACAAGTGCAGTTAATTCTTCAAGCCTAGAGCTGGACAGGGTTGGAGTTAAGGCACCACAGTTTTCGTTCACAAGGCTGAGGGGCGCTGACCCAATATCAGGAGTTGAAATGGCTTCAACCGGAGAGGTTGCGTGCATTGGAAGGGACCTTGAAGACGCTTTCCTTAAGGCCCTGCTTTCAACGGGCTTTAAACTGCCTGAAAAAAATATTCTTATTTCCCTTTCAGGAGATGAGAACAGGTATAAGGTGCTAGAGGAGGTTAAAGGCCTTTTCAAAGCAGGCTACAAGCTTTACGGCACTGAACACACAGCGTTATTTTATCAGAGTAATGGCATAAAAGTCGAGCTAGTTCACAAAATGCATGAAAACAAGAAGCCCAATGTATCGGATTTGCTTGGGCAAAAGAAACTAGACCTTGTTATCTCTGTTCCCAACCCATTAAAGCAGATTGACTTGGACAAAAACTATGACTTAAGAAGGCTTGCAGTTGACCACTCAGTTCCATTGATCACTAACCTTCAACTGGCAAAACTCTTCATTGAATCAATTCTGAAGCGAAACCTTTCCGAGCTAGAAATAGAGCCCTGGGAACATTATGTATAATTTATGCTTTTTTCCATTTGATACTGCAACCCAGCGAGGGCTCTTCCTTGACCGTAACTTTTCCTGCTAAAAGAAGTTCCTTTACAGCTTCCTCAAGTTCGTTTGTGCGCGCTTCTGAGTGCTGCTTGCCGTGGGCGTCATCAACTCTGCCGTGATATACAAGTTTCTTTTGTGCATCAAAAAGAAAAGGATCAGGAGTGCAGCTTGCACCGTAAGCTTTTGCAATTTCCTGTGTTTCATCAAACAAATAAGGGAACGAGAAACCTTTTTCTTTAGCAACCTTTTTCATGTTTTCCGGGCTGTCCTCGGAATATTCTGCAGGGTCATTGGAACTCACGCCTATTACTTGGAGGCCTTTCGAAGAATATTTTTTTGAAAGCTCATTAATGAATCCCATTTTTGGCTTAACATAAGGGCAGTGGTTGCACATGAAAATAATCAAATAGCCTTTTTTTCCCTTAATCTTACCAAGATTAACTGTTGAGCCATCAATAACATTTTTAAGTGAAAAATCAGGCGCAATAGCCCCTGTTTGAAGCATTTTGTAATATGACGGTGTCAAAACCATTAAACCACACCAAAAAAATTAAATGAAATTATTTTATTATTTTAGCAATAATTATTCCGGCAACAGGCAAAGCTATAATGCTGGTTGCCAAGTTAATCACATAAAATGCCGGAGGATAATCCATTGAACTGAAGACAAGAAACTGGCTTGGAAGAGTAACAACAAGAAACAAAAACAAACCAAAGCGAATTCCTTTCATTACAGTACTGCCGCTGAATGAGCTTTTTATAAGGTAGAACCCAACTGAATAAACAAGTGCAGCAAAAAACGGGTGAATGAAGTAAAATATCATTAGGGGATCATCAGTTGACCTCATGCCATCAAGCTCTAAAACATTATAATCAGTAAAAATAAAGCCAAAAATCCCGCTCACAACAAATGAGAGAATAAGCAATGCCAGCCCTGCAGCAACAGTTGAAGCCACTGCTCTTCCAACTGAAACCATAACAATAGTGTAATGAAAAAATATTTTAAATGACACCCTTTGCACACGAAAGTGTGCGGTTTCCCTATTGATGAAACCAGGATGTCTGATTCCGTAAACGGAACAAAAGCTACGGGCCTTTGTTGGGTTTGTTAACTTTCAGAGTTTTCTTGTTTTTTGTATTAGAAAGAAGTCAGCCAAAACCAAGGCCACCATTGCTTCAACAATCGGAACTGCGCGGGGAACAACACAGGGATCATGCCTTCCCTCAACCTTAAGTTTTACCTCTTTTCCTTCAACAGTTAATGCCTTTTGCTCTCTTTTAATTGAGGAAGGCGGCTTGATTGCAATTCTGGCTACAATTTCTCCGCCGCTTGAAATTCCCCCAAGAATGCCCCCTGCATTGTTTGACTTGAACTCAAACTTTTTTGATTTTTTGCTGTAAAGCATTAAGTCGTTGTCTTGGCTTCCAGTCATTCTCGCCGCCTCAAAACCAGCACCTATCTCCACACCCTTCACTGCCGGCAGGCTCATCAATGCGTAAGAAATTACTGCATCAAGCCTGTCAAAAACAGGCTCCCCTAACCCTGCAGGAACACCAGTTGCTTTCACTTCAATTATGCCCCCAACAGAATCGTTTTGCTCACGCGCACTAAAAATTGCTTCCTCCATTTCCTTTGCTGCTTTCAAATCAGCTGCCCTGACCAAATTTTTTTCAATCACTTTTCTATTAAAAGATTTAGATTTAACCCCGGCAATTTCAACCGTATAAGCCAGAACTTCAATGCCAAACTTTTTCAATAATTTTTTTGCGACCGCACCTGCGGCAACTCTTGCAACGGTTTCTCTTGCGGAACTCCGGCCGCCGCCCCGATAGTCTCTAAAGCCATATTTCTGAAAATAAGTAAAATCTGCGTGGCCTGGCCTGAAAACATTTTTTATTTTTTCATATTTGCTTGAGTCAGCATCCCTATTGAACACAAGCAAGGCAATTGGAGTGCCAGTTGTTTTTCCCTTGAAAACGCCGGAGAGAACCTCTGCTTTGTCTTCCTCTTTCCTTGGAGATACAATTCTGTTTTGCCCTGGTCTCCTTCGGTCAAGTTCTTTCTGGATGTCTTTTTCGCTCAATTCCAGGCCAGCTGGACAGCCGTCAATTACAACGCCAATTGCCCTTCCATGGCTTTCACCAAAAGTGGTTATTTTAAACAAATTTCCAAAGCAGTTCCCAGTCAAGTCAATCAGCCCTTGAATTTATTGCGTTTAACACGACTTCCCTCATAATTAGCTCGGGAGCCTTATAACCGGTAAAAATCTCAAACGATGCAAACCCCTGCTCTAACAGCATTTCAATGCCGTTAACTGTTGTGCAGCCAACCGATTTTGCAACTGACAGCAGCTTTGTTTCAACCGGCTCATATACTATGTCAAAAACCACCATTTCTTTTTTCAGGAACTCCCTTGAAACAATCATTTTATTCTGAAATGGCTTCATCCCGACAGGAGTGGCATTTATCAAAACATCCACTGCCACTTCAGAAATTTTCTTAATATTCATGTGCTTTGAGTCAACGAGTCTCGCCAAGTTCTTGGCCTTAAGAAAATCCTTGTCCAAAATTGTGAGTTCTGCTCCTTCCTGCTTTAAATAGAAACTGATTGCTCTGGCGGCTCCACCAGCACCAAAAAGTAGCACGTTTTTCCCGTCAAGTTCCGTTACCTTTTTCAGCGCATTTCTTGCTCCAATGCCATCAGTGTTAAAGCCAGTGTACCTATTATTTTTCAGTGCAATTGTGTTTACTGCGCCAATTTTTTTTGCTGTGGGGTCAACCACGTCAAGGTGCCCAATAATGTTCTGCTTTAATGGCATAGTTACATTCCCGCCATAAAAGCCTAATTCTTTCAGTGAGTTGAAGCCATGCTTTGCATTCCTTACGCTAAATGCGAGGTAAACCGCATTCATGCCTATTGCCTTGAATGCAGCATTGTGCATTGCAGGACTGAGAGAGTGCTCAACAGGATTTCCAATAAGGCAAAAAAGCCTGGTTTTTGAGTCAATCAAATCATCACCTTCAACCCAGAGTAAATCTTCTTCAGTTCCTTTGCTTCAATCTGGCCTTCAGCTGATTCCTTGCCTGATGCAAGGCTGCCGAATGTAAGGTAACTCCCAAGTGGCAGTGAAAGAATTCTGGAGTCTCTTCCAAGGGCGCCCATACTGAAACTAATGAGCCTTCTATTTTTCTTTCTTGCCACTCTAAGCAGCCTGAAAATAAGGGAATTATCCTCATGCGTTCTGGCATAAGTGGCAATCTTCAACGCATAAACCCCTTTGACTTTCGACATTTTCTCAAACAATTCAAGTAGTTCTTCAAAAAAAGGCGTTCCCTTAAAGTCGTGGTGCGACAGTATAACCTTGACGTGCTGGGTTTTTGCATACTTTAGCAGTGCGGCGCGCTGCTTTGAATTCATTTCGAATTCAATGTCAACAAAGTGGACACCGGCTTTAATGGCTTTCTTAAGCAGCTCAACCCGTTTGCTTTCAGTGCCCTTAAACTTTCCGCCTTCATTTTCTCTCCTAACAGTTGCAATAACCTTTTTTTCTGATGCAGAAACTAATTCCTTCAAGGCTTTTTCATTCAGCCCCTTGATATAGTCTAGCCTTAGCTCCAGTACATCAGCTATTTTGCCGGCTTCCCTTATGTCTGCCAAAGCCCCCCTCATGCTTTCATCGGTTATCGGAATGCATATCATTTTACAGCGCCCTCAAAACTTTCAGCACATCTTTTTCATTCAGCTTTAAGCCAAAGTTGCCGGCAACGGATTTCATTCTGCCAATCCCTGAAGGCAAAGCAAACTGTATTTTCCCGCTTACAGCCTTTTTGTCTTTCCGCATTTCCTTAACAAGCACTTCAGGCCTGATTTTCGGAAGGCCAATATTGAACCCGAAATCCTCAAGAAGCTTGTTCTGCCTGTACAGCTCTCTCTCCGTTAGAAACCTGGAATCCACTGCCAGCCTTCCCTCTGCAGCCATTCCAATTGCAATGGCCTCGCCATGAGAGAACTCCCTGAATTTTGTTAAGACTTCAATTGCATGGCCTACCGTGTGCCCATAATTTACAATTTTCCTAAAGTTCTGCTCCCGCTCGTCAATTTCAACAATGCCTGCCTTGATCTCGCAGCTTCTCTTAATAAGTTCAGTCAAAGTTGTGGCATCTGCTCCAATTATTTTTTCCTTGTTCTGTTCAATGAAATAAAAGTGATTTTTGTCAGCGATTACTGCGTGTTTTATTGCCTCTGCCAAGCCGTTGCGCAGCTCCCGCTTAGGCAGTGATTTCAGCAGCGAAACATCCGAGAAAACCATCTTAGGCTGCGAAAACAATCCACAACTGTTTTTTCCCTTTGCAAGGTTTACTCCAACTTTCCCTCCAATGCTTGAGTCAACCATTGCAAGCAGTGATGTCGGAACCTGAATGAACGGAATGCCCCTCATGTAAGTTCCGGCAGCAAAACCAGCCGCATCCCCAACTACTCCCCCGCCTAAAGCAATGACCGCTGATTTCCTGTCAATGCCGTTTTCAAGCATCTGGTTTTGAAGTGATTCAACTGTTGCAAGAGTTTTGTGCTTTTCTCCAGCCGGGAAAGAAAGAAGACAGCACCTTAAACCGCTTCTCTTCATCAAAGCAAGGAATTTTTTCCCATAAGAGCTCCTAATGTTTGAGTCAGTAATGATGGCATACTTGTTTCCAACAGGCCTTTTTTTTAACCGCGCAGGAATTTCCTCCAACAATCCGCGCCCAATAAGAATATCATACGAGTCATCAACTCGTTTCATCAAATTTACCCTAACCTTTTTCAACTAGAACACCTTTCTCCTTGATGAAACCAATTATTGACTTAACGCTTTCCTGTACTGAATTCCTGCCAGTGTCAACCTCAAAGTCTTTTGCACTATCATAAAACCGGTTTCTCTGCAGAAGCAAATGCCTTACTTCCTCAATACCGCTTTTGTCTGTAAGCCTTGGCCTGTTGTTGTCGCTTTCAATTCTCTCAAAAATTGTTTCAGCAGAAGCCTTCAGTAATATAACAATGCCGCTGCTTTTAAGATTTTTCACGTTGTCCTGCCTCAAAACAGCTCCGCCGCCACAGGATATGATTGCATTATTTTTTCTGCTCAACTCCAATATTGCCTCTGCCTCAATTTCCCTGAACTTTCCTTCCCCTTCCTCTTTAAATATTTCCAGAATGCTTTTGCCGGCTTTTTTAACCACTAAGTTGTCAGAGTCAAAAAAACTTCGGCCAAGCCTGCGGGCAAGGCTTCTACCAATAGTTGTTTTGCCTGTGCCCCTGTAACCAATCAAAACCACGTTCATTTTAACCACCAAACTTGCTGAATTCACTGAAAAATGCAGGAAAGCTTTTTGCAACACAGCCCGGGCCTAAAATTTTAATTCCTTTCAACCTAAGCCCTGCAACAGAAAAAGCCATGGCAATCCTGTGGTCATTATAGGTTTCAATTTCTGCGCCCATCAGTTTTCTGCCTCCAACTATTTCCAATGAATCCTTGGAAGCCCTTGCATCTGCCCCGATTTTCCTCAGCTCTGCTTCAAGTGCCTTAAGCCGGTCTGTTTCCTTGAACTTTAGGTGAGAAATATTCCTTAAAACAGTTTTGCCATCCGCAAACGCAGCAGCAACCGCAATTGTTGGAACCAAATCAGGTGCGTCATTCAGGTCAGCTTCAATTCCTTGAAGGGAAGCGCCTCTCACTTCAACTTCACTGGATGAACGCTTAACATTGCACCCCATTCTTTCCAAAATAGAAAGAATTACTTTGTCTCCTTGCACTGAGTTCTTTTTCAGGTTTTTGACAATAACCGTTCCGCCAGTAACAGCTGCTGCAGCCATAAAATACGATGCATTTGCGTAATCCCCTTCAATGCTTAACCGCCTTGCATTATACTCCTGCCCTGCACTAACTGAAAAGACATCTTCTTCCTTAGTTGGGGTCACCCCGAACTGCTTCATGACATTTAGAGTCAAATCAACGAAGGGCATTGAGCGCTTTATGCCCTTTACCATTACCTTTACATCACTTTCAGCATAAGGTGCGCTTAAAAGGATTGAGCTCAGAAACTGGGAGCTTGTGCTCAAGTCAAGTTCGGTTGTCCCGCCCCTAAATGTTTTTCCTTCCACTTCAATTGGGGGAAAACCGTTTCCTGAAACGCTTATTTTCACTCCAAGCCTTTTAAGAGCAGCCGCTAGCTCTCCAACAGGCCTTCTCCTCATTGCCTCACTTCCATCAATGACTGTTTTGCCCTCTGCAAGTGAGCAAAGAGAAGCAAGGAAACGCAGCGTAACCCCGCTGTTCCCAACAAAAATTTTTTTGCTTGGAGCTTTAAGCAGTCCGCCGCTTCCCACAACAGAATAGCTGCCATTTTTGTAGGAAATGTTTGCTCCAACAGAGTTCAGGGCCTTGACAGCAAACTGCTGGTCTTCAGCAAACAAAGCATTTTCAAGCTTGCTTTTTCCCCCAGCTAAAGAAGAAATGAAAAGCGACCTCAAAGTTATTGCCTTGGACGGTGGCGCAGAAACCACCGCACGCAAATTTTCCACAGGAAAAATTTCAAGCACTTTTCCTTGTTGCATTCTTTAGCTCCCCCACAAAACGCCTTATTTCTGAAAGCATTCTTTGCCTGTCAAGGCTGTTTTTCTCTACAAGCTTAACAATCGCGCTGCCAACAATCACTCCATCTGCTTTTGAAGCTTTAACCATTCTAACGTGCTCGCTGTTTGAAATACCAAAGCCAAGGCATAATGGCAGCTTTGAAAACTTTTTTACTCTCCTAACCAATGAAAGCGCTTCAGGCGAAAGCTTTTTCCTCTCCCCTGTTATGCCGGTCAAAGAAACAAGGTATGCAAAGCCCCTTGACTTTGAGAGAATGGCCTTTGCCCTTTTGTTGTCAGTTGTAGGGGCAATCAAAAAAATTTGGTCAATGCCTTGCTTTTCAGCTACCCCAAGCACTTGCCCTGATTCCTCAATGGGCATGTCAGCAATGAGAATGCCGTCAACGCCTGCAGCCTTTGCCATGCGGTAAAACTCCTCAATGCCCAATGAAAAAACAAGGTTAAAGTAAACAAGCAGGCCGATTGGAATGTCTCGGTCAAGACTTCTTGCAAACTTTATCAGCTCAAACGCTTTCAATGTGTTCATTCCAGAGCTAATGCTCCTCTGGTCTGCAGCCTGAATTGTTTTGCCGTCAGCAATAGGGTCAGAGAATGGCAAACCCAATTCAAGCACGTCAGCCCCGCTGCCAACAAGCACTCTAATTATTTCTTTGGATGCAGCATAGTCTGGGTCGCCAAGCACAACAAAAGGCACAAAAGCTATTTCATTTCTTTTCCGGACTTCCAAAAACCTTTTCTGATATCTGCTCATGTTTTTTTCCCCGCAAACCTTGAAATGTATTCCAAATCCTTGTCACCGCGGCCGCTCATGTTAATCAACAACACATCTTCCTTGCTGCATTTCCTTGCATATTTTAAAGCAAACGCAACTGCATGGGCACTCTCAAGTGCTGGAATAATTCCCTCAACCCTTGACACAAGCCTGAACGAATTCAAAGCCTCTTTGTCAGTTGCGTATGTGTAAAGAGCCCTGCCTTTTTTCCTTAACATCGAGTGCTCAGGCCCAACTGCACTGTAATCCAACCCTGCTGAAACCGAATGAGTGTTCATTATCTGCCCGAATTTGTCTTGCAGTACAAATGTTTTAGTGCCGTGAAGCACTCCAACCCTTCCAGTTTTCCTGTCAGAAAAGCGCGCTGCATGCTTCCCTGATTTAATTCCTTTTCCGCCAGCCTCAACACCGATTAGCTCCACGTTATCATTCATGAATGCCTTGAAAATCCCTATTGCATTGCTTCCGCCGCCAACACACGCAATAACAGCCCGAGGCAGTTCTCCTGCTTCCTCCAGTATCTGTTTCCTTGCCTCTTTTCCTATGACCTCCTGAAAGAATGCAACCATTGAAGGGTAAGGGTGCGGGCCAAGAACGCTGCCAAGAAGATAATGAGTTGTGCGCACGTTTGTTGTCCAGTCGCGCAAGCACTCGTTAATTGCATCCTTCAGTGTTTTTGAGCCGCTGCTGACAGGAATCACCCTAGCGCCTGCAAGCTCCATGCGCATGACATTCGGCTTCTGCCTTTCAATGTCAACCTCACCCATGTAAACATCGCATTCAATGCCTAGTTTCGCGCAGGCAATTGCAACAGCGGTTCCATGCTGCCCAGCCCCGGTTTCAGCTACAATCCTTTTCTTTCCCATGCGCTTTGCAAGCAAAGCTTGGCCTAATGCGTTGTTAATCTTGTGCGCCCCAGTATGCGCCAGGTCCTCCCGCTTAAAGTAAATCTTGCAGCCAGCCATTCTACTGAGGTTTTCAGCAAAAGTAACAGGTGTTGGCCTGCCAGCATATTTCTCCAAAAGGTCATTCAGCTCTTTCCTGAATTGCTTGTCCTTTCTGTACTTTACAAATGCTTTCTCCAGTTCCTCCAGCGCAGGAACAAGAGTTTCCGGAACATACATTCCCCCAAAATCCCCAAAATAACCCCTTTCCTTCATGCACTCACTTTCCTTATTAGTTCCCTCACTTTTGAAAAACTCTTCTTTCCAGGCCTGCTTTCCACACCTGATGCAACATCAACAGCAAATGGCCTGAATTTTTTAAGCACACCCACAACATTTTTTGGGGTTATTCCGCCAGAAATAAACACTCTTTTTCCTTTAAAATCAGTCCCATTAAGGAGCTTGTGGTTAAACGTTTTTCCGGTGCCGCCAAACTTTCCGCTAACAAATGAATCAAGAAGAATAAAATCTGCACTGCTGTTTGCTGCCTCCTCCAAAGACTTTGCACCCTCAACATGGAATGCCTTAACAGAAGGGAAACCAAATTGTTTAACATATTTTTCGCTTTCATTGCCTGAGAACTGGAGCATGTCAAGGCCACATTTTCTTGCAACATCTTTTACATTTTTAGGCGCTTCATTCACAAACACCCCGACAACAACTGCCTTTCCATTTAACTTTTTAACCAGTTTAGATGCATCAAATGGATTAACATATCTTGGGCTTTTCCTGTAAAAGTTTATTCCAACAAAGTCCGCCCCAAGCTTTACTGCATTGACAGCATCCTTCTCATTGGTTATGCCGCAAACCTTCACCAAAGTTTTGCCGCTAAGCTCCCGCAATTTGGTCCTGATGCAAGGAAACTCCATGATTGCAGTTCCAATCAAAACCGAATCAGCAACTCCCTTCACGCCTTCAATCGACTCCCTTGTTGAAAAACCTGATTCAGCCACCAACACAATTTTCTTTCTTTTTCCCCTTGGAATAACCCGTGCGAGCTTTCCAGTTTTGCCAGAATCCATTTTAAACGAGCTCAAGCTCCGGTTGTTTATGCCGATTATTTCAGCTTTGGTTCCAAGAATTTTTTTCATTCCCTGCAATGAGTCAGCCTCCACCAAGCAATCCATGCCAAGGCTTTTTGCAGTTTTAATAAAATCGTCAATTTTTTCGGCTGAAAGAATGTTTGCAATAAACAAAACCGCATCAGCTCCAAAAAGCCGGGACTCAAATAGCTGGTATTCATCAATAATGAAATCTTTTCTAAGCAGTGGCTTTTTCGCCAGCACTGAAGCCTCCTTCAAATAATCAAGGCTTCCTTTGAAGAACTTTCTGTCAGTTATTATGGATATTGCATCAGCGTAGTCGTTGTAAAGCTTCAGAGTTTCCTTTAAGTTAAAGTTTTCCCTTATAGTTCCACGGGAAGGGGAAGCAACCTTAACTTCAGCAATTAATGCAATGCCCTTTTTCTTCAATGCATTCCTAAAGCTCAGAGAACTCTTCCTCAGCTTGGAGCGGAAGCTGCCAAGCGGCCTTTCAATCTTCGCTCTTTCAACCTCCCTTCTTTTCTCTTTAACGATTTTTTCCAGAAAATTCATTGCCTGTTGCTCTCCTCAATCAGTTGGTTCAGTTTTTTCAAAGCACTGCCTGAAACGATGCTGTTCTTTGCCATCTTAATTCCTTCACCGATGCTGGAAGCTTTTCCGTTTGCGTATATTGCCGCACCAGCATTCAATTCAACAATCCTTGATTTAGGGGTTTTATCCTTTCCAGAGAGGACACTCCTAATTGCTTCAGCAGCCTCATCCACCCCAAAAACACTTAGGTCTTCCTCCTTGCACCTCTTCAATCCGAATTCCTCGGGCCTAACAGTATAAGATTTCACAGTGCCCTTCGACACTTCGAAAACCCTTGTTTCACCGCTAAGGCTGATTTCATCAAATCCGTCAAGGCCGTGAACAACCAATGCTTTCTCAGTGTTAAGCCCTGACAGAACCCTTGCAAGCTTTTCCGCAAGTTCCACATCATACACTCCAAGAAGGTAAGTTGAAGCATTCGCTGGATTGGTTATGGGCCCAACAATATTGAAAATTGTCCTTATGCCAATTTCCTTTCTTGGGCCAACAGCATACTTCATTGCAGGGTGATGCATTGGTGCAAAAAGAAATGCGACACCAATTTTTTCAATTATTCTCGAGTTCTGCTCATTGTTCAACCCAATTTTTACGCCGAGTTTCTCAAGGACATCTGCTGCACCACACCTGCTTGAAACACTCCTGTTTCCGTGCTTTGCAACAATGCAGCCTGCACCTGCCGCTACAAACGCTGAAGCAGTTGAAACATTCATAGAACTTTTCTTGTCACCGCCTGTTCCAACCACGTCAAGAATTTTCCCACTTACTTTTGGTTCAACTCTTGCAGCAACGCTTCTCATGGATTCAGCTGCACCGATTATTTCATCAGCGGTTTCTCCCTTCATCCTAAGCGCGGTAATGAAAGAAGCAATTAACGCATCGCTTGCCTTTCCCTGCATTATTTCGTCAAACGCCTGCCGTGCCTCTGCTCTGCTCAAATCATTTCCTTCAACAACTTTTGCAATTGACTCCTTTATCATTCAAGCCACCTTCCTAACCAAATCAATGAGGTTCTCAATTATTCTTCCGCCCTGAGGAGTTAGAATACTCTCTGGATGGAACTGGATTCCTTCAATGAAATACTTTTTGTGCCTTACACCCATAACAATGTCATTGGCAGTCCTTGCTGAAACTTCAAATTCTCCCGGAACCCTGGTGCCACAAAGCGAATGGTACCTTCCGGCCTGAAAGTTTTGCTCTACCCCCTTGAAAATCGTTTTTCCATCGTGCACTATTCTGGATGGTTTTCCATGCAGGATTTCTGGAGCCCTTTCCACTTTCCCGCCAAAAGCCTCAATGCTGCACTGATGGCCAAGGCAAACTCCAAAAATAGGCAGCACACCAGCATACAGCTTAATCAACTCATTGCTGTTTCCCGCATCTCTTGGGCGACTTGGACCAGGGCTTACAACAATTAGCCTTGGCTTGAACTCCCTTACAACACCATGGATTATTTCCAGTGGAGTGTTGTTCCTGTACACGTTAACACTGCATCCGCGCTTCCTGAACTCGTCAACCAAATTGTAAGTGAAAGAGTCAAAGTTGTCAATAAACAAAACGTTAGTCATTCTCTTCACCGCTTTTACCGCCACTTGCAAGCTCCAGAGCCATAATTGCAGCTCGCGCCTTTCCCTCGGTTTCCTCAAACTCTTTTTCCGGCACAGAATCAAAAACAATTCCTGCGCCAGCCCTGACAAAGGCCTTGCCGCCCTTAATGCTCATGCTCCTGATGACAATGGCAGAATCAAAGTCCCCTGAAGGAGTCAAGTAGCCAATGCTCCCGCCATAAAACCCCCTCTTTGTTTTCTCTTTCAGGCGAAGCAGTTTCATTGCCTCAACTTTTGGTGCACCAGTCAAAGTACCCATATTCATTGATGCAAGATAAGCATGCAGCGCATCCAATTCATTGCGCATCACTCCAGAAACATTGCTTACAAGGTGCTGCACATGCGAGTACTTTTCAATGAGGTAAGGCTTGTCGCAGTGCCTTGTGCCAGGCACTGAAACCCTTGCAACATCATTTCTTGCAAGATCAATAAGCATTGTGTGCTCTGCCAACTCCTTCTCATCCAGCTTCAGTTCTGCTTCAAACCTTGAATCAAGGTCAGGGTCAATTATTCCATCCTTGAAGCCGCGTGGCTTAGTTCCTGCAATTGGCCGGATTTCAACCTTTTTTGCTTCGTTTCCCTCTACCTTCAGAAACATTTCTGGAGAGGAGCCAAGCAAAATTCCGGCAGAATTGTTAAAATAAAACATGTAAGGGCTTGGGTTAAGGTTTCGCAGTTTCTTGTAAACGTCAAGAGGTTCTGCACTGAATTCAACTGCAATTGTCCTGCTGGGCACAATCTGGAAGACATCCCCCTGCAAAATATGCACCTTCAATTCTTTTACAATTTTTACGAATTCCTTTTTGGAAGTGTCAGTTGAAAGCCTTAATTTTCGCTTCACGGCTTTTTTCATCTTTGGCACGGGCTTTTTCAGCCCTGAAGCAAATTCTTCCAGCATTTTTTCAGCATGCTGCTGCTCGAACTCCGCTGTGTTGCTCATCGCAAGAATGTTGGCAACAAAAGTAACTGTTTTTCTCTTATGATCAAAAAGGAAAAGGTTGTCATAGAAGTTAAGCTCATAGTCCGGCTCGTTTAAGACATCCTTCCTGCTTGCAGGCAAATCCTCGAACTGGTCAATGAAGTCATAGCTGATGACGCCAAAAAGGCCTGCGTAAGGCACAAACGGCTTCTCAGTTGGCTTAAACTTGAATGCAACAGCCCTAAGCACATCAGCATGTGTTTTCAGTTCCAGCCTTTCATCCTCTGAAACAATCCTTCTTACAGGCTTTAACCTCCCGGAAATAATTTTTTTTGAGCACTTTACAGAATCAGCAAAGCCAAAGTCATCCTTGATGAAAGCAAGAAACCTCTCGCCAAGCTCATTCAGTGCAATGATTTCAAACAGCTCTTTTCTGCCTCTGACTTTCAGGCAGGGCTCAGTTGCACCAATGCTTTTCTCACCGTACTTTCTAATCACGTCAGCTGACTCAAGAAAAATGCAGTTCCTTTTTCTCCCGTAATCAGAGATGGCTGCAAAAAAGTAGAATGCATCACCGCTGAAATCAGCTGTTTTAGTGAGGGGATAAATTCTTCCTGCCTCAAAGTTTTCCTGACTCAAATTAGTTCCCTCCAACAATAGTGGGGTCGGCGGGAGTTGAACCCGAACCAGCCGGTCTGGAGCCGGCCGCACTGCCAGTTATGCTACGACCCCTTAAACGGAAGCCCCCGTTTACAGGGCGTGGAATGCTTTGCATTCCACTTGCTCGACCTTTCAGGTCTCGCATTAAACGGAAAGCTCCGTTTACGAGCTGTACGTGTCCTACCTTCGGTAGGACGGTAATAATTCCCCCGTTTACAAGGTGCACTGTTTTCAATGGCGCACCCTTTAAACTGATGCCGCAGTTTACTAAAGCTTTTTGCAGCCCGGCAGCTAGAACACCACAAACTGCATAGAAAAAGTGGAAAAAATTAGAATTTAAAGTGTTTGTGAGACTAAGCAAATTTCTTGAATCAGTTCTGCGCGTTCCAAAGACACTCACTGTTCACAATCTCACTTAAACAATTGCCCCCAATAAAGTATTTAAAGCTTTGTACGCCGGAAAATCGTTGGAAAACAAGTAGAGGATTTGATTCACTCCAGCTTTACAAAACCATTTTTTTCCTTTTTTCCTGGAAATTTGTGAGTTAAAACTGCCCTGCCCTGCTTCCATTGAATAAAGTAAATGCAATCATTTGGCTGAAAGTACTCTGACACTGTTTCAGGCAAGTAGCCGAGAAAGTGCTTGATGATGATTTTGTTCACATTATTGTGTGCCACAACCACAACGGTTTTTCCACTAAAGTCACTAATTATTTTTTTTACTAACGGTGCAACCCTTTCCTCTAACTCCACCAAAGTTTCACCGCCGGGAGGGCGATGATAGTAGGTGTTTTGCCTCCGCTTCTCGTACTCTCCAGGAAAAGCAGCTTTTACTTCAGCAATGGTTTTCCCTTCAAATTTGCCATAAGAAACCTCCCCTAATTCTTTTTTTTCCTCGATTAGAACCTTATGAAATTTCGCTATCTCTTTTGCAGTCTTCAAAGCCCTTCCAATAGTGCTTGAATAAATTGCATCGATTTTTTCGCTTTTAAGTTCTTCTGCAACCGCCTTTATCTGCCTCTCGCCTTTCTCGCTTAAAGGCGCGTCAATCCTGCCCTGATAGCGTTTTTCTGCATTGGAAATTGTTTGGCCGTGCCTTACAAGTATCAGCTTCATAGATTTCACGCTCTCGCAGAAGAGCTCAGCGTTGGTTTTCACATTTTTCTGCCAATAGCTGAAGCAATTTTCCTCAAATCAACCATTAGTTTGGAAAACTCTCCAGGAGTTAACGCCTGCTTGCCATCGCATAAAGCGTTTTCCGGGTCACAGTGAACTTCAATCAGCAAGCCATCAGCTCCAACTGCAACAGCTGCCTTTGCTATTGGCCCCACCAGTTCCTTCCTGCCAGCAGCATGGCTTGGGTCAACAATTATTGGCAGATGGGATGCGGCCTTGACAACCGGCACAGAAGTTATGTCAATAGTGTTCCTTGTGGATGTTTCAAAGGTCCTAATGCCCCGCTCGCATAAAATTACCTGCTTGTTTCCCTCTTTCAGGATGTACTCTGCAGCAAGCAAAAACTCTTCAATTGTTGCACTTATGCCGCGCTTCAAAATAATTGGCTTGTCAACTTTTCCAACTTCTTTCAACAGGTTAAAGTTCTGCATGTTCCTTGCACCAATGCGCAGAACATCAACATACTTTGAGACAAGCTCAACCCTCCTTGTGTCCATAACCTCTGTTTCAACCGCCAAGCCAAACTCTTCCTTTACTTTGGCCAAAAGCTTTAAGCCATCCTCTTCCATGCCTTGAAAAGCGTAAGGGCTTGTCCTCGGCTTGTAAGCAGAGGCACGCAGAATTTTTACTCCAGCTTTTTTCAGGGAAGCAGCAGTTGTCATTAACTGTTCTTCGCTTTCAATAGCGCATGGCCCTGCAATTGTCACAATTTCGTTTCCGCCGATTTTAATGCCATCAATATCAATAACAGTGTTTTCAGGTTGTGCCTCTCTTGAGACAAGCTTGTAAGGCTTCAGAATAGGAATAACTTTTTCAACCTCGGAAAGCTCTTCAACCCGCTCCTTCACCAAAGGAGTGTCTGTTCCAATGCCCCCAATAACAGTTATCCTTACTCCCTTTGAAACATGCCCGCTAAGGCCATTTTTCTCCAAAAAGTTGAGCACCTTGTCCACGTCCTTTTGCGTGGAACCCTTCTTCATTACAATAATCATTTTGAATTCATTCCCTCAAAAGGTTTTTAGCCTTTTTCACGATTGCTTCAGCGTCAAGACCGTATTTCCCGTAAAGCTCCTTCGGAGAACCTGATTCAGCAAACACGTTCTGCACTCCAACCCTCTGCATTCTAGCGGGAAAATGCTCTCCAAGAGCTTCGGCAACAGCGCTGCCTAACCCGCCATTTATTACGTGGTCCTCAATTGTCAAAACCCTTCCTGTTTTCTTTGCCTGCTGCACTACAAGTTTTTCATCCAAAGGTTTAATGCTTGGCATGTTAACAACGGAAGCAGAAATTCCCTGCTTTTTCAAAACAGCTGAGGCCTGAATTGCCTCATTCAATATCGGGCCACACGCAATTAGGCTTACATCATTTCCTTCAACAACAACTGCGCCTTTCCCTATCCTGAACTCATAACTGTCATCAAAAATAACCGGCCTTGGCTCCCTGGTGGTTCGCAAATAGCAAGGGCCTTTGTGCTCGGCAATTGCGTGAGTGATTTTTTGCGCTTCAACGAAGTCAGCTGCAACCGTTACAACCATGTTAGGCATTGTCCTCATCAATGCAACATCAAGTATTGCTTGGGCGCTTGGACCATCGGCACCAGTAAGCAGCCCACCATGGCTTCCAACAATCTTCACATTAGTGTTTGAGTAAGCAACACTCATCCTAATCTGGTCATAGCACCTGTTGGTAATGAAAACAGCGAAACTGCTTGCAAAAGCCACTTTACCGCAGGTTGCAAGGCCGGCAGCCATTCCGATTGTGTCAGCCTCGCTTATTCCAGTGTACCAGAACCTTTCAGGAAATTTTTTTCCAAACTCTATTGACTTTGTGCTCTTTGCAAGGTCAGCATCCAGCACAACAACCTCATGGTTTTTTTGCCCAAGCTCAACAAGCGCTTTGCCGTAGCCGTCCCTAGTAGCAATCATCTGAACCATTTTAGGCACCTTTCTCCAGTTCCTTCAAGGCTTTCCCCAAGTCCTCTTTTTTCACTGCCCTTCCATGCATGTCAGGATCATTCTCAATAAAAGAAACGCCTTTTCCCTTAACTGTTGAAGCAACAATCATTGTTGGTTTTCCCATTGTTTTTCTTGCTTCTTCAAGCGCGCCGAGAATCTGCTCAAAGTCGTGGCCATCAATTTCAATTACATGCCAGCCAAAGGCACGCCATTTTCCTGAAAGGTTCCCCAAATCCTTTGTTTTGTCAACCCATGAATCGTTTTGCAGTCTGTTCTTGTCAACAATTGCGCACACATTATCCAGCTTGAAGTGCGCTGCAGACATTGCTGCTTCCCACACCTGGCCTTCCTGGCATTCTCCGTCACCAAGCAAAACATAAACGCGATAATTTTTTTTGTCAAGTTTTCCAGCCAATGCAATGCCGTTGCCAACGCTTAACCCCTGCCCAAGGCTGCCCGAAGAAATTTCAATGCCAGGAGTTTTCTCTCTATCAGGATGGCCTTGGAGCCTGCTATTCAATTTCCTTAAAGTCTTAAGCTCGCTTTTAGGGAAAAAGCCTGCTTTTGCAAGGCAAGCGTACTGTGCAGGAACGCCATGGCCTTTACTCATCAAAAACCTGTCCCTTTCCGGCCAATCAGGTTTTTTTGGGTTGAACTTCATTTCATGAAAGTAAAGCACTGCAAGAATGTCAATGCAGCTCAAAGAACTTGTAGGGTGCCCTGATCCCGCCTCTGTTGTCATTTCCAGTATGTCTTTGCGGAGCTCTTTCGCGGTTTTCTTGAACTGCTCAACCAGTTTTTTGTCAGCCATTTGTATCACTACGCTTCCTCAGGATAGGAGCCAAGAATTTTCATAAAGCCACAGTTTTTCTCCAGCTCGCCCAAAGATTTTTTTACTGCTTCATCCTCTGCAAAACCCTGAAAATCCACAAAAAAAACATAGTCCCATGCCTTGGTTTTAGCTGGCCTTGACTCAATCTTTGTCATATTGATATTGAAATCATGAAATGCTTTTAAGGCCTTAAACAGTGCTCCCGGCTTGTTCCTTACCGAAAACAGTATGCTTGTCTTGTCCTTTCCAGTTCTATTTGGCTTTCCCATCCCGATAACAAGAAACCTTGTAACATTTGCCCCAGAATCCTGAATGCTGCTGTCAACTATTTCAAGCCCGAACTCTTTTGCTGCAAGCTCTGAAGCAATTGCAGCAGAATGAAGGTAAAGCTTGGCTGACTCTGCGCCCTTGCTGGTGGAAGAAACCTCAACCAACTCCACACCTCTAAGGTTCCTGTTAAGCCACTTCCTGCACTGAGCAAAAGCCTGCGGGTGAGAGTAAACCTTCTTTATTTCCTTCAGCCTGTACTTTGAGAGAAGATGGTGCCTTACCTCAAGGCTTATTTCCCCCACAACACTTAAGTTTGAATCCAAAAACATGTCAAGCGTGTGGTTTACGCTGCCCTCCATTGAGTTCTCAACCGGAACAACACCATAAGAGCTTTTTCCTTTTTCAACAGAATCAAACACTTCAGCAATTGAGTCCTCTGGCTTAAAGTCAGGCTGTGACCCAAACTTTTTTATTGCAGCAATGTGGGTAAAAGTTGCTTTCGGCCCCAAAAACGAAACAGTGAGCGGTTGCTGCATTGCTCTGGAAAAACTGAAAATTTCAGTGAATACGCTCCTGATTCCTTTGCTTGGAAAATCCTTTGCTTTAGAAGTCAGCTTGCCTAGAACCTCGCTTTCCCTTGCAGGGTCAAAAACAGGTGCATTGCTTTTCCTCTTCTCTGCAGCAACTGCTTTTATCTTTTTTGCGCGCTCGTTAAGCAACTCCACAATGTTATCATCAATGGAATCAATTTCCCTGCGAGCCTTCTCAAGAGTCATTTCCAATCATTTCTTGAAATTCTTCCTGGCTTTCTCCCAATCCTCTAGGAAACGCTTTATTCCTGCATCAGTCAAAGGGTGCTTGAACATTTTCTCAATCACTTCCGGAGGGCAAGTGCAAGCATCAGCGCCAATTTTTGCGGCTTCAAGCACATGCAATGGCCCCCTTACACTTGCAACCAAGACTTTTGTCTTAAAACCATAGTTCCTGTAAATCTGCACAATGTCCCTAATCACTTGCATGCCGTCTTCCCCAACATCATCCAGCCTTCCAATGAACGGGCTGACATAAGTTGCGCCAGCCTTTGCTGCCAGCAATGCCTGATTTGCGGAAAAAGTAAGTGTCACGTTTGTCTTAATGCCTTTTCCTGCAAGTTGCTTTACTGCCTTTAACCCCTCGGGAGTGTTCACAATCTTTATCACAATGTTTTTGTGAATCTTCGACAGCTCTGCAGCCTCTTTAATCATTCCCTTGGCATCAGAGCTGACAGTTTCAGCACTGATTGGGCCATCTACAATAGATGTTATCTCTTTCAGGATTTCATTGAAATCCCTGCCAGCCTTCATCACAAGAGTCGGGTTTGTTGTAACGCCGTCAATCACTCCCATTGCATTAAGTTCCCTTATTTTCTCCACATCAGCGGTGTCAGCAAAAATCTGCATTTCAAGCCTCCCAAAACGGTTCAAAAGCAAAAAAAGAAGTCCAAGCCCTATTTAGAAAAGGATATAAATAATAATAAAAACAAATGCCCCGCCGTGAAAGGTTGTTGAATACCTTTACTCCACCTATATGCGGGGCACTAATTAAGTTAATAAGTATTCAACACCCTTTTGAATTACCCGACAGTTGCTTTTTCCTTTGCTTTAATGAGTTCAACCAAAGCAGAGTTTAAGGGGCAATTGATTCCGTGCTTTTTTCCCAGAGAAACAATCTGGCCATTGAGAAACTCGATTTCTGTTTCCCTGCCTTTCCATATGTCCTGCAGCATTGAAGAATAATTTGTGCTCTCGGCAGAGCTTTTAAGCAGTTTTTTAGACAGTGCTTTTTTTGAAAAAGAAAGCCCCTCTGCTTTTGCCACATCAACGCACTCAGATACAATCGCTTCAACCAGCTTAGGCATTTCCACAACAACATTGTTCCTTTTTTCCGCCAAAGCAGTTAAGGGATTGAAAACGCAGTTCATTATCAGCTTAAACCAAATCACTCTCTTGAAGTCTCCTGGTATTTCGGTTTTAATCTTAGCCTCATTAAACAATGCAGCTATTTTCCTGGAATGCCCTGACGGCTCAATGAAAGTTTTGTTGATGCCTGAAACAACAACTGCTCCTGGTTTTTCCATGAATGCGCCTGCAGTTGTCACTGCACGTAAAACCAGACATTTTCTTTCAAGTGCCCTGCGGAAAGCGTTCTCCACCCCAAAACCGTTTTGCAAAACCACAACAATAGTATCCCTTTTCACCTTTCCTTTAAGCTGCGCCGCAATTTCCATGTTCGTGGTTGCTTTTGCGGAAACAATTACAAGCGAATTTTCAGGAATTTTTTTAAGCACTGAAACGGCCTGAAGCCTGTAGGTTCCTTTCACTGCCCCACTAAGCTTAAGGCCGCGTTTTTTAATTTCCCCCACATGGTTTTTTCTTCCAACTAAAAGCACGGAAGAATTCCTGGATAGAAGCACGCCGAAACTGCTGCCGATTGCTCCAGCACCAACAACAACCACTCTGGAAAACATGCAACCAACAAAATCTATTTCACTAATTCAAGCCACGCGGAATACTTTGGTTTCCTGCCTCGCGCAACATCAAAGAAAAAGCCCTGAATTTTTTTTGTGAGCTCTCCCGGTTTTCCGCTGCCGATTTTCCTGTTGTCAACTTCAACTATCGGCGTGACTTCAGCAGCAGTTCCTGAAAGGAAGACCTCATCCGCAATATAAAGCTGGTCTCTTGTGAAAAGGCTTTCCTCAACCTCAACCTTAAACTCTTTCCTTGCAATTTCAATTATCGAATTCCTTGTTATCCCTTCAAGCGCATTAAGCACTGGCGGAGTTACCAGCTTTCCCTGCTTTGAAATAAAAAGGTTTTCCGCGCTGCATTCGCTCACATAGCCCTGAGAGTCAAGTATTATCGCTTCCTGAAAACCGGAGTTGAGGGCCTCCATTTTTGCAAAAGTGGAGTTAGCATAATTTCCAGAAACCTTTGCTTTTGTCATCATTGTGTTCGGGTGGGGCCTCGTGAAAGAGGAAACCTTTGCCCTGATTCCCTTATCCAAGCCTTCTTTGCCAAGATAAGATGGAAAATTAAAAGCCGCTATGCCTACATTTACTGGTGCTTTTCTTGTGTCAATTCCCATTGAACCGTAACCGTAATAAATCAGCGGCCTCACATAGCACTCTTTCAACTTGTTTTCTTTCACAACCTGTTTGCATGCCTGCTCTAGTTCTTTTGCAGAGTAACCGCAATCCATTCCAACAATATGCTGTGAATTCAGCAGCCGCTTCACATGGTCTTTAAGTCTGAAAATTGCAGAACCTTTCGGTGTATCATAGCAGCGAATTCCCTCAAAAACAGCTGTGCCGTAATGCAGCGAGTGGGTCAACAAATGGATTTTCGCTTCATTCCACTTGACAAGCTTTCCGTCCATCCAGATGAATTCTGCTTCCTGCATAGAACCAATATTATAATATAGCAAAACGCTTAAGTAATTGAACATTGAAACTGCGTTTTGCAGCTAGCAAACAGCAATAAAAAGTTCAAAAATATAAGCTGTTTGCTATAGTTTAAATGAATTTAAATAAATGCGCTAATTGGACACGATCAAATATGCCTGGGTTTCAGCAGGATTTTGTAGAAGTTTTCCACAACCCCGTTTTTTATTTCTACGCCTTCGCTTTGCAGCAGCAGTTTTTTTCTTTTTGGCCCTTTAGCATATCCGCCAAGGCCCCCATTGCTTTTCACAACCCGGTGGCAGGGAACATCAGGGGCAGAAGGGTTTTTCCTGCACGCGTTTCCAACAGCCCTTGCAGCGTTCGGTTTTCCTAATGCAATTGCAATCGCTTTGTATGTTGTTACTCTGCCATAGGGGATTTCTTTAAGTTTTAGCCAAACTTTTTCGTCAAACGACTTTGAACGCAGTTCTCTGGCCAATCTCGCACCAATTAATTTAAATTAACAAAATTATAAATAAGCGTTTATGGTAAAAGGTTTCGCCGAAAAAATCAGGAAAATGAAGGGAAAAGAAAAAATAGTAATGCTTACCGCTTATGACGCGATTTTTTCTTCTTACCTTAACGAGGCAGGCACAGACATCATCCTTGTAGGGGACAGTTTGGGCAACGTGTGGCTTGGCTTCAAGAATACAAAGCCCGTCACAATGGAGCATATGCTTCACCACACTAGAGCAGTTGCAAGGACAAACCCTGAAGCGCTTGTAGTTGGAGATATGCCCTTCAAGAGTTATGAAGGCCCACAACAAGCAGTGAAAAACGCGCGCGCGTTCATTGAAGCAGGCGCTAATGCAGTCAAAATTGAGGGCCCAAAAATTGAAATTGTGGAAGAACTAAAAAAAAACGGGATTGATGTGATGGGCCACGTAGGGTTAACCCCGCAAACAAGCGATTGGAAGGTGCAAGGAAGAAAGGATGAGGAAGCCAAAAGAATTTTGGATGACGCAATTGCGTTGGACAGGGCAGGCTGCTTTTCAATTGTGGTTGAATCAGTGCCAGCAGTACTAGGCAAAAAAATAACTAATGCAGTAAAGGCTCCTACAATCGGAATTGGTGCTGGTGCTGACTGTGATGGCCAAGTGCTTGTAAGCAACGACTTGATAGGATTGAATGCAGCTGATTTCAAGCCCAAGTTTGTAAAGCAGTACCTTAACCTGCGCCCTGAAATAATCGCTGCTTTTAAAAGATTCAAGGAAGAAGTTAAAGCCGGCAAGTTTCCAACAAAAGAGTTCTCATACGAATAAGCTAACCAAAAAGAGGCTGCGCCAAAACATTTAAAAGCATTTAATTTCACATGAAATAGAAATCACACGTTGGAGGTGATGCACTATGGCATTTGAATTACCAAAACTTCCTTACGCTTATAATGCTCTTGAGCCGTACATTGATGCAAAGACAATGGAAATTCACCACACAAAGCACCATCAGACTTACATTGACAAGCTCAATGTGGCAGTGAAAGGTACGGAATGGGAAAACAAGAAAATAGGGGAAATAATTGCAAACCTGAACAAGGTTCCTGAAAAAATCCGGGGTGCTGTCCGCAATCATGGCGGCGGGCATTATAACCACTCCATTTTCTGGCAAATTATGGCGCCCAAAGCAGGAGGAAGCCCGTCAGGAGAAATAGGAAAATCCATTAATTCAGCATTTGGCACTTTCGATAAGTTCAAGGAAGCATTCACTAATGCAGCATTAGGCCAGTTTGGTTCAGGCTGGGCATGGCTCGTTGCAAGCAATGGCAAGCTAGAGGTCGTTTCAACGCCCAATCAGGATTCTCCAATCTCACAGGGAAAGAAACCCATTCTTGGCATTGATGTGTGGGAGCACGCGTATTACCTCAAATACCAGAACAGAAGACTGGAATACGTTGAGGCATTCTTTAACGTAATCAACTGGAAGAAGGTGGAAGAGCTCTCCAGAAAGGCAAGGGGATAATTTCTTTCTTCCCCCTTTCAACCAAAAACCAATGTTTCCAGCGAAGCTGCGTTTTGATAAACCTTTTCTTAAAAGGTTTCAGCGAAGCTGCGTTTTGATAAACCTTTTCTTAAAAGGTTTCAGCGAAGCTGCGTTTTGATAAACCTCCTTGTAAAACCAAAGGTTTTAGCCGAAGGCAATTTTTCGCAAACCTCCTTGCAAAACCTTTGGTTTTGCGAGGCCCGCAAAATCTATGATTTTGCTTGGGTTTCCTAAAAGGTTTTACGAGGCCCGCAAAATCCATGATTTTGCTTGGGTTTACTAAAAGGTTTAAAAACAGTGGAATTCATTTTATTTAAAGGATTCTGATGCTAATTATCGTTTCCGGTTTTGCTGGCTCAGGCAAGAGCACCCTAACAGAAAAGCTCGCTAAAGCCCTTGGGCTGAAATTTGTCCATGCCTCTGACCTTTTACGGCAGCTGAAAAGCAAGAAAACAGGAAAGCTTGATGCAGAGCACACAAAGTCTGGAAGCGGATGGTGGGAAAGCAAGGAAGCAGAAGAGTACATGAAGAAAAGGGAAAACGATTCCTCGATGGATGAAAGGCTTGACAAGGAGCTATTAAAAATTGCTGAAAAAGGCAGTGTTGTGCTTGACTCCTGGACCCTGCCTTGGCTGAGCAAAAAAGGGTTCAAGATCTGGCTTGAAGCATCAGCTGAAACCCGCGCAAAGCGCGTGGCTGAAAGGGACTCCATTCCATTCGGGAAAGTTAAGAAAAAAATTGTTGAACGCGACAAAAAAACTGCAGCAATATACAAAAGGCTATACGGCTTTGAGCTCGGAAAAGATAAAAAGCCATTTCACCTAGTTATTGACACTAACAACCTGAATGAAAGCCAGACATTTGAAATTGCTTTAAATAAAATAAAGGAAAAAATGGAGGTTAAATAATGGATAGAACCAATAGCGGAGTAAGCGGATTAGACGAATTGATTGAAGGCGGCTTCCCAAGAGACAGCACAGTACTTATTTCAGGCGGCAGCGGCACCTGCAAGACAATTCTAGCCTCAACTTTCATTTACATTGGCGCAAAAGACTTCAATGAGCCGGGGCTTTATGTCAGCATTGAGGAGAACGTGAAAAACATTGAGTGGAACATTGAGAACTTTGGCTGGGACCTAAAGAGACTGCAGGACAAAAACATGGTCAAAATATACAAACTCAACCTTAACTCTGAAGAAAACATTGAAATGCAGATAAAGGCAGAGCTGAAGGCAATTTCCAAAATAGTGCAGCAAATGAATGTAAAAAGGCTTGTTGTTGACTCAACTACTGCTTTTGCAGTGTGGATTCAGGAAACCGGCAAAATTAGGTCATTGCTGTATGAGTTCACTGACGAGCTGAAAAAGCTGGGCTGCACTACTCTGCTCATTGCTGAGACGAGGGGCAGGAGGAATGATTTTAGTGCTTTTGGGGTGGAAGAGTTTGTTGCTGACGGGGTCATTGCATTGTATTTTTCTCCACCAAACAGAAGCGTTTTCGTTAGAAAAATGCGCGCCACCAACCACAGCAAAAACGTTCACCCATTCGAAATAACCAGCAAAGGCATCCAAATCAACCCAAGAGACAAAATCATGTGGGAAGCAATAAAGTGACTAAGGGTGTTGAATACTTATTAACTTAATTAGTGCTTCTATATGGGTGAGGTTATATGGGTGAGGTGAAGGTATTCAACAACCTTGCCTGCAGCAGCATAACTTTATATTGCTGAAAGAAATAAGGTAATTATGGCAAAATGCTTGTGCATTTGAGCAAAAATTGCATTTTGCAACTAGCAAACAGCCAATAAAAGTCCAAGAATTAAAGCTGTTTGCTATAGTTTAAAGGCTGGTGCCGGAATGCGAGAAAAAGGCATTGAAATAATTGACATAGACTATGGAATAAAACAGGTTATTGAAAGCGAGCTCACCAAGCTGCCGGAAGAGTTCACTGTTCTGATTATAGTTAAGCCAAACAATTATGAGAAGGTTGTGCTGGGCTTCATGGATATACTATTGAACGAGAAAAAGCTTTTCGGCACATACATTACAACAAACAAGCCTTTCAGAAAAATCCTTGAAAATTTCCTGAAGAATGGCATTAAAGCGGAAAACCTTTTCTTTGTTGATTGCGTCACTAAGGAGAGGGAGCCGGCAGGAGAAAGGGGCATAAAGGTTTTTTCCTCGCAAAACGTAACAGAGATAACTGTGTTGTTGGACAAGGCAATCAAATCCAAGCAGTATGGTGGTGAATTCATTTTCCTTGACTCCGTTTCAACGCTTTTGGTTTACAATGACGAGAAGACAGTCGAGAAGTTCGTTCACGCTCTCTTAGAGAGGATTTATCACTGGAAAACCAAGGGGATTTTTGTAACGGTTGAGACAAGAGGCAACGAAATAACTATCGAGAACCTATCGCTTTTCTTCGACAAAACAATCAGGATTCAGTAAGTTATCTGCTTTTTTCCGCGAGCCTGATGTCAGCACCTACAATGGTTTTCCGCTTGGCGTGGCCTGCAAACTCTGCTGCCTTCTGACTGATTTTAACGCCGTAATCCTCTAGTATTTCAGCCAGGGCAGCTGCTGCATCCTCGCTAACGCGTGCAGCACCGCCTTTCCTGATGATGCGGTCAACAGCTGCAAGTGGAAGAATCTTTTCAGCCAATCAATTACCTCAGAAAACCAATTAATACGACAAATATATAAAAATAACTGCCTTTTTTGCCTTAAAACCCCGCAAAATGCTCTGTTTTTTGAATAATTTGTTTTAATTGACGCAATTAAGAAGCAAGGCCATGAATACATTTAAAGTAATTTAACAAACTATTCTGTCAGCACATGCCCGAATTTATATCCCACCCGCTGATTAAAGAGAATTCAATTCAGTCAAGGCTTTACCAAGAGGTACTTGTTGCAAGAGTGCTTGAGAAAGGCAACACACTAATTGTTGCCCCGACTGCTTTGGGGAAAACAATTATTGCAATTATGGCTAGTGCATTCGTGCTCGAAAAAAACCGGCAAAAAAAGGTGCTGTTTCTCGCTCCAACAAAGCCTTTAGCTGTTCAGCACGAGAAAAGCTTCAGGAAATTCCTGAAGCTGCCGGAAAAAGAAATAACCCTTCTTACAGGAGCAGTTGCACCAAAAGAGCGTGCGAAGGCATGGGAAAACTCAAGCATCATAGCTGCCACACCGCAGACAATTGAGAATGACTTAATGGCTGGCAGAGTCTCGCTGCAAGATGTTGGGCTGATTATTTTTGATGAAGCACACCGAGCGGTTAAAGACTATGGATATGTTTTCATTGCACAGCAGTACATTAAAAAAGCATTGAGCCCGCACATTCTTGCCTTAACGGCTTCCCCTGGAAGTGAAGAGGAAAAAATCCAGGATGTATGCAAGAACCTGTTCATTCAAAACGTTGAGATTAAGACAAGCGAAAGTGCAGATGTCAAGCCCTACTCCCAGGAAATAGAGTTTCAGTGGATTAGAGTCGAGCTCCCGCAGGTTTTTCAGGAAATAAAGCAGTTGCTTGAAATATTCATGAAAGAACAACTGCTGTTCATGAAAAAACTAGGCTATGCCCGGACAATCAACTCAAAGTACTTCGGCAAAAAGCAGTTGCTTGAGCTTCAAGCCATTATCAGGAGAGACATTGGCCTGAAAGCAAAGGAGCACCCGCAGGTATATGTTGCAGCTTCCCGGATTGCAGCTTTGCTTAAAATCAGTCATGCTCACACCCTGCTTGAAACCCAAGGAATTTTTTCACTGGAAGACTATTTTCATAGAATGAAAGAAGCCTCAGGAAAAAACACTTCAAAGGCATTAAAGTTTTTGCTAAACGATGACGGAATACAGGAAGCACTGTTGCTTTCAGGAAAGCTGAAACAGCAGGGCATTAACCACCCAAAACTCTTAAAGCTGAAGGAAATACTTGAAAAGCAATTTCTTGAAAACCCTGAAAGCAGGGTCCTTGTTTTCAACCATTACAGGGATTCAATAAAATACCTTGAAAAATACCTCAAGGGGTTTACTAGCATCAGGGCAACGCGCTTTGTAGGCCAAGCAGACAAGGGAAATGAGAAAGGAATGACGCAAAAGGAGCAGATAAAATTGCTGGAAGAATTCAGGGAAGGAAAGTTCAACTGCCTGCTCTGCAGCTCTGTTGCAGAGGAAGGCCTTGACATTCCGTCAGTTGACCTAGTTGTGTTATATGAAGCAGTGCCAAGCGAAATCCGTTCAATCCAACGCAGAGGCAGAACAGGAAGATTTGGAAAAGGAAAAGTAATTGGTTTGCTTGCAAAAGGCACAAGAGACGAAATATTCTACTATTCTTCTGTTGCAAAGGAGCGGAGAATGCAGGAAACCCTGCACGGAATGCAGAACAGCAGCTCACTGCCAAAGCAGAGCACTTTGGTTAAATACATTGAAAAAGCAAAAGAACAGGTGCTTGTCTATGTTGACACAAGGGAACAGAGTTCCAGCGTTTCAAAAACCCTTTCGGAAATGGGTGCGCTGATCAAAGTGAAGCAGCTTGAAGTCGGAGACTTTGTGTTAAGCGATGACGTTGTTGTGGAGAGAAAAACTGTTGAGGATTTCCTGCAGAGCATGGTTGATGGAAGGCTGTTCACGCAGCTCATGAAAATGTCAGAGAATTACGCTTCCCCGCTTGTGTTGGTTGAAGGAAGCAGATCAGACTTGTTTTCCTTGCGCGACATTCACCGCAATGCAATAATCGGCGCGCTTTCATCAATCGCATTGAACTATAAGGTGCCAGTGCTTTTCACTGAAGATGAAAACGAAACAGCCGAGTTTCTGATGGTTATTGCAAGGCGAGAGCAGCTTGCAGCAGAGAAGGACATAAGGCTGAGAGTTGGCAGAAAAGGCTTAACCCTTGCGGAACAGCAGCGCTTCATTGCTGAATCTTTGCCTTTAGTTGGGCCAACCCTTGCAAAGAGCTTACTAAAACATTTTGGTTCGATTAAGGGAATAGTTGACGCGGATGAAAAGCAGCTGCAGGAAATTGAAAAGCTTGGGCCAAAGAAAGCAAAGCAGATTATGAAAGTTCTGGGAGAAAAGTACAAGGAAGAGTAGAATTTATATAATTGGTGAGTTAAAAGCATTAGTTTTCAAGCGCAACCAATGCAATTTTTTCAAGCACTAGTTCTTGCACCGGGTTTTTCAAATCTTTGAGCGCATCAATTTCTTTTTGCAGTATGCCGTGGATTTTAATCAGTTCTTTTTCATTTTTTTTGAAATCGATTTTTTTTTCCTTGAACCCGGTTTGCATTTTTATTTCATTAAAAATTTTTTTTATTTCTTTTTCATTGGAAGCAACTATTACGAGCAGGGCAGTATTCATGCCTTTTTTCAGCCCTGTTAAGTCAAGCGCCCTGCTTATCTGCTTCCTGCCAGTCAAGCGGATTAAGAACTCCAACTCCTGCTTTTTTGAAAAGTTTGCGCCAGAATCAAAGGCGCTTATTGTTTGCTCTAAAGCAAAAAAAACTTGGTCAATTGAGGCAATTGGAGCAGCATAACACAGCTGAACAAACTGCTTGCCGGAACAGTAAACCGATAGCTTTTTTATTGTTGACCCTACACTATTTACTTTAATTGAGCCAGTCAGGATTCCTGCTTTAAGGGAACTAATCGGCTTTAACAGCATGTTAACTATAGCTAATGACAGTAATAATTAAACATTTATTGCTAAATTAATTTTTGGAGATTTGCATGACACAATGGCACATGAAATCAGTAAGAAAGCCTTCAGGCGGGGTAAGGAACAGCCGAAACAGATCAGATAAGAGGCTTTCATGGAAGGGGGGAGATACAACTCTAACCACAATTGCTGACAGCGATGAAAAGGCAAGGGTTGATTTAATGGATGGAGTTGGAGGAACCAACAAGCTTGCAGCAAAAAGCGTTTTTTATGCCAATGTTTTAAACCCGAATGACCAGAAAAGCAAAAAGGCACAAATTTTGAGTGTTCACCAGAACGATGCCAACAGGCTGTTCACCAGGAGAAACATAATCACAAAAGGGGCACTTATTAGGGTGAAACTTGACGGCAGTGAAAGAATTGCCAAGGTTTCAAGCAGGCCGGGGCAGGACGGAGCAGTCAACGCCATTCTTGTAGAGGAAAAAAAGTAGGTTTCTAACTCTTCTTAAGGCACATTTTAAGGCCAAAAAACTGTTTTTTGATTTCATAATCAAACCGAAAGGTTTAAATAGCTGCTCCACAGCAAATTAATATAGATTTCTAATGGTCTCTTTTTGCGTTTTAGAGTTGGAACTATTTGTTTAAGTGCCATCTAAAGCGTATTTAGAGGTTCTATCAACAGCAGGGTGAGATATAATGAGTGAAAAATGTCCTGAATGCGGGAGCATAAAGTTGAGGAGAGACGACGAAAGAGGAGAAATAGTGTGCAATCAATGTGGCCTTATTCTGTCTGACGACTTAGTGGATTTGGGCAAGGAGTGGAGGAGCTTTGACTCTGACCAGATGGAGGAAAGAGCCAGAACAGGTTCTCCAATGAAGTATGTCAAGCTCAACAAGGGCCTTGTAACAATGATTGACAGGCGCGGAACAGACCTTCGCGGCAACAAGCTTTCAAGCAAAAGCAGGGCACAAATGTACAGGCTTATCAAGTGGCATAAGCGTGCTTCAATCAGCTCTTCAATGCAGAGAAACCTTTCAATTGCTTTAACCGAGCTGAGAAGGGTTGCCTCTTACTTGAACATTCCGGAGCAGTTGATTGAGACAGCTGCACTGCTTTACAGGAAAACCGTCAAGAAAGGCCTCATTAGGGGAAGGCTAATTGAAGCGGTTGTTGCAGCAGTGCTCTACACTGTGTGCAGAACATACAATGTTCCCAGAACCCTTAATGAGATGGCTGAAGCATCAGGTTTAACCAAGAAAGAAATTGGGAGAACTTACAGGTTCTTGGTTAGGGAGCTGAAGCTGGACGTGCCTCTCACAAACCCCGTTCATTATATTCCGAGGTTTGCCTCCGAGTTGAACCTTTCAGGTGAAGTGCAAGAGGAAGGAAGGAAAATACTCGAAAAAGCAATCAGCAATGGCCTCATAAGTGGAAGGGGCCCAACCGGGGTTGCAGCTGCAGCGGTCTACATTGCAGGGCTCTTGAAGGGCGAGCGCAGAACCCAGAAAGAGGTCGCAAATGTTGCAGGCGTAACCGAGGTTACAATCCGAAACAGGTACAGGGAACTGAGAAAGAAGCTCAACATTGAAGTGGTTGCTTAAAAAGCACCCTTCCCTTTTTTTCTTTTTCTAATTCAACAGTAGCTGCTTTCAAACCCATATAAAAACCTTTTTCTAGGGGATGCTCTGAAGCTATGTTTAAATATCCCATCAGCAATATTTTTACTATGGAGAAGGGAACTATCAATTCAACTAGGAACATCTGCAGGTTTTGTTCTTCAAGGCGCATGCTTAGAACGACTGAAGAGGAAAAGCGCAAAGTGCTTGAGTCTTTGAACTTAATGTATGACGCATATGTTGGCGAATTCAACTTAGCTAGAAAAGAGGGCCCTATTTCAGAAATTGAGAATGCCCGCTTCAACAAAAGCCTAATTCTTGATACCATAAATGAGTGCAAGGCTTGCGATAAGGAAGTTGACAGGGCAAACAGAAGGCTACTTCAACTGAAGTGACCCAATAAGCCAGCCTTATTTTGAAGCATTAGTCTGAAATCACTGCTTTTACGCCGAGCGCATCTCCAGGCAGCCCTTTTTGAAAATGTGCTCTTACTCTTCCCTTTGAGCCGTGCGTGGAAATTATTTTCCCGATGAGCTTTTTGCCTGCAGGAAGAGTTATGAGAACCTTTCTGCCAATCATTCTGTAAGCGTCTCTGGCTGAAGTGATTTTTGCAATGTCCAGCACAAGCTGGTTTGACCTCGTCCTGTTTCTTCCTCTTCTGAAATTCTTAACTATTGCCCTCATAGTGAACATAAAAATGTAGGCAGAAATTTTTTTAATAAGAAGCTTTCTGGCAGGCACTCATACGAAATTCTTTTTAACTGCAAACTCCTATTACATAGGGGAAAATGCTTATTGCAGGAATTGATGAAGCAGGCAGAGGGCCCTGCATTGGGCCGCTCGTCATATCTGTTGCCTGTATCGAGAAAAGAGATGAGGAAAAGCTTATTGAGTTGGGCGTAAAAGACAGCAAACTCCTTTCTGCACGGGAACGAGAACGCCAGTTTAGGGAGCTTAAAAAAATTTTGAAGGAATTCAGATTCGTTAGAATTGAAGCCGAGGAAATAGATTCACTGCGGGACCGAAAGTCTCTGAACGAAGTTGAAGCAATGCGCGTGGGCGAGCTCCTTGAGGGGCTTGAAGAGAAACCAGAAGTCGTGTATGTCGACAGCCCAGACGTTATAAGCTCAGAGTTTGAGAAAAGAATAAGGAAATTCATTTCGTTCAACCCGATAATCAGGGCAGAGCACAAGGCCGATCAAAAATACCCTGTTGTTAGTGCTGCATCAATTGTTTCAAAAGTTGAAAGGGACAGTGCATTGAAAGAACTTGAAAAAGATTTTGGGCCACTCGGCAGCGGTTATCCGCACGACGAAATTACTATTGGTTTTTTAAGGAAGTACTTGCATCAAAATAATTCACTGCCTTTCATTGCAAGAAAGAGCTGGATAACCAATCAAAGAATTCTGGAGGAAAAATTCCAGAAAAAAATTGTACAATGGAAGTGATTGAATGGCTTCAGGTAAAAAAATATCTAATATCAATGATGCTACAGACATTAGGCGGCTTGAGGAGATAATCCTTGAAATTCTTGAGAATTCGCTAGACTATTCAATGATTAACCATAACACGCCATTCATAATGAGTTTTTCAATCACTCTTGACGCAAATGGAAGGCCGCGCATCAGGAGCCTGCAGAACATTGACTCATTATACCAGCAAAGATTGAATAAAAACAAATACCTGTTTGAAGTAATTGAAACTGAAAACAACTCCACTATTGTGCTGGAGCTTCATAACACAAAACCTGAAGAAATCGGCATAAGGGTCTCAGGCAGCAAAGTTCTACTGACCATTGCTTCACCAACTCCATTCTACAAGCTTGTCGAACTAAAGAACATAGTAAAACATGAGCCAGCTAGAAAGTCTTTCAATAACGGCATTCTTGAAATCACATTTGAAAAAGCTGAAGAAGAAAAATAAGAGAATTAGAGAATAAAAAAACCAATGCATTTAATTCAAGAAATCGGGATCAGGCTCACAGTATAACATTGCTCCAAAGGAAGTATTTAAAGTTTTCGGTTTCCGTTTGCTGAAATGCTTTAAGCGCCCTGCTTTTTCTCCAATGCAGCAGAGCCAAAATAGTCAAGAAATTTTTTTGTTGTAAAAACAATGTAGCTTCTTCCTGCCTCTTCCCTTCTTATAAACCCCTTATCCTCTAGCACCTTAATATGGTCATAAGCCTTGTTGTTCCTGAACCTGATTATTTCACTTTGCTTTACGGGCTGCTTGTATGAAATGAATGCAAGCGTCTTCATTATTCCTTTATGCAGCCCGGGAGCTGCAGCCATATGCCCAACTGTTCCCTCAAGCTCTTTTTTAACAGCCATTCTTATGCCCTGTTCTTCCAGCCTTATTTCAAGCGCAGAATCCCTGTTTTCAAATTCGTGGATTAGTTCGTTAACCGCAATCCTTATTTCTGCGACATTTGTTTTTGCAATTCTTGCGAGCTCAACCAAGGAAACAGCGCCTGGCGCCATGAAAAGAGATGCCTCAATTACTTTTTTCAGTTCCCTTTCCTCCATTTCCAAAACCTACCCTATTTTTGCATACTCTCTTGCAAGAATGAGGGCGTCCTCTTCCAGCACAGGGCTCTCGCAAATAACAACGCCTTTTGCATTGAATTCTTTAAGTGCCTTCAGCAAATCATTATAATTGAAGTCTGACTCGTTCAGCATCATATGCCTTCGCTCCCCTTTCTCATTGAACTCTATGCCCTGAGCATGGATGTGAAGATTATTAAGTGCATCCTTTCCAAGTCTCTTCTCAACCTTGGACAAAATTAATGCAAATGCGTCAAATTCGTTTTCCTTTCCATTGCTTCTGGCGCAAACATGCGAGAAGTCAATGCAGGGCATTACTTGTTCTAGTTCCTCACTCATGGAAATCAGCTCATCAACCGAGCCAAACTGTGAAAGCTTTCCGGCTGTTTCCGGCCTTACCCAAATGGTAACGCCTTCATCCTTAAGCTGACCAACAAGTTCCTTTACCGCGCTCTTTACGTTCTCGTAAACTTTTTTTTCAGGCATCCCTAAAAGGTAAGCCGGATGAAAGCACACACTCCACGCACCAGCCTGAAAGGAACGCCTTGCAGCAGCCAAAACCCGCTTCTTGCTGGCTTCAAGCTTTTTTTTGTCAACCGCGTTAAGATTAATGAAGTACTGGCCATGGCAAGTAAGCACCACCCTGTTTTCTTCAGCTGCCCTTTTTACTTCCAGTGCCTTTTCCTCACTTAAGTTTACATTTCTAACAAACTCTAGTTCCATTGCATCAAGGCCAAGCTTTCTAACCTGTTTCACTCCTTCAACTGTATCGCCCTGAGTTGAGGAAGGAATGCCGGCTGTGCCAAAAAGCAACTTTTTCATCCAACCACTAAAAAACAACTATTGGTTTAATTAAAATCCTTTATGTTGCTAACCAACTACCTGAGCTTTGCAAGATAACTGATTATGTCAAACGTGTTTGCAATCCTAAGGATTTCATAGCCGACAAGCAGCAGCACAACTGCTGAGATTCCAGCGAGAGTATAGTGAATTGCCGCATTGAAGCTGTTTCCAGCAAGCTGCAGTATGATTCCCTGAAAAAATGATGAAATTACCAAACCAAAAAGACCTGCTGCCGCCAAAAAAAGGATAAGAATTTTCAGCCCTTCAGCCACTAGTTTCTTCATTGAAAACCAATTGATAATAATTCAACCATATATAAAATGCTTTCCCTGAAGAAAGTTAACTGAACTGAGCCAGCACGCCGCCAGAAACGTTTTTATACTAAAATATGCATCTTTCATACAATGAATTATTCCAAAGTCTTCACTGCAATAATT
Source organism: archaeon GW2011_AR10 (assembly GCA_000830275.1). Classification (GTDB taxonomy): domain Archaea; phylum Iainarchaeota; class Iainarchaeia; order Iainarchaeales; family GW2011-AR10; genus GW2011-AR10. The sequence continues at coordinate 330,783 of CP010424.1, read as the reverse complement.
CTGCTTGCACTCGCAGGAATGTCATTTGACACTCTGCTAACATACAACAAGGTTACTTCCTCAAGCCTCGGCTGCCAGGCCGGAGGAGGCTGCGACATTGTAAGCGGAAGCATTTACTCAGAGTTTTTTGGAGTGCCTGTATCGCTCTTTGGTTTCAGCGCATTCATAGCAATATTTGTTATTGCTTTGCTTGGATTGAAGGGAAAACTGCCAGCAAAAAAAGCAGTTTTTGGAATTGCAGTTCTTTCAGGGTCAGGAATTCTTATTGCACTCTACTTCATCTACATTATGTTGTTTGTGTTAAATGCTGTCTGCATTTGGTGCATGCTGTCCCATCTTTCGCTCACACTGATTTTCACGATTTCGGTTTACTCTTTTAACAGGATTTAACCCCTTTTTCTTCAGACCGCAGCCAGATAATACCATATTAGGAATGCTCCAAGTGCAACAAGTAACAAGCCAATGCTAAGCCTCATCCACTTCCTCGCACCCTCTTTCCATTGCTTCATTTTTTCAGGCGAGTAACCCAAGTATACAAGCAAAAGTATTACCGCCAACGGCAAAACAAAAATCATATTATAAACCACCAAGTAAATGAATGCAAGAAAGTTAAACTCCCTTGCAAGCAGGGCTGTTATTGCAAGGTAGGGGCCGCCAGTGCAGGGCAGCTCAACCATTGCAACAAGAATGCCGAGGCTTACTGCTCCAGGCACTGAAATCTGTTGGATTCTTCTCTTTATTTCCTTGGCGTGCTGTGGGGCAATTGCAAGCGAAAAACCTTTTCCGTACCAAAAAAAGTCCTTTATCTCAACCAAGCCAAGAATTATAGTAAGCACTCCAACTATCAGCCCAATTATTATTGATAGGCCAAGTGAAATCAGGAAGCCCTGAAACCATATAAGGCCAAGGCCTGCCAGAATGTATGTTATGAATACAAAAAAAATGTAGATGAAGCCGATAACCAAGAGCTTTTTTTTGTCGTGTGCAACCTGCACGAGTGTTGCAACAAGCAAAAGGAGCACCCCAATAGCGCAGGGATTAATTGAGTCAATAAGAGCTGTTATTATAACAAGCGGCAGGGTTACTTGCTCTAAAACCATTCACTCAAGCTCCGGCAGCGTACAACCAGTCTTATCAGCTATCTGCTTGAGCGTTGGCTCTCCAGTAAGCCTTGAGCCGTCAGCGAAAATGAATGTAGCATATTCCTCAATGTTGTTTTCAATGCAAAGTTCTGGCTTGGCATTCTCTCCTTTTGGGTCGCATTCAACGTAGTTAACGTACCTAAACGAATCCCCAAACTGCTTTTTGACTTTCTCACAGTGCAAGCACCAGTAAGCGCCGTACATTACTGCGCCTTTCTCAGCAGTGCACTTTGCGAAATTGTCGTAAAAACCCGGGGGAGGCCCAGAAGAGCAACCACTGATCAAAATCAACAAAGTAATGCCCAGTATTGGCAAAAGATTATTCATTCCAACAACCTATTGAAATTAAGCGTTTTTTTAATATTTAAGCTTTTCTGAACCTTCCTTAAACCCAAAGCCAATCATACTACAAATTAAATTGCAATCGCCTATCCATGCAATGAACATCTAATCCGCAGCACAGTTTTAGCATTAATGGTCACGCAGCTTCTTTCTCTAGCTTTGCCTTAATGGTTTTAAGAGAGATAAATTGTTCGCGCTCCATTTCTTCGAGCCTCATGATGATGTATTTTGCTTTTCCTTGGAGTTCTGGAATCATAATGTAGTCCAGCGCATTCACTCTTCTCTTGGTTTTCTCGATTTCCTTGATAAGCCTTTTCAAAGCGTTTTCTGTTTCTGCAAGCTTAATGATAATCCCAAGGCTTTTCTCGAATGCGATTGCGGTTTCATCGATTTTTGCTGAGCTTCCTTGAATGCTGTAACCCCTCTCACTCATTGTTTTTGAAACGTATTCCCCCCTAATGCTCGGGATATGCACGCCCATTACGTTCTTTGATTGAACTTCAACATCAGGAGCTTTTTTTGTTGCCATGGAAATGTTTTCCACTTCGATTATTCCGTGATAAGCCTGGGCAACTGCAAGCGCTTCAAATGATTCCTTCATTTTTGCATTAAGTTCTGAGCGCATGTCCTTGGCTTCCTTCATTATTTTGAAGAACTCTATCACTAGGACATCCCGCTTCTGCTTTAGCAAGTTGTGGCCATTTTGTGCCAGCCGAATTCTGTTTCGTGTTTCTATCAGTTCAAGCCTTGTTGTCTTTACGTCCTCTGCCATTTACCATCATTTCCTAAATTTCCTGCCAAATTTATCCAGATGCTCCAACTTTACTCTCTTGAGTTCTGATTCAGGCAATGCTGCAATTAATTCCCACCCCAAATCAAGGGTTTGCTCTATCGAGCGGTCCTCATACTTTCCCTGTTTGATGAAGCGCCCTTCGAACGCGTCAGCAAATTTCAGGTATTTCCTGTCTATTTCTGTTAGCGCATCCTCTCCGACAACCGCACTAAGGCTCCTTAAATCTCTTCCTTGGGCATATGCAGCATAGAGCTGGTCAGCTATGCCTCTATGGTCCTCTCTTGTCTTGCCCTTGCCTATTCCTAAGTTCATCAACCTTGAGAGGCAAGGCAAAACATCAATGGGCAGATAAATTCCTTTTCTGTGCAATTCCCTGCCAACAACTATCTGTCCCTCTGTAATGTATCCCGTAAGGTCAGGTATTGGGTGCGTGATGTCATCAGATGGCATTGAGAGGATAGTAATTTGCGTAACAGAACCCTTTTTGCCTTTTATCACGCCTGCGCGTTCGTATATTGACGCTAGGTCAGTGTACATATAACCAGGGTAACCTCGCCTTCCAGGAACTTCCTTGCGTGCACCAGCTATTTCACGCAAAGCTTCACAATAATTTGTCATATCAGTAATTATTACTAGGACATGCATGTCTTTTTCGAATGCAAGGTATTCTGCAGTAGTGAGCGCCATTCTAGGCGTTATCAGTCGTTCAACACTAGGGTCATCAGCTAGGTTGAGGAACAGCACGCTTCTCTCCAGCGAACCAGTCTTTTCAAAGTCTTTCATGAAAAAATTCGCTTCCTCGTGGGTTATTCCGACAGCAGCGAACACAACTGCAAAATTCTCAGATTGGTTTCTTACTTTTGCCTGCCTTGCAATCTGCACTGCTAAGTCATTGTGCGGCAAACCAAAACCAGAAAATATTGGCAGTTTTTGCCCTCTCACCAGCGTGTTGAGGCCATCAATTGCACTAATTCCTGTCTGAATGAAGTCAACCGGTTTCTCCCTGGACATGGGGTTGATTGCTGCTCCAATAATGTCGATTTTTTTCTCAGCAACTATTGGTGTTCCTTTGTCACGTGGCTCGCCAAACCCATTAAAGACCCTTCCCAGCATCTCCTCTGAAACAGCAAGCTTCATTGTTTCCCCAACGAATTTTACCTTGGTTTTCTGGATGTCCAAACCAACAGTTGAGCCGAATATTTGTATTACTGCACGACCTTTCGACGTTTCAAGCACTTGACCTTTCCTTTTCTCGCCATTCGGCAGCTTAACTTCTACTAACTCATTGTAGCCTACATTCCCGACTCTTTCTACGAAAACAAGCGGACCTTCAACGTTTGTTACTGTCTGGTATTCTTTCATCATTGCGCTCATCTTGCTGCCTCCTTTACCATTCTGTCAAATTGCAAATCGATTTCGCCCATTATTGCGTCGATTTTCTTGTCAACATCGTTCTCTGTTATTTCCTTCATCCTAGCAATGCTCTCCCTAACCTTTAAAGAGGTAACGGCTTTTAGCTGCACTCCAAGGTCAAGAGCATCAATTGCCTTGTTGTAGAACTTGAGAATTGCTTTGAGCATCCTGTATTGTTTTTTGAGTGATGCTGACGCATCAATTTCAGAGAAAGCTGATTGCTGCAGGAAATCCTCCCTAATCATTCTCGCGGCATCAAGTATTGCCTGCTCCTTTTCAGGCAGAGCGTCAGGCCCAACCAATTGCACTATTTCCTGGAGCTCGGCTTCCTTCTGGAGCAAAGCCATTGCTTTTCTCATGTTTTCTGTCCAATCACTAGAAACATAGTTTGCGTAAGTTGGTTCCAGCGTGCTAGTGTAAAGAGAGTAGCTTTTGAGCCAATTAATAGCTGGAAAATGCCTTCTTTGAGCGAGCTTCGCATCAAGCGCCAGGAACACTTTTGTTACACGCAGAGTGTTCTGTGAAACCGGCTCAGATACATCTCCTCCAGGCGGTGAAACCGCGCCTATAATTGACACAGAACCGTTCCTAGCCGGGTTGCCAACGCATATGATTCTTCCAGCCCTTTCATAGAATTCCGCCAGCCTCTTTGCCAAGTATGTAGGATAACCTTCTTCGCCAGGCATTTCCTCTATTCTCCCTGAGATTTCCCTCATTGCTTCTGCCCAGCGAGAAGTAGAATCAGCCATTAGTGCAACATCATAACCCATGTCCCTGTAATACTCTGCTATCGTTATGCCAGTGTACACTGATGCTTCGCGTGCTGCAACCGGCATATTCGAAGTGTTTGCAATAAGTATTGTCCTCTGCATTAACGGTTTCTTGGTTTTTGGATCCAAAAGTTCCGGAAATTCCTTTAGCACTTCCGTCATTTCATTGCCTCGCTCTCCGCAACCAACATATACAATGATTTGGCAGTCACTAAATTTTGCGAGTGACTGCTGCGTAACAGTCTTTCCAGAGCCAAATGGCCCAGGAATTGCTGCTGTTCCACCCTTTGCTATGGGAAAGAATGTATCAATTATTCGTTGGCCCGTAACAAGAGGAGTATTCGGTGAAAGTTTTTCCGTGCATGGCCTTGGTCTCCTGACCTCCCACTTCTGCATTAGCGTGAGCTCATGCTTTTCCTTGCCGTTCTTCACAAAAGCAATTGTCTCCTCAACAGAAAAGTTGCCCTTCCTGATTTCTGCCAGTTCACCTTCAACGCCAAACGGCACCATTATTTTGTGCACAATTATGTCGGTTTCCTTAACTTCGCCTATAATGTCACCGCCTTTCACCTTGTCACCTTTCTTGGCTGTTGGGTTAAATGCCCATTTTTTATTCCTGTCAAGGGCATTTGCAACTACTCCGCGAGAGATAAAGTTTCCAGATTTTTTAACCATTTCTCCGAGCGGCCTTTGTATTCCATCATAAATGGATTCAAGCAAGCCTGGCCCAAGTTCAACTGTTAGAGGCAGGCCAGTGTTAACAATTTTTTCTCCAGGCTTTAGGCCAGAGGTTTCCTCGTAAACCTGAATTGTCGCTTTATCACCACCCAGCTTGATTATTTCGCCAATAAGCCGCTCATCCCCCACTTTTACAACGTCGTACATTTTAGCTCCAAGCATTTTTTCTCCGACCACAACCGGGCCAACTATTTTTAGTATTTCTCCCATTTTTGTTCACCTCTAGTAAAGCATCACTTCAACAGTTCAAAACCAAGAGCCCTCTTAATCATGCTCTTTAATGAGTCCACTTGCTCTGATGGGCCGCCCTTATCAGGCACTGCTATTATTACTGGCTTCGCCAATCTCTCAATTTTCTTTTTCAGCCTCCAATCAAGCGAATCAATTATATTTTCATTAACCACAATAATGCCAACATCAGGCAATGCAATGAGTTCATTAATTTTGGTTTCCGCTTCCTTTCCTAAACCAAAAAACGCTTTCTGCACTCCAGCCAACCTAAAGCCAGTGCAGGTTGGGCTGTCAGCAACAACCACTATGCTGTCTTTTGCCTCCATTCACTGCACCTCCACCAGCATTTCCTTCATTTTTTCAGGCGATAAACTGAACTCTTTTGCCCTGGCTATTTTCCTGATGTTGTTTATTTCCTCTTCCTTTAGAAGCAGAAATCCGGCTATTGCCTGAAGCGAGAGGTTGCTTGTTCTAAGGGTTTTAAGGCCTTTTCTGGCAATCCCCTTCTCGAGTTCCAGTTCAATTGGAATAAGGCTGCCTGTTTTTTTGAAAGCATCTATTGCCATAGAAATATTATGCGTTCGCTCGAATACTTTTGCTGATTCCTCGACGCTTTTTGCCTTCAAAGCACGGTTAATTTTTTCCTTGGAAATGCTGCCTTCACTTACCAGAGTTTTCCGGATTTCGGTTTCGCTGAGGTTTTCCTTTTTCCCTCTGAGCATGCTGGAAATATTTTTTGCGTCTGCCTGCGCCTTCAGCATTGAAATGATTGCTTTTTCCTCTCCAAAGCCCAATTTCGCAATTTTAGGTATATTATTGTAATAATATTCATCTAGAGCCGCTATAAGAATCGCGACCTCTTTTTCTTTTTCGTATTTCTTGTAAACTTTTTCCAAGGCCCTGCCATAAGGTGTTACTCCAAGCTCGATTACTATTTCCCTGACAGTTTTTGCACTTAAGAGCCTGTTGTGCATTGCTTTTGAGAGAATGCCAGTTTCCAATATGAGCTGACTTATCTCATCTTTTCCCAACCCCATATGCTTGGCATTGAGCATTGCTTTGATATTGTTTATTTCGTATTTTTCAAACAGTTTCCTTATTTTTTCACGATGCTTTTTTGGCGTTATTTGGATTATTTTTTCAAGAGTTCCTGAAAAATTGTGGCTGCAGGCCAACTCTATTTGGTCAGGAATGGTTTTTTCTCTCAGGGCACCTGAAACAAGGTCCTGCTTATAGCTTGTCCTCTCCAACAAAACAAATAATTCTTCATTGTCCTTTGCTTCAGCCAGCGCCTGCGTTTCCCTAGAGCTAAGCAATGACTGCTTCATTGCCTTCACGCGCGCATTAGCGTAACCGAATGTCAGCGCCCTAACAGCCAGAGACCTTTCAATGCTAATCATCTTGCCACACCCTTCCTAAACAGCTCATTGAAAATGACTTTTTTTGAGTTTTCCCTGTTGTTCTCGAAAATGGCTTCCAAAGAGCTGTCAATGCTTACACTGCCGTCTTTTGTCCTTATTATTGCACCGCCGCTTATTTCAGCATCTTCTGGTGCAACATTCTTGCTGATTTTCTTGGCGATTTTCTTGTCCTTTGAGCTAACGAAAACAACTGCTTTTTCGCCTAGCTCTTTCTCGGCTTCAGTGATTATTTTTTCCATGAATTTTTCGTAGTCTTCACTTTCAGTTGCCTTGACCATTTCCCCAAATATTTCTGACAATGCTTTTTCAACTAGTTCATTGCGAGCATCACTGGTTATTCTTCTTGCCCTCAGCTGTGCTGCACCTATCACCTCGCTTCTCTCTGCAACAGCCATTTCCTCAGCCCTCTTTTTCGCCTGTGCTAAAGTTTTTTTAGCGTTCTCCCCTGCAGCTGCAGTTATTGCCGCGGCTTCTTTTTCTGCCTGCGAAATCATTTTTCGCGCTTCTGCCTTGGCTTCCTGCACTAGGCTCTTCCTGAGTCCTTCCAAGCTCATTGAATCACTCTTGTTAAAAAAAATTGGTGGAAACACCCTGCGCTTATGCCCCACCTGTGTTGAGTGCCAGCAGCAACGCAACAACAAAGCCGAAAATAACGATTGTTTCCGGTATTGCAAGCCAGATTATCAGCTTTGTAGCCTGCTCTGGCTTCTCGGCTATGACTCCCATTGCACTCGAGCCGATTGCCGACTGAGCCCAAGCTGTTCCAAGAGCCCCGCCGAAAATTGCTATTCCTGCTGCTATTGCCATTGCACCCTGAGTTTCTAGTACTACCATTTCGTACACCTCCATTAATCTCTCAAGAATCTTTTATGGAATTTAAATGGACTGAACTCTTTTCCACCACCCTCATAAAACTTGGAATAGAATTCAACGTAATTTAGCCTTGCTCCCTGGATCAGTGCCTCAAACATTGCCAGGAACGCATTGAACACATGGCCGCCAATGTAGAGTGGCAGGAAAAGTATTATCAATAGCCCCTTGTCAGGGCTTGGAAAAGCCAGATCATTCAGTATGAACGCTATTACTGTTCCAACAAGGCCCACTGCAAGGATTCGTGCAAAGGACAGCACGTTGCCGGCAACGCTTGGTATTTCCATTGCACCAATGATTCCCTCCAAGTAAATAACCAACGCCACTGAAACAATTAACACTATTCCTGACGGCAACAGGAATTCCTGCGGAAAAGAATTGAACATTAGCGTGCTAACAAATACCGCCCCGAATGCAACTATGCCGAACCACGCGAGCTTTGCCACTGCGTGCTTCCTGTCGTTGTGCTTCACTGCATTTATGAAACCCAGCAAAAAGCCAAACGCCATTGTGAAAACTCCTAGGAGTATTGAAGCCGCAAGTATTGCTTCAATGTTGTGCATTCTCTCAAGCCCGTGATAAAGCGAGAAATGCTCAAAACCCAGAAGCCCGAATACCATTTCATTTGGCATTCCAGCAAACTCGTCGAAAATCAAGCCGAACACTATGGCAGGAATAGCGCTCCACATCCAGATTATGGAAACAGGGTAAAGGATGCTGTCTTTTGCCACTTTTGACAGGAAGAACCTTGCAAGCAGCAGTGAAATTATTCCGTAAACAAAATCGCCCACAATCATGCCATAAAAAACCTGGAAAAAAACCAGGAACACCAGCGTTGGGTCAATTTCGTTGTGCTTTGGAATTGAAATGAACTTTGTCATGAACTCGAAGGGAGAAATTATTTTGGAGTGCTCAAGCAAAGTAGGCGCTTTTTCGTGTTTCCTGTCAATTTCCTGTGAAGAGAACTCCTTAAGGTAAATTTCCTGGCCAAACTTCTGCTTCAAGAGTTTCTCAAACTCAGAGTAATTCTTTTCAGGCAAAAACGCTTCCACTACAAACGAGTGTTCTGTTGCGCCGAATTTTTCAGCAGTGGTTGCCTTTATGTCTTCAAAGGCCAAGTATTCTTTCATGGCTGCTATTTTAGAGTAGCTTTGTCTCGAGATTTTATTGAGTTCAGCCTTGAGCAACTCTTTCCTTTTTTTTAGGTCTTCTAGTTTTTTGGCAGTTACCTCTAATTCCCTGCTTGGTTTTCCTTCAATCTTTGGCATGGGCGTTCTCTCAAAGCCGGCTTTTTGCAGCTCTTCGTCAACTCCAAAAGCCGAACTTGGAACCGCTATGATAGCAATATTGGTTGTTTGCGACAACGGTTTTTCAACTGCTTCCGCGCCAATTCTCCCTAATGCTTCATCCAGTTTTGCCTTGTTTGCCTTGGCAATTCTTCCCGCCAATAAGCGCAGATGCATTGTTTCTGTTCTGGAGAAATCAATGTCAAATTTTGAGAATTCCTTCAGCCTGGCGATTCTTTCCCCAAGCTCCTCGTACTCGGCACTTTCCCTCTCCATCTCTTCACTTATTTCCCTTATCTTTTTCTCGAGTTTTCTTGTTTCCCTGTTAGTTAATAGTTCTTTTGCTTCTTTTGCAGTGAATTTCTTGCCGCTTGCCTCGCTCAGGGTTTTTGCAAGTGCCTCCATTCTCACAAGGTTTTCGCTTATTTCTTGGAATTCTTCAAGTGGCTTCGAGTTTTGAATTTCTTCTGACCTGAATTTTTTTATTTCTGCCCCACCGTATTCTTCAAGCACCTCTATTGTCTGCTTTAAATTGCTCTTTAAGCCTATGAGCCTAACTTTGCACATTTTTGCCGGCCAAAACATTTCAGACACCAAACTCTTGCACTATTTTTTTCACTGCACTCCTAGGCACAGGCATTGACAGTATTTTCTCTGCTTCCTTCTTCGCATTTGAAAGAATTTTTTTTTCCTCTGCCTCTGTTTCTCTCCTGATTTTTTCTAAAACAGAGTCCTCTGCTTTTTTCGCGCTATCCATTGCTTTTTCGTTTATTGATTTTGCATCTGCGCTTGCATTTGAAAGAATTTTTTCAGCATCTTTTTTAGCCCCAAATATTATCTTTTCTTTCTCTGCCTCGGCCTGTTTCACACGAGCTATTTCTTCCACGAAATCATGCTCATCTATCATAGCAAGGCCTCTTTTCCTGCAACCAATTTTTTCGCCTTTGCCCCGAAGTTTTCTTCAAGTGCCCTAACAAGCCTGCCTGCAATTATTGGAACTGCAAAGAATGCAATTGAGAGAAGGACTGCCATTGCAATGAGGCCGGTGCTTAGTGCCATATAATTAAATTTCACTGCCATGAAGAGGATAAATACCGTCAGGAGAAACAAAGGCAGCAGCGCAAGAAGCACGAATGCAAGCGAGAATCTTTTGATGCTTTTTCTTTGCTCTAAGTTAAGGGAAACTGGCTTTCTTATGCTACCGTGAACTCGCTTTCCCATAATTCCCAACCCCTTTTTCCAAGAAAACGGCTTCAGGCTCACCATCCAAAAAAAACCTTTTCTTGGCCATATTAATGGCAAAATACATTGGTTTTGGTAATTTCTTAATGTCTTTTGCGACTAGCGAATGACTTGTTTTTTACCATTATTAAAGTCATTCGCTATAATTAAAAAAACAGGAACTGTTTAAAAAAACTTGCCCAGCACTTTCAGAAGCCCGGCTTAAAGAATTTGTCATCCACTGTTGCGTTTACTTGAAAACTTCCAGGATGGCCGTGACTTCATTGGTTAAGGCCGCGATTTCCTCAACAGTATTATACAAATAAAAGCTTGCAACAGCCAGGTCTCTTGGATTAATGCTGCTCACAATGGTTTCTGCGCAGCACATGTCTGTTCGAATTGCTTTATTCCCCGCTTCACAGGGGCCAACTTCCAAACCAGCAACATCAATTTCATCGGCCTCAAATAAAACAATGCTTCCCTGCTTTTCATGGTTTTTGAGAATTAGCAAACCAAACACGTGCCGGCCAAAAAATTCAGAGTAAAACCAATAAATTAATTTACCAGCTATGTACCAATATTCCTGTGGTCTAATTGAGGATAACCCCCCAAACAAAAAAGACGGGCCTGCGCAGTGGCCGAGACCATTCGCATGAATCCGCTTTCATCAGAACAGGAAAAATTTCTCCTGCCACTGACCTCGCAAAAGCCAAAAGGATTGGTGAAAGGTTTCTGGCAGTATCGTGGGGAAAAACAAAGAGCCACAGAAAAAGATCTTTCCCTGTACCTGCTTTCAAGCACAGGATTAGCGGAAGATGGCACTCCAGTGAAGATATTCAGGAAATGGAAAAGCAAATAAGGTTTGCAGTGGATGTTTTTTCGCGGCACCTTCCGCTGAATGAAAGAAAAAAAGTGATGAAAAAAGTCCTTAAGGCCGCAAGCAAACAAACGCTTTCCATTAGGAACATTCTTTCCAAAAAAAGTGTTCCTGCTTCTGCCAGAAAAAAAGGAAGGAGCGAGACTGCAAAATGGCAAAGAAAAGAAGGAATTGAGCTTTTTCATACTTTTAGGTCAAAGGGAAGAATTTACAGGGGCTGGATTTATGAAAACAACGGAAAATTTTTCATTGCACCGGGCTGGAGAGAGAACCAAATATCAAGGCTTGCACCAATCCATGAAACAATGCATGTGCTCCAAAAGCTCGGAGTGATAAAAGTAGATGTCCCGTTTTCTGAGGCAATTGACAGGTTTTACGGCTTGGAGCAGGGCATAGTAGAGGTTAAGCCAGAAATTAAGGCGCCGACAAAAGAGGACTTTGATTTCAAGGCAAGAGTTTTGGAAACAGGAAAGCCAACAAACTACAATGAACCTGAAATGTCTTATGTTGCGGGAAGGAGAATAGGGCAGTGGCTGCACCAAAACCTTTCAGGAGCGCAGGGCTGGACTTATCTTTATTCTAGGTGCATGGGAAAAAATCATGCAGGGGCGTTGCGCGAAGCAAAAAGAAAATAAATGCAAACAGCGGCAAGAATTATTTTTTGTTTTTGCCGTTAGGCTATTTTCGCAAACCTTTTGCTGAAAAGGTTTTGCCGAAGGCCCTTTTTCGCAAACCTTTTGCTGAAAAGGTTTTTGCCGTAATGCAGTAGGACTGTCCCCTGCTTGTTAAGTTTTTTAACAGATTTTAGCCTGAACCTTTTCAGTTCAACTTCCTTGTCAAACATTGGAATGCCTTTCCCAAAAACAATCGGCTCAACAGTTATGAATAAGTCATCAATAAGCCCTTTTTCCAAGGCATAAGTGTAAGCAGCCCTTCCGCCCAAAACACAGATTTTTTTGTACCCTTTTTCTTCCACAAATTCCTGAACATCTTTTTTCTTTGGGTTAATGTAAACCAAGTTTTTTCCTTTCCTTTCAATGCCGCCAACTTTGGTCGTCAAAACAAGGCAGTTCTTCCCTGAAAGCTCTTTCTCGGCTATTTCGTATGTTTTTCTCGCCAAAAGCAGCAAGTCAGCTTTCGCCTCCATTTTGTGAAGGTGCGTTTTGTCCTCTTTTGAGGTCCAGTCAGCCTTATGGCCGGGAAACCTCGCAATAAAGCCGTCAATTGTTATTGCGGCAACTGCAAAATAATATGGCTTGCTTTCCACTAGAACAACTCCTTTTGCTTCAATATTATATGGCAAAACGCTTAAGTAATTGAACATTGAAACTGCGTTTTGCATCTAGCAAACAGCAATAAAAAGTTCAAAAATATAAGCTGTTTGCTATACTTCAATGGAATTCTTTTAGCCTTTTCCATGCAATAGTTGATTTAATGAACATTCCCAAAATCCTGGTTGGAAGCCCTGTCACTTCCCTCAAAAAATACAGCATCCCGGACTATATAAAAGCACTGAACAGCTTAACCTACAAAAACAAGGAACTGCTTGTATTGGACAACAGCCCGGAAGGAAGAGGCCTCTCAGCGGAATTCAGAAATTCAGGAATAAATTACATTAAAACAGAGCACGCAGGAAACGTTAGAAAAATGCTTGCAAGGGACAGAAACTTTTTCCGCGAAAAGGCTTTAAACGAGGGCTTCGATTACTGGCTCAGCATCGAGCAGGACATAATTCCGCCTCAGGATGTTGCTGAGAGGCTGCTTGAAAACCGCAGTGCAAAAATCGTCAGCGGCGCTTACTTCAATTTCTCTCATGAAAAAGAAGACAAAATCCTGAAACCAGACATGTTCTGCCCCATTAACCCCAAAGACAAAGGCACAGGCATAACACGGCGCCTGATGTTTGATGACCTATGGCCTTCAAGGCCGATAAAAGTTTTTGTAACAGGCATTGGCTGCCTCATAATCCACAGGGACGTGCTTGAAAAAATTAAGTTCCGCTTTAACCCAAAAATCAAGGCATACGATGATCTGTGGTTTTGCAGGGATGCATTCAAGCTAGGCTTTGAAGTATTAGTTGACTCGCGGGTTTCATGCAAGCACATGGCAAGGCTTCACTCTCCTGAATTGATGGAGAAGCTGGGATTCAAATGAAGGTTTTAATCGCATCAGTTTATTTTGCAGAAATACAGCAATGCCTCCCAATATTTGTAGAAAGCATTAATGCCCTAAACCCAAAACCAGAAAAAACTGTTTTGTTCGATTTGTTTGGAGAGCTATGGAGTGAAGCAATGCCGCTCTTGAAAGGATTAGAAGTAAGAAGAATTGAAAAAAAAGAGAACATTTTACAGCAGTTCTCTGAAATAAGAAACTCGGTTTTAAAAGAGGCCAAAAAGGAAAACTATGAAGCAGTGCTTTTCCTGCAGCCTAACATATTTCCCCCAACAGACATTCTTTCAAGGCTATCCAATTCAGGCAAAGAAGTGATAGCGCCTGCATTTTTCAAATCGCTTGGAGGAATCCCTTACTCTAATGCCCTAAAAAATGTTGGGAAAAGCAAACCTGAAAGGGTTCCCTTTGAGGAACTGCTGCCCAGCGGACTAAAAAAAGCAGAGGCAGCATCTCTTGAAGCAATTTTTCTCAGAAAAGGCGCATTCAACAAAATTGAATTTAAAAGCCCTGAAAGCCCGCTGCAAGAAATGATTGGTTTTGCCCAGCAAGTGAAAAATTTGAATGAGGAAATCTTTGTTGACTCAAGCACAGTCTGCTCCAAGCTCAGTCCAATGCAACTGATGTCCCACTATTACTTTAAAGCGCAGGATAATGCGGAAAAAAAAGCCGATTAACTTATTTATTTTTTTCTGGCCTGAAATCAAGTGCCAATGAATTAATGCAGTACCTTTTCCCTGTTGGGTTTGGCCCGTCATCAAATATGTGCCCTAAATGCGAGTGGCAATTGCTGCACCTAACCCCAATCCTGTGAAGCCCAAAACTGTAGTCATCCCTAAAATCCACTTTTCCTGCGGCATCCCAGAAACTTGGCCACCCTGTGCCTGAATCAAACTTTGAGTCAGAGCTGAAAAGCATTTTACCGCAAGCAACGCAAACATAGGTTCCTTTTCCAGTATGCTTGTAATATTTGCCGCTGAATGCAGGCTCAGTGCTTCCTAACCTGCAAACGTTGTACTGTTCTGGCGTAAGCTTTTTCACCCACTTTTCTCCGTCTTTTTTGTTTAAAGGCATAATAGAATAAGCTGTTCAAAAATTAAAGCTGTTTGTTATGGCTTACAAGGTTGTTGAATACCTTTACTCCACCTATGTAGGGGCACTAATTAAGTTAATAAGTATTCAACACCCTTTTACAACAGTTGTCTTCTCCAGAATAACAGCAGCCCGCTGAGGCTTAGCAAAACAGAGAACAGCATTACCATGAAAAAGGCATTTTGGTCTGATTGAAACGGCAAATCAATGTTCATTCCGTAAATGCTGGCAATCAGCGTTGGAATCATAAGGAGTATTGTGACCGTGGTCAAAAATTTCATTACAATGTTCAAGTTGTTTGATATTATGGATGCAAAGGCATCCATTGTCCCGCTTAGGATGTTTGCATAAATCTTTGTAACCTCAACAGCCTGCTTGTTCTCAATGGCCAAATCCTCCAATAGCTCTCGGTCTTCCTCAAACCTTGTGAAAACCTTGTTTTTGGAGAGTTTTTCTATAAGAACGTCATTTGACCTAAGCGCTGTGCTAAAATATACGAGAGAGTTTTCGAGAGTCAAAAGCTTGACAAGCTCCTCGTTCTTCAAGGACGTTTCAAGGTCTTTTTGGACCAAGTGGCTTTTCCTGTTTATCTGCTTCAAATACTTCTGGTAAGTTCTTGTAGAAGCAAAAAGTATTTTCAAAGTCAGCCTGATTCTTTTGCTGCTGTTAATGCTTTTTCTCTTTATCCCCTCAATAACCTCGTTTGAAAAAAAACAAATAGTAATGAAGTTAGACTCATTAATGATTATTCCAAGTGGAACCGTGTTGTACTCTAATTCCTGAATAGCAGTCCTGTTTGTAGGGATTTTTACAATCAGCAAAAGGAAGTTGTCATATTTATCCAGCCTGGCCAGCTCGTCCGCATCCTGCAACGATGAAAAAACATCGTCTGGAACATTTACAAGGCTCTTCACCAGTTGGATTTCAGAGTCAGTAGGGGTCTCAACATTAACCCAGCAGTTGCGAGATGGCGAATCACTGCTCTTTAGTGAGCCGTCAACAGGCTTTAAGAATTCTAACATCATATTAATAAAAAAAGATAAAATATTTAAATCAAGCGAATTCCAACGGCTTTACCCAGTGGTTCGGATTTTACTGTTTTTTTTGTAGATTTCAAAATATAGCAAACCCAAGAAAGCCATTACAAGCATTACTGCGATTATTTCCAAAGAAATGTGAATTGCTAAAACAACGTTTGCAAAAATTCCTGCCACTGGCAGAATTGGAATTCCTTTGACTGAGCCAGGCACACAAAAAGCCCTGTGGCAGTGAGGTTCTTTGAACCTAAGAATAATAACACTTGCATTGATGGCAATAAAAACGGAAAACAATACGAAATCCGTTGCATTGGCCACAAGAGAAATGTCCCCTAAAAGGGCCAGAGAAGACGAAATAACCATTATGATTATTATTGCAACCCAGGGGGTTTTGGTTTTTTTGTGAATGCTTGCGACTATTTCCGGAAACTCCTTGTCTTTGCCAATCCCATAAACAAGCCTTGAGGCCGCAAGCAGTATTAAAAGAACAGTGTTAAATGTAGAGAAAAGGGCGATTACTGCAATAGTGAAAAACGCTGTTTCGCCAAAAACGCTGAAAGCAACCTCTGCTAGCGGGGCAGATGACTCAGAAAGTTTTTGAACTCCAAGCACTGCGACAGAGCTTAAGGCAACAAGCACGTAAACAACAGAACTTACGATGATTGCAATAATCAGCGCAGTTGGAATTATTTTTTTGGGGTTTTTTGTTTCCTCGCTCATTCTGACAATTTCCTCAAAACCAATAAAGGCGAAAAAAATCAATGCAGCGGCTTCAAAAACAGCGGTAAAATTGAAAGAGGAAAAGTCTAGCAAATCCATTTTTCCTATATATGGGAGGCCAATAAAAACTATTACAACAAGCCCAGCAGACTCAACTAGCGTAAATAATACTGCAATCCAAGCAGTTTGCCTTATCCCTAAAAAAACAATAAAAGAGCAGACAATTATTACGCCTACAGCCAGCCACTGCATCGGCAGGCCTGTGAGAGCACTAAGATAGCCTCCAAAACCCAGTGCAACCGTTGAAGCTGAAACAATTCCAGCAATCAATGCAAGCCAGCCAACCAAAAAACCGGCTCTTTTGCCGAAAGCATTCTTGGAGTATTCGTACTCTGCACTTGCTTTTGGGTACATTGAGGATAGCTCTGCATAGCTCAAGCCAGTCAGAGCCGCCACAATCGCAGCCAGCAAAAAAGAAAGCCACACGTTAACGCCTGCAATGCCGGCTGCTTTCCCTATCAAAACATAAATTCCTGCGCCAAAAATTATTCCAATCCCAGAAAGAGTCGTCTCAAACAAGCCCAAAACGCGATGCAGCCGTGCCTGCTTTTTCATACTTTAAATCATATGAATTCCACTATTTTTAAATAGTGGTTTTTGGTGGAATTCATCTTTGAGAAAAGAAGTCAAAGAAGCTTTTTGGTCTGCAATCTTTCGGATTATAGTTTCATCGAAGTTGTTTGGAAAGAGGTTGAATATGTTAAATGTGTCTATTCCAGGCTCTCTCATATAGAATGCGGCAGCTGATTTATACCGCAAAATATCATTCAGGCTAAATCCTAAAGATTGTAAAATTGATACATTATTGGCTCCAAGATGTTGCCTGCGCTTTCAAACTGAAAAAACCAGTTGGATTCGCCCTGAAAATAGTCAAAGTTTCTTTTAGAAAGTTTTTTCAAAACCAATCTTGCGATTAGCTCATGTGTAAACAAACCAGCCATAAATCAACCCTCATTAACATATGAATGAAGGAAGTTTTAACGATTGTGTTACAGTTGTAAAAATTTGGGGTGATCAGGAAATACTGCCTTGAACTCTTTGCTTTCAAAGTTCTTCCAGTCTGACTATCTTTGCGACAGAATCGAAGCCCTTGTCAAAGGAATAAATTTCCTTTATCCCCAGATCCAACATTAATGCTACTGTTGTGCAGTCTGTAAAACTAAGTTTTTCGTAGCTTTTGAAAAGCTCCATCGCCAGACTTAAATGCCGCTGTTCGACTTTTTCCATCTTAATCTCTGAATTAGCTATTTCCTCTAAAATTTCGTTTGAAACCGCTGCCCCCTTTTTAGCTCTTGCCAGAGTAAGCAATTCATCCAACACGTAATCTGAGTATACTGCGTCTCTAACTTTCCCTTCTGCTATTGCTGCAACTACTTCTTTAGCTTTTACATGGTGCTTTTCATCAACGAAAAATCCGGCAAACAAGGTAACAGTATCAATAAATTTCATTGACCAAAACCCGCCACAATCAAGTCGTGCTCTTTAACGACATCAAATCGTTTGCCTGCCTTAAACTTTCCTACCAAGTTCTTTAAACTGCCTTTTCTTTTGGGTCTCAAAATAATCTCCTTATCCAAATCAATCACCTGAATTTTTTGTCCTGGCTTCAAATTATGTTTTCTCCTGCTTTCAGCTTGCAGAGTAAACTGGAATCCTTTAGACAATTTAATGTCATAAACATTCATAGTCAACTTATATCACCACTAATATTTATATACTTCATTATATTTAAATCTTTTCATTAGATTTAATCAAACTAATGAAAATCTCGCCGAAGAATTCTTCCTGCCAGAGGTTAATGCGATGATTTGTGTAAAGGAACAGGCATGGAATGAATGTTTCAACTATTTCGTTCACGTTTCCGCCATTTACTAGTACAGAAAAAGTTGTTAATCCCTGAGAATCAGCTTTTTCCCTGATTAAAGCATAAACCTCTTCCATTTTTTCATCAATGTTGAAGTCGGACGAGGGAACCAAAAAGTCAGGTCTGTCCATTTTAATGAAGCGCTTGTCCTGCCTTGACTTGGATTTGTCAAGCATTGCCTCAATGCTTTCCACCAACTGGTCAAGCGAAATCTTTCCTTCGCGGATTTTTCTGATGTTGGATAGGTCTGGAAGCAGCCCATCAAGGTCGTGTTTTTCATCAGGAGTCATGTCTCGGTTAAGCCTTTCAAACTCATCCTCATCCAAGGAACTGAACTTCAAGACCCTTGACTTGAACTTAAGCAAAATTGCGCAGGCAAGAATTGCATTGGCCGGCAGCCTCAAATCAGTTCCACCCAAATAATTGATTTTTTGGAGGTATTTGTCAGACAACTGAATCAAATCAATGTTCCAGGGGTCCATCCTCTCAGTTCTAACCAGCTCCAGCAGGATAGTCTTCCAGGCCGGCTGCTCTATGAGGTCAACTAAGTCAATCTTGCTGGCATCAATTTCAGACACATCTAGGCCGATAATTTCCTCATCTTTAACGGAAGGCATTTAGATATTGGTATCTGACATGGTATTTATTTGTTTTTATTGCCTTAAAAAGCCTGAAAAAGGCGTTTTAGAAAGGTTTAAGAACGCCGGAAGCCTAGTAATATAAAAAAGGTGGCTTATGGACAGAATCAGGTCAGGAATTCCGGGTTTTGACGAACTCATTGAAGGAGGCATTCCAGTTGGTTCCTCAGTGCTTGTGTCAGGCGGCTCTGGCACAGGCAAAACCATTTTTTGCCTGCAATACATTTATGAGGGGGCAAAACAGTTCATGGAACCAGGCCTTTTTGTAACGCTGGAAGGAAACATCAAAAACATTGGCTGGAACATGCAGAGCTTCAACTGGGACATAGGAAAACTGCAGGAAAAGAATCTCATAAAAATTTACAAACTCAACCTTGACATACTGAGGCGCCACACTACTGCTGAAGAACAAATAGAAAAAGAGTTGGAAGTGATTGCCTCAATGGTAAAGCAGATTAAAGCCAAGAGGCTGGTGGTTGACAGCACAACTGCATTAAGCGTGGGCACTGAAAGCAGGGGCACCATGAGGAGCACACTCTACCACTTCACGAATGCCCTCAAGGAATTGGACTGCACAACACTTCTTTCCTCTGAGACGAGGGGCAGGAGGAATGATTTTAGTGCTTTTGGGGTGGAAGAGTTTGTTGCTGACGGGGTCATTGCATTGTATTTTTCTCCACCAAACAGAAGCGTTTTCGTTAGAAAAATGCGCGCCACCAACCACAGCAAAAACGTTCACCCATTCGAAATAACCAGCAAAGGCATCCAAATCAACCCAAGAGACAAAATCATGTGGGAAGCAATAAGGTAAAAGCAGCCCAAGAGCATATTTAATTAACAGTTTATCTGGAGGGCACTGCACATAGTCAGATTACAAAAGAATTCTCCCTTTGATTGCTCCAGCTCCTCAAACAATTTGTCTTCATTCCACCAAAAGTCAGTTACTTTTTTGCCGCTGTCAACCCTTGTTGAAACGCACACATACTCCTGCTCAATCAAATCGAATATGTCAGCCAGAGAAAAAACCTGTTTTGTTGAACCCGAATTCAGTATAAGCGGGGTTGTAGAAGTAATTTCCTCGTTGACTGCAACAATTCGCGTAAGCCTGTTCTGGCAAGCGTTCCTGAAAGAATAATTGTTGTTGGGAGTAAAAAACATTGTGCGCAGGTAAACGCTGCCGTCAACTGCATCAGACCAGTAAAAGCCGTAAGTTGAGTCAACGTCAACAGAATTGCATGCATCAGCGCTTACAATTGCTGTGCTCAGCTTTGAATCCTTCCTTTTCCTGAAAACATGCTCTCCGGAAAAATCCCTGCAAAGCGACAGGTCTGAAGCAATTCCAGTCCAGAGCGACAGGTATGCAAGATCAGATATTGGGGTTCCGGTTTCATCCCTTAAGTTGAAGAATGCTCCGGCTTTCCCATTATTTGAGTAGGCTTCCATTACAATTGGGTTAGGCTGGCTCAAAGTTGAAACAAAAGAAAACCGGTTGACTGCTTCTTCTCTGATAAACAGCAAGTTGCCCCTGAACTCCTGATTTAAGCTGGCAAAGTCTGTTCTTTCATCCAAGTCAATTCTTCCAAGCGGGCTTCCAGTGCTTGAGCCAATACGCAGGTCACCGCTTTCATTAATCCTGTACAAACTTAATGCATCAGTTTCTCCAGAAAAGCCCATTCCATAGCCGTTTCTATTCACTGTTCCCGAAACCGGATCAATTCCAACAACGCCATCAACAGGCAGCGAGTAAATGAGGTTCTCTGTTTCAAGCGGCTGCTTTCTTGTAAGCACAACATTCACGTCAACATTCGAATTTGCATCAGAAAAGAAAACCCAGTTTCCTGCATCGCCAAACTTAAGCTTTATCTGCACCTCATAGAGTCCAGCTGAAGGCAGTGGTGTAACGGAATGCTCGGTTGAATCAAAATGAATATTGTTTTCGAGGAAAAGTTTCTTGAAGCCATCAAAATCGTTGGAAAACTCATTGCCTGTGTCAAAGAAGCCAAGGTTAAGCATTGCGGAATTGAAATCACTTACGAAATCACTAGTGAAACCGTCCTTCATAAGGAAAGCATCAAAGTGCAGGAGCTTGTCCGCAATATTAAGGTTGCCGCTTGTTTCAACTTCCTGCTTAAGCTCGCTTAGTTTCTTCATCAGTTCAATCGTAAACTGTGTTGCATCACAATAAACGAACTCATTGTTTCTTGCAGTTCCTTCCCTGAACTCAAGCAGGTCACAGGAGTCAATGCCCACAGAATCCCAGTTCCAGGACGGCAAAACCCTCGGAATTGCTTCGCTGCCAGTAATTCCTTCAATGTCGTTTCTTCCGTAGCAGACATTTTTCTTTCCGGAATCAAGCCTCACATGGAAATATTCAGTAGCAGGAGAGGTCATTCCCCTTAAAACAAGCGAAAAGAAATTGACGTTTTGAAGTGCAAATTCCAAATTTTCCTGGCTTTCATAGGTTTCCACTAATCCTCCAGTCCATTCAGCAGCATACTCCATTAATTCAATCGAATCATTCTTGCAGTTGCTTCCAGGGCATTCATTCTTCCACCTTGTTCCTTCAATCGGCATGTCATTAATCAGCTTGGCTGCTGTCCTGTTTTCCATTGAAATCGGATGGAAAAAGTAAAGCGAGACATTCTTGTCCTGCGCAGCCTCAACTAGGTGCTGTGTCATAAGTTCTCCCTGACCATTAGGCCGCCACCTGCTTTCGTCTGAACCACCGGGAGAATTATCCCCAATTATCAAAAGAATTTTTCTGGCATTTTCTCGCCAGGCAAACTTGTTGTTAATTACGTCCAACCCAGTCGGAGCCCATGCCTCATTAATCTGATCCGTACCGCGAACAAACGGAATTTCTGTATCAGCCCACTCCGCAACCTCATCAACACAGGGAGATCTCCTAGTAATAACTCCCATCGCAAAAACCTCAAAGTTAACGTCAAAACCCTGCTCCTCCAAGTGGTCAACCAACTCCTGTCTTCTCTGGCAAACAGTATCCCAAGGCGTACCCATACTACCAGAAGTGTCAATCAAAAATGCAATATCCAATTCATTTGAAGGCTTTAAAGAGAAAGCAGCACGCGCGTAAACAACTGCGTTCTGATTATTTGTAACAATGCTTGGGCTGCCGTTTTCATCCTTAAAGTAAACCAGAACAAATTCGCTATCATCACTGACAAGGTATTCTGCTTCAGCCCCCTGCCTTAAACTTTCCGGAATAATCCCCAATTCAACTTCCTCTCCAGTAGCCAGAACAGTTTCGGAAAAATTCTGAATTATTGTCTCTCTCTCAGAAACAGACTTAATGGTGTAAGAAAAACCCAGGCCTGTAAATTCATAGACAGACTCTTCTGAATCTTGAGCTTGAACCCTGTCTTTGACTTCAAGCAAGGAATAGTCACGGCCCCTCAAACCTTCATTTACAACAGTGAAATCAATTATTCCCTCATGGTCCTGCACATTTCCTGTGTAGATTGCTGTCACAAACAAGCCTGTTTCAGGAGTTCCCTCAACCATTGTCTCAATTAGCCCGCCCGAATCATCCTCAGCGTAAATATTTAGAACATCCCCCTCTTCTGCGTCAATGTTGCGAAGCAAATAAAAGTCCTCTTCGCTTAACTGGTATAGCTCATAAACAACTCCTTCCTCCGGAAAAATCTCAGTACAATTTGTTTCAGTAATATTGACAGGCGGTTCATCACTTTCCTCAATTTCAGCCCTGACAGTCCAGCAAAAGCTCACAAGGCCGAGGTCATTGAATCTGTCCTGCGCTGCAAAGTACCTTCCCCTTGCATCAAGGTCAAAACCAACTTTTGGAATCCAGAAATCAGAAATAAATAAAGGATTCCTGTTAATTGCTGTTCCTTCATCTGTGCCACCAAAAATATTGTATGCTGCTTTATCATCTTCAAGCACAAAAATATCCTCTTCAACAGGCTTAACACTTACTTCCACAACATCAAAGTCCCTGAATTCCTCATCGCCTTCATACCTCAGCCTAATGTAAATGTCGTACTGCCCCAGCAGCTTGTCACCCAAAGCTTTTACAATAACTGAATCGTTTTCGCTGAGGCTCGTTGAAGCGCAGCTCTCGCACTGCCCTACAATATTGCTGCCTTCCTTCAAAGTAATGGGCCCGGCAAGGTCAACTGAAGGCAGAGTAAAGCTTGCAGCAGGAACATACATTGCAACCTCAACCGGCAAATCACAATTATGAGTTGTCAAAGTAAAAGTATCAGAAGAATTATGCAGCACATCAATGGAGTTATCGCTTAAGGAAACGCACTCAAAGCCCTCCGGCCTGAAAGTAATTTCATCGCGAGGCTGAACCGGAATGCGAAGCAAATCCGATTCCTGGTAAAAGGATTTCTCTGCTTTCACGAAAACGCTTTCACCGATTTCCCTTCTTGGAACAGTTAAAGTGTAACTTCCTGCTCCAAGCAAAGAATTTTCAAACACTGGCTCCGGTGAACTAAATTCTGCTGAGTCATCCCACTGCACTAATGCCCCTGCAACTGCCTGACCGTTAACTGAATCTGTGACATCAATTATGAGAATTGTTTCAGGCGCTCCAGCAGTAATGAAACTTGGTCTTGAAGCCAAGGCAAGCTTGTTCTGATCTGGAACCATGAAGCGCAATTGAACTGTGTCATCGCGCTCGTTAAGGTTCAATGAAACCCTTAAATCACTGGAACTGCTTCCAACAAGAGGCTGCAATGAAACCGAAGTACTATATGATGTTCCGTGCAAAAAACCCGTTACAGGAATTGAATCCGGGCTTGCCTCAATGGCCCCATCAACGCTTTCAAAAGTCATTTCCTCATTCTGGAAGCTCCTGTTTTCCTGGTGCTGGTTGAAAACAGTTGCAGTCAATTCATAACTGTATTCCTGTCTTACTATTTGAACTTGCTCAGGAGTTAACTCGATTTCTCCAGAAAAGTGCCTTCCATCAGGATTTGTTAATGAAAAACTCCATTGAAAATTGTAGCAGTCGGCTCGCACAGCATCGCAGGGAAACGGAGTGTCAAGGAAAAAAATTTCAAGGAACAATCCAGCAGGAGGAAGAACTATGTGCTGTGTGGCGGCATCGCCTTTTGCGCCGTACCTTAACTGTATTTCAGCGTTTTCCTCATCCGTGTTCTTGATGAAAACTTCAACCTCGTAATTGTAAATGCCCCTGTTCAAGTCATGGAAGGAAAACTTTGCCTGCTTTCCATCGCCATTTGTCGGGGTTAAGTCAGCGTAGTTGTCGCTTGCATCATAAGTGTCAAACTTCACTGCTGAAGCAAGCGCCGCAACCGGCCTCTCAATAACAACCAATGATTCAGCTGCAGTCAACTCTTCTTCAAACCCTGTTCTTACAACAGACTCAACGTTGTTCAAGTCACTCCCTGCAACAATCTCAAACAAAAGCACGTAGCCTTTGTTGCTTGTTAAAGAGCTTACTGCTCTCCTTGTTCTGTCATTGCTCAGAATTCCAACCAAGCCAACGCAGAGCTTGTTTTCAGCGTCGCACTTCAAATCCTCAAGGTCAGCAGTGGTTCGCAGCACAACTTTCGCTTTAGTTGTCTGCCTCGGGAGAATCGCATATGAAACAGTTGTTGTTGGAAGGAATCCTTCCTTGCTTACAACAAGGTATGGTCTTAAATTCCACTTGAAAGAAATTTTTTCGGTTTTGCCGTTTGCAAGAGTTAAAGCCTCTCCCTGTTTTCCGTGCACTGCATCAACGAACTCCACTTTTGCTCCCTCAAGAGGCCTGTTGCCAACATCAACAACCTCAACCTCCATAAACCCTTCAGCCAAAACCAGCACTATTTCCAGCAAAAGGTCAGAACCGGCAACCAATGCCTTTGTTTCAGAGTTTCCGCGCTCTCCCTGTTTTTCGGCTGCTGCATGGTAGAAGCCAAGAGGCATTCTTTCAAACCTGACAATGCCCTCAGAATCAGTTGAAGCAGTTCTCACAGAAAAATTAATGTCATGCATGAAAAGGTAAACCTGTGCACCATCAACAGCGTTTCCCTCCAGACTCTTAACGCTTACAATCACGTTGCCGGAGTTTTCAGAAGTTGCCTTTTCCAGTTCAATCACTGTCGCATTAGAGGAAGACCTGCTTATAACCGGCAGGTTCTGGATTAAACTGAACACATAATTTTGGTGCACGGCAGTAACAGCGTACTCTCTTCCAGGAGTTACATTGATGAATGAAACAAGCCCCTCAGAAGAGGAAACCTTTCTCACTATTTCAGCGCTGTCCTCAAACAGCGTTGTTCTCACACCCTTAACAGGTTCCTTTGTTGCCTTGTCAATGAACTTAACCAAAACCTGCTTTGCTTCGCCCTCCAGCTTTGAAAGCAGCAGTTCAACTGTTGTTTCTTCATCCACTTCAACGCTTATAATACCGGAATCCTTGTTCTGATACAATGGAGCATCCCTGTTGTCACGCGCTTTAACAAAATAGCTCCCTGGCTCAAGAGAAAAAATTTTTGCACCGGAAGAGTCACTCATGCCCTGTGCTTTGAGAGCATTTCGGTCATCGTAAATACCTAGGGTTATTTCCGGCAAGCCATTGTTGGTTTCTATGTCCCTAACAACAACCCTCAAAGTTGCTTTCGGCAACTCAATTGGCTGCAGGATTATAACAGTTCTTGCAGCAGTCAGGGTTTTTTCTGCTTGCTGGAAGCCTGCCTTGTTCACTATGACTGAAACAATGCCGCAGTATTCGCTGACAAAAATCCTTTCCTCGCTTTTGGCAGTCCTTATAGGGTTCGGCGCGGCAAAATTCCTGCTGCAAGTGAAACGCATGCTTGACCCATCTATCGGATTTCCTTCAGGGTTCCTTACCTCAATTATTTTCTCGAACAAGACAGGCGGCCTTCCAGTCAGCACAATTTCGTTCAGCTCGGAAGCTGAAACCGTTCTTTCATCAGAGTAAGGCTCATAGCCTGGTTCCTTCACCTGCAACAGCACGTTCAAATCCCTTGCAGTCAGCTTGAATTCCCCAAACGAATCACTAGTGAAAGTTTCCTCTGCTTTGTCATGCAACACATCCACTTTTTTGCCTGAAAGCGTTGCTCCGGCATCATCAAGCACAACAAACCTTACTTCCTTGTCAAAGTTAAGGAACGGAAACAAAAAGCCCCATAAAAGCCACAAAAACAGCAAAAAGAGTAAAAGCAAAAGCAGCAGGAAAAGCAGGAAACTGGGAAAAACCTTGTCAATCCTGTCTGTTAACTCATAAATAGGGATGCGTTCATTTACCCTGTCCAAAAACTCATAATACTTGTCTTCAGCTTTATAGTACAGCTGTTTCAGCCAGTCAATTACTCCCACAAAAAAACCTCAATGGCAACCAATTCAAGAATTCGCATAATATAAATAATTTGTACTATAATAAGCTTTCTTTGCATAAAAAATAGTTAAGTTCCCTCTTTCCAAGAAGAAAGGTTTGCCGAAACAATAGTTAAGTTCCCTCTTTCCAAGAAGAAAGGTATTTTTTCTGCTCTCTTGTGAGAGAATCAAATTCAACTCCCAAAGCATTCAACTGCAGCTCAGCTATTTGCCTGTCAATGCTTTCAGGCAAAACATGCAGGCCAGGCCTCAAATCATTCTTCACGCCGTACTCAACTGCAAGCGCCTGCCCGCAAAAACTTAAAGCCATTACAATGCTCGGGTGCCCTTCAGCAGCAGCAAGATTCACTAGTCTTCCCTCAGCACACAAATAAATTTTTCTTCCATTGCCAAAAACATACTCGTCAAGGAAAGGCCTTATTCTGCGCTTCTGCTTTGCTTCTTTTTCAAGGCCTGCAACATCAATTTCCACATCAAAGTGCCCTGCATTCGCAAGAACCGCACCATTTTTCATTTGCTTCATGTGCTCTGTCCTAATGACATGCCTGTTGCCCGTAACAGTAATGAAAACATCGCCAGCCTTTGCTGCCTCAGCCATCGGCATTACTCGGAAGCCATCCATTTTTGCCTGCAGTGCCTTAACAGGGTCAACCTCAGTTACAATTACATTGCTGCCAAGGCCTTTTGCCTTTGATGAAACTCCTTTCCCGCACTCGCCGTAACCGCATACAACAACGTTCTTTCCTGCAAACAAAATGTTGGTTGCGCGAAGAATCCCGTCAAGAGTGCTTTGCCCGGTTCCATAATAGTTGTCAAACAGGTGCTTTGTTTTGCTGTCGTTAACTGCAATAATCGGGTACTTTAATGCACCATCCTTCTCCATTGCCTTCAAGCGGATAACCCCTGTCGTGGTTTCCTCAGTTCCAACTTTTAGTTCATCAAGCAGATTGGTTCTGTTCTTGTGTATTTCACTAATCAAATCACAACCATCATCAATTGTGACATCAGGTTTTGAATCAAGCACCTTGTTCAGGAACTCATAATATTCCTGCTTGCTTTCCCCCTTGTGAGCAAAAACATTTGTGCCTGCTTTTGCAAGTGCAGCAGCAACATCATCCTGCGTGCTCAAAGGATTACAACCAGTTATGTATACTTTGGCGCCTCCTGTTTCAAGTGTTCTCACCAGTGCCGCTGTCTCTTTTGTAACGTGCAGCGCCATTCCAATAGTCAAACCCTTCAAAGGTTTTTCTTTCTCAAAGCGTTTCCTTATCTCAAGCAGCGAGCCCATCTGGCTTTCAGCCCACTCAATGTTCAGTGCTCCCTGCTTTGCCAGGCTTTCATCTTTCACCTTGAATGGCATACCACATCACATCAAGAATTTGAACAGTTATCTTTTAAAGTTCCACTGCTCTGCTGCAAACTGGTTTTCTCTTATCTCTTTGGCAAGCGATTTCTCTTCAGCTGCCAGTTTGCCTTTCTTTAACTTCACTCCAAAGTTTTCCTCAAACCCTTTTCTCAGTGCGCTGGAAAGCTGCCCAAAAGAGATTTTTTTTCCTTTCTGCTGCTCAAGGGATGTAACTCGCTGCTTTACGTCCTCAATTAATTTTCCCTTCAGTTTTTCATTCGGCACTAAAAGCAATGAAAACATTTTGTCAACGTCAACTTCCATTAAAATTGTGCCATGCTGCAAAATTGCTCCACTTCTCCTTGTCTGCGCGTTGCCTGAAATTTTTTTCCCTGCAACAGCAATGTCGTTCAGTGGAACAAAACTTGCTTCAAGACCAATGTGCTTTAAGCCAATTATGAGCGAGCCGCAAATTTTTTTGTAAGAGTCAATAATGTTTTTTGGCAAGATTCCTGAATCCTGGGAACAGACAAAACTGTAAGTCAGTTCAGCATCATGGAATACTGCTCCGCCACCCGTTATTCTGCGCACAACATCCACGCCGAGCTCTCTGCACTTGCCGAGTTCAACCTCTTCCCTTATGCCCTGAAAGTAGCCAATTGAAATTGCGGCAGGCTTCCAAGCATAAAACCTAACTGTTGGAATGCCTAATTCACCGGCGTGCTTCATCACTGCCTCGTCAATTGCCATGTTGGTTGCAGCGTCATTGTAGCCTGTTTCAAGCAGCCTCCACTCAGTCATTTCGCTGCACCTCCTGCAAGAAGGACTCCTTCAGCTATTCCTTCAGCGCTAATGCCAAACAATTCAATGCTGTTTTTCTGCACTGCCCTGCTCACCTCTCCTGCAATCAATTTTCTGTCAAGTTTTTTTCCAGAAAGGCTTTTCTCTATTGCCTCGATGCCCTCCTCCGGGTAAAGGAAAAAGTCGCCAGTGATTTTGACTGAAATTATTTTTTCGCCTTGAAACTCAAGGGAAATTTTCAGCAGCTTGCCATCAGGCACCTTGTAAACTGATTTTCCAAGCATACAGAAACTATCACCCGATTCCCTTAAAAGATTTGAGCAATAAACCTGGTGGGGCTTTGCGGGTTTATTTGACCTGATGGAAAAGAATTAATAATCTCAAGTGGCTTCATTATTTATGCCTAAAAACCCGCCGAGGAAAAGAACGCCAAAAGTTGATAAAACCCTTCTGCAAAAGTTCATCAGAACGCAACACCCGGTAACAGGACACCATTTCATTGAAAAACAAGAACAATTAGAGTTGGCCATTCATGCGCTTGGCAAGGTGGCTGAACGAGAAAAAAGACTTGCTGTTCAAACGGCAGAGCCATTTCGCCCTAATCAAGCAAAACCCCATACCAAACGCCTTGATGCAGCACTGGCATTGAAAGAAGAATTAACCAAAATAAGCAAGTTAATGCTGCAAGTAGAGAATAATTTAGGCAGAAGACCACTTGATACCAGACAAGGACTACTTTGGAGAAAACAAAGAACATTGGATCTAATTCGCGAAGATAGAGCACGCGCAAGAGAATTAACAGCAGATGCTGAGAGAAAGCTTAGGATAGCAACAAATCAATTTCCCAAATTAAAAACTGTTCTTGGAATAAAAAAATAGGAAAAGTTTTTTGTTATGCATAGAGGAAAAATGCCCCCATTTGGAAGAAGGAAGCCCACAAAACTGACCGATTTTGAAACACGCAAAAGGCGGCTTCTCAGCATTTGCCCTGAGATAGTGCCAGAAATGCAGAGGGCAGAAATGATATTGCATAAAACATGGTTTTTCTTTGACGATATTTTCAAGAAAGAAATTGTCAAGGCGCATCACCTCCGGGAAAAAGGCGGGAAAAAAATGCCCGTAGATAAAAATGCCAGAATTAGAGCAATGAAAGCAAAAGAGGTTCTGGAAACAAGTATTACTCCGCTAATTGTAGGCCTATCCAACATGGAAGCAAGCATTCTGGAGAAAAGGGAAAAACTGCTCGGGAATCCTCAGAGAGTGAAGGAAACAAAAGCCAGGGTAAAAAAATTCACTGCCAAAGCAGTTGAAGTGGTGCGTGACCTACAGCACCTTTACCCTGAACTTTCAAAAGAGCTAAAAAGTTACCCTGAACTTTCAAAAGAACTAAAACAGCATTAAGTTTAGTGCACTAATTTATCTTCCTCTCCACCTTTAAATTAATTGGGACAAAAACAGGAAGAAATTTAAACCTGGACAGGCTTAGATTAGTATGGTGTTACCCAGGCCTCTGGCAAGATTTGGAAATAAAAGACCCCTAAGATACCAGCCGCTTAAAAAAGGGCTTAAATTAATTGCCCTTGAGGAAAAATGCCCAAGAATGATGAGTGAAATATATGAAGTGGAAGCGCTTTTGGATAATACTCTAAATTTCCTGGAAAAAAATCCGTCAAAAAAACAAAGGAACATAAAAGAGAAATTAAAAAAACTAAGAGAAGATTGGAAAAGGATTCAAGAAGGCATTTTTCAAGATTTTGCTGAAATAACTAATGATTATACCTCAAGAAACATTGCTGAAAGAAGTGTAGTAAACGACGCACTAAAAATCAGGGGGCAAATTCAAAAACTTTCAGAACTTCTGCCCGGGCTCTCAAAACACTTGTCAAGAAAGCAAAATTAATTTTTCTGCTGCCACTTAAGAATTGGTTCCCTTGCAGCCTTGACAGCGTCAAGCCTTCCTACAATTGTTTTTGAGGGAGCATTTTTCACTAGTTCCGGGTTTTCTTTTGCCTCTGAAACAATTTTTTCCATTGCCTCGGCAAAAGCATCCAATGTTTCCTTGCTTTCGGTTTCCGTTGGCTCAATCATTATCGCGCCGTGCACAATAAGGGGAAAATAAACTGTTGGCGCGTGAAAACCATAATCCAACAAACGCTTTGCAACATCCATCGTGGTTACGCCATTTGCAAGGTTTTTGTCATCCAAAACAAATTCGTGCTGGCAAAACCGATTGTAAGGCAAGTGATACGTTTTTTTGAGCCTAGCAAGAAGGTAGTTCGCATTCAAAACCGCATTCTCTGAAACCCGTTTAAGACCGCTGCCGCCAACCGATTTAATGTAAGTGTAAGCCCTAACTAAAACCCCAAAGTTCCCGTAAAAGCCCTTGACCTTTCCGATTGAGTCCTTGGAAGAATAATCAAACACAAATCTGTTGCCTTTCTTTTCAATAAGAGGCTTTGGCAAAAATCTTGCAAGTTCTTTTGTAACGCCAACCGGCCCTGCTCCTGGACCGCCGCCTCCATGCGGCGTTGAAAAAGTTTTATGCAGGTTCAAATGAATGATGTCAAAGCCCGCATCAGCTGGCTTGGTTTTTCCGAGAATTGCATTCAGGTTTGCACCATCACAGTACACTAAGCCGCCCCTGCTGTGCACGATTTTGCACACCTCAATTATGTTGTTGTCAAACAAGCCAAGCGTGTTGGGGTTTGTTAGCATCAAGCCGGCAACTTCTTTAGACATTTTCTGCTTTAAGTCCACCAAGTCAACGTTGCCTTTTGAATCGCTTTTCACTTCCACTGCCTCAAAGCCACAGATTGAAACTGAAGCCGGGTTAGTTCCGTGGCTTGAGTCCGTAACAAGGATCCTTGACCTCTTTTCCTTTTTTTTCCTGAAATATGCCTGGATAATCATTATTCCTGTAAGCTCTCCCTGCGCTCCTGCAGCAGGCTGCAAAGTGAACCTTTCAAAGCCAGTTATCTCGCAAAGCATTTTTTCAAGGTTGAACATTAACTCCAGGTTGCCTTGGGAAAGTTCCACCGGCTGCAGAGGATGCGTTAAAGCAAAGCCTGGAAGCCTTGCTGTTTCCTCGTTGATTTTGGGGCTATACTTCATTGTGCATGAACCCAGGGGATAGAAGCCTGAGTCAACACCGTAATTCATTGTGCTTAGTTTCGTGTAATGCCTCACTATATCAACTTCGCTTACCTCAGGCAATTCAAGTGAGGAGCGCAAAAACTTTTCAGGAATCAAGCCTGTTTTATCAGGAACTCCTGAATCAGCAACAACAGAGCCCTGTCTTCCCTCAACGCTTTTCTCAAAAATCAGTTTCACTTCAATGCCCCCAGCAATTCATCAATTTGTTCCCTTGAATTCATTTCAGTGACGCAGAACAGCAAACGATTTTTTAGGTTTGGAAAATCGTTTTCAAGGAGATAGCCGCCAATAATTTTTTTCTTCAGCAGCCCTGCCTGCACTTCCCCTGCGTTTCCACATTTTACAACAAACTCGTTGAAGAATGGTGACTTAAATTCCACTTCAAATCCTTTCAGTTTTGAAATTTTTTCAGCAGCGTAATGCGCGAGTTTGGCATTCTGCTCTGCAAGCTGCATCACGCCCTTTTTTCCCAAGAGGACAATGTTAATTGTTGCAGCCAAGGCAAACAATGCCTGATTGGTGCATAAGTTGGAGTGAGCTTTTTCCCTTCGGATGTGCTGCTCGCGCGCCTGCAGCGTCATTATGTAGCCGTTCCTTCCTTTTCCGTCAACTGTCTGCCCCACTATTCTGCCCGGCAGCTCCCTGACATTACTGAACTTGGTTGCAACAAAGCCAGCGTAAGGGCCGCCAAAGCTTATTGGAATTCCAAAACTCTGCGCATCCCCCACAACTATGTCAGCTCCAAGTTCTCCTGGGGGTTTCAGCAAACCAAGTGACACAAGCTCTGAAACGCACACAGTGAAAACAGAGCCGTTAGCACGAACAGCTTCACCTATTTCCTTTAGGTCCTCAATGCAACCGAAAAAATTCGGGTTCTGCACAATGAAGCCTGCAGTGTTTTCGTCGAGTTTTTTCTGGAGATCTTTCAACGAAGTAATGCCGTTTTCTGTTTTCACTTCAACAAATTCAATGTGGTTTGCGTTAGCGTATGTCCTAGCAACATCCTTGAACTGCGGGTTAAGCGCCTCTGAAACAAAAACTTTTGTCCTGCGGGAAAGGTTTTTGCTCATCAGCACTGCCTCAGCTGTTGCTTCAGCTGCATCATAAGTGGAGGCATTGGCTGCATCCATTCCTGTGAGCATGCAAACCACAGTCTGCCACTCAAAAATACTCTGAAGCATGCCCTGGCTTATTTCAGGCTGATAAGGGGTGTAAGCAGTTACGAATTCTGACCTTCCGGCCAAAGCCCAGACTGCAGCAGGAATGAAGTGATTGTATGCACCAGCACCGATAAAATAGCTGTACTCTGATGCGTTGGCATTTTTCTTGCTTAACTCAACAAGGTGCTGCTTTACTTCCTGCTCGCTGAGACCGCCTGAAAGAGCAAGTTCTTTCCTGAGCCTGATTTTTTGAGGAATGTCAGCAAACAATTCATCAATTGATTTCACTCCAATTGCCTGCAGCATTTCCTCCTGCTGCTTTTTAGTGTTGGGGACAAAATCCAATCTCACCACTCACGCTATTTGCCTTTTTCTTCAACTGTTTTCACATAATCCTTGTACTGTTCCGCGCTCATCAATTCGTTCAGCTCTGAAATATTTCTTGCCTTGATTTTTGCAATCCATCCCTTTCCATATGGCCCCTCATTAATCAGCTGCGGTTTTTCTGAAAGCTCTTTATTTACCTCAACAATTTCCCCTGAAACCGGCGCAAAAACATCGCTTACAGACTTAACTGACTCAAGCACTGAAAAGCTTTTCATTTTCTCAACCTTTTTCCCTTTCTCTGGAAGCTCAACAAACACGATGTCGGTAAGCGCGTGCTGTGCATAATCCGTTATTCCAACTGTTACAATGTTCCCGTCAGCCTTTGTCCATTCGTGCTCTTTCGTGTACTTCAAGCCCTGCATTACTTCGCTCATTTCTTTTCCCTCGAATAAAACGGCAGCCTGACAATTCTTGCATTAAATTTTTTTTCCCTAACCTCAACCTCAATGTTTGTTCCAATATCTGAAAATTCTGCTTTAATATAACCAAGACCAATATTCTTTTTTAATGTTGGGCTGAAGCTGCCGGAAGTTACAACTCCTGCTTCCCTGCCTTCAACAAAAATTTTGTAGCCGTGCCTTGCAATTGCTTTATCAGTCATCTCAAAGCCAACAAGTTTTTCCTTAAGCCCGACATTTTTCTGCTTAAGCAGCGCATCCCTGCCAATAAAATCTTTTCCGAGGTCAGTGACCCAAGCATACCTGCATTCAATCGGCGTCCTGCTTTCATCCATTTCGCTGCCGTAAAGGTTGAAAGCGCTTTCAAGGCGCAGAGTGTCCCTTGCACCCAACCCAGCAGGCTTAATTCCCGCTTCCTTGCCTTTTTCAAGCAAGGCATTCCACACAACAGCCGCCTTAGAAGAGGAAAAGTAGAGCTCAAAGCCGTCCTCTCCAGTGTAGCCGCTGCGGGAAATAACCACATTAAAGCCGAGGATTTTTCCTTCAACAAAATTGTAGAATTTGATTCCATCCAGTTTTGCATTCGAGATTTTTTGGAGAATTTTTTCAGCAATTGGGCCTTGCACATCAATTTTTGCAGTTGTGCTGCTTTCATTGGTTAGCTTGCAGTGAAACCCAAACTGTTCCTTTACTTTCCTGAATTGCAGAAAATCCTTTTCAATGGTGGATGCATTCACAACAACCATGTACTTTTCATCTGAAAACCTGTAAACTGTAAGGTCATCAAGGACACCACCCCTTTCATTGCAAAGGCAGCCCAAAGCCATCTGCCCGCTTTTTAGCTTTGAAATATCCCTTGTAACGGCTTTCTGGACCAAGTCAAAGGCATGTTTTCCCTCAACCCTGAACTCACCCATGTGGCATGTGTCAAAAACCGTTACTTTGCTGCGCGTTGCATTATGCTCATCAATTACGCTGGAATAATAAACAGGCATGTCCCATCCAAGAAAATCAATTATTTTCGCGCCGAGTTTTTTGTGCTCTTCAAACAAAGGAGTTTTACTGCCCATTCAAAAAACCAAGGACCAAAGTTTTTATTAACGATTTTACATTTATTCTCTTAAAAATGCACTATTTCCTTGAACTCTTGAACGCGTGCCTCAATGTCCTTCAAAGAAATCTTTTTCAGGTTTTCAAGCGAAAAGCCTTCCGCGTCAAGGGATGCAACAGCTGAACCAAAAATTATTGCCTTACGTAAATTTTTTTCGGTCAAGCTGCCTGTTTTTGCAAGGTAGCCAGTCATTGCGCCGCCAAAACAGTCCCCTGCACCAGTAGGGTCAACAATGTTTTCCAAGGGATATGCCGGGGCAGAGAAATGGCTTTTAGGAGTGAACATTAACGCACCATGCTCTCCTTTTTTTATTATTGCATAATCCGAGTCAAGAGCAAGAGCCATGCGTGCTGCTTTGACAATGCTTGGAGTCCTAAACAACTGCCTTGCCTCTGCATCGTTAAACAGCATGATGTCAACTGCCTTCACTACTTCCAAAACCGTTTCCCTGCTTTTTTCAATCCAGTAATTCATTGTGTCAGCAACTACTAGTTTTGGCCTTGAAGCCATCTGCCCAAGCACGTTCAACTGGAGCTCCGGGCCTATATTTCCCAAAAACAAAAACTTTGCTTTCCTGTAGGAATCCGGCAGAACAGGCTGGAATTCCTCAAACACGTTCAGCTCGGTTTTGACTGTGTGCGCTTGGTTGAGGTCAAACTCGTAGTAGCCGTGCCAGCGGAACGTTTTCCCGTCAGCAAAAGACAGGCCGCTTAAATCAATTCCTTTCCTCTTAAACAAATCCAAGTGCTTTTTTGGAAAATCACTTCCCACAACCCCGACTATTCCTGTTTTTGAAAAAAAAGAGCTTGCATAGCCCGCATAGGAAGCAGAACCCCCTAAAGCCTCATGTACCTCTCCAAAAGGCGTTCGAATTGAATCCAAGGCAACGCTGCCCACAACAACGGCTTTCACCATTAAATCACTTTCTTTTTTTTGGCCCGGCCAAATAAAAACCCAAGGCAGTTCCAAGCAAAGCAGAACCAATGTTGGAAACAGTTATTCCGACTGAATCCTTCACTGCCTCAAAGTAAGAGAACGCCTTAAATTGCTCCAGTGAAACATCATCAGGAAGGGAAAGATAGAACACGGCATCAAGGTACTGGGTCCCCCAATCTTCATCGCTTGAAAACAGCAGTGGAGAAAAATTGAACACGCTCAAAAGTACAGAGAAAACAATCACTCCGGCAACTGAAACTGCAAGAATTTTTTCCAAGTTAAAATTTTTTTCCTTAAGCTGGAAAGCCACGAACAACGCGGGAAAAAATGATGAACCGAGAACAACAAGCTGGACAAGCAGAATTAAAACTGAAAAGCCAGAAATGAATATTCCGCCAGATAATGCATAATTGCCTATGAAGTCAGCTGGAAAGTAAAACAGCACATTCAAGGCAAAAAATATTAGGACCCACACATAGTTTTCTTTAAGTGTTTCTGCAATCATTCACTTATTCCCCAGAAGTTTAAGCACGCCGTCAAATATTTCCTCAAGATGCATGTTGCCATCAATCGACTTAAGCTTTTCTTTTTCAAGGTAGTAGTCTATCAGTGGCTGGGTTCGCTCATTATAAAGCTGCAGGCGATATTTTATCACTTCCGGCCTGTCATCTTCCCTCATGAAAAGCTCTCCGCCACAGTTATCACAAACGCCTTCCTTTTCTGGTTTTATGTCAATGCCGTAGATTTTACCGCATTTCCTGCACTGCCTCCTTGCACTCAACCTCTTCACTATAACTTCCTCATCCGTACTTATTTCAAGCGCAATATCAATCCCGATTTTCTCTTTTTTTAGCATTTCATCAAGCAGTTTCGCCTGCTCTAGGTTGCGCGGAAAGCCGTCCAAAACAAACCCGGTTTTGCCTAGCTGCCTGACTTTTCTGGTGATTAATTTTAATATTATCTCATCGGGAACAAGCTTTCCTTCCTTCATTATGGGCTCAACTTTTTTTCCAATAGTCGTTTTCTCTTTCACCTGTTCCCTGAGCAGGTCACCGCTTGAAATCTGCCTTAAGCCAAAAGTTTTCTCAATGAACTGCGCAATCGTGCCCTTTCCCGTTCCCGGCGGGCCGAGAAGGATTATATTCATCGAGAGAATTCAGGGAAAAACAATTATTAAACTTATTGAACGAAAATTTTGTTATGACATCATTCCCGATAATTACTGCGGAAGAATTAAGGGGAAGGCTTTACTCGAGGCAGAACATTCTCATTCTTGACACCAACGAAAAAGAGTATTATGACAATGGCCATATCCCCGGAGCAAAGCACTTGCCTTACCAAGGCATGGTAATGGAACTCAGAAAAATGAACATTCCAAAGAACATGGAAGTTATAACTTATTGCAAGAATTCAATGTGCACAGCATGCCATATCGCGGCAGAAAAACTAAAAATTCTGGGTTACACTAACATAAAAATTTTAGTGGAAGGCACTGACGGCTGGGCCAAAGCAGGATTCAGGCTTGAAAAATAGAGAAACACTACTCCTTAGAAATCTTCCATATCAAATCAAAATAGTCTTTGTAAATTTTGGCCACTTATATTAGCCGGCATTAGAAACCCTGAAGTCAATCACCGCTTGGAATGTGTCAGGAGAGTAATCCCTGACTTTTCTTTTCAGCAGCACTTTCACTTTCTTTTTTTCCTTTTCCGCTGCGTTCTTGATTTTTTCAACCGCTTCATCAAAGCCTTTTTCGCGCGAGACAAAATCGTAAAAGTGGATTATTCCTTTTCCGCCGTTCAGGCACAAAAAAGCCTCGTGCAAGAAAAGCTCCCCGCCCTTAGGAAGAGGCATCACAACCCTGCCACATTTTCCCTTCAGCTTTTTCGGAACAACTCTTTTAACATCCCCAAGCAAGGGAACAACTTTTTCCTGCACCTTGTTCAGCTCAACGTTTTCCTTCAACTGCTCAAAAGCAGCGGGATTCAGTTCAACTGCAAAAGCCTGCTTCATTTCCGAGTTTTTCGCGAACACTATTGGGAAAGGCCCAACGCCGGCAAAAAGCACCGCAACAATCTCCCCTTTCTTTATTTCTCCTGCAATGCGGAGCCTCTCTGCTGAAAGTCTCGGGGAGAAAAAAACCTTTCCAAGAGAAACCCTGAAAGTGCAGCCTGACTCCCTGTAAGTTGCAGTCCTGTTCTTTTTCCCTGCAATGATTTTCACTGGTTCCACCCTGAATTTTCCCTTGTGCGCGCCTGTTTTCTTGCACACTGTTTCAATATTCGGGCTGACTTCCAAAAGGGCTTTGCCAATAATTTTCTCTTTTTTTACAAGCTCCGAAGGGATTTCAATAATTGCAATGTTGCCGAGCATGTCAAAAGAAGTCCGCAAATGCGCAAACTCTTTTTTTGTAAGCTTTCCCTTCAGCGCCTCTTTGAGTGAATGCGGCTTTTGCTTATTTTTAATTCCATCAATGCTGCCAGAACCCATAACAATATTAAAATGTTCATTTAATTTTAAATACATGGTAGGTTTCCCTCCATTCATTCAAGAGTTTTTCTTGGACCCAATCTGCAATTACTCTGGCTACAATTTTGTGAACACGCTTACTTATGGAATAATCCTGATCGGAATTGCGTTCTACCTTGTTTTCCCTTTCTTCAACAAGCGAGGCATTAGATTTGATTTCAGGTTCGGTTTAGCAGTTCTAGCATTCGTGCTGTTTGGCTCAACACTGCGCATCCTCGAGGACCTGAAAATACTCGGGCGCTCATGCAATCCATTCGAACCAGGGTTTCTCACTGTCACGCCCGGCATTTACGTTGCGGTTGGCCTGCTTGCAATAGCTGCACTTATTTTTTCAATCTGGCTGGCCAAAAAAATAAAGCAGGAAACAATAAAGGTTTTTGGAGCAATCGGCACTCTGCTTGCCGCGCCCTTTGTTTTGTTTGACTTCATACAATTTGTTGCATGGCAGTACTTCACTGCAATCATAATATTAACCGCAGTAGCTGTTGGAATTTCTTATTTAATTGCCAAAAAAATAAGGCCGCAGCTGGTTACAGATAGATTAAACTTGCTCGCGGTTGCAGGCCAAGCCCTTGACGGGAGCGCCACTTTCATTGCGACGCAGTTTCTCAACTGCGGCGAACAGCACCCGCTCAGCGAGGCAATACTTGGAGTGTTCCCTGCAGCATTTATTTTAGTTAAAGTTGCACTTGCACTTTTGATAATTTACTATGTTGACAAGGAAGTGAAGGACAAAAACATGGCTGGATTCATTAAGGTGTTCATTATAATTATGGGCTTTGCTCCAGGCATAAGGGATGCCTTCACTGTCGGAGTCGGAACCTGCTTTTAAATGCTGTTGAATACTTATTAATTTAATTATTGTAACTTCATTAGTCTATAGCGAATGACTTTAATAATGGTAAAAAACAAGTCATTCGCTATAGCAAAATGCTTAAGTAATTGAACATTGAAACTGCGTTTTGCATCTAGCAAACAGCAATAAAAAGTTCAAAAAATATTGGCTGTTTGCTATAGTCGCAAAAGACATTAAGAAATTACCAAAACTAATGTCTTTTGCTATAGTAATGGTGTTCAACAACCTTTTTAGGTGTGATAAATGCTTTGCTTGGTTGGAATAGGCCTCACTCCAAAGCACCTGACACTTGAGGCAATCGACACATTAAAGGAATGCAAGCGGGTTTACATTGAAAGCTACACCAGCAGCTATGCTGAAGGCACAATTTCAGAGCTAGAGTTAAGGCTTAACAAAAAAATCAGTGCACTGAAAAGAAAAGAAGTGGAGGAAGGCATCAGAGAGCTCTTAATTGAAGCGAAAAAAGAAAACATTGCGCTGGTTGTTTTCGGCAACCCGCTGACAGCAACAACCCACGTTCAAATAATTCTTGATGCAAAAAAAGCAGGAGTAAAAACAAAAGTGGTTGCAGGCATTTCCGTAACAAACTACCTTGCAAAAACAGGCCTGGATGAATACAGGTTTGGCAGGACCTGCACGGTTGTAGCTCCGAAAGAAAACTTTTCGCCGGAAAGCTTTTATGGCGTGATTGAAAAAAACCTTAATGCCGGCCTGCACACTCTGTGCCTGCTTGAAATAACCGAGGAAGGAAAGCTTATGAGCATCAGGGAAGCAATTGAAGTGCTTGAAGGAATCCAGAAAAAAAAGAAAAACAAGGCAATAGACAGAGCGCTGCTGGTTGCATTAAGCGCTGCCGGCAGCTCAAAGGAAGAAATTGTTGCGGGAAAAGCTGAAAAACTAAAAAAGCACAAATTCAATGGCATGCCGCAAAGCCTTATTGTCTGCGGCAAACTTAATGAAAAAGAAAGGGAAGCAATCGGGGAACTCAATGAATGAAGGAATTAACGAGAAACTCAAGCAGTACAGGGGGCTTACCTTGAAGGCGCTTGAAAAGGCATCAGTGAAAAAAGGAATTGATGAAAGGCAGAAAGCAATTGCGCTTGACTTCCTTGAAATGGCAAAAAACTATTTCAACGACGCGCAGTTCTTTGAGAAAAAAGGAAAGAAGCTGGAAGCACTTGCGGCCTACAGCTATGCCCACGCATGGCTTGATGCAGGCGTTAGAGCAAAAGTGCTTGACGGCAAAAATGATTCAAAGCTATTCACCCTGCCCTAGGAAATCAGCAGCACAACAACCAAAACCTATTTATTAAACTATTCAGTAATTTATAGTTGCCATGAGCATTTACAATAATCGGGCAGGACTTGACTTCAAATATGCCTTTGAGAGAGCAAAGGGGCCGGCAATTGCATTAGGCGCCTTAATCGCAGTAGTAGCACTTATTTGGCTTGCCTCGATTGTTGCTGAGGCATTCAGGCAAAAACAGGTAACAGCCTACTTTGA
Organism: archaeon GW2011_AR10; assembly: GCA_000830275.1. Lineage (GTDB taxonomy): Archaea > Iainarchaeota > Iainarchaeia > Iainarchaeales > GW2011-AR10 > GW2011-AR10. Next base: position 290,566 of record CP010424.1, on the reverse strand, counting down.
AAAGCAGGAAATAATGCCATCAGAGCAAACAAAGCTTTTTGTCACTGTAACCAACACTGGCCAGCAAACAGCAAACAATGTGTTAGTGGAGGTTATGCCAATAGACAAAACAGCTATTTCAGTATTTCCCAGCGATAACTCGATTTCAGTTCTTGGGGCAGGGGAGAGCAGAACACTGGAGCTGATTGTCAACCCAGTGGGAAACGCTCTGCCAGGCTCCTACAAAGTTGGCATAACAGTGGAAATGCACGAGAAAAAGAGTTATGCTGAAACAATAATCCGAATAGTTCAGTAGGTTACCTCAAAGGAATTAAATTCCCTGGAAGCTTCACTCCACGAAACCTCCAATGAAGCAACACTTGCAGCAGGCGGACCCCTTTTAAGCCATTCACTCAGTTTACGAAGCCTTACTTCAGGCCCTTCAGCCACTACCTCAACCGTTCCATCATCCAAGTTCCTTGCAAAACCAGTCAAATCCAGTTTAACTGCTTCCTCTTTTGTGTGAGCCCTAAAGTAAACTCCCTGAACTCTCCCAGAAACAATCGCACGCAGCCTTCTCTCAGCCATTTTCATTCAGCCACTCCAATGCCTTCCTGAAATGCTTTTTGTTGTCTTCGTGGGTCAGCATTGCCTCAGCCTTTTTCTCTTCAACCCACCTGAAGCCATCATGCTCTCTTATATCCTCATTAAGTTTTACCTTATCGCCCATGTCTGCCCTCACAACAAAAACCTTGTAAATGTATTTGGTGCTTCCAACAGCCCACTCCATTGTGCCATTCAGGCAGTGAACTATTTCAACTCGCTTAAGCGAGGTTTCCTCTTCAATCTCCCTCATCACAGCCTGCTCTGGCGCCTCGCTCCCCTCAATTCCTCCCTTAACGAATTCCCAGCCACTCCAGTTAAGGCAGCGGTGCAAAAGAAGAAAAAAATTGTTCTGGCCACTTTTTGAAAACACTATGCCGGTAACACCTCTCTTAAGCATATAAAGAAATAGAATTAAAAAAATTAAAAACTATTGTGTTGCTAGGCTTTTGCTTCGGCTTTTTCCTGCTCCGTGACATTTACCTCGCAAAGAGCCTTTAGCTTGGCATAAGTTGCATCCGCTGTTCCCTGAATGTGTGCAATCTGCTCTTCGGAAAGGTGCTTGAACCTTTTCTGCAGCTTCAAGTATTCTTCAACAGGCTTCGGATTAGCAATATCAAGGTTCAACTTGTACTGCCCATTCTCGCACTCAAACAAAAACCACAGCCTGCTCATGACCATGAGCTTTGCAACCCTCATCGTTATTGCACCATCAAAACCTGCTCCAAGGCAGCAAGGAGCGCTAACCGTAATAAACCTTGCCCCCTTTATTTTGGCTGCCTTCCTCAGCTTCATCTGAAAATCACCGTAATACGCAATGCTTGCCGAAGCAGCGTAAGGAATGTTGTGCGCGGCAGCAATTTCCACAATAGGCTTCCTCTCGGTTTCCTTTCCCCTGTGGATCTTTCCAACAAGCGTGGTTGTTGTTTCAGCACCAAAAGGGGTTGCACCGCTTTTTTGAACGCCGGTGTTAGCGTAAAGCTCGTTATCATAACAGATGTAAATCACGTCATCGCCTCGTTCAAGCATTCCACTTAAAGCGCCAAACCCAATATCATAGGTTGCGCCATCGCCAGCCACAACAACCACTTGAGTATGATTATTGCCTTGCGCGCGCAAGGCTGCTTTGACACCTGAAGCGACGCTTGGAGCATTCTCAAACAACGAGTGAATGTAAGGAACTCTCCAAGCAGTTGTAGGATACTGCGAAGAGATTATCTCCATGCAGCCAGTCGCATTTACAACAATTATGTCTTTTCCAAGAGTGTCAGATAACTGAATCAAGGCATTACTTGGCCCGCAGCCAGGGCACCCTGAATGCCCGGGCGCAAACAAATGCATTCCACTCTGCTTGCTCATTCCATCACACTCCACTTCTACAACACTTTGAACCTAACCTAACAGCCTGCACCAGTGCTTGCAGTGTACTCTTTTCCAATCCACTCTTTCACTGGTTTCTTGCCTTTGAGTTTACCAAACAGCGCTCTAATCTCTGCCCTCTTTATTCCTCTTCCCCCAAGCCCGCCAAAAAAGCTAGAAATTATTGTCTTAGAACCGCTCATTGCTTCCATTAATTCAGTGTAAACCGGGGCTGACGCGCCAATGCTCAGGTTCCTCTCAATCATCCCAACTTTTTTTCCTTCAAGGGCTTTCCTGAGTTCTTTTGCAGGAAACGGCCTGAAAACCCTCAAATGCAATCCCCCAACTTTTTCCCCTTTTGCTCTCAATTCATCCACAACCGCGAACACGTTGTCCATTACACTTCCAAGGCCAACAAGGACTCTGTCCGCATCCTTGCACTTGTAAGCATTAACCAAACCATAACTTCTGCCAAACATTTTCCCGAACTCAGAGCCAACGTCATTTATGACTTTTGTCGATTCCTCCATGTCCTTAACCAAGTCCTCCCTGAACGTTTGATAGTGTGCAGGGTTAGCGTAAACCCCAACACTCACCGGGTTCTCTGGATCAAGTTTCAGCGGGTGCCTGAATTTTGGAAGAAACTTTTTCAGCTCCTGCACTGGAATAAGGTCAATCTGTTCAACTGCATGCGTCAAAAAGTGGCCGTCAATGCACACCATAGTAGGCAGCATCACTGTTTCAGCAATCTTAAATGCCTGCGGCAGAGAATCCGCAGCTTCCTGGTTGTTCTTGCAGTAAATCTGAATCCAGCCAGTGTCCCTCTGGCTCACTGTGTCCTGCTCGTCATTCCAAATGTTTAGGGGAGAAGAAACAGCCCTGTTGCCGACAACCATTACAATTGGCAGCCTCATTCCAGCAGCTGAGTGCAGCACTTCATGCATTAAGAGCAGCCCTTGGCCGCCTGTTGTGGTAAAAGTCCTTGCGCCGGTAGCAGAAGCGCCAACAAGTGCAGAAATAGCAGCGAACTCTGACTCAACCGTGATGTACTCTGGAATCTCGCCATCAGCATAGCGCTTGTTCAGCTCCTCAGTCAAGTGAGTGGTGGGAGTAATAGGATAACAAGCGCAAACCTCAACGCCGCAATTAACAGCCACGTCCCCCAATGCAATTGCACCTTCCCTTGTAACCAAAACCATTTTTTCACTCCAAAAAAATTATTCCCCTTCAACAACTGCCAGTGTCAGTTGACACCACAATACCTCAAGGGATTTCACTTCGTTCAATCCCTTATAAATATTTCTCAAAACCATTTTTTTCACTCCAAAAAATTTATTCCCCTTCAACTCTTTTCATTTCAATGCATTTTACAGGGCACTCGTTTGCACAGATACTGCAACCCTTGCAGTAATCGTAATCAATTTCCGGGATTTTGGTTGGCTGGCCCATTATTCCTTCAGGGCAGAAGTTCTGGCAGATGCCGCACTTAATGCATTTCTCTGCTTCCACTATCGGCATCAGCGCCTTCCAATTGCCTGTCTTGACTTGCACTGTCGTGCCTGGCTTCGCGTGCGGGATAATCATTTGGCTCTCGCCTCCTGCAATTGCACCAAGTCATAGCACTCCACCACAACTTTTTTGTTCTTCTCCACCATTTCCTTGCTGAGCTTGGAACCAAACTGTTTTTCAAGTGCCTTCAGCGCATTTTCCAGCTTTGCAATGCCAGTAACCTTGAGCAGTGCCCCAAGCATTACAGTATTAGTTATGGGCTTGCCCAGATGCTTTAACGCGATTCCTGTTCCGTCAATAGTGAAAACCCTTTTAGCCTTAAGCTTAAGCTGCTCCGGCTTCCTGTTTGTGTTGATTATTACAATGCCGTTCTCTTTAAGGCCAGCGCAAACATCAACTTCCTTCAAAGTGCTTGCATCTGCAACAACAACAATGTCTGGCCTGTCAATTTCCTCATGAATATTGATGGGTTTGTCGTCAATTCTGCAATAGCTTGTGACAGGCGGACCCCGCTTCTCAGAGCCAAAAAACGGAAAAGCCTGGCTGTATTTTCCCTCAAGGCTGACAGCATTGGCAACTATTACTGCAGCAGTAACCATGCCTTGGCCTGCCCTCCCATGGAACCTGATTTCTTTCATGCGCTCACCACGAAGCCGGAATATTACTAAATAGTTGCAGCTCGCCTATTTAAAGCTTTCGTTAAATGTCAATACATTAAACGACAATCAGCGATATAATTATTTTGCCTTCAGTTCTTTGTACAGCCACTTCTCATACACTTTCAGGGCTGAATCCACTTTAATGTACTCAACGCACGGAATCTTGTAGCTGTGAAGCCTTGTAATCTCTTTCTCCACTTTTTCCAGCAGGCTCCTGCTGGTTTTACATAAAAGCAGCGATTCCTTCTCTGAAACTATCTGCTTCTTCCACCAGTAAAAAGAATGGACATCCTCCACTATGTTAGCGCAGCCAATCAAGCGCTTTTTGAGCAGCTCATGCGCAATGTTCTCTGCCTCAGCATAATTCCTGCATACAACATAAACCAAGTACACCAATGTTACCAACTCCAAAAAAAAAGTTAAAACGGCAGCTCAATATAGTACTGCTGGAAGAAAAGGAAAACAATAACCGCAATAAGAATGATGGACCCGATGATTATGACAAGCGCAAAAAGGTTGGCGGCAAACTCCACCTGCTGCCTCTGCGTCGGAGTCAGCTGCTCTTCCTCATCATTGCCGAAGTAGTTTTCCAGCACTTCCTTTGCCCGCTCACTTTCCGATTCAACCATAAAACCGGATAATAGAAGGAGAAAACTATTATTTAAAAGTTACTCCATGGCCCTTAATGACCTTTCCTATTATTTCAGGGGCCTTCTTGAATTCCGCCCTGATTTCATTGGCAAGGCTTTGAGCGTTCTTCTCCGGAACAACCATTACAAGGCCAATGCCCATGTTAAATGTTCGGAACATTTCTTCTTCCGCAATATTTCCCTTCTCCTGAATCAGCCTGAAAATCGGCTGCACCGGAACCCTCTGCTTTTCGATTTCTGCCCCAAAGCCTTTTGGAAGCACTCTGGGAATGTTCCCCTGAAAGCCGCCGCCGGTGATGTGGGCAGCTGCCTTAAGCGAATGCTTTTCCTTTGCCAAAGCTATTTGGCCAACATAAGAAATGTGCGGCCTGAGAAGTTCTTCACCCAAACTCAAGCCAAGCCCCTCAACAAAAGCTTTTGGGTCCATTCCTGCATCCTCCAAGAGAACCTTTCTTGCAAGAGAAAAACCGTTTGTGTGCAGGCCGTTTGAAGGCAGGCCAACCAAAACATCGCCTTCCTTTACTTTTGAGCCGTCAAGTATTTCGCTTCTCTCAACAGCACCAACCATCACTCCCACAACATCTGATTCATTTTCATTGTAAACAGACGGCATTTCAGCTGTTTCACCTCCAATCAATGACACACCAATTTTTTTGCAGGCATAAGCCATGCCGCCAACCAGCTCTGCAACAACTTTTGCGTCAAGCCTGCTGGAAGCAATATAATCCAAAAAAAACAATGGCTTTGCTCCAGTGACTCCAACATCATTCGAGCAATGGTTCACAACATCAATTCCAAGGCCGCGGAAATAATTCATTGCCCTTGCAACTTTTACTTTAGTGCCAACACCGTCAATGCTTGAAACAAGCACTGGCTCCTTGAATTGCTTCAAAGATTTTGCAGAAAACAAGCCTGAAAAGCCGCCAACGCCTGCAATAACATCTTTAGTGTAAGTTTCTGCTGCAAGCTCGCCTATTCTTGAAACAGCTTTGTCTGCTTCCGCAAGGTTAACCCCTGCCTCCTTGTAATCAGTCATTAAAGTTTCAACTCTTTCTTCCAGTGCCTGCAGACAGCTTCCGTTACCTTAACGCTTAACCCAACATAAGTTTCCGGGTTCTCAAGCAACTTAAGCTGTTTTTTAGAAAACAATTTCAAAAAAGGCTTTAAATCTTTGTTTTCCACTGCAAGCTCCAGCACGCCCTTGCCTGATTCAATGCTTTTAATCGTTAATTTTCTGACTGCTTCATGCGAATTTGCATGGCCGTGAGATGCAAGAAAAATGTAAAGCGGTTCCGCTACAATTGCTTCCTTGCTTTTGCCAAAATTTTCTTTCATGGCTTTTTTGTCAACAACAAGTTTTGAACATGAGCCATCCAGCCTGCCGGCAGCAAAAACCAGGCCAGCAACAATTTCGGGAAGAAAACGCGCTGAAGCGCTGTTGGTTAAATCCCTTTGGTGCTCTGAAACAGAGTCAAGGTAAACAGTGCCCATCCTCGGCATAAACTCTTTCCACAGGCTCTTTACATTCTCAAAATTAATCGGGTTGCGCTTGTGCGGCATTGTGGAAGAGCCGACTTGATTTGAGGAGAACTCTTCAGCCACCTCAGAAATCTCGGAGCGCTGCAGGTGCCTAAGGTCATCAGCAAGGTTTGCAAGAACAGAAAAAGCTGAAACAAATGCATGCATCAAATCAGCAAGGCTCTCCGGCTCAACTATCTGCGTTGAATGCGTTGAAACCTGCAACCCAAGAGAACGCATTATGTCTTGCTCCAGCTTTACTGGGTTTGGCACGACAAGCGAGGAAGCATTGTATGCTCCAACCGCACCAGAAAACTTGCCAGGCAAGGAATCCTTTTTCCGCTCGATTTCATTTATTCTGTTGCCAAGCCTTGAAACATACTCTGAGAGGGCAAAACCAAAAGTGATTGGCACAGCATGCTGGCCGTGCGTTCTTCCAATTTGCACTGTTCCCTTATAGCGCAAAGAAAGCTTAATGAGAGTTTTTTCAAGTGCTTTAAGAGAAGGAACCACAAGCTGCTCTGTTGCTTCCTTGAAGCGGAGCGCTGAAGCAGTGTCAACAATGTCATAGCTTGTTGCACCTAGGTGAACAAACGGCTTTGCCTTCTTTGAAACCCTGCTCCTCAAAACATTTGCAAGAGCCCTCACATCATGCTTTATCCGCTTTTCCTCCCCATACACTTCCACTGCTTTAACATTCTCAGCCGCCATGGAAATTTCTTTTGCAACACTGGCAGAGCATACTTTCTGCTTTGCAAGGGCCTTGGCAAGGGCAGCTTCAACTCTTGCCTGATACCTTACGCGCGCATTCTCGCTCAAAAACTCGGCAAATCGCTTGTCATAGTACCTGAAATCAATCGGGGAAACAAAATCGAATTTGTCCATCACACCACAAGTATTTAATTATTAGATTTATATATAAATATTGTTAGTTGCTTATTAGAAGGTTGTTGTATTGTTAGTTGCTTATTAGAAGGTTGTTGAATACTTATTAATTTAATTATTTTATCACTTTATAAATCAGATGAAAGGTATTCGAAAAAGATTTTAGATGTTCTAAACGTATTAAAAAAAGATTTTAGATGTTCTGGTGCCAGTGCCGGAAGCTTGGCCAAGTAGCAGAAAGTATTAGGAAGCAGGGTGTTTTGTCTGAACGAAACAATATACATTTTTGGTTCGGTTCTGTTCGTCAGCGTGCTCTCCCTTGTAGGCGTGCTCGCAATTGGAGTGAATGAAGAAAAACTAAAAAAAGCACTTCTGCTGCTTGTAGGCTTTTCAGCAGGAGCACTTTTCGGCGATGTGTTTTTCCATCTTCTTCCTGAAGCAGTTAAATCAGAAGGGTTCAGCCTGGAAATGTCGGTTTCAATCCTTGCAGGAATAATACTGTTCTTTGCCCTAGAAAAATTAATCAGGTGGCACCACCACCACAACGTTGACGCAAAAAAAGATGTTCACACCTTTGGTTACATGAACCTAGTGGGGGATGGCTTGCACAACTTCATTGATGGAGCACTGATTGCAGGCGCTTACCTTGCAAGCATTCCAGTGGGCATTGCAACAACAATTGCAGTTATCCTGCACGAAATTCCGCAGGAAATTGGTGACTTTGGTGTATTGCTGCACAGTGGTTTCTCTAAGAAAAAAGCGCTTGCATTCAATTTTCTTTCGGCGCTCACAGCACTGCTTGGGGCAGCCGCAGCACTCTACTTCAGTTCCTCGATTGAAAACTTTGAGCTGCTGATTGTTTCCTTCACTGTTGGCGGGTTCATTTACATTGCAGGCTCTGACCTGATTCCTGAATTGCACCACGAAGATGACACTGGAAAATCAGTGCTGCAGATAATTGTTTTCCTTGCAGGAATCCTCGTAATGGCCCTGCTGCTGTTCCTTGAATGAAGCCGATTTTTTCCCAGAATTGATGATTCAAAGTCACTGCTCCCATTCCCCGAATAATCAGAATTAAATATAACAACAAGCCTAATTATTGTAATTATGCCTTCAGCGCTTCCAAAAGCAAGGAAAACGGGATGGGCCAAAGCCCCTTAAAGCAGTACAGCAGGGATTTACGCAGAATCACAATTCCTTCAAAGCAGGAGTATGCAGAACTATTTAGAGAATATAAAAAGACAAGAAATCCTGCAAAAAAAACAGAGCTAAAGAAAAGAATTGCCGAGGGAGTACTTCCTTTCATTATTCAAATTGTCGGAAGGCAATGGACAAAAGTTTATCATTTAAGGGGAAAGAAATTTTCTTCCGCAATTTCGCTTGAAGACCTAATTCAGAGCGCAAACGAACGGCTTTTAACTTACATAATAGACGATTATGAACCGAACAAAGGCGCGGCATTCACAACCTATGTTGAAAAATCAATCAGAAACCATGTCAGAAGAATAGTTGATACTGAGGGGCCCCATCTTACCTTGCCTTTCGCTGTTGAGGAGAGGAGAAGAGACACAGGTTTAGCCCAGCAGTTTGAAAGAGAACATGGAAGGGCTGCAAGGTCAGCGAAAGAATTCAGGGCATTTGCAATAAAATCCGGCATTAAAAACCCTAACAGGGTATCTCGCCCAACGCACTCAACCAGAGTTTATGTTGCTGATATAAGGGAACCGCTGTCTTTGGATGCTCCAGTGCCGATTGACCATTCAGCACAGACAAGTGATAAATTGTTCCATGACATCATCAGAGACAAAAGAAAACCATTAAAGCCCCAATTTGATTACATTGAAGAGCGAGAGCACAGGAAACTAATCAGGAAAGCAGTTGCAGGCCTATCAGGAAAACAGAAACAGTTGATGGAAATGGCACTTCTGCCCGGAGAAAATCCGAAAACTGTGAAATATTTTGCATCAAGGCTTGGAATTACAAGGGAAGGAACCAGAAGAATTTGGGCTGATGCCAGAGTAAACATGGTAAAACAGTTTCCAGAATTGAGAGAAGTAATTCCAACTCAATCCGGGAGCATACAGCCGGGAGATATTTCAAAAAGGACTCTTACCTTAAGGCAGAGAAAAGAGTTAACAAAAACCATAGAAAACTTTTCCGGCCTTGAGCAAAGAATAATCAGAATTACTTTTCTTGGCCCAAGAATTTTAAGCGAAGTAGAAGCTGCTGATGCGGCGTTGATTCCAATAGTCAGAATTAGTGGAGCTATTAGAAGAATCAGAGAATATGCAAGAAAAGGGAACAATCAAACGCTGAAATCGGTTTTTGGGAAACATAGGAAAAGACCGAAAAAATAAATAGTTGTTTGTGGTAATTTATTTAAGTGGTTTTATGGTTAATTTGTTCTTGGACTTTTTGGGTGACAATCCGACCACAAGGCTCTTAGAGTTTTTAATCACCGGCAGAGAATTTGACTACAGCCTTACAGACATGGCAAAAAATGCAGGAATTGGCTGGAGCACAATACACAGAATCCTGCCAAGACTAATAAAGCAAAAAATAGTTGTTGAAACAAGAGAAATCGGCCGAGCAAAACTATTCAAACTCAACCAAAAAAATGAAGAAGTAAAAAAACTAATAGAGTTATATGACGGCCTGCTTGCAAAACAACTTGAACAAATTAAAGAGAAAAACCTGCTCGTAGCGGCAAAATAAGCAAAACAAGTTTTAATTTTTTTTACTGAATTAAATCCTTTGCTTTTCAAGGAACTCAACGTATTCCCCAACTGCTTCCTGAACAGAGGGGGCTTTCCAGATTTTTTTTCCAACCCACGCCTCGCAAACGCCCTTATACATGTTTCCGACAATTTCTTTCAGCTTTGAAGACATTTTTGGAGGCACTGGCCACTTTTCTTTCGGGTCATTGTTCGCTCTTGCATCCTCAAGTTTTTTGTACCATGGAAGGGCTTTGTAGTAGTCGCGCAGAACCTGCTTGCTTACGTGCACTGAATCCATTAGCATCCTGTCCTCATCAAGCGTGCCAAAAACATCAACCACTATGAGTTTGTCTTCAGGGGTTACAGCCAGTTCAATTTTTCCGTCAGCGTGGTGCAGGCCAATGCTTTCAGCTTTTGAAGTTATGAACTCGTTCACTTTGCGCGCCCAAACCTTTGCTTCCTCTATCTGCGGTTCAGTTAAACCGCTCAGCTCCTTTGCTTCCCTCCAGCCAAGGTATCTGTCTGTTTCCTCAAGCTTGGTTGAAACATCAATTAACGGTTTTGGCAGCACTTGGCCCGGGAAAGGGTATTTGTCCAAGCCCAAATCAGTTACCTTCAGCTCGCCCTTGTCAAGCCTCTTGAAAACCGAGCTGCCTGCTGGAAGCGAATTCCTGAAAATGATTTCCAAAGGAACCAAGTAATTTCGCGTGTGAAGGCTAATTTCTTTTTTCTGCGGGTAAAGAACTCTCACAAGATTAACTTCAATCTCGTTTGGTGCAACAAATTTCCTGTAATGGGAACTGATTCCTTTCTTTGCCAGCTGCTCGAAATTGTAGGCAGCCATGCGGGCAAGGCTCTCGCCCTTGCCCGGAATCGTGTCAGGCATTTTGCCATAATCGAAAATGCTGTAGTCATCGGTAAACTCGAAGGAGCCCAGACCCATTTCTTTTTCAGTAGGTTCCCTTTTTATGTGGAGGATTTTCACTGAGCCCTTTGCCAGTTTTCCCTTCACGTTGATTGCCACTCTTTCACCTAAAGCTATTTGGCTAATTTGTTTTTAATTTCTTTGTCAGATTCAAGCAGTTTTTCCCTTAAATTTTTTCTTTCAGCATCCAGCACTGAGTCGAATTTTCCGTTCAGGTTCAGCAATTCAACGGCCGCAATAGCAGCGTTCTCGCCCCTGTTCAGGCCAACCCACAAGTGCTTTCCGGCTGCCTTAAGGAACTCCATGGAATCTGAGGCGGAACTGCTGCCCTTAACCGCGCACACAATAACAGTTGCATTTGTTTCAGGCAAAGCAGCAGCTTTTTCAAGCTGGACAAAATCAATGAAAATTTTTTTTGGGTCAGAGTAATTTGAATCGGTTTCTTCTTCAAATTTCACGCCCAACTCATTCAGTTTTTCCTCGCATTTGGCAGGTGCAGCAGAGCTTTCAGTGCCGGTTCTTTCAACCAAAACAACAGAGGAAAACCCCTTCAATGCGTTAACGCAGTGCTTTGCAGCTTCACTGCTTTTTGCAACGCCAACGCTTAAAACAGGGATTCCTGAAGGGGTTTGCACTGAAGCAAGGAAAGCGTCAAGGCCATGAAATGTGCTCCCGCAGGGCACAGCAATGACAGGCCTTATTGTGTGTGCCGCAATAACCCCGGGCAAGGCCGCGCTCAAGCCAGCACCGGCAACAATTATTTTTGCGTCACTTCCAACAACCGCTTTTTCCAGCTCTTTTGGGGTCCTGTGGGCGCTTAAAACCCTGAAATCGAAAGACGTTTTACTGCTCTGGAACTCTGAAAGCAACGGCTCGAAAACATTAGCATCAGAAGCTGAACCGAAAACAACCAGAACTTCCGGCATGATATGATTAGGAAGGATTCTTTTAAAAAATCATTCCTGGAAGATTAAGTGGGGTTGGAATTGACAGGCATTGTAGTCATTGGAACGCAGTTTGGGGATGAAGGCAAAGGCAAAATAACTGATTTCTTAAGCGAGAAAGCAGACATTGTTGCAAGGTTTCAGGGAGGCAACAACGCAGGCCACACAGTAAAGGTTGCAGAACACACAGTTAAACTGCACCACTTGCCTTCAGGAGTAATGCACAATAAAACAGTAATGATTGGCGCTGGCGTAATAATTGACCCAAAAGTGCTGGAGGAAGAGCTTAAAACCATTGAAAGCATTGGGAAAAAACCAGGCTTGTTCATTGACCCAAGGTGCCACATAATAATGCCGTGGCATAACGCATTGGACATTGCAGGAGAAGAAAGCAACAATGGAAGCATTGGAACAACAAAGCGCGGCATTGGCCCGTGCTATGCTGACAAGTGCCTGCGCAAAGGCATAAGGTTTGAGGACTTGGTTTATGAAAGAAGGCTTGAGGAAGCAATTGAAAGAATTTTTCCGGAAAAGAAAAAAATTCTTGAAAAAGTTTATGGGAAAAAAATCGATTTCAGCGCTGAAAGCGTTTTCAAGGAGTACTCAAGGCTGGGAAAAAAGTTTGCCCCTTTCCTCAAGGATGTTTCATTCCATGTCTGTGCGCAGCTTGAGAAAGGAAAAGAAATATTGTTTGAGGGCGCTCAGGGAACTTTCCTTGACAACGACTTTGGCACGTATCCTTATGTTACAAGCTCTCACCCCTTAAGCGGTGGCGTAGCAACAGGAATCGGCATTCCAATCAACAAAATAAGCAGGGTTGTTGGAATAGTGAAGGCTTACACCACCAGAGTAGGCAACGGCCCTTTCCCTACAGAGCTCCAAGGGAAACAGGCTGATGACCTCAGGGAAAAAGGAGAAGAGTTTGGCACAACAACAGGAAGAGCAAGAAGGGTTGGCTGGCTTGACATTCCAATGCTACGAACAGCACACCGCTTGAACGGCTTCACAGAGCTTGCAATCACAAAGCTTGATGTTTTAAGTGGAATGAAAGAATTAAAAGTTGCGGTTGAGTACGACATCGGGGGAAAGATTGTGAAAAACTTTCCTTACAGCACCTCAACAGTTGAGAAGGCAAAACCGGTTTACAAAACGGTTAAGGGATTCACCCTCAGCGGAAAAGAAAAAAAATTTTCCGAGCTTCCAAAGGAAGCAAAAGATTACTTGAAGCTTATTGAAGAATCTCTCGGGGTTCCGGTTAAATTTGTTTCAGTTGGCCCTGAAAGAAACGAAACAATCATCTGCTGATTCTTAAAACAGAAAGAATTAATAAGAGCCTAAAAAATATTATTATTGATGGGAAAAAGAAGGCATCTTGCCAGAAAGGTTATGGGGCGTGGAAAAATACCCCCTAGGGAAAAGACAGCTGCAGAACTTGGTCCTTCCCAAAAAGAGCTTGCAGAAATAAGAAAACGAATTCAAAGAATTCCATTTGAGGGACTTGGAAACCACATTAGAGAACAGAGACGTTTCATGAGAGAATTTCCAATTAACGAAAATCTCAAACAAAAAATACTTGCTGAAATCATATTAATTGAAGAAGCTGCAGAAAGAAGAGTTATTAAAGCAAGAAAGAAAAGAAAAGTTGAACAAATGTGCATGGAACTAAATTTGAAAAGGCCCGGCATTACAAGAGAACGATTAGAACTCCTCTTCAGAAATTTTGACCGGCACCTCAGCAGAAGAGGCACCATAGAAACATTTCAAATTTAGTGCCCTCAATCAAAACAGAAACGCTTTTTAAGGCTTAATTCCTAATTCTATTGCATTTATTCAGCGCGCAAGAGGTGGTGGAACGCTCCACGAAATGCACTTGGACTACTTGAAGAAACAGGATCCCGATATTTTCAAATCCATTCAGGAAGAAAAAAAGCGCCAAATGGAGGGCATCGAGTTGATTCCATCAGAAAACCTTGTCTCGCAGGCGGTGCTTGAGGCAATGGGCTCTGTCCCAACAAACAAGTACAGTGAAGGCTATCCCGGAAAAAGGTATTACGGAGGCAACGAAGTAATTGACGACATAGAGGAACTTGCAATTAAAAGGTGCAGGAAGCTCTTCAATGCCCAGCACGTTAATGTTCAGCCTCTCTCCGGAAGCCCGGCAAACATGGCTGTTTACTTTGCGGTGCTAGAGCTTGGAGACACTGCAATGGGAATGAAGTTAACTGAAGGCGGCCACTTAACGCACGGCCACAAAGTGAATTTTTCAGGAAAGCTTTACCGCTTTGTGCAGTACGGCGTTGACAGGGAAACAGAAATGATTGATTACGATGCAATACTGCAACAGGCAAAAAAAGAAAACCCGAAACTGATTTTAAGCGGATACACTGCTTACCCCAGAAAAATAAATTTCAAAGAATTCAGAAAAATTTGCGATGAAGTTGGAGCATTCTGCATGGCTGACATCGCGCACATTGCAGGCTTATGCGCTGCAGGAGTTCACGAAAACCCTGTGCCATACTTTGATGCTGTAACCACAACAACTCACAAGACCCTGCGCGGTCCGCGCGGCGCAGTTATAATGTGCAGGGAAGAATTTGCTGAAAAAATCGACAAGGCGGTTTTTCCGGGATTACAGGGGGGACCACATGACCAAACAACCGCTGCAAAAGCGGTTGCGTTCGGCGAGGCATTAAAGCCGGAATTCAAGAATTACGCAAAGCAGATAGTGAAGAACTCCAAGGCGCTGGCTGAAGCGATGATGGGAGAAGGGCAAAGGATTGTATCAAATGGTACTGACAACCACCTGATGCTTGTTGATACATGGATGAACGGAAAAGGCATTACAGGAAAGCAGGCAGAACATGCACTGGAGAAAGCTGGAATTTACTGCAACAAGAACACGATTCCCTTTGACACCAGAAGCCCGTGGGACCCAAGCGGCATACGGATTGGCACACCAGTCATTACAACCAGAGGCATGAAGGAAAAAGACATGAAAGAGGTTGCCAGCTTCATTGTGAAGGCAATGAAAAACCATGGAAATGAAAACGCGCTGAAAAAAATCAGGAAAAATGTTACTGTTTTCTGCAAGAATTTTCCTTTTTACAAGTAATACATTTAATTTGTTTAACACTGCCGCAGGTTTGGAAACGTGAAGAAAGTGGCTGCAAAAATTTTGAACGGAAAGGAGGCAGCTAATCAGATTTACTCTGAACTGGAGAAAGAAATTTTTGAACTGAAGAAAAAGCTGGTTGAACCTGGCCTCGCAATCGTGCAGCTTGGTTCTGTTCCAGAAAGCAGCATTTATGTCAACAAAAAAATAGAGAAAGCAAAAAGCTTAGGCATTAACGCATTAAAGGTTTCCCTGAATGACAATGTTTCCTTAGACCACCTAGCGGAAAAAATTGTTTCCCTCAACAATGACAGGCGGTTTCACGGCATAATTGTGCAGCTGCCTTTGCCAGAGCACTTGGATCCAGTCAAGGTAATGGAGTTAATCAACCCTGAAAAAGATGTTGACGGCTTTTCCTCTGTCAACCAGGGAAGGCTTTTTGCAGGAAAACCATACTTTGTTCCAGCAACAGCTAAAGGAATAATGGCTCTGCTTAAGTCAACTAAACAAAAAATTGCAGGCAAAAAAGCGGTTGTTTTAGGGAGAAGCAGCACTGTCGGCAGACCTGTTGCCGCGCTGCTGATGAAGGAAAACGCAACAGTAACTGTATGCCACAGCAAAACAAAGGATTTAGAGAAGGAAACAATGCAGGCAGACATTCTTGTTTCCGCTGCGGGAAAGCCGGGCCTCATTAAAGCAGAAATGGTGAAAAAAGGCGCAATAGTGATTGATGTCGGCATAACAATGCAGGGAAAAAAGCTTGTGGGGGATGTTGACTTTGAAAGCGTTAAAAACAGGGCTTCATTCATTTCGCCTGTTCCAGGAGGAGTTGGCCCAATGACTGTTGCATCACTAATGCAGAACACGGTTTTAGCTGCAAAGAGGTCACTGCATGAAGAAGCTTAGGCTTGGAGTGCTTGGCTCCACTAAGGGAACTGACTTGCAGGCAATAATTGACTCAATTGGAGCAGGGAAACTTGAAGCAGAAATAGCTGTTGTGGCAAGCGACAGGGCAGATGCATTCATTCTGGAGCGGGCAAAAAAGCACGGAATAAAGGCAGTTGCAGTTGAAAGAAAAAAATTTTCCTCCAGCGAGGAATTCAACAAAAAAATCAACAGCATTCTCAAAGAAAATGATGTTGAACTGGTGCTGCTGATTGGCTTCATGAGGATTGTAAGAGAGCCAGTGCTAAGCACGTTCAGGAACCGAATAATAAACATTCATCCCTCGCTTCTGCCAAAGTATGCCGGAGGCAGGGACTTGAATGTTCACGAGGAAGTGCTAAAAAACAAGGAAAAGGAAACAGGCTGCACGCTGCACTTTGTAACAGAGCAAGTTGATGAAGGCCCAATAATAATGCAGAAAAAGGTTAAAGTGTTGAAAAGTGACACGCCAGATTCTTTGAAGGAGAGAGTGCAAAAAGCAGAACAGGAAATCCTACTGGAGGCAATTAAATTGTTTGCGCAGCACAAAATAAGTATTGTCGGCGGAAGAGTGAAAATTCGTGGTTAAACTCCAAAGGGCCCTAATCTCAGTTTCAGACAAGCAAGGAATAGCAGAGCTTGCGAGAATCCTAAACAGGTTCAACGTTGAAATAATTGCCAGCTCTGGAACAGCTGAATTGCTCAAAAAGGCAAGGATTCCGGCAAAAAAAATCGAGTCCATTTCCTCTTTTCCGGAAATTTTAGGAGGACGGGTTAAAACCATTCACCCAAAAATTTTTGGCGGAATTCTTTCACGCCGGACAAAAGCTGATGAAGCTGAACTCAGAAAGCACAAAATAAAGCCGATTGATTTGATAGTAGTGAACCTTTATCCATTCAAGGAAACCGCTTCAAAAACAGAGGATATGAAAAGCATAATTGAAAAAATTGACATCGGCGGAGTTGCATTACTTCGCGCTGCTGCAAAAAACTTTGAAAGGGTTGCAGTTGTAAGCTCCCCAAAACAATACGCTGCACTTATGGATGAACTAATTCAAAGCAATGGCAGAATAAGCTTTTCCACCAGAGAAAGGCTTGCAGTAGAAGCATTCAGTGAAACAGCAGCTTATGAGACCATTATTTCCCAGTTTTTCTGGAGAAAGTTTTCCACTGAAAGTTTTCCTGAAAAATTCACTGCCTCGTTTGAAAAAATAATGGACTTAAGGTATGGGGAAAACTACCAGCAGAAAGGCTCTTTTTACAAAGAGCCGGCAGTGAAAGAGCCCTGCATTGCAATAGCTGAAGTGATGAACGGAAAACAGCTTTCTTTCAACAACATTTTTGACGCTGACGCAGCAATCGAGTTAGTGAAAGAATTCAGGGAACCAGCAGCCGTAATAATAAAGCACGGGAACCCGTGCGGCGCAGCTTCCTCTAATTCAGTTTCTGATGCTTTCAGGAAAGCGCTTGCATGCGATCCTGCCAGCGCTTTCGGCGGCATAATTGCATTTAACAGGAAATGCGACACTGCAACTGCAAAAAAAATAACCTCATTTTTCAATGAAATAGTCATTGCACCTGACTTTGATTCAGTTGCATTAAATATTTTGAAAAGGAAAAAAAATTTGAGGGTTCTAAGAGTGAACGGCCTTGACCGGCAATTCAGTTACTCTGACGAGTTCTCCTTCAAAAAAGTTGTAGGCGGCCTGCTGCTTCAGGAACGCGACACCAAAGGCATTTCCTCCAGAGACCTCAAGTTTGTTTCAAAGAAAAAGCCCTCAAAAAAGGAGCTTTCCTCAATGCTTTTTGCTTGGAGGGTTGCAAAGCACGCTAAAAGCAATGCAATTGTTTTAGCTAAAGAAAACCAGACAATAGGCATTGGCGCAGGCCAGACAAGCAGGGTTGAAGCAGTAAAAATTGCAATAGGAAAAGCAGGAAAAAGAGCCCAAAACTCGGTTATTGCTTCAGATGGTTTTTTTCCATTCGCTGACAGCATTGAGCTAGCTGCAAAAGCAGGCGTGGCAGGGCTAATTGAGCCGGGCGGCAGCGTAAAGGATGAGGAAGTAGTTAAAGCAGCAAACAAGGCCAAAATCTCGCTTGTTTTCACTGGCATAAGGCATTTCAGGCACTGAGGTCAGCCAATTTCTAGCTCAATGTAGTCCCTCGGCGTGTCAGTATAGCTGATTTCCGCAACAGTTATTTGCTCGAGAAAAAGCGTTCCTTGGCCTGAACCGCTCAGCCTCTCAGTTACATTGTTGCCTTGCCTCACCAAGGCAGTCCTAATAACGGTTCCTGAATCATCAAGCAACTGGAGCCTTGCAACAGGACCTAAAGGAAAGTTCTGGAAAAAAATCTGGTCAACCTTTATTGAAAGGCTTGTTCCAGCAAACTCATTCAAGCCATGAAGGTTTGAAAGAACACTGCCCTCAAGCAGCTTGAATTTTCCAACACGCGCAGTGACCGGAACGCTGCCATCCTGCCTTTGGGGAACAATTATTTCAATGGTGTCTTCAGGCGAAGGCAGTTCCCCTCCTGGCTGCTGTCCAAATTCATCTGACGGAATTTCTTCTGCGCTACCCTGGCGCTTAATGCAGCCGCTGAACAAAAATATTAGCAAAACAATTAACGCAACTAATTGCAATGGTTTCATGCTCATAGCGTTAAATAATTAGCTAAAGTTGTTTAAAAGGGTTTTGACAGGGGCTCATTTGGTTATTGAATCAGCGCGAGTCAGAAATTTCCCTGATGCTTTCCCTGTGAATGCTTGAAGAGTTTCCGTCGCTCTCAAAGAACCTCTTGCCTTGTTTTCCACTGCTTCCTTCCTCGAAACTGATTTCTAGAACGCACCTGTCCTCGTCAATGTTCGGGTTGTTTGCAGTCTCCTGCAAGTAATACCTGCACTTTTCGCCTTGGTTGTAGGTTTTTCCCTCCGCGCAGACTGCTTCAGTGCCAGTGCTCATAAGAATATCAAAACAGGAATCAAAACCAGACACTGGAGCAGCACTAATAATTTTTCCTTGCCCATCGTCAAAGTTCAGCCAAACGCGGTGATAGGCAATTTCAAATGCAGGGGAAACAAGCCCTTCGCTGCCCCCTCCTGAAACAACATTGCTGTCCCCTCCGCCGCCTCCGCCACCAGCTTTTTCAAGCAGGAATTCTAAGTTAGTTGTTTGGTTAGCTGAAACTGTTGTTTCCTGCTTTTCTTTTCCATACCCATCTTTTGAAGCAACCACGTCATAGTCGCCTACCGCAAGCTCAAAGGAAACTTTGCCATTATTGTCGGTTTTTGCTATTGCAGCCAAACCTGAGTTAGAGTAA
Source organism: archaeon GW2011_AR10 (assembly GCA_000830275.1). GTDB lineage: Archaea > Iainarchaeota > Iainarchaeia > Iainarchaeales > GW2011-AR10 > GW2011-AR10. Next base: position 271,464 of record CP010424.1, on the reverse strand, counting down.
ACCTCAACAGTAGCACCAGGCAAAAAAGGGGGTTTGCTTTCAACATCATCAGCTTCCGTTACATCAAAAACATTAACAAGCAAAGTTCCTTCATTCGAAATGCAACCGGAAACAATTAGCAAAGCAAATAAAGCAAATGCAGCGAAAAATTTTCCCTTCATCACACCACAATTCAAAAACAATTCAAAAATAACTGAAAAATATAAGTGCAAAGTAATATATAAACTTTTGTTGGGGGGTTTGGGAAAAAAACAGGGAAAAAATGCAGGAAGGCTACATTTAAATATTAAAGAACTGTTTAACAATTATGCCTGCTGAAAACGCAGTTCAAGCAAAGGAAGCGGTTAAAGGGGCTGAAGCAAAAACTCAAGAAAAAAGAGGTTACGCAGCAGCTGCACCAATTGTTCAGATTAGAAGCATAAACAAATTCTATGGAAACTTTCAGGCACTCAACGATGTCTCGCTTGACATAATGCAGGGAGAGGTGTTCGGCCTTATTGGGCCGAATGGTGCGGGCAAATCAACGCTTGCAAAAATCATGACAGGCCTTGGAAAAGCCGATTCGGGAACAGTAAATTTTTCTGGAGCAGAACTAACAGCAAACTATGACAAAATAAAAGGGTTTATTGCGATTGTACCGCAGGAAACAAGCTTTTTTTACAGCTTCACAGTTGAACAGAACCTTAAGTTTTTTGGAGCAATGTACGGCTTAACTGGAGCAGAACTTCAAAAGCGGACTGATTACCTGATTGAATGGCTGGGGTTAAGCAGCTTCAGGAAAAGGCAGGCAGAAAATTTGAGCGGCGGCTACAAGAGGCTGCTGAACATTGCGTGCTCTCTCGTGAATAACCCTAAAGTTATTTTCATGGATGAGCCAACTGTTGGGTTGGACCCAAAGGTGAGAGAGCACTTCTGGGAAAAAATTTTTGAGCTAAAGCACCAAGGCAAAACCATCTGCATTACAACCCATTACATGGATGAAGCAGAGCACTTGTGCAACCGCATTGGGCTGATAAGCGACGGAAAAGTGCTCTTAAGCGGAACGCCGCAGGAACTAATCGCAAGCTTTGGCGGGGTTAAAGTGCTGGTAGTGAAACTAAACAAGGTGCCTGAAAAAATAATAGTTGACGCGATTAAAGGCACGCTGAAAGGCAGTGACGTGAATGCAGCTGGAAACTACTTAATAATTTCTTTACTTCCGGAACGCGCGCTTGAAAAAATTGCCAGCATCACAGAATGGCTTGTAAAAGAAGGTTACGAGATTGTTTCATCCAGAATCAAGGAGCCAGATTTAGAGGATGTTTTCATGAATGTTACAGGACAACAACTGAGGAACTGAAATGCCTGCATTGAAAGAGCTGCTGGAAAAGCTGCCTGGAGCAAGGATTGCAAGAATTGCTGCAAAAGAAATTGCCGTAATCAAGTCACAATGGTTTGTGCTTGGCCTGATTTTGTTGATGCTGATAATTGTTGTTTTCATTATTGGCCTTGCTTTTACAGGAAAATCAACCCTTGAAAACCTTGAGATAGCGGTTTATGCTCCTGCAAACATCAGGGGTTTTGACTCAGAGAAATTCATCAAGCAGCTTGAGGACACAAACAAAATAACAATTTTAAGAGCGGTTTCTTCGGATGACGTTGAGCGGATTATTTATGAGAGGCAAAGCAAGGTTGGAATTATTGTGCACGAGCCAGAAACAAGATATGGAAGATATGTAATTGATGTGGTGTTTGACAACTCGAACATTGCTACGTCGCTTTTTTTCTTTGATGTTGCAAGGCAGGCGGTGCAGAGCGTTGGCTTCCAGACTTCACTGCAGTTGCTGCAAGAAATTTGGGAGAACCTCTCACAAATTAAATCCGATTTGCAGGGGGAAGTTGAAAGAGTAGAAAAATTCCTGCAGCAACTTGATGAAAGCGAGCTGACCTTGCTTGATTTGAATGAGAGTGTTACCGCAATCAACATTGACGAAATGCGCGAAGTGCTGAACAGCCAGAGGAACAGAAACGATGTGATAAAGGCAAAGCTTGACCAGTACACTTCTGATGTGGAATTTTTTTCAGGAGAAATTGAGGGCCTTCCAGAAAGGCTTGAACAGCACAGGCTAAGCATTGCTGATTACAGGCAGAAAGGAAGGGATGCTGTAACAAGGCTTGAGGAACGCGACAGGCAGCTTGCAGAAATCGAGCAGGACCTTGATGAGGTTAATTCGCAGATTCCGGGGGGCAGCCCGCAAATAGAGGAAGCATTGCTTGAAATTAGGAGCGCAAGAGCAGAAATTTCCAGCGCTAGGTCTGACATTGAGGCTGCAGAAGCTGAAATGAACAGCGCAGAGCAGGAAATAGTTGAAATGCAAGAGTCAGTAATTGCAATTCAAGGCAAGCTTGAAACAACCGATGCCAGCCTTAAGGACCTTAAAGGGGAAATTGACAGCACTTTCACTGACCTTGACAGCATAAACGAGCAGCTCTCAAGCATCGGCTCAACAATTGATGAGATTATAGCACTGATTGATGATTCCCTTGAGTCCAAGAAAGACGTTGACTCTGACCTGGAAGAATCAAAGGAACTGATGGCCTCATTTATTGATTCGCTTGATGAGCTTGGCAACCTTGACCCTCAGTTTCTTTCAAACCCTGTGATAATAAACAAACTCAGCGCTTACAATGTTGACAAGTTCACCATTCTTGTGCCTTCCCTTATCGCGATCGTGATAATGCTTACTGCAATTCTTTTGAGCGCTGTTGTCTTCATTAACGAAAAAATCCAGGGAGCTTACCTCAGAATGGTTCTTTCAACAACCAAAAAATACAAACTCTTCATAGGGAAAATTTTTGGGCAGATAATTTTTTCGGTTTTCCTTGCAACAATAATCCTTGTCGTGTCAATTATTTCATTTAATGTTCCAATTGCAGGAAACATAGCCGAGTTGTATGTGGCATTTGCTCTTGCAAGCTTTGCGTTTGTTGCACTTGGGCTGTTCATTACAAACTTTACGCGGCTTCAGTCAACCACGCTGCTGACCGCACTTGTAATAATGATCCCGCTTATCTTCCTGAGCGGAATAATTCTGCCAGTAGAGCTGATGAGCGAAATTGTTTCAAGCATTGCTGAAAAACTTCCTTTGAATATTTCAATTCTTATTGTGACAGAGGTGCTTGTGAAAGGAAACACGCTCTTGAATTTGGCCCCTGAAATTCTTTTGCTCGTGATTCCATCACTGGTTCTTTTGCTGTTCACAGTCAAAAACAAGAGAATTGACTAAATCAGAAGAATGTGCCGGAGAACAGCTGTGAAAAGTTCTGCCCAAAAACCCCTGCAAGAGATGAATCAAAAACAGAGGAAAAAGCAGTCATCAAAGCAAAAATAACTGAGAGGAAAACCACCAAGTAAAACAGCATCAAAACAACACTCTTTATGGCTGTCAGGCTAAACAGGCCATCAAGCACCCTCAGCGAAAAAAAAGGAAGAAAAATCACTGCCAAAAACAAAAAAATTATTTTTGCGAAGTCAGCGAATGGAATGAATACAACTAAAACAAAGAGGTTGATTGCTGAAAGCACTCTCAACTGAACTGCTAGCAACTGCTGCAAAGAGCCTTTTGCTCTAAAAAGCCTTGAAAAAGCAAAAACAAGGAGTGCTGCTGCAAGCAGGGCCAATACTTCAGCCAAAACAAAGCCGAAAAACAAAACCATCAAAAGCAGCACTTCCGGCAGCTTTTCAGGCGAGGAAATAAAAAAAACAATTTTCAGAAAAACCGAGGAAACAAAGTAAAGCAGTGCCACTGCAATAAAATCAACTGCAGCAGAAGCAACGCTTTTGGTTTCAGTTATCAGTTCAGGAACGGACTTGTAAAAAGAAATTATGTCAAAAAGGCTTCTTATTCTGTTGAAGAACAATTTACCGCCCTTTTACCTTCTAAGTTGTTCGAGCACTATTTCCCTTGTTTTTGAATCTTCAAGCATTTCATCCACAACAGTGGTGCTATAACCGTCCTTTGAAACGCTTATCTGCACTTTTCCTGTTTCAACAGTGAAAACTGTTATGCCTTGCTCATCAGTGTTCTGCACCCTTGAAGCAAAATTTGAGTTGTCTGGCACCAAGGAAACACGCGCATCCTCCACTGGATTGCTAAAAGCATTAATTACTTTTACGGTAAGCTGAACCTCTGAAACATTGGAAGTGCATCCAGCAATGAAAAACAGCAAAACAATTAATGCCAACAAAAATTTTAAATTCATAAACAAATAATGCTCTCTGCAAAATTTAAATGTTTCTGAACACTTCTGAATTATCTATTATTCTATAATGCGTTTGTCTGTAACGATTTTGTCAACTTTCACATCGTTTTCTTCCACTGGCACTGAATCCACAACCTGAAAATCATAGGCCAAGGCAACCACAGGAGATTTGTTTTTAAGGTCCGACAAAAAGGAATCAAAGTATCCTTTGCCGTACCCGACCCTGTGCTTGTGCTCGTCAAAAGCAAGGCCGGGAGCAATAATCAAATCCAGGTCTTTTGCTTTTGCTGGCTTTGCAATTTTAGGATTAGGCTCAGGAATCCCAAAATCGCTAGGTGCAAGAAGCTCGAAGGACTCAAACTTGAACAGGAGCAGTTTGTGCTTCTGGATATCAGTGAAAAGCACAACAACCTTTTTGCCTTCAATCAAGCAATGCTCAATTATGTCCTGGGTTCTTACTTCTGTGCCAAAGCTAACGTAACTCAAAACATTTTTTGCCTGCTGGAATTCGGGCAACGAAAAAAGGTTTTGTTGAACAAGCTTGCTTTTATCAAATATTTCCTGCTTTGTCAAAAAGTTCCTTTTTCCAATCATCACTTTGCGCAAACCATCCTTGTTCATTGCAGTTTCACTTCCAATGCTCTTCCGCCAATATCCCGGCGGAAGTGCATTTTCTCAAAAGAAATCTTTGAAACTGCTTTATAGGCTTTCTCAATTGATTCATTTATTGTTTTCCCTAACGCGGTTACACCGAGCACTCTCCCGCCATTTGAAAAAATTTTATCCCCAATTTTTTTTGTCCCAGCATGGAAAACAATTGTATCATGCAATTTTGCGGATTTATCCAAGCCAAAAATTTCTTTTCCTTTCTCGTAGTTGCCGGGATAGCCGCCTGAAGCCATCACAACACAGCACGCGGCATTTTCACTCCACTCAATTTTCTGTTTTTGCAGTTTTCCGTTAATGCACGAAAGCATTATTTCAACCAAATCAGTTTTAAGCCTGGGTAAAACAGCCTGCGCTTCTGGGTCACCGAATCTTGCGTTGAACTCCAAAACTTTAATTTGATTGTTTGAAACCATTAAACCCGCATAAAGAACCCCAACATAAGGCGCGCCACGCTTCTTCAATTCCTTAATTGCAGGAAGCATTACGTCCCTCTCAATTCTTTTTTCCAATTCCTTTGCTATGACTGGCGCAGGGGAATAGGCACCCATGCCACCGGTATTAGGGCCTTTGTCATTGTCCAACGCGCGCTTGTGGTCCTGGCTTGAAACCATCAATTTTACGGTTGAGCCATCGCAAAAGGCAAGAATGCTTGCTTCCTCTCCCTCCAAAAGCTCCTCGACCACAACTCTTTTTCCTGCCCCGCCAAAAATTCCTTCTTGGAGTATTTTGTTTCCGGCAGCCATTATTTCCTGCTGCGAATTGCAGATGAAAACCCCTTTTCCTGCAGCAAGGCCATCCGCTTTCACGGCTGCTTTCTGCAAATTCTTTCGCTGCACGAGTTCCTGCAGCTCGTCAATGTTTGTTATTAAATTGAAGAAAGCGGTTGGAATTCCGGCTGATTTCATTACTTCCTTTGCAAAAGCCTTGCTGCCCTCAATCATTGCAGCATTTGCTGAAGGCCCGAAAACATTCAGCCCGCGCGTCAGGAATTCATCAGCTATTCCTGCAACGAGCGGTGCCTCAGGCCCCACAACAGTCAAATCAATCTTTTCCTTTCCAGCAAAATCAGCCAAAGAACTAATGTCATCTGCTTCAATTGGAATGTTTTCCGCAAGGGAAGCAGTGCCGCCATTGCCCGGAGCGCAATATATTTTCTTTACTTTATTGCTTTTTGCAATGCACCAGACAAGCGCGTGCTCTCTGCCGCCGGAACCAACAACAAGAACCTTCATTGAACCCCATTGAAAGAAACAAAGAAAATGCAATTAAAAGTATCGCCGAAGGCACTTTTTCGAGCAATGACCTCATAATTGCCCGCCATATAATATAGAAGATAATAAATGCTATCAGCTTTTCACTGACATCTCGTAAGTGCGTCCCTTAATGCCTTTCTCTTGGTTTTGCTTTGCAACTTGGTAAAGCTTTTCACCGAAAGGTGTTGGATACTTTCCTGTTAAGCAGGCCATGCACAGGCTTTCGGCGCCTGACTCGTAGTTTATGCCCTTAACCAAACCGTCAATTGACTGGTAGCGCAGGGAATCAGCACCAATATCTTTCCTTATCCCTTCAATTACGCTTTCATCAACATCCTGAAAGCCAACATCTTCAATCTGCTTTTTGCTCATGTGCCTTACCGCAATCATTTCCTGCAAAGTGCTCATGTCAATGCCGTAAAAGCACGGCGCCCTTATTGGCGGGCATGAAACGCGCACGTGAACCTCTTTTGCTTTGCCGGAATCCCTTATGTATTTCACCAAAGGCTTTGAGGTTAAGCCCCTCACAATCGAGTCCTCAATTAAAATCACTTTCTTGTCATGCAGCACTGCCTTGTTTAGGTTGTATTTTTCCCGCACCCTTTCCTCTCTGCCCTGCCCTTCAATGAATGTTCTGCCAACGTACCTGTTCCTCAAGAGACCTTCCATTGATGGCAGGCCCAAAGTATGGGCATAAGCATCTGCAGCCGGCTTAGCTGTATCAGGCACGCTGACAACAATCCAGTCCTTGTCGTTAACCTTCAGTGTTTCAGTTTTGGCTAGTTGTTCGCCAAGCCGCCAGCGCACCTGGTAAACGCTTTTGCCGTCAATAAGAGATGCAGCGTTTGCAAAGTAAACCCATTCAAACATGCAGCGCGCTTTTCTGGAAGAGTTAGCGAACTTTTCAACTTTTGCGGAACCGTTTTCAACTGTGAGCATTTCTCCCGGCTTAAATGACTGGACATTGTTCATGCCGAGGTTGGTTAAAGCACAGCTCTCTGATGCAACAGCAACCTTGTCATCGTCTATTGCATAGCTTAATGGCCTGAACGCAAGCGGGTCACGCATTGCCGCAAGCGTTCCCTCCGCGTTAAGAAAAACGATGTTGTATGCGCCGTCAAAAATGTTTGCAAGGTTGCCGAACACTGTTGGCAGTTCAGGTTTCCTGTCGCCCCTGAACTGGTGCTCAATGTGGTGGAGTATCAGCTCCGTGTCAAGGTTCCTAACCAGCTGGTACTGCTTTTTCTCCATTTCTTTTTTCAGTTCAGAAAAGTTTGCAATGTTGCCGTTGAATGCAAAGGCAAACCACTTCCATCTCCTCCCATGGTGCCTTTCAAACGGCTGCGCGTAGCTCACATCATCCAAGCCGCATGTTGCGTAACGCACCTGCCCTATGCCCTTCAAACCGGCATAGTGCCCCATTACCGCGCGGCTTTTTGCCGTATGATGAGAGCGAAAAGCCTCGTTGACTAATCCAAGTTTTCGGTAAGTGTCAATTACCTGCTCTCGTTTTGGGTTGAAAGTTGTGATGCCCGCTGAAAGCTGGCCCCTGTTTTGCTGCTGTAAAAGCATCCTGTACAAGTAGTATGCCGCGCCACCGAAAGGGTAGTTCTTCAATGGCTTGGACAAATGGATTGCTGCCAGGCCGCACTCATGCCTTGCCTCTTCACCTGACATGGGGGATTCCTAATAGAATAAAGGAGGTGACTATTTAAATATTGTTGTTTTCCAAATTTTTTTATGGAGCATCACCGCGTTGAAGTCGGCTTTAAGGAACAGAAAAACGACCCCATTGGTGCGTCAGTCAAAGCAGACATAGAGGATGACTTGGAAATAAAAGGAATTGAAACAGTTTCCTTCATTGAGTTCTTTGAATTGAATGCCGAGCTGCAAGAGGAAAAAGCAAAGGAAATAGCTGAAAAACTGCTTGTTGACCCAATAATCCAAGAGTACTCCTTAAACAAAGAGCTTTCAGCTGCTTTTGACTGGGAAATTGAAGTGAAGCTGAAAAAAGAGGTAACAGACAACGTTGGGGCAACTGCAAGGCAGGCAATCGAGGACCTTCTCGACAGGAAGCTGTTGGAAGAGGAAACAATCAGAAGCGGGAGAAAATACCTGCTGCGCGGAAATATTCAAGAGGAAGAAGTGAAAAGAATCTGCACAGGACTGCTTGCAAACGAACTCATAGAGGAATTCTCTTACAGGAAAGGAAAAAAATGAAGGAAACGAATGCGGCCGAGATAAAAGTGCTTGGATTGAACGAGAAACAGTTGGTTGAGTTAAGCGGGCAGCGCCTGCTTTCACTTGACTTGGCTGAAATGAAGGCAGCACAGGACCACTTTGAAAAACAGGGAAGGAACCCTACTGACATAGAGCTTGAAACTTTGGCCCAGACTTGGAGCGAGCACTGCAAGCACAAAGTGTTCAACTGCACAATTGAATACGAGGACGAAAACGGATTTGAAAAAATTGATGGGCTTTTCGGGAGCTTCATTGCAAAAGCAACTGACACGATAAAGAAAAAGAAAAGCAGTTTTCTTGTCTCTGTTTTCAGTGACAACGCCGGAATAATTTCTTTCAACGAAAAGTTTGACGTTGCAGTAAAGGTTGAAACCCACAACCATCCGAGCGCGTTGGAGCCTTATGGAGGGGCATCAACAGGCATTGGAGGAGTCATAAGGGATGTGCTTGGAGCAGGCTTGGGAGCAAAGCCTGTTGCAAACACTGATGTATTTTGTTTTGCCGAGCCCTGGACTGAAAAAGGCAGCGTTCCTGCTGGGGTGCTGCACCCGAAAAGGGTTTTCAAGGGAGTTAGGGCAGGAGTAAGGGATTATGGAAACAGGATGGGCATCCCGACAGTAAACGGAGCAATACTTTTCGACAAGCGCTACCTAGGAAACCCGCTTGTTTTCTGCGGCACGGTTGGAGTGCTGCCAAAGGGAATGCATGAAAAAAAAGTTTCTCCCGGAGAACTCATTGTGGTTATCGGTGGCAGAACAGGAAGGGATGGATTGCATGGGGCAACTTTTTCTTCAGTTGGCCTTGAAGAGACAAGCCCTGCCAGCGCGGTCCAGATAGGCAACGCAATTGAAGAAAAAAAAATGCTTGACGTTATTCTCCAAGCGCGGGACAGAAAGCTTTACAACTGCATTACTGACTGCGGTGCAGGAGGCTTCTCTTCTGCTGTTGGAGAAATGGCTAAGAGCATTGGAGCAATTGTTTTCCTTGAAAAAGCTCCGCTGAAGTACAAGGGTTTAAGCCCTTGGGAAATATGGCTGAGTGAAAGCCAGGAGAGGATGGTGCTAGCTGTTCCAAAAAACAAGTGGAATGAGCTGCGGGAAATGTGCGAGCTTGAAGAAGTGGAGGCAACTGTCATCGGAGAGTTTACTGGGGATAAAAAGCTCAAAGTTTTGTTTAACGGCAACACTGTTTTAGAGCTTGGAATGGAGTTTCTACACTATGGCTTGCCGAAACAAAAAAGAAAGGCTAAATGGGTTAAGCCTGATTACGGCGAACTAGCAATAGAGTATCCTCGCGGCCTTGGAAAAGTTCTGCACCAACTTCTTGCAATGCCGAACATTGCAAGCAAGGAAACAACCATAAGGCAGTACGACCATGAGGTGCAGGGAGGGGCAATCCTAAAACCAATGGTTGGAGCAGAGGAAGACTCTCCAGGAGATGCTGCTGTCATAAGGCCGTTTTTTGATTCCTGGAATGGCATTGCAATTTCGAACGGAATTAATCCGTTGTACAGTGACATTGACCCTTACTGGATGGCAGCCTCAGCAATAGATGAAGCAATAAGGAACTGCATTGCTGTTGGTGCAGATCCAGCAAGAATTGCACTGCTCGACAATTTTTCTTGGGGCAACCCTGACAAGCAGATAAAGCTCGCTGAAATTGTAAGGGCATGCAAAGCCTGCTATGATGCCTCCACAAAATTCGAGGCACCATTCGTTTCAGGAAAGGACTCTCTTTACAACGAGTTCAATGCAGGCAGCAAGCACATCTCTGTGCCTGGAACGCTTCTTGTTTCAGCGCTGGGAGTAATGGAGGATGTAAGGAAAAGGGTTTCAATGGATTTCAAGGAGGAAGGCAACCCAATTTACCTTCTTGGCACTACATTCAATGAGCTTGGCGGAAGCCATTACGCTAAACTGCACGGCCAGATTGGAAACGATGTGCCAAAAGTAAACGCGGTAAATGCAAAAAGAATGTATGAGGCGCTTTTCGCGGCAATGAGCGTTGGCTCCAAAAATTCGCAGAGAATTGTGAGAAGCTGCCATGACTGCAGTGAAGGCGGCCTGGGAGTTGCAGCAGCAGAAATGGCTTTCGGCGGAATGCTTGGAGCAGAAATTGAGTTAAGCAGGGTTCTGCTTGGGGAAAAAATGTACAGGAACGACTTCATCCTTTTCTCGGAGAGCAACTCAAGGCTTATTGTGGAGGTTGCAAAGCCAAAGGAAAAGGAGTTCGAAAAAATAATGAAAGAGCACCCAGTATCAAAAATTGGGGAAGTCACTTCAAGCAGCGAGCTCGTGGTTAAAGGGCTTGAAGGGAAACCAATGCTGCAGGAAAAACTCGTTAAACTCAAGGATAGCTGGAAAAAAACTTTGAAATGGTGAAAAAAATGATTTTTGGAAATATTTATAAGGGATTGAACGAAGTGAAATCCCTTGAGGTATTGTGGTGTCAACTGACACTGGCAGTTGAATGGTGAAAAAAATGAAACAAAAAAAATTATTTGAAATGGTGGGTTGAAATGGCAAAGCCGAACGCAATTGTGTTGAGGGCAGCTGGAACGAACTGTGATTTTGAGACAATGGCTGCATTGAGTCTTGCCGGCTTCAAGGCAGACTTGGTTCACATCAACGAACTAACCAGAAAAAAGAAGTCACTGCAGGACTACAGGCTGCTTGTAGTGCCCGGCGGCTTCACTTTCGGAGATTACCTTGGTTCAGCAAAGGTTCTTGCAAACAAGCTGAGGCTGAAACTAAGCAGTGAAATACCTGAATTCATTGAATCAGGAAACCTAGTGCTTGGAATATGCAACGGCTTCCAGGCGCTGGTCAAAGCAGGCATTCTGCCGGGCTTTAAAGGCAATTACTCCGAGCAGCTTGCAACGCTGACATTCAACAAGTCAGGCCACTTCCAGGATGAATGGGTTTTGCTGAAAAAAGAAAGCAATAAAACGCCTTTCGTGAAAGGCGTTGAGAGCATTTACTGCCCCATAAACCATGGCGAGGGAAGATTTGTTCCAAAGGACAGAAAAGTGATTGAAAGGCTTGCCGAAAACAGGCAGATTGTATTCAAGTACGCTGAAAACCCCAATGGTTCAGTTGCAGACATTGCAGGAATATGCGATGAAACAGGCAGGGTTTTCGGTTTGATGCCTCACCCGGAAAAAGTGCTTTTCTCCATAACCAACCCTTTGTCAACTAGAAAGGATTTTCCTGAGGAAGGAGAAGGAATGCAGATTTTCAGAAACGCTTTTGAGTTCCTGAACAAAAAATAATTTTGGGTTGTTAAAATATTTTCTCAAAAATTTTTTCCAAGTCTTCCGCTGAATGGTTGCGCGGGTTGCCAAGTTTGTCTGCCAGGCTTAACTCAATTATTTTCTGCAAATCCTTTTTTTTGCAGCCGATTTCCCTGAGCCTTGTTGGTGCGCCAACTTCCCTCATTAAACCCAGAATTTTTTGTTTTCCTTCACCAATTGTGTTAACCCCAAAAAAGCCGCAGATGGCAAGGCACTTTTCAGTGCTTTCAGAGTAAAACTCCAAAAAAGAGGGAATGGTTAATGCAACAGCAAAGCCGTGCACTAAGCCATAGTATTTTGTGAAGGCATAGGAAAGTGTGTGGCATGCTGTTGTGCCAGTGTTGCTGAAGGCACGCGCAGTGGTCAGGGAAGCAAGCGCCATGTCATGCCTTGAACTCTTGTCAGGGGCATTAACAACCTTCGGAAGAGTTTTAAAAGAAAGTTTTATTGCAGCCTCGGCAAACTCGTCTGTTTCAGGCATTGATGTCGCAGCCCAGTAAGCTTCAACCGCTTGGCAGAAAGCATCAATTCCTGTTGCAGCGGTTACACTTGCAGGCATTGAATACGTAAGCTCTGGGTCAACTATTGCCGCTTCAGGATAAAAAAGGTCATCTTTCAGTGTTTCCTTCATGCCGGAGGAACGCGTTAACACTGAATATTTTGTGGCTTCGCTTCCTGAGCCCGAGGTAGTTGGCAAAGCAAAAAAAGGCACTTTTTCCTTCACGCGGATTTTTTCATAAAGGGACTCGCAGCTCCCGGAAAAGTTCTTCATGCATGCAACAACTTTTGCTGCATCAAGAACGCTGCCGCCGCCAATGCCTATAACCGCATCGCAGCTTTTTTCATTCATCATTTCAGCTGCCTTGTCAACTGAAGCAGTTGAGGGGTTTGCTTCAATGCGCGAAAAAACTTCCATGCCTTTCAGGTTTTTTTTAAGTTCCTTAAAATGCATTGTTGAAGTGAAATGTTTCCCGCACACAAGAAGGGGCTTTTTCACTTTTCTTTCTTTTAGTTCATAGAAAATTTTCAGGAATGTTTTTTCACCAAAAACAATTTTTGTTGGAAGAAAATAGGCCATTACACACCACTATCAAAAAAATATTAATTCATTTGGCATCAACCGTAAAACTCCAAACAACTTGAAAATCACAGTCATTTTCAACTATTGGCACGGACTCTATTGAGCATGCCCTTTGGAAATTGATTACCGCGCTTTCAGGGCGCAAATCAACAAGCTTGTATTCGGCCCTGCAGGAATCATTGCCCTTCAAAAAAAAGAAGACTATTTTTTCGCCGTTCTCCGATAGAAAAGTGTTCTTCTGGTTTGGCGGCGCAGGGGAGCCATCGCCAAAAAATTTTTCAAACTCCTTGTTTTCACTGTTCAGAATAACATGCTGTTTGTTTAAATCAATTGATTTTAATGTGTTGGAGTCATCGCATTCAAGCCAGGAAACCGTTTCCCTTGAAGGCCCCTGAAAAAGCAAAATCGCAATTGCTACAACGAACACAAATGCAATTGCAAAAATCGAGGCGAACTGCTTCCTGCCGGATAAAAGCATTAACTTTTGCACCCGCAGAATAATAAACTAACATATCTTTAAATACAGTTTTAACGGTAAAATCCTTCATGTTCACTCTGCCAATATAGGGCGGAACTGTTTTTTCAACGATTTCTTTAATGGTGGCTTAATGGACAAAATCAAGGACATTGAACTGAGGGCAGGTGCAAGTGCTTCAGGGCTTGTGAAACAGCTTGAAAGCACTGGCTTCCAGGCAACCCATTTAGCTGAAGCAGTTGAAATCATCAGGGAAATGAAGAGAAAACAGCACACTGTTTTTTTATCATTCACCGCAAACATGGTTGCCTCTGGGCTGCGCGGGGTTATTTCGCAGATGTGTAAGGAAAAGTTTGTCGATGCAGTTATTACAACTGCCGGGGCAATTGACCACGACATCATGAAGTCCTTCAACCCGTACTATAAGGGAAGCTTTGATGCTGACGACGTTAAACTGCACAGGAAAGGAATTAACAGGATAGGCAACATTTTTGTGCCGAACTCTCATTACGAACTGCTTGAAAAAAAGTTCCAGCCAATGCTTAAAGAATTGCACGCGGAAAACAAAACTGTTTCTCCAAGCGAACTCAACAAGTTCATTGGCGGAAAGCTGAATGAAAGCAGTTTCCTTTACTGGTGCGCAAAAAACAACATTCCTGTGTTCTGCCCAGGCATAACTGATGGAGCAATTGGCCTGCAGATGTACTTCTTCAAGCAGGATTTTCCTGATTTTTCAGTTGACGTGACCAAGGACATGAAGGAATTCTCGGAGTTGGTGCTTAACGCAGAAAAAACTTCCGGAATCATTCTCGGTGGCGGAATCTCAAAGCACCATGTAATCGGAGCCTCAATTGTAAGGGGCGGCCTAGACTTGGCTGTTTACGTTTCAACCGCCTCAGAATATGATGGCTCGCTCAGCGGCGCGAGAACGCACGAAGCAAAAAGCTGGGGAAAAATAAAGGAGAAAGGAAAATCAGTTACGGTTGTTGGGGATGCGACAATACTATTTCCATTGATAATTGCAGCAATCAAAGAGGAAAAATAATGGTTCTAGGCTTTGCCTTGGCTTTTGTAACAGGTTTTATCACAAAGCTCACTGACAATCTCGTGGATGAGCCGTTTGTATGGCACGGCTTTGCGAAAAACCTGCTTGGCATTACTTACGGTTTTCTTGCAGGATTCCTTGTTGCACAGTCCACTGAATTTGCAACATTGGTTCTTGCAATCACAATAAGTGTTTTAATCGCAGGAAAAATTGATGATAGGGCGCACCAGCTCGCGGTTGCAGCACTGATTGCAACAACTCTGGCTTTTGGCCTCCCGCAGGTAAGCATTCCATTCATGGCGCTGTTTGTACTGCTGGGCTTTGCTGATGAAAAACTGAATGACTGGGCTGACAGAAGAAGTGAAAAGGGAATTGAAACAGGAAAAGTTTTTGGGCTGGCTGTTAAAAGCCGCTTAATCCTTGAAGCAGGAGCGCTTGCAATCGGCGTAATAACCAGCAACTGGGTTTACTTCTTTGCCCTGCTATTGTTCGACTTGGGCTACAATTTCGCTGACAGGCTGATGCCGTTCTTTATCCACTCAACAGATTTCTTTTACACAAAGCAGATATTGCTGCAGTGCGTTGGCTGCAAAAAGGAAAAACTTGACAGCATTAAGGTTGTGAGGCAGATGCTTAACGAAATGCCTTCAATTCTTGAACTTAAAAAAATCTCTGAACCAAATGTTTTCAATTACAAGGCAAAGAACACCCAGGATTCTGGAATTTCTGGAGTAGTGGTGATAGCTGAAAGCCACATAGCAATTCATACTTTTCCAGAAAAAGGCTTTGCGCTGGTTGCTGTTTCATCATGCAAATCAATTGACTCAAAGAAGGTAAAAGAATACGTTTCAAAAAAATTGGGGCCACGCGGAATTTCCGAGAAAGTAGTGGAAAAAGGCAGGGGCTGGCCGAAAAACATTGAGAAAGCCGCTGCAAAAGCAAAAGATGAAAGACAGGAAGTAATTGTTGATTGACTAATGCTGGCTTATGGCGAGTATGAAACTGTAACAGGAACTCCACTGCAATTATTTCTGTTTTGGCTGTACTGCTCCGTGTAAAGGCCGGAACCCTTAACTGAAATCATTGCGTAAGAGGAAGCATAATCGCAGTTTCCAGCGTCCCATGGCGGAGAGAAAGGAAAATCAGGAATATTCACCAACGTGTCCGCATGAATTGATTCCAGAGCAGTGTAAGCTGCATCCCTTTGGGCGACGGGGCATCCACCAGTCTGCTTGAAATCCCTAGCCCACTCATCCCTTGCAGCCATCAAAACAATTCTTCCAGCAGAAATACTGTTAATGAAATTTGTTAGTGGAACCAGCGCAGAACACGACGCATCATAGGTGTCAAAAGTATCATCATTAATGTATGCGCCAGTTGTCTCATTCACTACAACAATGTTCAGGCCCCTTGTGTTGTTCGCGCGCTGCACTCCATTAACATAGATCTGTGCATAGGCTGCCTGTGGAGGGATGAGTTCAGAACCGCTTCCAGCTGAATTTGCCTGCAATGCAACTGGAACTGATATTTCAACCAAATTAGCCCTGCAAACTCCTCCGGTCGATTTCCATATGCAGGTTACGGTTTCACCCTGCAATTGAACCTGCCTTCCGTTACATAGCACCTGATTGCCATACTTGGCGCATAATGCATCAGCCGCAACTTTGCGCGCTTCAGTGCCGCCGCCACCGCCAATTCCGGAGAGAACGCTAACAACTATCACTGCAACCAGAATTGCGCCGCCAATCAAAAGAAGGTACTCTAATGCTCCCTGCGCTCTGCCCATCCAAACAATAAAGCACTTTTTGTATTTATTTCTTTGGTTTCTGCGGCTTGAGCTCTTTGAGGATGTTCTCCTTGAATTTTTTTAAATCGCTTTTCTGTATTTTTCCGCCAGCTGCAGGAATGTGGCCGCCGGCAAAAGCGTTTTCAAGCGGCTTAACTGCTTTTTCCAGGAGGTCATTTACCCTAACCTTGAAGTCCTGTCTCCTCGCGCTGATTGTGAGAAATCCTTCTTCATGTTCCTGCACAACAATGACCGTAGAATTTGGGAAACGCCTGCTGCTAAGCTCGTTTATTACTGCAGACTTTATGCCCAACTTTGATTCAAACTGGAAAAACACAAGCTGGCGCTCTGGAAAAAACTCTGCTTTTTTGTCAAACCCACCCAGGATTTTTTTCTTTTCCATCTCCACTATCTTGCTGAATTTCAGGAACTTTGACTTCAGCAGCTGCTTCGGGTTTTCCGCATTGAAGAACTCACTGAAAAGGTTCTTCATTTTTGTTTTGTCCACTACTTCAACTGCCCCAACCAATCCAACAAGAATTTCAAAGTCAGCCATTGAAATTTTCTCCGATTTAAGAGAGGCCTTTACAAACTTTTCCCATTTCTCAAGCGCGCTGTCACCCAGAATTCCAATGCATGCGACCCATTCAAGGCCGCGCAAGTCAACAACCTCTTTGAACAAGTCAAAGCAGAACTTTGAGGTAACGTACATGCTTGGGTCAAAAGAGGCAAAAAACTTTGCATTAAGAAAAACGGTTTTTTTTGAGGAAATGTTGTTGTATAGCTTGTGGTGGTCTATTACAAGCAGCCGGGCAAACTTTTCAACTTTTCTAACTGTTTCCGGGTTCTGGCAAACGGCCAAGTCAACTGTTATAAGCTTTGAAATTTTTTTCTTTTTTAATACCGCAATTGTCTGCTCCTGAATTGAAACCGGGCTGTGACCCTGCGTTAAAACCAGAACAGGCTTTTTTCCTGAAAGTCTTTCAACCGCTTTTGCGGCAATAACCGCAGCGCTTAAGCCGTCAGCATCCGAGTCGTGCAGTATGGCAATTCTGTCTTTTTTTGAAAGACCAGCTGCAAAGTCCTTAAACTGCTCCAAGAGCTGCTTTTTGTCCATTTAATAAAAAAAGAGCCAACGGTTTAAATATTTTGTGCAAGATGCCGGCAATTTAATTGCACAATAGAACTATTGTTTCCACATCCACTTCAATCTTCGGAACATTTGGATCAGTTTTGTCAATTTTTAGGTTAAATTCCGGGGGATTAACTGAAATGCTCAAATCATCAAAAACGATGCTTTCAGTGGAATCATTTCCTGAGCCGACAACAGCAGAATCAACAGAAACAGCGTAGTTTATCCCCTGCCCAAAAATGCTTGGATTCAGCCTGATTCTCCTTACCTCTGCTGCTCCATCCAGCGAAACGTTGATATTAGCGGAGTCGCCGTGGATTATGAGAAGGTGCCGCTCTAACTCAAAGCTTGAATCGCACGAGGAAAAGCCCTTAAAAATGTCTCCAATAATGCCAATTTGGGAGAGGAGCTCTGAAACCCCGCTTACAGCAATTGAAGAAATTAATGATAACACAATTACAGCAAGAAGCATTGCGCCGCCAATTAGGAGAAGATACTCAATACTGCCTTGTGCCTCTCTCATCATTCACACTTAAATTTTTCAAGGTTAATTTTCTCACTTGCTATTTCTGCTTCTGGCTGCAAAGTAAACCACCACAATTATGACCAAAAGCACTCCAACAAAGAAGGATATGCCAGAAATAGTTGTGACGTTGAAATTGAATGAACGCACATCATACACCAGTTGCCCTTCAGCATCTGAAAGAACAACAGTTGCAAGGTATTGGCCTGTTTCATCAGGCACCCAACGCTCAGAAAACGCCAGAACAAACTCTTCGCCGGCATCAAGAAGCGGGGTTGTTTCTGAAGTGAAGAAAACAAGCTTGTTGTCCTTGAGCACGTGCAGTTCAACCAAAAACCTTTCAGGCTCCTCGAATTCATGGATTAATGATACTTTGGCTCCTGAAGCCGAGCCCAAGCTTAACTGCTCGAACTGGAAGTCAATTGATGAAGCAGCATAGCCGTTGCTTCCGACGATGGCGCTGGCTGAAGAAGTCCTAGGCTTTCCACGCTGACCGCAGTCCTGAGGGCAATTCTTTTTGTTTTCTCCGCTGCTGCATATGCCGTCACCACAGTAGGTTGCAGGGCTGCACGCACCGCTTGGAGTGTTAATGCACTGCGCACCACAAGTAGCCGGCTGGTAACAGGAATCAATTGTGCATACATCAGCATCATTGCACTGTGAATCTGAAACGCAGGGCTGCGTGAAGGTGTTGCTGCAGCAGAAACCGGAAGAGTAAACGCTGCCGCCGCAAACGCACTGGCTTGTTATCTGGCCTTCAGAGCACTGCTCTATTGCAACATTGGAACAACTTGAAATGCAGGTACTTGCATTAAGGCATATGTCAGTGGTCAAGGCATTGAAGTCATTGCATTCCGCACTTGATGAGCATTCAATGCGGGAGCAGCCCCTTACCAAAGCTGTGGGGAACGGCACTGAAACGCTGACAGCTGAAGGAGAGGAATCTGAAACCAGCACTTTGGTTAAGTTAACGCTGCTTGAGCCCTGCCCAATCACATTGAACTTTAGTGTTGCGAGCGCACCGCTTGCAGGGTTTATTTCCCCGGCAACCGTTCTGGTGCAGGCAACATTTTTTACAAAGCCTAAGCCAATATTCCAGTCGCCAGACGAAGTGCAGAACTGCTGCTGCGGGGCAACAGTGCTGCCAAGCACATCCCTGTTGAATTCAATTGAATTAAAGCCAAGCTTGCTTGGGTCATACTGAAAGTCAAACTGGTAACCGTAAAAGTTGTTCACATTGCCGGCAACTATGTTAAGGTCAAGGTTTTGGCCCACAATTTTGTCCTCAAGCGCAGGGTATATGCTAATGTTTCCCGCGCCAAAAACATAGCCCAAACCAAAAAAGAATGCAAGCAAAACAAAGGTTTTCTTCATTTAATCCAAGAATACTTATAATATTCTTATATATATATTTTTCTTCAGCAGTTTTCTCCTGAAGGCAGGTTAAAATAATTTTTTTTTAATATAATTTTTTTAATATATACGGATTATCTGGTTCGCTATTTTCATGGCATAGGTTTAATAATGAGAAAAAACTTATTTGTTATGAACTGTATGGGCTACTCTCACAAGAACTCTAAAGGCATTACATACTTTCTTCACAGCGTTGTGGGGAAAAACGGTAAAACCCTTTTCTTTTTCTCGAAAAAAAGCGATGGTT
This sequence comes from archaeon GW2011_AR10, assembly GCA_000830275.1. Classification (GTDB taxonomy): domain Archaea; phylum Iainarchaeota; class Iainarchaeia; order Iainarchaeales; family GW2011-AR10; genus GW2011-AR10. Next base: position 252,065 of record CP010424.1, on the reverse strand, counting down.
CAATTGACCTGCCGCAGGGCTACACTATCGGGGAAAACCCGAGAACAGGGCTGCCGCTGCTGAAAAAGAAATAAGGTTTATATTCAAGCCCCCCATTATTTTTTTATGCCTCAAGGCCCTAACAGAAAAACAACCAGAAGAAAATTCATTAAAACTTCCGCGAAAGTTGCTGCTGCCGGCTCGCTTTTTGGATTTGCACTCGGCTCAGCCTCAAGGTTATTTAGGAGATCCCGAAAGCCGGTTAAATTTCCTGCAATGACTGTTGTGGTTGAGAGAGGAGTTCAGCCAAAAGCAATAGAAAACTTTCAGTTTGCTCTTGCCTCATCAATGATAATTGACAGGAAGCTGGAAAGCTGGTTTTTATCAAAGAAAATTGATTTTAAAATTGTTGAAGACATCGAGAAAACATTCAGTGGAACAGGGCTTTCAGAAGAATGGCTTAGAAACCTGAGAAAATTTAAAGCTTCCACAATGATTAAAAAATCCGGGGATATTGAGATAATTCTGGACATGAGTGCCTTAGAAAACACCGCGCGTACGGTTAATACGCTGTCTTTCCAGCTTTACGCTGCAAACATAATTGATGAACTGAAAAGAAAAGGGAGAACTGTTAACTTGTTTGGCAAGGTTCAGAGAGAAGCGGAAAGGAAGCGAAAGAAACTTTTTAGCCAATACGAGATGGACGTTAGGAAAAAATTTGGAGAAAAACCTTCCAGTGAATTGTATAAAGAACTGATGACTGACTTGCTGCAGGAACTAGGGAAAAACAGCAGCCAGGGAAAGCGTATTTAAAGCATTATTATGATTTGATTGTTATACTGCTGTTTTTGGGGTGCATTTAAATGAAGGTAACCGTCGAGAGGCTGGATGCATCAAAGGATGCCATCGAAAAGGCAGTTAGGGAATTCTCTGCTTCCGGCGTTCACTATGCTGACGCAAGGGTTGAGGTGTTTGAAGGAAAGGGGGCCAATGCATTCAATGGCAGCATCCGGGGAGCCACAGAAGACTTCGGGTTAAGCGCTGGTGTCAGGGTTTACGCTAAAAGCAACAGCGTTGTTGCAGCTGGCCAAGCAGGCAAGGAGCTCGGCGCCAAACAGCTCGAGTCAATTGGAAAAGAACTGAAGGAAATGATGAAAACCGCGCTAAAGAGGGCAAAGCTGAGCGCGGAACAGAAAAAAAATCTGAAAAAAAAGTACGGTTTTTTTGGGGAATCAGTTGGAAAAACAGAGCTTGCGCCAATTGAAGTATTCCAAGACACAGTTAAAGCTGAGTTCAAGAAAAGCCCGCGGGACTTTTCTCTTGAGGAAGTTGTGAAGAGAAGCGAATCGCTTTCAGTTGAGCTGTCAAAAAGGAAAGGCATTGCAAGCAACGACATAAGCATTGTTACCGGCTTGAACAGAAAAATTTTTGCAAGCAGCGAAGGAGCATTGATTGACCAGTCCAAAGCACTAACGCAGGGATTCATTTTTGTTGCAGCCAAAGGAAAAGCTGTTGAAACATTCTATGACTGGGTTGGGGGCTATGCAGGGTTAGAGGTACTTGATGGGGCAAACGAGTTCGAGAAAAGCTTTGAGGACTTTGCTTCTTACTTGGCTGATGGAACAATTGAGGTAAGCAATGCTCCTGCAATGAAGACGACAAGCAAGCCTGTAACAGTTATAACTGACCCTTGGTTTAATGCATTGCTCAGCCACGAAATAACAGGGCATCCAAGCGAAGCAGACAGGGCGCTAAAAAAGGAGACTGCATGGGCAGGAAGGGCTTGGTGGTTCAACAGCATGGAGGAAAACAGAATCGGGCAAAGAGTAGGCGCAGAGCTTTTGACCGTGTTCTCTGACCCAACGCTTAAAGGTTACGGGCACTACAAGTACGACGACGAAGGAGTGAAGGCAAAAAGGGTTGTCCACATTGACAAAGGAATTTTAAGGGAGTTCCTAAACAGCAGGGAAACCGCTTCAATTCTCGGCAGCGAACCAAATGGCGGGATGCGCGCAAATGTTGCCTCAAGCATGCCACTGATTAGAATGAACAACACCGCAATTGCTCCTGGGAAATGGAAAAAAGAGGAACTGTTTGAGGAAACAAAAGAAGGCTATTATTTGGTTGGGCAGAAAACTCCTTCAATTGGCGAGACAAGGCAGAATTTCAAGATTACTTGCTGGAAGCTGTTTGAAATCAAAAACGGGGAAATTGGAAAGCTTTACAGGCAGGGAGGCATTACTGGGGATTCCTACACTTTCTTCAATTCAATTGATGCATTAGCCGATGACTTCAGGCTGTTCAATATTCCAAACTGCGGGAAAGGAACCCCGATGCAGTCAATGAAGGTTTCAAACGGCGGACCACACTTGAGGGCAAAGGCAGTTGTAAGCGGCGGGCATGTAGAGGAAACAGGGGCTGTTTGAAATGATTTCGCTGAATGAACTGAAAGCAGCTGTTGAAGAAGGCCTGAGGGCAGTTGAAAAAAAGCAGGGAGTCAAGGAAGCGGAAGTGTTTGCTTCCTCTAACAGGCTTAACGTTTTCAGGATTTGTTATTCAAGCAACATTCCCAGCAATGCGTTGGAGGAACCAAAAAGCCAGGAGGGCTTTGGGTTAAGTGTAAGGGTTTTGTTTGACAACGGAAAAATTGGTTTTGGCAAGGAGGACTCGGAGCTTTCAATGGAAGCGGTTAAGTCTGCTTTCGAGAAAGCCAAAGCCAGCAGCGTGCTTGACAAGGACTTTCACGGCTTGCCGGCACAAGGAGAAAAGCCTTCTGCTTCACTTAAAGCTGATAAAAGAATTCTTGAGCTTGACGAGGAAAAAGCCATTGATTCTGCTTATGCCTGCATTTCTGGGGCCTTTGATGCACTGAAGGCAAAAGACTTCAGGAAAAACGTTAACCTTACTGGAGAAGTTGATTTCTTGGCTGAAAGAATTGCTGTTGCAAACTCGAATGGGGTAAGCGAGTGGGACGAGAACAGTATTTCTTTGGCAACCCTTACAACAATCCTTGAACTGGAGAAAGATGTTTCAGGAATGTGGTTTGATTCAGCCACTGCCTTAAACAAGCTCAACACTTACGAGACTGGAAAAACATCTGCAGAAAAAGCGCAAGCATTAATTAAGGCTGAATCGGTTGGCTCAGGCACCTACGATGTCGTGCTTGGAAGGCTTGCAGTTGCAGACCTGTTTTACAGCAGGTTTGAAGTCAGCTTGAGCAGCATTGATGCAAAGGCTTCCCCTTTCATTGACAAGCTTGACAAAGTAATAGGCTCTGAAAAACTAACAATATTTGATGATGGCCTGCTTTCAGGCGAGATAGGCTCCAAAAGGGTTACAGATGAAGGCCTTGCAACAGGGAGAACGGAACTTGTAAGGAACGGCAAGCTGGTGAATTTTCTGGCAAACGACTATTATGCGAAAAAGTTTTCAAGCGATAAAAGGTTTAATTCGAGGAATGGGTTCCGTTTTGGCGGCGGCGGAAGGCACCATGATTCTGAACCAGGCATTGCAGCTACTAACCTTGTTGTGGAGGCAGGCGACTTCAAGGAAGATGAGCTTCCGGCAGAGGTAAAAAACGGTTTGTATATTGGCAGAATATGGTATTCTTACCCTGTTAACGGTCTTGCTTCTGCTGACTTTACCTCAACAATGAGGGGAGATTCGTACATTATCAGGAACGGGAAAATCGCTTCTGCTCTGGTGCCTAACACTCTAAGGATTAATGACAACCTGGAGAGGTGCTTCAAGAACATTGAAGCGCTAAGCAAGGAAAGGAAGGCAACACTTGCATGGGGGCAAGAAGCAGTTGTGGTTACTCCAGAAATTCTAGTAAAAGGCATGAGGCTTGAAAGGATTGCCAAAGGGCTTTACTAATTCTTTTTGTTGTTAACTTCCTTTGACTGCTTAATCAGCTCTTTTAGTGCCCTGTAAGCCCGCTCCGAGTCTTCGTCGTCAACCAAAAAATGCAGGTCTGGTGGAACGCTCACTACTTCAATGCTAATGCCTTTTTTTGCAAGGGCAGAAGTTAATTCATTCAGTACCCCGTAAGTCATATTTGCTTCATCTGGCTCAGAAACCGAAATAAGTGTCTGGTGCTCTCTCAAATGAATCAAGTCTGATTCAAGTTGCCCTGCAAGTTCGCTTAACCTGTTCGATTTCAGCACGACAAAAATCCTGTTTGCACCAGTTACAACTATCCTGATTTCTCCTAAACCCCATTCGGTTTTTGAAGCCATTGAGTCAACCACTTCAGAGCTCCTCGAGTTTTTGTTGAACAAAGCATGAGACACTTCGTCCTGAAGCGTAATAGTGGACTGTGAAAGCAGCTCTGAAATCTTGTCAGAGAACTCCTTTTTCTGGAGCTCCTCAGCATACCTTTTAATTGCCACAATGGTGGATTCTTCGTTGACTTTTTTGCCCAGTTTTTTCTCCAGCTCGGGAGAAAACTTTCTGGACAAGGCAGAGTAGTTTACCAGCCCCTCAGAAATAGAGTGCCTAATGTGAGGATGGCTGTCAATCAGCACCCTTACAGCTTCGCTTACTGAAAGCTTGCCTTCAACCATAATAATGAAAAAATGTTAGAAAACTTTAAAAAACAACGTTTTTTACCAATAATTTAACATTTTCTCGTTAATTTGTTAAAATTTTGAATTTCTTTTGCCTTGTTTTAAAAAAAAGCAACTTTTTCCCAGAAAAAAATTGAATTCCATGACTAAACCTGATTATTGCCTGTTCCAAGTTAGATTTCGGTCATCAGATATATTAGACACAAACAACACTAGTTATGCTGAAAGTTAATGAGACCAAAAATGAAGAGGAGGGAAAAGATGCCAGAAAAAGTTTATGGGATATTTGTGCAGGGAAAAAGATTTGACATCAAGTTGCCGCCCGAAAAGAAGTCTTGAAAAATAGGTTTCTTTTCGGGCATGATTACTTCGGCAGCGAAGTCAAAAACCATCTGAAGCAACAGAGCAGAAAAGCCTGTGAATAGAAGTATCTGCACCTAACTCCGTATGAAATGTTGCAAGCAAAATTTTGCCCTGCATTACAAGCACTGGTTTTCCGTTAAAACTGGAGAGCACCTCAACATTATTTCCTGTTCCTTCAATTACCGGTGCTCGAATGAACGCGCCATTAACTTTTCCTAAACCCTTAACATTTAGGTCTGCTTCAAATGAATCAACCTGTCTTCCGTAAGAGTTCCGAGAAATGGTAACATCAATTAAACCCAAAGGAAAAAATCTTTTTTCGTTCAGAACTGTTTTTGAAAGAAGTATTGCGCCGGCACACGTGCCCATCAAAGCCATTCCTGCTTTGTGCTTTCGCTTTATTGCCTTGTCAAGGCCGCACTTTTTCATTAAGTTGGAAATGGTTGTGCTTTCCCCGCCTGGAATAATCAGCCCAGCAAGGCCTTCTAGCTCCTCAGGGTTTCTAACCTCAACGCACTCAACGCCTAAAGCCTCAATTTGCCTGCGGTGCTCCCGGAAGTCTCCTTGAAGCGCAAGCACTCCAACCCTCAATTCATATCAGCCCCTGTTCCTTTCTACCATCCTCGCTCCTGGAACCTTGTGTCGAGCTTTGATATTTCAAGGCCCTTCATTGCTTCACCTAATCCCTCAGAGGAAACAGCTATTTTGCCTGCATCCATGAAATGAGTTGTCGCATCAACTATTGCTTTGGCTCTTTTAGCCGGATTGCTTGACTTGAAGATTCCGGAGCCGACAAATACTCCGTCAGCGCCCAACTGCATCATCAAAGCAGCGTCAGGAGGAGTAGCAATTCCGCCTGCAGCAAAATTAACCACAGGCAAGCGCTTAATTTTCCTGACCTCCCTTAAAAGCTCTGCTGAAACACGCATTGTGGAAGCCCTGCTTTCAAGCGTGTCAGGGTGCATTGACTGAAGCTGCAGGATTTCATCACTGATTGAACGCATGTGGGTTACGGCTTCAACAACATTGCCTGTTCCAGCCTCTCCCTTTGTCCTGATCATGGAAGCGCCTTCCTCTATTCTTCTCAGGGCCTCTCCCAGATTTCTTGCGCCGCACACAAACGGAACATTGAAATTGCGCTTGTCAATGTGGAACTGCATGTCAGCAGGAGTGAGAACTTCTGACTCGTCAATGTAGTCAACGCCTAAAGCCTCTAGAACCTGCGCTTCAACAAAGTGGCCTATTCTAACTTTTGCCATGACAGGAATTGAAACCACGCCCATTATTTCCCTTATTCTGGTAGGGTCAGCCATTCTCGCAACACCGCCAGCAGACCTTATGTCAGCTGGAACCCTCTCCAAAGCCATTACAGCAACAGCGCCGGCCTTTTCAGCTATTTTTGCCTGCTCTGCACTAATAACATCCATTATGACCCCGCCTTTCAGCATTTCAGCAAAGCCTTTCTTGAGCTTAGGCGTTCCCTTTTCAACTTTTTTCTTTCCAGTCATTGCCTGCACCAACACATCAAATGCAACTAACACTAAATCTATTTAACATTCAATAATTCAATATATCATCCAGTATATTATTCTTCCAAAAATTAGCTTATAAAACTTTACATGGGTTACTTCGATATGCTTTTCGCTCCGGCAAAAAAGAAACTGAAGCAGTTCCTTGCAGATGATGTGGGTGCAGGAGACAGAACAAGCGCTTTGCTGCCGGAAAAAAAATGCCGCGCAATTATAACTGCCAATGAAAACTGTGTTCTGGCCGGCGCAGAGGAAGCGGCATGGCTTTTTTCATTTCAAGGCTGCAGGGTGAAGCAGCTGAAAAAAGACGGTGCAATACTGCGAAAAGGCTCAAAGGTTTTAAAACTGGATGGAGTGAACAGAAAAATTCTTTCAGCTGAGAGAACATCCTTGAACGTTTTGGGAAGAATGAGCGGCGTTGCAACCATCTGCAGCAAGGCAGCAACAATTGCAGGAGAAAACACAAAAGTTTTCCTTACACGCAAGACAATGCCTGGCTTCAATGAGTTTGATAAAAAGGCCTGCACTTTTGGCGGGGTGTTTCCACACAGAAAAAATTTGGAGGAAATGATTTTGCTCAAGGAAAACCACCTTGCATTTGGCAGCATTCAGGAACTCATTGCAAAAGCTCGCGAGAAAAAAAGGAAGGGAGAAAAAATTGAGGTTGAAGTCAGAACAGCAGGGCAGGCAGTTGAAGCTGCAAAAAACAATGCTGACATTGTAATGCTTGACAACTTTTCCATGAAAAGCACTGGAAAAGCAATCAGGAAAGTTAAAGAAATAAACCAAAAAGCAGTTGTTGAACTGAGCGGCGGCATCACGCTAAAAAACCTTCACAGTTATGTTAAATTAAAGCCGGAAATGATTTCAATGGGCCAACTGACCAAAGAAGCAAAAACAATTGATTTCTCGCTGGAAGTGGTTGCATGAAAAGGGCACTGATTGTTGGAAGGTTTCAACCCTACCATTCCGGGCACCACGAAGCAATTAAGAACATTCTGAAAGAGGCTGATGAGCTGATAATTGTTGTTGGCTCCAGCGATGAAAGCCACAAGGCAGAAAACCCTTTCACTGCAGGAGAAAGAATTGAAATGATTTCCATTGCATTGAAGGAGAAAAAACTTTTTGAAAAGTGCTTTATAATCCCGGTTGCCGATGTTCACGAGAATTCCATTTGGGTTTCAAAGATTAAAAGCTACTGCCCAAAGTTTGACGTTGTTTACACCAACAACCCGCTGGTTAAGCAGCTGTTTGAAACATCAGGCCTTGAAGTCAAAAAAATGGTTTCAAAACTTAAAGACGTTGACGGCGTAAAAATAAGGAAAGCGATTTTAAGCGGCGATGAATGGAGCGGGCTTGTCCCTGATGCAGTAAAGGATTACCTAAAGAAAATAAAGGCAGCCGAAAGAATCAGCGCAATTGTAGAAAAAGAACAGAAAGAGTAAAACTTCAACCTAAATTTTTAGCTAGGGGGAAAGCGAAAGTGGGAAAAAAAATCGGCATTATTGGCTTGGGCACGATTGGCTCTTACCTCAAAGAACGCATTGAGTCCTCGGACAAGTTCGAGCTGGCATTTATTTTGGACGTTGACAAAACCAAGGCAACTGTTTCCTCTCTGGACAAAACCAACCTTTCAAAAATTGATTTGGTTGTTGAGTGCGCTTCAGCAGAAGCAGTAAAGGAATACGCGGCAAAAGTTCTGGAAAAAACTGATTTGATGATTTTGTCTTCCTCTGCCCTAGCAGAAAAAAATCTGGAAGAAAAAATTAGTGTAGCAAGAAAAAAATTCGGCACAAAACTCTTTATCCCTTCAGGCGCAATAATTGGCCTTGACGGAATTGTGGCAGTAAAAGAGCAGCTGGAAAGCGTTGAGCTTGTCACAAGAAAAAACCCTAAAGGTTTCGGCAGGAACGACAAAAAAGAAACCGTTTTGTTTGAGGGAAACGCGAGAAAGGCGGCAATGCTTTACCCAAAAAACGTTAATGTTGCTGCTACACTCGCATTGAATGGCATTGGTTTTGAAAAAACAAGGGCAAAAATCATTTCAGACCCAAAATGCACTGCAAACACCCACACAGTTACTGCCAAAGGCAAGTTCGGGGCATTCCACATAAAGGTTGCAGCCCTTCCCTCCAAAAACCCCAAAACCAGCGGAATTGCGGCGCTCTCGGCCTGGCGTAAAATAAACGAAATCCTGCTTGGAAGAAGCCTAGATTAGATACGGAAAATTTTTAATGAACTTATTACAATAAAGTTACTTACATTATTATGAGCTTGGGAAAAACCTCTAAAGTTAGGAAGGCGCTGAAAAGAAAGGGCTCTCCTGAACGGAAAAAACTTGCAACTGATTTCTGGAGCATGAGGGCAGGAGACATTGGAAGAGGCACAGCATCTTACAAGCTTGACAGGAGCCTACACCATATTCCTTTCACTTCAGAGCTGATATCAGCCATTAAGAAAAAAGCAAGTCAAGGAAAAATCGAGGTTTTGGAAAAAGGAACCGGTTCAGGCAACACTCTTGCAGAAATAAAGCGTTTTTTTCCTGGAGGAATAACCACTACTGCATTAACCCTTACAAGAGCGGCTTTAAAGCCAGAAAACATGCCTTTCATTGACAGAACAATTAAGAGCATTGGAATCACGAAATGGCATGAGAAAAAATACGACATAATATTTGACGCTTTTGGAGAAGACTTCCATCTGCCAAAAAGCCTTGTAAGGCACTCAATTGAAAAAACAATTTCCCACCTGAAAAAAGGAGGGGAAGCCTTCACTGTTTTCCCGGTTTCCTATTTGCAGACAGGAGAAAACTTCACAGTTAAAGAAGTCGGTGACATATTAAAGGATCTAAAAAAAATTAAGGGAATTCAGTTGCAGGAATGGAGCGTAAAGAGAAGAACCTATTACGGAACAGAATATCTTGAGCAAATCATTCATATAACGAGGCTTCCACGCAACTGAAAAATTTATATATGACCTCGAATATGGGTTATTAATGCTGCAGAGAAAAAAAGACAGGAGAAGAATTTTGACGCAGAATACTGCAAGCGCAAAATCTGAAAAAGGTTTCAGCGCTGTTAACCTTGGAAGAAGATACCCAAAAATGCAGGTTGGGCCACCAGCAGGAGTGCAGGAAAGGAGAAAGGGGCCATTCAAGTTCTCAGTTGATGTGCACAAAACGGTTGGCAGCGGAGCAAACACTTTCACAATGACTGACAGGAGAAAAGAGCAGCTGGATTCAGGCGGAGTTCAGTTTACTCGCACAAAAAAGAAAAACTATTTATGGGAATCAATCCTTAAGGCAGTCAAGCGCGCTTTCAGAGGCAACTAATTGCCGGTTATTTCAAGCATTCTGTTGACTGCTTTCTCTGCGCGTTTCCTTATGCTTTCCTCAACAACTATTTCTGGGGATTCATTTTTTAGGCATTCAAGCGCATTTTCCAAGTGAGTTTTCTTCATGTAAGGGCAGATGCTGCATGGCACAATGAATTCTTTTTCTGGATGATGCACTTGCAGCATGTCGCTCATCCCGCATTCAGTTACAAGCATTATTCTGCGCGCATCCGTTTTCTCAACATAGCGCTGCATGTCTGATGTGCCGCCGGCAAGGTCAGCCAGCTCAACAACCCCGGGATGACATTCAGTATGGGCCAAAACCTTCATTTCAGGATAAGTTCTTTTGTAGCGCTGCACTTGCTCCGGCGTAAAAGTTTCATGCACAATGCATTTGCCGTTCCAAGAAATGATTTCTTTAGAAGTAAGCTTTGCAAGGTTTTGCGCCATGAAAATATCAGGCAAAAAGATTACCCTGTCAGAGGGAGCCGCTTCAATTACTTTCAGGGCATTTGCGCTGGTGCAGCAGTAATCTGATTCAGCCTTCACTTCAGCTGAAGTGTTAACGTAAGTGACAACCATTGCATCAGGGTGCTGTTTTCTGAGCATTCTCACATCTTTTGCAGTGATGCTTTCGGCAAGGCTGCATCCTGCCCCTAAATCAGGCAAAAGAACCTTTTTTTCCGGGTTAAGTATTTTTGCGGTTTCAGCCATGAAGTGAACGCCGCAAAACAAAATTATGTCAGCATCTGTTTCAGTTGCCTTTTTGCTTAAAGCAAGGCTGTCAGCATGGAAATCGGAAATGCCAAAAATTATTTCCGGGCGCTGGTAATTGTGGGCAAGCACAAACGCGTTTTTTTCTTTTTTAAGCTTGTTGATTTCTAGCGTAAAAGGGGCGAAAGGCAGGCAGTCCTCCAAAGAGTATTTCAGGTGCCTGAGCTTTTCGTGCAGGCGCTTTGCTTCCTGTTTTACTTCACTAACGGTTATTTCCTGCTGGTATGCCATATTAATTAAGCTAAGTCAATGTTATTTAATTCTTGCCATAGCCGAAAATTTCGGCTTAAAGCGAATTTTTCCAAGCAATTATTGATTTAATTTCTTTTACTCTAATTATGGCATGTTTTCGTTCGGGCAAGCCAGGCAAAGGATAGAGGAAGCAATAAAGGGAAAGCAGATGCTCTTGGTTGTGGGAAACTGTTATGTGGAGTATTGGGGGAGAGCTGCTTCAAAGCTCCCGAAAGGAAAAAGGCTCCTGATGATTAAAGGCGACAGCTCTTCTGCAATCCACCAGAACAGGCTGCTTAGGCCAACGAATTACATGATGAATGCGCGCATTTCATGCGAGGAACAAGACAACGCGCTAGTGCTAAGCGCGAAAAAACTGAAGCCAAAGGAATCAATCAAAGTATTTTTCTACCGCGTGGACGACATTCAGAGCTATGAAATGGATTCAGCAGCTGATTTGCGCTTATTCGGAAGCGAGCGCGAACTGAGCAACGAATTAATGAAGGATTTGAGTTTTTTGGAGGAAGGACTAAAACCCTTGAAGCAGGAGCAGGCTTTCAGGAAAGGAATAGCAGATTTAATAGCTGAGGACAAGGATGGAAACATTGTTGTAATTGAAGTTAAAAGAAGAAAAGCCGATTTTAGCGCGGTAACGCAGCTTCAGCGCTACGCAAAGCAGGTGGAAAAAATTAATGGAGTAAAAACCAGAGGCATTCTTGTTGCACCAGAAATAATGAAGAATGCCCGCGACCTGCTTGAAAACTATGGTTTGGAGTATTACTCTTTTGATTTTGAAATAGGCAACCCTAAAACAAAAATCAAAGGCGTTCAGAAAAAGCAGCCGACAATAACTGAGTTCATGTGACGTCATTCCCGCACTGTGCACCAGAATTGAAAATTCTGGGCACTTCGCAAACCCAAAAGGTTTGCAAAGAATTGCTGGGTTCCCCAACATACGTCAATGTTGTATTTCCTTAAAGCTGACGCCGGAAATGTAGGAAAGGAAAGCCGGCACCAAAGGCAGAATGCACGGAGAGAAAAAAGAGATTACCCCTCCAAGGAAAGCAATCACTAGTGTGGGGTTACCGCCCTCTCCTAGTTCGTTCATTGTGTCAAAACCAAAAAAGCCCTGCGCGTAAAAAAAGTTAGCAATCTGCGAAAGGTTATCAGTGAAAACCAGAACCCCTAAAACAAGGAGCAGAACCCCTGCAGCAAGGTTAAAGTACTTAAGATACGGAGTGGCTTTTTCAATAAAGGAAGTTGCCTGCGAAATAAATGCGCCGGCAAGCAGGAAAGGCAAACTCAAACCAAATGAGTAGGAAAGAAGCAGGAAAAATGCGGAGCCAGGCTGTGTTGCCGCAAGCGTGAGAATTGCACCAAGAATTGCCCCAACGCAAGGGGTCCAGCCAGCAGCAAAAGTTGCCCCGAAAATGAATGAAGTCAAGTAACCCGCACTAAGCTTTGTCGGCCTGATTTTGTGCTCTCGCTGAAGGAAACCGATTTTCAGGAGGCCTAGAATGTAAAGCGCGAACAGAATAATTATGACTCCGCCTATTCTTCCAACCCAAATCCTGAGGTCATAGGAAACCCCCACAAGAAAGCTGTTCAACAGCACGCCGAGAACAGCAAACACGACTGAAAAGCCGAGAACAAAGAAAACAGTGTTGAGGAAAATTTTCAGTTTTGCGTTTGAAATGCCAGGCATTGAAACAACCATAACCAGTTTTTTAATGCAAACAATACATCCCTAAGTTATAAACCTATTGCTTTAAGGAATTTAATTTTTTTGAAGCGTTTAAGAGGCTGCAGCTGAAAGCGCCTCCAGAATTTTTTCTTTGCCCCAGAAAGTAAGCTCTTTTTTCAGCACGTTCTCAGAGCTGTCAATTATTACGTGCGTGTGCTGGTAAGAAATCCCAAACTTTCTTGCAAGATTCCTTTCATTGTCATCTGTTTCACTGTCATTGTAATTAACCTGGAATCCTGCAATTCTGGAATCAGCCAGTTCATTGAAAGCGGACTCGATTTCCGGCTTCTGGTCTCTGCATATTGGGCACCAGTTAGCATAAAACTCCAAGAAAATTGTTTTCCCTGCAGCTTTTGCTGCATCATATTTTTCCTGCGTGAAAGGCTCATAAGTTGGCTTGGCACCTGCAACAGTTCCACCTTCCCCGCCACTGGCTTCAGGAGCCTCAACTTCAGGGCTTTCGCCTCCTGCAAGTCCTGTTCCTTCATCAGACAAATCATCAACTGCATTATTCACTGCCGGCTGGTTGCACCCGAAAAGGAAAACCAATGCCACCAAAAGCAAAGCAAAAATTTTTTGGTTCATTTTTCTCACCGCAAATTATTTAATATTGCATTACTTTATTTTAAAGCTTTTTCCCAAATCTTTACGGATTCGAGCAGGATTTCAACTCTCAAAACCCAAATCAAAAGCAATGAATTTTTTGTTTCTTGGGTCATAGAAAAGGTTCCTGCGCTCCAAATCAAATATGCCTTTTTCTGAAAGCTCCCTTGAAGCAGCATTCATTCTCCTGTCAGCTTCTCTGACCACTGCATTGTCTGACACCTCATTCAAATTCTTTAAACCGTAAAACCTTGACACAAGAAAACTGCCATTTTTTCCCTCGAAACCAAACTCGTACTGCATCGGCTGAATTCCATGTTTTCTGATAATGCCCTCCGCTTCACGCATTGCCTCAATCGATGAAACCACAACTCCCCTGACAAAATCAGTGGAAACCCATTTCACAAAAAATTTTTTGCCGGCACGTTCAACCAAAAAAAATTTTTTTATGTCTCTGGAAAATTTAAGCTTTTCAACAGTTGTTGTGCCATACTTTGCCTTTGCACCAACTTTTGAATCCCAAATACTTCTAACTGCATTTAAGAATTCCTTGATCAGACGGGGATTTTGCCTGACAAAATCCTTTGCCCTCTGCGTGTAGGCAAGCTTTTTCCTTCTGCCTTCAACAACTTTCAAAGGCTTTAAGGGCCTAATATCCAAGCGTTTTCTTTTGATAATGAATCACTTCCTGCAAAACAAATAATTCAAAAAATATTATTGGAAAATTTTGCTTTTGATCCAAGCTTTTCTTCAATGCGCAGCAGCTGGTTGTATTTTGCTGTTCTTTCTCCTCGCACCGGAGCACCTGTTTTAATTTGCCCACAGCCAATTCCAACCGCAAGGTCAGCGATAAATGCATCCTCAGTGTCACCGCTTCTATGCGAAACAATCACTTTCCAGTTTCGCTTCATTGCAAGTTTTGCCGCGCCAAGCGCTTCAGTTACTGTTCCAATCTGGTTAGGCTTAAGAAGCAGTGCATTGCACGCCTTTTCCTTAATTGCTCTTTCAACTCTTTGCTCGTTTGAAACAAGCAAATCATCTCCAACAATTTGCACCTTGCTTCCAATGGAATCAGTCAAGGATGCAAATGCCTGCCAATCATCTTCAGCAAAAGGGTCTTCAATTGAAATTAACGGGTATTTTTTAACCAATTCCTCATAATACTGCTGCAGTTCACTTGAACTCATTTGCCTGCTTTCAGATTTAAAACTGTAAATTCCTTTTCCAAAAAATTCTGATGCAGCAGCATCAATTGCAATCGCCAAGTCTTTTCCTGGCCTGAAACCTGCTTCCTCAATTGCTGAAACAATCAAATCAAGCGCCGCATCATTGCTTGAGATTTTTGGAGCGAATGCACCCTCCTTTCCTACATTAGTGCTTAGCCCCTGTTTCTTCAAAACCCCTTCAAGTGCTTTGTAGGTTTCAATACCGAAACGCATTGCTTCGCTGAAAGTTTTTGCTCCAATTGGCAGCACCATGAATTCCTGCAAATCAGTTGACTGGTGCGCGTGAGCACCGCCCTCCAATAATAGAATTTGCGGAACAGGCAGAACAAATTTTTTGTTTCCTGACAAGGAACCAATGTACTGGAATAATTCTTTTTTTTGTGCGGCAGCTCCTGCCCTGCATAGTGCCATTGAAACTGAAAGAATTGCATTAGCCCCCAACTTCTCCTTATTCTGAGTGCCGTCCAACTTAACCATTAATTTGTCCAATTGTTTTTGCTGGCTTGGATCCTTTTTCAGGAGCTTTGGAGCAATTTTTTTCTCAACAGAGGAAACAGCTTTCCTAACGCCTTTGCCGCTGAATTCTTTTGCTCCATCGCGCAGCTCCAAGGCCTCGTGTTTCCCGGCTGAAGTTCCTGAAGGAACAATTGCCCGAAAAATGCCTGAGTTTGTTTGCACTTCTGCTTCAATCGTGGGAATTCCTCTACTATCAAACACCTGTCTTGCTGAAACCATTTTTATTTTGTCCATTCGAACCAATAATAGTAGCTTTTTCAGCCTTTTATTTATTGCTGTTTGCGGCCTAGGCTAAAATGACTATTCCGCCCATGAAAGGACAGGTATCCATATAACATTGAAACAATCAAGCAGGCAGTATCATCTTAACCAATGTTTTTAGTGTTCTGCAAAAAACTTGCAGTGGTTCCAGCATATGGCCAAGAGCCATCCAAAAAAAGGAAGCGAGAAAATGAATTGTTGTAATGGTAAAAACGAGCATGACCATGACAACAGTGAGATCAAAGAAAATTCTGGAACAAACTGGTTGCCAATAGCTGCATTGTTTTTAATAATAATAGTAGTGGCAGGAATATTGCTCACATCCTTAAAATAAATTAAAAACCCAGAACTAGTTAAGCGATAACATTAAATCAATCAAAATCCAATAGAATATTATGCCTACCTGCCCGAAGTGCCATTCAAAGGCCATAGTCTGCGGTAATTGTGGAGCAATGCAGCCGAACAAGCGCGTCAACTGCTATAAGTGCGCGCAGAAAGTCGGGGATATTGCTTTCGGCCCGGGAAGAGGCGCTTACACCAACTGGGCTGCTGTTGGGCCAATCAAAGGCGACTGTGATGTCTGCCACTCAAAGCTGCCGAAATGCAATGGCTGCGGCACTAAAAACCCTGTTGGAAAAAAGCAGTGCAAGAAGTGCGGCGCAAAGCTCGTTGACTGGGTACAGAAACCAGCAGGCTATTCTTTCAGCTGAAGTCTGCAAATTTTTTTGGAATTGCGTCCATCAGCTTGTCACCGAACAACTGCTTCTTGAGATTAGCGTAAATGTGGGCTTGGAGGAACCTGTAATCCGGCTTGGGCTTTTTTCCAAGCAGCAGTTTCCTGAAATCGTTGATGTCAAGGTCCACATAGTAGAGTCCCTTCAAAACCTTGCCTGATTTCTCGTTGCGCTCTGACAAGGCCTTCTTTACGAATGCAACATCAACCCCGACAAATTCATGCAAATAAAAACCGTCTGTCAGCAGGTCATGGCCAATGAAAATAATTTCATCCGCAGGAAAAACTATTCCTGCAATTTTTTTCAGAATGCTTACCTTGAAGTAATCATCCCTGAAGTGCGGGTCTTCTTCCAGCGCTTTCAAATGGCGGTCACGGTCAAATTCAGCCTTGTCTTGGATATAGTCTTTTGTCACACAGAAAATGTTTTCTTTTTTAAAGAAACGGTTGAGGCCGGATTCAGCGAGCTTTTTTTTGGCAACATCATCTTTTTGCCCCAGAATTACAAAGAGCTCAACCCTGTTTTTTTCCTCCAGCTTTTTTAGCCCCTGCAAAAGAGCTTCAACCTTTTTGGAATCAACGTTTTTTAGCACGCTTCCGGGAAGCAAAACGTTAGAAAGCTTGAAGAAAATTTTTGTTTTAACGAACTTTTCCAAAGCTGCCACCGAAACATTTAGAATTATTTACCAAAATTATTTAAACTCATAATACCCAATATCTATTACTCTAAGGTGCTTTTTTTGAAGGAAATGAAGCTTTTTTCTGGCAGGGCAAACAGGCCTTTGGCAGAGGAAATAGCCAAAACACTTAAGACAAAGCTCGGCAAAATCGAGATAAAGAATTTCGCTGACGGCGAAACCTATGTTAATGTCCTAGAGCAAGTGCGCGGCTACGATGTTTTTCTCATTCAGCCGACAAGTTTTCCAGCTGACAGCAATTTAATGGAGCTGCTCATCATGATTGATGCATGCAAGCGCGCTTCTGCTGCAAGGGTTACAGCAGTCATCCCTTACTTTGGTTACTCGAAGCAGGACAGGAAAGCAAACCACAGGGAACCAATTACTGCAAAGCTCGCTGCTAACCTCATAACCGCTGCTGGAGCAGACGGGGTTTTCACTATGGATTTGCACTCTGACCAGATTCAGGGCTTCTTTGACATTCGCCTTGACTTCCTTTACGCCAGCCAGATAATTGTTGATTATGTAAAGAAAAAGAACCTCAAAAACCTTATTGTTGTGGCGCCAGACCTTGGCTCAAGCAGGCGCGCGAGAAGCTACGCGAAAAGGCTTAATGCAGGCATTGCCTTAATTGACAAGCGCAGGCCGAAACCCAATGTAGCGGAAGTGCTTAACCTGATTGGAGACGTTAAAGGAAAAAGCTGCCTTATAGTTGATGATGAAATAAACACTGGCGGCACAATCGTGAACGCAGCAAACGCTGTCCTGAAACACGGGGCAAAAGAGGTTTTCGCGTGCTGCACTCACGCAGTCTTTGCAGGCGATGCAGTGAAAAAGCTGGAGCACAGCCCCTTAAAGGAAATCATTGTTACAAACACAATTGCATTGCCGCAAGAGAAAAGAACCAGGAAAGTAAAAGTGCTGAGCGTTGCACCGCTTATCGCTGCAAGCATTAAGGCAATCCACACTGAAACATCTGTTTCCTCGCTTCTTAACCCGGCAAAGTAGCTTAATCGAGGCATTTCAGGATTTTTTCTGAGTTCACTGAATTGGTGCAGTCTGGCAGAGATTCTTTTTAATTCTTTACGCATGTCACTAAGTAAGGGTTGAATCAGTTATGCTAAGCGAGAGGGTTATGGGCATTTCCCCCTCTGCAACTATTTCTTTGAACGCTAAAGCCAAGGAGTTGGCTAAGAGAGGGGAAAAAGTATTCAATTTCACTGTGGGAGAACCAGACTTTAACACCCCTGAAAACATCCAGAATGCAGCAATTGAGGCAATAAAGCGCAATGAAAGCCACTACACGCCTTCAGCAGGAATTGCGGAGCTGAGGAAAGCAATAGTGCAGAAATTCAGGCGCGAGAACAATATTGATTACGCGGAAAACCAGATTGTTGTTTCCAACGGCGCAAAGGATTCACTTTACAACATTTCAATGGCCTTGCTTAACCCGGGAGACGAAGTAATAATTCCGAAGCCTGCTTGGGTTAGCTTCAAGGAACAGGTGAAAATGGCTGGAGGCAAACCTGTTTTTGTTGAAACCGACGAGAAATTCAGGCCCATTCCTGAAGAAATTGCAAAAGCCGCCAAAAAGAAAACAAAGTACCTTATCCTCAATTACCCGTCAAACCCCACAGGCGCAACGCTTTCCAAAAACGATTTGAAGCGCATTGCTGATGCAGCACTTGAAAAAAATTTCATTGTAGTCTCGGATGAAGTTTACGAGCATTTCCTGTATGACGGAAAAACCCACACAAGCTTCGCTTCCCTCAGCGAAGAAGTCAAGGACATCACAATCACTGTTAATGCTGTCTCAAAAAGCTATGCCATGACCGGCTGGAGGATTGGCTTTCTTGCCTGCAGAACGGAAATATCGAATGCAATAAGCGACATGCAGAGCCACTCCATTAGCGCTCCATGCAGCATTGCGCAGTGGGCTGCAGTGGAAGCACTGAACGGCAAGCAGGAGTCAGTTGGAAAAATGCTGCAAGAGTTTGACAGCAGAAGAAAATATGTTTTCAGGCACCTGAATGAAATTGACGGCATTAAGTGCACTGAGCCTGAAGGAGCATTCTATGTTTTCCCGAACATTGAGGGAACATTCAACAGGAAAATAAAGGACAGCGTTGCGTTCTGCGAGAAAATGCTGGATGAGGCGAGAGTCGCTTTGGTGCCTGGAGAAGCGTTTGAAGCCCCGGGCTTTGTGAGGATTTCGTTTGCTGCATCAATTGAGGACCTGAAAGCAGGAATTGAGCGCATTAAGGAAACAGTAAAGAAAATGAAATGAAACCAGCGCATCAACAAAAAAAACAGTGGTGTTAAAGCTTTGATTCCTGAAAACGAGCAAGTGAAAAAATGGGTAGAAGAAATGCAGCTGCTCTGCAAGCCGGACAAGTTGGAGTGGCTTGACGGAAGCGAAACAGAAAAGCAGCGCCTAATCAAAGAAGCAGTCAAGAAAGGCGAATTGGTTGAGTTAAACCAGAAGAAGATACCTGGCTGTTATCTTCACCGCTCTGCTCCAAACGATGTTTCACGAACAGAGAACCTAACTTTTATCTGCACTTCAAGGAAAGAGGACACAACACCGCTTGCAAACTGGATGGCGCCAAAAGAAGCCTACAAAAAACTCGGAGAAATTTTTGAGGGAGCAATGAAGGGCAGGACAATGTACGTTGTGCCGTTCATTATGGGGATTCCTAAATCAAAATTCAGCAAGGTTTGTGTGCAGTTGACTGACAGCGTTTACGTTGCATTAAACATCAGGATTCTTGCGAGAATGGGAAAAATTGCGTGGAAAGAACTTGGGAAAAGCAACAATTTCACTCGAGGCCTGCACAGCGTCGCTGACCTGAACGAAAACAGGAAATTCATTTGCCATTTTCCTGAGGATAATGCCATTTGGAGTGTTGGCTCAGGTTATGGAGGCAATGCCTTGCTTGGAAAAAAGTGCCTTGCATTAAGGATTGCAAGCCATCAGGCAAGAAAAGAGGGCTGGATGGCAGAGCACATGATGCTGATTGGAGTTGAAAGCCCGGAAGGAAAAATTACTTACATTGCAGGGGCTTTTCCAAGCCAGTGCGGTAAAACCAATCTTGCAATGCTGAAGCCGCCAGAGTCAATGAAGGGCTGGAGGGTTTGGACTGTGGGGGATGACATTGCGTGGATGCGCGTTGGCAGCGATGGCAGGCTTTACGCTGTAAACGCGGAAGCAGGGTTTTTTGGTGTTGCGCCAGGCACAAGTTATAAGACAAACCCAAACGCAATGGAAACACTGAAAAAGAATTCAATTTTCACAAACGTTTTGCTAAAGGAAGATGGAACAGTTTGGTGGGAGGGAATGGATGGAGTGCCATCCAAAGGAACTGATTGGCAAGGCAACCCTTGGACTCCTGATTCTGGAAAGCCTGGAGCGCAGCCAAACTCTAGGTTCACTGCTCCTGCTTCCCAGTGCCCATCAATTTCCCCGGAATGGGAAAACCCGAAAGGGGTGCCAATTTCCGCAATTTTATTTGGGGGAAGGAGGGCAAAGCTTGCCCCGCTGGTGTACGAGGCATTCAACTGGCAGCATGGAACATTCATTGGGGCAACAATGGCTTCTGAAACAACCGCTGCAGCAACAGGGCAAGTCGGGATTGTAAGGCGTGACCCAATGGCAATGCTTCCATTCTTTGGTTATCGCACAACAAATTATTTCAGGCACTGGATTGAAATGGGGAAAAAAATCCGAACGCAGCCAAAAATTTTTCACGTTAACTGGTTTAAGACTGATGGAGGGCAAACGTTTTTGTGGCCGGGTTTCCGGGAAAACATGCGCGTGCTGAAATGGATTGTTGAAAGGTGCAGCGGAAAAGCAGATGCGGAAAAAACCCCTATTGGTTTCATGCCTAAAAAAGGTTCAATTGATTTGATTGGATTAGAGATGCCGGATTCAGCAATGAAGAAACTGCTTTTAGTTGACAAAAATGCGTGGCTGCAGGAAACAATTGAACAGGAAGAGTTTTTCAAAGAGCTTGGAAGCGGAATGCCGAAAGAAATCCTGGAAGAGCACGCTGCTTTGAAGCGTAGGCTTAAAGGTTAAATAATCGATTGCTTGAAATACAGGAGAACAAAACAAAAAACAAAAGGCATGTTATGGGTTTTATTATGGTGCCAAAGCAAATTGTTATTTTGGGCGGCGGAGCAGGAGGCCTAGTGGCAGCCAACGAGCTTAGAAAAAAATTGGGAACTGAACACAGAATTGTAGTAATTGACAAAAATTCAAAACATGTTTTTCAGCCCTCTCTCCTCTGGCTGATGATAGGGCAGCGGAAACCAGAAAAAATCCAGAAAGAACTAAGTCTGCTGACCCGCAAAGGAATAGAATTCATAAATGACGAGGTCAAAGAGATAAGTATATCCGAGAAATCTGTGAAAACCGGAAAAGGAGCCATCAATTTCGATTACCTTATAATTTCTCTGGGCGCAGACTTGGCAGCAGAAAGCATAAAAGGGTTAAAAGAAAGCGGGTTTAACCTGTACAGCATTGACAGCGTATCAAAACTTGGGAAAGAACTTGAAAAATTCACTGACGGAAAAATTGTTGTATTAATTGCTGGCACACCATTCAAGTGCCCTGCGGCACCATATGAAGCAGCAATGCTGCTGGATTATTATTTCAAAAAGAAAGGAATCAGGGAAAAAATAGATTTAGAGGTTTGCACGCCTGAAACACTGCCAATGCCTGCAGCAGGCCCTGAAGTCGGAAACGGCCTGAAAATGATGCTGGAAGAGAGAAACATAAAATTTTCTCCTGAAGTTAAAGTAATATCGGTTGACCCTAAAAAGAAAACTATAAATTTTGAAGGCAGCAAAAATGCAGGGTTTGATCTTTTATTGTTTGTTCCGCCGCACTCTGCGCCGAGGGTTGTAAGAGATGCAGACCTTACAAATGAAAGTGGCTGGGTTCCTGTTGACATGAAAACCCTTAGAACAAGGCATGAAAATGTTTTCGCAATCGGTGATATTACAGCAATAAAACTTTCTGACGGAAAAATGCTGCCAAAAGCAGGGGTTTTTGCTCACTTCCAAGCAGAAGTGATTTCAAACAATATTGCTGCAGAAATACTCGGGTTAAAATCGCTCAAGGAATTCAATGGTTATGGGTTCTGCTTTGTGGAAATCGGCCACGGAAAAGCCGCTTATGGTGGGGGAAATTTTTATGCTGAACCAAGAAAAATTAACCTGAAAGGACCAAACATTATACTGCATTGGGCAAAGGTTTTGTTTGAAAAGTACTGGTTTTGGAAATGGTTTTAACCTGCAAAAGAGAAATAATCAGTAATGCTCTTCTTTCACTATCTCTATGATTCCAAGGAAGGGAACTCTTTTTTTATTATCTGAAGAATGACGTTCTCTCTCCCATAATGGCTAAACGCACTATAACGGAAAAGCTCATCGACCTCTTTACTAAGCCCATTAGTTAAGCCATGTTTTCTCAATTCGGCAAGAAGAACTTCGTCTGATGCTTCTAGAAGCTTAATCAACCTTTTGTCTCGTTTCTGCCGGAGAGCAGCTTGCTCTTCTTCCTTCTCACGTGCTTTCCTTTCTCCAAGAAATCTTTGCTTTGCTTTTTCAGCAGCTTCCGCTGATTGTTGTTTTCTTGAAGCATTGAGCCTTGAACGGATGGCTTTCCTCTGCCCTTTTGACGGCCTCCGCCTTTCAGGCACTATTCCAAGAGAAGTCCTAACAGCGCTTCTTTCATTCCTGCGCTGCACTCTTGACGGATTAGACCTTGGCGGCATTTTTTCCTCCAATAAAACTAACAGCTTCCTGAAATTTAAATGTTTCGCGCGCAATTGAAGCGAAAAAATTTGGGAAAATTCGCCGCCACTAACTTTTCGTTAAATGCTTTATTTCTTCTTTTGAGTGCTCTTTCGGGAGCCCGGCAGCAATTGCCAAGAGCTTTGCAACAACTACCATGAAGCTGAAAACAAGCAGCGCTTGCCCTGCAACCGATTTAAGGAAATAGCTGTTGCCCACGAAAACAAAGTGAAGCACTACAAAAACCAATGAAAGGTAGCCTAAGCGCTGCAAAAACTTCCAGTTATTGAAAGTGAGTTTTTTTATTGCATGCGCCGTTGATGTTGCAGCAAGGGCAAATAATACTAGAAGGCCTATTGCCCCGAAAACAGCCGGATAAAAATTTGGGTTAGCGACAGAGAAGACAAGGAAGATGTCAGCCTTGTATGTGCCAACGAATGCTGCGAGAGCATGAAGCAGGGCAAAAAAGAACCCGCTTAAGCCAAGGAACTTCCTGTAAATAAGGTCGTGCTTGAAGTAGCCTGGAAAAAACCTTGAAAGAGGCCCCAAGAAAAGTGTTACCGCAATGAGCAGAGTAGCTGTAACAGCAGATGCTTTGCTCACATTTTTCAGCACAGGGAGAGTATTGGAGGAAATGTTTATGAAAAACAGCAACAAAAAAACAAGTGCTGAAAGCACTACTGCCCTGCGCTCGTGCGGAAGCATGTAAATCTGAGGGAGAAACTGATATTTATTGTTTTTGCTTGCAGTATTTCAAAACCAAAATAGACTCATAGCAGACTTTGCTTGAAAAACCCCAAACCAAAAAAGTTCAAAGCAATTTTTTGAACCCCTCAACAGTAAAGCCGGCTTCGGAAATAATGCTCCTGATTGTTCGAATTTTAAGGTCTTTTTTATGAACAGGAACTATAACTCTTTTTGATTTATCTGCTATGTGTTTTAAAACAACGTGGCTTCCTGTTTGGTGATGAACAAAAAAACCTGCTTTCTTTAGAACTTTCAAAACCCGATAAGGCTTTAAAGACGGTAAAAAACCCACAACTACGCACTCAACAATACGCGAATTTTTTCATTTCTCGGTTTTAACTGAATGTCCTTTGGAAGTGGCAGATTATCCTTTAACAAGCTCTCACAATATGCCCTAATTGCATCACCAATCATTTCCCTTGCCTCCTCCAAACTATTCCCTTCACTCACGCATCCGGCCAAAGCAGGAACAATAACAGTATAACCGCCCTCAGGCTGAGGCTCAAAAACAGCAGTATAATTCAAAACTATTTCTTTTTTACTTTTCACCATTTTATCACAATATAATTATCCAAAAGGTTAATTTAAAGCTTTGCCATCACCACAAAAACCCCATACCAAAAAAAAACCACAGCAGAAAATCCGGATAAAAGACAAACTGAAAAATTACTGCTGCCCAAAAAGCAGCATGCGTCCAAGTTTGATGGCCTTACGGCCAAAGGCAAAGCCGATTTTTGTTTTCACACTTTAACGTTTAAAACTTATTAACTAAGCAAAGTTTCAGGAAAAATTTTATATAAGAAAGGCCCCAATATTGGCGAGGTGGTTGAACCTAAAACAATCACTTTAGCATAATGGTTCGGGAGCAGGCTCACTCGGCTAAGAGAGAAAAAAAGTGGTATTAGGCAACTGTTTGTGGCTCCCGGGCCACACATTTAATTCTGTTTTTTTTATACACCTACTATTTTTTGTGAAAGAGCTTTAAAAAGCGAGTGAAGTTTAACGATTAGCAGCTAATTCCAAACAACCCCATTATAGCCCTCTCAACTTATTCAAATCAGCGTTTTTTGTATTTCATTTTCTTGTCATAGTCAGGATGGCTTGAAATATCAAGGATGAACGCAATGATTTCTATTTTGGTGTCGTTGTTAGTTAGGGTATAAAGCATTCTCCAAAAACTTGGAAGCCCTACCCTGAAAAGGTTTGTTACACCGTATTTTTGCACATATTCTTTTGGTATGAGGTCGTGCGAGATGGGGTCTCCATAATGAGGGTTTGCCTTTATTAGTTCGGATTTCTTGTTTACCGCGTTGAGGATTGAGCGCTCGGCCTTTGATTTTGGGGCCTGCTCGTTAAGGTACTTGTAAACTTCCTCGGCCTCAGGGGACAGGACTACCCTCACAGCCTTCACAGTTCAAGACCCCTTGCAATGGCCTTTTTGAGGTTGGGGCTAGTGTTATGAATCCAGGTAATGCCCTTCATTGTAACGGCTATCTTGTTGCTCTCTTCAAGGTATTCGAGGATTACTTTTAGGGTGTTGTGGTTCACTTTTTTGGGAAGCCTCTTCTTGATTTCTGCCATGCTAATCACGCTCTCACTCATAGTCTTTAGTAGATTCTCAACCATCAAAACCGTGTTAAGGGTAGGGGAATGCTCCAGCTTCTGCTCCTGCTTATACACAAACATCACCTTTAGTTATCAACTAATAACTATTAGTTAGTATTGTGTATTTAAAGTTATTGATTTGTTTTGCCTACCTAAAAAAACAGAAAATATTTCAAATCTTGCTTTATAATGGCCGTCTTACAGAACAAAGTTCTGCGAGACCTCGCAAACGGAGTTTGCAAGACAGTCCAAAAGCTGAAGGCACTTTTTGATAAAACTCCTTGCAAAACCTTTGGTTTTAGCCGAAGGCCACTTTTCGCAAACCTCCTTGTAAAACCTTTGGTTTTACGTGGCCCGCAAAATCCATGATTTTGCTTGGGTTTCCAAAAAGGTTTTGACCGCGAATTGTTTTGGGTTGTTCAGATTCTGCGCAGTGCAATGAACCTTCCGGCAAGGCCGCCTAAAATGCCCAAAGCAAAGTTGATTACTGCCACTAGAACAAATCCGAATAAGCTTGAGGTTATTGCAAATGACCTGTATTGTTCTGGGGTCATGCTGGCGAAAAAGCCCATGCCGAACTCCTCCATTTTCTGGAGCTGCTCGGCTATTTCAGCATCGCTTGTGAGCATTAGTTGCACAACAGAAAACCCTACAATAAGCAGTGCCGCGACAACACCGGCAGCTGCAGGCACAGCAATAGCATCCTTTAATTCAGCCCGCTTTTTTGAAATAAGATAGCCAGCAGGAATTGAGGCAAAGAACGGCAAAGAAAGCGCAGTTATGCCCAGCAATAGCACAACTGGAGAGAAAACAAATTCTGCGCTCAGGGTTTCAGGCTCTGGCACCAGCTCAATGAGGAAAGCCAGCGCAATAATCAGAACCAACGTGATGAGAAATTCCTTCAAATGCGCTCCAATCAACTGTTTCACCCATTATAATTGTTGCCTGCAAACTTTTAAATACTGCTTTGGCGTAATAGTAATTCATGGCAGCAGACAACAAGGCTTTGGGCCTGTTTTTGATTGGAATTGCTTTAGGCATGCTTATCCCGCCGCTGCCGGAACCGGTTGCAGTACTGAACCCGTACCTTACATTCATTTTCATTGTTGTGGCAATAGTTGTTTTCGTGAAGGGCTAAGCAGAAGAGAAGCTTAAAAAAATTTCCAACAACAATTTTTGTATATGAAAAAACTGCTCTTGCTTGCAATCGGTCTTTTGTTTCTCGCTGGCTGCAGCCAGCAGCCCAATAATGGCCAGAATGACCTTAACTCTGCCACTGACCTCAATAACGGCACTGATTTGAATGCTGCAGCGCCAGACTCAAATTCGATTGACATTGATTTGACGCAGAAAACAATCAGGTTCAATTTTGAATTGGATTTTAATGCTGCAGGCATTGACTTGAACATTTTAAGCAGCGCATGCGATTTAACCTGCCTTGAAATTGACTTCAACAGCTGGAAGGTTTCAAAGGACCTTAATTCCAATGAGTTCCGATGCAATTGCACAACCGAAGTATGCAGGGACGAAGAGCAGCCAACGCACATCATACGCTACTGCCACGATGAAACAGTTGTTTTTTCCTTTGAATCAAACGCCAAAAAATAAGTGCAGCTTTTTATATAAGGTTGAATTTATATTTTTAAAGTGGTTTAATTGGATTCAGTAAAAATGGTTTTGGTGGCAGTTGCATTTATTCTAACTTTCGTGGGTTCAGGTGCTGTCAGCATGCCCGCTCTTACACAAGGGCAGGCGCAGATAACTTCAACATTCCAAGACAACGTTCTCACAGTAAGCGTTAAAAACGCCTTTGATTTAACAGGCTTCCAGTTTGCCGTAAACTATAATCCTGAAGTTTTAGAGCTTGGCAGATTTGAACCACTGTTACCGATAGAGGAGGGGGCATTTCTAAACAATAATGGAGCAGAGGAAACGTTCTTCACTTACTCGCAGGAAAATGAGCCTGGCCTCATTAAAGGAATTGTTGCTGCAAGGCTCGGAAAAAAGCCGGGAGTTAAGGGTTCAGGCGAACTTGCAAAAGTTTACTTTACAGCGAAAGGCGAAGGAAACCCGGAAATTTCGATTTCTGGCAGCATCATCACTAATTCAGCAGCGGAAAAAGTTCCCCACCAAGTAATGCCTGTTGAAATAGGGGAACAGGCTCAGCAGCCAGCCACGCAAAACGCACCGGGCTTTGATTTTACATTGGCCCTGGTTGCAGTTGTTGTAATAGTGGCAATTGCGGTTTTCTTCTTCGTTGCAAAAAAGTGATTCTGAATTAGGTTTCGTTAGGCTTTTGGCTAACAATTTCGAGAGCTATTTATAAGCGCACAAACAATAATAGTTCATGGTTTTGTCCAAAGGTTCAAAAAAAACTGCGGTGCTTTTACTGATTTTGCTGTTTGTCTTTGGAGCGCTGCCGTTAACGCATGCAGCAATAAGTGACGGGTACATTTACAACAACCAATACTATGCTGTTTCCTTTGACGGCGAAGGAGATGCAGTTGTAAGGGCGCGGCTCACAATTGAAAACACCATAGACCAAGGCATTGAAAGGCTTTTCCTTGAAGTGCCTGGAAGAATAGTTGTTTACAAGGCAGTGCAGGAGCACCCTGGCTTTGAGGTAATTGAATTCGAAAAACAGCTAACAGCTGATTCAACTATTTTAATCCTTGAACTGCCGCACGAAATAAGGGAAAACCAGACAGGGGCAATTGTATTGCTTTACAAGATATCCCGCTATGCAGAGAAAGACCTTGCAGGCAACTACAACTTTGATTTTGAAACAATTGTGGACAACGAAGCAGTTCTAGTTGAAAATGTAAGGGTTGCAGTCAACGTTCAGGAAGGCCTGCACCTAAAAGGAGGAAACGCTGAAGTGGACTACAGGCCAGACTTTTTCTCGGGAAGGGCACTTGAAACAGCTGCATCAGCCGACATTATAGCGCCGGAATACAAGCAAGTTGCAACAGGAATCGAGTACGCAAGAGGTCACGTTAAAACCGCTTCAAACCTTGACGGCTTTGAGAGCTTTCACGTGAAGGGAACTTATGGAGAAAGCGTAATTGCTCTTTACCTCCTTGAAATCATTGCAGGAATTGCCGCCATAATTGTGATTGCTGCCTTGATTAAATCGCTGTTCTACCGCAAATCAGCAGAGGAAACATTTTCATCCCACCAGACAAAAAAGAGAGAAGAAAACGCTGGCAAAGGCTTTGCACCTGATTCAGCTGCAAGGATTGCCGGTGTAAGCTTCCTCTCCGCAGCAGCAGTTGTTGTATACTGGGCTTCCTCATTTGTTTTCCTTTCAGTGCTTCAAAACGCATTCTACTACCGTTTCAGTGAAATGCTTGCACTGCTTTTCTTTGTTTTAGGCGTGATTGTGAGCCTTGCAGCCCTTGTTGGGCCGGCAATTTATGTTTCCTCAAAGCACGGAGCAATGGAAGGCCTGCTAACAGCAATTGCAACAGTTGTGTGGATTTGTAATTCTTGCAATAATTGTGCTTTTTGGGCTTGCAATAATTTTTCCGCCAATAATTTACTATTGATTCTGAAGAAGTTGAACTGTTTAAACCAAATATTTTAATTGCTTCTATAGCAAACAGCTTATATTTTTGAACTTTTTATTGCTGTTTGCTAGATGCAAAACGCAAGTTAAATGTTCAATTACTTAAGCGTTTTGCTATATATCTAATTTGTTAGTTTTGGATTAACAAGCACTGATTATGTAGAAGTTAGTGGTGGTCTGTTTTGGCAATAACTTTCCAGAAGGAGAAGTACTCCGATGCAGAGATTTTCAGGGCATTAAACCCTTTGCTTAGCCAGTGGTTTAAAGAAAAGTTCAGGGCGTTCACTGAACCGCAGCGATATGCAATCCTAAACATCCATCACAGAGAGAACACCCTCATCAGCGCTGAAACAGGAACAGGCAAAACTCTTGCAGCGTTCAGTGCAATCATTTCCGAGCTTTTGAATCTAAGCCAAGGAAACCAGCTTGAGGAAAAAGTTTATTGCTTGTACATTTCTCCACTTCGCGCGCTGAATAATGATATTCACAGAAATTTAATGGTTCCGCTTGGCGAAATCGAGGAAATTCTGAAAAAAGAGAAAAAGAACCAAACAGGAGTCAGGGTTGCTGTTAGAACAGGCGACACCACAACAAGCGAAAGAGCAAAAATGCTGCGGAAGCCGCCGCACATTCTTATTACCACTCCTGAATCAGCTGCAATTTTAATCAACTCGCCAAAGTTCAGGGAAAATATGCGCGGAATCAAGTGGTGCATTGTGGATGAAATCCATGCCCTTGCAGAAAACAAGCGCGGAGTGCACCTTTCACTGACACTTGAAAGAATGCAGAGGCTTTCCCCAGAAATGTGCAGGGTCGGCTTAAGCGCAACAATTGCCCCACTGGAAGAGGAAGCAGCATTCCTTGCAGGAATGAAGAACGAAAAAGATACAAGGGACTGCAAAATCGTTGACGTTTCTTTCTTAAAAAAAATGGATTTAAAGGTTATTTCGCCCCTGCCAAGCTTCATTGACATTACGCAACAGCAGATACATGATTCGCTTTACTCGCAGCTTGACAAATTAATTCAAGACCATAAAACAAGCCTTATTTTTACAAACACCCGCTCGGCAACTGAAAGGGTTGTGCATCACCTGAAAGAAAAGTTTCCAGAACGCTATAGCGAGGTTTCAATCGGCGCGCACCACAGCTCTTTGAGCAGGGAGCACCGCCTGAGAATTGAAAACAAACTCAAAAATGGGGAACTGAAAGTTGTTGTCTCCTCAACTTCATTGGAGCTAGGAATAGACATTGGATTCATTGACCTTGTTGTTTTGCTGGGAAGCCCTAAAAGCGTTGCGCGAGCAATACAGCGAATGGGCAGGAGCGGCCACCAATTGCATGAAAAAGTGAAGGGCAGAATAATTGTTCTTGACCGCGATGACTTGGTTGAATGCAGTGTTCTGCTGAAAAGTGCAATGGAAAAAAAAATTGACAGAATACTAATTCCAAAAAATTGCATTGATGTTCTGGCACAGCACATTTACGGCATTGCAATTGAGGAGCCAATACAAATTGACGAATTGTTCAGGCTTGTGAGGAAAAGCTACTGCTTCAGCAAACTATCGCGGCTTGACTTCAACGAAACAATTGATTATTTGGCTGGAAAATATACTTCCCTTGAAATAAGGCACGTTTACGGAAAAATCTGGCTTGATGAGGAAACAGGCATGGTTGGAAAGCGGGGAAAAATGGCGCGCATAATTTACATGACAAATATTGGAACAATTCCGGATGAGGCCCGCATTACAGTAAAAATTGGCGAGCAAAAAATCGGCACAATTGATGAGGGCTTCTTGGTGAGACTGAAAAAGGGAGACGTTTTTGTTTTAGGGGGACAAAGCTATGAGTTCAAGTTCAGCAGGGGAATGACGGCGCAGGTTACTGCTGCATACAAGAGGCCGCCAACAGTTCCATCTTGGTTCAGCGAAATGCTGCCCTTAAGCTTTGACTTGGCTGCAGAAATTGGCAGATTCAGGAAACTGATGGAGGAAAAGTTCAAAGCCGGAAGAAGCAGGAAAGAAATACTTGAATTCATTAACTCTTACCTTTACGTTGAAAAAAACGCTGCAGAAGCGATTTTCGAGTATTTCCATGAACAGTTTTTGTACTCGGAAACCCCGCATTTAAATAAGCTGCTCATAGAGCAATTCCATGACGAGGATGGAAAAAATAACCTCGTTTTTCATTCCTTGTTCGGCAGGCGCACCAACGACGCATTAAGCGTTGCCTATGCTTACGCTATTTCCAAGCTGATGCACAAGGACGTTGAGTTAAGCATGAACGACAATGGCTTCATGATAAGCAGCTACAGCAAGATGCCATTGGATGTTGCACTGAAGGCAGTTAAAAGCAGCGAGCTGTACTTGCTTCTAGAGCGGGCAATTGACAAAACCGAGGTGCTGCAAAGAAAGTTCAGGCACTGTGCTGCCCGCAGTTTAATGATTCTGCGCTCTTACAAGGGAAAAACCAAAACTGCTGGAAGGCAGCAGATGAGCGCAAGGCTGCTTATTAGCGCTGTGAAGCGAATTTCCAATGACTTCCCGATACTTAAGGAGGCGCGCAGGGAAGTGCTTGAGGACTCAATGGACATCCAGCACGCAATTGAAGTAGTGAAAGCAGTTGAAGAAGGAAAAATTATCGTGAAAAAAATCCAGACTGATTTTCCAAGCCCTTTTGCTGCAAACATTGCTTTGCAGGGAAGAATGGATTTGATGCGCGTGGAGGAAAGATTAGAGTTTTTGAAAAGAGTGCACGCAAAGATTGAGGAAAGAATTAAGGAAAAAGCCACGGCATGAAACCCGCCCTTGAAAAAAAAGTAACCCTAAATAAAATTATTAAGGATTGGTGCAGTTAAGTTACTTATGCCGATGGTAATGCTTCACAAGCCAAAAGAAAAAAGGCCGAAACCTACAAGAAAGAAGGAAAGAAAGGAAAAGCTGTTTAGAAAGCGTGAAAATAAAAGAATGGCTAAAACCCCAAAGAGCTTTAGGCCGACTAAAGACCTGCACACCCTTCTAATAAAGGGAATTCACAGCTCCAACCCCTCCACAAAGCAGTTCTGCCAGAGTTTCATGGATTTGTATAACCGGTATAAATTCATCTCAGAATTTGAAGACCGCCTAATGAGAACAACAAAATATAATGGAGCCATCTATGCACCTCAATTAGTCATATTCCTCCAGATTTTAAGCAGCGAGATTTTGAGGACGCCTGGAAAAATTTACAGGAGAGTGGCAGAAACAAAATCAAAGTTTATACCGCAGCTTTTTGGCGGAACTGATTTTACTCCTGCTCAAGCAATGGATTTTCTTCTCACCCTCAAGCCAGAATATTCCACAACTGAAGCCGTGCGAGAATTTAAGAAATTTTTGAATCGACAGTAATTATATGAACGAAATCCTCCCCAATATTGAAATTGTTGACCTTGCAGTTTTCCTACCAAAATCCAATGTGCTAGCCATATCCGATTTGCAGTTAGGCACCGAGGAAATGATGGTGGGCCAGGGGATTTTCCTGCCTCGCTTTAATTTCAAGGAAATTAGCTCAAGGCTTGAAAAAATTTTTTCTGAACTAAAAAAGCGCGGAGTGAAGCAGCTGGAAAAAATTGTTGTCAACGGCGACCTAAAACAGGAATTCGGGAAAATCTCGGAGCAAGAATGGAACGAAGTGCTTGACACAATTGAGTTACTGCAAAAGCACTGCAAAGAAATTGTTTTGGTTAAGGGAAACCACGACATGGTTCTTGGGCCGATTGCAAAATGGAAAAACCTGAAAACTGTTGAAGCATTTTATTTAGACAGGGAAAAGGTGTTGTTTCTTCATGGAAACTCCACAAAAATTTTGAAGGAATTTGTGGAAGCAAAAACGCTTGTTGTTGGCCATGAGCACCCTGCTGTCAGCATCCGCGAAGGAGTGAAAACTGAAACATTCAAGTGCTTTCTGAAAGGAAAGTATGAAGGCAAGAACTTGGTTGTAATGCCGTCAATGAACGCCGTAAAAATCGGCAGCAATGTTCTGCGGGAAAAGCAGTTGAGCCCTTTCCTAAAGCAGGATTTAAGCAACTTTGAGGTATGGGTTGTGGAAGACAAGCCCTATCACTTCGGGAAACTGAAGGAATTATTTTAGTTTTGGGCTTGCAACAAACATTATTGCTTCAGGGCATTTGGTAAACATTGCGAATCTTACAATGGATTCAAGCATAAAACCGTTTCTTTCAAGGCTGTCAACTATTTCCGGGATTTCGCTGCGGCTTCTCAGCAAGCCGGCAAAAACCAGCCTTGACCTGAAATTCTTTTTTAGCACCCTGCGTGCTTCTTTGAGGAACGGCTTCCAGTGAATTGTCAGCTCAAGGTTTGAGCCCATCAGCAGAATTTTATTCTGGCTTGATGTAGACAGCGGGATATTTGTTGCAGAACCGGTAATAACTGAAAGGTTTTTTGCTCCGGATTTTCTTTTGACTTCCAGTGCTTTTTTGCTTATTGAATGAGCCAAATCAATGCAGACAATTTTTCCTTCAGTAACAACATTTTTTGCAAGATATGCTTCCATTATTCCGATGCCGGAAGCAATGCTTGCAATCCTGTCTGCCGGCCTAATCCCGGCTGCTTTCAATATTGTGTTCATTTCATGCTCAGTATAACGCCTGTCAGCCAGCCTCCCGATTATTCTGGCCTGCCTTTTCCATATTTCTTTTAAATTTTTTAGTGGAGTTTCCCTGTTGTCAATCTCGTCAGGCCACTTCTGCACAATCCTTGCTTTTTGTTTAAGCGGTGCCTCTTTTCCAATAATTTTTTCGGAAAACAATTCAAAATGGGTTTTTTGGCCGGTATTTCTGTTCCTGCGCTTTTTTCCCATAAAAAAAGATAAGCACGCTGGAATTAAAAAAAGTTTCCTAAAATAAAGGTTTGCCGCAAGCAGGCGGCAATGGGAGCGAGAGGATTTGAACCCCTGTCTCCAACTCATTCGCAACTGAGGGGTCAGTTAACAACCCATATGTCAAGGGATTTCACTGCGTTCAATCCCTTATTAATTTTTAAACCTTTGAATTAATAAGGATTCAAGTGAAACGAGAACCCATGATATACGGCGTGCCAACTGCGCCTTCAGTTGCCCCGAAGCTGGAATACTGGACCAAACTATACTACGCTCCCAAACGAATAATTTAAATTACCTGAACAACAATAATTTACTTTGGAAGAAATTTAAATTAGTATTGTGGAAAGCTGTTTTTTGTTGGGAGGCCTCTCGCACTCGATTTTTGGTTTTGTTATCACAAAGTTTAAATAGCTGAACCAACCTAATATTAATCTGTTTGTAAAATTTTTGGCGAGTTTTTATGAAGCAGGATGTGCTTTCAGCAATAGCCATGCAGTCAAGCGACGAAACCTACACCCCTGTTCCGAAAGACTACAAGGCTGGAAAAACAAAGTACGTTATTGTAACCGGCTCTGTTATCAGCGGAATCGGAAAAGGAATTTTCACTTCTTCTCTCGGCAAGTGTTTGCGCGACAGGGGCATTAAAATTGTGCCAATCAAGCTAGAGGCTTACTTGAATGTTGATTCTGGAACATTAAACCCTTTCAGGCACGGGGAAGTTTTTGTGCTGGATGACGGCACTGAAACAGACATGGATTTGGGCGGCTACGAGAGATTCATGGACTTAACGTTAAGCAAGGACAGCTTTGTTACCTCTGGAAAAATATACCAGAGAATAATCGAGAAAGAGCGGCGCGGAGAATATCTTGGAAGGGATGTGCAGTTCATTCCTCACGTTACAGGTGAAACAAAGCTTGTTTTGAGGAACCTCGCTGTTAAAAGCAATGCGGACATGGTTTTGGTTGAAATTGGCGGAACTGTGGGAGATTACGAGAACATGTTTGCCTTGGAGGCAATCAGGGAATTAGCGTATGAGGAAGGCCACGACAATGTCTGCGTGGTTAACGTTACCTATGTTTTGGAGCCGCCGAGCACTGGGGAATTCAAGAGCAAGGCAGCGCAGCTCGGCATAAAGAGAATGATTGAAATGGGTTTGCAGCCTGACGTTGTTGTGTGCAGGAGTGAGAGGCCAATTCCTGAAGTGATAAGGCAGAAAATCAGCATGAATGTAAATGTTCCGCTGAACCGCGTTTTCGGAGCGCACAACGTTGAAAACATTTATGAGGTGCCCTTGTTTTTGAGGAAGCAGAAAGTGGATGAGGCAATCCTTGAAGTGTTGGGCTTGGAAAAAAAGTTTCCTACAAACGGAAACAAGGAACTGGAGAAATGGACTAAAGCCAACACTGTTACCAGCAGCAAGGAAATAACTGTAGGCATTGCAGGCAAGTACACTGGCCTGGTGGACTCTTATATCAGCATTTTGAAGGCACTGGAGCACTGCAGTGCAGCAACCAACACGCGTGTTAGGGTTAAGTGGATTGAAACAACCGAAATAGAGAAGGGAAATAAGAGGGCAGCTTATGAACTCAAAGGAATTAACGGGCTGATTGTGCCCGGCGGCTTTGGAAGCAGGGGCTGCGAAGGCAAAATTGCGTGCATTAAGCACGCAAGAGAGAACAAAATCCCTTTTTTGGGTTTGTGTTTTGGAATGCAGATGGCAGTCATTGAGTTCGCCAGAAATGTTGCTGGGTTGAAGGCAGCGAACTCGACTGAAATTGACGAGAAAACACCCAACCCAGTTATCTGCATTTTGCCAGAACAGGATGAAATAGAGGAGTTAGGCGGAACTTTAAGGTTAGGCGGTTTTGATGTTGTTGTTAAGAAGGGTTCCCTTGCGCACAGGCTTTACGGGAAAGAAAAAGTAAGGGAGCGCTTCAGGCACCGCTTCAACGTTAACACAAAGTATATTGACAGGCTTGAAGAGAAAGGGCTCTTGTTTTCCGGGATGGCTCCAAAGAAAAGAATAATGCAGATTGCAGAAATCCCCAATCACCCTTTCTTTGTTGGAACACAGTTTCATCCGGAGTTCGTTTCAAGGCCACTGAAGCCCAGCCCCATTTTTCTTGGGTTCATTAAAACATGCATTGAAAAATCGGCGCAATAAATGGCTGAACTTGATTAAAACAGTTTCAATTTTTTTACCGGCTCTTCTTTTTTTGGGGGAGCGAATGCCCATTTCCCGCCAACATCCGGCGATTCCTCTACAACCTCTTTCAATGTTTCCTGGCTGGGCAAGTCTTTCTTGTAAACCGAGGCGGATGAAAAACTTTTTCTTGCGTAATTGACTGCAAGCACCAACACAACCCCTAACAGGATTAAACCCAAAGGAATAGCAAAGCCGCCGCCAAGCGAAGCAAGCCCTATGACTGGATTGTTTGCTTCAGCTAGCTGTTGCTGTTGAAACCTTTCATTGTTTTCTTGAATAATTGCCACGACTTCACCTTCAACGCCAGAAATTCTTTCAGTTAACGAGCCTACTTTGGAAGCAGAATCATCTAAATCAGAGCGAAGAGAAGAAACTTCTTCTTGCACTCCGCTTAAGCTGTCAATTGCCGCCGTGTTTTCCTGAATGCTCTGCCAGAATGCAGTGTTGTCTGTTTCAAGGTTTTTGATGCGCTGCTCGAATGCTTCCCTGTCAGAAACCGCTTGGCTTAACTGGCTTTCAAGGTCTTGTTTTACGCTTTCGTCAAGAGCAGAAAATACCTGCACAGTGTCACTCACACCATCAGCTTCTACTGCGTAAGTGCCTTGTGGCAGGCCAAGATAAGAAACGTAAAGCACTAAGCCGCTTGTAGAATTGGAGTCCGCATCAAAAGTGAATGCTTTTACGACAAACTTTCCGTTGAATGGGTCCACTACAACCGAGCCGTTGCTGTAAACCGTTAAAACCTTGTCCCCTTGAACCAGAACATCAACGCTTGAAAAGCTGTCAGTTGGGTTAAGGTAAACTGAAAAGCTCCAGCTAACATTGGCAGGAACCTTTTCTGGAGCATCAATTGAAGTAGCTGCTGCACTAGCCATAAATAACAGCAGGGCCAACGGAAAAAGCCTATTCATTCAACCACTTGTTTCTCCTATACTACTACTGCTTAACTGCTATAAATATGTTTTTAATCAGTCACTCTTCTTTTTCGTTTTCGCCGATCTTCATGGGGTTTAATGCCGGGAGCTTTTAGTACTCTTCGCTGCTCCCATCTCCTATCTACATGAACGTTGCGGTCAAATTTCTCGTTTAGACCAACGGGTCTCCTCGGCGGCATACAAACCACATAAAATAATATTAAACTACTATTAAAACCTATTTTGGAGCGAAGCAACAAGCAATTGCATTAATTTAAATAACTGGTTCAATATTGTATAATTGAATTACTTTTTCTGGTTGGAGCCTAATGGGAAAGGAAAAACTTGTTGTTGAAGGCAAGGAAATAATCCTTGTCGGAACCGCACACATAAGCGAGAAAAGCATTGCATTGGCGGAAAAAGCCATCAGAGAGGAAAACCCTGACTGTGTTGGAGTGGAACTTGACCTGCAGAGGCTCAAGCAGCTGAAGCAGGGCGAGCAGTGGAGTGAAATGAACCTGGAGAAGGTAATTGCAACAGGGCAGACTTACTTGTTGCTTTTCAACCTGCTGCTTGCAAACATCCAGAGGCAGTTCGGGCAAAAACTCGGTGTCAAGCCAGGCCAAGAAATGATTAGAGCAATCGAGGTTGCTGAAGAACAGGGAAAACAAATCGTATTGCTTGACAGGGATGTAAGGGTTACGCTTAAGCGCGCACTAGACAAAATGAGTTTCATTGAAAAACTGAAGCTCCTTTACTCGCTGAGCCTAGGGTTGTTTGGCTATGGCAGAGAGGAAATAACAAAAGAAAAAATCGAGGAGATAAAACAGCAGGACATGATAAACAAGTTAATGCTGGAACTAAGCAAAGAAATGCCTTCAATAAAGGAAGTTCTTGTAGATGAAAGGGATGCATTCATTGCGCACCAAATCCTTTCTTCGCCAGGAAAAAAAATTGTTGCCATCATTGGCGCAGGGCACGTTGACGGAATAAAGAAAAACTTAATGGAACGAAAACCTGTTGCCGGGCTTACATCAACTGTGAAGAGGAAGAGCCTGCTCTCATACGCCAAATACTTGGTGCCAGTAATTTTCATTGCATTGCTTGCATACGCTTTTCTCTCAAAAGGAATTGAAACAGGCATGGGTGTTTTCATTGCGTGGTTCCTTATCACCGGGCTGCTTTCAGCTCTCGGCGTGTTGATTGCAAGGGGCCACGTTTACTCTGCCTTAACCGCTTTTTTGGCAGCTCCCTTCGCTGCTCTCCATCCGCTGCTTGCAGTGGGCTGGTTTGCAGGGGCAGTGGAAGCAAAATTCAACAGCCCGAAAATAAAGGACTTTGAAAACCTGAGAAATTTGAATTCGTTAGGCGATTTCACAAAAAACAAGGTTACAAGGATTCTGCTTGTTGCTGCATTTGCAAACCTAGGCTCAACAATTGGAACAATAATCGCGCTTCCCTACATTGTTGCAACAATATCCTAGTTCTTTGCTTATGATTTTCGCGGATTAAAACCGAATTATTCGTGTTTCACAAGACCAACCAAAGCATCTATACTGCGAATATCGCCAATAGGAATTTCCCTAATATTCCACCGTTTTAGTTGCCCAAAGTACTTTATTAAATGGAGTTTCGCCGAGTCTTCAACCAGTTTTGTTAAATCCACTCTCTTGTCCCATTTAGCCAAGGACTCGGCAACTGCAAGATTTACGACCCCCAAAATATCTTCATAATCAGCTCTCCGCCTAAACTTGCCTACAATAGTTCTAATAACTGGAGATAACTCCACAAATTTTATTGCCTTCTCACGTTCAGATAACCGATTCAGCAAAGGAAGTTCTTCAACATAAATAACGTCTTTAACCAAATTATACCTTTGCATTCTTGCTGCTTTCCTTGCAATTTCACTTCTCTGTTCAGGAGTCCTTGCAGCAGCAGCTTTCCTTGACCTTTCACT
This sequence comes from archaeon GW2011_AR10, assembly GCA_000830275.1. Taxonomy (GTDB): domain Archaea; phylum Iainarchaeota; class Iainarchaeia; order Iainarchaeales; family GW2011-AR10; genus GW2011-AR10. Next base: position 213,857 of record CP010424.1, on the reverse strand, counting down.
TCTCTGCTCAGGAGTCTTTGCAGCAGCTCTTCTCCTTGCAATTTCACTTCTCTGTTCACGGGTTTTTACTGTTTTCCTGTACTCCCACAATGCCTGCTCCAGTGTGAGGTTTTCTGGAAAATATCTTGATAAATATGATTTTATCGTAGTTTCATTGCCGCCGAACCTTTTGGAAAACTCTTTGGCTATTCGGGTTCTAGGGTGGCCTTTATCGAGCCTTGATTTGAACCACAGAAAATGCACTGGCATAAACTTGAAATTTCTTCTAGGCACAAAAAACAAACGAACTTGCAGAATAAAAAACTATAGCAAAATGCCTATGTGTTTGAACAAATAGCGAATGACTTGTTTTTACCATTATTAAAGTCATTCGCTAGTCGCAAAAGACATTAAGAAATTACCAAAACTAATGTCTTTTGCTAAAAAACTGCATTTTGCAACCAGCAAACAGCTTTGATTTTTGAGCATTAATTTGCTGTTTGCTATAACTGAAATAAAAACACCAAAAAGCTTGTTGCCGCAAAAAGCATATTGATGCCTGCTTTTTTATTTTTCACTAAAAAAAGCCGGTTGTCAAAACAACCCTTTTATTTTTCCGTTTGCATCAATATCAATGTTCAATGCAGCTGGCTTTTCAGGCAAGCCAGGCATGGTCATCACTTCTCCGGTTAAAACCACTATGAAGCCCGCTCCTGAGGAAACCCTTGCAGACTTTATGTGCACCTTGAAGTTTTCTGGAACCCCTTTAAGCTTCGGGTTATCGCTTAAAGACAACGGGGTTTTTGACATGCAGACAGGCAGCAAACCAAAACCGTTTTTTTGGAGCTGCACTATGTCCTTTTCAGCCGTAAGAGAGTAATTCACAGAGGAAGCACCATAAATTTCTTTTGCAATTTTTTCAATTTTTTTCATGATTGGAAGCTTGAGCGAATAAAGAGGCTTGAAGCGGCTTTTTTTCTTGCACACGCCAACAACTTCTTTTGCAAGCACAATAGCGCCTTTCCCACCTGCTGCAAAAACATCAGTTCTGAAAGCTTTAACGCCTAGTCTCCTGCATTCTTTCACAACTGTTTCAATTTCTTTTTCTGAATCACCCTTGAACTGGTTCAAAGCAACAACCGGCACAACGCCGAACTTTTTTATGTTCGCAGCGTGTTTCGCCAGGTTAGGAATTCCTTTTTTGATTGAACCGTTGCCGTGCTCTTTCAGGGCGCGGATTGTTGCAACAATTACGACTGCATTAGGCTTAAGCTTTCCCTTCCTGCACTTGATGTCGAAGAATTTTTCCGCACCAAGGTCAGCCCCAAAACCAGCTTCTGTAACCACGAAATCTGAAAGCTTCAATGCAAGCTTTGTTGCAATAATGCTGTTGCAGCCGTGAGCAATGTTTGCAAAAGGCCCGCCGTGAACAAATGCAGGGGTTCCCTCAACTGACTGCACCAAATTAGGGTTGATTGCTTTCCGCAACAGCACCGCCATTGCACCTTGAAAGCCAAGCTGCCTAACTTTAACAGGCTTTCCTTTTCGAGTAAAGCCGATAACTATTTCGCCGAGATTTTTTTTCAGCTCCATAAGCGATTCACTCAAGCAAAGCACTGCCATTATCTCGGAGGCAGCTGAAATCATGAAGAAGTCATCCCTTGTAATGCAGACATCTCCAGAATGGCATATTTCCACTTCGCGCAGCGAGCGGTCATTCACGTCAAGAACCCTTCTCCAAGTAATTGAAGCAGGGTTAATTTCCAATTTGTTTTCCCTAGAAATGTAGTTGTCAATAAGCGCAGCCAAAAGGTTGTCTGCTGCAGTAACAGCAGGAATATCACCAGTAAAGTGAAGGTTAATGTCTTCCATTGGAAGCACTTGGCTGTAGCCGCCGCCTGCAGCGCCGCCCTTAATGCCGAATAAAGGGCCCAGCGATGGCTCGCGCAGACAAATCATTGATTTTTTGCCAAGGCGCTGAAGCGCTTGGGCTAACCCAACCGTAATTGTTGTCTTGCCTTCGCCCCTGCTGGTTGGAGTCATTGCAGTTATAAGAACAAGTTTTCCGTCGCGCTTGTTTTTCATTTTTTTCAATAGCCCTACATCAACTTTTGCAATAAAGTTTCCATACTGCTCTAGGTCTTTTTCCTTGAGTGAAAGCTTCTTTGCAATATTTGAAATCGGCTTCAGTTTTGCTTTCTGGGCAATTTCAAGCGAGGACTTCATCGTAATAATTTCTGCTTTCCTGTATTTAAACGATTGCATTAATTTATTCCATTAGCCAAATTTTCCTGCACAATTACCTGTCCTTTACTAGGTTAAGCTTTGCAAGCGTAGTGTAAAAGTGCACTGTTATTGGGGATTTTTCTGTGTGCAGTTTTGCCCTGCCCATGAGGAGTTCCCTGCGGGCCTCTTCAAGCGTGGATGCATTAACCTCAGTGAATGACATCCCGATTTCCTCAGGAATGTGCGCATCGCTGTTGGCTGTTTTTGGCAAACCATGTTTTTCAGCGAATTCAAAGGCTTTTTTGTTGTGGCTTTCAAGCGTTGTGCGGGAGTTAAACACTTCCAATAGGTCAATTCTTTTCACAAAATCCTTAAGGCCATGGAAGTCGTTCCGGAACACATCAAAAGGGTGCACGACCATTGCAAGGCCTCCTTGGCCGTGAATTGCGTCAAAAACCTCGCCAGCGCTCCCAGGCTTCACTTTTCCCTGCAGAAACAAACCTATAATTTCGCCAGTGCATTTGCCGCTTTCAATTACTTTAACTTCCTCTCCTTGAATGAAAGGCCAGCTCATTTCCTTTGAAAGTTTTTGGAACAGCGGCCAAGCTGAAACAGTGTTGTGGTCGGTTATTGCAACAACAAGGCCCTTGCTTTTTGCTGTTTGCATTATTGTTTCAGGCTTTGAAATTGCGTCACTTGAATGGTTGCAGTGAACGTGCATGTCCAGCTTCAATTGAAACACTCCTTAATGCCCACTATTACCACTATTATGTGTTATTATGCGGTATTATTGTGGTATTATATTTCTTTTAAAATATTAATTAATTGGATGAATTAATATGAATACTGAAAGAATAAGGAAAGAGTTTCCGATTCTTGAGCGCAGGGTTGATGGGAAGCCACTTGTTTACTTGGACAGCGCTGCAACCTCACTGAAGCCAAAAACAGTTACCGGCGCGCTTGCACACTACAATGAGGAGCTTGGGGCAAACGTGCACCGCGGCGTTCACTCGTTGGCTGAAGCTTCAACCAAAGAATTCGAGGGAGCGAGGAAAAAAGTTGCCGGGCTAGTAGGCGCGGAGCAGAAAGAAATTGTTTTCACCAAGAACGCAACCGAGGCAATTAACCTTGTGATGAATTCACTGCACCGCAAGGGGTTTTTCCGGAGAGGAGACGAAATATTAATCACTAAACTGGAGCACCACTCTAACCTTGTTCCATGGCAGTTTTTGCGTGATACAGCAGGGGTTAAACTGAAGGTTGCTGAATTGAATGGAGACTTTACTCTTGATGTGGCTGATTTTCATAAAAAAATTTCCAAAAAAACAAAACTGGTTGCAGTAGCGCATGCCTCAAACACTGTTGGAAGCATTAGTCCAGTAAGAGAGTTAACGGAAGCAGCGCATGATGCTGGAGCGCTTTGCTTGGTTGACGCCGCGCAAAGCGTTGGCCATTTTCCTGTTGAAGTAAAAAAAACAGGCATTGACTTTCTTGCGTTTTCAGGCCACAAAATGCTCGGTCCAACCGGAATCGGAGCGCTTTACGCAAAGCAGGAACTGTTGGAGGGAATGCCACCGTTTCTTTTCGGCGGTGACATGATTAGTTCAGTTGGCTTGGAGAAAACCGAGTGGAATGAGGTTCCATTCAAATTCGAGGCAGGCACCCCTGCAATTGCGGAAGCAATTGCTTTAGGCAAAGCGATTGATTTCTTGGAGGAAATTGGCCTGGAGAACATCAGAAAACATGACAAGGCATTAACAGAGCAGGCAATAATTGGGCTCCGGGAAAACAGTGCACTGAAACTTTTCTGCCCCAGCAACCCAGAAAAGCAGGCCGCAATCGTTATGTTTGGTTTGCCGCCATTTGACTGCCATGATGTCGCGATTGCGTTGGATGAAATGCAGAACATTTCAGTCCGCTCAGGAATGCTTTGCGCTGAACCATTAGTGAAAAGCCTTAACAGCAAGGGCTTATGCAGGGCCTCATTTTATTTGTATAACACGAAAGAAGAAGTGGATATTTTTGTGTCAGCGCTGGAAAACCTAAAGAAAAGCAGGAAAAGGAAAAATTAAAGCTGTTCGCTATACCCCGACTCTCCATTTCAAGACCAAAAGATATTTATTTTTGTCTTTGTAAAAAATGTTGAGTATGGTTGATTTGATCCTCCTAGTGCTTGGAATTTCTGTTTTTGCCCTCCTAGTGGCAGGCGCGTTGGCCCGGTGGGTGTTAAGCAAGGACACTGGAACAGAAAAAATGCGCGAAATCAGTGATGCGATTGCGGAAGGAGCGCACGCATTCATTAAGAGGCAGTACCTTACAATAGGCCTCTTGTCACTCGCACTTGCAGTTATTATTTATGCTGCTTACTTTTTTATCGGAAAACAGGAGCTTGGAACCCAGACATCAATTGCATTTATTTTCGGAGCGTTTTCTTCCGGCCTTGCAGGAATAATCGGGATGTGGATTTCTGTAAGAGCAAACATCAGGGTTGCTTCTGCTTCAACCCGCAGCATGCGGGAAGCTCTCCGGATTTCGCTTTGGGGCGGCGCTGTCTCAGCAATAACCATTGTCGCAATGTCTCTTTTGGGCATTTCACTCATTTATGTTGCTTTTGGCGCGATTTTTGGGTTAAGCGCAGAAGAAATACCGTTTGTTATTGTTGGATACGGTTTTGGCGCGAGCTTTGTGGCACTATTTGCACAACTCGGCGGCGGAATTTACACCAAAGCAGCTGATGTTGGCGCTGACCTTGTTGGAAAGATTGAAGCAGGCATTCCGGAAGATGACCCAAGAAACCCAGCGGTAATTGCCGACCTTGTCGGAGACAATGTGGGGGATTGTGCCGGCCGCGGAGCTGACTTGTTTGAATCAACCGCAGCAGAAAACATTGGTGCAATGATTTTGGGAGTTGCACTCTTCCCTGTTTTTGGGTTGAATGGAATTTTGTTCCCGCTTGTTGCTCGCGCAGCAGGACTGATAGCATCAATAATTGGCATCCTCTCTGTCAACGCAAAGGAAACAGAGGACCCAATGAATGCGCTGAACAGGGGATTTTACGTTACGGCATTGCTGTGCGCACTTGGCTTCTTTGTGGTGTCAGAGTTTCTTTTGGGAAACATTTTCTTTTTCTTTGCAGGTTTAGTAGGAATTGCCACCTCAATATTGTTTTTGTGGATTACAACTTATTACACTGAAAGAAGGTTCAGCCCAGTAAGGTCCATTGCTGAGGCCTCAAAAACCGGGCACGCGACAAACATTATTTCAGGGCTTGCAGTTGGGCTTGAAAGCACTGGCCTGCCAATAGTTACCTTGGGCGCCGCTCTGATATTCTCATTCATGCTGGGCCAGGCAAGCGGCGTGGAGCACGGTGGCTTGTTTGGAACCGCTGTTGCAACAATGGGAATGCTTTCCACAGCAGCATTTGTTTTGTCAATGGACACGTTTGGGCCAATAACTGATAATGCCGGCGGAATTGTTGAGATGTCAAAGCAGCCTGAAAAGGTGCGAAAAATCACTGACAGGCTTGACGCTGTTGGAAACACTACAAAGGCGCTTACAAAGGGTTACGCTGTCGGCTCAGCCGGGCTTGCAGCATTTTTGCTTTTCTCTGCGTTCATGGTTGATGCAGAGCTTTCAGCAATAGACATTTCAAAGGTGCCTGTGTTTGTTGGAGCGCTTTTAGGGGCAATGCTTGTGTTTGTTTTCAGTTCTCTTGCAATCAAGGCTGTCGGAAAAACAGCTTACTCAATAATAAACGAGGTGCGTAGGCAGTTCAAGGAAATTCCCGGCATAATGAAGGGCAAGGCAAAGCCTGATTACGCGCGCTGCGTTGACATCTGCGTTCAGGCATCCTTAAAAGAAATGATGCTGCCTGGCTTGCTTGTGCTTGCTACAACAGTTGTTGTCGGCATGGTTTTGAAGGCAGAGGCGGTTGGCGCTTTTTTGATGGTTGGAACCATTACTGGAATAATTACTGCTTTGTTCATGAACAATGGCGGCGGGGCAATGGATAACGCAAAAAAATTCATTGAGGAAGGAAACTTTGGCGGCAAAGGAAGCGACGCCCACAAGGCATCCATTACCGGTGACACTGTTGGTGATCCGCTCAAAGATACTGCAGGGCCCTCGCTTCACGTGCTCATCAAGCTCCTGGGAACAATAACATTGGTGCTGCTGCCGCTGTTTTTGTAATATTCGGTGGATTTCTTTGGGTTGTTAAAAATCCGCTATAAAACTATTCCTTGGCTATATCTTCAACAGAAATTTCTTCATTGTGCTCAATGATTTCTTTTGGCGAGATTTTCAGCAAGTGCATTGTGTCACCACCGCCGCAGACAACAAGGTCTTTTTTGGTTACTTGCTTGTCAAGGAGTGTTTTAACGCCGTAAACCGAAACAGGAGGAACCCCGCCAACCTCGTAGCCTGTTATCTCCAGCACTTCCCTTGGTTCTGCAAGCCTGACATCTTTAACCCCTAAAACGCTTTTGAGTTTTTTTGTGTCAACCCTTGTGTGGCCCAACACCACAGCCAAAACAGGAGTGTTTTCAGGTGTTATGAAAAGAAGCGATTTGGCGTTGTCTTCAGAGGGAATCCCCACTTTTTCCCCCACATCTTTCACTGAAACAACCCTGGAGGAAACCTCGAATAGTTTCGCCTTGAGGCCGTTCACCCCAATGAAGTCTTCAAGCATTAGTAAAGCAATTTAGGAAAAAAATAAAAATAGAATTATTGCTTGGGCCTGTACTTCGCCTGCGCTGCCGCAAAATCTGCCTTATCTTTTGCTAACAGCTTCCTGAAAAGAGCAAGCTTTGCGGCAATTTCCTCTTCCTTGACAAAATCTTCAATGGTTAGGTTTGGCTTTTCTCTAAGCAGTCTTAATTCGGACTCCAACTGCCGGATATGCCCTTGCTCAGAGTTGATTCTTTTTGCCCTCGTAAGTCTGCTTATATTTGTCTCATAGGCTCCAAAACTTTTTTCAGCCTGCTTGAAGGCCCCCTCAACCCTTTGCCTTCTTTCTTGAACAGAAAGCCCAGTGCTTTTCAAATGGCCGACCGCTGCCTTGAATTTTTTTGGAGGAAGCCTCATTCAGTAACCGCCACAATAAATAGCGGAAAAGAAGTATAAAAATCTTCTCTGAGACTAAAGCCCTGCAGCTTTTTTCAGTTCATTTGTTTTGTCAGTTTTTTCCCAGGTGAATTCCGGCTCGCTCCTGCCGAAGTGGCCGTAAGCAGCTGTTTTGCGGTAAATTGGCCTTTTGAGGTTAAGGTGCTTTATTATGTCGGCTGGCTTGAAGGAAAAAACCTTTTTCACTATTTTCTCAAGCTTTTCATCCGGCAACTTTCCAGTGCCAAAAGTATTGACGTAAACTGAAACTGGTTCAGCGATTCCAATTGCGTAAGCAAACTGTATTTCACATTTTTCAGCCAAACCTGCTGCAACAATGTTCTTTGCAACATACCTTGCAAAGTATGCTGCAGAGCGGTCAACCTTACTGGGGTCCTTTCCGGAAAAAGAGCCGCCGCCATGCGCCCCAACCCCTCCATAAGTGTCAACAATTATTTTTCTCCCGGTTAAACCTGAATCCCCAACAGGGCCTCCGATAACAAATCTTCCAGTTGGGTTAACCAAGAATTTTGTTTTCTTGTCAATCCACTCCCTGCACACTGGCTTTATTACCTTCTCAATTACTTCCTTTCTTATCTGCTCGTATGGAATATCATTGTGCTGCGTGCTGACAAGGATTGTATCGGCCCTTATTGGTTTGCCGTTCTCATACTCAATAGTGACTTGGCTTTTGCCGTCAGGCCTAATCCAGGAAATCTCTCCTTTTTTCCTAACCTCTGCAAGCCTTTTTGTGAGCTTGTGCGCAAGCAGTATTGGCAAAGGCATTAACTCAGGTGTTTCGCTGGTTGCATAGCCAAACATCATTCCCTGGTCGCCAGCGCCCTGCTCCTTGCTTTTACCTGCATTGACTCCCTGCGCAATGTCGCCTGACTGCTCGGAAAGGGAAATCAGAACAGAGCAAGCATCCGCATCAAAACCATACTCCGGCTTATTGTAACCTATCTCGCGGATAGTGTTTCGCACAATGCTCTGGATGTCAACATATGTTTTAGTTGTAACCTCGCCAAAGACAAGTATGAGGCCGGTTTTTGTCGCTGTTTCAACAGCAACCCTTGAGTTAGGGTCACCCCTTATCATTGCGTCAAGAATCGCATCACTGATTTGGTCGCACATTTTGTCCGGGTGAGCCTCAGTTACTGACTCCGAGGTAAAAAAATAATTCCTTGCCATTAAACCAACTCCTTTCCATTTGAATGCGAAAATTCCAAAACCCTTTGAATGCAAAAATTTCAAAAATTCCAAAACCTAAAAAAACCAATATTTAAAAAAAACCAATATTTATTTCTTTAAATAAAGTATAAAGGAACCTTAATAATAATTTCTGTTTAAAATATTCTTTTAGGAATAGTGGTTTTTTGTGCTGCCGGAGCTGTCAGAGCTGAAAAGAAAAAGGCAGGCATTCGATTTAACCCAGATTGAACTGGCGCAGAAAACCGGCGTAAGCCAGTCATTGATTGCAAAAACCGAGGCCGGCCGCATTATTCCGGGCTACGCTAACGCAAAAAAACTTTTTGATTTTTTTGAGTCCCTGCACCATGAGAGTGAACTGAGAGCACATCAGCTTATGGCCCATAAAGTTTTAAGTGCCAGACCTGATTCAACACTGAAAGATGCAACAAGAGCAATGGAAAAGAATGCTGTTTCCCAGCTGCCAGTAATCGAGGAAGGCAAAAACATCGGAACTATTTCAGAGAAACTGGTGCTTGACAAAATGAATGAAGTGAATGATCCCACAAAAGCCGGAAAACTGATTGTAAGAGATGTTATGGGTGAGGCAATGCCTGTAATTATGGGGGACAGCTCTTTCAGGGCGGTTTCGGCACTGTTGGAAAACAATGCAGGAGTGCTGGTGGCAAGGAAGGGCAAGATTGTTGGAATTATAACTAAGTCAGATTTGCTGAATTCGATGCTGAAGCGGAAATAAGTGCAAAAGCTGCAGAAATCGATACTTTTAAATAACTTCTATGTCACTACTTAATAGTAACAAATTAATTTATAGGGGCATCTGGATTGAGTAAAAGCTTTATTTTTGGGTTAATTTTTCTGTTTTTAGCAAGCTTTGCCTATGCCGATTCAGTCACCTTAACAGGCCCAGGATATGTAACCTTAATCGAAACCATCTGCGAGGACTTCCATCCAGGGCAAAGCATTGACTGCGAGGGCACAAGCGTAATTTACATTCCAGCAGACTACAACAAGGTAACGCTTGAAAGGGTTTGGTTTGATGATGACGGCTTTGTGGAAATCAATGGAACCAGGGTCTTCAACGACCCAAACACAGGCAACTGCTCTGTTAACCCATACCCTGAATTTCCGTTAAACGCGAACGTTGATATCACAAGTTATGTGCACGAAGGCTACAACACAGTGCACGCTAAGGGCATTGACAACTGCACTTTCCCCAATAACTACCAAGGAGATTTCTCCTATGTTTACGTGCAGATAAGAATTGATTTTGAAAATGCACCACAGCCTGTAACCCCGCAGGATCAACTGTCAGAGCCTAGAACAGGAGGATCTAATGCACCAGTCACAATTGAGGCTTACTTGGGTTTCCAAGACCCTTTTAGCGGAAAATACTTTACAGAAACGCACGACCAGATACTCAGTAAGTATGGTAGTGATGTGCAGATAATTTTCAGGAATTTCCCGCTTTCATTCCACTCAAATGCCGAAGGGGCAGCAATAGCAGGGGAATGTGCACATAGCCAAGGGAAATTCTGGCAATACGCAGAAATACTGTTTAACAACCAAAGCAACCTTAGCAACAGTGCACTCAAGCAGTATGCAAGTCAAGCAGGCCTTAATGAGAATAGCTTTAATGCCTGCCTTGATTCAAAACAATATTTGCCTGAAGTTCTAGATGACCTGAGAAACGGTGAAAACAGAGACATAAGCGGAACACCTACATTTTTTATTAATGGACAGAAGCTTGTTGGTGCACAGCCATTCAGCGTTTTCGAGAACATTATTGACGAAGAACTCGGAAACAACAACGGCTCAAATGATGCTCCATCAATCAGCAATTTGCCTGACAGAGAGATAGAAGAGAACTCCGGCTACTCCGACAGGCTTGTTGACCTCTGGAATTACGCTTCTGATGCAGAGGATTCTGACAGTGAACTTTCATTCAGCATTGTTTCCCAGTCAAGCACCGGCCTCATTGACTGCTTGATTGTTGGAAACAGGTACTTTGAGTGCTTTGCCCCGGACAGAGATGAAACAGGAACAAGCTCAATTGTTATAGAAGCAGAGGATTCAGGCGGAAAAATTGACTCTGACTCATTTGATGTAACCGTTTTCCCGGAGGATGAACTGATTCAGGCCCCAAGGATTTCAAAGCTGCCTGACAAAGTTATTGAGGAAAATGACGGGTTCCAGGAAAGGCTGATTGACTTGTGGGATTACGCAAGCGATGACGAGGACTCTGACAGCGAACTCGACTTTAGGGTAAGCAACCAGACTAACTCTTCACTTGTTGACTGCTTTATTTCGGATGACCGCCACTTGGAGTGCGATGCTCCGCGAAGAAACAGCACCGGCACCAACCTTGTTACTGTTGTTGTTGAGGACACTGACGGATTAGAGGACTTTGAGACTGCAAGAATGATTGTTGAGCGCTCTTCAAACGGCTTCTGCTCTGACATTGATGTTGAAACCCGCACTGTCTTCGTTGACGAGGAAGATGTTGAAACAGCTGATTTCAGCATAAGGAACAATTCAGGCCAGGACTTCTTCATTGACGATGTTGATGTCTTTGAATCTGAGAGGGAATTCGACGTTAGCCTTGTCTCCCATGACACTATTGCAAGAAGTGATGACAGCGCTGACTTAAAGGTCAGGGTTGAAAGCAATTCCGTTTCAAGGACAGAGGAAGGCTTTGGAAAAATAAAGGTAAGCGGAGAGTTTGAAGACGGGAGAAGCTGCAGTTTTGACTCTGTTGGAACTGAAAGCTTCAGGGTTGTTGTTGAGAATGTTTCAGGCGGCAGCGCTGTCTGCGGAAACATAAAGATTGATTCGTTTGATTTTTCACTGAGAGAGAACAGGACTGAAACAAAGGAAATTATAATCAGGAACCGCAGCAGCAAGGATTTCTTTGTTGACAACGTGCAGGTATCTGAGGATTCAACTTACCTTTCAGCTTCAGTGAGGAACGAACCTACAAAAATAAGCGCTTTCGGTTCAGCAAAAGTGGAAGTAAGGTTTGAGTCAAGGGCAGTTCCAAGCAGGAGAACTGCAAACGTAACCCTGAAAGTTGACGGCTCATTCGAGGACGGGAAGAGCTGCGGCTTCAATGACATTAAGTTGACTGACAGAATTACAATCCTCAACACAGGCGATGCTGTTGAAGCAGATGACATTGAGGTAAATGTTTCCCCTGCAAGCATTTCACTTGAACCAGGCAGGCTGAAGAAGATAACTGTGGGAGTAGAAAACAACTCAAACAGCAGTGAATGCTTTGATTTGAGTGTTTCAAGCAACTCAGCATCCATTGAAGCTTCGCTGGAAGACAGTGAATTCTGCTTAAGCAGGGATAATGACAAGGAAATTGAATTGACTGTCAAGGCTCTTTCAAGCGCCAGGCCAGGCAATTATACGGTTACGTTTAAGGCTGAGGGAGACTTCCCTGCAATCATTAACTTGGTTAAGGTGAATGTTTTAGGCGAAGAGCCAAGGCCTGCTGAGCCGGAGCTGGAAGTATTCGGCCTGCCGCAGGTTGTTGAGCTTTCATCCAGCCAGTCAAAGCAGTTCTCTTTTTCAATTAAGAACAACTCCAGCAGCATAATGACAAACGTTGTTGTCTCAATAGCTAACCTCCCTGAAAAAGTTGCATTTGAGCCAATTGTAAGGCAGCAGTTAGGCGCCAGAGAAACAATAAATGTTACTGGCACCATTAATGCAGCCGGTGCTGAAGAGCAGGATTTCACGGCATTGCTTGAAGTTGAATCAGACCAGGCAAGAGCTGTTGAAGCGTTCAAGGTAAGCGTTGAAGCTCCAGCAGATGAAGGCGAAGAGCCTGGGCTCATTTCTGGTTTGCTGGGCTTGGCAGGCTCAGTGGGATTAGGAATTATCCTTCTGATTATACTAATCATCGTAATTGCAATTATCGTTGCATTGGTCAGAAAATGAGACCATCCCTGAAGCCAAACGATATCTTTAAATAATTCATTTACCAGCACTTAGTTATAGTACTCTATTAATGTTAACAAGTGAAAAAATGGGTTTTCTTGGGAAAAATGTTCTGGCATTGGCGTTTTTTTTGCTGCTTTTTTCAGAGGCAAGCGCATTCATTTCAGAGTTGCCTGGCACTGTTACGGTTAAGGGCATTCCAACAGAATTCTATTTCAAGGTAACAAATGACGACATTGTTGATAGGCCGCTGGAAGTGGAAGTGCTTGCGCCTGCAGAAACAGAGTTCTTGGAGCAGCCGGGCATTGTTGGCGCTGGCAGAACAGAAAGGGTTACTGTCAGGGTTTTCCCTGAAAGCACTCTTAATGGAAAAGAAATCACTGCAACTGTTTCAGCTAAACTCGGAAAAAGAGCTGCGGAAAAAAACTTTAAGATTTCGTTTGAGAGAGCGCTTTCCTGCCCTGTTTCAATTGACCTTTCCTTAAACAAAAGCCAAGAAAACGGTGAAAAGCTTTTTGTTGTAGCTGCACTAAAAAACAGTTCTGTTTCCAGCGAGGAAGTTGAGCTGGCAAAAATCAGTGGCCTGCCAGAGTCTTGGGGCATTGAGCTTCCAAATGCGGTTTCAGTTGGCAGGCTGGAGCAAAAAAATCTAACTGTTACAATCACCCCTAACTCGGCCTTTGAAGGAGAAGCGGAACTATTGTTCAAGTGCGGCGACTTCATTGAAAAGCGTTCGCTGAATGTTTCTGCCGGAAGCGAAGGAAACAATTTCTTCAGTGGTTTGGCTTCACTGTTTTCGTTTGAGCAACTCAACAGGCCGTTTGAATTCTCGGAGCTGGAGCTGCTGCTGGACATCGCATTGGTTTTGATTGCGGCAGTGCTCTTAATTGCGTTCATTGCAAGGTTCGTCAGAAAAATCGGCGGCGAAAAACCAGCAAAACCGGAAACGAATACTGCTTCAGTGCAGCGACATGAAGTTCGTGCAGGCAGGCCGAGAGACAAGTTTGAAACTTACAATCCAAGGCTTGAGGAGCTAAAGGAAAGGATTCAGGGAAAGAAGTGATTTTATGAACAAGCGAACAGCATTAACAGTTTTACTCGTTGCTCTTTTGCCCAGCCTTGCATTTGCTGCTGATGTAACTGTTGAAACAGAATTTGATTCCATTAATTTGGTGCAGGGGAATGAGGCATCAATTTTTTTGGAGTTCTTCAACAGTGACTTCGAGGAAACTGCATTCGTTGAACTTTTTGTTGACACGAGTTCAGGTTCAATTGAAGCCGTTGCAGCCAACAAAAAATTTTCAATTAATCCAAGAGAATCACTTGTTTTTTCCTTGACCGTTTTTGCGAAAGATGATGCGGCAGAAGGAAGCTATCTTGTTGAGCTTGAAACAGAATTCAGCAGGGGAAGCGCTTACAACACTGTTGAGGTGAGGGTTGAAGAGCTTGAAGCAATTGAGTTGCTTCCCTTTAACCAAGGGCAAGAGTTCTGCATTGACTCTTACACCAAAACAATTCAGGTTGAGGTTGCAAATTTAAGCAGTGAAAGGCAGAGGGTTTTCCTTTCCGCTGACTCAGAACTGTTTTTGCCAACATTTAACAACACGGAGCTGAGGCTTGACCCAAACGAGACAAGAACAGTTGAACTGGAAATCCACTTGAATGACTCGTTCAGGGCAGGCTCTTACACTATTCCAATATACGCGCTCAGCAATGACAGATTTGTCCAAAGGGAAGTTTCTTTCAGCCTCATAAAATGCTTTGACGAGGAAACTGGCTTTGAAGAAGACGATGAAACAGCAATAAAGGAGGCATTTGAGCTTGTGCTCTTGGATGAATCCGTGGAAGTAGAGAAAGGAGCCGATGTTCCTTTGCGGTTCACTTTGACTAACCTGCTTGAAGAGGAACAGGAAATCAGGATCAGCTCAATAAGCGATTTGCCCACAAAAGAAGCTGACCTCACAATCCGCCTTGAGGAAAACGAGTCAATGCAAAGTTACATAAACGTTTCAGCGAGGGAAACTGATGAGAAAGGAATCCACGAAGTGCAGATTTTCGCTTGGAACAGCAAAGGCGAGGAATTTGAAATAGCCAAGGTTAATGTGCTGCCAAAGCACCTGCTTGAAGTAAAAGTCCTCAACAATGAGTTCGAGCAGCGCATTTGCTCTGCCGTTGATTTCGAGGTATTCGAAATCGAGTTTGAAAACAAAGGCGACTTTGATGAAAGGGTTGAAGTCAGGGTTGAAAACCCCTATGAATCAATTGGCGTGAATGTTTCTGATGAAGTCATAGAAGTGGAGGACGGCAAAACAGAAACAGTGTACATTACGGTTGCTCCCTCGTTTGATGCCCCACTAGGCGACAAGAAAGTGGAGCTAGTGGTGAAGGGGCTTTCAAGAGAGTTCACTTTCAGGCAGGAACTGCGTTTCACTGTTGTTGAAGCATTTCCAGAAAACAATGAAGAGAGCAATGATAACGGCAATGAAAGCGGTGCAGAAAATGAGGATGGCTCCGGCAATTTGGCTGGGGGAAGCCAGCAAAATGAAGGAAACGGAAAACAAAAGCCAGAATTCGCTGGCCTGGCAGCATTGGTTTCGCTTGCAGGCAGCAACGCAGGAATTACGCTGGGGGCATTATTTATATTAATATTTGCCCTAACAATAGTTATGTTGTCTTTACTAAGCAGTGGTAACAAAGAGCGCCACTATTGGGCTAAACTGGAATCAGGGGAACAGTAATGGACAAAAGATTTTTGCTTTTAGGGGTCATTGTACTGCTTTTTGGAGCAGCTGTTAGGGCTGTTGAGTTAAGCGGCAGCTGCAGTTCTGCGAGCACCCAGTGCGAGCTTTCAATAAACGAGCTGGAGGTCTGCAACGATTCGCTGGAAGCGCACACTTACACTGCAAGAACCAGCGGTGAAGTTGCAAGCTGGGTTAATGTTCTGCCTGAACGGTTTTCGCTTGAAAGCGGTGAATGCAAGCAGCTCAGGACATACACTATTGCCAATTGTTATGCTGAACCAGGCACCTATGAGGCAGAAATTGTTGTAAGCGGCGATAGTACAATTGAATCAGTCAGCTGCGTTATTGACATTGAGCAGGGGCACTTTGTTGACATTGACATAAGCCCTGAAAGGCAGGTTGCAACGCAGTGCGAGGAAAAAAGCTATCTTGTAGAGCTTTCAAACAACACTATTGTGCCAAACCAGAGAACTGAAGCAGTAAAGCTAAGGGTTGAAGGAATTCCCGAAGACTGGTTTGAGCTTGAAAGCCGCGAGCTTATTGTGACAAAAGGCAACCCGGAAGAAGTTGAGCTGAAAGTGCAGGCTCCATGCGACGCTCCGCTTGGCACTTACGAGTTTGATGTTGTTGCAGAACTATTCAACCCTGACTTCAAGTCAAGGGACTCAGCTGAGTACGTGCTTTCAGAAGGACAGGAACTATTAATTGAAAGCGAGGCAAGCTATGTTGCTTGCACTGAGGAAACAATCAGCAGAACAGTTGAGTTTGAAAACAACGGCTTGAAGAAGGATGTCCTTGACCTTGAGCTTGATGCTCCAAGCTGGGTGAGCATTTCAGCTGACACAATTGAACTGGCGCCAGGAGAGAGCCAAGAAGTTGAGCTTGCATTCAATGCAACCTCTGAGGAAGAAAAAACTTATGACATTTCAATTACCGCGCGCTCACAGCTTTTTGACTTCGAGGAAACAAAAAACTTTGAGGTTTCACTGCTTGACTGCTACAATGTTTCAGTTGAAAGGCTTGAAGGGGAGGAAAGCCTGTGCATGGAAGCAACACCTGTTTACAGGTTCTCTCTCTCAAATGACGGGGTCAAGGACTTAGATGTTGCGGTTGAAGTTGAAGGAATTGACGCAGAGCTGAGCGATGAAAGCATTTCACTAAAGCAGGGAAGCAGTAAAGAGGTTACGGCTGAACTTAAAGTTTCAGATATTGGAAGAGAGGGCTCAATAAGCAGAAGCGATGTTGCAATTGAAATCGTAATGGACTCTTCTGGAAGCATGGCTCAAAGAATTGAGGGAACCAAAAAACTTGACATTGCAAAAAATGCAATTATTTCCTTTGTAAACAACATAACAGAGGTTGAGCTTGGCCTGAGGGTTTTCGGCCACAAAGAGGAATGCAGTGAATCCGAGTTGCTTGTGGCTGTTTCCAAGCTTGACATTCCGGAAATAACTGAGAGAATCCAGGGCTTCAATCCAGTGGGCCAAACCCCTCTTGTAAGCAGCCTTGACTCAGCAGCAAATGATTTTGGAGGAACAAAAGAAAAGTACATTATTCTTGTGAGCGACGGGAAGGAGAGCTGCGAGGGAAACATTTCAAGTGCAGCAAACAGCTTGCGCAGTGAAGGCATTGTTGTTTACGCGATAGGCTTTGACATAGATGAAACTGGAAAGCGGCAGCTCCAAGAAATTGTTGAGGCAACAGGCGGCCTTTATTATGATGCACGCAACTCCGAGGAACTGCTTGAAACATTCAAGCAGATAACAAAGGAACTAAACATAGAGCCGGGCGCTGCAGGGGAAAGAACCTTCACGCTCAAGCTTTCATCCGAATACTTTTCCTTTGAAAAAGATTACACTGTTACAGTTAACGACTGCCACAACATAGCAGTTGTTGTGCCTGAGCTTAACTTATGCAAAGGCATTCCTTTGAATGACTTCATCAGCCTAACAAACATTGGCTCTAAACCCCAGAGTGTTTCGGTAAGCGTTGAACCTGAATGGGTTGAGCTTGAAACCGAATCAATCACAATTGAACCAGCAGAAGAAACATTTATCGGAATCAGGGCAAGGCCGCCACTTGAAACAGAGGCTGAAGAAATTGAGGTTGCTGTCAGCTCTCCTGACTTCACTGCAAGTGACGCTGCCTCAATTAATTATTTGAGCAGCGCAAGCTGTTATGGCTTTGACCTCATCATTGTTGAACCGGAAGTTGACGCTGCCACATGCGAAGGAAAGCAGCAGACCATAATCCTTGAAAATCAGGGGCAAACCGGTTTCAAAGTGCAGTTAAGCGTTGACAAGCCATTCGTTTACCTTGTGGATGAAACAGTCGAGCTTGAGAAAGGTGAAAGAAAAGAAGTTTACTTCTTTATCTCCCCGCCATTTGACATAACAGAAGCAGATTCACTCATAACCATAACTGCTCAAAACGATTTCGACTATGGCACATTCGGCGAAGTGAAACTCAACTTGGTTGGATCAAGCTACGGTTTGACTCCGGTTAATGTCAGCATCACAGATGTTAACCTGACAAGCATTACGCAAAGAGAACTTGTTGAAATTGATGCAGTAGTTGAATTTGATTTAATGAATGATTCAAACAGAACACTTGAAATTCAAGGCATTGAGAGCCTTGACTTCAATGCAGCGTTCGAGTTGCAGGAAAGCAAGATAAAGAGACAGGAATCCTCAAAGGTAAGGATGTTGCTTGACCTGCCGGAAGACTTTAACAAGGCCAAGGCTGTTGCAACAATCAGGATTAGAACCAATGAAGGAAGCTTTGTAAGGAACATTGAAATTCAATTCAGGCAAGAAGAGAAAAAAGAGGGAGGCGGAGGAACTCCAATTGAAGGCAGTGCAGTAAGCATTGGAGCAGGGCTCCTAACCCTGGTTACACCAAGAAACGCAATAATTGTATTGCTGCTGCTGATAGTTATTGGATTGATAATTTACTCTGTGCTGAAAGCAAAGGAAGCTCCGCCAGCACAGGCAAACGCAGGGGAAACTGCAAAGGAAACAGGGGCAGCCCAAAAAAAGAAAGCCCCAGCCAAAAGCAAGCCTCAGCCTAGAGCCCAAAAGAAGAAATAAAGCTAATTCTTGGCTGCGCTTGAAAAAAAGTTTGCCACGAAAGGGCTTTGAATCAGCACAGCTTTTTCTTGGCCTGCACTCGCAGGATCGTTGCTTAAGAACAACAGCACTGCCTGCCTGTCGAACACCATAAAACGCGCACTAGACCGCGGGGATAGCAGCCTGTACTTGACTTTGACTCCCTTTTTAGGCAGGGCATCCAGATTCTGCCTGAAAGCAGCCTTTTTTCTCTTAATTGAGTCGTTTGAACCGGAAATAATAACCGTTTCCTTGCAGTTCTCTAACTGTTGCAGTATCCTTGTGTAGATATTGTCTCTTCCCTCAACCAGCCACACCTGCTCGCCGGTTGCAACTGAAACAGTGTCTGACACCAGCTCTTTCTCAACCCTTTTAATGGCTTCATTTAGCTCTAAGAGCCTTGAATCAAGCTCTGCTTTTTTCTCTTTCTCCAACTTTTTGAAGACCTCTGAGGGCTGCAGAGCAAAATACTCAACCGGCTTGACAGGCTTGCGCTGCACAAAACCCTTTTTTTCAAGGGTTGAAAGCACATCATAGACTCTTGCCCTAGGAATAGCCGCATGCCTGCTGATACTTGAGGCCTGCGCTGACCTAAACCGAAGCAGTGCCAGATAGGCTTTTGACTCGTACTCGTTCAAGCCAAGCTTCCTGACAATCTCCAAGGATTTGTCCATTCAATCACCAAAAAAAGCAACGAATAATCACATAACTAAACCAGTATAAATAATTTTTGCCTAAAACAACCTGACAAAAAAACAAGAAAAACGAGCTCAAAGGAAAAAAAACGCAAAAAAAAGAAAAGTTATTTAAAAAGTTAAGCCAATACTTTTTACTGTATTGGGAGTTAAGGAGATAAGCATACTGCTTTGCGGGGAACCGCCGGTTTACGCCGTGCAGATCCCTGCTTATCTCCAAAAACCTTTTGGAAAAAGGTTTGCGAAAAACCGGCTTCTCCAAAAACCTTTTGGGAAACCCAAGCAAAATCAAAGATTTTGCGGGCCTCGCAAAACCCCGAGTTTTGCAAGGAGTTTTATCAAAATCCGCCTTCGGCAAACAAACTGTTTCTTTAAAACCAAAAGAAAAAGCAGTTAACTAAAGCAATTATATTGAAGTGCACACGCTGTTAACGCATGCCTCATTTTCATTGCACACTATGCCGCATGCACCGCAGTTCTCGTAATCTCTTTCCAAGCTTGATTCGCAGCCGTTCACTGACAATCCATCGCAGTCGGCTCTTCCGGTTTCGCAGACAAGTGCTTCGCCTGATTTAACTTCTTCCTCGCTGACTCCACCAAACAAGCCGCCGGCACCGCTTAATTTGTTGTCATAAACAGATTCAAGCGAACTTTTTTCTTTTTCAAGTTCATCAATCACTTGGGAAATTCTTCTCCTCAGCATATCATCGTCAACTTGCTCGACTACGACTTCAAGTGCATCAATTGTTGCCTCAATTTTTTCAATCTGCTTTGACAGCTTGTTTGCTTCACCCCTTTCATTTTCTTTTTGGAAGCCGAACACTTTTGTAAAATGATACAAAATGTCTTTGTTTCTTTCAGATTCGTTCAATTCCTCTACTGTTGCAGCAGCATCTACCAGTTCTGAGCTGGTTACTGAAACAACAGATGACAAATCGCCTTCCAAGTAGTATGAGTCCTCGCTCAAGCCTTCAGCTGCATCCAAAATTTTTGACTCAAAGCCTTTTTCCTCTTTCAGTTCCTGCAATTTCTTCCACTTGAAAATGTTCTGCACAATTCTTCTCACTATTTCCCTCACTTTGTCCTCTGTTGTTAAAGTTCTGCAAGTTTTAAGCTGCGCATCAATGAACGTGCACGATCTCTCAACATGCCTGACGCATTGCTTTTGCCCGAACTCTGCCTGCTTGCAGAAAAACTGGTATTCTTTCGCAACCCTCTTCATTTCAAATCCAATTTGCTTCTTGATCCTTTCCTCGCTGAAAAACTTTTCAGACATTTTCTTGGATGACTCAATGCATTGCGCAATAAATTTTTCTCTGTCACAATCCTGGCTCTGTCCTCCGCCTTGCGGACCACCAAAAGGCCCTCCACCATAAGCGCCGGGTGATGGACCACCGCCATATTGGCCTCCCCCGTATTGGCCGCCAAAAGGTTCAGGCCCATAAGGCTGGAACGGCTCAACGTGCTCTGGCTCAAAAGGCGGCCTTTCAAATCCGCGGTCAAAACCGTCACCATAAAATGGTTGCTCTGACTGGACTACATTATCATAAACAGGTTCCTGTTCAACAGGCACTGATTCTGGTTCCTGCACAATTGGTTCAGGCTCAACAACAGGCTCGGGTGCAGGCTCAACAGATTCTTCCTGCAAACTTGCCACAAGCAAATCATTGCCAAGTGCACTCGTCGTTATTTCTCCACCACTTGGTTCTTCAGCTGGAGGCTGCTCTATTGGTTCCTGAACCGGCTGCCCAACTGGTTGTTGCGGATACTCGCACCCCTGGAAATAGTCGCAACCATTGGAATTATAGGTTATTGGGTTGCCTCCACTGCTTCTACAACTGTCAAACTGAGGTTGAATGTCTTGGCACTGTGGCCTATCATAGAAGGGTTCCTGTTCATTGTAAGGTTCTGGGCTAGAGTAAGGCTCACGCGCAACCTGTTCCTCCCTATAAATTTCGCCTGACGGCCTTGAGCCGCTTTCAACGCACTCAACAAATGGGCAGCCATCGCTTCCCCTCACTCTAAACGATTCTTTTCCTCTAACCCTGCACTTGTCCTCCCTTAAAGCCAAGTCATTTTCTGAGGTACACTTTGGCCCTTCATTGAATGGCCTCTCAGGGAAATCCCTTTGTCCCTCAAATCTTCTGTCAAAGTCTTCGCCGCCAAAAGGCCCCTGGTTGTAGCCAAAGTCCTGCGACCTGTTGCAAAGGAAATCCTTCTGCCGCTCCCAGTTAAAAGAGCACTGCTGTTCATCCCTGAATTTTTGCTCTTGCTGCATTTTTTCCTTAATTTTGCCAAACATTATTTCAGTGAGCTTTGAAACATCTGGCTCCTCATCACATGACAAGTTCTCAAATATTTCCATTGCCTCTGGCGGCGCCTCTCCAGGCGGTGGGCCAAAGTTGTTCATTTCGCTTCCAATCTGGTCACAGAAATCCTTTCCAAGCTCGCATCTTTCTATTTCAAGCTCTATTTGTTCGCATATTTCCAGAATACCGCTTTCCTGAACAGTTGAGTAAAGGTAATCCACTGCCCTTTCTTCATCCGGGTAAAGCTCTTCAATTAGAAGTGGGTCGAGTTCGCTGAAAATAACGTTCCTGATTTTTCCCTCCAAAATTTTTTCAGGCGAAATTGATGTAGGGAACTCTGGGGGAAGGTAAGGAGTGTTAAAGCCAGTGGATGGGCCACTGCCCTGAGCGAAGTCATTAAAGCCGAAACCCTGCTGCGGACCAAACCCTTGCCCGCCAGAAGGTTGTTGTGCACCAAAAGGCTGCTGCCCATAAGGACCTCCCTGTTGTTGCGGTGCACCAAATGGGCCGCCCCCAAATGGGCCGCCCGCACTAGGAGCACTGAACGGATCAGAGTAAGGCCCTTGCCCGCCAAAAGGCTGTGGTCCAGAAGGACCGCCACCATAAGGGTCAAACCTGTCATCAAAGTATCTGTCAGCTTCTTGGAACAAAAGGCTGCTCAAGCCAGTCGCAACATCTTCAACAGGCCCAGCATAAGCCAGAGAAGAAACCAAAAGCAATGCAAGTAAAACCAATGTATTCTTCATGAGAAAAGGCCAATAAGTGTTAAACAAAAGTAATATATAAACTTAACTAAACCATTATTTTGGCGAAATTTTGGCGGATTTCGCTTTTTTGCGAGCCTAAAAGGGCGAGCAAGTGCCATTGAAGATGGCACGCCTTGTAAACGGAGAAAGCACTACCGTCCCATCGAAGATGGGACACGTACAGCTCGTAAACGGAGCTCTCCGTTTATGCGGAGGTGGCGGAGTGGTTAAACGCGCCGGCCTTGAGAGGCAATTGTGTCCGCCTGTAACGCAGAGTAAAGGGTTTTCATTTCACTCAAACCCTCGATAAGCCAAAGCGCTTAGCGTAACAGGCAAAATTAGTGACGCAGTTTCCCTTGAAAGCCGGTTCGCTTCGGCGAGCGGGAGTTCGAATCTCTCCCTCCGCGTCCGAGCTGCTCCTCGGAAGGGAGCAAACGTCCAACCCGTTTCAAAGAAACGGGTTATAAATTTAACAAAATTTTTGGAGGAAACGGTGTCGGAAAAACCTAGGTTTTTCTGACTTCGGATTTCTCCCTCCACGCTACACCATTGAAGCGAAGCGAAAATGTTGTTGTAGTAAAACTATTGCAGCGTTATTTGCGCTTCTTGCCCTGCTTTTGCCTTTCCATCAAACTATTTTTAGGAAGAAGTTATTTATTATTTTTCGTACAACGATGATTTAACCAATTAAAAAAATCAGGCTGGTTTGATGGCAAAGGTAGGAGTATCAGTTCTTTCAGCGGACTTCTCAAAGGTTAAGGAATGGCTTCCGCAGCTGGAGAAAGCAAAGCCAGAAATGATTCAATGGGACGTAATGGACAACAAGTATGTTCCGAATTCAGGCGTTCCAATTGAAGAAATAAAAAAACTGAGGCCAAAAACAAAACTCTTCTTTGATGTTCACCTCATGGTTCAGCAGCCGGAAAAATACTTTAATCAATTAAAGGGTTATGGAGCAGATTCCTTAACTTTCCACGTTGAAACCTCCAACAACCCAAAAAAAACAATTAAGGAAATCCGCGGCCTTGGTTTGGGAGCCGGAATTGCTGTCAACAACAAAATTTCTGCAAAAAAAATTTCACCATTTCTTTCCAAAGTTGACCTTGCATTAGTGATGACAGTTGAAGCAGGCTTCGGAGGCCAAAACTTCATTGAAAAAAACCTTTCAAAAGTGAAACTGCTTCGGGAAGCCATAGACAAAGAGGGCTTGAACTGCGAAATACAGGTTGACGGAGGAATAAACGCTGAAACAGGCAAAAAAAGCGTTGAAGCCGGAGCCGATATCCTGATAGCGGGCTCTTACGTAATAAAATCAGGTGACATTCCCAAACGAGTCCAAACCCTCAAAAACCTTTAATTTAAATTCTTTTACCAATTGATTTCTTTACTACTGGAACCTCAATTGTTGCGAACCCATAAGGGCGAGCCAGTGCCATTGAAAATGGCACGCCTTGTAAAACTTTGGCGAAAGAAATAATTAAACATATTCAGTTGCCAAAGTTTTAGTCAACTGAGGCTTCAGTTGTTGCGAGGCTCACAAGAGCCGAGCACGTGGCATCGAAGATGCCACACGGTGTCAACTGACGTAACAGTTGTTGCGGGGGTGGCGGAGTGGTCTAACGCGCACGCCTGGAACTGCCCTTTTCTTTCTTTTGAAAAGAAAGAAAAGTGTAAGTTGCCCAAAAGAAAGAAATCGGGTGGCAGTTGCATCAGTCAGCGTGTTCCTTCACAGGAGCGCGAGTTCGAATCTCGTCCTCCGCGTCTTGCCCTTTTTTTGGCGGGCATTTGCCGCGTCGGATTTCGTAACTTTGTTACGTCCTCCGCGTTCCCTCATTGGTTCTGGAAGGTTCCTTTTTGGGGGTTTAATTTTTTTGAGCAAAGACGAAGTAGGAGTGGTGCTGGTGTCTTTTTTTTCTGTTGTAGCCTGTTCCATGGCCTGGATCCGTGTAGGATATTGAATCAATGCACAATATCCTGAATTTGCCCATTATTTTTTCTATTTGATTAATGGTGTAAAACCTTAGATAAAACCCTTTTTGCAGGAACTCCCTTTCACCTATTTTTTTCCCTTTACCACAGTGCGGATCTTTGTAAGAAGTGAATTCAATAAGCAGGTATCCATTCTTCTTGAGAAGTTTATGGAAGTTATTTGTTATGAGTTCTATTTCTTTAAGATGGGCTGTGACAAAATCACATACAATCACGTCAAATGATTCGCGCTTGAAGCTTGGTTTTTCAAGCGGTTCTTTTTTGAATTCCGCATTTGGATAATTTCTGCATAATTCTTCGGCTTTTTTCAAAGCCAAACCTGATATGTCTGTTCCTGTTGCATTAAATCCGTATTTTGCAAAAGCAAGGATGTTTCTTCCGTCCCCGCATCCCGCGTCTAGAATTTTTCTTAACCCCAAATGCCTCAAGTATTCTGCTTTCTGCGTAAAAAACGGGGTTGCAGTCTCCCTCCACACTGAACTCCTTTCTCCCCTGAATTCATCGTATACCTTGTCCCAGAGTTTTTCATCCTTGTGCATTTGCATCACTTTTGGTAAACGAAAACATATACGCCCCCTATATTTTCCCTGTCAAGCGGTCCGATCTTTTTCCTGAATAGTTCCTTCAACCCTGCGTGTTCCATTTCTTCTTCAAACATTTTCATGTGCCTTTTCCAGTCGCCTTTTTCCTCAACCGCTGCCTTGAGGCTGTCTAATTCCAGCCCAGCCACTTTTTCATGGCCATCCTGGATAGCTTTCCACACGATGTAGCCTTGAAATTCTCTGAGAGCTTTTCTTCGCCCCTCTTTGTTTTTGAATTCAGAAATTATTTCCTGCCCCACAATGTAAACCCCTCCCTTGGAAAGGTTTTTTGCAAGATTTTCAGCAAACACCAGCCTGTTCTTAAATGAAGAGGTGTGGTCATGGGCAAAACAAGAAACAACCGCACCATAATATCCTGGTTTTGAATAAGTCACTGCATCACCTTCAATCAGATTGATATTTTTGCCATTTATTTTCTTTTTCAAATATGCAAAACACTCTTCGTCTATCTCAAGTGCATCAATTTTAATTCCTGGTATTTTCAGTAGTTTTTTTGTGAACAGCCCTGTTCCCGCTCCAAGTTCCAGGATTTTTGTTTTTTTGTGCTTCTTTAACTGGGCAAGCATTTCTTGAACCATTTCCTGATAAAAGGGGTGTGTTTCTTCCGCCGAGTCATAGTCTTTGGTGTTAATGCTTAGCGACATTTCTTTCATATCATTGCCTCTTGTTTTGTTTGTGTATGTAATTTAGCAGGTCGTTGACTCTGCAGGCATAGCCCCATTCGTTGTCATGGAAAATACTAATCGACAATTTTTTTCCCTCAACCCTTGTTTCTGTTCCGAGCACAATTGAAGTATAAGGGCATTTGATGTAGTCAATGCTTGTTTTTGGGTATTGCATGAAACCCTCATCATATTTTACCAGCTTTTCAGGTTCGAGTTTTTTCAGAATTTCCTTTAGCCGCTCCATTGTTGTTTCGTTTTTAATTTTGAAGTTTGCGTTTATTGCGGTTACTGCTGTTGTGGGAACCCTGTAACTCGAGGCGGTGAGCTTTCCTTCAAGTGAGGGTATTACCTTGATTGTTGATTTTGCAATGTTGGTTTTGTAAGGAATTATTGAATGCATCGCATTTCTTCCGAGAGTAAAATAAGGGTGTGCACTGTCGAGTAGTTTTTGGTCGCTGAGTGCAGGGTGAACCACCACAAAATGCCCTTCAACTATCCCAAAATTCTCTTCAATTACTTTTGCAATTGGTGCCATTGCGTTTCCAGTACAACTGCCTGCAGAGATGAGTTTATGCTTTGCTGGACGGTACTCTTCATTGTTTACTCCATAAACCAGGGTAATATCTACATCTTCGCTGTTTCTAGTGTAAACCACATTAACAAGTTTGCCTGAAATTATCTTTCTGTCCGCTTTTTTTGAGTCAATTCCTGATGCATCAACTAGAATGTCCACATCGAGCCCTTTTAAGGGGATTTTCGAGTTTTCTTTTTCCTTGAAATAAGGAAGTTCAATACCGCCTATAACAAGGTTTTCCCCCATGACTTTTATGTCTTCTTCGAATTCTCCGTAGTGTGAATCATGCTTGAGCAGGTATGCGCTGTTTTCAACTGGCATTATGTCCTTTATTGCCGCAACTTCGAAATTGTTGCCCTGTTCCCAGTTTGCTCTGAATATTGCTCTTCCAACCCTTCCAAAGCCACTTATGCATATCCTTAAGGCCATTATTGCCTCACCTTGTCAGTTTGAACGTTTAAATGAAAGCAAAATTACAGTTATGTATAAATATAGGATATATTCACATATTTAAATTTTTTAAACACTATTTTTTACAAAACGCAATATTTATATTAAATAACGTATTATAGTTAAATTATGGATGGACAACTTGATTTGACTGACAAAAAGATAATTTTTGCACTTGATTTTAATGCAAGAATGCCCTTGTCACAGCTTGCAAAAGAAACTGGCATTTCAAAGCAGGTTGCAAAGTATCGCGTTGAGAATCTGGTTAAAAGGAACATTATAATGGGCTTTTACACGGACATCAATGCCTCTAAAATCGGCTTGGAAATTTACATGGTTTATTTCAAGTTCCACCACCTGACTCCTGAAATTGAGGAAAAGTTCGTAAAGCACATGACCGCACAGGACAGCATTGGCGTGAACATTTCTGTTAACGGCAAATGGGATTACACTATTGACCTATGGGCTGAAAGCATAATGCATTTCAAACGCCTCTACCAGAAAATAATGAAAGACTATGAAAAATATGTGAAAAGCAAACAGATTGTGATTGAGACCGATTTTTACTATACAAAACCAACTCCGTTGCTTGAAGTGAATTCAAGCGAAAGAATAGTAATGACTGGAGACATAGAAAAAACAGAGCTTGACAATCACGATAAAGTTATTCTTGCAGAACTGGCAAAAAACTGCAGGATTTCTCTCCACGAACTGGGTGAGAAAATTGAATTGACCCCCAATGCAGTAAAAAACAGAATAAAACAAATGGAGAAACAGAAAATTATTCTAGGTTACAGGGTTTTCATTAACTACCAACTTTTAGGGTATCTTCATTACAGGGCATTCCTGCACTTAGAGAACTTGACTGAGGAAACAGAGAAAAGCATGATTGATTTCCTGCTTTCTGAAAATTCAGTCGTTTCAATCACAAAAACAATAGGGTACTGTGAACTTGAATTCAGGGCAATAGTAAAAAATATCCACGAACTATACTCGCTTTTAGACAAATTCAGAAGAAAATACCCGGACAACTTCAAAGAATGCGAGTCAATAATCTACTACAAAATGCACGGAGCATGGAACTATTACCCATTTTCAGACACAAAAATCATTGACAATTTTAGCCATAATACTAAAAAACAACCGAAGAATGGGAGCTAACTCGAACTATTAGCTTTTTCGCCAGTTCCCGCATTCCAGTTGCGCCCGGAAGTAACTCAAACGCCTAACCCGCTTCCGAGAAACGGGTTATAAATTTGTTAGGGGCGCTCCATTTCCCTGATTTTTTTCCTGTAGCCTGGAGGAAGCCTTTGTTCTTCTGCTGCCCAGCTACCTGCATGCGTTACCCGCATTTCCTTTTTTCCAACTTTAGGGTAAACAACTTGGTCCCGGAGGTTCTTAATTGCAGTGTCAACAATTTCACCGAACCCGTCTGAACGCATTGGCATATGCCATTTCATTGCAAGCTTTTTTCTAACTTCATCCGGCAAATCCTCCTCCTTCATGTAATGCATTATTGTTTCACTAGAAAAGTGCCTTCCGTTATTCCTTGAAAACTTCTCTAGCTCAAGCAGCAAATCAGCCATCTTGTAAACAATGGATGACTTTCTAGGGTTTCCAACCCTGAAGCCAGTAGCACCAAACCTGCTCCTGGTTTTCTCTTTCCTTGGAGGCCTTGCCATGAAAAAAAGAAGGCCTAGCAGATATTTAAATGTTTGGTGAAAAAAAAGAAAAAAAGGGAGAATTAGGGATTCATGTTGTTGATTGAATCACAGATGTTCTTGTTGTTCTCGTAGTCGCTTCCTGTTAATGCATCAGCCATTGCATCGCTGAATGTTGTGTCTGGAAACCCATCGTAGTCCGTGTCAACAAGTTCTCCAAAAGCAACTGCTCCGTTAGCCCAGTTAAGCAGGGTTGCAAAGCACTGCTGCCTTGCCCTTTCCTCCATTGAAGCTTTCTTCAGCCAAAGAAGATCGTAGCCTTCGCCAAGCGTTGTGCCTGAAAAAGTTGTCCAGTTGGCATCAAGCTCGTCCAATAGGCCTTGAAGATCGGATGCTGAAATCTGAGCTTTTCCATTGTTGTTACTGGTTGCGACTGCAAACTGGTGCTTCCAGAAGCCGATTGTGCGGAAATCACCGCTTCCAACAGTGGGCGGCTCGGTTGGCGGCACTGTTGGCCCATGTGCGCTAACTGAGGCTATTAATGCAGCGGAAAACAAAAGCACTGCAAGAAAAAATGCTGGTTTGCTCATACAATTTTACCTCCTTTTATTAAAAATTCACCGTAAAAGCTTTTAATTAAATTGGCAGAAGGCATTACCAGAAAAATTATTAAGCAGGGGAAAGCTAAATTAATTGGCTGCTCAGAACAGGCTCGCGGCTTCCAAACATTGCACTGGTGATAAAAAGAGTGAATTAACTCAAACCAAACACGGTTTTATTAAAAAAATTTTTTATTAGTTATTTTAAGTGATTGGATGAAAAAATTTGCGTTATTGTTTGTGGTTTTGCTTTCTTTGGGTTGCGTCCAGCAACCGCAACAAGGAGCAACCACTCCAACGGTTTGCGTTCAGGGAAAAGCCTGCATTGAAGTTGAAACAGCTGATGAAGCAGGGGAACAAGCGCTTGGCCTAATGTTCAGAGAAAGCTTGCCTGAAAATTCAGGAATGCTTTTCATTTTCCCTGATTCAAGCCCGCGCTCTTTCTGGATGAAAAACACTTTGATTCCATTGGACATTATGTGGATTGATGAAAGCAAAAAAATTGCTGGCATAACAGAAAACGTACAGCCGTGCAAGGCTGACCCGTGCCCTTCCTATCCTTCAAGAAAACCAGTCAAGTATGTGCTGGAAGTGAACGCCGGGTTTGCTGGACGAAAAGGAATTAAGGAAAATGACTCAGTTGAATTTGATTTGCCTGAATGAAACCAGCAACAATTAAATGTTGGAATGCAGTACTGCTATTATGGGTTTATTTCCTCCGCTTTACGAGCAGATAGTAACAATTCTGATTTATTTTGCTGTAATTATTCACTTTGTTGCAGCCGACAATAATTCAGGAAGGCTGCATTTCCTAGTTGTGCTTGTTGGCTTTTTGGCGTTAAGTGAAATGTTTAAGGAAAACTTTTTCCTGCTGCAGGCAATCCTAGTTGGCTGGCTTATTTTGGTGGGAACAAAAATGATTGTTTCAAAAGAGATTCTTCTCATAATGCTTGTAATCCTCATTGTTGTTTCAGTGGCTTCTCCTTGGTTTTTCTTTATCACATTTTTATTTTATGTAATAATCTTGGGCGGGTTTGTGTTCAGCGCTTTCACCAAGCTCAAAAAAAAATTCGCAAAAGGGCTTTAATTCTTTCCCAACAAAATGGTTTAAGGTGATTTAATGGAGGAATGCGTTTTCTGTAAAATCGTGCAAGGAAAGCTGCCTTCAACTAAGCTATACGAGGACAAGGCTGTTCTTAGTTTTCTTGACATTTTTCCCATCACCAAAGGGCATGCACTGGTGATTCCAAAAAACCATTACCGAACAATTGTTGATGTGCCGGAAAAAGAGCTTGGAAAAGTGCTTGAAACTGCAAAAAAAATTGGTGCAGCGCAGATGAAAGCTTTGGGAGCCAAAGGGTTCAATATTTTGCAGTCAAACGAGAAAGAAGCTGGGCAAGTTGTTTTCCATGCCCACTTCCACGTTATTCCGCGAAAGGAAGGAGACGGATTGGGTTTTAGGTGGCCTTCAAAGGAAGCAGGAAAAGAAGAACTATACAAAACTCAGAAAATAATAAAGGAAAATCTCAAATAAAAATCATACTTAACAACTATACAATTTCCAAGAATGCGGATGGGTAGATTCTAGCCCCATAGGCACTAAACTTATAAATGTTAAAAATCAATCTCTTTTATGCAGCGTCCAGGAAAGAACCCCAAAAAACATGGTTTCCAGAGAAAAGATGAAACAATCAGGCTATGGCAGGATTACCACGACATAGGGATAATGTTGCCGGATTACAAGGGGAATGAGCCGGACCTCTTGGCAGCAAGGAAAATGTTGAACCAAGGCATAACCCAGCCGAACCACACCATAATTGATATTGGTGCCGGAGCAGGAAAAATTACAAGCGGTTTGACAGACAGAAGAGTAAGAGTTCTTTCAGTAGAGCCGACTCATGTTCCTTTCGAAGAACACTCAGTACAACATTCCAGAATCAGGGCAAGCGGATTAGCATTACCATTTGCAAATGCTTCTGCAGACAAAATTTTAGTCAGCTATGTTTTATCGTACATTGATAAAAAAAAAGCAACTCAAGAAATAAGAAGGGTACTGAAGAAAGGGGGGAAAGCCGTAATTCTGCTTCACAAACCAAAGTCACTTCACATGAAAGGAATTGCCGCAACTTCAACTTATTATGATAAGATGGCGGAATTGGTTCGGAACATTGAACGCGAAAAATTTGTTAGGCCTCCGGAAATTGTTGGATTTGCAAACAGGTGGAATTTGGGAGGCCAAAACCCGCACATGAAAAGGATATTAACTAACTTCATTAAATCATTCCAGGACATCCAAGCCAGAGGGCCCAGAAGACAATCGGCATTGCAGGAATTAGGAGCAATCAGAAACAAATTGGAGAGATCAAGAGCAATAATAAGAAAACTGGCTGCAGAAAAAAACCTGTTCAAATCAGAGGAAAACATCCGCAGTTTCTTTAATAGACACGGATTAAAACCCATCAAAATAGAAACCACCCAGGACAAACAAGGAGAGTATGGTTACGCAGTACTACTGGAAAAATAGCATGCGGAGGGGCAGATTCGAACTGCCGAAAGCCACTAAGGCACTAGCCCCTCAAGCTAGCCGAATTGACCGCTATCGGACCCCCGCACTAATATAGAAAGAAATTGGGTTCGGAATGCCTTTTAAGATTTGCTCTTTAAGGGCTATTTTATGGGGAAATTGGTTTCGACTGAAACAATTTTTTTGTTTGTTTTGTTTGTGCTGGGAGAATTCTTCGGGAACGTCTTCAATCTTTACAGGACTCTTGTTGCATGGGACATTGTAACGCATTTTGTCGGGGGAGCGCTTGTTTCCTCAATTGTGATTAGTTTTCTCCACGAATACCTGAAAAAATACTATTATGCAGTAAATGTTGCAATCACTTTAGGGGTTGGGGCAGCATGGGAAATAATCGAGTTCCTTGCAGACAAAATGTTCGGCTTGGGACTGCAGCCAAGCCTAAACGATACAATGGTTGACCTCATAATGGTTTTTTCAGCAGCCGTAATAATCAACCTGATTTTCTGGTACAGGAAAAGAGGGAGCAAATAAAAACTTTAAGGAAAAAATTGCTCTGATTTTGAAGAAAAAGGCCGGGAAAAAGCCAAAAAACTATTAGAAATCTTAAGTTTCTGTTAGCAATTAGTTTGATTTATTAATAAATAAATTAAAATAAGAGGTTAGCATATTATAGTTGTGGAAAAATAATTAATTGCCTTTTCAATTAATTTGTCTTTTCCAAAAACACAAGGAGTTGATGGGGATGAGCCTAATCTCACTTATTTACGGGGGGAGCAAAAAGCCCACCCAAACAGAAGCTTTTAAGGAGGTAACCAGGCCTCTGGACAACATTCAAGCCAGTTCCGGGGAAAGAACTGACGTTAAAGTAAAAGCCGTCTGCCAGTTCGTGGGGCAAGATGAAATCTTCATGGTTGGGGAAGTGCTCTCAGGGGTGCTGGAACAAAACATGAGGGGTTCAATTGGGGAAAACGCTTTTGACCTCATAGAAATAGAGTCAAAATACGGGGTCTCTAAAGCCAAGCAAGGAATGACTGTTGGGCTAACGCTTTCAGGGATAAGGAAAGAGGCACTGAAAAGAGGGGAAATCGTAAGGTTTTGCCTTCCTGCCACAACATAACAATTGCAATCTCTTACAACTATAGCAGGCGACATTAATTTTTGAACATTTATTGTCGCCTGATAGATAGCAAATGACATTATTTGTTCAAATATTTTTGTCATTTGCTATAAACCTTTGCCTAATTCTTTTTTTCTTTTATTTTTCTTTATTGTTTTTCCTTGGGTTCAGGTAACCGAAAACGTATATCAGGCCAATTGCCAGAACCCCAAAGGCAATGAACACATCAACGTTTGCGTTTCCAGGCAACCTGTCAAAGTCCAGCAAGTCAAGCGAGCCCAACAGCAAAACAACCGATAATGCAACCAAAAAAACCCCGAACGTTATTTGGGGTAGGTTTGGATCAGCTTGCCCTTTTACCCCCACCATACAATAAGTATTGGCTGAAAAATATTAAAACCCTGCCGAAGAAGAAAAAAACCTATTTTTTGCCAAATCTCTCAAAAGCCCTCAATACTTCAAGCGGAACAACGAAAATAACAGTATTTGACTGATCGGAGCTCAAGTCATTGATGGTGTTAAGGGTTCTAAGGTGCAGTGCTCCCGGGGATTTTGAAAGGGTTGCAGCTGCTTTTGCAAGGTTGCCTGACGCAATAACTTCTCCTTCTGCCTTGATTATAACTGCCCTTTTCTCTCTTTCGGCTTCAGCCTGTTTTGCCATTGTCCTCTTCATATTATCTGGCAGCTCTATGTCCTGCATTTTAACAGCCGTAACATCAATTCCCCATGCATCTGTTTCCTTGTCAGCAATGTTTTTGATTTTCACTGCAAGCTCATCCCTCTTGGTTAACACATTGTCCAGGCTAGCTTCCCCCAGCACATCCCTTAAAGCTGTTTGAGCGTATTGGGAAGTGGCATACATGTAGTCCTCAATTTTTAGCACTGCCTTAGCCGGGTCTTCAACCTTAAAATAAACCACTGCATTAACCCTAACAGGAACATTATCCTGAGTCATCACTTCCTGTTTTGGCACATCAACCGTTTTTACCCTCAAATCTATTTTCCTGTAAGACTGAATAATCGGAAAAAGGATGTTAAGGCCTGGCCCCATTATCCCACCAAATCTTCCAAGCGTGAACTTAACTCCCCTTTCATACTCTTGAATGATTTTTATTGAGGCAAGCAAAACAAAAAAAGCAATTATTAGCAGGGGAAGGAAAATGAACGCGAGAATTGCTCCAAACAGCCCAGACTGCAGGAAAACCATCAGCCCCACCACAAAAATTTAATTAAAGTTTTAATGAAATATGTTTACAGATATTTTAAAACAAAGCTGTTTTAAAAGCTATTGAAAAGGTGACAGGATAGCGGTAAGTCTTGAATTTGCCGGGAACGGCCTAACGCAACTGATGCACTTTTACACTCTCCACGAGCTGCGCAGAATGGAGCTGCTTAATTCACTCCAAATTAAAAGCATTTCAGTGGAGCAGCCGGTTCTGCTAGAAAAGCGCGGGCTGCGCGCTGGCTCTTTCGACTTCCTAATTGAAACAAAAACAGGAAAAGCAATTGGAATAGAAGTGCTAACAAGGCCATCAAAAGGAAAGCTGAAGGGAAAGCTCCCCTACAGCTTGGAAGTGGACGAATTCGTTTTCGTGCTGCCAAGCAGCTCCCTTGAATTCTACCAAAAAAAGGAGAAAAAAGGCTTTCGCTCTTACGCAAGAGCCAAGGCTTTTTCCAGAGAATTCAACAAGCCAAACCTGAAAGCATGGCTTTTTGACGTGCAGGAAAAAGCGTTCCAAAAGAAAGACATCTTCAACAGGATATTCAACGTTAAAAAATAACACAATGGCAAATAGCTACCTTTAAATAATTTCATTAATCTAATTCTTTAAACCACTTGAAGGTAAAGGATTAAGAGGACCCGTAGCCTAGTGGATAGGGCAGCTGCCTTCTAATGCTTCCACGGAGGAAAGCAGCAGGTCGAGGGTTCGAATCCCTCCGGGTCCGCTTTGACACGCAACATTACAATAAATTCAGTAAAAAATTTATGGAGGAAAAGGTGTCGGAAAAACCTTGGGTTTTTCTGATTTTGGACTCCTCCTGGCCCGTATTAATCCTTTATGGCATTTCTACTTTCTAAAAATTCTAGTTTATCGTATTCTGGCAGGATTAAGCCCTAGTTTTCCTATTCTCCGGTTAGACATGAATAATTTTTTTATTAACATAACTTTTGAAAAACCCCGCAGGTCAATATTTGCAAGCCTGAGAAAGTGAATTTTGTTTTTTATTCCAACTAATCTGAAAGCTTTTGTTGTCATTGCATTTGCAGGCAGTTCTGCTCTATGCACCTTAACAAATTTGACTCTGGATTTAGTGCTGGATGGGTCAAGTACATTTCCGTTTCTCTCCTTGCCAAACCAACCGGAAAAGAAATAAGTCTTCATAATTCTAGGGTCAACTGAAAACCTTGTTTTTCCGTCTGTTACTTCAACAAGGAAATGCAGACCGATTGACAGGCCATCCCGATGAATTCTTTCAGTAACCAGATAAACCTTGAAGCCGTTTTCCCTTAAAACAGCCCCTATAGCAACTGCCAAGTCAAGGCAGCTTAATGCAGGGAAAACTTTTCCTGAATCAAGAATTTTTTTCGGGGTCCTGTTGCCGGCCTCTACAATTCCGAGAAGAGCAGACTTAGGATGAATTAATTTGCTTTCAACCCAGTCAACTATTTCCTTGGCTTTTGCTTCTCCCTCTCCTTTAAAAGCAACTTTTTCAACCATTTAATCCCAATAACAATTATCGCAAAGCTAAATTTAATTAATAGCTAACACATTTATAATATGTTATTTGATATCGGCATCCAGAGGGAAAAAATGCATTTTCTTTCGATAACGGATTTAAAGGCAAAAGAAATAATGGAATTGGTAAAGAAAGGAATTGAAGCAAAAAAAAGGCCTTCGAAGTACGATAACGCACTGAAGAACAAAAACCTGCTGATTCTTTTCGAGATGCCTTCACTGCGGACAAGGCTAAGCTTTGAGGTTGCAATGAACCAAATGGGGGGACACGCAGTCTATTACAGCATCTCGGAATCAACTATAGGGAAAAAAGAGTCAATCGCTGATTTTGCAAGGGTTGTTTCGCGTTATTGTGATGCGCTGACTGCAAGGATTCACAGCCAAAAAACATTGGAAAAAATCGCTGAAAACTCTTCAATTCCAGTCATAAACGCTTTAACCAGCTTCGAGCACCCCTGCCAAGTGCTTGCAGACTTCATGACCATTTACGAGAAAAAAAGAAAACTAGAGGGATTGAAGCTTGCTTTTGTGGGGGACGGAAACAATAATGTAACGCATTCGCTTCTTTACGGGGCAAGCCTAATTGGAATGGACATTTCCGTTGCCTGCCCTGCTGGAAAAACTTTTTCACCACAGGAAAAAGTGGTGAAAGAAGCAAGGGCATTTGCGAAACGTTCAGGATCAAAAATCGAAATTTTGCGAAACCCAGCTCAAGCTGTTAAGGGCGCTGACGCAGTTTACACTGACACTTGGATGTCTTACAGGATTCCGGCAAAAGAGAAAAAGAACCGGCTTAAAGCATTCAGGCCCTTCCAGGTAAACAAAAAACTTATGGGCAAAGCAAAGAAAAATGCCTTGTTCATGCACTGCCTGCCTGCAAGCCGCGGCTACGAGATTACTGACGAGGTAATTGATTCAAGGCAGAGTGTTGTGCTAGATGAAGCAGAGAACAGGCTGCACGTGCAGAAAGCACTGCTGTTCAAACTAATTAAATGATAGGTGGAGATTTATTTATGGATTCTTTTAAGAAATCAATTGCTGCAAGCATTGCAAAAGCAATTCAGGTAAAATTGGCTGAAAACGAAATAATGCAGGCAATCGAAAGACCGCCAAAACCAGAGTTGGGAGATTACGCTTTCCCTTCTTTCAGGCTTGCTAAAATGCTCAAAAAGAACCCGAACGAGATTGCCGCAGAAATTGCAGCAAAAATTAAGCTTCCAAAAGAAGTGAGTGAAATAAAAACGGCAGGGCCTTATGTAAACTTTTTCTTAAGCAAATCCGTTTTAACAGAGCAAACCATTTCCTCAATTTTAAAACAAAAGGAAAAGTATGGGAGCAGCCTAACAAAAAAAGGGGAAAAAATAATGGTCGAGTATTCAAGCCCTAACACTAACAAGCCACTGCACATCGGCCACTTAAGGAATGACTCGATTGGAATGAGCATTGTAAAGGTTCTTGAAGTAAGTGGAGCAAAAGTAATTAAAGCAAATCTTTTCAGCGACCGCGGCATTCACATCTGCCAGTCAATGCTTGCCTACAAGAAATGGGGAAACGAAGAAAAGCCGGGAAAGCTGAAACCAGACCACTTGGTAGGAAAGTACTATGTTTTGTTCAACCAGAAATTGAAGGAGGAGCCTTCACTTAAAGAAGAGCTTTCCGGGATGCTGAGAAAATGGGAAACAAACGACAAGACCACAAAAAAGCTGTGGAATAAAATGAATGGCTGGGCGATGAAAGGCTTTAAGGAAACCTACAAAAATTTTGGCTCAGAGTTTGACGCGGTTTTCTTTGAAAGCGATTTTTACCATAAAGCCAAGCCTTTAGTGGAATTGGGCTTGAAAAAAAGGGTTTTCTTCAGGGATGAAAGCGGCGCGGTAATCGCTTCACTCAAAGAACGCGGACTTGAAAACAAGACAATCCTGAGGGCTGATGGAACCTCAATTTACATAACCAATGACTTGCCTTTAACCAAGCACAAGTTTGAGCACTTCAAGCTAGATAAAGCCCTTTGGGTTGTTGCGTCAGAGCAGGACAACTACTTCAGGCAACTGTTCTTGGTTTTAAAACTGCTCGGGTTCAAGTGGGCTGAAAACTGCCATCATTTAAGCTATGGGCTGGTAAAGCTCGAGGGCGGAACCCTGAAGAGCAGGGAAGGAAAAGTCGTTGACGCTGACGAGTTGATAGAGAGCGTAACAGAGCTTGCCTTGAAAGAACTTGGGAAAAGATACCCTGAGTTGAGTGCAAAAGAAAGGAATGAACGAGCAAAAAAAATCTGTTTGGCAGCAATCAAGTTTTACATGCTCAAAAACGATCTTAACAAAGAAATAATGTTTGAAATGAATAGGGCTGTTTCTTTTGAAGGTGACTCCGGGCCATACGTGCAGTACACTTATGCGAGGGCAAAAAGCATTCTCCGAAAACTCAAAAGAACGGGAAAAATCGATTTTTCTGCGCTGCAAGAAAAAGAGGAAATAGAACTGCTCAACATTCTACGCGATTTTCCAGCAGTTGTGGAAACAACTGCGCGCAGTTTAAGCCCTCACAGCATTTGCCAGTACCTTTTAAGCCTGGGCGCTGCATTCAATACATTTTACCACCAGCACCAAGTAATCAAAGCTGATTCAAAAACAAGCAATGCAAGGCTGGCATTAGTGGAGGCAACCTCAATCGTTCTAAAGAACGGTTTAAGGCTGCTGAACATTGATGCGCTGGAAAGAATGTAGGCAGAAAGCACATTCATTCAACGTAAATTGCCGGTTTTAAGGGCAAAGCATTCCTTGCTTTTTTGGCGGGGTCAAACTTTGCTTTTTCAGCTTCCACTACTTCAACTTCTGAGCCAAATTCTTTTGCAAGGAAACCAACTGCCTCTTTTAGTACGCTTAACTCGTCGATTTTTTCCGACCTTTTGTAATCTGGAAGCCTTGGAACAATTTGCTTGGCTAAATACTGAATCTCTGATTTATTTTCCTTCAGCTTTGAGTCAGCCATCATTGCCTTAATGGCCAAGCCAAAGTCAAGCCTTTCCCTGCAAGCCTTTTCTGCCAATTCAACTGCACGCCATTTCCAAGCAGGGGCAACATAAACCACTATTTTTTTGAGCTTTTCTTTCTTGGCAAGGCCCCTGATTTTAACTATGTCCTCCCTTACTGCTTTAACAAGCTCGTTGGCTTGCTCTGCTTTCAGGTCAATAAATTTTTTGTCCGCTTTCGGCCAAGGTTGGAGCGAGGCAAACCCTTTTCCTCCAGTCATCTGCCACAGTTCCTCGCTTAAGTGCGGTGCAAAAGGATTCAGCATCAACGCAATGTTTTTCATTGCAAAGCCAAGCACTTCTTTTTTTGGCTCCCTGTACTTTTGCAGTTCTCCAACCAACTGCATTAATGACGAAATGGCATAGTTGAACTGGAATTTGCTCAAGTGCCCTGACACGCCATCAATTGTGCGGTTCGCAATGCTTAAAACCAGCCTGTCCTGAGAGCTCAACGATTTGGAGCTGATTTTGCCACTGCTGGCTCTTGCCCCGTTCTCTTCAAAGAAAGAGTAAACCCTGTTAAGGAACTTGTAGCTTGCATGCACTCCTTCATCGCTCCAGTCAAGCTCTTTTTCAGGCAAAGCAGTTGAAAGAATAAACACTCTTGCAGTGTCAGCGCCAAACTTTTCAATTATTTCTCCAGGCTCTACAACGTTGCCGAAGCTTTTTGACATTTTTGCCCCATCCTTTAATACCATCCCCTGTGCAAGGAGCCTCGTGAAAGGCTCATCAAATTTCAGCATTTTCAGGTCCCTTAATGCCTTGGTGAAAAACCTGGCGTAAAGAAGGTGAAGAATAGCGTGCTCTATTCCGCCAATGTACTGGTCAACCGGCATCCAATACTGGACTTTTTCTTTGTTGAATGGAGCATTTGACTCAAGCGGGGAGCAATAGCGCAAGAAATACCAGCTTGAATCAACAAAAGTGTCCATTGTGTCTGTTTCCCTTCGCGCAGCCGAACCGCATTTTGGGCACTTTACTTTCACAAACTCTTTCACTGTTGCAAGCGGGTTTCCTCCAGAGGAGAAGTCGGCTTTTTCTGGAAGCCTTACTGGCAAATCTTTTTCAGGCACAGACACTGTTCCGCATTTCTCACAGTAAACAATTGGAATTGGCGTTCCCCAGAACCTCTGCCTAGAAATAAGCCAGTCCCTTATCTTGTAATTGGTGGCGCGCTTTCCTTTTCCCTCTTTTTCAATCCATTCAGCCATTTTTGGAAGCGCTTTTCTATTCGGCATTCCGCTGAACTTTCCTGAGTTAAAAAGTATTCCATCATCAGTAAAAGCATCATTGAAATTACCTGTATCTGCTGGTTTTCCGTCAGGGCTAATTACAAATTTTAATGGAATGCCGTACTTTCTTGCAAAGCGAAAGTCTCTTTTGTCATGTGCATCACACATTACAATTCCTGAACCATACATCAAAGCAAAGTTTGCAACAAAAATCGGCACCCTTTCATTGTTAACCGGATTAATCGCATACCTGCCAGTGAATATGCCTTGCTTTTCTTTCTCCTCATTCTCCCTGTCAATTAAACTTTGCTTTTCAGCTTCTTTAACAAAACTTGCCACATCTTCCTCTAGCCCTGTTCCCTTAACCAATTCAGGAATCATCTGATGTTCTGGAGCAATTGCTAAAAAAGTTACACTGAATATTGTGTCGCATCTTGTTGTATAAGTCGGAAGCTTTTGGTTCGTTCCTTCAAGTTTGAAATAAATATCAACTCCTTCGCTTTTCCCGATCCAGTTCTTCTGCATGAGCTTAACTCTTTCAGGCCAATCCTTAATGTTTTCAAGGTCTTCAAGCAGTTCATCAGCATACTTTGTTATCCTGAAATACCACTGCTCCAATTCTTTCTTTTCAACTTCGCAGTTTGTGTGGCGCCAGCAGCTGCCATTAACCACTTGCTCGTTTGCCAGCACAGTGCTGCATTCTTTGCACCAATTTACTTCAGCTTTTTCTTTGTAAACCAAGCCTTTTTCAAAGAATTTTAAAAAAATAAGTTGATTCCACTTGTAGTATTCTGGCACACAGGTCTTAATCAAACGGTTCCAGTCATAGCTGTAGCCAAGGTCATGAAGCCTTTTTGTCATGTCCTCAATTCTTGAAAAAGTGTAAGTTCTTGGATCTGCCCCCTCTTGGATAGCAGCATTTTCAGCAGGCAAGCCAAAAGCATCAAACCCCATGGGATAAAGCACGTTAAAGCCCTGCATTCTCTTGAACCTTGCAAGCGAATCCCCTATTGAGTAGTTCCTGACGTGGCCCATGTGAAGCTTTCCAGATGGATAAGGGAACATTTCAAGCACATAGTACTTCTTCTTTTTCTTGTCCTCTTTGACCTCAAAGATTTTGGTTTCCTGCCACTTTTTCTGCCATTTGCGCTCAATTTCAGCGTGATTGTACATAGTATTCATTTACTGCCTGAAAGCTTTAAAAGCTGATTTTAATCCATGGCATTAGCGCTGCGCGCTATTCAAAAATTTTGAAAAATTTGATGTAAAACTTTATAAGTCTTTTATGCAGGGATATTATGGTAAGGCAAAGGAGAATGTTTCATTGAACGAAAAAAGTGTTAAGGAACTTATTACCTGCACCGGGGAAAACCCTAATAGGCAGGGCCTGAAAAAAACCCCTCAGAGGTTCATTTCTGCCTGGAATTACATTACTTCCGGCTACAAGAAAAACGCAAAACAGGTTGTCAACGGCGCACTTTTTGATGCCGAGGACAGCAGCATGGTCATAGTGAAAGACATTGACTTTTTTTCAACATGCGAGCACCACCTTCTCCCGTTTTTCGGGAAAATCCATGTAGCATACATTCCAGACGAAAAAATTATCGGGTTAAGCAAAATTCCCAGAATAGTTGAAGTTTTTTCCAGAAGGCTGCAGGTGCAGGAAAGAATGTGCTCTCAGATAATGAGTGCGCTTGACGAAATACTTAAACCGAAAGGCGTTGCAGTTGTGGCTGAAGGAATTCACACGTGCATGGTAATCAGGGGCGTTGAAAAAGTAAACAGCAAAACGGTCACTTCTTCGATGACTGGAATTTTCCTCAAAAACCAGCGGACAAGGAAAGAATTCCTTTCACTAATAAAGTGATTAAATGAATTTTGCAATAATTTCGCTCGGCTCAAACATTGAGCCAGAAAAAAACATTAGGAAATCCAAGGCAATTCTTTCAGCCGAATTCAGGGTTTTAAGGGAAACAGTTCCTGTTAAAACAAAACCAATGGAGTTCAAACAGCAGCCGGATTTCATTAACATGGCCATCTTGGTTGAAACAAGGAAAACTTTGCAGGAATTAAACAAAAAACTGAAGGAAACGGAAAAGCTGCTTGGAAGAATTAAAACTGAAAATAAGGCAGGGCCTAGAACAATTGACTTGGATGCTGTTGTGTGGAACCTCGAGCTGAAAGACAGGCACGTACTTGAATGGCCTTTTTTGAAAGCATCAGTTAAGGAACTATTGCCAGAACTATTGAATAAAACAGGGAAACAAGCCCCAAACTGGGCAAAGCAAATTTAGGCAGCCCTTCTTGCCATAATCCGTGGAATACTTATAATTCTGCCTCTTGGCCCTCTCCTGATTATCTGCCTCTGCACTGGCGGCCTGAATGGAACAACTTTTCCAATTGCAGCTTTTCTTCTTTCCTTTTCTATTTTCCTTCTTATTGCTTTTCTAACTGCAGCTGCTCTTTTTGCTTCTCCACCAAACGCTTCTTCAATTAATCTCTGCTGGAAATCTCTTCCAACTATTGCGGCCCTTCCTTGAAGCGAGCGCGCAATTGCTTCAGCAGGCAAACCTATTTTTTTGCAAGTGTAAACCGAGAGAGTGTCAGCAAGCCTTTCCTCGTGCATTTCAGTGGTGCGGGGCAAGTCCACGAACAGTTTTACGCTGTGCCCGTACTCGTGGAAAAGCGCTGCAACCTTTTCAGGATCGAACTTGTTGCCCTTCCACAAATCAGGAACCTCAATAAGGTTCTCAACCTTTACCTGCTTCTTGTTGCCAATAATTCTTTCAAAAAACTGCACAATGTTCTGCCCTTTAATCTGGAAAGCAGAGTAAATGTTTCCCTCTTTTTTGATTCCCTCCCTTAACACATCCGCGTCAGGGTAAACCTTTACTGGAGTGAAAGCAATGCTTTTAACCATCCCCATAATAAGGTTTCTTCTAGTTGGGTTTTCCTCAAGCTGGTACTCTTGCCTAAGGCGATTCATCGCATATCTTCGCAGATTTTGAAACTGTGCTGCCCTGTCACCCAAAGCCATTAAAAAGAAACAGACTTGAAGTATTTAATTTTATGCACTGAATCATTCTACCACTGCTTTTATTCTGCGCACTCCTGCTGAAATGCCTTCCTCTTTAACTATCCTGAATTTTCCAACTTCTTTTGTGTTGTTCACGTGCGGGCCGCCGCAAATTTCTTTTGAAAAAAACTTTCCTGTTTTCTGGTCAAACACAGTGTAAACCTTGACTTTCTCACCATACTTTGACGCAAACAACCCTATTGCTCCGTCCTTTTTTGCCTGCTGCGGAGACATTACCTCCATTTTAACGCTTAACCCTTCCCTTACTTTCTCATTAACCAAAGCCTCTACTTCCCTTAGTTTTTCTTCAGGAACTTTTTCAGGATGAGAAAAATCAAACCTAAGCCTTTCAGTGGTGATGTTTGAGCCTTTCTGTGCAACGTGTTCCCCTAGAACTTTCCTTAAGGCCGCATGAAGTAAATGGGTTGCAGTGTGCATTCTAATTGTTTTACTCTGCGTGTCTGCAAGGCCTCCCTTGAATTTTTTCTCTGTTGCTTTTCTGGAGAGCTCTTGGTGTTCCGCCAATTTCTTGAAGAAATCTTCCTTGTTTAACTTAAACCCTTTCTCGCGCACAATTTCTTCAGTCATTTCAATAGGGAAACCAAAGCTTTGGTATAAGTCAAATGCAGCTTTTGTTGGGAAAACAGTTTTGGCCTCTTTTTCCAGTGCAGAAATTTCTTTTTGAGCAAGACTCAAGCCCTTATGAATCGTATTAAGGAACTTGGCTTCCTCCCTGTCAAGCTCCGAGAAAATCCTTTCCCTGCTTTTCCTTAATTCGGGGTAAATTCCCTGAAAGCGCTTGACAACTTCCCCTGCCACTTCACTTGTAAAATGGCCTTCAATTCCAACCAGTCTTGCATGCCTGATTGAGCGCCTAATCAGGCGCCTTACAACATAGCCCTGGTCAACGTTGCTTGGAACAATGCCCACTTCATCCCCAAGAATAAAAGCCGCAGCGCGCAGGTGATCGGTTATTATCCTGACAGAATTCATGTTCTTTTCAACAAGCTTTTGGTTTCCAAGCTCTTTTACTTTATTGAACGCTCCAACCATCAAATCTGTTTCAAAAACTGAATCAAGGCCATCAATTACCGCTGCCACTCTTTCCAAACCCATTCCTGTGTCAACGTTTTTCTGTTTCAATGGAATAAACTTTCCTTCAGCAGTCTTGTTGTACTGCATGAAAACATCGTTCCACACCTCCACAAACCTTCCGCAACTGCACCACGGCCCGCACTCTCCTTTGTGGGAAATTTTTTTTGTGTCATAAAACATTTCAGTATCTGGACCGCAGGGACCTGTTTGGCCTGCCGGGCCCCACCAGTTCTCTTTCTTGGAGTAAAAGTGAATTCTTTCAGATGGAATTCCAAGTGATTGCCAGACCTTTGCTGCTTCAGCGTCTTTTGGCGCGTCCTTGTCGCCTTCAAAGCAGGAAACATGGATTCTTTCAGAGTCAAACCCAAGCCACTTTTTTTTGGTTAAAAACTCGTGGCTCCACTCAATTGCTTCCTTCTTGAAGTAATCCCCCAGACTCCAGTTGCCCAGCATTTCGAAGAAGGTTAAGTGCCATCTGTCTCCCACCTCATCAATGTCAACTGTTCTAACGCATTTCTGGAAATTTGCCAAGCGCTTTCCGCTTGGATGCTGTTCGCCAAGCAGAAAAGGCACTAGAGGGTGC
This sequence comes from archaeon GW2011_AR10, assembly GCA_000830275.1. Classification (GTDB taxonomy): domain Archaea; phylum Iainarchaeota; class Iainarchaeia; order Iainarchaeales; family GW2011-AR10; genus GW2011-AR10. The sequence continues at coordinate 169,867 of CP010424.1, read as the reverse complement.
ATTCCAGCGGTTGTGAACAAAACAGTGGGATCGTTCTCAGGAATAAGCGAGGCACTCGGAATAATTGCGTGCTTTTTTTCCTTGAAGAACTTCAAGAACTTTTCCCTTACATTATCGGACGTAGGCATTACTAAAACCTTCCAAGAAAAAGCATTTAAAACCGATTTCAGCAAGATAAAAATTAGCTTCTGTTTTACGAGCCCGAAGACGAGCTAGTGCCATGCAATGCATGGCACATTCGTAAACCGAATAAGGTTTTGGAGCAGCAGGGAGTAAGCCGCCTTCTGTTACCCCTGCAAGCAGGGCTGCCGGCATTCACCTTAGCGTTACTTGAACTTGCACTCCCAAGCATTTGACTGCTTGTTCAACCCAAGGCGCGTTTCAACCCAAATGAATGGGTACCGTTTCTGTTCCCTGGGACTCCTTTTCAAGAGTGATTTTTCTGCCAAAAGCAGTTTTTTCGTAAACCTTTTTTTTTAAAAGGTTTGAGTGGGCGGACTTTCCTCAGCGCCGAAATGAATCAGCACCGTCAGCCAGCCTCCTGCTACTCCAATAATAATTGCGTCATTAAAGGTATTTAAACTGACCGAAAGCAAGTTAAAGTTCAAAATCATTGCTTTTATATGCGCAGAAACAGCGGGAGAAGAAAAATAATAACAATGCTGCCAACTAGGGCAGATAGAATTAATACCGCAGTTGAAATGGCACTTAGGCCTCGTTCAAGGAAAGCGCCTCAAACTATTGATGGTGCCAGGCTGGCAATTTATGGGTTGGAAAGGAAGCAGAAAGCGCTTACTAAAACGGAAGGAGCTGAAGCAAGGAGAAGGGTTGAGGCACACTTTAAGCAAGTGGAAGAAATAAAGCGACAGCAGCAAAGAGCCCGTGAGGCATTGAATAAGGGACTAGAAATTTCTCGCGTGAAACCAGTTGAAATTCCTTTCCATAAAAGGGTGAGGGAAAGAGTAATTATTCACTATAAGTTTCCCGGAGCAGAATTTGGAACTTATTCTCCTGAATACAACATTTTTTTGCTCAGAAAGGAACCATTATTTGGAGCTTTGTTAAAAGCTCTGGAATCAATGGAAAAACAAGGGGAAACTTCGTTTAAGGGCGATAAGTTTGAAATCTCTCTTAAAAGAATTCACGACATTATGCAAAAGTTGAGGACAAGGAGCGCTCGCTTGGAAGAATATGTTTTTTGGCTGGGAGAAATGAAAAAGCATGGTTTTCTTCCAAAAAATTTTCCTGAAAAACGAGTCTCGGATTTGCTAAAATTTAACAGCGACAATAAAAATCTTAACAGCGCTATTGCTGTTGCAATTGAACAGGACTTGATATCGGCTGAAACAGCAGCTAAAGTTTTAACTGAGAAAATTGCAGCACAAAAAAACATAACACCGGATTTTTTGCAAAAAAGAACCCCTCAGGAAATTGAAGAGTACAGAGCACTGGCAAGGCAGTCATCGTCTTTTTCAACGGACATTCAAAAAATTTTTCAGGAAGAACTTAAAAGAATGATAGAAGATCAGCCAGGAAAGTTAAGAAGAGGCCCTAGTGCAATTAACGGATTATATGAAGCCGCAGCAGAAAATGCATACAACAAGGCGGGGCTGAAAAGAACAAAAAGAAGTGAAATTAGTGATGTAATCGGAAAGCCTTTGTATGGGCCATCAGAAGAAGAGTTAATGAAACTTTTAGGAGCAAAAACAAGAATAGGCCTTTTAAGAAGGCTTTCAGATGAGAAAGTTGTGAGAGGAATTCAAAAAAGACACCCTGACTGGGAGTTGCCAAACATTTTGTATGAAAAGGAAAGAAGACGGCAGCTGGACATACTTAGAAAAAAACACCCGGAACAGTTTAAGACAAGGAAAGAGTTAAGAGAAAGCTTTGAAAGCAAAACGAAGGAAAAAAAATAATTTTTTAATGAGTTTTAGCCAAAAGCACATTTTGATAAACCTTTCAAAAAAAAGGTTTTTGCGAAGCTGCGTTTTGATAAGCCTCCTTGTAAAACCTTTGGTTTCAGCCGAAAGCACATTTTCGCAAACCTTTTCCTAAAAGGTTTAGTTACTGCATTGGTATTAGGTTCAGTTTAAGAGTTCTCTCGAGTTCTTAGTATGAGTTAGCTTAACTGGTCGCCGAAGCTTCCAGCTTACACTTCTCACCTATCAAACCGCTCTTTTAGCGTCACTCTCGTCCCTACACAATCTGCCCCGGAGGACAAACTGATTCAGGAATGAGTGCCTCTTTTCAGGGGCTTCTTCGAGCTTAGATGCCTTCAGCTCTTATAAGCTATGGCGTACCTACCCAGCAATGCCTTGTCAGACAACTGGCAAAGCAGTGGCCACGACCCATCGTTCCTCTCGTACTCAATGGATCTTCCCTTCAGGCACTCAACATCTCCAATAGATAGTATCCAAACTGGCTCGCACCGTTCTCAACCCAACTAACGTAAGGCTTTAATGAGTTAACACCTCCACCCTTGGCTGCTTATGCACAGCCAGGATGCCTTGAGACGACGGCGAGGTCGCAAACCGCGGGGTCGATAAATCCAGCCATCTTTTTCATTAATTTTTCCTTGAAAAAAATTTTTTCTTTTCCCAAGGCTTTTCTTTTTGAAAAAGAAAAGGCTTATGGACTCTCACCCGCGACCACTCAATTACCCCCAGGGTAAGTTCACTGTCAGACCAGGGCCCCATTAAAGGGCACACTGACGTTCGCTAGACCCTTCTTTCGAATCCACGTTCCTTGCTTTGTAGACCATGGTCAAGCCTGCTTTTGCTCTTGCACTCCACTCCGAATTTCTGACTCGGATGAGCAGACCTTTGGGCGCCCCTGATACTTTTTCAGGGGCGTGCCACCCCAGCCCAACCACCAAATCAAATGTTGTCCTCTTTCAAGTTAGCGATTTAGTCCTCAAAGGATGGTGTTCCATTGTTGTCTCCACAATTCCTAGCGAAATTGCTTCTAGGACTCCCATCTACGCTCCACATTAAAAACCAAACCGCAGCATCAGACTGTGGTAAACCTCCGTGGGGTCTTCTCTTCCCATTGGAGATCCCCGGCATATTCACCGGGAAGTGAGTTCATCAGGCCCCCCTCAGGGACATTGGGAATCTCGTTACTTCCTTGGTGCAAGCCGGCAATAAACCGGCAAGGTATTACGCTACCGTGAGAGCCTCAGAGTTAGGCCCGCTCTTCACCAGCGCTTAGTTCTCTTGAACGAGAGTTTCACGTACTGGCAGTGAGCAGAAGTCAGCAACCATACACACCATTTCTGGCTTGCGGTCACCTGTGTTTTTAATAAACAGTCGGACTCCCCTTGTTATTGCAACCTATAGTTTATGCAACTATAGGCACCCCTTATACCGAAGATACGGGGCTAATTTGCCGAATTCCCTTGACGGGGTTACCCTGCGACGTCTTGGCCTTCTCAGCCAGGGGCACCTTTCTCGGTTCTTGGTACGGACATGCAAAATCCATCTCGTTTCTCTTTTCAGGGGCTCTAGGTCTCAGCCAAACTTTGCAGCTATTCCTAGCTTTAATCTCTTTCTCGCCATTATGGCTCTCCAGAGATTTATGCCAGTTAAACACACAGACAAGTGTGCTTGGCCTAACCCAAAGCGTCGAAAAACGAGCAATCGTTGCCGAACGTATTTGCATGGTACAGGAATATGAACCTGTTTCCCATTCAGTGAACTCGTGTTACGGTTCACTTTAGGATCGACTAACCCTTAGCTAACGATTAGCGCTAAGGAACCCTAGCCCTTTCGACGGAGAGGATTCTCACCTCTCTTTATCATTACTATCGCGAGGATCCATATCTCTAACAGATCCACAGGAAATCACTTCCCTGCTTCTGCTCCATTAGAGCACCTTCCTACCAAACTACCAGCACAGCTGGCATTCCGGGGTATCGGCAGCTGGTTTAGCCCAGATTATTTTCAAGGCCGTCATCCTAGGTAGGTGAGCTGTTACGCTTTCTTTAAAGGATGGCTGCTTCTAAGCCAACCTCCCTACTGTTTTAGGATAACGACGCTTTTCACGTTACACTTAACCAGCACTTATGGGCCTTAACCTCAGTCTGGGTTCTTTCCCTTTAGGGCACTGACCTTACGCCGGTGCCCCTACTCTGGCCTTCTACGATAATTGCAGATTCGGAGTTTGACAAGAAAGCTGGAAGTTTCCAACCAGTACTTTCTAATCAGTATCTCTACACCACAATTTATCTCCAGCCAGGCTAGCCTTAGAGCTACTTCGGAAGGAGCCTGCTATTGCCAGGTTCGAATGGCATATTACTCCTACTCTCAGGTCACCTAAGCAGTTGGACTAACACTAGTTGCAGGCCTCCACCAATCGGTTGATTGGCTTCACCTTGCCCAAGAGTAGATCACCTGGCTTCAGGTCTAAAAGCTGTGACTCAGGCACTTGAGTACCTGTTCCCTCATCGAAACTGCGGAACCTTGCTTTCGCTTCGGCTTCCTGCGTGAAGCAGTTAGCCTTGCCACAACCATTAATTCCCTCGCTCGTGCTTCAGGACGTACGGCACAACCCTGATCAGCTTAACTCGTTCCGGTTCTTTGAAACCTTCACTTCGAAAAGCGTCTATTCTTTCGAGCCGTGCCTCCCTGTGGCCATTTAGTTTCAAGCGCTTTTGACCCCCCGCTAAGGGTGCTTTTCAACTTTCCTTCACAGTACTAGTTCTCTATCGGACTCAAGAGGTATTTAGAATTGCGAGTTAATGGCTCGCATTTTCTGACGCGAGATCCAACGCGCCATACTCTTACGTTCAGGAATCTTCCCCAAAAACTTTGCTTACGCGGCTTTCACGCTCTATGGCACAACATTCCAGTTGACTTCAGCTGATTTTAAGGGAAGTACCTGAAGCACACCACATTTCCCGCATGTTGCCATGCAGGATTCGGTTTGTTCTCTGCCCTTTTCGGTCGACCCTAATAAGGGCATCGAGGTTTCTTTCTTTTCCTGCAGGTACTAAGATGCTTCAATTCCCTGCGTTACCGTTCCTTTCGGAACAATTGAGGAATCCTTGGTTCAATGCTTGCATGCAGCTCGCCAAGGCTTATCGCAGCTTGCCACGCCCTTCGTCAGCCCTTGAGCCTAGTTATCCACTAAATGGCTTGCAGAATTCTTAAACTGATGAACCTACCAATGCAGCAACCAACGCAAAACAAAAAAAATGTAATGCGCGTTGCACCGTTCAAAAAAATCTTTGAACGGCGACCTTACAACAATTTTGTAAGCGACAATTTTTTTCCCCGTATTACTGTCCTTCTGAAGGAAGGACACATACAAGGTGCCGGCTGACTTCCCTGCTTTTGTGAGCGAAGCGAACCAATGCCATGCAACGCATGGCATACCTCGTAAACGGAGGTTTCCGTTTATGGACTCTACGAGATTCGAACTCGTGGCCTCCTCGTTGCAAACGAGGCGCTCTACCAGCTGAGCTAAGAGCCCGACTTCAACAGGCCTCAGCCAGCAAGCACGAACCCGTTGCAGAGCCAAATTTTTTTTTTGCAACAGGCAAACCGGCTAATGCAATCAAAAGCTTGCAGGAACAAGTTCCAACATTACGAAACATTTTTTTCGTAATAGATTGAAGGAGGTGATCCGTCCGCAGGTTCCCCTACGGACACCTTGTTACAACTTAGCCCGCCTCGCAAAACTCAGAATCGCATCACTCCAATGAAATGAGGCTCATCCGAACTCTACTCGGCTGGCTTGATGGGCGGTGTGTGCAAGGCGCAGGGACTTATTCACCGGAAGATAATGACTTCCGATTACTGGGGATTCCAACTTCACGAGGGTGGGTTACAACCCTCGATCCGAACTGTGGTTGAGTTTTGGGGATTACCGTACCCTTTCGGGCTAGGAACTCATTGTCTCAACCATTGTATGCCGCGTGTAGCCCAGGAGATTCGGGCCATACAGATCTATCGTTGACCATTCCTTCCTCAGTGTTGCCACTGCAGTCCCATTAGAGTGCTCCTGTCAAAAGACAGAATTGCAACTAATGGCATGGGTCTCGCCCGTTGCCTGAGTTGACAGGACGCTTCATAGTACGAGCTGACGATGACCATACAACACCTCTCAGCGTGTCAGGAAAGCCCTTTAGACTGTCCATCATTCTACTGTCGCCCCTGGTGAGTTGTCTGGCGTTTTATCCAATTAAACCGCAGCATCCACCCCTTGTAGTGCGCCCCCGCCAATTCCATTAAGTTTCACCCTTGCGAGTATACTTCCCAGGCGGTGGACTTAGCGCCTTCGCTTCGGCACCCCCGTACTACATGAGTACTAGGACACCTAGTCCACATCGTTTACGGCTGAGACTAACCGGGTATCTAATCCGGGTCGCTCCCTCAGCTTTCGTGTCTCACCGTCAGGCTTGTCCTCGTGAAGCGCCTTCGCTACTGGTGGTCCTTCTGGGATCACAACATTTCACTGCTACCCCAGAAATTCCCTTCACGTCTACCAACCTCGAGTTTTAAAGTATCTTTGGCAAGCCAATGGGTTAAGCCCCTTGATTTCACCAAAGACTATTAGAACCGGCTACACACGCTTTAGGCCCAATATAAGGGGATACCACTTGTGCTGTACGTATTACCGCGGCGGCTGGCACGCATCTTACCCAGCACTTATTCGCCAAGCTTTTTAGGCTTGGCAAAAGCTAGCAAGCTAGCACTCGAAGTCCCCCTGTCACGCTTTCGCGCATTGCAGAGGTTTCGCGCCTGCTGCACCCCGTAGGGCTAGGGTCCTTATCTCAGTACCCTTCTCCGGGCTCCCTCTCTCAAGGCCCGTACGGATCAAAGGTTTGGTGGGCAGTTACCCCGCCAACAGCCTAATCCGCCGCAGCCTCATCCTCAAGCAAAGTGCTTGCATGGTGCACTTCATTTAAGCAAAGGAACATTCCAGTATCCTCTGCTTATAGAGCATTATGCCCAGTTTCCCGGGTTTTGCTCTTCTTGAGGGTAGATTAGCTACGTGTTACTGAGCAGTACGCCAGAGCCCCCATAGCTGGACTCTTAGACTTGCATGGCTTAATCGGACTTCAATAGCAGTATCCGCCAGCAGGATCAGCTGGAATCTACATGACTCCTTGATCATGCTTTTGAAACCTGAATGGAATTGGTTGTTCCTGCAAGAAACTTCTTGCATCAACCGGTTGCCTGCATCACATCCAAAAAAGCTTGGATGCTCATATCTAACTGTGAAAAAGCGGCGCAATGCCTACCAATAGAATTGGTAAAATCCGTTGAACGCTACAACAAAGCGTTGCAGCGTGCGTGGAAAAATAACACTCTTGGAATCCTGTAAGTGTTAATTTGTTCCTATATATTAGACATTATCTTGATTTTTAAAGGTTTCTGTTGCTTTTTGAGATTATGGCATTTAAGAAAACGCTTTTGGCTTTCGTTGAGCTGGCAAGGCCCTTGGAGTGGAGCAAAACTTTTGGAAACATGGTTATTGCAGCCATTATTGCTTCTGGTTTTTCTGGCTTTGACTGGCTGGTTTTTCTGGCTGGCTTTCTGGCGGTAGGCCCTTTTTTGTGGGGCGGCTTATACGCATTAAATGACTGGACTGACTGGGGGAAGGACAAAAAGCACAGCCACAAGAAGCTGAGGCCAATTCCTTCTGGGAGGGTTTCACCAAAAGGCGGGCTTCTTTTTTCCCTTTCATTGATTTTGATTGCATTCGCAATAGCTTTTGCGCTAAACAATTTTTTGTTCCTGGTTTTTTTGCTGGCAATGCTTTTGAATCAGCTGCTTTACACAATGAAACCGTTTGAGTTGAAGAAGAAACCGTTCTTTGACCTTGTAAGCGGCTCACTGGTTAACCCTTTCTTCAGGTTTTATTCCGGGTGGGTTTTGGTTCAGCAGAATTTCTCTGCACCGATTGAAATAATTGGATTCATTCTGGGGGTTCAGTTTGGCGGCTTTGTTTTGTACAGAATGAGCAGCAAAGAGCACGAAAAAGAAATGGAGTACAAGAGCAGCGTTGTGTTGTTCGGAGAAAAAAACCTAAAAATAGTTTCGTATGCTGCTTTGGCCTTCGGAGGGTTTTCCTACATTTATGCTTCGCTTTCAGGAGTGCTTCCATTAAAATTCGTTTGGCTTGTTTTGCTGTCACTGCTTGCGCTGCCGCTTTATTGGACAGCAATCACCAAACCGCAGGCAATTGACATGGGTTTCATGTACAAGCTGATTTACATTCACTACTCTCTGTTCATTCTCGGCTTTCTTATATTAAGCTACGTTGTATGAAAAAGAAGCAGGCATTAAGAAACAGCAGAACTACTGCCTTGCCTTCTTTCTGAGGTAGCGCTTTTTCCTTTTCTCTTTGCGCATTCTTTTCTTCTTCCATTTCCAGCGCTGCCTTGCCCTTGTTTTCTTGAACCTGCTCGTGTCCTTGGAAGTAGTAGCCATCCATTCACCAAACAAGAATTACTATTTAATTCACTTAATCAAGCTTTAAAAGCATATTCACGCTGCCAGAGCTCAAGCCCTTGAAGCAAAAACCCTTGACAAGTCATACTTTTTGTCAAGTGAAACAGTTCCTGTCGGAAGCAAGTGCTCAACTCTTGCAAGGAACGTGGTCATCAACACAAACGAAACGCTTATGCCTATCGCGAAAAGCAGCCTCTCAAAAACAACTGTTCCTGAAAAGAACAGGAAGTTCCACAATTCTGGAGTGGTGTTGAAAGCATAAATCCACAGCACCCCTCCAACGGAGTGGGCAGTGAGGGTTGCGCCAAGGCTCCTGAAGAAAAGGTTCTTTGGAGCAAAGAATTTCACTATCAGCGGAATGCTCCAGAACACAACAGCATAATACCATACTTGTGCTCCGACTGGATGCACAATGAAGAGCGCCATTGCAACTATTGGAATAATTGCTGAAAGCTTTTTTGCTGAATCAGAGCCGAAGTAAATTGCTGCAAACACCATTGGAAGAAGCCGTCCTATGTTAACCAAGCTTATTTCGTTCCCGGCAAACACGAAATTAATTATTTCCGCGAGAAGAACTGAAACTGCGCCTATTGCAGAGCCAAGAATGCCCCCTGCTATTGGCCCGAAAAACTGGAAGAACGTGAAGAACTGGTTTTCATCTCCGCCAAGAAGCTGGGAAAAATTTATCTGGCCGCCAATCAGCACTAATGCCGTGAAAAGCAAGACAAAAAGAATCTTTTTGGGGGATAGGTCCATTACTTTCATCCTCGATACAAGAGGAAATGAAAAAGGGTTTAAAAAACTTTTCATAAGCGAAAAAACAAGTGCCCCGGACGAGCCTACTGCTTATTTCCCTTCTTTTGCAAAACCGTCGAGAAACTTTTCAAATTCCATCCAGAACCTCTTTGATTCAGCAAGCCGCTTATCCACCTCAGAGCCCCGGATACTGAAATGGGCTCTAGTTTCCCTTGTCTGTGATACCAAGTCAACCGTTTTTCCTCCTCCTAAGACTTTAATGTCGGGGAAACGGTCACACCATTGCAATAGACGCGCCATGAAATTTACTGAGCGGGGGGAAGCCGGGTCAACTGAAAAAGTAATGAAGGACGACGAGAACTCAAGTTCCTTGAGTTTTCTTGCCTCCTGAATTGAAACCCAGCTTAGACTAGGTTTTCTAATGAAAAGCCTGTCACGAAAAGAATCCCACGTGTAAACAAAAGGAAATTGGTTAAGCTTTACCACGGAATTCCTGACAATGGGTTGGATGGAATCCGAGCCTCCCTTTCCCCGCAAAGCTTTTCGAAGTGAGGCACGCCATTCAGACTTTTTCCTTGCAAACCCCTGGTGAGCAATCCTTGCCTCTTCAGGGCTCAACGCCTTTGCCTTCATGACCTCTTGTATGAAAGAACCAATCCATATTTTCTTAAGGTGCTTGGAAAAATCGCCTTCAGGCTGTTTACTGGAAGTTAACCTCATTTTTCTCGGCATACAAAAAGTACAAATCCAGAATATATTAAAGTAATGCCTAATAGCAAAGTGCCCCGGACGGGATTTGAACCCATGCTGTCAGCTTGAAAGGCTGATGTGCTTTCGGCGGAAAAAGATTAACTGGCTTTTTCCTTGGCCGGGCTACACTACCGGGGCAAACAAAGTATTTGCCCTAAAAATCCTTTATAAAGTAATATGGTGATAAAATTTGTAAAGTGGTTTTATGGCAAGATTTGAGGCAGCAGACAACAGGATTTTCTCTAATGTGTGGGTTTGCCTGAAATGCAAGAAAAAGATAAGGAGTTCCCCAGGCAAGAGGCCTGACGCGTGCAGGAAATGCGGTTACAAGAAGTTCAGGCTGAAGAACAAGGCCAAGAAGTCTTAAAACCAACCGCCCAAAGACAGCGGGTTTTTTGGGTTGTTAAAAGCATTAAACCGGTTTTTTCTTCAAATTGTTCTTTTTTATTGGAAGCAGGAAGGTTCCCTCTTCAATGCCCTGCATCGGGATGCCAATTGATGCCTTAAGGCTTTTTTTAGCGCCGTTTTTTTCAATGCGCGCCTCGATGATGGAGTAATCCGAAACGAATTCCTTCACAAAAGGGGTTTTTGGCTTGAGAAAAATTTCCTCCGGGCTTCCAATCTGCTCTATTTTCGCGTCACTCATTACAGCAATTTTGTCGGAAAGAAAAAACGCTTCCTCAATGTCGTGCGTAACATAAACAGTTGTAACTCCGAATTTTGACTGGATTTCCTTTATCTGCTGCTTTAATTTTTCCCTTAGTTTTGCATCTAACCCAGTTAAGGGCTCATCCATCAGCAGGAGCTTTGGCTCGATAGCCAATGCGCGCGCAATTTCCACCCTACGCTGCTGCCCACCGCTCAGCTTGAGAACATTTCTCTGAGAAAAGCCCTTCAGGCCAACCAATGCAAGTAGGTTTTCTACCTTTTTTTCAATTCCCTCCTGCTTTTTAATGCGGAGGCCGAAAGCAACATTTTCAAAAACATTCAGATGCGAGAAAAGAGTGTTTCCCTGGAAAACAAAGCCAATGCCGCGCTTGTGCACAGGAACATTGTCCACAATTTTTCCGTCAAACAAAACAGTCCCGGAAGAATGCGGTTGCAGGCCAGAAATTGTTTTGAGAAGGGTTGTTTTGCCGCAACCGCTTGGCCCTACAACCGAAAGAAAAGTTCCTGACTCAACCAACAGGGAAACATTGTTCATCCCCCAATCAGGATACTTCACTGAAATATTTTTTAGCTCCAGTTCCATTAAACCACGCTGAATTCTTTGTTGAATTTTTCTATGAGGTAAAAGCACAAGGTGCTGATTGTGATAAGAACTAACCCCATTGCCGCTGCGCCGAACAAATTGTACGAGGAAATGAACCTGTAAATGTAAATCGGCATTGTCGCCCAGGTTCCCTCAAACAGCAGGAAAGCAAGGCCCAACTCTCCAAGAGAAATTGCGAACGAAAAAGTTAAAGCCGAGAAAACCGCGCCCCTGATTAATGGTAATTCAATTCTCAGGAAAACGTTTTTTGCGTCCGCCCCAAGCGTTTCTGCTGCGCTGGTTAACGAGTAATCAATTCTGTTGAGGGCATTTGAAATTGACTTGAAAGCAAAAGGAAACGCTATGACTGAATGCGCAATTGGAATCCAGAACCAGGCGCCAATCTCAAATCCGAGAAGGTAGCCTAAGCCAAGGGTTATTGATGATATGGCTATTGAGGACATCATTAAAGCCGAAATGAACAGGTTACTGGAATGGCGCTGCCTAAACGCAAAAATTAACCCAAAAAAAGTTGAGAGAAGCGATGCAATCAAAGCAAAAAACAGGCTGTTAAGGACTGCAGTCAAAGGAGTTACCCCTACTAGGTTTTTTTTGCCTGAAAAAAACACGTCAAGAAAAGGCTGGGGTGAAAGGGAAAACTCGCCTGTTGAAGGAACTGTTAACGCAAAAAAAAGCAATGCAAGTATTGGCAGCAATACAATCAATGCAATAAAAAGCAGGTAAAGCCCTGAAAAGAACCCTTGAAAGGAAAAAAACCCAAGTTTTCGTGCTTTTTCAGTGAAGGTTGTATGCGTTAAGGAAAACTTTCGTGAAAAAAATGAATACAGGAACAGCACAAGGAAAAGGAATGCAAACTGGATTAATGCAAGAGCCGCCCCAGTTTGCAGGTCAAGGTTGCGAGTGATGGAATAAAAAACTCCCACTTCCAGCGTAGTGAAACTTACCCCCCCTAATGTGAGCACGATTGCAAAGCTCATGAAAGAGTAAATGAATACAATCGCTGCTGCCGCGAGTATTGCAGGTGCGAGCTGGAAAATGGTCACTCGAAAAAATGTCTGGATCCTGTTGGCGCCGAGAGTTCTTGCAGCCTCCTCGAGCCTTGCCTCAGTGTTTCCCCAGGCATTTGAAACAAACCTAACAAAAATCGGGAAATTGTAGAACGCGTGCGCCAGCATTATTCCGTAAAAACTGTAAAGAATTGTAATAGGCGGCTCTGATAATCCAAGCAGTAACATGAGAAACCGGTTTAGCCAGCCATTCAAACCGAAAATTATCACAAAAGAAAGCGCTACAAGGATTGACGGCACAACGAACGGAATGAAGGTCATGGCCTTGAAGAAATTTTTTCCAGGGAAATCATATTTTGCAATAAGGTAAGCCGCTGGAAAACCAATTAAAAACGCTAAAACCGTCGAAGCTGCAGCCTGAATCAATGAGTTTACAACAAGCCTGCTGTTGGAAAACAAAATAGTTGAAAAGAACAGCGGAAACGCAGTGAAGTCTGAAGTGAATGCATTCAAAAAAACAAGCAGTAAGGGATAGAAAAAGAAAAGTGCAAAAAACAACAAAGGCAGGAAGAAAAATATTTTCAGGAGGACATTATTTTTTCCCATTCAGCAATCCATCCCTCTTGCTTTTCCTCTGCAAGCGCATCATCAAGCAAGACCTTTTTGGATGGCCTTGCAGCATAATCAAACGCAGGAGGAAGCTCTGCTTCCTGATTAACTGGGAACATAAACTGATTTAAGGGTATTTCTTCCTGGAAAGATTCCGTTAAGGCAAACTCAATGAACTGCTTTGCCAGTTCCCTGTTTTTTGCCCCTTTCACTAGGCCCATGCCCTCTACTTGCAGGTAATGCCCTTCCTCAAAGGTTGCTACCCTGAAAGTTGTTATGCCCTCGAATTCCACGTAATAAGGCGGGGAAGTGGCATAACTCAAATAAATCGGTGCTTCTCCGGCACGGAACATCCCTGCTGCTTCATCCCATCCAGGCGTAACTGTCAAAATATTGGGCTTGAGCTTTTCCCAGTAATCCTTGTAGCCTGGGTCACCGTAAACTGCAACTGTCCAGAGCAAAAGCGCCAACCCCGGAGAAGATGTCCTAGGGTTTTCTACAACAATTTTTTTCTCAAGTTCTGGCCTCAGCAAGTCTTCAAAGCTCTTCGGCTCAAAACCAACTTTTTCGGAATCATAAACAAAGGCAATGAAGCCGTAATCAAATGGTATTAAGCTGTTTGTTGCATCAAATCGCAGGTCTTGCGGCACAATTCCAAAATTGCTTGGAACAAAAGGCTCAAATATTCCTGCCTCAATTGCTTTTGATGCAAGGCTGTTGTCAACCCCGATTATGACATCGGCTTTTGGATTGTTTTTCTCAATTATTGCCCTGTTAAGCACTTGCCCTGCATCCCCCAATGCAACCATGTTCACTTTACAGCCGCACTCTTCCTCAAATTTTGGCACAACTTTTGGCCCTAAACCGTATTCTGAAACCATTGAATCATAAGTGTAAATCGTCAAGGTTTTTTCCTGTGGCTGCGGAGCAGTGCAGCCAAAAAAAAGAAAAAGCGCAACTAACAGGAGTGAAATGGTTTTTTTCATGAGGACAACCATTGTTTTGTTTAATGGACTGAATCTATGAATTCATCTAAAGTTTGATGTCAAAAACCACCGAATAAATTCTGTGGCATGCTTTGATGCTTCATACTATGCTAGTAGTTTTTGACAGTAATGAATTCCACCAATAAACCACTATTTAAAAATAGTGGAATTCATATGATTTAAATAGCTCACGCTGCAAAAAAACAAAAAATTCGTTTTATGGCGAAGAAGTCAGTAATAGTTTTTGAAGTGAACGCACAAGAGTTTTCCGCTTGAAACCGAAACAACAGCCTTTTTTTCTTTCAGCTCATTGCTTAAACCCTTTCCAATGCCGAACTGAAGCAAGTAATCATTGAGTTCGTACTTGAAGCCTTTGAGTGTAAGGCCCCTAGCTTCTCCTGCAATAGAAAAAATTGAAACAATTTCTCCGGGGATTCCTTCAATTGTGGCTGACTTGCGGATTACAAAGATTTCCTGGTTTTTGTGGACAATCATCGCCTTCATTTTTTCAGGAAACTTCAGAAGCAAAAACACGTTGGTTAAAGACATGTCAACTCTGCTGCCGATTGCACCCAAAATCAGTACCTCGGAAAAATTTTTTTCCACGCAGTATTGTATGGCGTGCTCTAGGTCAACAAAGTCCTTTTCACGCGGGAAAACAAGGCTTTTTACGTCGGAAAACTCTTTTCTTGCGCGCTCGCTGATTGAGTCCATGTCACCGACAAGAAGATTGGGCCTGAAACCTATGCCAAGCAACTTGTTTGCGCCACCATCAACCGCGATAATGAAGTCATCGCTGCTTAAGTGCATTCTAAGGTTTTTCGAGTCAATGCTGCCATTGCACACTAGAACTGCTTTGCGCGGCATACGGGATTCCACTTTACTTTGACCTTGAGGCTACAAGCGACGCAGCGCTAAGAATTGCCGCTGAAAGGACAGCCATGTCAGAGCTGAGGCCGCTAAAACCAACAAGGCCGGCGGCAGCCTTGATTATAAACAGGCTAACCGCAAAGTAAACCACTCCAAGGATTATCAGTATGAGGGATGAAATCGCAAGGAATGCGAGTGTTGCACTGATTCCAACTGCTGGACCAAACATTTTTCCAACACCTCCATTAATTTAATTGGTTCCGCACCATTCACATTTTTTGAGAACTCTGCTGCGCGCGATTTCCAAGGCAGCATCCCTTGGCGTGGTTCCCTGCGCTTCAGCGTTTGACAAAACCAGTTCCGTGTTTTTCTTGATTTTTGCTTCAACAATCTTCATCATTGTTTTGGCGTTTTCTCCCCTAAATTCAGCGTAAGAGGAAATAACTCCGCCAGCATTGGCTACAATGTCTGGCACAACCAAAATTTTTTTCTCATGCGCCCTGTCCTCTGCGTGCTTTTCCATTGGAATGTTTGATCCCTGTACAATTATTTTGGCTTTAATTTCCGGAATATCGGCTTCCTTTATGAGGTCCGGGATTGCAGCCGTAACAAGAACGTCAACTGGGAGGGAAATTATTTTGCTGGAAGGAAAAACCGTGCCGGGCTTGTACTCGGCAACTGTGCCGGTTTTTTTCTTCACGTCCACAAGTTTTTCGAATTCAATTCCTGCCTTGTTGTAAATTAGGCCGCGGGAATCTGAAACCGCAACAATTTTTGCACCTTTTTCAGAAAGGTACTTTGCCGCAAAGTAGCCAACGTTTCCAAAGCCTTCAACTGCAATGCTTGCATTCTCCAGTTCCATGCCGGCATGCTTTGCTGCAATCACTGCTGCATTGTAAATCCCTAAGCCTGTTGAGCCGAGCTCGTGCGGCAAACCGCAGTTTCTACCATTTTTGTCGCACATGTTTGCGGGCTTTCCTGTTGCACTCTTCAGGCTGCCGTTCGCCTCAACATACCACCTCATTTCCTGCTCTCCCATGTTAATGTCAGGAGCAGCAATATAGATTTTCGGGGAAACCAGCTTAAGCGCCTTCGCAAAAGCCTGAACGATTTCTTTTCTCTGCTGCTGCGTCATTGTTTTTGGGTTAGCCACAATCCCTGCTTTCGCGCCGCCGAAGGGCAGTTCAGCCAACGCAGTTTTCCAGGTCATGACCCTTGCAAGCCTTGCAACTTCGCCAACTGAAACTGTCGGAGTCATCCTGATGCCGCCTTTGCCCGGGCCAAGCGAAGCATTGTCAACAACTAGAAAACCACGCATTCCAACCTTGGGGTTGTAAACTCTCAGTATTTTCTCCGGCCCAAACCTGTCAAACTCAACCATTCAAACCAGTAGAAATAATGCAGTAAGTTATTTAAATTTGTTTAGTTGAATTAACCAAAACCATTGAATCGCAAGTGAAAGAAACAATTAATTAGGGGTTGGAGCAAAATATTTCTGAAACAAATGCTAATTTTAAAGCGGCTGAAGGAAAAGGCCTGGAAGAGCTGGAAGAAATCAGTTGAACGAGAAAACAGAAAACTTCCAAAAGGAGCTGTTTCAATTCATTACCGGGTTTTTGAAGGCAGGGACTTCAGCTGGAAAGAAGTGGAGGATTTAAGGAAACAATTTGGCTTCACCGACCTGTACTTATTCCATGGAGTTGCCATGGAAAGAAATGGCAGGGCAGTTGTTGTAAGCGGCCCTCAAGGAATAGGGAAGTCAACGACTTTGAGGAGATTAATAAAAAATGATTCTATCAGGCCGCTTGATGACGGCATAGTGCTTGTTGGAAAAAAAAGGGCAGGATTATTTGTTTTGGAAAGCGGAAAGTATCCCATGAGAAGCAACAGTTCAAGGGCAAGCAAGTTTTTTAGGCTTGGAAGAAAAAGCATTTACACTGAAGCCAGTCCCTCAAGACTCAGATATGCAATCAAGCAAAAAACAACTAATGCAAACATAATCGCATCAGCATGGCTTGGTTCAGTTTTTTCGGCTGACCGTTCAGCTGAATCCTTTCAGCCGCGTGTTGTCGAACTTGGAAAACTTATTTTTTTGCCGCATGAAAGAGACCCCCTAAAACCGAAAATGGTTTCAGGGCAGAGCGTCAGTGAAATTGGGGAAAAAGAGTTGCAGAGAAGGTTCGGGAAAGGGAAACTCACTGTTGTTTCGCCAATACAGAAGAACCCCAAAAAAAAGCTATTGGAACTGATTTTAGGCGGTTAAACCTAACGCTAAAAGTTATAAAATACTCTTGTATCATTAAATATAGTGAGAAAATGGGCTTGGAGCATTTTTTTGAAATACTGAGGCCGTTCAACTGCTTTATGGCCGCATTTGCTGTTTTCATCGGCTACGCTGTTTCAGTTGGCAGCATTGGTTTTTCTTTTCAGGTTTTTCTTGCAATGGTTTCAGCTTTCCTCATCTGCGGTGCAGGGCAGGCAGTGAACGATTTCTTTGACTGGCGCATTGACAGGAAAATCAAGCCTTTCAGGCCGATTCCGGCCGGGCACATTGAAAGCAAGGCTGCATTCCTTTACTCCGTAATGCTTTTCCTTATCGGAATAACCATTTCATTTTTCATTAACGAGGTTGCTTTCCTGATTGCAGTATTGTTCAGTTTGCTTTTGCTGGCTTATTCAGCCTACACGCCGCAGCACAAGTACTTCGGCAACGCTTTGATTGCAATGTCAACAGCCATAACACTTGTGTTTGGCGCAAGCGTTTCAGGAAACTATTCTGTTGTGGTTTTGCTGGCTGCAAGCGCTTTCTTCTCCAGCTTAGGCAGGGAAATAACAAAAGATGTTGAGGATTCAGCAGAAAAAGGCTTCAAGAAAACACTGCCAATGATTCTGCCAATAGAGCAGATTAACCTAGCTGTTTTTGGCAGTTACATTGCAGGAATTTCTATTGCATTGTATGTTTGGTTTTCTGGAATGCTTAAAGGAGCGGGTTTCCTTTTTCTAACACTTGCAGCAGGCGGAATTTTCTTGTACGCTGGTGCAAAACTGGCGGAAAAAGATGCAAAGGCCTCTCAGGAACTCAGCAAAATCGCAATGTTTATCGCATTAATCGCGTTTTTGGCTGGAGTGATGTGATTGCGCGAGCTTGCCTTGGCTCAAATAACGTCCATGCTGATAAGAAAGGGTTTCTTGGTCAGCTCATTTTTTCACTCAAACAACTGCTTTGACATCGCGGCAAGGCATTCAAGTCTTGTGCTGCTGATAAAAATTTACTCCAACATCGACTCCATCAGGCAAGAGCAAGGAGAAGAACTAGGGAAACTGAGCAATGCCCTCAACGCAAACGCCCTAATAATCGGCGAAAAAACCAAGGCATTTAAGCTGAAAGACGAGGTAGTTTATGAGCGCTATGGAATTCCCGTGCTGACGATTTCAAGCTTTAAGAAATTTCTGGAAAAAGAAATGCCAAGCGTAAAGTACTTTAAGGGAAGAAAAATAGTTGAGCTTGACGCTGAAAAGCTGGTGCAGAAAAGAAAAAACATGGGGCTAAGCAGGGAAGAGCTTGCTGAAAAAGTTGGTGCTGCCCCTGAGTCAATTCACAGGTATGAGAAGGGCAGTGCTTCCACGCTTGAAACAGCTGAAAAACTTGAAGGGGCACTGAAAACAAGCCTGATAAAGGAAGTAAACCTCTTTGAAAAAAAGTTTTCTGGTGCGGACATATTTGATAAACAGCTTGATGAGCCGATGCTTTCAAAAGTGCAGAGGCTTGGCCTTGACTTGGCATTGTTTGAGCACGCTCCATTCAAAGCGTTTTCTCATCCAACTGATTCCCTGCTCATTAGCATCGGGAAAGGAGAACATGAAATAAGGCACCGTGCATTGAAACTGGCAAAAACCAAAGGAATCCTTGAAAGCCATTTAATGATTCTTGCAAAGGAGTCGAAAAAGAAAAGCGTTGAAAGCATTCCGGTTGTAGAGGAAGAGGAACTTGAAAGTCTTTCCAAGCCAAAGGACCTAATGAAAATAATAAAGGCACGGGAGAAAAAAAAGGATGAACTTTGAGCAGAAAAGAAGGCAGCTTGTAGAGTTCCTGAAGGGCTCCGGTGCAATTAAAAGCACGGCAGTTGAAATTGCATTCCTGAAAGTGAAAAGAGAACTGTTTTTGGGAAAATGGATGGAAAAAGATGCATACCTTGACACTGCCCTGCCGATTGGTTCAGGCCAGACAATAAGCCAGCCAACAACAATTGCGGTAATGCTTGAACTGCTTGAAGCAGGTAAAGGCATGAATGTCTTGGAGGTTGGCAGCGGTTCAGGTTACGTTGCTGCGCTCCTCAGCGAAATTGTTGAAAGCAATGGACGCGTTACTGGAATGGAACTGGAGGAAGAGCTCATAGGGCAGTCAAAAAAAAACTTGAATAAGCAAGGCTGCAAAAACGTTGAAATAGTGAAAGGCGATGGTTCCCTGGGCTCGAAAGAAAAGGCGCCATTTGACAGAATCCTTGTTTCGGCTGCCTGCCCTTTTGTTCCAAAGCCTTTGTTTGACCAGCTTAAAGAAGGCGGCAGAATTGTTGCGCCTGTCGGGGACAAGTTCACTCAAGCAATGCAGACCTTAAAGAAAAAAAATGGCAGGCCGCTGAAAGAACAGTATCTTGAAAGCTACTTTGTTTTTGTTCCGCTTAAAGGAGAGCACGGATTCAGATGAACTTCGGGCAAGCAGAAAAATTTGTTGAGTCACTGAAAGTTAAAAACAAGGATTTTGATTTGGCTACAGTAAAGGAACTGTGCATGGCACTTGGCCTTGACTTGGGAAAACTGAACGCAGTCCACATTGCCGGCTCTAACGGGAAAGGAAGCGTTACATCATTTATTTCCTCAATCTTAATAGAAGACAATTACGTTGTTGGCACTTACACGTCGCCTCATCTCCTCTCAATCACTGAACGAATTAAAACAAACAACCGCGAAATTTCAAGGGAAGGGTTTGCTGCAGAGGCCTCTGAAATTAAAAAAGTTTTAAGTAAAATGAAGAAAAAGCCAAGCTACTTCGAGTTTTTGACTGCACTCGCATTCAAGCACTTCCTAGAAAAAAATGTTGATTTTTTGGTAATTGAAACTGGAATGGGTGGAAGGCTTGATGCCACAAACATAATTGAAAGCAAAGTACAAGTAATAACAGAAATCGCCTTAGAGCACGAAAAAAGCCTTGGCAGTTCAATTGAAAAAATTGCCTCTGAGAAAGCAGGAATAATCAAATGCAACTCAATGTGCGTTGCACTGGAAAGCAACCCGGGCTTTCCAGTCATAAGGAGCGTGGCAGAACTAAAGGAAACAAAAATTGTTTCACCTGAATTTAAGGCAATTGAAGTCAGCTCTCATGGAAACCTGTTTGATTTGCTTAAACCAGTTCATTTGACCGGCATAAAAACAAAAATGATTGGATTCCACCAAGTGGAGAATGCCTCGCTAGCGCTTGGAGCAGTCCACTGCCTGCAACTGCAAGGATTCCATGTTTCCAAGAAAGCCAGGAAGCAAGGCATCGCTAAAATGCTCTGGCCAGGAAGAATTCAAGTGCTGCGAAGACAACCCTTAATCATAGTTGATGCAGCTCACAACCCTAATGGAGCAGAAAGCCTTGGCAAGGCACTGAAATTGTTCAATTACCAAAAATTAATCCTTGTTTTCGGTGCCCTAAAAGACAAAAATGTTGAGGGAATGCTTGGCTTCTTCAAGCCTGATGAATTAATTTTAACAGCCCCAAAAAATGACAGGGCTTTCAAGGTCAAAGAATTGAAGGAAAAATTCATCGGAAACAAAGTTGTTGTTCCGGTTAAAAAAGCAATAAAAAACGCAGTAAAGCAGGCAAAAAAAAATGACTTAGTGCTAGTAACAGGTTCACTTTACACTATTGCAGAAGCATTAAAGTCATTCAAATAGAAAAAGCTAGTCTTCTTCATCCTCTCCGCGGCCAAGTTCCTCTTCAACCTCCTTAAAAATGTCATCCTTCTTTTTTTCGAGGTCCTCTTCTTGGTCTTCTTCGCCTTTCTTTAATTTTTTCTTTAGTTCCTTTTTCTCACCCTTAGCTTCAACTGTTTCAGGTGTTTCAGGTGTTGCACCAAACAACTCTTCAATATCCTCTTCTTCTGGTTCCTCTTCCTCTGGTTTTTTATCTCCAAGGAGTTCCTCAACTGATTTCTTTCGTTCAACAGGCTTGGCTTTAATCAACGGTTTCACCAAAGGTTTACTTGGCTGAAGCGGTTTCCCTTTAACGGCTGAAAGCGACTCGCGCCACTTTTCCTCCTCCAGCTTCTTAGGCCTTCCCAGTTGCTCTTCTTCTTTCGGCTCAAAGGGTTCCTTCTTTTTCTTCAAAAACATAAAGTAAACTAAAACACCCAAAACAGATGCCGCAACAACAAAAAAGACCGCAAATGCTGCAAGTGCCATCCAGTCACCGCCAGCTAGCCTTGCAGCTTCATCAATTGCCTGCTGCGCGAAATCAATGGCTTCATCAAAGTCACCGCTTGCAAGAGAAGCCTTGGCTGAATCAATCAAGGACACAACTCTTGAAACGTCCTTGCCTTCCCCAGCTAACGCATTTTTCTTGTACAGCGCAATGCCTATTCTTGCTTCAGCCTCAGCCTTCAAAACAAAACCACTTTGCTGTGAAGCAGAAGCCTTATCATAAAAAGAACGAGCATCCACATCCTCACCAGAGCCCAACAAAGAAGCCAACACAGCAGCAGAAGAAGCCTCACAGGACTCAATGCCAGAATTCCACTTGCCAAAGCAGCACACTCCAGCATCACTCCTGCAAACACCACCACAAGCAACACCAGAGCAAACAACACAACCATGATTAGAAACAACCTGCCCTTCAGGACAATTCAGTGGAACGCACTGCAAGTTTTCGCAGCGCTCGTTGTTTGCACACAAGTCATCTGATTCAGCGCATTGATGCGAGCGGGCTCTCCCGCATTCACCGCAGTCCACTTCTTCACAGAAACCTTCATCGCATTTCTCATCATCCTGGCAGTCAGCATCGTTATCGCAGGAAGTTGGACTGACAACCACTGTTTCACAAGCTCCACTGACACATTCCTGCCCAGAACCACAATCGGAATCGCTGTCACATTCTTCTCCTCCAGCTGGCACACACACGTTGCTCCTGCAAACATCACCGGAAGCGCACCTTGAAACACAAGCATGGTTTCTTGCAATTTCGCATGCACCACAGCTAATTGAAACGCACCGGTCATTGCTTGAGCATGTTTCATCACCCCTGCAATCAGAATCAGCATCACATTCAGCATTTGCCTGCCCAGCGCATACCGCATTAATGCATTCCCTTCCAGCAGAACAGCTTAAGCCGCATTGGCCACAATTAAGCCTGCTAGAATTAATGTTTATTTCGCAGCCATTGCTTTGGCTGCCATCACAATCAGCGTAGCCGGATTCACAAGCACAGTTGCCGTTGGAGCAAGTCATGTTGTCAAAGCTAGTGCAAATCGTTCCCGGCTGCGTTACCGTATTACAGGTTCCTGCACTATTACATGTTGCAGTGCAGGAAAAAGGAATTTCGCCTGTGGTTCCACCGCAATAGCTGCTGCCTGAAGTGCACGTGCCAGTGCAAGCAGTTCCGGCCGGCGCAGATGATGTGCTGCAAACAGCAGTGCCAGTTGAATCAACGCAAGAAGCCACTACGCATTGAGCCGAGGGAACAGCACATCTAACCTGGGAAGGAGCACTGCTTGCAAGCTTCTGCGCACAACTGCAGCCAAAGCCATCAACTACTGCGCCAGAAGCAGTGCCGGAGCACAAGTCCTCGGAGTCTTCAACTCCATCCCCATCAATGTCTTCATGGATTGCCTGCAGCAATTGCACGCCGTCATTATTTCCAAAGTTGCCTGCATTGCCGTCATAGGAGAGCACAAACATTTTTTCAAAGTCAGCTGAAAACTCCAAGTCAACGAAAAGGCCTGTAGGTGGATTACCGCCGGGAGCATCAACATAGCCTCTTGTGCTCCCAACCCTTCCAAGGCTGTGGTTTCCGTTTACCACATAAACTCCAACAACGTTGTTGTCATTCAAGTTCAACTCTAAATCTGTTGCTCCTCCGCCAGAAAAAAGTGGAGCGCTGCCAGGTGCAAGATGGGATGAAGAGGAACCACTATAAAATATTTCGCCCCTGTTGCTCAACTGATAGATTCTTGTTTCATCAGGTGAGAGCTCTATGTCCACAAACTGGTCAACGCCAGAAGTGTAACAAAGATTTCCCTGCCCGCAGGAATATCCACCTACTACAAGACTTGAATCTGCGTTGCCACATGCATAAACAAGCCCGTAACCATCAAGAACATAAAAGCCGTCAACTATTCCAAAAGTGTTGTAAGTGAACTCTAAATCCCTGACAATATCCCATCCAGGATAAAACGGACAGTTAATTATTGGCGCTTGACCTACCGCATGCCTGCCTCCATAATTGTCAAGAATGTACGCGCCCCTGCCATTAAAAATTATTTCAAGGCCAACAGCTCTTGCATCACCGCTTGGCGCCCACCAAGGAAACTGCTGCCCCGAAGCCAGAAGGTTTGAAGCACTTGCACCGCCAATGCCAGCAACCTCTCCTGTTTCAAGCAGCACGAATACCCCGCTAGAATTTGGGTCAAGTTCAACATCAACTACTCCGCCGCAGTGGCCTTCAATCCACTGGTTGCCTTGACAGCATGAATAATCGCTTCCATAGCCAGTATACCCTGTGGCCCCTGAATCAGTTATACCAAAGTCAGAGTCAATTTTTGCTCCATCAGGCCCTGGAGCTGTTCCACCACACTTAAGCCAGGCTTCTTTCCCCTCAAACAAGTGGCACAAATAATCGTTTCCCCCAAAATCAACTATAGTTCCAGCGAGTTTGGGTGAATCCAATTGCCCTGTTCCCTCTTGGGTGCCGTCAGCATTGCATTCATCCCATAACCCTATCGAATACTGCGTCGAATAATAACAAACAGCCTCAAACAAGTGACCGCCGGAATTGTTTTTTACATTCAAAACTGAATTATATGGGTAGGTTGCTGTATTGCAGGTTTTCCAATTAGTCTCAGAGCAAATGCCTTCACCAGCGGGGGAACCCGCCAGTGGACTGGTTCTTGATCCCGGAATGCACTCTTGGGCATAAGCAGGCGAACCAAACAATGCAATGGCTAAAAAAAACAGAAAAAACCCAGCTACAATACTCTTTCTCATTGCCACTTTCTCAGTACCACTAATAGAAATATTTATCAAATATTTAAATGTATTCCTTATTGTTTATCCTTAATATAGCAAAT
This sequence comes from archaeon GW2011_AR10, assembly GCA_000830275.1. Taxonomy (GTDB): domain Archaea; phylum Iainarchaeota; class Iainarchaeia; order Iainarchaeales; family GW2011-AR10; genus GW2011-AR10. The sequence continues at coordinate 145,834 of CP010424.1, read as the reverse complement.
GACAAAAATATTTGAACAAAATAAGGCCATTTGCTATCTATCAGGCGACAATAAATGTTTAAAAATTAATGTCGCCTGCTATAAATAAAAAAACAGATTAGGCTCCAAGCAATCATGCTTGTTCAGCGTAACCACTTGTCTAAGCGGGACTGCTGGCCTTTCTCATGTGCTTTTTCTTCGAGCTTGCTTAAAGCGTTTTTTACTCTGTCCTCGCTGAAGTCATGCTTTCCGCACAGAAAGTCAAAAATTTTTTCTTTTTCCGGAACCCTGAACTCGAGTTCGTAGTTTTCAGAAAACTTTGGTTCCAAAAAAATTTTCTCTATTTCCCTGTAATCAAAGCCAGGCTCAAACCCTGTTGCATTTATTATTTTTTCAAATTTTTTGTTTTCCTTCACGAGCTTCAGCGCGGTTTTCGGGCCAACTGAAGGAAATTTTTCATTGAAATCAGTTCCAATCAGGATTCCAATCCAGACCAGTTTTCTTCTGTCAATGCCCAGCTGCTTCAGCACTACCTCAAGCTCGATTTTTTCCGGGAAAACATCAATGTATAAGTCTCTTCCCGGTACCTTTCTTTTGCCGGTAACAGCAATGTTGCGCAACAGAACTGGTGCACCGAACAGCAGTGCGTCAAAGTCCTGGCTCACGCAGCCATACAAGTCTTTCCTTAAAGCCATTTGGGCTATCTGGGCTTCTCCCTCGCTTGGAGCTTCAACAACAGGAAGCCCCATTAAACCCAAAAGCTGTTTTGCATCTTCCACCATCTTGTCAGTCAGCTTCAGTGCGCGCGAACCATACTTTTTTGCTTCCTCCAGATTTCCTTCCTTTAGTGCTTTCTCGTGCCTTGCAATTGCCTCGGTCCTTATTTTGGTGCGCTGCTCCAGGGTTTTCCTTTTTTGTTCCGGCGGAATTCCATCAAAAACAAAAACAGGTTTAATTCCCTTGTCAAGCAGGTTAACTGTTCTGTAAAGCAAGCCAGTCAAATGCGAGGTAACGTTTCCATGCGAATCCATCAACGGCGTTCCATCTTGGCCCCGGATGCTTGCAAGGAACTGGTAAATGATGTTATAGGAATCCACTCCAACCTTTCTTCCCTGCAGATAATCAAGAGTAATTTCTTCTTTTCCAACAAGATCCCCCAAATCAGTGCCCATACACTAATTACTGCAGAAAAAACTGATTTAAAGTTATGGAACGCGAAAATCAGCAGGTTTCACCAATAGATTGCCCCATCAGAACAAGGTCAGCAACAGTAACAAAACCATCACCATCAAGGTCAGCCGCCAAGTCCTGAGGCGAAGCAAAAATGTTCGAGGCAACGAAAACCAAATCAAACACATTAACAACACCATCACCGCTAGGAAGAGGAACCAAATCATTGCAGCCTGGCGCAACAACATTATTAACGTCCACAACTACAGAAGCAGTTGCAGTGTTGCCAGCAGCATCACGAGCACGAGCACTCAAAGCATGCGAACCATTCACAACAGAAGAAGTGCTCCACGAAACCGAATAAGGAGAAGAAACATCCTCAACCCCAAGATTAACACCATCAACCATGAATTGTACACCACTAACCCCAACATTATCACTCGCACTAGCAGAAACCACAATAGTACCAGAAACAGTTGCACCACTCAAAGGAGAAGTAACAGAAACACTTGGAGGAGTAGTATCACCAGGAGCACCACTCGCAAACTCGAAAGCCCCAATATCCCATGCTGAGCCCTGTGGCCTAGGGGTTCCATCGATATCAAATGCATATGCTGCACCCATATTCAAACCTGCATTAATTGGCAGGGAACCCTGCTTTAACCTGAAATCCAAGCCAATGATATTCTCAAACGTGTTAGCTATTTCTGATTGGGGTATCAGCACGCCATTAATGCCGTGCGGGTAATCGTAATTCCCACCGGGAACTGAGCGTGAATCTTCACAGAACGCGTTGTTAGCGTACTCCAAGGCATCGGTCGGAGCCCAACGAGTAATTGAATTCGGATGAAGAGACTCGTCATTGCAAAAAATGTTGTTGTAGAGTTTCATCGGGATGTTATAAGATATAGGAATCCTGTACCCGACAAAAGTATTGCCAACTATATTCATGTATTGGAAACCTGGGCCTAATCCATCAGAGTTCTCGAATACTGGACTATTAATGTGGAAAAACACATTATTGATTATTTCCACTATTCCAGTGGTGTCGGCAAATGAAATACCAGTGCCTCCAAGACTCGAGGGCCCAAGATACTGATTCCTGAATGTGTTATTCTCAACCACAAACCCATTCAGCACCCCAAAAGCGGCTATGTGCTCTCCGTGGGGGTTCTCTGGCCTGCAAAAACCATCAACACAGTTATCCGACTGCGCATCCGGGCACTGTGAGCCGGCAGTGCAGGCAATAAGGTTAGAACTTGAAGTAGACAAGTCTATGGCTACACACCTGTTATTAACACAGCTAAAGCTTCCGACAGGACAGTCATCCCTGACACTGCATGACTTGGGCTGGAAATCATTGAAACTATCAAGCAAAACACACTGGTTGCTCAGGCAATTGAACATGCTTGCAGAACCGCATTGAGAGGTTGCACTGCAGCTCATGGGGTTTCCCGAAGGCCTAAGCACAGCACAGAAAGTGCCATGATAACAGGCAGTTCCAGCTGGGCAACCCGAAGAACAGGGAATGCCTCCGCCGGAACCATTGTTCTGGTAAGGCGGGCAAGCCCTTATGTTTGACTGCATGTTATAAAAATCCGAATTCCTCAGAACAACATTAGTGTGATCCTCTAACCTCAATCCGACCTGAATCTCATCATGGAAATTGACATTATCAATCAGCAGATTGTCCAGTTGCCTAAGCCCCCCATCCCTAATGCCGATTAGCGAGCCGCCCTGGCACAAGTTATAGCCAAGGCCGACAACCTCAAGATTTTTCAATGTTATATCAGTAGTACTACCCGGAGCTGGCCCGCCAAATTCAATGACCTTGGACCCAAATTGCTGTGAGAATGGCAAAGGAGCCCTAGTTATTTTCATTCCATTATCAACAACACCATCAATAGTGATATAGCTCCTTTCGCTCAACACAATATTCTGCAATTCAACAACTGAATCAAAACCTGATTGCCATCCAGGAACGCTCCCTGTTTCTGATTGGGTTGCCCTCTTGAGAGTTATGTTCCCGCCACTCGAACTACCGTCCTTCGGAACGGTTATTCCTGAATTATAATTCCCGCCAGCAAAATAAATAGTGTGCCCCGGGGAAACACTGCTCCAACTGATTGTTGAAATGCTCCAGGCACTGTTCCAATCATTGCCATTCCTAAAACCGGCCCCATTAGGGGTGACATAATGCGAAGTGCCACTCGGAGGAGGCGGAGCACCATTGCTCACGTTAACCGTAACCGGAGAGGAAGTGGTTGTGTTGCCAGCAGCATCTCGCGCCCTAGCCGTAAGAGTGTGCGAACCATTGGCAAAAGAAGAAGTGTTCCACGAAACCGAATAAGGAGAAGAAACATCCTCAGTGCCGAGATTCGAGCCATCAACCAAAAACTGAACACCAGAAACACCAACATTATCACTCGCACTAGCAGAAACAGTAATAGTACCAGAAACAGTTGCACCACTCAAAGGAGAAGTAACAGAAACAGAAGGAGGAGTTGTATCAGGAGGGGAAGGGCTTGCGGCGTTAAACAAATCCAAAACTTCTGTGCCAGTTAATGCCCTGTTGTATATCTGCAGTTCATCCAGAGTTCCATTAAGGTATTGTGGTGTGCTGCCAAGCCTTGTGCCAACAGTTGTTGTTTCTCCTCCATCAAATGAAACCGCGCCGGACAAAGCAACTGAAGCATCAACAGCACTATTAATGTAAATTCGCCTCATGCTGCCATCATAAGTCAACGCAACATGCACCCACTGGTTTGTGGGAAAGGCAGCACTTGAAGTCAAATAATTGGCACCTGAAGCAGTTCTAATTCCTGTTCTAAGCCTGCCGCCATTAAACTCAACCAAAAACGGTTTAACGAGAGAGCTGCGGGTTACTAGGGTTTGGTTGTTGCCCACATTAGCAACATAAACCCAGAAAACAATTGAAAGCTGCGTTGAAGAACCGCTTGTTAAGCCAAAACTGCTTGTGCCCAAATTAACGTAATCGCCAACACCGTCAAACTGTAAAGCGCCATTTAGTTTTCCAGTTGACCAAACAGGGTTTCCAAACAAATTCCCATCGTTTCCATTCACAGAAGAGTCATTTGCTATTGAGCCAGAACCGTCATCAAACTTCCAATAACCCTGATAATCTGTTGGAACTGCAGCAGCTGCAGCTGAAGCAAAAACCAGCACGATTGCCAGCAGAAACCAACTTTTGGAACTCATTCAAAAAAATATCTCCAAAGTAATATAAAAAGGTGATTGTTAGTGGCTATAAAAACTCATTAAGGTTATTAACACTTTTTTTCATAGTTTTTTGGGGATTTATTGGTTAAAGCCAAAAGTAATGGCGCTGAGTTCACACTGAACCTCTCGAAGAACGAAGCCGAACAGCTTGGTTTTTCCTCAGGGAAAGAGTTCGATGTAGTGAAAGCAAAAGAAGGAGTGTGGATTTTGCTCGAAAAAGAAGCCGCCAAAACAACAGATGAATTGAAAAGAGCTGATGAGCCAATTGATGAAACCGAGCAGCGCATTATTGGCTATTTGAAGAAAAAACAGCTCCGGGACAGGGTTGAAGGAACGTTCGAGAAACTCTTAAACGAAAACGAGCTGAAAAAATTCAGCGAAATGCTGAAGCAGGGAAAAGTGGAAAAGTTCAAGCTGAACGAAAAATACAAGAAAGCAGTTTACCAGCTGCCTGAAAAAAGCAAGGCAACAGTAAAAAAGTTTGACAACACTGAAAAGCCGTTTGACGAGTTCACTTTAGAGAAAGACGGCTTCCTTGTTGTGAAAAACGAGTTACGGGCAAAGAAGCTGAGCGACGAGTTAAGCGAGCAAATAAGGGAAGGGGAAGTGCGCGGCACAAAATCGTTTGACGGCATGTTTTACATTATTGACTCGGCATTGTTTGATTCCGCGTCTCAAAGCGTTCTTGCTTACCTTAAAACAATGAAGCAGGCACAGCTGCAGGAACTAAGCAATAGCCTGAGTTTAACCAAAACACTGGTGAAAATTGCCTGCACTCTGCTTGCAGAGGAGGGGCAGATTCTTGAAAAGCGCAGGGAAACATACAGGATAATTGAGTGACACAAATGGCAAAGCATAAGCTGAGAGTGCTTATTCCGTTGCTTTCAAGGCAGGAAAACGAGGAAGCATTTCTGGATAAGGCACTGCAGGGAGCAAACGAGGTAACACTGCTTGTGGTTGTTGACGCAAGCTCAACAATTGAAAACTTTGGTTTCACCACCTCACAGATAGGCCAGTGCAACAGCCTGATGAATTCAATAAAAGAAATCGCCAACGGAAAAAAAATTAAAATTTATGAAGCACTTGAGTGGGGCGACACTTTTGCCAAAGTAGAGAACACGGCAAAGTTGAGGAAAGTTGACAGGATTGTGCTAAAAAAACAGGAAAACCACTACTTTGAGGAACTGGTTAGAAAACTCAGGGACGAAAAATTTGAAGTTGAAGTCATTTAATCTGAAGTAACAAGCAGTGGAAGAGTCTGCGAGAGGCCATCTCAAAAATGGAAAATGCTTTGCGCTTTCAACTATTAATTGTTGCTTAGTTTTATGTAGTTTCTTATTTTTTCTGTTTCATAGCATTTCTTCCGCGTTTTTGAGTCCTTGCAGGTATTGTTCTTTTGTCATGGGGTTTTGTATGCCTAGTTCTGCAAGTTTATCCATCATTTCGCTTATTGTTATTCCTGCTTTTTCAGCTGCTTTTCCGAGCGATATTTTTCCTTTGCTGTATTGTTCTATAGATACTTGGAGCCTGCCTTTTTCTATGAGTTCGCGTATTATTTTTGCTTTGTCTGCTTTCTCCTCTTTTGCCTCAAGTTTGACAAATTCCAGGTCATCTTCGTCTATTCTCATGCTAAGTATTTTCTGCATTTTTTGCACCACCTATCCTGTTTTTAACGTCATCAATAATTTCTTTTGAGTATCTTCCATATTTGGCAAGTTGTTCTATTTTAAGGATTGCCTCTTCTTTGCTGAGTTTCCTTTTTTTTGCGAGATTTACTAATATTGCCAGTGTTGATATATATTTTATTCCAACCACTGTGCATGCTTTCATTGCGTTATAATCATCTGTTGCGATTCCTTTGCATTTGTTTTCAATGCAAAGGATTATTGTTTCCGCTTCTCCTTTTTGCAGCTTGAAATCCTTTGCGATTTTTTCAACCTGCTTTTTTCCTTTTACCTTTTTTACTGTTATCTTCTTTTCCTTGATCCGTTGTTTTATGAGAATGGCGTCAAAAGAATCTTTTTTTGTTGCCTCTTTTTCAACCTCTTCTGAAATAATTGCTTTTTCTTTTGATTGCAGGAAAATGTCCAGCAACTCTGTTTTGGCTGTCAATATAAGAGGTGAGGCATCAACCACAATCATGTAATATATTATACTACAAGTGTAATATAAATGTTTTGCTTTAATGCTGAATCAGTTTTGCCCCAAAAATCTAAAGTAAAGAATTTAATGCTGAATCAGTTTTGCCCCAAAAATCTAAAGTAAAGAATTTAATGCTGAATCAGTTTTGCCCCAAAAATCTAAAGTAAAGAATTAGCGTTGTAATCGTAAATTGAACGCATTATTTTAGGCGCCGTCAGTTCTGGCCTGAAACAATCTGTTCTGCGAGTTCGCGTTTTTCTTTTGCTTTTTCCTGGTGCTTTTCAAGCCATGGCAACATGAAGTCAACAGCAAACTGCTTGTTTTCCCTGTCCAAAATTTTTCCTGAACGGTAATCCTCAATGTGTTTTCCTAGTTTCTTGGAGTCAGGGAAATGAAAGCGAAGCAGCTCGCATACTTTGCATATTTCTGGGTTGCCGCCTAGCTTTTTCTGTTCTTCTGCTGTCGGCCTGCCGCCAGTGAAAGCGTTCCTAATTTTTCGTTCAGCATCTTTTGCGGAATCATTCAGGAAAACAGCTGTTTCAGGAAGCGAGGAAGACATCTTGCTGCCCTCACGCAATCCTGATTGGTGCTGAAAGTAAATAAAGGACGGCACTTCCAGATCATAGGGAAGCCTTCTTGCAACATCCCTGGTTAAGCGCGCGTGAGGATCCTGCTCAATGCCTATTCCTGTCACTGAAGGCATTTTTCCCTCGAACTCTTCAAGCTGCGGGTGAATTATGTCAGCGTACTGCAAAAAGTTTGCTGCAACCTTGCCTAAGTCAACGTGACCATAAACTGCTTCAAAGGTGTTCTTGGTTATTTTTTTGCTTAACTCCAGCGAGAACTCAAAGTATCTTCTTGGATTTTTCCTGCTGCCCTGGCTCTGAACGTAAACGTCTTTCTCTGTCAAACCCAAGGCCAGTGCATGCGCCAGGTTGTCAACCGCATTCTGCTTTGCTTTCTTAATGCTTGGAACACTAGAGTCAGGCCTAGAAAGATAAGCGTCGAGGTCAGAAACACTGAAGTAGTTGCGTGCACCGCTTTTCTTGAAGAAAAAAAAGAGATCCAAATCCGCTTTGTGCCCTAAATGCAGCTGGCCGGAGGAAGCAATTCCAGTCATATTTACAAACGGCTTTTTGGTTTTGATTTTCTGGAAAACCAAGTCAAAATCCCTGTGCGCTACTACAATGTTCCTTTCAAACAAGTAATGTTTAAGGGAGCTGCTCCATTTTTCTGGAAAAGGTTTTAAGCCGAATTCCTTGAACACGTGCTCGTAATCGGTTATCTGCCCTGAACCCCAAGGATCAATTCTTGCCATGCTACCCACACATAAATAAAATAAATTAATATATAAATGTATTATTAGTGAAATGAGGGTGTTGAACACTTATTAACTTAATTAGTGCATCCATATAGATGAAGTAAATGTATTCAACAACCTTAAATAAGTCAGAAAATAGGGGTTAAGAAACTTAGTCAACAGTGAACAGTATGGCTTTGCTTGCTGCAAACAAGGTTCTCGTTGAAGAGAAAAAAGTAAAGGACCAGCTTATACAGAAGGGTTTCGGCGAGCGTGACAACTCAAGGCTGGTGCTTGACCTGAGGGAAGCACTTTTTTTGCTTGAGAAAGACAAAATTGAAATAGAGGACAGCAACGGAGAAAAGGTTTCTTTCGAGGAATTGCTCAAGCAAGCGGAAAAGCGGGAGAAAAACTTTTACAATAAATTCATTGTTTTCAGGGATGTACGAGACAGAGGCTACGTTATTAAAACCGGCTTCAAATTTGGGTTCGACTTCCGCGTTTACCCCCGCGGCAAAAAGCCGGGAGAAGAGCACACACAGTGGGTTATTCATGTAGCATTGCATGATGAAAGGCTTTCAATGCCGGAACTCAGCAGGATTGTGAGGCTTTCAGGGAACCTGAAAACAAAGGCACTGATTGCAGTTGTTGACGCAGAAAACGACATTAACTACTATTCGCTGGAAAGGATTACACCTTAAACCCAAAACTTTAATTTAAATGGTTTTTTTTTGACTAAAAAAATAGAAAAAGGTGGAACTTCTTTTAGAAGTCCACGCCCCTAACGGTTTTTCTTCCGTTTGCTTTGGCTCTGTCAGCTGCCCTCTTGATATGCATTTCAACGACTTTGCTTAAAGCTTCAACAGCGTCTCCGGCAGTATTGCAACCCTGAGACTTGATTGCATCTTTTACCTTTGATCCAACAACCAAAATTTCTCCCATGATTTTGCCTCCTAAGCGTCAAACAATGACGAATTATATCAATCCAACCAACAAACATTTAAAAAGCAATATCAGGAAAAAGCCTTAAAAACCCTGAAAAACAGGCTTCTGTGGCATTTTGCGCAGGACAAAATCTGTGAGAATTAAAAACCTGTTTGGGCACAATTAATGTTGCCTTTAATGATGACTGACGATGATTCGGAGCGCAAGCTGTGAAGAAAGATGGGCGGACTGAAAAGGCAAAAATCAAAATAAAGCTATAAAGCTGGCCGAGGACATAACAGCATGAATGTTCACCTGACTATTACGCTGAAGTGCTCAGCGTAATATACATTTCCCAAAAGCGAATTCTTATATTCCGGACGGCACACAGTATTACTGGTGTTGATAATGGCGACCAGCGCAACGGTGTTGATTCCAGCCAAGAAAATCGAAGAAGCCAAGCGGTTGCGTGACGAGTTGGATTCGCTGATTGAAACCGCCGAAATACTGAACAATAAAAACCTACTGGAAAGCATCAAGGCAAGCGAAAAGGATTTCAAAGAAGGCCATTTCACGACGGTTGGTTCCAAGAAAGAACTGGACGAATTCTTCAGAAGGTAGTTTTTTTGGACGCGGTCTTTTCGGACGAGTTCAAAAAACAGATGACCAAAATCAAAGACAAGGGCACTATGCGAAAACTCCAAAAAGCCGTCGAACGCGTCTTGTCTAATCCGGCTAAAGGAAAATTCTTGGGCCGCGAACTAGCGGGAAAGAAAAGCATTCGCATCAAGCCGTTCCGGTTGATTTTCGAACCAAAACAGAACCGCATCGAATTTCACACGTTCGAACACCGCGAGAAAGTATACCGATAAGCACATCAATAAACAGCATGAATGTTCACCTTACCTTCATTTAAACTTTCTATGGACCCTCGCGAATTAAATTATAGATAATCCAAAAAATTGAATTCTGATTTGTATTCTTTGTGCAATAAAAGTGGTTCAGTTCTGATGATTAAGTTTGGGAAATTTATTTTCATGTCGTCCATTATTTCATTGAATTGCTTGAAATCATTCACTTCCAGCTCAATTTCCATTTGCCATTCCCCAACAGATCTTACGCATTCATTAATGAACTTGTTTTGCCTGCAATATGCAACCAGCTTTTCAAAATTTTCGGCATCGATATTTTTCAGATATAGTAAGCTTTTGTAAAAGTCCATTCCGAGTTTATTCACATCAAGGCTTAATCTGTTGAAAACGATTATTTTTTTCTCCATTAATTCCTTTATTCTGTAGCTTGCTATTCGAGGGGTTATGCCCAGTTTGCTTGCAAGCACAGTGAGGGGGATTCTGCAATTTTTTCCCAATTCTTTCATTATACTAATGTCGGTTTCATCAATTTTTTCTTTGACTGGTTTTTTCATGAATGGCTCACAGAGAACTTCTGGCGGCTTTTCCGTTAAGTAGCCTCTTGAGAAATATTGTGGCTCAAGATGGTTGTTTATGGATTCGTCAAGAATATATTCCCCAAACAATTCGTGAAATTTGTTGATTACTTCATTGAACTCATAAAAGCTTTCTGCGAACACGCTGTAAAGCAGGTCAAATTTTCCATAACATTTTACGACCCACCAAACTTTGTTATTTTGAACGAGATAGTCAATCATTTTCTTTTCAATTCCCTGTTTCATGTTGTGGAATCTTAGGTAGACTTTCCAGCTTGAAAAACCGAATTTGCAGGGATCCATCATTGAACTAAAGGCCCTGATGAGGCCCGTTTCCTGCATTTTGCTAATCCTGTATTCTGAAACAACCCTTGAAATGCGCAAATTTTTTGCTATCTTGGATATAGGCATTCTTGCGTCTAAGTCGAGTTCATGGAGGGTTTTTTTGTCAACAGAATCAAGTTCCAATAGCCCAGACTCTAAATGCCTCATATTATAAAATATGTACATTAAAGAATATAAATTTTGTTATTTTTTTATAAAATTAGGTCAAAAATTATATATTTGTAGACGTGGCCAATTATATTATTGGGGGTTTTTAGTGTATTCAAGAGATTTTTATGTATCTGGCAGCATATCCGCTGATTTCACGTACAAGGATAATGCTGAGTTATATAACAAAGTGGAGGATATTCCCGGAGAAAGGGAAATGCTGATTCAAGGCTCTAAACACCTTCTTGACTACGCAAAGCGCGTTGGAAGGAAAATATCTATTTTGGATGTGTGCTGTGGCACTGAATTGATACTGGATTTTTTGAGTTCTGATTTCAAAAATCGTTTGGAGTCCTTTGTTGGTGTTGACATAAGCCAGAAATACCTTGATGATGCAAAGAAGAGAATCGGTTCCGACCCTCGCTTCGAGTTGGTAAATCATGATGCTGTTCTTTTCAGGCATCCAAGAAAGTTTGACGTAATAATAGCTAGTTCTGCATATCACCACATAGAGGATGAGCGCAAGCCTGATTTTTTGAATAACATTTTTAACCATCTCAAAGACGACGGAATAGTTGTGTTTATGGAGAACATAATCCCAAAATATTCAAATAGAGTAGAAAGGGACTCTGCTGCCATTGAGTTTTATGCAAAAAGAATAGTCGACTGCATTGATAATCATGAAATAAAAGATGAGCGAATATCGCTCCTTTCTCGGGTAATGCAGTATGAAAGGGACAGAGAATACGAATGGAAGTCGCATTACAGCCTTTTTACGAAACACTTGGCTGCTGCCGATTTAGAAGTTATTTCTGTAAAAAAAGTGTGGCCCAAAGAGAAAATTTTCAGTGACAATAACGTTGGAGATTTCGTATTCTTAGTGAAGAAAAAATGAACATTGGACTTATCCAGCTTCCTGCCCTAGGCCTCGAGCTTAAAGGTTACTTTGACTCGCCTATTTTCCTGAACAATGTTTACAACAGGGTCATGCCAGCTAGCCTTTTGCGTGTTGGTTCGGTAATAAAAAACGAGTCAACGTATGAGGCAAGGCTTCTTGACCTGCGAATAAAAGAGCCTGACAGGAAAGAGCGTTACAGGACATTCGAATGGGAGGGCTATAAAATAAATTGCTACATGTTTGGGGCACCGTTTAGTTCGGCTGAAGAGCTTATCGAATGGTCTGATGTAATAGGCATTTCAACCCACTTTTCTTTTGAATCCTCTATTGTGAAAGAGTTCATGCACTATGCGAGAGCAAAAAAGCCTAATGTAAAAATAATGGTCGGCGGTGCTGATGCCAAGGCAAGACCTGGTTTTTACCTTCAATGCGGAGCTGACAAGGTTTTTACTGAAGACTTTAACCCAGTTGAATTGGATAAAGACTGGAGCGAGCAGAAGATTGTATGGAATTATCCTCACCCTCTAAAAAAATTGTGCAAGCCCGATTTCAGCTTGCTTGAGAATATTGACGAGTATAAGGACAGCCATGACGGGCCTGTTCCTGAAGGCGTTCCTTTTCCGATAGGTTTCATTTATTTCACGAAGGGCTGCCCGAGAGACTGCGATTTTTGCGAATCGAGACTGAGCAAATACAATACGCTTGACCTTGAAAGCTCTGTGAATTCCCTTGAGTTTTATCGTGAAAGCGGGGTAAAATCCCTAAACATTGTTGATGACAATTTGCTTTTGCAAACGGCTTCCCCTGACGGGAGGAAAAAGGTTATGCTGTTGTTTAAAGAAATTGCAAGGCTTGGTTTTGCCTGGGAGTTCCCGAATGGCTTAGAGGTAGGGCTGCTTTTTCGTGATGGGAAGGTTGACGAGGAACTCTTTAATGCATTATTTTTTAGGGAAGAAACTGGTGGGGCAATAAAGGGTTGTTATAGGTTATACTTTCCTATAGAGACTTTTGATGAGCGCGAAAAGTATCATAAACTGAAGGGGCTTGATGTGCAGAATGCTATAATTTCTGCTCTTGCGAAAAAGCAAATTCCGGAAATCGCTTTTGGTGTGATACTTCCCGTTCAGGCAAATCAAAATACCATGGCTGCTATCCGTTCAGAGTACAAAAAAATTAGGCTGCTGTTGAAAAGCAAAAGCAAGGGCAGGACAATTGCGCGTTACGGCATATTCAATCTTATTCCTTTAGCGACTTTTAGGAACATGAACACAAAATACCCTATTGACAATTATCCAGAACTATGGAACTTTTACACTCCGCCTTATGACGGTGTTAATTTAACCGCAAAAGAATTATTCGAAACCAGAATGTCTCTCACAAAAGAAATAGACCCTGAAAACTTCAAATCAATGGCAATCGGAAAATATGGATATGGCTGAAAAGAAACAAAGATAAACATGATTTAGGAAATCTATTATTGCCGATGATGACTGACGATGATTCGGAGCGCAAGCTGTGAAGAAAGATGCGCGGACTGAAAAGGCGTTTTTTTAAAGAGAAATGATTTGAATGGTTAAAAAAACATTGAGCGGTTTCCAGTGCGAAGAGTGTAAACTGAAATACAAAGAAAAAAGCTGGGCAGAAAAATGTGAGGCATGGTGCAAGGCTCACAAGTCATGCAACCTTGAAATAATCAGGCACGCGGTAAAAAATTGAAAGCTGAAGAAGCGGTTAAGGCCTTCTGACTTCAGTCCTTCTGCCGCTCTCGTATTTGTAGAGTTTTCCTGCTTCCTCGTCCTGAGTCATTTTGTGCGCGCCACTGCAATAAGGCTTAGCAGTTGAAAGGCCGCACTGGCAAATCCACCTGCTCTCTCCCCCAACCCTGACTTCAACCGGGCTTTTATCTTCATGGATTATTACTCTGGCCAAAAAATCACCCCAACTATATTCGCAATAGTAGCCTTTAAAATCTGAACGGTAGAGGATTTTAGTATTACTATTTTTGGGGTTAAGTTGAGGAAAAATGCACTTTAAGGGGTGTTTAGGTGGCTAAAGGAAAAATAGAGGAAGAGAAAACAGCTGCACAAGAAATTGAGGAAATCGAGGAATCCGGAGAGGAAGTTGATGAATCAAAGCTCCCTTTTCCGAGAGCAACGATTGTGAACATGCTCAGAAAGCACTTAAGCAACGGAAAGCAAATCAAGGGCCAAGTTAAGGACGAAATGAACATCTGGCTAGGAAAAATGGTTGAACGGATTGCAAAGAAGATGGACGCGCACCCCTACACTTACGTTGACGGCGCAATGCTCAGGGAAGCAATCGAACCCTATGAGAACATCCAGGACATCGAGAAAGAAAAAGAGAGAATCATAAAGCAGCTTGAGGCAATCAAGGCAGCATGCGACGTGCTTATACTTGAGGTTGACCGAAAATTCGTAAAATAAACGGTCAACAATTTTTCTATTTTTTTAGCTTTGGGGAAGAAATAAATAGCGGTTTGAACTAATCTATTGTATGGTCCAGAAAGGTGAGGCCTTGGAACAGCAAAGCAGGCAAAGCGCAGGAAAAGACATGAAAAGCTTTCAAAAAAAGAGTAAAAACAACTTAGGAGATAATTGACCGCAGAATAGAAAAAAAATGAGATAAGAATTGCAAAGAAAATGTTCAAAAAATTTCAATCGTGATTGCAAAAACAATTATAAGTAAAAAAATTCAAAAAAAGGTTTTGGATGCCGTCTAAGAGCAAAAAGGCAAGAAATCTTTCAAAAAAATACACCATTTTCCATTTCGAAAAAATAACAGAAAACGAGAAAAAGAAAAAAGTAAAAATGGTTGCATTGCCTGAAGGCACAGCAATGGTTGACAGAAGAGCATGGAAGCCAAAAGTCGGGGCAAGACTCGGCATTGGAAAAGAGCCTTTCATTTACGGCACTGCTTCTGAGCTTTACCTGAACCTTGGCAAAGGCAAAAGAAGAAAACCGGTTGCATACCGCAGAAATAGAAAAATTGGAAACAGCCCAAAACACCCTTAATATTTTTGGCTTACCCAAGAATCTCTTTCACCATTTTCGGTATTGCAGAGTGGGGGTTCAAATAAATCAAGGATTTTAATTGGTTTACATTCCTGCACTTCCTGTTGTGCGATGCCTTCTCAAAATCAATTATTACAGGTTTGCTGTTTCGAACAAGAATGTTTTTTCCTTTCCCTGCAAGCTGGCCATGATCAAGGCCAATTTTATCCAATTGCTCTGCTTGCACAAATAAATAAGTTAGGAATGACTGCAATTTATGTTTTGAGACATTTGTCTCAAACAGCCATTCACTGAAAGTTTTTCCCTCAATGAATTCCATCAGCACAATTCCCCGCTTGTCATCAGCATCAAAAAGTTTTGGGCCGATTCCACACGAGTTTGCAAGCTTCAGGTTTTCAGCTTCTTTTTGCACCATGTTTACGCGCGGGCTTTTTTCCTTCTCGAGTTTCAGGGCAAACTTTTTTCCATTGCGGTTTTCAACCAGAAAAACTTCACTGCTGTAACCCTTGGATATTTTTTCAACAAAATGCAGTTTTTTTTCATGGAGGTATGCTTCAAGGTTTTTGCGCATAACCAATAAGTGGGAAATAACAATTAAGAGTTTTTGCTGACCAGCCCCAATAATTGCAGAAACCCATAGAATTAATAACGAGTTAACATTAATTTATTTAGGGAAAAAATGCCAAGAATAGTAGTGCCTGATTCTTTTCTCAAAAGAATTGGAACCATTAAGCCAAAAGAGAAAACCACAGAACAAAAACGGGCAAAACAAGCAGACAGCACGAGTGGTATTTTGAAAATTATTGAAAATCTTGAAAAGCAATTGAATAAAACACCTTTAACTGACGTGGGCAGACGAAAAAACTTTGAGGGCCGTTTGAAACAACTGAGAAAAGAACTGCATCGAAAAAAATTTGCACAACAATTAGAATAAATGAGAAAAAAGTAAAATAAAAAAAGAAAAAGAAGGATTAAGGCACTTACTGGAAAGTGCCATTATCCAGTGCAAGGAAGTCTTCTTCTGAGTATTCTGAGTCAGCCAAGAGTTGCTCCAGCTCCTGAATTTCTGAGTCAAGCACTGCTATTTCCTGCTGTGAATCACCTATTTCCTGAAGGGAGCTGTTTTGAGTGGTTGCTTTTTCCTGCGGAGTCGTGCAGCCAAAAACAAAAACAGCTGCAAGCAGCAGCAATGCAACTGCAGCGCTACTCATCGGCAGTCACCTCAACAAATTCAGCCAGGGCAGCATCGAACTCTATTTCTGTTTCAGATGATTCAACCCCGGCTTCTATGTCTGCCGAAGTTGAGCCGCTTATTTCCTCTGACACAATGAGTTCCCTTGTTGCCTTGAAGAGAGCATTCATTAGCCTGAAATCCTTTTTCAGCTGCTCATTCATTGCCTTCAGCAGCCTGTGGCCTTTTGTTAGAACATCGTTGAATTCCTGCCTTGAATCTGCTTCAGAGTACTGCTCTCTGAGCCTTGCGTATGCGCTCCTGAATTTTTCGATGTCTGAATCCAGTTTTGCAAGGCCCCTTTCAAGCAGTGAAACATCTTTTCCTTCAGCTTCCAGTCTGTCAATTATTTCTGAAAGCCGTTCAGAAAAAGTTTCTGCTTTCTGGAAATGAGCCTGAATCCTTGCATTGATTGCCAAGCCAACTCCCTTCTTTAGCCCAAGGCGGTGCTCTCTCCAGAACACCCTGATGTCGCTTGATATTTCAATGAGTTCCTCCTGCGTTATTTCCTCATTTTCAAGACTTGCTTCAACCTCTGAAAAGAACTCTGTAAGTTCATCTATGTTGTCTGGAGCAACCTCTTTGTCCTTTATTGCTTCAAGGTGGTTGAGAATTGCATTCACTTGGTTCAGCAGAGTTTCCCTCGCATGAACCCTCAGCTGCACTGCAAGCTGGTTTCTGTCTTCAGGAGCAGCTGAACGAATTCTGGCCCTCACTGCATTAAAGCTCTGAATGCTTGCTGCAACCCTGCTCTTTGCTTCAACGTAGTTTGCCCTTATTTCAAGGTAGCGTTCCCTGTTCTGCTCGAATTTTTCCTTGGCGCCCTCAATTTCAGCCCTTATTCTGGCTCCAATGCCTGCACCTGAATCAACTCCATCATCTGCCGCATCATTGTCGTCATCTGCTTCATTAAGAACACTATTGCTGTTTACTGCAGCAGTTGAATTAAGAACATTTGCCTCTACTGCCGCCCTACTTTGAACACGCAAGCCAGTCTCAGTGTTCAGTCGCGCTAACGCAAACGATGAAAAAACCAGCAAGAAAGCAATTAACAGCGCTGGCAGCAAAAGCCTTTTATTTTTCTTTTCTAAAACTTTTTTCTCCATTAAAACACCTCCTGAAAGGAAAATCCTGAAACAGATGCTGAGCGCAAATTTAAAAGCATTCTTTCAGCCCCGGAAAAAATAAAGCTTTATTTGGCCCCGGTTTGGTCATTAAAACTTTATTGGGGGCCATAAAACTTTAGAAACGAATTAAAATTGTTTTTGTCCAATTTATTCTCATGAAATCAGGGGCTCTCCTGTTATTGCTTTTTCTTTTCGCAGACCAAGCATTTGCTGCAACAATTTCAGGCACGGCATTTGAGTGGTACACGCTTGAACCGCTGCAGAACATTATTGTGGAAATCAATACAACTCCAAAGCAGACTGATGTGGCAATTGAAGGAACTTACTCTTTCAGCATAAGCACGCCGGGAAATTACACTTTAACCGCGCAGTTCTTTGAGAACAACAAGCTCAAGTACGAGGCAATAGAAACGATTACACTGGAATCAGGTGACGGCAACTTTGTGGTGGATTTGATAATGCTGCCTGCGCTGGGAGAGGATGAGTTTTTGTTCGAGGACTTCAACGAGCTTGGCTTAGACTTTGATGGAACACAAACACCAAATGACTCAGGATTCCTGAAGGCGATTACAGCAGGCCTTGCTTTGGTGCTCATTGCGCTTGCGCTTTTCTTTGCTGGCGCGAGAATCAGGAGAAAAAAAATTACGGAAACAAAAACTGTAAAAGAAAGCGAAATGGCTGTTGGCAGCGATTCAGAAAAGCCGATAAGCGGAAGGCAGCCTGGCAAGGAAGCAGGGGATGCATTGAGCAGTGAAGCAACAGAAGCCCTTGAAGTGTTAAAGCGCTACGGCGGCAGGCTTACCCAGCTGGAATTGCGAGAAAAACTGCCTTATGGAGAGGCGAAGGCATCGCTTGTTGTAGCTGAACTAGAGCATGCTGGCAAGGTAAAGAAATTCAAGAAAGGCCGGGGAAACATAATTATAGTGAAATAAAATAGAACAAAAAGGCGGAAAGCAAAAAAATGTTTAAATAGTTCTCGGAGCACATTATTATTGTTTTTGATGGGCCCAAAACGATTTCGGCTTAAGCCTGTTCAGCCTCTACGGCAAAAGAAAAAAGAAAAACAGCCAAGAGCACTAAAGCCAAAAGCCAAAGTAAGTGGTGTTGAAGGCAAACCAGTGGCAAAAACAGGAAAACCACTGCTTAAAGAAAATGGAATTGAGCGCTTCAAGAAAGGATACAGAGTAGCGCTACGTACAAAGCCGGGGAGCCTTCAGGGAGAAATTATAAGAATGCTCATTGAAAACCCAAAACGTTCAAATCTAGAAATTGTCAATGAATTATCGAAAAGAGCCCCAATCGAAATTACTGCAAGCTACGCAGCGTTTGTTCAATCCACTAGAAAGCAGGCTGTTGCCGCACACATTATTCCTGAGGAATCATTGCAGTTCTCACAGGGCGCAGGGTTTTCACAGCCAATAACGATGGAAATGAAAAGAACCAGCCGGGCTTCTGCCATTAGGAAAGAAATCAAATCAGTGGAGGACGCGATTACAATAAAAAAAGGTGCAAGAGAATACAATGAACAGAAATTGGCTGGAAAAAACCCAACTGCTGAATTCAGGTTAAGGGACCTTGGAGCAGACATAATAATTCTAGAAACTAAACTCAGAAGGAAAAAAAACGAGCTTTCAAAGGTTCTAAAAAAACTCGAAAAAACAGGAAACCCTTAACAGCCATATCCAGCAAAAAAACACTAAGGCTTTTAAACACTTATATCCAGCAATTTATTATTCAACTATTTTTTGGATTGGATGAAAAGGAGGTTGGTATTTTATGGCTGAGCAACAGCAACCAGTAGTGTTTTTGACTGAGGGAACGAGGAGAACAAGAGGAAGGGACGCGCAGAGAATCAACATTCTCATAGGCAAGGCAGTGGCCAGTGCTGTTAAAAGCACGCTTGGGCCAAAAGGAATGGACAAAATGATTGTTGACGATTTGGGCGATGTTACCATCACCAACGACGGTGCAACAATTTTGAGCGAGATGAGCATTGACCACCCGGTTGGAAAAATGATGGTGGAGATAGCAAAAACGCAGGATGACGAGGTTGGAGACGGCACAACAACAGCAGTAGTAATTGCAGGCGGACTGCTTGCAAGGGCTGAAAGGCTGCTCGATGACGAGATTCACCCCAGCGTTATAATAAAGGGTTACAGGATTGCAGCAAAGAAAACAAAAGAGCTGTTTGAGAAATTATCTGACCCTGTTGACATCAAGGACATTAAAACGCTTGAAAGCATTGCCTTAACTTCAATGACTGGCAAAAGCACTGAAGGCGCAGAGGAACTCTCAAAACTTGTTGTCAAGGCAGTAACATTGATTGCGGATGAAGAAAACGGCAAAATAATTATTGACAAGGACAACATCAAGGTTGAAAAAAAAGTCGGGGCATCGCTGTCTGACTCGGAGCTGATAAACGGCATTGTCATTGACAAGGAAGTAGTGCATTCGGGAATGCCGAAAAAGGTCCAGAATGCCAGGATTGCGTTGGTGGATGCAGCCCTCGAAATCAAAGGACCTGAAACCGACACAAAGATTGAGATTTCTTCCCCTGAAGAGCTTGAGGCACTCCTTGGCCACGAGGAAAAAGTGCTGAAAGAAATGGTTGCAACTGTAAAGAACTCAGGGGCAACTGTTCTAATCTGCCAGAAGGGAATTGATGACATAGCACAGCACTTCCTGGCAAAGGAAGGAATCATGGCTGTTCGCAGAGTAAAGAAATCCGATATGAAT
This sequence comes from archaeon GW2011_AR10, assembly GCA_000830275.1. Lineage (GTDB taxonomy): Archaea > Iainarchaeota > Iainarchaeia > Iainarchaeales > GW2011-AR10 > GW2011-AR10. The sequence goes on along the minus strand of CP010424.1, from coordinate 126,116 downwards.
GCACTAGCAAGGGCAACCGGCGGAAAGGTTGTAAGCAGGGTAAAGGATTTGAGTTCTTCAGACCTTGGAAAAGCGAACACAGTGGTTGAAAGAAAGATTGCAGGCGATGACATGGTGTTCGTTGAAGGCTGCAAAAACCCGAAAGCAGTTTCACTGCTTGTGAGGGGCGGCTCAGAGCATGTAGTGGACGAAGCAGAACGCGCAGTGGTTGACGCCATAGGCTCAACATCAAGTGCACTGAGAGACGGCAAAGTTGTTGCAGGCGGAGGAGCAAGCGAAATAGAAGTATCACTGAAACTAAGAGAGTTCGCAAAAACTGTTGGCGGCAGGGAACAGCTTGCAATTGAATGCTTTGCGGAAACTCTTGAGGAGATACCCAGAACACTGGCTGAAACCGCAGGCATGGACCCGATTGACACTCTTGTCAGTCTTCGTTCAAAGCACTCAAGCGCTGGCGGCAAGTACATAGGCGTAAACGTATTCAAGGCATATCTTGACGACATGAAGAAACTGAAAGTAATTGAGCCTCTTGGAGTCAAAATTCAGGCAGTGACTTCTGCTTCAGAGGTTGCAGAAATGCTGCTGAGGATTGATGACATAATTGCTGGCAGCAGCAAAGGCAAGGCGGGGGCAATGCCCCACGGCGGAATGCCTCCTGGCATGGGCGAAATGGACATGTAGGCTTGAGCCTGCATTCCTCCTTTCTTCTTTTTTCCTTAATTTCTTTGTTTTTTTCACAACTTTTCTTTCCATTCACTAGGCCAATTATTGCCTTTATTCTATTATTCTCCTTTATCCTTTATTCTAATTATTGCCTTTATTCTCCTTTATTCTTTCTATTTCTTTTTTATATTAGTTCGGCTTTTCCTAATATATGGCAGTGCTGATTGTTGTGGGCTTAGCGCGCTCTGGAAAAGATTCGGTTGCGGATTACTTGGCTGAAAGGCATGGTTTTTCCAAATACGTTTTAAGCGACGTTCTTGCAGAAGAGCTTGAGCGCAGAAACGAAATTGCAAGCAAGGAAAACATGAATTTGTTGGGGGATGAGCTTCGAGCAAAGCACGGCATGGCAGTCATTGCTGAAAGGCTGCTCAAAAAAATCAGGGAGAAAGGCAACTTGGCTATTGTTGGGCCGCGTTCAATTGAAGAAATCCTTGCAATTAGGAAAAAATTTCCGGAAGCGAAAATTATTGAAGTGCGTGCTGCACCGGAAAAAAGGTTTGAGAGAAGAAGCCCTCTTGACCCAGTTGAAGAAAAAAAGTTTTTTGAGCGCGACTCCAACGACTTGGAGAAAAAAGGCCTCAGAAAAGTTCTGAACAAAAAGGACTTTTTGATTGAAAACAGGGGCGATTTGAAGGGATTGCACCTAAAAATCGAGAGTTTAGTGCAAAACATTTAAATACTTGAATGCTTTTTTAATTAAGTGCAATTCTTTTCAGGGTTGCGCAAAAAAGGTGATGAAGGATGGCAGATTTAATTCAGGATACAATCTCTCAAATACTGGCCAGTCTAACCACTGCTGTTTCGAGCATGATTATGGGGCTGCCAAATCTGATTTTAGGATTGATTGTGGCAATCATATTCATAATCATTGGAGCACTACTCGGAGATGCAATCAAAAAACTTGTTGCAAAGGTTTTGAACACAGCGAAGCTTGATGAGTGGGCAAAGGAACACAAGCTCAAGGAATCAGTAGGCGGCGTGCCTTTGTCAGAACTAGCAGGAACATTCATCAAGTGGTACATTATCCTGATATTCCTGACGCAGGCAGCAGAGTTTGTGGCACTGGGAAGCCTCAGGACATTTATGCTTGCATTGGTCTACTATATCCCAATAGTTCTGGCTGCGCTGATAATAGTGGTCCTTGGATTGCTGCTAGCAAAGTTTCTCAGAAACAAAATTGAGGCAACGAACCACAAGTACAAGAGAACAATTGCAGTTGCAGTGGAAATCTTGGTTATTTACCTTGCAGCGATAATCGGATTGCGCAGAGTAGGCATTGATGTCAGTGTTCTTGAGCAAGCATTCCTCATAGCGTTCACTGCGTTTGTGCTGGTTGTAGCGCTGATACTGGGAATAAGCTTTGGATTGGCATTCAAGAACGACGTAAAAGCATTAGTGCAGAACCTGAAAAGAGAAGTTAGCTAAGCTTCTCTTTCTTTTTCTATTTTTAATGGCTGATTTTGTAGCTCGCAAAATCAAAACGTTTGGCTTCACTAACAATTGAACTTTTCAGGGCTGTTTGCCATATAGCAAAACGCTTAAGTAATTGAACATTGAAACTGCGTTTTGCATCTAGCAAACAGCAATAAAAAGTTCAAAAATATTGGCTGTTTGCCATAGATTTAAATAATGAATCAAAGCCAATGATTTAATGAAGGTTTCAGAGCTAAGGCCTTTCGCAAAAAAGGTTTCTTTGACAGTTAAAGTTGCTGAAAAACTCGAAACCAGGGAAGTGAGTTCAAAGCTCGATAACTCCTCACACCGAGTTACAGAAGCAATTGTGGGAGATGAAACAGGAGCTATTCTTTTGACTCTTTGGGATGAAGCCATTGACCAAGTTGAGGAAGGCAAAACCTACGCGATTGAAAACGCTTACACTAGCCTCTTCAAAAACTCTTTGCGCTTGAACATTGGAAGGTTCGGCAAGTTCCAGGAAAGCAAGGAAAAGGTCAAGGAAGTCAACAAGAAAAACAACTTAAGCGAGAAAGAGCTTAACGTTAAGTGATGCCAATGAACAGAAGGGATCGAAAAATTTTTGGAAGGGATTTACAAATACGCCGATAGCCATTTTTCTGCTTTTTCGGCTACTAACCCATTTAAATCTATTTTTAACCAATTAACGCATGCTAGGCAGATACTTGCACAACCTGAAACATTTTTTATTGTTTCTTTTGCCAAAGATTTAGTAAACTGCGGCTTCAGTTTAAAAGATGGCAACAATTTAAATATTTATGAGGGTTTGAACAAAGTGAAAACCCTTGACGTATGCCGTGCAAACCGCGGCTTCAGTTTAAGGGCCCGTAGCTTAGCCTGGCCAGAGCATTGGTCTTATAACTTCTCCGGAGTTAATGGGGAAGTAAGAGCACCAAGGGTCGGCGGTTCAAATCCGCCCGGGCCCATTCGCCGCCTGCTCGCGGCGGAAGAGCGTACTGCTTTCAGCAGTACTGGCTCGGCTCTTAAGAGCCTCGCAACGGCTGAAAATACGCATCCTTCCTTCGAAGGGGCGGTAATACTGTATCAGCCGGCAAGGTGCGCCAATTGAAAAATCGCGTGGTGTAAGTGGAATGGCAAAGAAATTAATGGAACCTTATTCTTTGGCAAAGGAAGAAGAAATCCACAAATTCTGGAAGAAAAACAAAATCGCTGAAAGGGTTAGGGCGCAGAGCGCGAAGCAGAAGAAAAAGTTTTATTTCATGGATGGCCCACCTTATGCAACCGGCCACATCCACATGGGAACTGCATTGAACAAGATAATAAAGGATGCGGCAATTCGCTCAAAGAGAATGCAGGGCTTCAGCGTGTTTGACAGGCCGGGCTATGACACGCACGGAGTTCCGATTGAAAACAAGATAGAGCAGAAGCACGGGTTCAAGAGCAAGAGGGACATTGAAGAATTTGGGGTTAAAAAGTTTGTGGAGGAATGCAGGTTATTTGCAACACAATTCATTGACGTGATGAATGAGGAATTCAATGACCTCGGAGTCTGGATGGATTGGGGCAACCCTTACCTTACTTTAACTGATGATTACGTTGAGGCAATTTGGTGGACTTTCAAGAAAGCTGATGAAAAAGGCTTGCTGTACTTGGGAAAATACCCTGTTCATGTTTGCCCGCACTGCGGAACAGCAGTTGCATTCAACGAAATAGAGTACACCAAGCTGACAGACGAATCAATTTATGTGAAGTTCAAGGTTAAAGGCAGAGAAAACACGTTTTTGGTTATTTGGACCACTACTCCTTGGACTTTGCCGGGCAATACCGGGGTAATGGTGCACCCAAAATTCACTTACGTGGAAGTCGAGTTAAGCAACGGTGAAAGATGGATAATTGCAAAGGAATTAGTTGAAGGTTTAATGAACGCAATTGAAGCGGGCTACACTAGCAGAAGAGAGTTTCCAGGCAGAGAACTGGATAGCATGGAATACGAGAACCCGCTTGCAAAGCACTTGAAGCTACCAAAGCTTGAGAGGGCTTACCGCGTGATTTTAAGCGAACGCTACGTTAACCTAGAGGAGGGAAGCGGTTTGGTGCACACTGCTCCAGGCCACGGAAAAGAGGACTGGGAGGAAGGCACAAAAGCAGGGCTGCCTGCAATTTCGCCTATTGGATTGGATGGATTAATGAGCAGCGAAGCAGGAAAGTACGCTGGAAAAAAAGCAAGGGTTGTTGATAAGGAAATTATTGAGGATTTACGTAATGAGCATGCATTGATTTACTCGCACCCGCACACCCACGATTATCCTTTGTGCTGGCGATGCAAGAGCCCATTGCTCATGGTGTCGGTGCCACAGTGGTTTTTCAAGGTAAGCAGCATCCAGAAAAGAATGCTTGAGCTAAATGAACAGGTTAACTGGGTGCCTGCATGGGCAAAGAACAGGATGCAGAACTGGCTTGAACAGTTGGGTGACTGGCCGATTTCGAGGGCGCGTTACTGGGGAGCGCCGCTCCCAATTTGGGTTTGCGGGAAATGCGATAAGCGCAGAGTGGTTGGTTCAATTGAAGAGCTGAAAAAATTGAGTGGGGCGAAAAAAATTGATGTGCACAAACCGGGAATTGATGAGGTGAAACTTAAGTGCAGCTGCAATGGTGAAATGAGCCGCGTGCCAGAAGTGCTGGATGTATGGTTTGATTCCGGCGTTTCAAGCTGGGCTGCGCTCGGAGGCACAAACTCAAAGCAGTTTAAAGAGCTGTGGCCAGCTGACTTCAACTTGGAGGGCACAGACCAGTTCCGTGGATGGTGGAACTCGCAGCTTATAACTTCCACAATCTGCTTTAACGAAAAGCCGTTCAAGAGCATTGTGGTGCACGGAATGGTAACTGATTTGGGAAAGAAGAAGATGTCCAAGAGCCTTGGCAACATTGTTTCCCCAAAAGAAGTGATTGAAAAATTCAACCGAGATTTCCTGCGATATTACTTGGTGAAGAATTCCAGGGGGCTTGACATAGCGTTTGACTGGGAGGAATTCAAAGATATAAGCAGGTTCTTCAATGTTTTCTGGAACACTTACAATTTTGTGAACATGCACCTGGAACTGGATTTTGGGAAAAAGTTTGAGCTGAAAAACCTGCAGGAAGAAGACAAGTGGATTTTGAGCAGGCTTAATTCATTGGTTGGGGAAACTAATGAAAACTACGACAAGTACACTTTCTTTAAAGTGGCTGGAGCAATTGAAGAATTTGTGCTTGAAGACTTGAGCAGGACATACATCAAACTGGTTCGAGACAGGGTTGGAACAAAAACCGAGAAAGCCGTAACCGCAACGCTGAATGAAACCCTGTTCTCTTTGCTGAAAGTTCTCGCACCGATTGCTCCGCACATAACTGAATTCATTTACAGGGAATTCAGAAGCAAACGGTCTGCTGATTCCATTCACCTTCAGTTTCTTCCGCTTCCAAACAAGAAACTGGTGGATAAGGAGCTGGAGAAAGAAATGGATGAAGCAAAAGAGTTAATGCAAAGCGTGCTAGCACTAAGGGAGCAGGAAAAGCTGAGGCTGCGCTGGCCACTGAAGGAGCTTGCAATTAAAACAAAGACGGGCAATGAGTTCAAAAAAGCAAAAGGAATAATCGCTTCGATGACGAACGTAAAGGAAGTAAAGGAATCACGCTTTGCACCGAAGGGCGCCTATGCTGAAAAAGTTTTTGGTGAAACGGTTCTTTACTTGAAAACGGAAGCAAATGCAGGGTTGAAGGAAGAATGGGAGTTAACTGAATTGAGGCGGCGCATTCAGGAAATGAGGAAGCAGAAGAACCTTCTGCCAAGCCAGAAAGCAAAACTGTTTTTGCACTGCAATGATGCCGGTTTCCTAAAAAAGTACGGAAAGCAGATTGAAAAGGAAACCAACACAAAAATAGTTGAAAAGAAAGGAAAAATGGAAAAATTTCTTGAGAAAGAGTTTTTTGTTGAGCTTGCCTGACTAACCCAAGAACTGCACGAGCAATATTACAAGCACTATTACTGCTGAAACAACTACAACGAATTCTGGGCTCATTTTTGGGCCGCCAGTGTCAGTGTCAAAGAACCTCATTATTCCGATGCTGGAGCTTGGACCCCCAGTTGAAGCTGCTCTCTGAAACTTCATTTTCTTCACCAAAAGATTAAAATAACGCTAAACCATTATATATTCGTTTAAATTTAAAAATGTGCCGAAAGTGGTTGAATTGGACGGAGAAACCCGGAATCTGGCAAAAGACCTCTACCATGTTGGAATACTTATTGCTCTGATTTTAGGCCTATGGTTTGTTGTTTCATGGATTTTTGGCTGCGATGTGGTGCCAGTGCCTTTCAGCTGTGACGCATTCTGGGGCATTCTGCGCTGGGCTGAAGGAGGAAAAGCGCGGGTTTTGATTGTTTATGGCGATGGCGGCCTAGGCAACTATCAGTTGCTGCGTGACACTTTTAGTGATCCAACTTTTTTGAGTGTCAGACCTCAAACGCTTCACGTTCAAAATGTAAGCATCGGCAACCTAAGGCAGTATGACATGGTTATTGTTACTGAAGCGCGGCAAATCAGCTCAGAAAAATTGGAAGTATTCATTGATTACATTGCAGGCGGGGGAAGGCTTGTGTGGACTGGTGATGCAGGCACAGAGCTCGCTCCAGGCGACAGGCTGCTGTACGAGTATGAAAGGCCTGGCGGCAGCGACGAAAACATTATTGTGAGCCCTTGGGCGAGAAAAATCGGCGAGCGGGTTGTGGCATTGGATGAGTTCCTTTCAGTTGACTACCTCGGCAATTTCTGCCAGCTTAAAACATGCACCGGTGTTCCATACATAGGAATTTTTGAGGCGCCAAACAGAAATCATGAATTCGTAAATGGCTTAAGGCCTGACTTGAAAATGTACGGGGACTTTGCAGTTGTGAAAGCGCGCTCAGGCGGCTACTCAACAATTGTTTTAAACGTTGACTTCCAGTCTGACTTGATTGCTGATACCTCACAGTATTACCCCAGCATTATTCCGGAGCCCTCTGCGTTGCCTGAATGCAATGACGACATAGACAATGACCGGGATGGGAAAACAGATTACCCTGATGACAGGGAATGCGATTCCTTCATTGATGATTCAGAAGATGTTCTTGGAGGAGCGCCGATTCTTGAAAGGGAACCTCAGTGCAAAGACCTAAGAGACAACGATAATGATGGGTTGGTTGATTACCCTTTTGACCCATGCTGTGTGAGTGCGCTGCACGACAACGAGTCAGGATGCTCTGCCGGTTACTCTGAGTGCTCTGACGGCTTCGATAATGACTCGGATGGGTTCACTGATTACCCAGAGGATGCTGACTGCGCTTCCGCTTCCGACAGAAGCGAGGGCAAAAGAAACCTCGGGAGATTTTTTCCAGTTGTTGTTACATCCGGCCTCGGGGAAAAGGTCGTATACTACGCAACTCCGCCGGAGTTCTTTGTGAGCGAGCAGATGCCAATTGACCCTGAAACCGGGCAGAGAATAAAGTACTATTCCTTGATTGAAAACATGTACTACGGCATGCTTTCGTGAAGAAAAAGTTTATAAAGAAGAAAAGACTATTAGTTGGAAAGGAATATATTTAAAATAAGGAAACAAAAAAGATATAATATATATTAACACATTAATTGAAAAAGGTGAAATGGTGTATCCTGAGGGTGGCGCTGAAGGCGGGCAGGAATATTATCCGCCTGCAGATTTTAAGGGAAAAGTCGGTTACCACCTTGAAGGGGTAATCCCTTTAATCCTCATACTCATAATTCTGTTTTTTGTTGCAATTAGGTTTGACATCATCACTAGTTCAACGCCTCTTGTCGGGCCAATTGCTGAAATTTTTGAGGGCGGGGCCAAGCCTTCTTCCATGCTGATAATCGGCGCAACAAGCCAAGAGGTACTGGACGTATTGAATGACAATGACGACTTGATAAGATACAGGATTAAGACTGCAGATAGCTTGAGGAGAAACCCGCGGGAGCAGCTGGCGCAGTATGACATTGTAATGCTTGACCAGAGCCAGGAAGCAAACAAGGAAGTTTCAAGGGAGCTTGGAGAGGGAATTGAAAAATATGTTGCTGCTGGCGGAAACCTGATTGTTGTTTTGGATTCCGGCATAAGAAGGCCGGGAGCATTTGATGTGATTGGATGGGAGAACACGTTTGGGCAAACCGTGCCGGTAAGCTGTGACCGCGTAATCAATGATATTCCAGTATGCCTTGATAGGAGAATCGTGCGCGGCAAGCTCTATCGCGAGGACGAAGACCACCCAATACTGAGGGGAATTGAGGCTTTCCCGGCTGAGCCAGAGCTCTTCGCAATCTTTGAAACCTTTGATGTTACTCCAACAGGCAAGGAAATAGCCTACATTCAGGAAGCGAGCGCTGCAAGGAAAACTTATCCTGCAATAGTTGAGAAGCCAACTCTTGTAGGGAAAAGCATTTACTTTAATTATAACCCAGGAATCACTCGCGGCATTCTTGAGTCAACGCTACGCTACATGCGCTAAATTTTACCTTCTTCTGCCAGTGCTTAAATAGGTTTTGGTTCAATATTTAATAGCAGTTCCACTGTTCCAGTGAAAAAACCTTTCAAACGGAGGTGCAGTTTAATGGCTGAAGAAAACACTGTTTTCATCGGAAAAAAAGGCACAATGGCATATGTTTTGGCTGTGGTAACGCAGATGAACCAGCAGGGTTCAAAGGAAGTTACCTTAAAAGCAAGGGGAAAGGCTATTTCAAGAGCTGTTGACGTGGCTGAAATAGTCAAAAACAAGTTCATTAAGGAAATAAGCGTGAAGAACATACACATTTCCACTGAGGAAGTAAGCATTGAGGACGGAAACCCCTTAAAGGTTTCAGCTATTGAAATAAAGCTCTCAAAGTAAAAACACCCTCCTTTTCTACTTTTTCTTTTATTTATATGTGGACTGCGCAGTTTTTAGTGCAGCGGTGCTCGGCATGAAGACTCCACTATGCGAAGTAGACGCGCAAAGGGAAATTCTCTGCAACGAATGCAAGAAAAGGCTAGATGAGGGAAGCCTTTCAGATTTGGATATCGCAATTTCTCGGATTCTTGGGAGAATGGACAAGAGCTTTCCAATTTCCAGTGTTGAATTCAAGCAAGCCATTGACCTCAACGAAATGATTGTGATGGTGTGCGAGGGAAACATTGGAACACTCATCGGAAAAAAGGGAAGAATTGTTTCAGAGATAACAAGAAAGGTAGGGAAAAAAGTGAGGGTCATAGAGCACACCAAGGACGAAAAAAAAATGATTCAGGACTTGGTTGGAGGGGCCAGAGTGCTTGGAGTGAACAAAATTTTCAAGCCGAAAAAACAGGAATACAAAGTGATTATTTCAAGGTTTGACGAAGGCAAGCTCATGATTTCAAAAGAGAACCTGGAGAAAGGAATCCAGCAGCTGCTGCAAGCAGAGACCTCAGTTGAGTTTAGATAAAAGCGCTTTGTATTTTAAGTCTTAATAACGGAACACTAAAAGTGCAGAATAGCGACTTTAAGTGCAACCCTGAAAAAAGCGCTGTTTTTAATTGCTTTCATGAATCCAACATATTGAAATGCATATTCCTGATGGGTTTCTTTCACCGGTTGTTTCTTTCTTCTTTTGGATTGTTTCCCTTATTGTTTCCTCCAGAGCAGTAAAAAATTTAAGGGAAAAAATTTCAAACAATACTGGCAAGATTGCGTTGTTATCTGTTTTGGGCGCTTTGGTGTTTGCTGCCCAGATGCTTAATTTTCCAGTGCTTGGCGGCACTTCAGGCCACATAATTGGTGGCGCACTGCTTGCCTTTATGCTTGGATTTGATGCAGCAGTCGTGGCAATGGCGTTTGTTCTGACAGTGCAGGCGCTTGTATTCCATGACGGCGGCATAACTGCATTGGGGGCAAACTTCTTCAACATGGGAATTGTGGCGCCCTTCATAGGTTACAAGTTCAGGCAGGTTTTCGGCGGAAATACAAGCGCAGCCTTCGCTGCCTCGGTTGCCTCAGTTTTGGCGGCAGCACTGCTTGTTTCACTGCAGCTTTCATTCTCCGGAGCAGTTGAATTGGCTCCTGTGATTGGTTCAATGCTGCCGGTGCACTTGCTTGTGGGATTAGTGGAAGCGATTGCTGCAGCTTTGGTTCTCGCTGTTTATTATAGGGCAGTGCCAGCGCCACACTTCTCATTTAAAAGGGTGGCAGCGTTAACTGCAATTGCCGCTGTATTGATTGCACCGATTGCAAGCTCGCTGCCGGACGGCCTGCAGAAAACAGCCCAAGACTTGGAGTTTGATTCACTGGCTACTGCTTCAATGGCTTCTCCGGCATTACTTGCCGGGCATATTTTTCCTGGCATTGAAAACCAGGCGCTTGCAACGCTTTTTGCAGCTGTCACTGGAACCGCGCTTGTGTTTGCCCTGATTTTAGTTTCTTTCAAGATTTTGGCAAAAAAATAGCATTTTTTCAGCGAAAGCAAAAATATTTATATAGAAATGTTATAATAGTATAACAAAAAGTTAGATTTCTATAACAAAACTTGTGAGTTGGCGGAAATGCTCAGCAGAGTGAAGGAATTCAGGGTTAAAAACTGCTTAACACAGCAAGAGCTTGCGCTAAAAGCAGGGGTTAGGCGGGAAACCATTGTTTTCCTCGAAAAAGGAAAGTACAACCCTTCGCTGAGGCTTGCATTCGAGGTTTCAAGGGCGCTTAACACAACAATAGAGGAACTATTCATTTTTGATGAACCGCAGGAAAAAACCACAAAAGGCATTCACATAAGCTGAGGGACAGCACAAAAGCCAGCAATAGCGGAACAATACCTTTAAAAATCTAGGCATTGTATTGAATTAGGAAGCGTTTTTCCTTTTACCGCACAAAAATTAAGGTACGGTAAAAATGCGTTAAATCACCTATTTGAAGCATTTTACGCAAGAAGAACTTTTTAAACCGAAAACTATTTATATATCATGATGCTATCATGATAATACATGATTAATCATGATGCAATCAAGGAGCTGGAAAAGCACAAGCAGGTGCTTGAAAGCATCAGCCCAAAGTTTAATGAGTTGACAGACGACATACAGCTTTTATTTGAGCACAGCAAAGACCCTGCATTCGTTGCTGCACTGCTATTCAAGCTAGCCCAAGAAAGAGAGAAAACCAACAAGATTCTCGAGTCAATAAACGACAAGTACGACAAAATAATGTTTAGCCTCAAAACCAAGGAAATTGACAGGGAAACTGCAGGCAGCCCAGACAAGAACCGCTTCGAGGTTTTGCCTGACCAAGACCAATTGATTTTGAAGTACATAGGGGGAAACGGCAAGGCAACTGCCAGAGAAATTCAAAGCATCATGAGTTACCGCGGCTTAAACGCGGCAAGCCAAAGGCTGAATAAACTTTTCAAGGAGGGGCACCTTTCAAAAGTGCAGTCAGGCAAAAAGGTATTATACTTGCTTAAAATGTAGGAGCACGGGCCATTGCAGCTGATTTAAACCCCCACCTCTTCAATTGCAATGTCCCTCTCCTTAACTCCCAATAAAGCTTTAACCTCCAATGTCTTTTCAGTGCCCCGCTGAAAAAAGCGGGGCCCGTCTTCTTACAAAAATTTTTCTCATTTGCCAAATATTTAAATAACCTAAAGCGATACTTTGTTATGGCTCTGGAGTTAAGCACTAAAGCTTCAATTGTGGGAAGGCCTGTTGCCGACATTGAAAAGTTTGGCGAACGCGGAACAGCTTACCTTGGAAAAGTTGTGATGAGCACTGGTGAAAGGCCGGTGCTTGGAAGGAAAGTTTTGTGCGATATTGCAACCCCTCATGTAATGCTAATTTGCGGCAAGAGGGGCAGCGGAAAATCATACGACTTGGCTGTTTTGCTGGAGGAATTTGCCCGACAGCCGTTTGACATAAAGCAGAGGATTTCAATTATTGCAATTGACACTGTCGGAATTTTCTGGACTTTAAAGATTCCGAACAAGGCTGAAACAAAGGAACTTGAAAAGTGGGATTTAAAACCAGACAAAACAAGCGTTAAGGTTTTGGTGCCCCAGGGAAGAATTGATTTCTACAAAAAGAAGGGAATACCGATTGATGGTGCTTTCACCATCAGAACATCAGAGCTAGACATAACTGAGTGGCTTTCACTGTTCAAGCTCAGCTGGAATGATGCGCTGGGGGTGCTGCTTACAAGAGTAGTTGAACAGGTAAAGGAAGTGCTTGGAAATTATTATGGAATAGAAGACATAATCAAGGCAATCAACAAGGATGAGGAAGCCGACAAAATAACCAAGCAGGCGCTTACCAACAGGTTCAAAGTTGCTGAAACCTGGGGCTTGTTCGAGAAAGAGGGCACCAAAATCATGGAAATAGCCAGGCCCGGGGCAATAACCGTAATTGATGTTTCAGCTTACAGGCAGGCAATAGGCATGGAGGGAACAAGGGACATAGTTGTCGGGCTGCTGGGAAAAAAACTCTTTGAAGAGAGGATGCTTTACCGCAAGGAAGAGGAAGTGAAGCTCACAAAAGGATTGAAGAAGGAAAGCGATATGCCGCTGGTTTGGCTGATGATTGATGAAGCACACATGTTCATGCCAAGAGACGAGGAAAACATTGCGCTGCAGGTTCTTCTTGAGTGGGTTAGGGTTGGAAGGCAACCGGGATTAAGCCTTGTGCTTGCAACCCAGAGGCCTGAAAAGCTTCACCCTGATGCAATAAGCCAGTGTGATTTGTTTATCTCGCACAGGATGACCAGCCAAGCGGACATTCAAGCTGTTTCACAGTTAAGGCCGAGCTACATGCACCAGGACTTTGACAAATATTATCAGCAGATGCCTCGCGCTAGAGGTTATGCCCTGCTGCTTGACGACAACACCGAAAAGCTTTGGTTAATTAAGGTGAGGCCACGATTTTCGTGGGATGGCGGCGTAACGGCTTCAGCCTTTACTGAATAGGCGTTTCTAAAAGAAAAAAGCTCTGTTCAAAACTTAGCTCAAAAAAATGGGCGTGGGAGGAATCGGACCTCCGATCTCATCGATGTGAACGATGCGTCTTAACCACTGGACCACACGCCCCCAAACCAAAAGCCCAGTGAAAATAATACTGGGGAAATGGGTTTTTAAACGTTAGAACCTGTTAAACACTTTGAATGGACTGCAATAACAGGAGCAAGAAAAAACATTGAGTCAATAATGGAGCAGAGCAGGAGAGGCAGTATTGACATGGAGAACACCAGGAAATTCATTGCTGCAATCAACTCTTACTTGGTGCAACTAAGAAATGCGCATTGAAGAGTGCACATTGAAGAGGTTTCATTAAGTTTGCTTATATGGACATTACAAAACTTAACTCAAAAGGCTTCAGGCAGATTCTTGCTTTGAGCGGAGCACTGCTTGCATTGGCCTCTTTTTTATCTGATAAGAAACTACTTGACAGGAAAAAAATAGTCATTTCCTGAATTCTGCAAGAACGCTTTTCCCGCTTTCAGAGAGCTCAAGGTAAACAGGCTTCCCGCCAGGATTAAGCTCGTTTATGTAACCTTCCTCAAGCAGCAAGTCAACGTGTTTTTTAATTGCAACATGGCTTACCCCGAGCTTTTTTGCAATCTGGTTAAGAAAGCATGGCTGTTTCCCTTTGCTGCACTTATCTATTACGTTCAGGATTTTTACTCTCATTCCGGAACCCTTGCTCCAGTAGAACAGGATTGACTTCAAGGAGGATCAGCCCTCCAGCTCTTTGCTTGTCCTTTCCCGGATTCTCTTCATGGACGCGTAAAGCCCAAACGTCGCATAAGCAAGTGAAAAACCCCCGACAATTTCGGCTATTTCCTGAACCAAGAAAAGATCAGAAGAAGAAAACCCCAGCAGGAATCCTTTTGCTGAAATGTGTGCCACTAAAAAAGATATGGCTGCTACTAGAAAGAAAACCCAGTACTTTTCACCTCTTGTTTCCTTTGAGAGCAGAAAAGCGAAAACAACTGCTGCAAGAGAGAAAACAGTTGAAAGTAACGTAACGGCTAATTCAAAAGCCATTTGATCACTAAAAAATAAAGCAGGCAATAGGTTTAAATAAACATATTACATTAAGGTTACATTATGGTTAAAATGAAATCTTTTTCTGTCTATTCTTACCTTGGTTTTGGAATCATTGCAATTGTGCTTTTAAGCGGCTTTGTGCTCCTTTCCTATCAACCCAAACCAAATGAAGAAGAAGCACTGGTTACGCTTCACATTGAAGAAGATAACTCCGCACAGACCTTTACTGCAACCCTTTCAAGGGAAAAGCTTTTTTCAGAGGAGCGTGTTACGCTGAATTTTTCCCCTGTCAGCAGTTCAAGCGCTGTTGAATCAATTGACTGCGACATTTCATGTAAAAAAACAACAAAATAACGTGGAGGCAAAAATAATGGATGATAAACTCAAAGAAAACAATTCAATTCAGTTCGCTGTTTCAAAGCAAATGCTCCTAAGTGCAAGTGTGATTTTCTCCGCTTTGCTTGTTTCAGGAGCAATTTTCCTTGTCGGCAGCGACCTTAGCGGAAAAGTTTCAGGGCTCGCAACCGCTGTTGGAGGAATTGAAATTTCCGGAAATACTAATCCAAGCGGCCAGACAGCCAGAACTGCACCGCAGGAATCTCCAGAGCAGATTGCGCCTTCTCCTGGTGCCCCTGAAATGAAGGCACTGCTTGAAGGAGCCGCAGCAACAGTTGGAAACCAAAATGCGGAAATAATTCTTGTGGAATACTCAGATTACCAGTGCCCTTTCTGCAGGACCTGGTTCAGCAGTTCCAAGGGTCAGCTTCAGTCAGAGTACATTGACAAAGGAAATGTTTTGTTCGTGTACAAGGACTTTCCCTTAAGCTTCCACCCAATGGCGCAGCCGTATGCTGAAGCAGCGAGGTGTGCTGGCGACCAAGGAAAGTACTGGGAAATGCACGACAAAATATTTGAGGAACAAAACAAGTACGGGCAGGGCACAATAAGCAACCTCACGAAGGATGACATCAAGGCATGGGCAACTGAACTTGGCTTGAATGCAGCTGAATTCAATTCGTGCTTTGATTCAGGAAAGTATAGCTCTGCGGTTCAGGCAAACTTCTCTGAAGGAAGCCAGCTTGGAGTGAGCGGCACGCCAAGCTTTTTCATAGGCACAAGCAACGGCACAGGCCAGAAAATTGTTGGAGCACAGCCTTACTCAGTATTCAAGCAGGCAATTGATGCATTGCTTCAGTAAACACTTAAGTGGAGGCAGCTTTGCTGCCTTCGCTTCCCCACTAGCATTCAAAAGGGAGAACATGAAAATCGTTGAAGTGCTGAAAAACCCTGTGCACATTTTATTGGCAGTTGTTTCAGGCATCGCTATGCTTGGCATATACGCTTACACACAGGTTCTTGGAATAATTGGAAACCTCGACATCTGGCTTGCAACAATTCCTTGGTTTAATGCTTTAACGCTGGTTTTGTTTGTGGCATTGTTCGGAGTAACTTTTTCCTATCAAGTATATTTGTGGAGGCAGCCGAAAACATGCAGCTTAAACCAGAAAATCAGCGGGGCTGGAGCAAGCGGTGCAGGAACCTTTGGCTTGTTTTTTGTGGCACAGTGCCCTGCCTGCGCTTCACTCGGAGCACTTTTTTTGCCTGTAAGCGCGGTTACTATTCTAACCCAATTCAGCTGGCTGATTAACATTCTTACAATTGGGCTGCTGGTTTTCACTTTAAACTACTTGGGCGCGTTCAAAAAGTGACCAAAATTGTTAATTGATATTGGCAGGCAAAAGGCGATATAATGGAACCACAGAACCTTTCAAAGCATGAGCACAGAAGGCTTAAGCTGGAACAAAGAAAACTTGAAAAGCTTAAAGCAGTTAAGGGAGCTGGAATAATGGAAAGAAATAGGAAGCTCTTGAATTTCGGCATAGCGGGAATAGCAATAATTGTTGGCATTGCACTGCTTGCATTGGCTGCAACGCAACAGGGAAACGCTCCAACAGCAAATTTTGTCTATCCGGCAACTCCTGTGCACTGGCATGCAACACCAATCATTTCAGTCTGCGGGGAGGCAAAACAGATTCCGCTGCCTGCGCCTGGCCAGCACCTTGGAACAGGGCTGCTGCACACGCACGAGGATGCCCTGATTCACATTGAGGGAACAATTACGGATTCTTCCCAGATAACTTTGGGGGTATTCTTTTCAAGCATTGGCGTAAAGTTTTCTGAAACAGAAATAATGGACAAAAAGAACGGAGATGCATGCCCAAATGGACTGCAAGGAAAAGTTTCAATGGAAGTTAACAGCCAAGCCAACAATGAGTTTGAGAATCACATAATAAAAGATGGGGACAAAATTTCAATCAAGTTTGAGTGAATCAGTAAAGCCCTTCCTTTATTTCCTTGGAGAATTTCAGGACATTTGTTTTTCCAATGCTTTCCTTTTCAATTACGCCCCTGTCAATCAGCTTCTGGACAACGCGGTGGCTTTTCACTTTGCTCATTCCAGGAAGCCTTGTTACTTCAGCCTGCAGCACTTTTCCATTGCTTTCAACCAACAGGTTAACCAATTTTTTTTCATCCTCGTTAAGGAACTTGAGTATTATTTCAGTGTTCTTTTTCAGGGATTTTTCTGTTGACTCAACTTTCTGGCTCATTAAATAATAGGTTGAAGCGCCAACAATTAGTGCAAGTGAAATAATTATTGGGAGCGCTGTCTGGAGAAAGTCAAGCTCTTGCTCGTGCGGGCAGCCTTCCAGCAGAGAGCATTCCTCCGTGTGCCCGCTTAAACCAAGGAAAGGAAAAATGTTGAATGCAAGCACTAAAAATGACACTATTACAACAATCCCAATAATTACTGTTTTGTTCTGCCAGAAAATCATAGCATAATTCTGTGTGAAAGGCTTTAATTTCCTTCTCTTGGGTGGTTTCATGAACCCCTATATATGGTTTCAGCACAAGGTATTGCAGTTAAATAAAAATTTTCGAGGTGATTTTTTGAAAATACTTGAATCAAATACAATAGTTTTAGTTCTTTCGTTCCTTTTGCTTGGAACAACCGCATTCAATATCTTTTTGCAGGGAGAAATAAGCAGTGAATTAAGCTCCCAGAAAGCCCAGCTTTCAACTGTTGGCCTTGTTTCAGCTACAACTCCTGTTACAGGCACTCAAGGCAGCCAGGTGCAAGGCAGCCCGGTCATTTCCTTTGAGGAGTTCCTGCCAAAAGGCGTTCCACCTGTTTACGGGCAAGAGCTTGGGGTGAGCTTTGACAAGCCGGTTGAGAGCCTCGCTGTTTTAAGTGCTCTAGACGGAGACTTATACCCTAACGGAAAAATGAAGTTCTCACAGCTCTCAGAGCAAAACAAGCAGGACTACATTAAAATTGGGATGAGCATTGCATGCGAGTACTGCTGTGGGGCAACATCGCTTATTGCTCCAAATGGCCAGCCTGCATGCGGGTGCGCTCACAGCGCCGCAATGAGGGGCCTTGCAATGTACTTGCTTGAAAACCACAGGAGTGAATTAACCAACGAGCAGATTCTTGAACAGCTGACTCTGTGGAAAACCATGTTTTTCCCAAAGCAGATGTACGAGGAGGCTGTGCAGTTACAGGCAGCCGGCTCGGGGCTAACACCAAGTGTGATTGACCAAGTTCCAGACATGGTAGGAGGTTGTTAAAATGAGCGAGGAAAACTCTGAAAATTTCACAGTAAGCACTAGAACACTGCTGTCACTGCTGCTTGGAGCAATGTTTGTTCTGGCAGCATTCCAGACACTCCAGCTTTCAGAGCTGAAACAGGATGTGTTAGAGCAGAAAACAACTATAAGCCAATTAAAGGCACAACAAGGAGGCACTACCGCCATTCAAGCACAGCCGGCTTCTTCAGCGTCAATTCCGCAGAGCCTGCAGAGTGTTCCTGACATGGTTGGTGGCTGCTGAATGGAAGACAGGGCAGCTGTCAGCGAAAAGCTTTCTGGAAGCGCTTCAGGCGCTTCCGGTTTGCTCAGCTTTCTAGGCGGCTACAATGTCTGCCACAACGCCTGCCTGCTGCTTATCGCTGGCCTCTCAGTGGTAGGGATTTCAGTGCAGGGAATGCCTTTAGAGTTCCTGCAGGATTACGCTGTTGGCCTGTGGTTTTTAGCGCTTGGACTGCTGGGAGTTACAGCGTACATGTACCATTCAAGGAAATG
The DNA here is from genome assembly GCA_000830275.1 of archaeon GW2011_AR10. Taxonomy (GTDB): domain Archaea; phylum Iainarchaeota; class Iainarchaeia; order Iainarchaeales; family GW2011-AR10; genus GW2011-AR10. Next base: position 107,760 of record CP010424.1, on the reverse strand, counting down.
CGTTTCAAAGAACATGCTTGCAGCAAACAGCGGCCTCATAATTGCAGCCGTTCCATTCAAGGAAATAGAATTCCTGCAATTAGGGTTCTGGATTGTTGGATTTGGCATTGTAGGAGTGGCAGTTTACAGTTATATTAAGGAAAAAAGAATTCAAAGTACCCAAAAAAAAAGGGAGGAAGAAAAATGGTGTCATACTCAAACGCAATAGTTGCCCTGCTGATAGTTGCAGGGATTGCAGTGCTTGGAACCGCGGTTTTAAAGCTCGGGGAAAAGCCTGCTAACGTGCAGCTGGAAAACACGCAGGAAAATTACCAGCAATTTGTTGGAGCAGAGCTCTCAGACAAGTGCGCTGTGCCCCCAGGCTACACTGAGGAAGCCTGGCGCGAACACATGGGCCATCACCCTGACAGGTACGCTGAATGCTTGTAACGCGCGGCAGGAACCAAAATGAAAAAAATTATGCTTGCAGCCATTGCCCTGCTTTTTGTAGCGGCAATGGCTGTACCCCACCAAATGGATTCAGTTGCACAGCCATCTGCAGCGTTTGCGGGAGATGAATCCAACAACAGAAAAGTAGTAATTTACAAGAACGAGGCATGCGGGCACTGCGAAATTTATTTGCAGGAATTCAAGAATTTTCTGCAGCTTCATGGTTACACTGACATTGAAGAAAAGCTGATGATTAATGACCCTGCAATAAGGGAAGAGGTAGCGAGGCTGAACTCTGAGCGGAGCATTCCTCTTGAAATGCAGGGGCACATGGTAACTGTAATTGACGGCTCACTGGTTTTAGAAGGGCACGTGCCTATCCAGATTCTTGAGGGGTTTTTCGAGGAATTCTCTGAAAAGCCGTTTCCTCAAATGGTTGTGCTGCAGGACTCAATGCTTTCTTTCGCTGAACTGGAGTCATACAAAATAATGAATGAGAAAGGCATCAGGGAATGCAGTATTGAGAAGGGCGTTGTTGATTGTGCGGGACTTAAAGGGAAAACTGTTTCACAGGAGGCGCTGCTGCCTTTGGTGCTTGTGACAGGCCTTATTGATGGCATTAATCCCTGCGCTTTTGGCGTGCTGCTGTTTTTCATTGCGTTCCTTTACAGCATGAGAAAATCAAAGCTTGAAATATGGAAGGTCGGAATTGTTTTCATTGCAATGATTTTCATAACTTACCTTGGAATCGGGCTTGGGTTGCTGCAGGCAATTCTCATTAGCGGTGAACCCCACCTTTTCGGAAAAATAAGCGCAGTGTTCATGCTTCTTCTTGCGCTGATAAACATAAAGGACTACTTTTTTTACGGAAAGTGGTTCAGCTTGAGGATGCCTGCTTTTGCGGCGCCAATAATAAAGGAGAGAATGAACGACTTGACTCTTTTCGGGGTTGCCATTCTTGGCTTTCTTGTGGGCTTGTGCACTTTCCCTTGCAGTGGCGGGATTTATATCGGAATTCTTTCACTGCTCGCAATCCAAACCACTTTCGCTGAGGGCATAACACTCCTGCTCATCTACAATGTTATGTTCGTTTTGCCGCTGATAGCAATTTTGGTGGTTGCAAGCAGCAGAACTGTAACAGAAAAAATCACTGAATGGGAGAAAAACAATAAAAGAAAAATGAAGCTTGCTTCGGGCCTTGTGATGCTGGCGCTTGCAGCAATACTGTGGTTTTTTTCCAACTAACTGATAAAATAAATCTTCCTGGCAAATGATAAAATTTATTATAGTGTGTTAAAAATTCATATTAAGGACTTGGTAATAATGGCTGAAGTCATGAAGAAATTGCCGGTTTTTTTGGCGCTTGTCTTGCTGGCCTTTTTTAGCGGATGCATTGAAGCGGATGCAGGGCAAGACGGATTTGAAAATGAAAACGCAGCGCAAGTGACTGGGCTCACAAATAATGCATTTAATGCAGTTAAAGTCAATTCTACGCAAACTGCTGAAACCGGGCAAGAAGAACCTTCAAGGGCAGAGATTTTGAGGGGAACAGTTGCGCCGAGCAAGGGCATAGTTCTTCCGGTAAAATGGAATGATGCGCTTGTTAAAACCGTTGAGGCAGGCGGCATTGATATAAACAAGTACAATGCTTCGCTTGCGAGGTACGGCCAAAAACTTACCCCTGAGCATGAAAGGCTTTTGCTGGAAGGAAGCGATGAAAACATTGTTTTCTCTCCTGAAACAGCTTTCTTTAACCTGAACATGCTTTGGGCGCTGGGGCTTACAAATGAAAACCAGGTTCTTACGCATGGAAAAATTTCAGAGTATGAGAACAAGTCTGGTTTTGCTTCAACCGGCGGCTGGACGCTTGGAGAGAAGCCCGGGGGAGAACTTTTGGCTAGCGCAAAAATAATTCAGTTAACCCCTGAACAGCAGGCAATAGTTGAGGAAGTTGCTGCAAACACTTACAGGCCGTGCTGCAATAATGCAACGGCTTTTCCTGACTGCAATCATGGAATGGCTGCTTTGGCTTTGGCAGAGCTGATGGCTTCACATGGTGCAACAAAAGAACAGATATTTGATGCGCTGCTGGTTGCGAATTCTTACTGGTTCACTCAAACCTATGTGAACATTGCTGCCTATTTTGAGGAAAATGGAAAAAGCTGGAATGAAATCAATTCAAAAGAAGTGCTTGGGCAGGCTTACTCAAGCTACAAAGGGAGCATTGAAGTGAAAAAATCGCTTGAGAGCATTCCAATTGTGGATTCAGCTGGGGCAACATGTGCGGTTTAATATGAGTGGTTAGTGTGAGTGCGACTTGTAAGTAGCAGCGCAGTGCTTGCAGCAGAACATCGTTTCTTTTCCGTTTATTTTTGCCTTGTGCCCGCCTTTGTATACTTCGCAACCGCAATGAACACACTTCGTGAGGTTTGGCTCAATTGCCAGCTCCACTAGGTCACCGAACTTATGGAGCATTGCCTGGCAGAATTTTTTTCCATCAGGCGTTAAAGCGTAAACTTTTTTGTCCCTTTCACCTGATGACTTTACTTTAATATATCCAGTTTTCTCAAGCTTTGCAAGGAAAGGATAAATCTGGCCCGGGCTGACCTTTTTGCCTAGCTTTTCCCCGACAGTTTTGATTAACTTGTAGCCATGCCTGGGTTCCTCGCACAAAAGCATCAGTGAATAGAACTTCGACATGCTTGTTACTTTAATTTCTTCCATAATTATAGCAATTCAAGAAAAGGTTTAAAAATAAATATATCATAATATGATATAGCAGGCGACATTAATTTTTGAACATTTATTGTCGCCTGATAGATAGCAAATGACAAAAATATTTGAACAAAATAAGGTCATTTGCTATATGTTGGATTTGGAGGTTTTTTATCATGTGCGGAGCATGCGGTGGAGGGGGAAATTAAACCCTCTCCCTTAAACTTTTAATGGAGGTTTTTGGACAGTGAAAGCAAAAAAATACTTTATTATTATCGGCTTAATTTCGCTGCTTTTAGCGCCATTGGCAATGGCTGCTGAAAACCACAATTTTACTGAAACAAAGCAGATTATTGGGCAAAAAACTCCTTGTTCGGAACTCACGGCTGAACAACTAGAAACGATTGGAGATTATTACATGGAGCAGCTCCATCCTGGAGAACAACATGAATACATGGATACAATGATGGGAGGAGAAGGATCGGAAAGCCTCAAGCAAATGCACATCGCAATGGCTTACAGGTTCTATTGCTCTGGCCTCAGCAATGAAGCGACCCAGTATTATGGGATGATAGGCAGCAAATACGGCATGATGGGCGGAATGATGGGTTCAGTTTTTGGAGGCATGGTGGGAAGCAGTTTTGGAGGAATGATGGGGCCAAGCACAATGTACAATTCATATGGGCTTTGGGGAGGATTGAACCAAATACTTTTCACTGTTGCGCTTATTGTGGCAATAGGTTTCTTTGCTTTAAAGATTTCAAAGGAAATTAAAACAAAGTGAGAAGCGGGTTTCACCAAATAATATATATTGTTTCGGATATGTATATTGTAAGTTCAACTAAATTAAGGTGACAATGATGACTGAGAAGCCCAAAATAAGCACAACAACATTGTTTTTGGTAATGCTTGCAATAGCAGTATTGGTTTTTGCCGGGCTAGTCTACGCATACGTTTCTGCAGCCAATTCCACGGCCAACACCCAAAAGTCTGGCAACGTAATCCTGCAGCCAACAGGGGAAAAACCCACTGACATTTATCTTAAGGCATTGTCAACCTTCAGCTATGACAAGCAGGAAATAACAGTTAAGAAAGGCAGCCCAGTGAGACTGCACTTCAGCGCTGATCCAAGTGCTGGATGCGGAAGACAGCTTGTCATATACGGCCTTAATGTAAGCACCGTTTCAAAGAACGGCGAGGAGCAAATCGTTGAGTTCACCCCCCAAGCAGAGGGAACTTTTGAATACAGCTGCGGAATGCGCATGATGAAGCCAGGAAAACTTGTGGTGGTTCCATGAATGACATTGAAAGACTAATGCAAATACTCTCGGCCAGAAGATACATTGTGGCTTTCCTGCTGTTTTCTGTTGTGATTTCGCTAGTGCTTTCAGTTACATCAGGCTTTGCGTTGCTCTACATTTTCAACACAGTTCAGATTGTTGAGCCGCTGAATATTTTTGTTCTTATTGTCGTCATACTGCTCCTTGCACTAAACTTAACTGTGCTGCTTAAAAATTATGAGACAGGAATAAAGACAGAGAGCAGCGGCGCGGTTGCAGGGGCATTCACTGGTTTATTTTTGACTTCCTGCCCTATCTGCCAGCCGGTGTGGCTTATCTGGATGGGGTTAGGCAGCTCAACAGCATTCCTTGCAGATATAAGCATTTATTTTGGCATTGCAAGTGCATTGTTTCTCACCATTGGTTTGCATTATTCTTTAAAAGCCCCAGAAAAATGTGAGGTTAAAAAGGATGGAAAAAACAATTAGGGTTTCAGGAATGCACTGCAAAAGCTGCGAGATACTTCTGGAGGACTCAATTTCAGAAATAAAAGGCGCAAAAGTGCTTATTGCAGATCACAAATCAGGCACAATAAAGGTTGAGCTTGAAAAAGAGTCATTGACAACTGATGTAAAAAGGGCTGTTGAAAAGGAAGGCTATAAGGTGGTTAATTGAAGGAGTATGTTCTTGGGCTTAACGGCTTGCATTGCAATGCGTGTGAAAAAATAATTGACAGGGTTGCAGCACAGAATAATGCATCAGTCAAGGACATTGATGAGAGGAGTGGGTTTGTCACCATAACGTGCGAGGAAAGCACAATCGGCAAGCTAAAGAAAGAACTAGAGCTGAAGGGTTTCACTGAAAGGCGTGGAGAGGTGAAAGGGCCCAGAGGGGATTTTGGCAGGGTAAAAGACTATTTATTTTCAATTCTTTCAGCTGCTCCAGAAACTTATGTTGAGTCAAGGCTTCTCAATTATTCCCTTGCCTCTTTTGTCTTGTTAATGCTTGCCGGCATAATGATTTCATTTTTTGCTGCAGGCGCAATACAGAATTTCGCCAGCTATGTTCCGTTCTTTTTCCTTTCGATTGTTTTCTCCATAATCGTTGTTTTTTCTTATAATCATATGCTGGCGTATAAAGAAACGATATCCTGCACTGTTGGCATGATGGTTGGAATGACTGTTGGAATGATAATAGGTTTTATGAGCGGAGCACTTATAGGCGTAACAAACGGAATGTTTGCCGGATCAATTGTCGGAATACTGCTTGGAATTGGCACTGGGGTAAGTATTGGCAGGCACTGCGGAGTTATGGGCGCAATGGAGGGAATCATGGCTGGGTTCATGGCTGGAATAATGGGTGCAATGACCTCAGTTATGCTGATTTCAGACAATCTTGTTGCATTTTTGTATATAGCATTTGTGATTTGTGCGATTGTGCTCTTCGGCTTAAGTTACATGATGTTCAGGGAAACAGGCTCAGCAGCAAATGATGCGCTTAAAACCGGTTTATTAAAATTCCTTGCCACTGCGGCATTGTTCAATGTTTTCATGATATTAATAATGGTTTTTGGCCCAAAATCCGCACTGGCATATTTGTAAGCAATACTAACAGGTGAAAAGTTGAAAAAAGAAACAATTACAACAACCGGCATGCATTGTGCCTCTTGCTCCATAAACATAGAGCGCAGAATAGGCAAGCTTGAGGGCGTAAAAAGCGTGAACGCCAACTTTGCAAACAACAAAGTAACAGTGGAATACGATGAATCAAAAACAGGTTTTCAGGATTTCAAAAAAGTAATTGAGGGACTTGGTTACGGCATTGAAGGGCCTTCAGCCTCAAAAACATCTATAATATTAAAAATAACCGGCATGAGCAGCCAGCACTGCGTGAATATTGTTGACAACGCAATCAAAAAATTGGACGGCATAAAAAGCAGCACTGTAAACCTTGCAACAGAGAAAGCAACAGTTCAGTTTGATCCGTCAAAAGTAAACGTAAAACAGATTATAGAATCTATTGAAGCTTCCGGTTATGGCGCTGAAGAGGCGGAAAGCGCTGACTACGAAAAAGAGGCACGGGACAGAGAGATTGCAGCGCTTAAAAAAAGAGTCGCATACTCTGCAATCCTCACTTTTCCAGTACTTGTTCTAGCATTGCCTGAAATGCTAAAAGGGGTTGTTGTGCTTGAGTATCCGGAAATTTTGACGAGTAATATGGCATTAGTGCAGTTCTTGCTTACAACGCCGGTGATGTACATAAACAGGGATTTCTTTGAAAGAGGCATTAAGGGCCTTATAAACCGGACGCCTTCAATGGACAGCCTTGTTGCTTTAGGAGTGGGAACAGCTTATGTTTACAGCCTTTTTGTAAGCTTTCAAGTGATTGAAGGCAGCATATATTATGAAACCGCCGCACTTTTGCTTACTTTCATTGTGCTTGGCAAATACCTTGAGGCAGTCGCAAAGGGAAAAACATCAGAAGCAATAAAACACCTTATAGGCTTGCAGCCAAAAACCGCAATTGTCATAAGGAACGGAAAAGAAGCTGAGCTGCCAATAAAAGAAGTTGTTGTTGGAGACATCATAATTGTAAAGCCCGGCATGAAGATTCCTGTTGACGGCGTTGTTGTTGAAGGAGACAGCAGCATTGATGAAAGCATGGTTACAGGGGAAAGCTTGCCAGTGCATAAAAGGAAAGGTGACACGGTTATTGGGGCAACAATAAACAAAACAGGCTCTCTCAGTTTTAAGGCAATAAAAGTTGGCAAGGATACGATGCTAGCGCAAATAATAAAACTGGTTGAGGATGCCCAAGGCAGCAAGGCCCCAATACAAAAGCTCGCGGATTTGGTGGCAGGCTATTTTGTTCAAGTGGTTATCGTTCTTGCATTGCTTGCGTTTGTGTATTGGTATTTCATTGCAGGGCAGGGCTTTTTGTTTGCATTTACAATATTTGTTGCAACTCTCATAATTGCCTGTCCCTGTGCAATGGGACTTGCAACTCCAACCGCGGTTATGCTTGGAACAGGGAAAGGCGCAGAACACGGCATCCTGTTCAAGAACGCGGAAAGCCTTGAGATTTTGCACAAAGTAAATACAATAGTGCTTGACAAAACAGGAACAATAACAAAGGGAGAGGCAATTGTTACTGACATTGTTGCTTTCGGAATCACAGAAAAGGAGCTTCTTGCTGCAGCTGCTTCTGCAGAAAGCAAATCAGAGCACCACCTTGCTGCAGCTATCGTAAAAAAAGCAAAAGAAAAATCCCTGAAAGTTGCAGAGCCAAAAACATTCAATGCCGTGCCAGGACACGGAATTGTTGCTTCTGTTGGAAGGAACCTAGTTGCAATTGGAAACTCTGCCATGATGAAAAAAGAGGGAGTTACAATTAATAATGAAATTTCAGAGAAAGTTGAGCACCTAGAAAATGAAGGCAAAACCGTTGTAATTGCTTCCATAAACAAAAATGTTTCAGGCATAATTGCAATTGCCGACACTGTGAAAGAGGATTCTGCTGCAGCAATAAAGCGCCTTAATGATCTTGGCTATGAAACAGTCATGATAACAGGAGACAATGAAAGGACCGCTAATGCGATTGCAAAGCAGGTTGGCATAAAAAAAGTTATGGCAAAGGTTCTGCCGGAGCTTAAGGCAGAAGAAGTGAAAAAGCTGCAGAGCTCTGGAAAAAAAGTTGCTTTTGTCGGGGACGGCATAAATGATGCGCCAGCACTTGCACAGGCGGATGTGGGAATTGCAATTGGTGCAGGCACGGATGTTGCGATTGAGAGTGGAGGGGTAGTGCTTGTAAAGAGCCATTTACAGGATATCGCGGTTGCTGTTGATTTAAGCAGATACACTCTAGCTAAAATAAAACAAAACCTTTTTTGGGCATTTGCCTATAACGCAATCGGGATTCCTGTTGCAATGGGCATTTTATATGGCATAAACGGTTTTCTCCTCAGCCCGGTTATTGCCGGAGCGGCGATGGCATTCAGCTCTGTTTCGGTTGTAAGCAATTCCTTGCTGATGAAAGGGTACAGGCCACGATGAAATAGGCTTTGAGACATTTGTCTCAAAATATCAACAATACTTTTAAATATCTGTTGATGTAGGAATTGAGTAACTTTTTGGGAGGGATTTTATGGAGGATGGTTGGAGAGAATTTAGGGTGCAGGAAGACGACGAAGACGAGGGGGACGAGGAATCACCTGAAAGCGACGACGACGATGAATCATATTAAACCCCCCTAATTTTTTATTTTATTGCTTTTTAGTGAAGACAATGCACAGGGAATGAATGCCAGAAGCTGGAAACCCCGAGTTTCTAAAAATCCCTTTCCTAGAACCCTGTCAGGCACTTTTTCCAAAAAAAAATTTTTAAACAAAAATGCGGGAGACAGGACTCGAACCTGCGAAGGCACTAAGCCATTGGCTCCTAAAGCCAACGCAATTGCCGCTATGCGACTCCCGCAAGAAAAAGAAATAATTGGTTTGTCAGCAGAACTCACAGACGTTTTCGTCTTCCTCGTGTTCGTGCTCTGCTTTGTACTGGCTTAAGTGTTTTGGAGTGCAGAACGATTTGCCACTTTTCTCAATGCACTTTTCGCCGCAGTCTTTGCCGCAGACCTCGCATTTGGCCATGTATTTTCCTCCTGACAGCCCCAGTATAGTTGAGGTATTTAAACATATAAAAATGTTCGCTTGATGAAAAACAAGCATGTTTAAAGGTTCTTTTTCGCCCAAGCAGCGAATTTCCTTGCAGCAATTGCCCTGTGCGAAACCCTGTTTTTTTCCTCTATACTGAGTTCTGCGAGAGCCTGCTTAAAGCCCTTTGGCCTGAAAATCTTTTCATATGGAAGCCGGTCCTTTTGCAGTTTAACCACCCTGCTTAGAAGCACTCCACCAAGTTTTCCGGAAAATGGGTGAAAGCGCTTTCCGTCTTTTGTGAAACAAATCACGCTTTTAAAGAACGCTTTCCTGTTCTTTGCTGCCTTGACAAGCGCAAGCAATCCCTTAAACCCAAGGCCAAGGTAAACCCGCTTTGCCAGATGCCCGGGAAAGTTTCTGTAAGCGGAAAAATAAACGCCGGTGTCTTCAGCAATTACTGGCTTTCTTATTGCAGCAAAAGCCTGCTTTGCCTTTATTTCTGCGACTTCTTCAATTGATGAAAGGTCAGGCTCCTGCATTTCAACTTTTATTTGCCTGACTTTTATGCCTTCTTTGCTTAAAATTTTTGAAAGTTCCAGCACTTTGTGCTTGTTTGCTGTTGAAAAAAAAACTGTTTTCATGCCAAAACACTTTCATTAAAAACTTTTTTTAATGCTATAGCGATAATGCTATAGCGAATGACATTAATGATTAAACATTTATTGCTCATTTGCTATATATGTAAAAGACAATATATGTTCAAATAATTATGTCTTTTACTATAGCAAACAGCCAATATTTTTGAACTTTATGCTGCTGTTTGCTAGATGCAAAACGCAGTTTCAATGTTCAATTACTTAAGCGTTTTGCTATATATGCAATAAAACGAAAGTTTTTTCTTCAAGCGACTCGTAATATTACAGATGGAAAGGAAGCTGAAGGCAGGGCTTTTCTCTTTCACCGGCGACGAAGGATGCGTTATAACATTCCTGGAAATACTGAATTACAAGCTGAAGGACTGGAATGGCAGGGTTGAATGGCAGGCTGCGCGCGTGCTACGCAAGAAAAGCTCTTTGGAAGGATTGGATGTTGCATTTGTTGAAGGGGCAATTTCCAACGAGAAAGAACTAGAAAAACTCATGGAAATAAGGAAAAACGCAAAAAAAGTTGTAGCAATAGGCACCTGCGCAATAAACGGTTCCCCAAGCAACCACCGCAACTCGTTTGACGAAGACAAAAAGCGCGAAATCAAGCACATCCTGAAAAGGTTCAATCACATGCCAAGCGTTGAGCCAATCGGAAAATATGTTAAGGTTGACGCCGAGGTTCCCGGCTGCCCGATAATTGAGCAAAAGTTTGTTGAAGTAATGGAGCAATACATCAAGGAATTCGGAGTTGAATAAATTGCATCAGGGAGACTTTGACATAATCATTGACCCGATAAGCAAGATAGAGGGCCATGCAGAGGTAGATGTTAGGGTTAGGAAAGGCGAGGTTGAGTACGTCAAGCTGAAGATTAATGAAAACAAGCGGTTTTACTCGGTTGCGGTCAGGGGCAAGCACTTCAACAGCATTCCGCAGCTTGTTTCAAGAATCTGCGGCACTTGCAGCATTGCACACTTGAACTGCTCCATTGAAGCTTTTGAAAAAGCATTGAATGTGCAGCCGTCAGAGCAAACCCTTCTTCTCAGAAAGCTCTCAATGTACGGCTTGAACCTGAGAGACCACGCAATGCACCTTTACTTGTTCTGCCTGCCGGACATTTTTGGCAAGGATTCAGTGCTTGACTTCAACGAGAAAGAGCATGAGTGGGTTATGGATGCGTTCGAGGTTAAGGCAGCCGGGAACGCGCTTTCAACCCTGATTCTCGGGAGAGCAGTCCACGGAATGTTTGCATTGATAGGCGGCTACGCTAAGGTGCCAACAAAGGAACAGCAGAAGGAAGTAGTTGAAAAACTTAAATCGGCTAGGCCGAAAGTGCTGAAACTCATTGAAATCTTTTATCAGCGAGACTTTTCTTTCAAGAGGAAAACAAACCACGTTGCACTGATTTCAAAGGACTACAGTTTCCTTGAGGGAGAAATCCAAAGCACTGAAGGAATCTGCATTCCTGAAGCACACTACTGGGAGCACTTGTGGCGGGTCATAATTCCTTACTCGCAGAGCGTCGGCTACCAGTTTGAAGGCAAAAACTATATGGTGGGAGCGCTAAGCAGGATGAACATGAACAAGGCAGCACTGATGCCGGAAACAAGGAGGGATTGTGCAGAGTACTTATCGGAATTCCCGTCAGATGACATTTACAACAACAATCTGGCGCAGGCAATTGAAATGCTTCACTGCATTGACCACTCAATTGAAATACTTGAAACATTGGAATTCAGCCAAGAGCCAAAGGTTTTGCCTGAAGGCAGGGAAACAAAAGGAGTTGGAGTGCTTGAAGCGCCGCGCGGCACCCTTTATTACATGATGGAGCTTGACGGCAGCGGCATGATAAGCTACGCTGACATTATAACTCCAAGCCAGCAGAACCAAATCAACATGGAGGCAGACTTCAGGACAATGATACCGCCCATTTTAGACAAAAGCAAGGAGGAAATAACCTTTGAGCTTGAAAAATTAATCCGCGCATACGACCCGTGCTTTAGCTGCGCATCGCATTTCCTCAAGGTGAACTGGTTATAGAAATTTCTTTTAGGGCGGATTTCACCTGCTGAAAAATTTTTTCAGTGCTTCCTTTCATTGGCACGCCAATTACTGTTACTGAGTCAACAAGCCCCATTTTCTTCAACAGCTTCAACGTCAAGCCAAGGTCAAAGTCGTGCAGGGAGTAAACCCGCTGCGTTTCGATTTTGTCGGTGTCAGTTAAAACCCTCACTTCCTCTATGCCCTCAATTGAATCAATTATTGTAAGGTTCCTGCCTTCCTCCTGGAGGTCCTCTGCTGGGTCAAATTCCTTGAACTCGATTGCAGGAAAAGCTTTCCTAAGCTTTGGCAGCAGCCTGAAAGGCATTGAATCCTGCTCCACCAGTGGGTTGCCGAAAACAAGCACCTTCATTTACTATCCCCCATAGTTATTTTTTTAATTGAATTACATTTAATTATATGGAATGGAGAACTCAAAAGGAATAATGCTTTTGCTTGCAACCGCTTTTGTAAGCGGTTTCTCTGTTTTCCTGAATACTTTCGCTGTCAAGGGCTTTGACCCTTTTGTTTTCACAACAGCAAAAAATGTGGTGGTTGCAGTCCTGCTTTTCTCAGCAGTCCTTCTTCTGCGTGAATTCAGGGAATTAAAGCTGCTTTCCCAAAAGCAGTGGCTTCAGCTGCTTGCAATCGGAGCAATTGGCGGCAGCTTTGCTTTCCTTATTTACTTTTATGCATTAAAGGAAATTGCAGCGGCAGCCAATGCAGGGTTTATCCACAAAACGCTTTTCATTTGGGCAACCCTGCTTGCAGTTGTATTCCTTAAAGAAAAAATAAACAAAAAATTTTTGGCTGGAGCAGCCCTCCTAATGCTAGGCAACTTTTTTCTGTTCAGCAGCATTTCCAGCTTTGGGTTAACTGAAATATTGCTGCTTGCTGCAACAATGATGTGGGCAGCAGAAAATGTCCTGGCAAAGCACGTGCTCAAAAACACTAGCGGCAGAATTGTGGCTTTCGGAAGAATGTTTTTTGGAAGCCTAATAATGCTTGGCTTTCTCGCTGCAACAAACCAGGTGCAAGGCATGTTCGAGCTGTCAGTTGAACAAATTCAGTGGGTTTTGTTGACTGCTGCACTGTTGTTCCTGTACGTCATCACTTATTACGCTGGATTGAAATACTTGAAGGTTTCAACTGCAACTTCTATGCTGCTTCTCTCGCAGCCAATAACAGGGATTCTCTCGCTTGTTTTTTTGGGTGAAGGGCTTTCCTTCAGCCACGCACTAGGGTTGTTTTTGATTGTTGCAGGAACGCTCGTAATTTTTGGCTTCAGTGTTTTGGCTCAGCTAGTTAAATGGAAGGGGTTGCTGCTTGCAGCAAAGCGAACTTGAAGCGCTTGCCTTTGCGTGCAGGCACTCGTTCATAACCAACAAGCTTGAGTACTGCGGGGAAGAAGGGGCTTTCCGCGAATTCAAGGAATTCATTGAGGCGCCTGTGCCGGAAAAAGCCGAGCACATTAAGGAACTGCTCTCAACTTTTGAAGGGTTTCACGCTTACCTTAAACTTATTGGGAAAAGCAATAACATGCAGCCGTTTGATTTCAGGGTTATTGAAGCTTACTGGCTTGGAAACCGGCTGCTTGAAAATGTCGGAACCGAAAAAGTAAGGCAGATGATTTTGACTGATTTGAGCAGGCCGGGCCTGCTGCCAAAAAGCATTGCTGAAAAGAAAGCAGACAGCTTAACTGGAGAGGTTTTCCCGCACCATTCCTTTCACGTTCTTTACATGAATTTCATGACAAAAAAAGTTGAGCCAATCCTAAAAAACCTTGACAACTGCTTGGTGGGCTGGGGAAAGGTTAAGGAATTGCATCCCGAAAAAGAGAAAATCGTGATTGAAGGAGTTAAGCTCACGCACTTCAACAACGAGTTCCAGCTGGACGGGCAAACTAAATCAATTGGCCCGGGGCTGTTGAAAGAGCTAAAAAAAGGCGCTTTTATTTCAGTGCACTGGAACAATGCTGTTTCAGTTTTAAGCGAGGAGCAGCTTTCAAACCTAAGAAAGTACACCAAGAAAAACGTTGAGTATGTTAACTCTCTTTAGTCTCTTCTTTAGCTGCTTCACTCCATGCGTCAAGTGATTCGAGCGCCTCTTTTTTTGAAAGCGTTTGAACTATCACTTTCTGCTGCACTAAAACCCACTGGCCGGGCTTTGCATGCATAAGCACGTTGCTGGCTTCTCTTTGCTGGTTTCCGTAGTCAACTAATGCAACTGCTCCCTTGTTTTTCAGTTCAACCACTTTTCCGGGATAGGCAAGGCACATTCAAACCAAAAAATTGTTCAAAGAGTTTTTTATGTTTTCGGCGCACCACATGCGAAACAATTTTAAGCATGCGATTGCATAATTATTAAATGAAGTTTTTCAAGTACGCTTTTGGCTTAATAGGTTGCAACATTTATCGTCTTGCACGGGTTTTCCCAAACAACGACCCCATAATGGGGATAATGCTGCCTTTTGCGCGCAAGGACAAATGGTGGAAGGCACCGGCATTTGCTTTCCTAACAATGTTTTCCTTTGACCTTGTTACTAGCGGCATCGGCCTCTGGACATGGGTGACTGCAATCACCTATGCTTTGCTTGGGGCGGCATTCCACTTTTACTTCCGCTTCAAGGAAAAAGTTTCAATCAAAACATACCTTGGCGCCGGCGCTCTTGGAGTGCTTGCATTCGATTTTGTCACAGGAGTGCTTCTTGGGCCTGCATTGTTCGGAATGCCGATTGAAATGGCTTTTCTTGGCCAGATTCCCTTCACAATAATGCACTTGATGAGCGTTTCGGCTTTGATAATTGTTGTCACGCCTTACCTTGACAAGGATGCGGAAAATGTTCCGGTTATTGTATTGAAAAAAAGCGTCCAAGCAATTGGGCAGCTCTTCAAATTAAGGGTGTAAAGAACCAACGACTAAAGTCGGTGGCATATTGTACCACGACAAAAGAAGCAAATGGTTCTTGACAGTAGCAATTCCATTTGACCACTTTTGAAAACAGCGGAATTGCCTGATTTAAGCATGGTTCGCTTGCATAATCACGGCAAGCAAGCAGAAAACACAAACCGAACCCTGAGAGGTTTAACCAAACAAAATTAATTAAAAAAGCAAAAAAATTACTTAGTAAAAATTTACTTTTCAAATCGATTGTTTCTGGTGGCAAACATTTTTATATGAAGAAGAAGTTATATAATCTCTTCCGATAAGATAAATTAATTATTAAGGCTCACAAGATAAGGTATTCTAACAGGTGGTTTTATGGGAGAAGCTGAAGCGTTGACTACCACAAACTTCGAGAAAAAGGTAAAAGCAGAAAAGGCAGTGGTTGTGGACTTCTGGGCTGAATGGTGCGGGCCATGCATTGCAATGGCTCCAATAGTGGAGGAAACAGCCAAGGAAATGAATGGAAAAGTGAAAATCGCCAAGCTCAACGTTGACGAAAACCATGAAATAGCGGAAAAATACGGCATTCGGTCAATTCCAACATTCCTTGTGTTCAAAGCAGGAAAGCTTGTTGACCAGTTTGCTGGAGCAACCTCCAAACAGGAATTCAAGAATAAAGTAAAAGAATATGCCTGAGGCGATTAATTGGCTAAAGGAAAAAATCGAGAGGCAAAAGCAGTAACTTCTCCACGTGGACTCGTGGTTGAGAGGTTTTTCACTAAGAAGGGAACAAGCCCTTTTGACAGCGTTGAGTACAGCAGGCGCTCCTCTGTTATACGGAACCCGGATGGCAGCGTGGTTTTTGAACTGAAAGACATTGAAGTGCCAAAACAGTGGAGCCAGGTTGCTACAGACATACTCTCGCAAAAATATTTCAGGAAAGCAGGCGTTCCACAGCTCGACGAAAAAGGGAGCCCTCTGCTTGACAAAAACGGAAACCGCGTCCTTGGCAGCGAAAAATCAATCAAGCAGATTGTAGATAGGCTTGCGGGGTGCTGGAGGCACTGGGGGGAAAAATACAACTACTTTGCCTCGGCTGAAGATGCGCAGGCATTCGAGGACGAAATAGCTTACATGCTTCTGCACCAAATAGCTGCGCCAAATTCTCCTCAGTGGTTCAACACTGGGCTTGCATTAAAGTACAACATAACCGGAAACCCCCAAGGCCACTACTACGTTGACCCTGACACGAAAGAACTAACAAGATCAGCTGATGCTTACACGCACCCAGCACCCCACGCGTGCTTCATCCAGTCAGTAAATGATGACTTGGTTAATGAAGGCGGAATTTTTGATTTAGTGACAAAAGAGGCGCGCATATTCAAGTACGGTTCAGGCACAGGCACAAACTTTTCAAGTTTGCGGGGAAAAGGGGAACTTCTTTCAGGCGGCGGTATAAGCTCCGGACTAATGTCTTTCCTGAAAATTTATGACCGCGCAGCCGGCTCCGTAAAGTCCGGCGGAACAACAAGGAGAGCCGCAAAAATGGTCATACTGGACATTGACCACCCGGACATCGAGGATTTCGTTAACTGGAAAGTTGAAGAAGAAAAAAAGGTTGTGGCGCTTGTGGCTGGAAGCAGGATTGCAAGCGCTTTCCTTAACAGAATCATTGGGCTCGCTAACAATGGCGGAACCAACCTCAGCGAAAACAAGGAACTAAGTGAAACGGTAAAGCAGGCGCTCTCTTTTGGCGTGCCGCAGAACTACATTTTCCGCGCACTGCAGTTGGCGGAACAGGGCCACGCCAAACTTTACTTCAAGGAATTTGACACCCATTATGAATCAGATGCTTACTTGACTGTTTCAGGACAGAACTCAAACAATTCGGTGAGAATCCCTAACAGTTTCATGGAAGCAGTTTTCAATGGGGGGGAATGGAAACTAACCAACAGGACAGACAAAAAGGCAGTGAAAACTCTTAAGGCACAAGCCCTATGGGAACAGATTGCTTTCGCTGCATGGAGCTCTGCTGACCCCGGCATCCAATATGATACAACAATTAATGAATGGCACACCTGCCCTGCAGACGGAAAAATCAATGCAACAAATCCATGCGTTACAGGCGATACACTTGTTTTAACTTCATCCGGCTGGAAAAGAATTGACAGCTTGGTAAACAAAGAAACAGAGCTTGTAACAAACCTTGACGGTCTTTCAATTGGAATAACCAAGGGTTCATTTGAAACAGGAGAAAAACCTGTTTACAGGCTTGAAACACAGGCAGGCTATGAAGTAAATCTGACTGCAGACCACAAAGTATTTACCGCAAACAGGGGCTTTGTGCAGGCTGCAGAATTAACAAAAGATGATTTTGTCTGTCTTCCTTCACATAATGTTTCAGAAATAAAAGAGCCACTTGACAAAATCTTTTTCCAGCTTGTTGGAGCATATTTGGGGGATGGATGTGGTTCACGCGGGCAAATTCAGCTGACGATGGACAAAGACTTGGAAGAAAACATTGTCAAAAAGTTTTCTGATTATTATGCAAAAAATTTTGAAAGGAAAACCAATCAAAATTATCCTGCAACAATGCAGAAAACAAAAACGAGTGCAAAACTCCATATAATGGCAAAAGATGCTGTTGAAAAAATTTCAAAGTTTATTGACCTGTCACAAAAATCACATGAAAAAACAATTTCTGAAAGCATTTTTGGATTAAGTCTCGGTGAACAAAAATATGTTTTGCAGGGGCTGTTTACATGCGACGGAACAGTGGCAAACTACGGCGAAAAATCACAGTATGTTGCCCTTGATTCCACAAGCCTTGAATTGCTTAAAGGAACCCAGGTTCTTTTGATTGGCTTTGGAATAAAAAGCAAGCTGTACAAGAACAGAAGGGCAGGAAAAAGCATTTCACTGCTACCTGATGGAAAAGGCGGGCTGAAAGAATACCAAGTAAGGGAACTACATAGCCTAAGAATTTCCCGCTCGAGCAGAATTAAGTTTGAGACGCTAATAGGCTTTATGCCTGAATCAAAAAAATTCCAACAGCTCAAGGAACTGAATGAACAAGTAACAACATATGAGGACATGCCGTATGACACGATAAAATTATTGGAATATGTTGGCGTGCAAAGAGTCTTTGACTTAAACGAGCCCCTGACAAACTCTTTTATTGCAAACGGTATTTCAGTTCACAACTGCGCCGAGTACATTTTTCTGGATGAAACAGCTTGCAACTTGGCAAGCATTAACCTCGGAAAGTTTTTGGACGAAAAAGCCGGAATTTTCAATGTTGAAGGATTCAAGCACGCGGTGAAGCTCTGGACAGTAGTGCTTGAAATAAGCGTTCTAATGGCGCAGTTTCCGGGCAAAGAAATGGCGCAGAAAAGCCATGACTTCAGGACTCTTGGCTTAGGTTATGCAAACCTCGGAACAGTGCTGATGGTTTTAGGCATTCCATACGATTCAGAGAGAGCAAGGGCAATTGCTGGAGCCATTACCTCAATTCTCTGCGGAGAGAGTTACGCTACTTCTGCGGAGATGTCGCGCTGCCTTGGCCCTTTCCAGCGATTTGATGCAAACCGAGAGCACATGCTTCGAGTCATCAGAAACCATCGCAGAGCAGCCTACGATGCTCCAAAAAACGAGTACGAGGGCTTGACAGTTAAGCCTTACACGATTAATCAAGAGGAGTGCCCAAACTACTTGCTTGAAGCAGCACAGGAATCATGGGATAGGGCATTGAATGAAGGAGAGCGGTTTGGTTTAAGGAACGCTCAGGTAACGGTTATTGCTCCAACAGGAACAATTGGCCTAGTAATGGATTGCGACACAACAGGCATCGAACCAGACTTTGCTTTGGTGAAGTTCAAGAAGCTTGCAGGCGGGGGCTACTTTAAGATAGTAAACCAGTCACTGCAGAAAGCACTGAAGAGGCTTGGCTACACTGAACAGCAAATAAAGGAGATTGAAAAATACGTTAAAGGCCACGGCACGCTCAAAGGGTGCCCTGCAATTAACCGCGAGGCACTGAAAAGGAAAGGTTTCACTGATGAAAGGGTTGACATGGTGGAAATGCAGCTAGAAAATGCGTTCGAATTGAAGTTTGCATTAAACAAGTGGAACCTGGGAGAAGATTTCTGCAAACAACTGGGCTTCACGGAGGAACAGCTTAACTCTCCGGCCTTTGACATGCTTAAGGCCCTCGGCTTTTCAAGGCAGGAGATCGAGAAAGCAAATGAGTATGTATGCGGCACAATGACGATTGAGGGAGCACCTCACCTGAAGGAAGAGCATTACCCATTATTTGACTGCGCCAACAAGTGCGGAAAGAAAGGCAAAAGGTTCATTCACCACATGGGCCACATCAAAATGATTGCTTCAGTGCAGCCGTTCATTTCAGGCTCAATCAGCAAAACAATTAATATGCCAGCCACTTCCTCGATTGAGGAAATAAAAGAGGCTTATGTTAAGAGCTGGGAGCTGATGCTGAAATGCATTTCGCTTTACCGCGATGGAAGCAAGCTGAGCCAGCCTCTTAACAGTATTTCTGATGAAGCAAATGATGAATTGCTTGCA
This sequence comes from archaeon GW2011_AR10, assembly GCA_000830275.1. GTDB lineage: Archaea > Iainarchaeota > Iainarchaeia > Iainarchaeales > GW2011-AR10 > GW2011-AR10. The sequence goes on along the minus strand of CP010424.1, from coordinate 88,533 downwards.
CTTGGAGAAGGCGATGACATTAACGAGCTTATTGGGCCGAAGGAAATACAGCAGAAAATAGTGCAGAGAGTGCAGCGGAGAAAGCTGCCATTCAAGAGGCACGGCTTCGTGCAGGAGGCAACAGTTGGCGGCCACAAGGTTTTCCTTAAAACAGGCGAATACGAGGACGGCAGCCTTGGAGAAATCTTTATTGACATGTACAAGGAGGGAGCAGCTTACCGCGCGCTGCTGAACTGCTTTGCCGTAGCAATTTCGAAGTCACTGCAGTACGGTGTTCCTTTGGAGGAGTTTGTGGATTCATTCACTTTCACAAGGTTTGAGCCAGCTGGAATGGTTACAGGCCACGAAAAAATAAAGAACTCCACCTCAATCCTTGACTACATTTTTAGGGCATTAGGGCACGAGTATTTGGGCAGGGAAGATTTTGTGCACGTTAAAACAATGGACCATGGAGCTGAACCTAAAACTGTTCAGAAGAATCCCCTCCTAGATGCAGGCGTTTCTTTTGACAAAACTGAAACTGTGGGCAGTGAAAAGGAAAGCCTGCTTAAAGGAGCTAAAAGCCAGGGCTATACCGGCGAACAGTGCACTGAATGCGGTTCAATGAGGGTTAAAAGAAATGGTTCCTGCACTGTATGCGAGGACTGCGGCACCACTTCCGGTTGCAGTTAATTTCTTTTTAAAGAAGCTTCACCCAAATAATTTTTATGGCTGAAAAAAATTTTGGCTTGGTTCAGGTTTTTTATGGAAACGGCAAAGGCAAGACAACCGCTGCGCTTGGAGAAACAGTAAGGGCTCTTGGAAGGGGCTTCAAAGTGCACTTAATTCAGTTCATGAAGTGCGGGATTGCAGGGAACAAGGATTTCGAGGAATACGGCGAACTAATGGTTCTGCGGAAGCTCAAGGGATTCTCGCTTGAACGGTTTGGGCTGAAGGAATGGGTTGTAGGAAAACCCAGCAAAGCACACATTGAAGAGTGCCAGAGAGGCATTGAAGCAGCAAAAAAGGCCCTTTCCTCTAAAAAATTTGACTTAGTTGTATTGGATGAGTGCCTGTACGCAGTTCAGTTAGGGCTATTAACTGAAAGCGAGGTGCTTGAATTGATTAAGTCAAAGAGGCCTGAAACAGAACTTATACTTACAGGTTCCCACAGGCCGCTGGAAAAAATAATTGAAGAATCCGACCTTGTCTCGGAAGTGAAGAAAGTAAAGCACCCCTTTGACAGGGGCATAGGTGCAAGAATCGGAATTGAATACTGACTCAAAACGATTTGACACCAGAAACGTTTTTTATACTTAACTTTATCTTAAAATTTAAAGGATGATTAAATGCCTCAAGAACAATTTGATGTAATAATTGTTGGCTGCGGCCCTGCAGGAAGCAGTTGCGCTCAGTTCCTCGCGCGTGGCGGGGCAAAAGTGCTGATGATTGACAAGGCAAAGTTTCCCCGAGACAAAACCTGCGGAGATGCAATTTCAGGCAAAAGCTCAAGCATTTTAAGGGAACTGGACCTAGAAAAGGAGATTGAAAGCAGGCCCCACGCAAAAATTTTTGGAGTTACTTTGAGTTCCCCCAACGGTTCCATAGTAGAAATACCGATTGCAAAAAGAAAAGGCCAACAAGGATACGGTTACTGCTGCAGGAGAATGGTGTTTGACAACCTCATGTTTGAAGCTGCAAAAAAAAGCGCTTCTGTTGTGCAGCAATTTCAGGTTACCGAACTTATAATGGAAGAAAACAAAGTAGTTGGAGTGAAAGGAACCGATTTGGCAAACAACAAAAAGAAAGAGTTCCATGCAAAGGTAGTTGTTGGAGCTGATGGTGCTCTCTCAATAGTTGCAAAAAAACTTGGTGTAGATGAAGTGGACCCAAATCATTACGTCAGCGCGACAAGGGTTTACTACAAAAACGTCAAAGGAGTTTCAGACAAAATAGAAATCCACTTTGTTGAAGACATAATGCCGGGCTATTTCTGGATTTTTCCGCTGGAAAACGGTTATGCAAACGTTGGAGTCGGAATGCTATTCAGTCAAATAAAAAAAAGAAGCATTTCGTTAAAGGATGCAACCTTTGACATAATAAAAAATAACCAGAGATTCAAGGAAAGATTCAAGGATGCGCAAATAGCAGAGGATATCAGGGCTTGGACTCTGCCTTTAGGGTCAAAGCACAGGAAAAGTGCTTTTGCTGGCGCAGTTCTGATAGGGGATGCAGCTTCCCTAATTGACCCATTCAGCGGTGAAGGAGTAGGCAATGCCCTCACATCAGGAAAGATTGCAGCCGAAACAATTCTTGAAGCAATTGCAGCAAACGATTTCTCGGAAGCATTCCTGCAGCGCTACGAAGACAGACTGAGGGATACCCTTGACAAGGAGCTGCAAACATCCTACAAACTGCAGAGGCTTGGTACAAACAGGTTCCTGTTAAACACAATCATTGGAAAGGCAGCGAAAAAAGAGGAAGTTAGAAATGTTATTGCACACACGCTCACCGAAGAAACCCCGCTGAAGGACTTAGTTTCACCGATCAGCCTGCTTAAAATGCTTTTAGCTTAGGTTCTAAAGTTTAAATGACATCTTTTATGAAGGACAGCTTTAACTCGAATCCTTCTGCCGCTGTTCCCCTCACAAAAGTTCCAGTTATTGGTTTTTTGGAGGCAGTGCTGATGTGCATTATTCCCCACAATTCATCGAAGTTTAACTTGAAGTTGCCTGAAGCCCTCAAAATCGCTGCATCACGCAAGTCCATTTTCTTGAAGTTGCTGCCCTCCATGAAACTAATGACCGCGTGCTTGACTTTTCCGCTTGCATCCTCAACCTTGCACTCCTTGAGCTTGTTTTCTAGCATTCCACGCCTTATTGATTCAAGAATGCTGTCATTATCGTCAAGAATGAGCTTTAGGATGTGTTTCTTGGCTTTCTTGTTGAATAAGGCTGCGTCAAGATACGGCATAAGGCACCAATAGTAGAAAGCACCACACATTTTTAATCATTAACTGTGCCAAAAAAATGTTATGGTTTAAAAGCCTAGCATTTCTTAAAAGACTGTTGCCGAAGGCAGTTTTTCGCCAGCATTTTCTTAAAAGGCTTCGGCGCAGCCACATTTTCGCCAGCATTTTCTTAAAAGGCTGATAAAGAAGCGCTATCTTCTGCTTTTCAAGTGCCTTATAACCAGGAATGCAGTGAAGACCACTGCGCCAATAATTATTGCAATGTCAAGCCATTCAGCATACTTCGTTATTTCGACCCAGTTCTTTTGCAGCATTATTCCAGCCACAAGAAGGACAGAATTCCAGAAGAACGCACCTATTGCAGTGTATAATACAAATTTTTTGAGGTTCATTTCAGCGGTGCCGGCAACCAGTGAAATAACGTGCCTTACCGCTGGCACAAACCTGCAAGCAAGGATTGTTTTGTCCCCATATTTTTCAAACCACTTGTGCGCAATGCCCAGGTGATGCTCGTTAAGGAAAAAAAATCTGCCAAATTTCACTATTGTTGCCCTGCCGAAACTTTTGCCAACATAATATGAAATTAGAGAGCCAACAATGCTGCCTGCAAGCGACGCAATTATCACTTCCATAAGACCAAAAGTGCCATTTGAAACAAGGTAGCCTGCAAAAGGCATGACCAGCTCTGAAGGAACAGGCAGCACTGTGCTTTCCATCAGCATGAGCAGGAATACGCCGGCATAGCCTAGCATTGAAATTGCCTGCAAAACAAATCCAATCAGGAATTCTGTTATCAAGCAACCACTCCAAAAACCATTATGGAAAAGGCTTAAAAATCCGATTCGGCTTTTATAGCAAAAGACATTAATTTTTGAACTTTATTTTTGTCTTTTGCGACTAGCAAGGGACAGTTATTTGTTTAATTATTTATGTCCCTTGCTATAGGTACAATAGTTGTCAAAACGTTAAAGTTTTTACAAGCATTGCCGGAAAATTTTATGGGCAATGATGAGGTAAGCAACAAAAGCAAAATATAGAAGATATTTACTGGTAAGATTATTATGGCACCGATTTACCCAGGAAACTACAATTCAAAGATTCTTGTTGAAATGTGGAGCGATTTCATTGACTGGGGAAAACGCCGGAAAGGAGAAAACGGATTTCTCATTCGGCAATTGAAGCGATTTAATTGCAAAAGAGTATTCGACGCTTGTCTGGGAGATGGAGCCGATTCACTCTATTTGATCAAAGAAGGCTTGGAGGTCACGAGCAATGACATAGACAAATTGTTCATAGAAAAAGCGAAGAGTCATGCAAAAGATGCTGGAGTCAACTTAAATATAACTGAATTTGATTGGCTTGAACTCGACAAACACCTTGAAAAAGAAAGCTTTGATGCAGTCTTGTGCCTGGGCAATTCATTAACCTACCTGTTTGAAAGAAAAGAACAACTTAAAGCACTCAAAAACTTTTATCACATTTTAAGAAAAGGGGGCATTTTAATCATTGATGAAAGGAACTATCAGCAACTTCTTGACAAAAGAAAGGAAATTCTGGAAGAAGGCAAATTTTCATACAGCAGGAAATATGTCTATTGCGGCGACAAAGTGCATGGAGAACCTGTTGAGATAAGCGACGACAAAGTCAAAATGCAGTACACCGACGAAAGAACAGGAAAAAAAGGATATCTTATTTTATATCCCTTCAAAAAAAACGAGCTTTTACAGCTAATAAAGGAATCTGGCTTCAAAAAAGTTGAAAAGTTTTCAGATTACAAGACAGCTGACCCACTCGCAGATTTCCACCAGTATGTTTGCGTTAAATAGAAACCCATCCACTTAAATCATTTATCTTCTATATTATCTAATAGGCGATGATGAGGTTAACACCTGATGACGCAAGGATGATTTGTCAACTCAACTCTGAGCCAGAATATATTTATGAGGTGTTGAACGAAGTGAAATACCTCGAGGTATGCGGAGTACCCGTACGCAATCGGGTCAACTCAACTCTGAGCCAATTAATGTTTATAAGCCATTGAGTAAAATAAAATGGCTTGATGTGTTGCGGAGTGCCAGTACGCAATCGGGCCAGTACATTAATTAGTTCTCTTTGGCCTAGTTACTTCTGTATTACCATCTCTTGCTGGCCTTGAGCCAGAGAAGCCGCTGGAAGGCCTGCCCTTAAGATAACCCAGGCTTGATTCGCTGAACAGCCTCTTGCATTTTTCAGAGCAGAAAACAGGGTCAGATTTAACCTCAAAAACTACTCCGCACCTTGGACACATCTTGTGCACAACCAACACCAAGATTATTGTGATGGATATAGTATTATAAGTTTTAGGATATGCAAGGAAAAAGTTATAATCAGGAGTTAACCAATAGCTTTTCATGCTTTTTTCGGTGACAGCCCAGCAAAACATCCCTGCTAGGCCTTAACAAAAAAAATAAAAAATGAGAACATATTATTTTCTTAGATGGAACCAAAAAATTTCCTATTTATTTCAATTGACGGCCTGATAGGGGACATTTGCTGGCAAGTAGTAAAGGAAGGCCACAACGTCAAATACTATATCAAGGAACCAGAAGAAAAAGACGTTGGAGAAGGCTTCGTGCAGATGGTTGATAGCTGGGAAAACGAGGTTAACTGGGCCGACGTAATCATATTTGATGATGTCTTAGGGCAGGGAGCGAAAGCAAAAAAGCTCCGCGAAAAAGGGAAAGCAGTCATCGGCGGAACCCCTTACAGTGACATGCTTGAAGATGACAGGGCATTCGGCCAAGAGGAAATGAAAAAGCACGGCATCCCAATCATTCCTTACTGGAATTTTAGCTCGTTTGACGAAGCCATTAAGTTTGTGAAAGAACACCCGGACAGGTACGTGATAAAGCCAAGCGGTTTGGCACAAAACATAAAGGGCCTACTTTTTATTGGGGAAGAAGAAGATGGAAGGGATGTAATCCAAGTGCTGGGAGACTACCAGAAAGCGTGGGCAAAAAAAATCCCAATATTCACTCTCCAGAAAAGAGTCGTAGGAGTTGAAGTGGCAGTAGGGGCATTCTTCAACGGAACCGAATTCATTTACCCAATCAACGTGAACTTCGAGCACAAAAAGCTTTTTCCAGGAAACCTGGGGCCATCCACAGGCGAGATGGGAACAGCAATGTTCTGGAGCAACGAGAACAAATTGTTTAACCAGACACTAAAAAAAATGGAGCCAAAACTAAAAGAAGAAGGCTACGTTGGATACATTGACTTGAACTGCATTGTGAACGGCAACGGCATTGCCCCGCTGGAGTTCACTGCCCGCTTTGGGTATCCCACAATTAGCATTCAGCAAGAAGGAATGCTAATACCAATCGGGGAATTCTTGTTTGAGCTTGCCCGCGGCGGAAAACCAAAGCTCAGAGTGAAAAGCGGTTTCCAAATTGGATTAAGAATTGTTGTGCCGCCTTTCCCGTTCAACGACAAGGAAACATTCAGGGTTAAGTCAAAGGACTCAGTGATTTTCTTTAAGAAACCCACTGAAGGCGTGCACATTGAGGACGTTAAGCTTGTAAACGAAGAATGGGTGGTTACTGGCACCTCAGGAGTTGTACTAATTGTATGCGGAACAGGCCAGACAATGAAGCAAGCACAAAAACAAGTATATAGCAGGATAAAGAACATAACCATCCCAAACATGTACTATAGAACCGATATTGGAGACAGATGGTATGAAGACAGCGACAAGCTGCACAACTGGGGTTACCTGCGAGAAATCTGACACACAAGAATTTTAAAGTATTATTGACTAATTTTTTAATGCCAAAGCTTTTTGAGGGCGCAAGGAAGAACTGGAAGTTTGTTTTTGCTTTTCTTGTTTTTTCACTGCTTTTTTGGCTTGCAGAGTTCGCTTACCAGTTTTATTTTGCTTCTCCAGGGAAATTCGAGCTTTCAATTGTGCGAAGCCTCGGTTTTTCTGCTGCAACATTCATCTCTGCCTCCCTTTTAACCAGCATTGTTTTCAAGTTCCGGCCAGCACTAGCCAAATACTGGCATGTGCGCAGGAGTTTAGGCGTGGCAGGCTTTGCATTCATAGTAGTTCACATTAGTGCCGCAACCAACCTGATTTACAATTTCAACCTTGCACTAATGTACTCGGTTCTTGACCCATTCCAGAATCCGCTTGTTTTCAGCGCCCTTGCGTATCCGATTTTTTTTCTCATGGCACTAACATCAACTGACTGGGCGGTTCAAAAGCTCGGCTTTGCCAAATGGAAGGCAATTCACAGATTGGTTTACTTTGCTTTCCTCTTCTCGGTCTTCCACTTCATCCTAATAAACCCGCCAACCCTAATGAATCTTGCTGGTTACCTTCTTCTTGCGCTTACAGCCCTCGTGCTCGCAGGGGAGCTTTACTGGTTCATTAAAATCTCCTCAAAAAACAGGTTCTCTGGAAAAGGCACGATTGTTGGAGTAATTTTGATAGTTCTATACATTCTTTTTGCTTATATTGCGTTCTTTTCTTAAACCAAAACAATTAAAATAATTGGATTACTTGGTTTTTTATGGTTCAAAAAGTTCCGGGAATAATGATTAAGTACAGAACAGGAAAGGCAAAGGGAACTGGCAGGCCGTATCTGCTCGCAGAATTTTTCATAAGAGAGGGAACAAGGTCCAAAACATTCATTTCCAACAGGGAAATAAGGGAAAGAATTAATGCATCCAAAATGATTGGCAAAAAGCTTGGTTGGATGAAGCTCAGCATTTATGACAATGGGAAAGAGGCATTGTGGAGTGACTACTGCCCTTTCTCTAAATCACCAAAAGCGGAGGCAGCTTTTTCAGGGCGGGGAATTGCAGAACACCTAGAATACTTTGTAAAAAAAGAACTCAAAAATGTTTTTCCAACAGTAAAGTACACTTCCAGTATTGGAAGCAGGGAAGCAAGAATTGAGCAGCTGAGGAAACGCGGAGCAAAAATCAGGAAAGTTGGGGAAAGCTTTTGGGCATGGCATGAGGTAAGAGAAGATTACGAAAAAGGAATGAGTTCATTAAGAAAAAAAATTGGAAAAGATTCATTAAAGAGCCGGATGCCAAGATTTAGAAGAAAGTAAAACAGACTATTTTGCTTTCGCATGCAGTTCAATGGCAGGCTTCTGCTTTTCTTCTTTGGCTGGCTGGGCAGCAACACCTTTTTTTGGCTCGAACCTGTTCTCCAAGCGCTTTATCCTATCGGAAAGCATTTTGTCCATTTTCTCCAACTCGAACTGCCTTTCTTTGAGAGCATTGATTTTTTTTATCAGAATATTGTTAGAGTAACGGAACAAAAACCCGACTATTACAAGTGCAATTACAAACAAACCGATTGCAGCAATTATTTCTAGTAAAGGCACAAGTCATCACTCCCTTAAACCAATCAGGCCATCCAACCAATTTTTTCTTTCCTGTTTTTCTGAGGGTTTTGCTCCGGTTTTTTCCTCTGGCATTGAATCAATTTTTTTTGGCTGCTGTTCAGGCAACGATGGTTGAAGCGCTTTTTCCTCTGCTTGCTTTGCCTTCAGAGCTGGCTTCACTTCTTTGGCTTCAATTACAGCATCTTTCCCCAATATTGGAGAAGAAAAGCTTGAAGAATCTTTTGTTGGAAAAGAAAAATTGCTTAAGCCGGCTTTCATCTTTGGAAGAACACCGATTTTTGCAAAAAAAACCAGCACTGCAACGATTACAACAAATATGGCGGTTAAAAAAACGCCGAGCATCAAAACGATTATCTGGGGGTTAACCCTGATTTTGTCCCACGAAAAGTCTTCAAACCTGAAGCCGCTTAGAATCGCTAATGGAAAAAACAGGTTCTCATCGCTTTGGGGTTCGGTTTCCGTTTTAAGCTCCTCCAATACGGTTCCAGAATTTAGTTCATTGCCTTCAATGTTTTCATCGGTTTCCTCTGCTGGAGCAACTGTTTCCCTGCTTATATCCACATTATCATCAACTATTTCTGCAACAGGTTGGGAGTTGGCAGGGCGGGGGTTTGAAGTAGCTGGCGGAGTATTGCCACTAGGCTGGTTTACTGGCTCGTCAGGCTCATCGTACGCGCTTTGAGCAAAAGCAAATGACGCAAACAAAACAAGCAGGCAGGCCAACAGGATGCTGTGTGCTTTCAAGTCGTTCCCCTTCAATGAACACGCAAAAGTGTTTTTATTTGTAATGCAAACTATTTTTTGCCAACCTCAGTCAGCAAGTTATATTTTGCTCTTTCAATCATTCCGAGCACTGTGTGCACTTCCACGTTTTGCGTAGAAGAAACATAGGTTAAGTTGTTTTGGTCCTTGAAAACCAAGAAAACGTATTTTGGCTCAACGCCACTTGCCTTTATTGTCTTCAAAACATCATCCCTTACCTTGTCCGAGTTAACCACTGGCTCACCCCAAAACAACTTAAAAAGCAAGCCTTTTTAAGCCCCTCTTTTCCTTAAGTCAACCTTAAGCCAAAAGAGAACTATTTTATTGTAGTTTTCACTAATTTTTTAGTGCAGGAAATAATTTCCTTAAGGGAAAGCGAGAAAGCAAAAGTGTTAAAGGCTCTTGAAAGCATGGAGAAGGCCCAGACTACGAGCCCTTCCGAGGAAGCAAGGTGGAAGACAGAAAAATGCACTGTCACGCTTTACAGGACAGGAAAGCTTGTAGTGCAGGGAAACAACGCTGAAAAAGTCCGAGGCCAAATCATGGAAAAGCTTGAACTGGGAAAAGAACTTGTTTTGGGCATAGATGAAACAGGAAGAGGGGAATTCTCAGGGCCTTTGGTTGTATCAGGGGTATTAGGGGAAACTAATTCGTTGAGGGGCCTCCGCGACAGCAAGAAAACAAAAGACATTTCCCAGAAATACGGTTTGGCTACAAAAAACTCTTTAGCGCAGGCCAGCATTTCTTTTAATGCGCTTTTTTTGGACGAGTTAAGGCGAACAATGACTCTTGACCAAATCCAGGCAAAGGCAGTGGACAGCTTTGCCTCGCTGTTTAAGGAGCTTGGCGTGAAGGCACCGGTCAGAGTTGACGGCAGCGGGTTGAAAACAAAAGAGAAGGGAATCGAGTTTATTGTTAAAGGTGATGACTTGGAGCCAGCTATTTCTGCTGCAAGCATTGTTTCAAAAAACCTGAGGAACATTTCAGGGGACAAAGAACAGAGAAAAAGCTGGAAAAAGCACTAGAAGCCGAGCTTTTCTTCAAGTTTCCTTATCTCTTTTTTGCTGAGAAACCTTTTCTTGACGTTTTTTCCAATCAGTGCACTGTTGCCAAATGGGTCAGACAATTTAACCCTGAAAGGAATTTTTCCCTCTTTGGCTTCCATTAACTGCTTGAGTTTTATTTCAGCGAGTTTTTTTATTTTTTCTCCACCTTCAAACGCAACGCTTTTTGTTGGCCCGATCATGGCTTCAAGCAAGCCTTCAATGTTTGTTATTACCCCAATTGAAGCAGGGCCAGGCTGAACGCTTATTTCTGGCCTGGAAATTTCCACAAACGCGGTGGAGCTCTTTACAACGCGGGTGTTAAGGTCGGCTGCGCTTCTAACCTCTGCCTTGAACTCTGCTCCCTGCTTGATTTCAGTGGTGATGACATCAGAGAAGCGGTAACCGCAGTGCTTGCAGTAAAAGCTTGAAAGAAGCGTTTGCCCGAAGTGCGGAATGTTTTCAGTAACTTGGAACAGCCCGGAGTTTTCCCTGCAAACAGGGCACTCAATTTTCATTTCTGAACGCATTAGATCACTGAAAAAACAATCATTTCTTCTTTTACTATAGCAGGCGACATTAATTTTTGAACATTTATTGTCGCCTGATAGATAGCAAATGACATTATTTGTTCAAATATTTTGTCATTTGCTATATTTGGTTTTTTTCTTTGAAATCCTGGCGCTGCTTAATTGCTTGCCTTTGGTTTTCTTGGAGGAGCGGTAAATGATTTTGTGCATCTGCTCTGATGAAAGCGCTTTGGATTCGCGCCGCAACTTTTTGGATTTAAAGGTTAAATGTTTTTCCTTGAGCCCAACCAGGGCTTCCCTTAAACCCTTCAGTTCAACCTCGGTGTTTGCCCTGAAATTGTCAAACCTGTGGAGTTTTTCCGCAACGCTTTTATGGAAGTCGACTGGCCTGCTTTTTTTAACCGCGCCTTCAAGGGACGAAATTCTTGAATGCGCCATGTCAACCTTGTTGGATAAAACCTTTACTGCTGTGTCGAGCTGCTGAAGCCTCACTGCCTCCAAAGGAATTGCAGCCGTGATAAACCCCTGTTGAGTGGAAACCCCCTTGTTCTCGTTCCTCCCCACAAATGAAAGCAGGGCATTTCCAAGGGCTAATGCAACCACTAGAACAAGCAAAAAAACAGTTTCCAATGCCATTGCGACCTACACATATTTCTTGGGAGCATTTTTTAATTTTTTAGGTAAAAACCAGTTCTTAAGGCAGGGTTTTTAAAGGCTTCCGAGCAAAAGCAGATAATAATCCGGAAAACAGGCAGTGGAAAGGTGCGGGAAGTGGCTGAAAGAAAACCCATAAAAAAAACTGAACCAAAAAAAGAAGCCGTGAGAGAAACTATTGGCACAGGAAAAGAGGAAAAAAAGGCAGAGAAAACAGGGAAAGGCATTCCGGCTTACCTTGTGGTTTTGCTTGTCGTTCTCGCGGTTGTAGGAAGCTACGCTGTTTTTCTATTGCTTGACTCTGACAGCCCCCCAAACGGCTCAAATGGAAACGGAGGGAAGGAAGGGATTGTAAGAGTAAAGCTTCTTTACTCCAACGAGTGCGTTTTCTGCAGGAACCACAACACAATACTGGATGTTTTTGACGCAAAAGGGATTCCTTTCGAGGTTGAGAGAATCGAAATGAGTTCCCCGAAAGGCAAAGAGCTGGTGGCAAACTTTTTTGTACAGGTTTCCCCCACTGCGCTGGTGCCGGTTGAAGACATGGAAGCATACAATGAAACGTCCAGCTCACTAAAGAAAGCATTCGCAGTGGTTAACGGTTACTTTGTTGTTCCAGAAGTAAACCTTGACAACTCAAAAATTTATTCCCGCATGTTTTTGGCCCCCCAATCTGAAACCGACTGCAATTCATTAAACGGCATAGCTGAAATAATTTTGTTTGACGATCCCTTCAACGAGTTGAGCATAAAGCAGAGCCCGATTGAGAGGGGCATTGAAAGAGACTTCAACGATTTTATTTCCTTAAGCTTTGAGTACCTTCCATCATCAACCAGCACCCTTTTTCCTGACGCAAACACCGAGGCAAGAGACTACTTGATTGATTACTTTGTTTGCTCTAACGCGGAAGGAAAATACAGTGAATTCCACAATGAACTGCTCTCAATTTACTGTGACACTGATGGTTCGGAGCAAAACTTCAGCAACTTGGAGATTGTATCATGCAATAGCTCACCGCACTTCGGGAAACCATTGGCAAAAGAAGAAGTTGAAAGGGCTGCAAGCAGGGCCGGCTTAAGTGAAGGAACTATTGCAACTTGCTTTAATTTCGTTGAAGATATCAAAAAAACAAGCCTTCAAAGAGCATCAGAATACGGCATCAGGGTTATTGGCACTGCACTGGTTGAATGCAAGTACAATGTGCCGATTCAAACAATTGATGATGCTATCTGCCTTGAATTGCCAGAAATAGAGCCATGCCAGAAAATTGGGGAAACGCAAGGCGCTTAAATGCAAGAAACCGTTTATTCTCCCAGAGAAGACTCTTTCCTGCTTCTTGAATGCGTTGAAGTAAAACCGAAGCAACTTGTCCTGGACATTGGCACCGGCTCAGGCATTCAGGCAATTAAAGCTGCTTCAATGGGTGCAAAAGTAATAGCTGTTGACATTAGCAGCAAGGCACTTGAAAAAGCAGCGGAAAACGCTGCCAGAGCAGGGGTGCTGGAAAAAATTGAGTTCAGGGAAAGCGACTTGTTCAAGAAAGTGAAGGAAAAATTTGATGCAATAATATTTAACCCGCCTTATGTTCCATCCGAGGGCATTAAGCTTACTGACATTGATGGAGGAAAAAACGGGAGAGAAGTCCTTGACAGGTTTCTTGCGGAATTCAAAAAACATTTGCAGGGCAAAGGAAAGTGTTTTTTTCTGCAGAGCTCTTTGAATGGAGTCAAGGAAACCGAAGCAAAGCTTGAGAAGCAAAAAATGCGCTTCAGAATTGTGGGAAGAAAAAAGCTTTTCTTTGAGGAACTGCTTGTTTTCAAGGCATGGCGCGAATAATTATTTGAACTACTCACAGGCTGAAGCCAGAAGGTTCACGCCGCGTTAGCCTACTTTTAAAACACTTTTTAGGAGTGAATTAAGTATGCCTGTTAATCCTGGAGTGGAATACGTTAAAGCGGAGGAAAAATACAGGAATGCCAGCACTACACAGGAAAAGCTTCTGGCACTGAGCGAAATGATGAAAACTGTGCCAAAACACAAGGGCACTGAGAACCTCCGCAGGGAAATAACCAGAAAAATAGCAAAACTAAGGAAGGACGTTGAAAAGGAAAAAGCACAGGCTTCAAAGGCAGGAAGAGGGCCGAGCATCAACGTTAAAAAAAGCGGTGCAGGCCAAATTGTTTTGGTTGGAATGCCCAATTCCGGCAAGAGCACTTTGCTTAAAAAGCTCACAGGCATTAAAGTGGAGATTGCCTCATATCCTTTCACCACAAAAAAGCCGGAAGTTGGAACAATGAACTATAACGGCGCACTAGTGCAGCTGGTAGAGATTCCCGCCCTGATTGAGGGTTCCAGCGAAGGAAAAGCACAGGGCACCCAATTGCTTTCACTGATAAGGAATGCTGACGCAATTGTTTTGGTTGTGAACGGCAAAGAAGAGGAAAAAATTCTGCTAAACGAGCTGAGGAAAGCTGACATAATTGCCGGGCAAAAAAAACCACTGATTGAAATCAAAGCATCAAAATTCAGGGGCATTACCATTACTGGAAAAAAATACTTGAAGGTAAAAGAACAGGACGTGAGGGACATGTTGAAGCAGTTCGGGGTATTTAACGTGAGTGTCCTGTTAATGGAGCCAACAACAATTGAAAAAATAGCCCAAGTGCTCAACGAAAAAATCGTTTACAAGAACTCCTTAACAGTTGAAAGGGGAAAACATTATGGCATTGAAGAGCTTAAGGAAAAAATTTTTCTTTTGCTTGAAAAAATAATTGTTTTCACAAAGAAGCCGGGGCATGAAGCAGACCTGAAAGAGCCCCTTGTATTGAAGAAAGGCTCGACAGTGGAGGAAGTTGCCAAAACAGTTCACAAGGACTTCCTAGAAAACCTAAGGTATGTTAGAGTATGGGGTTCATCCAAGTTTCCCGGGCAAAGAGTTGCAAGAGAATACGGGCTAAAAAACAAGGACATAATTGAAATTTACAGTTAGGCAATTGACTCAAAACACTGCCAATGCTCTGCGGTTTTCTGCTGCTGGTGCTTAAGGCTTGTCTTTCCAGGCACTAAGTTCCACCTCTTCTTCTTCGCTGCCTTGCTTCACAAACTTAATTATTTTTCCCCTGTTATTGTACAAATAAAGGATTGCAAGCAAAGCAAGCAAAGCAATTACTAGCTGGAATATAAGCTCTTGGGGCAGCAATGGCGGTTGAGCTGCTTCAATGAAGCCCTGATTAAAAATTGCCACTGCATCATCGGCTGCTTTTTCTGCAAAGGTTTCAGCCAAAGCATAGTTTCTCTCGTTAAAGTTTCTTACTGCCTGGCTCCACTTGCTTTCCATTGCGCTGATAAGTTCCTTGTTTTTCCAGTAAGGCCTGTTGTTTTCATCCAGAATAAAATTTACTATCTGCTGCAGTGAAGAGAACTCTCCTTCAGTTCTCCGAGAAATAGAAGTGTTCTCGGAATACAATAGCCTAAAGGCTTTGTCTCTTTCAACCCTTGACTCGAACTCAGCCAGCAGCGAATCAGCCCTTGAGTCAACGTTTGCATACATTCCATTAATTGCCTGCTGCAGGCTCAAGGCATTGGTAACATACCTGCCAATATTGTTGAATTCTGCAGGCGGGTCTGCAAGGGAAACCAGATAATCCTTTGTTGCAGCATCCGCATCCGACACAGAAATAAGCTGCTTCAATTTTTGGATTTCGTCGCGGTAACTTAACGCGTCAGCATTCAAAGAGAAAAGCTCTTCAAATGCGTCATCAAATTCGTCTTTCAGTTTAGCAGCGCTGAGAGCATCCGGAGCAGAAGCAAAAGCTGCTTCAGCTGCAATTGCTTCAGTTATGCTTTGGGTTAAGCCGCCGGATTTAAGGCTCATCGCGGAAAGGGAGCTGTTCATTCTGTTCACTTGGCTTGAAACATCTGCATTGTTTAGGGTTGACTCGATTATGTTCATTTCAAATATCTCGTTTTCAAGGCCGCGGGAAAGCTCCTCAAAAATTAAAACATAGTTGGAGGCAAAAAGCCAGTCAACCTGCTGGTTTTTGGAGATGCGCTCCTTTTCAACTGAAAGGCTTCTAAGAGTGTCAGCGGTTTTGAACAGCTGCCTGTTAAGAGGCTTTGAAAGGGAAAGCTCTTTTGCCTCAGATTTAACCGGGAAAAAAGTTACAAGCGTGTTGCCTGAAAGAATTGGAATAACCCAGTACTTTTTCCCTTCATGGGTTATCTCAACCACTGGAAGCTGGTAGTCTTCATCCTCAAACAAAAAATGGTTTTCTTGGGTTACAAAGGAAACCGCATTGTTGGCTGAAATCGAGTTAGCATAAATCGGGAAAAACAGCAGTAAAACAGCCAAAAAAAGGGTTTTCTTGGTTAAATTCATCTAATTAATAAAGCGTTTATTAAATAAAAAACCGACTGATTGACAGAGGCTGAAAACAATTAAATAGCCCTTGCCCCTAAAAGAATACTATGCCTTCGCCTCTGCTCAGGCTCCTAACCGAATTTAGGATAGCATTCCAGGCAGCTGATTCCTTCAGGCTTAAAAAGCTGAGCAATGCTGCAATAGGCGAAGCAGTTTTAGACAATGATCCAATGCTTGCAGAGGTAGCGGTTGCAGCCTATTCTCTCAGCAAGCTCGTTTCAAAAGAGCATGTGGTTAAAAGCCCGAACTGGGTTAAAGCAAAAAAAGAGATAACCGCTTCACTTAATTCATCAACAAAAATCATCCAGCAGAAGAATGAGGGCCTTTTCAAGCGGAACCTTTCATCAATCGTGAACAGGGTTAGAGCCGTTGACCGGAGCCTAGGCAACTACGTTAGAAACATTTCTGACAAGGGCAGGATAAAGGTTGCTTCAACCGCTTACGCTCGCGGCCTCAGCTTAAGCCAAGCCGCCAGAATTACTGGAGCAGACAAAAAGGAACTGCAAAACTATATCGGCATAACAAAAATACACGATGAGGAAACAGTGAAGCTTTCAATGAAGGACCGCATGGGGATTGCAAGAGAAATTTTCAGTTGAGGTTGGTTTAATGAAAAAACTGGTGTTTGATTCCAGCAGCCTGATATCAATTTCAGAGAAATGCTTTATGAACATTCTAGGGGAACTGGCTGAAAACGAGAATGTGGAGTTTCTCATCCCTGAATCGGTTTACTTTGAGAGCGTTTCAAGGCCACTGAAAATCAAAAAGTTTGAGCTCAATGCCATAAGAATAAAGGAAGCAGTGGACAGGGGCTGGCTGAGGGTTGCAAGAGAGGATAGAAAGCTGGGAAAACTCATCAGTGAGCTCAGCGAAATAGCCAACGAAACCGCTTACTCCAGCAGGGGAAAAATAATTCTCGTGGATAAAGGCGAGCTTGAATCGCTTGCGCTGGTTAAAAGAACCCACGCTGATGCATTAGTCATTGACGAAAGAACCACCAGAATGCTTGTTGAAGAACCCCAGCAGCTGAAAAAAATTCTTGAAAAAAGGCTTTTTGAAAAAGTGCGCCTTAACAAGCATTCGCTTCAGTTATTCAAAAACTTTGTCGGAAAAACCAGAATCATTCGCTCCGTTGAGTTAATGGCCCTGGCTTTTGAAAAAAACTATTTCCAGAAAGAGTTCAGCCGCACAAGGGATGCGCTTGAAGCCGCGCTTTACGCAATGAAGTTTGCCGGCTGCGCCGTATCAGACCACGAAATAGAGCAATACCTTAAAGGTGCACTGCGATGAACATAACGGAAGTAGAGAAAGAAGACCTCGAAATAGTAAAAAGGCTTATTGAATTGGAGTTCTCCTATTTTAATTCCTCGGTAGAAAATTTAAGGGAGAGGCTTGAAAACCCTAACATTTTTTTGTTCAAGCTTGTTGAACGAAACGGTATTATTGGTTTCGTTGACTTGGAGCTCCTTGACAGCATTGGGAGAGTAAATGCAATAAGCGTTGTAAAACACAGGAGAGGCAAACGTTTAGGTGAGCACCTGCTTGATTTCGGCATAAACTTCCTGAAAGAGAAAAACGTTTCAGAAATAAAGCTCATCGTTAAAGCCGAAAATCGTGTTGCAAAAAGCCTTTACGGCAAATTTGGTTTCCATTCAACAGGGATTCTATCCCAAAAAATCGAGAACTCAACAGTTGAGGAAATGTCTTTGCCACTTAAAAGCATTTTTTCAAGGCCCAGGGATCTTTCATAAAATTTAGTAGGATTTGGCAAAATAACTTTTCCTTGAAGCAGCGGAACCGCATTTAACGCATTCAAGCTTTGCTTCTTTCTGGTTGAACGGAATGCACCTGCTTGTAGCAGTTGTTTCACGCTTTATTTCTTCCTCGCACCCAGTTTTCTCACAAAACGGAGCAAAAACCAATTTCTTCTCTGAAACAGCTCTCTTGAATTCATTCCACCTGCTTACTTCAACCGTGCTTTCCTTCAAGAACTTTTCAGCCTTTTTGAACAAATTTTCCTGCATTTCTTCCAGTTGTTTTTTTACCTCTTTTTTCAGTGAAGACCACTTCACAATGGTTTTCTTGCCAGTGTCCCTTCTCACCAGCACTGCCTGTTTTTTCTCCAAATCCTTTGGCCCAAACTCCACTCTCAGGGGAATTCCTTTGAGTTCCCACTCATTGAATTTCCAGCCGGCAGAATAGGCATCCCGGTCATCCACGAATGCGTTTACTTCCTTTAATTGTGTTGCAAGCTCTTTGGCTTTCCTCAAAACTTTTTCCCTGTTTTTCTCAAAAATAATCGGCACAACCACTGCCTTGTGCTCTGCAATTCTTGGAGGCAGCACTAGGCCTTTGTTGTCAGAGTGCACCATCACCACTGCACCAATCAGCCTGGTTGAAAAACCCCAAGAGTTCTGCCACGCAAACTGTTCTTTTTCGTTCCTGCTCAAAAACTTTAAACCAAAGCTTTTTGCAAAGTTCTGGCCCAGATTATGGCTTGTCCCCATCTGCAATGCTTTCCCGTCAGGCATCAAGGCTTCAAGCGTGAAAGTGGCCTTTCCCCCTGCAAACCTTTCAAGCTCGGTTTTTTCTCCATCAAAAACAGGAATTGCAAGCAGTTCCTCTGCCAGCCTCTTGTACTCTCCTAAAAACATTAATGCTTCCTTAACGCATTCACCCTCTGTTTCGTAAACGCAATGGCCTTCCTGCCACAAAAACTCGCGGGTGCGCAAAAACAGTTTGGTTTGCTTTACTTCCCAGCGAAGAATGTTGCACCACTGGTTGATGCGGAACGGCAAATCCCTCCAGCTCCTAATCCACTTGGCGAAAGCATCATACATTATTGTTTCACTGGTTGGCCTGATTGCAACCCGCTCTTCATCCCCCTCCTTTCGTTCAATCCACGCGAGCTCAGGTGCAAAGCCCTCAGCGTGCTCTGATTCCTTCTTGAAAAAGCTTTCAGGGATAAGCAAGGGAAAGTAAACATTCCTAACCCCCTTGGATTTTATAACTTGGTTAAAATAGTCCTGGATTGCCTGCCAAATGGCATAGCCTCTTGGCCTGATTGTCATGAAGCCGCGCACAGGCGCATAATCAGCCAGCTCTGCTTTCAGCACAACCTGATTGTACCACTCACTGAAATCCACTTCCTTCTTAACAGTGATTCCCTCAACACTGGCTTCTTTTTCTGCCACTAAACCACGTAAACATAATTTAAGAGAGAAATTAAAAGGATTTGTTTCAAAAACCAAAAACAAAAAAATCATTTTTTAAGCAACAACTTTACATATTCTAAACCTTGAGCAGTCCAACAAAAAGTGTCAGTCCTGTGCTTTCTCAAGTAGCCGACTTTTATGAATGCTTTTACTACTTCCCTTCCTAAATATGACAGTAATATTATGAAAACAATAATATTATTTTTTTCAGGAGGTTTAAGGTTATGAAAACGATTCAGCTTAGTTTGGCTGCTGAAAAGGAGCTTGCAAAGCAACCCAAGTGGACGCTGATGCTTTACTTACAAGAAAAAGGCGAATTATCGGTTTACGAAATTGCAAAGGAATTGAACTGGTCAACAGGAAAAGCCCACTCAACAGCAAAATCATTAATTGCCTCCAAAGCAGTTAAAACCAGAACCATAATCAAAAACGGAAGAGCAGTAAAACTTGTTAAACTCGCCGATTAAAAGGATTTGTTTCAAAGGCACATTATGCACTTATTGCAATCAAATTTGTTTTAAGCTCTTTCGCTTTTGAAGCTCAACAAATACATTGTATGCCAGTATCGGAATAAACAATACAGGAATAATTGCGTAATGGGTGCTTGTTCCCAGATAACCGATTCTTGGAACCAAAAAAGCAATGTAAAGGTCGTATGTTGCAAAAACAATTACTAAATTGGTTAGGATGAATTCTTCTCCGCGGGAAAAATGCTCTGTTTTTTCAACTATTCGCCCAAAAATTTTTGTAGCTGCAAAGAAAATTGCCAAAACAATTAAGGCGGCAGCCCACAAAAAATTCAGCCCAAATTTTTCCGCCAGCGGCCTCCAAAGAGGGTTTGACTCGCTGCCAGCCTGAATTGTAATGAATGCATCAAAAAAAACCAGTAATATAAGAACTGGCCAGCCGATTTTTTTTGGAAGCACCCAGCAGGAAATCCAATCAGTGGATTCCTTAAAATCTTTTTTATTTGGTTTAGAAACACTTTCACTTAACATTGAATGCACTCAACAAATTGTAACAAAACTCAGTGTTTACTTTTTTTGCCTTGTTTTTTTCTTTCTGTGCTCAACTCCAAGGTTCCTGTAGAGCTCTCTTGCTGTTCCAGATACTTCTCCTCCTGAACCGCGCTTCATCACTTTTTCCAGTGCCGCGCTAGTAAGAAACCGACGCTCCCTCCTTATTTTGGCTTCGGGATCAGCAAGCTCAACAGACAACGGCCTTTGCACAACTTTTCCCCTTGGTAGTCTAACTGCATAAACTTTGTCCAAGTTCCTTTCACGCCGCTCTTTTGGCGGTTGCCTTTCCCGCAACCTTTTTCTGGGCAGCATACAAAAGAAACAACTTTGAAATATTTAAAGCTTCCAATTTTGCGGAAGAAGCTAGCAAGTGCCATGCTCCATTTCACTTCACATGCCACACAGTGTAAACGGAGGAGTATTACTGTCCCTTCGAAGAAGGGACACTTACAGCTCGTAAACGGAGCTCTCCGTTTTTGAAGGCATACCCATGGTTTGAGCGAAGCGAAAACCATCCACTACGCGTCACAACCGGACGCAACCGGCTAATGGGGCCGCGACGATTTGAAAGTGGGAACGCCCAGATTTGAACTGGGGTTACAAGCTAATCGGCTGTAAAGGTCTTACAGCCCCCGAGCTTGGGTACTAGACCAAACTATACTACGTCCCCTGAACAAAATAATGTTTTGGTGGAAAGAAATTAAAAAGAAAAAGGAAAGGAAGCAAAAGCTTCCCTTACAAGTAAACAAACACTGCGCTCATCACCAGCAGATTAACCAGTTGGTGCGCTGCATTCAGCACAAAAAGTTCTTTTGACATTCCCTCCCAAAGAATGCCTCCTAAAAGAAGCGTCACGTCAAAGCCCAGCCAGACAAGCACTCCAACAACAAGCGCGTCTCCCAACTGTGTGACTCCAAGAGAGCTAATCAGAACTCCTAAAATGAATGCTGTTATCAGCGCTGCAATGAAGCCAAAAAAGTATAGCGCCGGCATTTTTCCTTTCGCTGCCTCCATGTCCTTCATTGTTTTTCCTGACAGCTTCATCCATTTTTTGCCGAACAAAGGCCCATACCAAATGAAGCCCAAAACCATTGCCAGAATGCCTGCAACCACAACTGCAACAGGGCTGACATCAAACGAAACCAATTAACCACCTCACTGCTCAAAAAGAGCAATACTTAATTGAGCAAATACGAATAAAAACCAGACGGAAACAAAAAAAATTGAATTAGTTTTGAAGGCATACCCATGGTTTGAGCGAAGCGAAAACCCTCCACTCCGCGTCACAGCCGGACGCAACCGGCTAATGGGGCCGGGAGGATTTGAACCCCCGTCACAAGCTATTTCGCAACTGAATAGCCATAAAGTAACCCAGCTATTGCCTACAAATTAATCAAGGTTCGAACGCTGAAAACCCTTACAATTTGAGCCCATAATGCAGTCCAAATTAATAAGGGATTGAGCGCAGCGAAATCTCTTGACATATAGGTTGCCAGCTGACCTTTCAGCTGTCCCAAAGCTCGCATCCTAGACCAGACTAGACTACGACCCCTTGCAGTAAAAAACTGCTTTGAAATCATTTAAATAGGTTTCTGAAAAAACACGGTTTTATTGGAAAAACGAGTGCGATTTATTAACCAGTTTAAGTATGCTTTTATTATGCTTTTTAGACGGAAAAAGCCTTCAAAGCCAATTGTTTTAAAGGGCGGCAGAGGAGACGTAGTTGTTGAAAAAATCAGGCAGGGAAGGCGGTTAGGTGGGAACAAGGAGGGAGTTGTTCACAATGCTTATGTGACGGTCAGAAAGGGCAAAAAAAGAAAAAAAATTGTTTTGGCTGAGAAAAAGTTCAGGAAAAAAAAGCAGTGGCCCGGCCTTCATCATCTTAGGGATCCATTGGCGCAGTTTGAAACAATGCGGGGGCTTTTAGAGCTCAACAGAAAAAAGGGGCTTGGACTGCACATTCTTCCAACTATCAGGCTGAGAGAAATGGATGACAGCAGCTACAGGCTGATACTAACAAGGTTCAAGGAATACAAGTTTGGAACAAAATCTGTAAGCGAAATGATTGAGGCTGAAGAGATTCATAAAAGAGACCGGAAAGTTCTGAAAGAAAACGGCTATTCTTTGGGAGGGGATTGTTTTAGCCTCATAAAGGACCCTGAAACTGGAAAACCACGCTGGTTTATTACTGATTTTGGCGGAGTAGTTAAAGTGAAGCCCTGAAAAGGGGGCCCCTGAAACAACAAACTTTTATTTTGGGGGGCAGTTAAATTATACTATGAAATTCAGGGAGCTGGCAGAGTTTTTTGAGAGGCTGGAAAAGGCTTCCTCTCGCCTTGAAATGACAAGCATTCTCGCTGAAATGCTTTCTTCTGCCGGAAAATCCGAAATAGGTAAAGCAATTTATTTGAGCCAGGGAACAATTGCAGCAGCACATGAGGGCCTGGAAATTGGTTTAGGAGAAAGCCTGATGATTAACGCTATTGCGAAGGCAACTGGCTACAGCAAGAAAGAAGTGGAGGAACTCTACAAGGAGAAAGGCGACTTAGGCCTCGCGGTTCAAGAAATTGCTTCAAAAAAGAAACAGCGGAGCCTTTTCTCGGAGGAGCTAAGCCTCGAAAAAACGTTCAGCAATTTTGTGAAAATTGCCAAGGCAGAGGGCCCCGGAAGCCAGGAGCTGAAAATAAGGTTAATGGCTGAGCTCTTCAATTCAGCTTCCCCGCTTGAAGGAAAATTCATTGCAAGAATTCCTGTGGGAAAAATGCGCTTGGGCGTAGGCGAACCCACCATAATGGATGCACTTGCAACCAATTATTCCAAGGAATTTGAAAAACTGTTTCCAAAACAAGTTAAGGAAATTAAAAGTGCATTGAAAGAAAAAAAAGAGGAAAAGCGCAGGAAAGAGTTTGAACTGCGCTTAAAGCAGCGCCTTAGAGAACTCATTGAAGAAAAATACAACATTTACTCTGACTTGGGGGAAATCGCTGAAATGCTGAAAGAAAAAGGCCTGAAAGGGCTGGAGAAAGTTGAAATAACCCCAGGAATTCCAATCAGGCCAACGCTGGCGGAACGGCTCAGCAGCTCGGAAGAAATAGTGAAAAAAATAGGGAAATGCTTTGTTGAACAAAAATATGATGGCTTTAGGCTGCAGGTGCACAAAAACGGGAAAGAAGCAACGGTTTTTTCTAGGCAGTCAGAAAACGTTACGCACATGTTCCCGGAAATAATCAAGGGAGTGCAGGAACAGCTGAAAGCAAAGAAAGCAATTGTGGAGGGAGAAGCATTAGCGTTTAATGAAGCCACGGGCGAGTACTTTCCTTTCCAAGTAACGATTCAGCGCAAAAGAAAGTACGACATTGAAAAAATGGCTGAGGAGATGCCGCTGAAACTTTTTCTGTTTGATGTTATGCTGATAGAGAACGAAAACATGATGACAAAAAAATTTGTTGAGAGGAGAAAGGCACTTGAAAAGCTTGTGAAACCCGGCGGGGTTATTGAGCTGACCAAAAGCATTGTTACTGGCAGGGCAAAAGAAATTGACAAGTTCTTCGAGGACAGCATTGAGAAAGGCCTTGAAGGAATAATTGCAAAGGACCTGAACGCAAAATACATTGCTGGCGCAAGAAAGTTTGCCTGGATTAAGCTTAAGCGCTCTTACAAGGGAGAGCTCTCTGACTCAATTGAAGTTGTCATTGCTGGCTACTACAAGGGCAAGGGAAAGCGCGCGCAGTTCGGATTAGGGGGCTTGCTTTCATGCGTTTACGACAAGGATGCGGATGAGTTTAAGAGCATTGCAAAAATTGGAACAGGAATGAGCGAACAGCAGATGACTGAGCTGGAGGAAATGCTCAGCAAAACCAAAACAGGAAAAAAGCCTGCGAGAGTTGACTCACAGCTGGAGCCAGACTTTTGGGTTGAGCCAAAGTACGTTATTGAAGTGAGGGCGGATGAAATAACTAGGAGCCCAAACCACACTGCCGGAAAAGACAGAACAGGCGGGCTGGCTCTGAGGTTTCCGAGAATGGTTTCTTTTCGCTTTGACAGGAAACCAGAGGACGCAACAACGGTAAAGGAAATAAAGGAAATGTTCAAAAAACAGAAGCACGTACAGGTTGAAGAAAAAACCTGAAGAGGAAATTTTGGTTATGGGTTTCTGGGAATTGCTTGAAAAAAAGCATTCAATTAGGGAGCAGAAGAAAAATACGGGGTTTAGTGCATAAACCAGGAGAACGGCACTAAAAGCTATTTATACTACTTTTACCTTATTTTAGAAGCATGAACCGGTGGCTTGACGCAATTATCAGGATAGGCTTGGTGGTGCTCACCATAGGCATAGTAGTATATGCACTGATTGCCTCAAAGTTCTGGGCATTCGACCAACAGCTCTGGTTTTTTCGTGTAGGCGACTACCAAACCGTAATCATAATCAGCATCGGAGTAATTGTTTTTGGTTTAATACTAAAAGGATTCCTGCACTGGGAAATCCATGCAGCTCTTTTCCCGAAAAGAAGAGGGGGACGATGAAGGGGCAAGCACTCGGGGTTTTCAGGCTGGCAGTAATT
This sequence comes from archaeon GW2011_AR10, assembly GCA_000830275.1. GTDB lineage: Archaea > Iainarchaeota > Iainarchaeia > Iainarchaeales > GW2011-AR10 > GW2011-AR10. Next base: position 63,979 of record CP010424.1, on the reverse strand, counting down.
GCAATAGTTGCAGTGGCTTTGCTGCTGCTGATTGCAAGCCTTTTTATTACCCCAAAAAAAAATGTCATGGAAGCAATCGAAGAATCTCTGGATTACTCGCAGGCAAACCTCGGGAAAGCAAACACCGAAACGATTTTCATTGAAAAAGGCTTATTCCTAGATGCAGAAGCGTTTGACAATATTGAAAGAGCAGTTGTTTTCAAATGCAATTCTGCTGCGCGCTGCAGCAGAGTTGAGTTCGATGCAAGAAAGTTAAGGGCGTTAGATGCAGTTGAAATGCAGGTGAGCACTCGCTGCTCTTACGAGCTTGACCTGTTCAATTGCAGGGTTTACTTTGGGGAACTGCCTGCACAGCTTGAAATCCACGGCGTTGAATTCAAAGACGAGTATGATTTAAGCAGGGAAGCAATTGGGTTCAGTTTTCTTGTAAAAAACTCCGGCAGCCTTAATGCAGCAGAGGTTTTGGCTGATGCAAAGCTTTACAGGAAAGAAATTGTTGACGGAAGAGAACAGGAAATTCTGGCGGCACAACCGGCAACAGAGTTAATTGAGGTTCTTGAGCCAAACCAAGAACAGCAAGTGGCTTTTTCCTTTAACGCTGAAAGAAACGGCAACTATGTCGTTGAAGTGGTTTCAAGTGCAGAGGATGCAGGCTTTGACTTGAACAGGTTTGAGTTCAAGGTGAGCGAGGTAACGCAAAGTGATTTGTGCGAGGCAACAAGCGAAGGGGAAACATTTCTTACAGGCGGAAATTGCAGGGCAAGGTTTTTGTGCGCCAACTGCGAGAACGCTACATCCTGTGTTTTGAAGTGGCAGGAAAAATCTCCAGGAATTCAATTTGAGCTGGGAACAAAAAACTATGCATTGGTTGTTTCAGAACCGAATGAAGAGGGAACATGCAGTTAAAAACCGCCAAATGAAAGCAGATGAAGAGTGGCCTCAGATGAACTAGTTTTTTGCCACTACAAATGCTTTTTCTGCAATAGATTTCGCTTCAATGTGGCCGGTGTTTGCGCCGTCAACAATTTTTTGCACTCCAGCGAATTCAAAGGCTTTCTTGTAGAAAGGAGCGCTTAAAACGAACGTGTCATAGTAGCCGCCTTCTCCTCCAATGTGGAACCCGAACCTTCTGCTTTTTTCCTCGAATTCCTTGAAGTTGTCCTTTGTTAACTTAAGGCCCAACATGCTTTCATCAAAGCCTGCTGAAGCAAACTGCGTAATGCAGATTTCGTAGCCTTTTTCAAGCATTCCCTTCAGCACTTTTCCGTGGTTTAAGCCCTCATGCGAGGCAAAAACTTTAATTCCAATCGGGGCAAGCGCTTCCTTAATGCTTCTAATTTGGGTTTCCTGTAACCCTGTGCCGCCAAGCACAACCGCATCAACAGGGTTTTTTTCAACAACCCTTTTTACGATTTCGGCTTCTTTTTTGGCATTAGCAACCGAGCAGCTCACAAGCTTGTGCTTTAAGCCAAGCATTTCGGCAATTTTGGGGGTATGCTCAACTGTTGCGTAATGGAACAAATAGCAGTCCTTTCTTGTCGGTTTAACCGATAGAAGGTAAGAAATATTCCAGCCTTTGGCAAGAGCTGTTTCAACTGCAAGGGTTGAGTCCTTGCCGCCGGAGAAAAGGATTGCCACATTCATATACTTAAATCCTCTTGGCATAACTTTAAATAGGTTTTTTTCCGGCATAATTTGCCGTGCCAAGCATAAACTTAAATAGATTTTTTTGGATTTATTGAATTGGTTCTAATGGGCTATGAAGAAGACTTGCTGATTCTTCCTTTTGACCATAGGGGCTCTTTGCTCAAAAAACTTTTTGGAATTGAGGGAAGACAGCCAACAGAAGAGGAAAAAAGGAAATACTCTTCACTAAAGCAAATGGTTTACGAGGGCTTCCTTAAAAGCCTTAAAATGGGCGTGCCAAAAGACAAGGCAGCAATACTGGTTGATGAACAGTTTGGTTCGGCAATTCTGAGGGACGCGAAAAGCAAAGGCATTAAAACCGCGATGCCAATAGAGAGATCAGGCCAAGACGAATTCGATTTTGATGAAGCAGACTTCAGGGCACACATCAAAAGAGTTGACCCCTTCTTTGTAAAAGTTCTTGTGAGATACAACCCGGAGGGAGACGGAAAGCTGAACAAGAGACAGCTTGATAGGCTGGTGCAGGCAAGCAATTATGCCAAAAAAATAGGAAAAAAATTTATTTTTGAATTGCTTGTTCCGGCAGAAGAAAAACAGCTCCAATCTGTTGGAGGAGACAAAAACAGGTATGAGGCAGAGTTGAGGCCAAAACTGATGGTTAAAGCCATCAAGCAAATACAGGATGCTGGTGTTGAGCCAGATGTCTGGAAGCTGGAGGGAGTTGACAAAGTTGAATACTGCAAAGCTGTTGTAAAGCAAGTGAAAGCAGAAGGAAGAACCGCTGGAATCATTACTCTTGGGAGGGGCGAAGACGCAGAAAAAGTAAAGGAATGGTTAAAAGTTGGGGCAAAAGTAAAAGGCATAATTGGTTTTGCTGTTGGAAGAACGGTTTTCTGGGAGCCAATGAAAGCACTGAATGACGGAACCATTTCAAGAGAAGAGGCAGCAGCAAGGGTTGCAGGCAACTACAAAACATTGGTTGACTTGTGGAACAGGGAAAGAACGTAGCTAATTCTTTATTACAAGAACATTCGAAAGCAAATAAATCAGATTTTTAATTCCATGTACTTTCCCTTTGTTTTCCTGTTGAACTTGAATGCTGTTGCAATTCCATAATATAGTTTTCTCATTCTTTCCTGGTGCTCTTCCTGCAATTCCCTTAACTCAAAGAGGGTTGGCCTTCCTTCTGCCGATAATTTGTCAAGGTCTTCTCCTTTTCTTCTCATTTTTTGACGATAAAAAGTCCTCAAATCCAAAACATCTTCATCATAATAAGGGTGTTTTTCCGGCTTAATAAAATAAATTACATTATAGCCTGATGATTTGGCTATGCTAATCATTTCTCTCATGACTGCATAGAAATCTTGACGTGTAACTGAAGCAGTTCTAACCCCTTGGAGCCCTTCAATCTTTAATATTTTATTTTTTTTATACCTCGAGAAAGAAAGGCTTACCTTGACTGAGTTGGTAGAGCTTGAAATTGTTACAGGACTCTCATAATTTCCCAAAGTATAAGAATACCTTCGTAAGTCTTTAGTTTGCCTTTCTCCGAATTCCCTTAAGAAAGGCGTTCCGAAATTGACAACTTCCCAGAAAATTCTTCGCCTATCTCTCGTGCCTAAAAATTCTCTTGGCTGGTGATTTAGCCACAACTCGATTCTTGTTGAGACATGGGGAAATTGGCGCTTGAACTTATCAGGAATACTTGCTTTTAGTTCTTTTAAGGAACTGGCTCTTTTTGGAGAAGGTCTTACAGGCATTTCATTAAAAAGAGGAATTTAAAGTATTTAAAACTGCTTCAGAAGAACTTTTTCGCAAGGTCAATTGTTTTTTTGTCGCCGATGTAGATGGGCACGCGCTGGCTCAATATTTCAGGCTTGACATCCAGAATTGATTTTTTTCCGTTAAAGCTGTTGCCACCTGCTTCTTTTGCAATGAACGCCATTGGGTTGCCTTCAAACAGCAGCCTCAGTTTTCCGCTCGGGCTGCCGGTTGAAGCAGGATAAGTGAATAAACCCCCATAATGCAGCACTTGGTTGAAGTCAGCTGTGAAGCTTCCCGAAAAGCGGAGCTTGTAGCCCTGTTTTTCTAGTTCCTCAATGTACTTTTTGTGCTGCGGAATCCAGTCCTTCCTCAATGCGCCTGAACCATAAATTTTTCCTTCAGGAATTTTCATGCTCTCATTGCGTAAAACAAAGTTTCCTTGCTCATCCAACACGAACTCGTGGCAGCCCCAGCCCTTGTAAGCATAAGTCAGAGTAGTAAGTGGGCCATACAGAACAAAGCACGCTGCATCCATTTTGTTGCCTGGCTCGAGAACATTTCCCTCATTGAACATTCCAATAATGGTGCCAACTGAAAGGTTCGTTTCAACGCAGCTCATTCCATCCAATGGGTCAACTGTGATGCCCCAAGAGCCCCTTGCTTTTACTATTGAAGTTATTTCGTCCCTTTCCTCTGAAGCAACGCTCCTAACAAGCTTGCTTTCCTCCATTGCTTTAAGGATAATATCATCAGCCCACTTGTCAAGCTCAAGCTGTTCCTCCCCATAAATGTTTTTTGTGCCGGCAAGCCTGCTGTGTTCAAGGAAGCCTTTCCTTATCTTTTTTGCTTGCTCTGAAACAAGCAGAATGAGGGTTTTAACGTCTTCTGGCACTCCAAGCAGGTGCTCTTTCAAAAACACTGTGTTCCACCAATAAACTCTCAATTAGAAACAAATAAAAAAAGAGCTTTGGTCAATGTTTTTTGGCATGAAACACAGAAAACCAAGAGTGCTGGTAATTGGAACCGGTGGAGCCATTAGCGCAAAACCTTTTAAAGGAAAATGGAAGTACGGGGAATTCGCAGAAGAAGACCTTATTGACATTGTTTCCGGCATCAGGGAAAAATTTGACATCAAGACAGCAAACATTTTTCGAATGGACAGCTCCGATATAAAGCCAGAGCACTGGCTCACGCTGGCAAACTCCATTTACTACAACATGGAGGAATTCGACGGCATCGTAGTAACAATGGGAACGGACACAATGCATTACGCTGACACGGCAATTGCTTTCCTCATACAAAACAACAATATCCCAATTGTTTTCACTGGCTCGGTTGTTGACCCAACAGAATTAAACACTGATGCCAAGTGGAATCTGAGGGAAGCAATTACTGTTGCCGGCACAGCAGACATTGCTGAAACAGTTCTCGTGTTCAACGGCAGGATTTTCAGGGCCACGAGAACCAAAAAAATAAATGCATCAGAATTCACTGCATTCAGGAGCGGCTCAGACGTGCCTCTTGGAAAAATCCAGCAGTTCATTGAGTTGATGCAGCCTTACAGGAAAAGAGGAAAAAGAAAGCCGGTTCTCTACAACAAGCTCGAAACAAAGGTGATGCTTTTCAGGATGTTTCCTGGCTTCAACGGCGAGTGCATAAAAAACGCGGTTGACCTTGGCTATAAGGGCCTTGTTTTGCAGGGTTACGGCCTTGGAAACATTCCAATGCATGATGAATCAATAAGGGATGGAATCAATTACGCTTACAGGAAAAGCGTGCCGATTGTTGTAACAAGCGACTGCATTCTGGGAAGCTTCTGGCAGCACATATATGAGGCCGAGATAGGTTCAAGGCTGAAGGGAATGAAAATAATTCCTGTTTATGATATGCTCACTGAAACTGCTTACGTTAAGCTAATGTGGGTTCTAGCGAAAACAAACAAGTTCTCTGAAGTCAAAAAAATGATGCAGAAAAACTACGCCGGAGAAATAAGCAAATTCAACAAAAACAAGGGAAAGCAAATCACGTGAATTGAATGGATGCAGCTTCTCTCCTGAAAAAAAACAAAATTGCTGAAGGGCAGCTGATAAAAGTAACCGAAGGCACCAAGGTTTTTGAGGGGAACGTTCTGCCGGCAGGGAAAAACAGCAGCATTCTGCGGTTAAAACTCAAGTCAGGCTACAACATTGGCGTAAAAGTTTCAGCTAAAACAAAAATCGAAAAAATGGAGGGGCTGAAAAAAGTCGGGAAAGCAGAAACACGTGAAATAAAGAAAAATCCGCAGCTCCCCACAATTGCAATAATTCACACTGGTGGCACAATTGCGAGCAGGGTTGATTACAGAAGCGGGGCGGTTTACGCCCACTTTGACGAGAAAGACGTTCTTTCAATGTACCCTGAAATAACCGAGAAATGCAACATCAGCTCCAAGTTTTTGAGCAACATGTGGAGCGATGACATGCGCTTCAAGCACTACTCGGTTATTGCAAACAGCGTTGCAGAAATGGCGGGCAAAGGAGCCAAGGGAGTAATAATCGGCCACGGCACTGACACAATGCACTTCACTGCAGCAGCGCTTTCCTTCATTCTGGAAAATGTGTCTGTGCCGGTGCTGCTGGTTGGAGCACAGAGAAGCTCTGACAGAGGCAGTTCTGATGCAGCAATGAACCTTGACTGTGCAGCAGAATTCATTCTTAAAAGCGATTTTGCCGGGGTTGCAATATGCATGCACAATTCCTCCAGCGACGACAAGTGCGCAATCCTGCCTGCATGCAAAACCCGCAAAATGCATTCCTCGAGGCGTGATGCGTTCAAGGCAGTGAATGACACTCCAATTGCTTTAGTGGATTACAAAACAAAGCAGATTGAGTTCCTGAAAAAAGATTATAATAGAAAAAATCCTAACAAAAAATTCAGGGTTTTGGACAAAATGGAGGACAAAGTTGGCTTGCTTAAAATAACCACTAACATGTTTCCGGAGCAGTTCGAGTTTTACTCGAAAAACAAGTTCAAGGGAATTGTGATTGAGGGAACAGGCTTAGGCCATGCTCCGGGCTTCGTGAGCGACAAAAATAATGAAGTGCACAAGAAACTGTGGAAAGCTTTGGCGGAGTTGGCAAAAAACAGCGTTGTTGTGATGACAACACAAACGCTTTATGGCAGGGTTCACATGCACGTTTACGACAAGGGCGTTGAACTGCAGAAACTCGGCATTATTCCTGGGAAGGACATGCTGCCGGAAACAGCCTTCATTAAGCTGGCGTGGCTGCTTGGAAATTACAAGCCTGAAGAGGCGAGGGAACTGGTTGGAAAGAATCTCAGGGGAGAGATAAGTGAGAGGACACAATATGAGGAAGGGTTTATTTAATTCTGATTTTTATAAAAATACAAGCAATAGGGAGCAAATCAGGCAGCGCGCCCTCCAAAGGCTGAAAAAAGGGTATTTATTGGGAAAACTATTGTACAAAAACAGGGCGGACCTATATGACAGGTGAGCCCGCCTTTCTTGACACCAACATAATAGTTTACGCATACGACAAAAACGAGCCAAAAAAACAATTAAAATGCTCTAAAATAGTTGAACAGTGCTTTAAAGGCGAAAAAGAACTTATTGGAAAGAATCTGCGCGGGGGATAACTGAGAGAACAAGTGTTGAAACTTTCCCGCCTGAAACCCAATAACGGGTTTTTTTATTTTAAGAAAGTTACTTCCCCAGCAAAACTTGTTTTCATTGCTTTGCGGAATTCCTCAATGCTTGAGCAAATACCATTTCCAATCAGCCACCTTACCTTAACATCAACAGCCACGTCTGTGTGGTCAAAGCAGGCAATTGCCCCTGCCTTTAATGCTTCATAGCCGGTTTCATAATGCGTTGCAACTGCATTCCCGCCGACAAACTTTGTTGTAATGAAAATCGGCGTCATATATTCATTTGTAGATTGTCTTATTGCTGGAAGCAAACTGAATTCTCCCTCAGAGCAGACATTTCCTTCCCCCAGAGATTTAAGGATCATTGCTGCTACTCCGCCGCTTGTAATGAAGCCCAAAATAAGGCTTGGCTCTATTCCAGGAGCAAGTTCGAAGCTAACTACGCCTCTTCCGAATTTCGGAGCAATATTCAGTTTTTCTTCAGCGTTTTCTTTTTTTCTTAAAAGATTTTTATAAATGTGGACTCCGGTTCCGTCAATCAAGCCCACCTTTGGATATGAAGGGGATTCCATGGCGTCAAAGTTTTTTTCGCTTGTTTTTAGTGTCCTGCACCCCAAAAAAACTTTGTCCCAGAAATTTACCAATACATCTGCCACTCCTTCTTCAATTGAACTATTAAGCACTCTGAACAAATTTTCAAGATTGAACTTTCCGTCTCCGCCTTGTTCGTAAACTGGATTCTGTGCCCCGGTAATACAAACTGGAATCCTTAAACCGCTTTTCTCGGGGTTTTTTCCATGAAGCGCAAGCGCTAATGCGGTTGCCGTGTAAACCAATGTATCTGTTCCGTGGGCTATTCCGACAGCGTCATATTTTTCATCATCCTGTGCTTTTTTTACTCTGAAAATCAGTTTCTCCCAGTCATTGGGCGTCATGTTAGTGCTGTCTTTAGTGGTCACTAATTCAAAATCAATTTCCAAGTTTTGTTCTTTGCTGAATTTTTCAAGAACTGGCTGGCAAGCAGAGCGAAACTCTTTGCCATCCTTGGGCGCAACCAAAATTACTTGGTTGCCCCTTTTTTCTGGAATCTGACCGATTGTTCCGCCATTGTATAAGAACAGTATTTTCTTTTTTTGCATAGAGTTACATACCTGTTTTTTGCATTTAATGTATTGCTGAAAAGAAACCAAGTTTATACATAATCCTGCCTGAAACTTATATAAAAACATATTCCGATTTTTTTCGAAAAATTTTCAAAAAAATGACTATTTTAGCTTAAAAATGGAAAAATATTCCAAAATATTTATATATATTAAAATACATAAAATTAGTGGGTTAAAGCACATGGAAGAGGAGAAAAGACTGAAAATTGACGAAAAGGACCGGGCACTGATTTCCGAGCTAATCAACAACAGCAGGCAGACTGTGGGAAGGCTAAGCAAGAGGCTCGGCTGGCCTCCAACCACTATCCACAACAGGCTTAAGAAACTGGAAAAAAACGGAATAATACTGAATTACACTGTTAACATTGACTACAGGAAACTGGGAAGGCCAATCATGGCATTCATCGGAATAACAATTAACTACAACATTGAAAGCAAGAAAATCAGGCAGGCAGATCTTGCGAAACAGATTAAGCACCTTGACGGAGTAAGACAAGTTACAATCCTGACAGGAGGCCTTGACATAATTGCGCTTGTTCTTGCAAAGGACATTGAGGACCTAAACAACATCGTAACCGAAAAACTCAGGAACATTGACGGCGTGGACAAAACCCAGACAATGATTGTGCTGAAGCAGGTCTAAGATAAAGTTAAATAAGACATATGTCTCATTATTTTTCATGCATAAAGCAAAAAAAGCAGATGAGGAAAAAATCAAGGCAATAAAAAAAGCACTTAAATCCAGGCCAGACGGCCTCTGGATACGGGAGCTTGCAAGGGCAAGCGGCCTTGACAAAAGCACTGTAAGCAGGTACATGAGCAGTTACCTTGCTTCAGAAACACAGCAGGAATTTCTTGGCAGGAACAAAATAATAAGGCTAAAATAGTAGCTTCTGCTTTTGCCTGAAGCTTTTTTCCGCTTCTTTCAGCAGATTTCTTCCGCTTGCAGCAATGGAGTAAACAACCCTGTTGGCTTCCTTCCTTGTTTTAACGTAGCCCCTTGACTCCAGTTTGTAGAGCACAATGTAGGCTGTAACCTCTCCCGGCAAGAAGCCGAACCTCTCCCTCACTTTTTCGCGGAGCACGTAAGCATGCATTGGGCCACTGCTTTTTAGAATAGAAAGAAGGTAAATCCACAGTATTTCCCTTGACAGCTGCCCTTCAAGGCGCCTTAATTCCGGTGAATCCATCAAAGGAATAAGGAGAGGAAAGCTTAAATATTTTACAGCCATAAAATACTTGTGGTTTAATGGCTGAAATACGGGTTGCAATTGCAGGAGTAGGCAACTGTGCTTCCTCGCTGGTGCAGGGCGCTTACTATTACAGGGGCGTTTCCAGAAAAGACGAGCTTGTTTCCGGCCTAATGCACAATGTTTTCGGCTCTTATGGCATTAAGGACATTAAATTCGTTGCTGCTTTCGATGTCGACAAGAGAAAGGTTGGGAAGGACTTAAGCCAGGCGATTTTTGAGAAACCGAACTGCACGAAAGTTTTTTTCAGGGATGTTCCAAAGCAGAACGTGATTGTGCAGAAGCCGCCAGTATTGGATGGGGTTGCAGACCACATGAAAGATTATCCTGATGACAGAACTTTTTTGGTTGACGAAATGCAGAAGCCGGTTGATGTTGCATCAGAATTGAAAAAAACAAAAGCAGACATTTTGGTTAATTATGTTCCTGTCGGCTCGGAGGAAGCTGCAAAGTATTACGCGGAAGCAGCACTGGAAGCAGGTTGCGCTTTTGTGAACTGCATGCCGGTTTTCATTGCAAGCAACCCTGAATGGGAGAAAAAGTTCAGGCAGAAAAATTTGCCCATTATAGGGGATGACGTGAAGAGCCAGGTTGGGGCAACAATAACGCACAGGGTTCTGACAAAGCTTTTCATGGACAGGGGCGTGAAAATTGACCGCACATACCAATTAAATACTGGCGGCAACACTGACTTCCTGAACATGCTGGAGAGAAACAGGCTGAAAAGCAAAAAGATTTCAAAAACAGAGTCAGTGCAGAGCCAGATGAGCATTCCGCTGGAAGCAGAGAACATTCACATTGGGCCAAGCGATTACGTGCCATGGCAGAAAGACAACAAAGTGTGCTTTATCCGCATTGAGGGAAGGAAATTCGGAGATGTCCCAATTGAGCTAGAGCTTAGGCTTAGTGTTGAAGACTCGCCTAATTCTGCTGGAGTAGTAATTGATTCAGTTAGGGCAGCAAAGATTGCAATGGATAGAGGCATTGGCGGAGAGCTTACATCAGTTTCAGCTTACACTTGCAAGCACCCCATGCACCAGTTTCCTGATTCTGTTGCAAAAGAAATGGTTGAGGAATTTATTAAGGGCTCAAGGGAGAGATGAAAATGCAGGCAGACAACTGGCTGATTCTTGTATTGATTCCAATTCTTGCATGGGGCTCTTATGGAGTGATAGCAAAAGTGCTTGTGAACAAGGACTATCTCGGCATTCCAACCCAAACTGCAGGAGTTCTGCTGATAGTGGGGGTTATGCTGGTGTTCGGCATTTACTTTCTCTTGCAGCCGCAGCAAATTCCGCTAAACCCAATCGTAATTGGAATTGGTCTGCTGGCAGGAATTGTTTGGGCAGTTGGGCAGCTCTTCATGTTTTTGGCATTTGAATCCGGCTTGGAGCTTTCAAGGCTTGCACCGCTATACAACACCAACACCCTAATTGCTGTTTTGCTTGGAATCATTCTGCTCAAAGAGCTGCCGGCGGAAGGGCAAACACTTAAAGTGGTTATTGGGGCAGTTCTAATAGTAATAGGTGCTTTTCTTGTGAGTGGTTAAAGTGCTTTACAAAAACAGGGAAAAGTTTGCGTCGCTTTCCACCAAAATCGGAATGATTTTTTCAAGGCTGGGTTTAACTCCAAACCAGTGGACAATGCTGAGCTTGGTGCCGGCAATCGCTTCCTTTTATTTTCTTACGCAAAGCCAGCTGCTTTTAGCTGCAGCAGCCTTTGCTGTTGCAGGCTTCCTTGATTTGGTTGATGGGAGCGTTGCGCGCGTAACAGGAAGAGTAACCAAATTCGGCGCATACCTTGACACGGTTGTTGACCGCTACATTGAAGCGCTCATAGTGCTTGGCTTGTTTTTTGTGAGCATGCCCTCATTCTACCTTCCAGCAAATTTCTGGCTGCTGCTTTACTTGTTTGGAGGCATGATGACAACCTATGTTAAGGCTGCTGCAAAAGAAAAGGAATTGGTGCGTGAAGAGCTGAAGGGCGGCGCATTCGAGAGGGCTGAAAGGCTTGGCCTGCTGTTTTTGGGCATATTTTTCGGCGCATTTGACTTAAACTACTTGGCGCTGCTAATCATTGTGCTGGCAATTGCAACCAACATTTCCGCGCTGCAAAGAATACTGGTTGCCAGAAAAAGCTGAATTCGAGAAAGTTTAAATAGCTGCACTCACTTATTATTTTCATGCCTCGGAGAAGCCCTTGGGGAAAGCAGCCGAAAGCAGAGCGCAGAGGGCTTTGGAAAAAGTTTCGGCGAACGCCAATCTCAAAGCCCGCTTTAATGGCACTGGAATTCAGGAAAAGAGGGCGCTTATCAAAATATGAAAACATTTCCATGCAGGAAAAAATTGATTTCCTTTTGCAGAACAGGCATGCGACTGTTGCCGCACTGAGGAATTTTGCTAAAAGGCAAGCCAACAATAGAATGTTATCGCGTAAAGCCAGCACTGGAAGACTGCAAGCACTTGTTCAGAGAAAGTTTTTGAAGGAAACCCCTGAAAAAGACATTAACTATTTCTTATCAGCAACAATTGAACAAATTTTGAAGGCTGAAAGAAGAAAAGCGTTTTCTAGTACTCTTTCAACAATTGAAAATTATTTGCAGAAAAGAGGAATTCCGGTAGACAGGGAAACAGTCAAAATTGCTTTTGAGTTGGCGGGCAAACCAACACTTGAGGAATTGAGTGAAACGGGAATTGACCTGAGAAACATTGAAAGAGAATATTTGGAAATCCGAAGAGGAGACAGGTTTGTTTTTCAGGAAAAAAACAAGGACATAAACAGAATTTTTTTCAGGGCCTTTGGGCATGAGCGCTTAACACCAGCCCAAAGAAGAAGGGCAAAAAACTGGATTATCAATAATTTTGAAAAATTTGAAAAAAGAAGGCGAGAATTATACAAAGAGTTAACAGTTGACAGGCCTCAACAAGACCTGGCAAATCTTTCTGAAGCAGTTGATAAAGCTGAAACGGAATTTATTCAGACAGCGCAGCAAAAGTTTATTCAGACTTTCAAACCCACAAAAAAGGTTCAAGTAGCGGTTGCTATAACAGAAAAACCTGCAAAGGTCGGCACAAGAGCTGAAAGGATGGCTGCTTATGTTCCAAGGGAAAAAACTGTTGAGCAAAGAAAGCAGGAAATCAGGCAAAGAGAGGAAATAGCAAAGGAAACAAAAAGGGGGTTCAATGTTGCCGAATACTGCCTTGAAGAAATATCAAAAGAAAACAACCAAACAGGAAAAACGTTAAGGGAAATGATGCAAAAAAGACTGCTTAACCGTGATTCCTTGGTTTCACTTTTCACTAGCGGCTCTCTCACGCAAAGAGTTTTCCTTGCAGCAGTCCAAGAGAAGGGTTTTGCGCAGCAGTTCGGGCCAAGATCAATTAATGTTCTTGCAAGAGGGCTTGCATTCATTGGCCCGCAGGGAAGAAAAGTAGAGAGAGCAAAACGCGCTTTCCAGTCAGCTCAAGCAGAGCAAATGTTCCAGTTTTTGGAGAAACACGACCTGCTTGACACAGGGCACAGCAGAGGGAAAGGCAAGGGTTGGAACGTTTACCTCGTGAGGATTTGAGGCATTGAACACCAATAAAAAGCTTTTTCTGGTTCAAATATTACGAGAAAATGGCTGAAGACTACAAAAAACTGGGTTTGAAAGCAGGATTGGAAGTGCACCAGCAGCTCGATACAGGAAAGCTGTTCTGCAGGGACAAATCAGTGCTGCGCGAAGACAAGCCTAATTTTACTGTTCGCAGATACATTAGGCCGACTGCTTCAGAAATGGGAGAGTTTGACGCAGCAGCGCTGGAGCAGACAAGAAAGGGTTTAACCTACATTTACGAGGGCTACAATGACTCCACGTGTGAAGTTGAAACTGATTCAGCCCCACCGCAGCCAATTGACAAAGATGCATTGAAGGTAGCACTGGAAGTTGCACTGATGGCCCAAGCCAGCATACTTGATGAAATGTTTGTGATGAGAAAGTTGGTTGCTGACGGCTCAAACACTAGCTCTTTCCAGCGCACAATGCTTGTAGCAGTTGGAGGAAAACTGAAGCTGAAAAACAAGGAAGTTGGAGTTCAAACAATTGTTCTGGAGGAGGATGCTGCAAGGCCAATGGAGAAACGGGAAAACGAAATCGTTTACAGGCTTGACAGATTAGGGATCCCGCTGATTGAGTTTGCAACTAACCCTGAACTTTTTTCTCCTGAGGAAGTGAAGGAATGCGCTCTAGCAATCGGCGCATTGCTGCGCAGAACGGGGAGAATGAAGCGAGGCTTAGGAACAATAAGGCAGGACCTAAACATTTCAATTAGTGAAGGTGCAAGAGTAGAAATTAAAGGAGTCCAGGAAGTTGAGCTAATTGATGAGTATGTGAGGAGGGAAGTGGAGAGGCAGCGCATACTGCTTGCAATAAGAGAAGAATTGAAACTGCGCAGAATAAATGAAAGCAACTGCATTGGAGAAGAAAAGGAGCTGGCAAATGAATTGTATGGCAGTGATTGCAAGCTGCTGAAAGGAAAAAAGGTTTTTGCGGTAAAGCTCAACGGCTTTAAGGGTTTGCTCGGACAAGAAGTGCAGCCAAACAGGCGCTTTGGAACAGAAATCTCGAGTTATGTTAAGGCACGCAGCAAGCTTAAAGGAATATTTCACTCGGATGAGCTTCCGGGCTATGGAATCAGTGCGCAGGAAAAGGAAACAATTGAAAGAAAACTTGGAGTTAAAGAAAAGGATGCTTTTGTCCTTGTGTTCCACGAAAGCATTGAAGAAATAAGGAAAGCACTTAATGCTGTCAAGGACAGGGCACTGATTGCAGTTAAAGGAGTGCCAGAGGAAACAAGAAATGCACTGGAAGACGGCAACACTGAATACAGCAGGCCCCTGCCGGGAGCAGCAAGGATGTACCCTGAAACTGATTTGGAAACAATTGCTGTTGACGAAAAAATCCTGAAACAGATTAGAGCAAACCTTCCTTTGACTCCAGAGCAAAGAAAAGAGCTTTTCGTGAAGAAGTTCGGCTTAAGCGAAAAGCTCGCGGAAGAAATGAAGCTCAGCAATTACGCGAGGTTTTACCGCAGGCTAGTGGAAGAGAAGAAAGTTGACGCAAAGCAGGCGGCAGTGCTGCTGCTTGAAGGAATAACAAAACTCAAAAGGGACGGAATTCCGACTGAAAACATTTCAAATGAAATGGTTGAGGAAACAATGCTTGCATTGAAGGAAAAGAAAATAACGCAGGATGTTTTGCTTGAAGTGCTTGGATGGTGGGCGAAAAAACCAAGGGAAAGCTTTGAATCAGTGCTGAAAGAAATGAAAGTTAAGGCTGTTGGAACAGGAGAAGTTGAAAATATTGTGAAAGAAATTGTGCGTAAAAATATGGTTTTGGTTAAAGAGAAAGGAATGCAGTCCGCGAGCGCGCTTATGGGGGATGCAATGAAAGAATTGAAGGGAAAAGCCTCAGGCCAGGAAATAAATGCTTTGCTGAAAAAGGAAATAGAAAAAGTTGTTTCAAAATGAAAATTGTCCAGGAAAAAGATGCTAGGAAATGCTTTCATAAGAGAAGGCCGGACTCGCACAAGGGGGATAATGGGAAAGTGTTGGTTGTTGGCGGCAGCAATGACTTGGTTGGAGCGCCAGCATTGGCTGCACTTGCAGCCCTTTCATGTTATAGAACGGGCGTGGATTTGGTAACAGTAATTGCACCTGAAAAAGCCGGCTTTATTATTAATCGCTACTCTCCGGATTTGATTGTGAGGAAAGTAAAAGGCAGTTCTTTTTCTGAAACTGATGCAAAAAATGTTTTGGATTTGAGCAAAAAAGCTGACTGCGTTCTTATTGGGCCCGGACTAGGGCAAGACAAGAAAACCGCCAATTTTGTGAAAAAAGTTGTTTCAAAATGCGGTAAACCAATGATTTTGGATGCAGACGCAATAAAAGCCATGAAAGGCAAAAAGTTTTCCGGAAAAGTCCTTATTACGCCTCATGCAGTTGAATTCCAAATTTTTTCAGGAAAAAACCCCCACAAAAACAGGGAAAAAATTGTTAAACAAACTGCCAAAAAACACGACTGCGTTATTTTGCTTAAGGGAAAAATTGATGCAATTTCAGATGGCAGAAAAGTGAAGCTGAACAAGACAGGAAATGCAGGAATGACTGTTGGAGGAACAGGGGATGTTCTCGCTGGAATCTGCGCTGCACTGGTTGCGCAGAAGAATTCCTTGTTTGATTCTGCATGCGCTGCAGCATTCATCAATGGAGCAGTAGGAGATATACTTTTAAGAAAGAAAGGATATGGTTTTACTGCATCGGATTTTTTAAGCGAAATTCCAGAAGTACTTAAAAAGTACTGGAAGTGAGCAAATGAAAAAACTGCATAAAGATTTCCTGCACGTGAGAAAGCCTTGGGGCAGCTTTTCCCAGTACTGCAAGGAGAAAAAAGTTACTGTGAAAATTCTTGAAGTGAAAGCTGGGGAAAGCCTTAGCCTTCAATACCACAAGCTCCGCGATGAGCTCTGGCTTCCATTAGATTCAGGCTTTGTAGCTGAAGTTGATGAACGAATTATTCACGCAAGGATAGGTGAACCAATCTTTGTTCCACGAAAATCTAGGCACAGACTAAGTGCGAAAAAGAAAGCAAGAGTCCTTGAAATCGCTTTCGGAAAGTTTGACGAAAAGGATATTGTGAGATTGGAAGACAAGTACGGAAGGAAAGGCACAACAAAAATCTAAATCATTTTCTTTGCGCCCTTCTTCAGCCCGCGCAGGCACCTTTTGTGAAAGTACTGCCCCATCCACTTTTTTTCTGTTCCGCGCTTTCCGCAAACAGAGCACTCCTCACCATATTTTCCTTGCGGAGCTTCTTCCTGCTGTTCTTCTTTTTTTCCCATGAATTTGTCCAGAAAACCCATCAATTAACAATAGTGCTTTCGAGTTTAAAAAAATAGCCCCAAGGAGATTCGAACTCCTGTCACAGGGTTTCTTCCAAGAGCCTATCTTGGCGAACCAAAGCAAGCTTTGACCAAAGCCCTGTATCCTTGGCCGCTAGACTATGGGGCTAGAATCGTAAACTAAATTTGTGCAGGCATTCTATTAAAAAGTTCTGCAATGGGCTTTAAATGACAAAATTTTGGCGCCTGAAAATGCTTTTAAAAAGTTAATCCAAGCTAAATTCTAAGTGCTTCAGCGAGCTGATAGCCTTATTGGGGGTGTAGCATAGTGGTGGTGCATCCGGCTGATAATGCGGAAGCAGAAACCGGAAGGTCCCAGGTCCGATCCCTGGCACCCCCATCCTGTTGCTTTTATATCCAAATATTTAATGCTTGTTAAACCCAGATGAAAGTGGCTAAGAGCGCCACAAGAATTGATGCAAGAAGGCTTAACAGCAAGCCAACTTTTGCCATTTCTTTCACGGAAAGAAAACCGGTTGAAAAAGCGATTGCATTAGGCGGGGTTCCCATCGGGGCAGTGAAGTCAAGGGAAACACCTATTGCAACAATTACTATGAGAATTTCTGGCCTGATGCCTATCACTGGAG
The DNA here is from genome assembly GCA_000830275.1 of archaeon GW2011_AR10. GTDB lineage: Archaea > Iainarchaeota > Iainarchaeia > Iainarchaeales > GW2011-AR10 > GW2011-AR10. The sequence continues at coordinate 46,982 of CP010424.1, read as the reverse complement.
CAAGCGGGATTACAAGCGGAATCATTATTGCGGCAGAAGCAGTATTGGAAGCAAGCATTGTCAGCAGAACGCTTACAACAACCACAATGAAAATAACCAGAAGCAGCGGCAACCCGGTAATCAGTCCTTCAACAAGCGAGGCAATAAACAGGTCAAAGCCTGATCCATGGAAAGCAAAGCCGAGTGCAATGCCTGAACCTATCAAGGAAAGTATGGGCCAGTTGATTTTGGAGAAATCATTCTCTTCAACCAGGCGAGTGAAATAGAGGAGCAGAATCGGCACAAGTGCAACAACACTGCTGCTTAACCCTGTTAAGCTGCCAGTAACCCATAGAAAAACTGTTGCAATAAAAATTGCAAGAACAAGCCACTTGCTTCGGTCCATTCTGATTTCTTTTGAGTCGATTTTTAGGCCGGAAATTTCAGGCTTGAAAATGCGTAGCACAACAAACCATATTACCAGCAGGAAGACCACTACAAAAGGCAAACCATAATAGCTCCAGTCAAGGAACTCAAAGCTTTGGCCTAAATCCTGAATGTAGCGCTGCGCTAAAGGGTTCGGAGTGCTTCCAACTAACGTGCCCAAGCCGCCGATTGTTGCTGCATAAGCAACACAGAGAAGGAACCCCTTTGCAAAAGAGGAATCCTTTGTTGCAAGCTTGTTTTTCCTTAAAATGAACAGCGCAATAGGAATCATTACTGCTGCAGCAGCAGTGTTTGAAACCCAGAATGAAAGAAAAGCAGTTATCGCCATGAATGCGAGCACTATCCTGCTTGGGGAATGCCCAACATGCTTTAAGACTCGCAGTGCAATAAGTTCATCAAGCTCGAATTTTTCAAGCGCGAACGCCAGCATAAAGCCGCCAAGCAGCAGCACTACTACTGGGTCAAAGTAATTGGGAAAAATTTGCCCAGGAGAAAAACCGCCGAATAATACCAGCAGAAAGCTTACCAGCAGGCCGGTAACATGCAGCGGCAGCACCTCTGAAAACCAGTAAACAACCGCAAGAACTGTTATTGCAAAAACCATTTTTGCTTGAGGAGCCACTTCAACAGGCGAAAAAAAAGCAGCGAGTGCAAGAAGTGCACCTAGGACAAAAATTGCAATACGCCTGGAATCCATTAAAACCAAATTAAAGAATGACAAACTTATATAAAATATCTTTCTTATACATAACTGGTTTTGCGTTTAAATAATTTTGTAATGCAGTAATGTTATGGAAAAAGAAATTGTTTTTTTTGATGAAGCAGGAACCCCATTCAACGGCGCTACAATAGAAAACACGCCTTTAGGCGGATGCGAAACAGCAATACTCCGGGTTGCTGAAGGCCTTGCAGCAAAGGGCTTCACTGTAACAGTTTACAACAACTGCCTGGAGGAAGGAATGTTCAACAAAGTGGAGTACAAAAACAGAAAGCGATTTGAAAGCGAAGCAAAGAATGGCTTTGGAATGTTTGTAAGCCAGCGCGGCTTAAGCGTTTTCCAGAGCAAGTTCAGCGCTGAAAAAAAGTTCCTGTGGTTGCAGGACAACCCTAAGGGAGAACTGTACTCTGCTGAACTGAAACTGCATCTCAGAAAAGTGCTGCCGGAAATAGACTATTTTTTTGTCGTCTCAAAATTCCAAAAAAACGCTTTGGTTGAAGGATTTCCTTTTGCAGGAAAAAAAGGGTTTTTTCTGACAAGAAACGGGGTTGACGAAAAAATTGTGAGCGAGCTTAAAGCAAAGGAAAAAAACCCCGGAAAGTTTGTTTATTCCACCACTCCTTTCAGGGGCCTTGCGGTTCTGCTGAAGCTGTGGCCTGAAATTAAAAGAAGGATTGCTGAAGCAGAGCTCCACATTTTTGGTGGAAGAAAAGTCTATCAAATGAGTGAAGGGAAATGGCAGAGGCTTTACGATAAAGCAGGTGGAATGGAGGCAGTGTTCGTGCATGGCGCGCTGCCCCAAAAAGAGCTTTTAAGCGAATTAAGCGATGCCTCTCTTTACCTTTACCCCAACACGTTTGAGGAAACATCCTGCATTTCAGCTATGGAAAGCATTTCACTCGGAGTGCCAATAATAACTTCCCGCAGGGGAGCGCTGCCTGAAACAGTCAGAAAGGGCTGTGGGGTGCTGATTGAAGGCGACCCTCTAAAAAACGATTATCAGCAAAAGTTTGTGGAAGAAACAGTTGGTGTGAGTGAAAACCGAAAAAAATGGAAGGAAATGAATCAAGAGTGCCTGAAGCAGGATTTCAGCTGGAAAACAGTTGTAAAGGAATGGGTTGAATTCCTTGAAAAATGACGTCCTCCCATGCCTAAAGGCAGGGGTATCCCAACATTTAATGGACGTCATGAACCCGTCAACGGAAAAGATACCGAGGCCTACAAACCGCGACTTAAAAGCCGAGGTATCTTTTGGGTTGAATGAATTCAGTTGACTATCAGCTGGCCTTCCATTTGCTCATGGCCTTCACCGCAAAAAACATTGCAGAAAAACCTGTAAGTACCTTTTTTGTCTGCAACAAATTCAACGGTAACAGTTTCGCCTGGAACAATCTTTTTGTTCACGCCAAACTGGGGCAAATTAAAGCCGTGGTCAACGTCCTCGCTTGAAATGCGAAGCACAACCGTGTCGCCTTCGCTTACTTCAATTTTGCTTGGATTGAACCCCCACTGAAATGCCCTCACATCGAATTCTTTTGTTTCTCCGCCCGCAGGCGTAACGGCATCATCGCCATTTAAGCTGCCATCTGGGCCAGCGCCATTACTTATTGGGGTTCCACCATTGCTCTGCTGTGGCTGAGTGCAGCCTAAAAAAAACACCAGCAAAACCAAGAAAAATGCAGCGAATCTTTTTTCCATTTTTTCACTGAAAAATATTTTAATTAAAAAAATATTTAAAACAATGCTATTCAAAAAAAAATTTAACAATGCAATCCTCTTTGTTAAAACCTGAATGCTGAGGGACAGGAAGCGCTCAAAATGCAGTCGTTGCACTTAGGCTTTCTTGCAGTGCACACTGCTCTTCCATGATTTATCAGCAGCGTGGAAATGCTCCACCACTCCCTCTTTGGCACTATTTGCATCAAGTCTAGCTCTATTTTCACTGGATCCTTGTTTTTGCTTAACCCTAGCCTCTGGCTTAGGCGTGCAACATGGGTGTCAACTGCTATTCCATCCAGCCTCCCGAATGCACCTGAGAGAATAATGTTCGCTGTTTTCCTTGCAATTCCGGGCAACTGGACTAGTTCTTCCATAGAATGGGGCACTTTTCCGTTATGCCTCTCCCTTATAATCTTACAAGCACTGATTATGTTTTTTGCCTTGTTCCTGTAAAAGCCAGTTGACCTAATGGCCTGCTCGAACGCTTTCCTGTCAGCATCAGCGTAGTCATCAATTGCCCGGTATTTTTTGAACAGTTCCTTTGTTACAATGTTGACTCTTTTATCAGTGCACTGCGCTGAGAGAATTGTTGCAACCATTAACTCCAACGGGTTTTTGTGGAGCAGCTGGATTTTTGCTGCAGGATATTCTTTCTTCAGCAGCTTAATGGTTTTATCTGCTGTTTCCTTAGCATCAGGCATACTCAAAAACTGTGCCTGCAAACAGTTTAAAAAAAAAGCTCAAACCAAGACAGCTGGAAAAAGTTGATGCACGGATTTTCATATTTCTTTCCAGATTTCGGCGAAGCCGTCAACCATTTCATCCAGAAAGCTTTTCCTGTATCCAACCAAAAGCCTGGCTACCCTCTCAGGGTCAACAAGCGAAAAAAATGTTTTTCTTCCGCGCTTTTTTTTCTGGACTAGCCCCTCGGAAAACAGCCTGTTCAAGTGCCAAGAGGTCGTGCTTGGACTGAGGCCAATTGCCTTTGAAATCTGCCTGTTGTTGCCTTTCTTGTGCGTGAGCAAAAAAAGCACTATTTTTCTTAAGCTGCCCTGCCTCAGCAAAGACATTTCCTTCTCTTCTTCGAAGCCCTCCCTAATCAAGTAAAAGCGGGTGAACTTGGTGTCCTTCACCTGCTTCACAAGATGCCTTCTTTGAAGGTAATCCAAGTGGTATTGAAGGCTGCCTGTTGCCATGCCTGTCCTGCGCTGAATTTCCCTGAAATGCAAGCCAGGAGACTCCTTCAAAAGGCCGTATATTTTGTTCCTGACTTCAAGCTCGAGGGCTTCATCAATTTCATCCATCACTGCCTCTCACTTCTTGAATATAGCCATAAACAAGGAAACCAGAATCAAGAACTCAAAAACGTTTTCGCTTGAGTCAGACAAAAACCTTCCCGGGGAAACAAAAAGGTCCAAAACTTTCACAAGCCACTTTAAGGCAAAAAACAGGAAAGCAAAGGAAACAAACAGAAGTTTTTGTGTCTTGGTTTTTCTGTAAGCTAAAAAAGAAATTACAAATATTGCTAATGATAAAAGGAAAACAAGGACTTTTATGTATGGGTCCGCATCCAAAGCAAACTGGGTTAAAGGCCTTAGTGAATCCCAAGCGTAATCTGCCATTTACACTCCTCCAAATACCTGCTTAACACAATTTTTTGAACCAAAAAAAAGAAAAAGAGGCATCAATGTGAGGTGATGAAGGGTAAAACCACTTGATGCCTTCTGCGCTATTCACGTGGGGTAAATTGCACTATAATACTCTTCTTTTCCGCTTTATAAAGGGATTTTGGTACAAAACCCAAAAAGTAGTACACTGTTCGAACGAATTAGGGCATTCAGGCCATAAAAACGAGTATTTCACTAAAAAAAAGCATTTTTTACTGCTGCCCATCGAACGTTTTCTTTAAGGCAGCTTAACTTTTGCTCCACAAACAGCCTTTGCCTGCAGCTCTAGCCTGTTCTTCCGCTAAAGCAAACTCGCCGGAATACAGAGTGTTTGGCTCAAACCTGAAAGCAAAAGCATTGCCGCTTTCCACCAATTCAAGGTTTACAAAGTTATCGTCAACAAAAACATAGCGAAGGAGCCTTCCGTACTTGTCCCGGTTCTCTTCATCTGATTGCATGGAGGCAAGCCTGTTATTGACCAATGAAGCAAGGTGCTTTTTTGCTTCCTCAAAGCATTTTTCCCCGCTTTCAGTTGAATTAATGCCTATGAGCCTGACATATTCTCCATCGGAAAGCCTGATTGTGTCTCCGTCAACCGCATACGAAATTAACCCCAGTTCGTTTATTGGCTCTGTTTGCTGCACGCAGCCTGAAACACCAATCAATGCAATCAGCGCGGTGAGAGCAAATGGTTCCTGCGCTTTCATTCAATCACTTTAGTTTTTCCTTGATTATTTCTTGGACTTTCCTTGCCTCGGCTTTTCCCTTCATTTCACGCATTGCAATTCCCACCAAGAAATTCATTGCCTTTTTCTCGCCTTTCCGCAAATCACTTATTGCCTTAGGGTTTTCTTTCATGACCTTTTCAACAGTTTTAATTAATGTGTCATCAGGCACATCCGACAAAAGCTGTTCTCCTTTGAGGAATTTGAGTGGGGGAACGCCTTCCAAAACATATTTTATCGTTGCTTCCTTGGCATTCTTTTCTGAAACCTTTTCCTGTTCCAGCAGCTTAAGCAGCGAAATTATTTCCTTGGAGGAAAGGCTTAACTCTCTCAGCGAAAGGTCATTGTAGTTGAGTATTCCTAAAAGCTCTCTGCTGAGGAACTTTGCCGCAAGCTCTGCTCCGACTTCTTTTGCAGCTGACTCAAATAGTTTGCCAAGCTCAGGGTCTGACGCCATAACCCTTGCATTGTACTCGCTTAGCTTGAATTCCTTTTTGAGCCTCTTCACTTTTTCCTCTGGCAGTTCAGGAAGGGAATCCCTGACTTCTTTTACCAATTTCTTTTCAAGAACTATTTTGGTTAAGTCTGGTTCAATGATGTAGCCATAGTCATCTTCTGTTTCCTTTTCCCTTAAAGAAAAGGTTGAAGAGGTTACTTCATCAAAGCCCCTTGTTTCCCTTTTCACTCCAGTTCCTGCTTTAACCGCAGTTTTCTGCCTTTCAACCTCAAAGCCAAGCACCTTCTCAATGTTTTTGATGCCGGTCACATTTTTCACTTCAACCCTGTTCCCGCCATCAACCGAAATATTGGTGTCAGCTTTTATTACTGATTTCCTTTCATCAAAAATGTCAAGGTAAAAAATAATTGACCTAATTTTTGAAAAAAATTCTCTTGCCTCCCCAGCAGAAGAAATGTCTGGTTCAGTCACAATTTCCACTAAAGGCACTCCAGAACGATTGTAGTCAACAAGGCAAGATGAAGCTGAAGCAACGCTGCCCTCATGCACTATTGCCGCAGGGTCCTCCTCCAAGTGAACCCTCTTGATGCGAATTTTTTTGGCTGAGTCAAGCAAAACAAAGCCATTCTCTCCTAACGGCACCTCAAACTGAGATATCTGGAAGTTTTTTGCAAGGTCAGGGTAGCTGTAAACCTTTCTGGAGAAACGCATTTCAGGAGCTATTTTGCAGTTAAGGGCGAGTGCGAGTTTCAACGCGTACTCAATAGCCTTCCTGTTGGCAAGGGGCTTGCTTCCTGGAAAACCAAGGCAAATCTCGCAGCAAGAAGAGTTTGGGGCAGCGGTTTTTTCCGCGACACTGCAGCCACAGAAAAGCTTGCTCTCCGTGTTCAAGGAAACGTGAAGCTCGAACCCAGCCCTGAAACCTGAACTGCTTTCCTGCAATGCCATCATAGCCTCACCAGTTTTTCGAATAGTTCCCTGTGAATTTTTCCGTTTGACGCGATGAAGTTAACGCTGAACAAATCTGCTTTTTCGTTGTTGATTGTCGTAAGCTTGCCCCCGGCTTCACCCAAAATAATTAGCCCTGCAGCAACATCCCACGGCTTCAACTCATACTCGAAGAAAGCATCTGATCTTCCGCTTGCAACATAGCAGAGGTCAAGCGCAGCAGAACCCATCCTCCGCACGCCGTGGGTTTTTCCAACAAGATTGCTAATTGATTTGATTGTCTTATCAATTAATTTTCTTTCATTGTATGGAAAACCAGTAACAACAAGCGAATCAATCAATCTGGAGGTGCTTGAAACCCTTATTCTGTTCCCGTTGAGGAAAGCGCCTTTTCCTTTCTCTGCAACAAACAGCTCTTTTGCAGCAGGATCGAATATGACTCCAAGCCCTACTTTTTTTTCCTCCACCAAAGCAATTGAAACGCAGAAGAAAGGGAACCGGTGAGCAAAATTGTTTGTTCCATCTACGGGGTCAACAACCCAATACCTGCCATTGGAACCTTCCTCTGCCCCGGATTCCTCTCCCAAAAACCCAAAATCAGGGAAAGCCTTTCCCAAAATTGACTTTACTTTCTTCTCAGCTTCCAAGTCAGCCTCTGTGACAAGGTCTACGGCGCTTGACTTATGCATGAAGGAAGGCTTTCTCTTGAAGTGCTTCATTATTATTTTTCCGGCTTCGCCTGCAGCTTTAATCGCAGCCCTTGTTTCCTTCCTCAAGCAACCACCGCCTCGAGAGCAGCTGCAGCTGAAACCACATTTTTTTCATGCAAGTGGTCAGCTGAAAACATCAGGCCAACCGGCATTCCGCTGCTTTTCCCTGCATTGACTGAAATGTGAGGCAAACCAGCCAAATTTGCAGGCACAGTGCACAAATCCATTGAGTACTGCTGTAAGGGGCTAAGCTTCTCAATTTCACTGAATTTAGGTGCAACCAACGGCATTGTTGGGTGGGCAAGAACCGTGAAACTCTTAAAGGCCTTCCTGAATTCCTCAACAAGTTTTGTGCGGGCCTTCATTGCCCTAACATAATAAGCACCCCTGAAGCCAGCCATCCTGGCAAAAGTGCCAAGAATGATTCTTCTCTTGGATTCCTTCGAAAAATTTTTGCTGCGCACCATTGAAAAGTACTCGTCAAAGTTTCCCTCAAGCTTTTCATGCACCCCATAACGCATTCCGCAGTAACGGGCAAGATTTGTTGAGGCCTCGCTTAACGCAATAAGATAGTATGCTGCTATGCCGAACTTCGCATTCAAAGGAAGTGAAACTTCCTCCACTCTTGCGCCCTCTGATTCAAGCTGCTTAATTGCGTTCCATGCAACCTTGCTTACTCCACTGCTGATTCCTGCACCAAAAAACTCTTTCACTACGCCTACTCGCAATTTTTTTGCATCAGTGCCATTGAGCTCGGAAAGCTTTTCAGCTTCTGCTGGAAGCGAAGTTGAATCCTTTTCGTCTTTTCCTGACATAAGCTCCAGAAGCAGTGCTGCCTCTCTCACTGTTTTAGCAATTGCGCCTATTTTGTCAAGAGAGTTGGCGTAATCAATCAGGCCATGCCTTGAAACCCTTCCATAGCTCGGGGTTAAGCCGACAACACCGCAGAAAGATGCAGGGCACGCAATGCTGCCACCAGTGCTTTCCCCAACCGAAACATGCGGGAAATCAGCAACAGCAGTGAATCCGGCTGAGCCACCGCTGCTTCCACCACAGCTCCTCTCCAAGTCAAACGGGTTAAGCGGAATTTTCTGCTCCAGAATGTTAGTGGAAAAAGTTCCGAAACCAAACTCGTCCTGCGCGGTTTTTGCAATCACAACTGCGCCTTCTTCCTCCAGCTTTTTAACAGCTGTTGCAGTTGAAACCGGCAGATAGCCTGAGAGAATTTTTGAGCCGGCAGTTGACTCAATGCCCTTAATGCAAAGGCAGTCCTTCACTGAAACCGGCAAGCCAAAAAGCCGTCCAGAACGTTTTCCCTGCCTGTCAAGTTCTTTGGAGCGCTTAACAGCATAATCAGATGAAATCAGCTTAAGGTGATGAAATCTTTTGTTAAGCTTTTCCGATTTTTCCAGCACTTTCGCTGTGTGATGTTCAACTGAAAAACCTTTTCCCTGCGATTCTTTCGCGAACCGGAATGCGTCCACTCAACCTACTCCTAAGCTATTGAATAATCTTCGGCCCCCTGAAGTAGCCGTACTTTTTGTGCTTGGTGTTTGAAAGCGCTTCTTCCTGCGTCAAGCACTCCAACGCATTGTCTTCCCGCAGCACATTGCTTAACTCAACCGGCTGAAAGGAAGGCTTCACTTTTTCAACCTTCATTTTGCCGAGCACTGAAAACTTTTCAAGAACCTCGTTGAGTTGAGGCAAGAACTCCCTCACCTCATCATCTGAAAGGTTAAGCCTAGCGTTCCTTGCAACCCTTTTCAGTGTTTCAGCATTAACCCTTGCATTAGCCAAAAACATGCACCGCCTAAACTAATGAAAAAAGCAAAAACTATTTCTTTCCTTTCTTTTCAAGGTCAAGCTTCAGCTTCAGCTCCTTTAACTGTCTCTCGCTTACTGGGCTTGGAGCACTGTCCATCAGCGAAACTGCCGCCTTGTTTTTCGGGAACGCTATTACTTCCCTGATGCTTTCAGTGCCTGCAAGCATTGCTGCAATTCTGTCAAAGCCGAAAGCAATTCCCCCATGAGGCGGTGCACCATACTTGAATGCATCCAGCAAAAACCCGAACTTTGCTTCTGCCTCCTGCTTTGAAATGCCAAGAGCAGCGAACATTTTCTCCTGCACTTCCCCCCTATGAATCCTGATGCTTCCCCCGCCAAGCTCGACACCGTTAAGCACAACGTCATATGCCCTTGCCTTGACTTTGCCTGGCTCCTTTTCAAGTAATGGCAAATCTTTTTCCTGCGGAGAAGTGAAAGGATGGTGCTTTGCCTGCCACCTGTCTTCTTCCTCGTCAAACTCCAGCAGCGGAAAATCAACTATCCACACAAAAGAAATCTTCTTATCGTCAATCAAGCCAAGTTTTTTCCCCAACTCCCTCCTAATGCTCCCCAGCGCTGCATTAACTACTTCCTCTTTTCCTGCAACAAGCAGAAGCAAATCATTTTCCTTTGCTTTTGTTTTACTTGCAAGTTCCTTCAAAATTTTCTCGTTGAAAAACTTTGCAACCGGGCCCTCCAAGCCGCCACTTGCAACCTTAAACCATACAAGGCCTTTCGCCCGGTGCACCTGCGCCAGCTCAATCAATTCATCTAGCTCTTTCTTTGAAAATCCGCCGCATTTTTCAGCGTTAAGCGCCTTAACTATTCCATTGTATTCGATTTCTTGACTGAATGCCTTGAAGCCTGAGCCCTTGATTGCTTCGGTTACTTCCACCAGTTCCAGCCCAAAGCGCATGTCAGGATTATCAACGCCAAAGCGCTCCATCGACTCCTCATAGCTGATTCTTGGAAAAGGAGTCTTCAGGTTTATTCCCTTGATTTCCTTGAATATGTCTTTAAACAGCCCCTCAACAATTTCAAAAATGTTTTCTTCGCTTACAAAACTCATTTCAACATCAATCTGCGTGAACTCCGGCTGCCTGTCTGCCCTCAAATCCTCGTCCCTAAAGCATTTCACTATCTGGAAATACTTGTCAAAGCCGCTGACCATTAGCAGCTGCTTGAACAGCTGCGGGCTCTGCGGAAGAGCAAAAAATTTTCCCGGATGGACTCTGCTTGGAACAAGGTAGTCCCTTGCTCCCTCCGGAGTTGACTTTGAAAGAAAAGGCGTTTCAATTTCAAGGAAGCCCCTTGAATAAAAGTACTCTCTCACAACTTTTCCGAGCCTGTGCCTTAAAACAATGTTTTGCTGCATTTCCGGCCTGCGCAAATCCAGGAACCTGTACTTTAGCCTCACATCCTCATTAGCCAATGTTTTTCCGCTTACCTCCAATGGCAGCGGCTCGCAGCGGCTCACTATTTCGAGTTCCTTTGCCTGCACCTCAATTGCCCCAGTTGAAAGCTCCTTGTTTTCAGTGCCCTTTGGCCTCTTCACAACATTTCCACTGACAGCAACAACAAACTCGTCTCTTAATTCCTTTGCTTTTTCCTGCACGCTTCTGCTGGTTTTAGGGTTAAATATTACTTGGGTTATGCCATAACGGTCCCTCAAGTCAACAAAGGTTAAGCCTCCGTGGTCTCTTCTGTTGCTAACCCAGCCACTCAAAACCACTTCTTTTCCGGCATGCTTCTCGGTTAGCTCGCCACAAGAATGAGTCCTCTGCATTAAACGCTCACCAGTACACCAACTATTAGCCATATAGCAAACAGCTTGATTTTTAACATTTAATTTGCTGTTTGCTGGTTGCAAAATGCAGTTTTTTAGCAAAAGACATTGGTTTTGGTAATTTCTTAATGTCTTTTGCGACTAGCGAATGACTTGTTTTTTACCATTATTAAAGTCATTCGCTATTTGTTCAAAAACACAAGCATTTTGCTATATTATATACTTTAAGGGTAATAATAAAAGGCTAATTCCAGGCAAATGGATGCAGACGAAAGGCAACAGCATTAGTTCCTGGATGTAAGAAGCTTGCCCTGCCACGACTTTAATTCTCCCTGAATTGAGGCAATCACTGTAGCATAAGAGCCCTCGCTCCTCGCAAACTCGAGCAGGCTTTCATAATATTTTACATTTGCTGAAACCAACTTCTTATGGGTTCTCTCAATAGTCAAAGCCTCTTCCGCACCAATTTTTTGGCGGGAATACATTTCAACCCTTCTACTGTAATCACTGGCAGCAGACCAGATTTTCTTCATTAAAAGAATGCCCACAGCGTTTTCATTGAACAGCTTTGTAACCCGTTTTTTCTGAAGTGCACTAAAGCGCGCTGCCTTTTCAAGTTTTTTGGGGGAAACAGAATCGCGAGCCTTTCTTTGAGCAGCCTTACTAGCGGCACCTTGCCCTCCAACTAAATGTTTTCCTTTTAGCGCTCCAGGCACCCTGAACATAATAAAAAACATAATAGAAATAGGGAATTGGAATATTAAATACTTGCGCAAGAGCAATCAGCGGGCTTTCATGAGGCGGGAGTGCCATTCCTTGGACTCGAACCTGAGCTGCTCAATTACTGCAGGGAGCGCACCACTTTTTTGTGCAAACCTGATCATGCCCTCAGTGAACTGGATGTGGGCGGAAACATAAGAGCGGTAAAGAGACTGTGAACTTCGCATTCTGTCAAGCCTTGAATTTGCGTTCCTGAGTGTTTTCAAGAGGCCTTTTCCTTCCCTTGTTTCTGAAAATTTTTTCTCAAGCGAATTAAGAGTTCTACGCAACCTTGCATCAGGCAAGGCAAACTTTCCCACAAAAGCCCTCCTCAATTGCGTTGTGCCCTTATCCGGCACAAACTCCTCCAAACCACTATCTCCTGAGGCAGGCTTTTTTGGCTTCCGCTTTTTTCTGAAACCAAACCGCATAAGAAAATTAATGCCTTCCTGATTTATATTTCTTCACTTTTCCGGAAATCTCTTTCAGCGCGTGCCAGAACTTTTCCCTGCGGAAGAAAAACAAGTAAGCCAAACCGAAAAATGCCCCCAAACCGTGAATCCAGAAGTCGGTGCCAGTGACAGCGTCAAACAATTTGCCTAAGTCAAATTCAGCTGCTTCCTTCTCGGCCTTCCCTAACTGTTCCTTGATTGCAGCAGCCCTGTTCTTGTCGCCGCCTGCCAGCGCACGGTTCAAGTCTTTTTCCAGCAACCCCTGTTTTTCCTGAAGCCGTGCTTCCTCTGCTTTCAGGGTTTCCGAAACAAATGGGACAACAAGGAAGTTGAGCAGCAGAACCACTGCAATTATTGCTGCAGCGGTTTTTCTGGGGGAGAGCACAGCTGCAACTCCGAGAAGGCCGCTTACTCCAGCGCTTGAGCCGAACAAAACAGTGCTTGGGTTTAACAGTAGAAAGACAAGTGCTGAAGCAATTGACGCAAAAAAGAAAACCAGCAAAACGTCAAGGCCTGAAAGCGCAAGCTCAACAATCAATGCAAAGAAAAGAAAGGAAACAATGTTTGCTGTGAGATGAAAAAGGCTTTTCTGCACGAATTCAAAAAAGAAAGCGTTATGCAATGCACCCCAGCCGAAAGAAAGCGAAAAAATTGCCTGCTGCGGAATGAAGAGGTTGCCGCCTGAAAGAAAAAAGTATGCAGCCAGCAGCGCAAAGAAAAAAACCAGTGAAACCTTTGCCCTTGAAACAAGACCAAAAAATTTCAGTTTTGGAACAGGAGCAAAAAGCTTCATGCAATCAGCTTAAGAATTCCTGAAGCGTTTTCTGGTTTGAATCCTGCAGCGACTTTGCCGGCACCCCGAGTTTTTTCTGAATGCTTTTTGCCAGCTCCCTGTCAAAGCCATGGTGCGTTAACACCATCTTGGGCTCTGACTCCTTCACATAACCAAGCAATTGCCTGAAGTCAGCGTGGTCACTTAAAGGAAAAGTCTTGAATTTGCTGCCCCGCCAGCCGGTTGCAATTGCACAGCTTACCTTTCTCCCAGACTGCAGTGAAACTGCGTGAAGCAAGTCATCGCTGATAAAGTGCGGCGGCAGTATTAGGATGTCTGCTTCATCAAGGTTGTGGTTCAATTCAATGAAGGAACCAAGCCTTACGCCGTTTGACTCGTATGCCTTGTTCTGTTCGAAAACCCGCTTGTGCACCAGCGGCGTCTCATTCAAAAACTCGTTCACCACTTTTGTGAGCTCCTGCGCTTTTCCAGTCGCATAACCCCCCAACACAACAAAGCGTTTTAGCGCTAGCTGGGAGTTAACCCACTTAATCATGTCCTCATAGACCAGTTGCCTTTCAGGAAAAATGTATTCTGGCAAACCGAAAGTGCTCTCCATCAGCAGGACATCTCCGTGAAGTATTTCAGCTGGCTCAAGGAGGATGCTTTTCTGCAGCTTGAAGTCGGTTGTTGCAACAACCTCTTTGCCGTTGCATACTTTCAGCTGTGCTGCCCCGAGAATGTGACCGGAATTGTACATTGACACCTCGAAGCCATTAACCTCAAACTTTTTGCCGAACGGAACTTCCTTTACCTTTTCTTTTCCGTTCAAGTGCAAAAGCGAGGCAGTTTCCCTTGACATAAAGTAGTTGTTGGCAGAGGTTATTTTTGCGTGGTCGGAATGGGCATGGCTTACTATGATGTTTTTTCCTTTCACTCCGCAGGCGTCAATAAACAAATCCGAGTCGTGGCGGATGCGTATCCCGTGTTCCCCTGAAAACTGCATTGTGAAGACCTAAGAGAATAGGTGGAAGTAATATAAATAAATTTCTGGTAGTACTTAACTGCACTGGTTTTCCTGAAACATTTTATTTTTTGGAACAGGAAAGAACAGCAAAGTTCCATGGAAAAAATTATTAACCACTTCACAGTAATCTTTTACATGAAGTCCAGGCGCCTCCGAATTGGCGGGTTTTTCTCCGGGTTTTTTTCCAGAAAGCCAGCAAACAGCATTCAGAAAAAACTGGCCGAAGAAATTCTAGAAAAAACTGCTGTCCGCAAGAGCAAAGAAACGTTTGTTGTGCTTGAAACCCCAAATGGCAAAAAAATAGGGCTTATCAGAAACCTTTCACTTGCAGCAGTTTACAGCGTGGAAGGAAAAAAAATGCAAATAACCAAAGCTGACCAGGCTGCCTTCATGCATCTTGTAGACTCAAACTGGATTTGAAAGCCAGGCATCTTTTTGGTTGAACGGAGCTGCAAAAATAATTTATATAGATAATCATCATAGTTATAGGGGAATTTATGGCTGAGTCCATTGTACTGGCACAAAAGGTTCACGAGGAAGTTGAAGAGCTTCAAAGCAGAATAAGCGGGAAGCAGTGGAAGGATTACACGAGAAACTCCTTCATTTACAACCTCACCCAAACCATTTCATCGCTGGAGGAAACAGCAGCTCTGCTGGAGGAACTTCAGCTAAACTTTGAGGGGCAAGCGCTTAATGGCCCTGATATAGGAAAGCACTCCAAGGAATTAGGCGAGCTAATTTCCCTGCTGAAAAGAAACCAGAAAATGGAGGAATCAAGGCTGCAGCGCGCAAGAGAGCGAGGCATTGCAGAGCTGGGCGATGAAACAGGTTCGAAAGAGCTTTACTCTGAACTGGAGCAGAAAGTGCTGGGAATGCTGCTGAAGACACGCTATGCCCTTGAAAGGGTTGACCTTTTCCTGCGAAAGAAAGAAGCAAGGCCTTTCATGGAAAGCTCGCATAAAAGAAACATTCTTGAGCTGCTTGAGCAAAAAGAGGACGAGTTCCAGAACCTGAAGCACAGGTACGAGGAGCTGAGGAACAAGTCATTGGTTGGAAGGCTTGAGGAAGGCACTTCCTCTGACCTTGAAATGGAACTGCAGGAGCTTTCCAGAAACCTTGAAAGGCATTCAACGCTTTTGGAAAAAGAGCTTGACTCCAACAGGAAAAGCGTTGAGATGCTGCTTGCAAGCCAGCAGGAGCTTGATGGCAGAATAAAGGCAACCGAGGAGCTTACAAGCCAGTTCATGAAAAAAGCGCTAGAAGTGATTCTGATGTTAAAAAAAGAGCGGGACTACGCGAAAAAAATCGTGTTAGACATAGAGCATGAAACTCTGCAGCTTCGCCGCACCTACTCCAAGGAACTGCTGGATTTAGAGCACGAAAAAGAAAACGCGAAAACTGAAGCTTTCAACAAATTCAAGAAAAGCATTGTGGAAATGCAGAAAGACCTTGAAGAGAAAACCAGCTTGTTAAAGCACCTCAGGGAAATTCTCTCAGAGAAAGAGAAAAAAATCCAGAAACTCCAGGAAACGAAAAGCACAGGTAAAAAAAAGAAAAACAAAAAGTGATGCCCTTCAACGCCTAAAAGGCCGATAACTATTGGGCTTCAAGAATTTTTTCTAAAATGATGTTGCTCCATTTCTCGGCTTCTGATTTTTTAATTTCCTTTGCTTCCTCTGCCGAGAGGTCTTCCTCCAGCTGGATTTCTTCAACGCCATTGATTATCTTTGACTCTGCTGCTAAATCCAAGTCAACAAGTTTCTGGATCAGGATTCTTATTTTTTGGGTTTCCTCTTTGAAGGGTATTGAAACAAAAATCATGTCAAAGCCCAATAGGCCTTTTGTTTTCCTGGGAATATCAGTGTTTAGCTGCACTTCAAACTGCTCTACTTCAATGTCGAGTATTTTTTTCTCAAGAGCTTCCTGCAGCTCAGGCAAAAAATTTATGGCGGCCTGCCTGCTTGAGATCAGCGCTACCTTCATGCAGCTCAACTTATTTTTTCACCAAAAGTATTTAATAGTGGTTTTAACTACCTATTGAATGGCAGCCATGTACGATGATGACTCTTCAAGGCGCTACGATGTGCCGCATGAGGGCGAAATAGATTTTGGCTCTGAACCAAGCGGCGCTGGCGCCATCATTGGCGGTGCAATTGACTTCCTCAAAGGCAACTGGCTTAAAATAGTGGCAGTGATTGTGCTAATCGGCATAGCCTATTTTGCGTACGATTTCCTCGTTGGAAGCTTCAGAACTGTTTCAATAACCGCTTTAAGCACTGAGGGGCAGACTATTTCTGGCGCCACCATAAGGGTGTTCGATTCAGGGGGAAAAGAAATTGAAAGAATCAACTCTGGAGACACTCTCAGCTTAAAGGATGGCTCCTACACTGTAACGGTCAACGCTTCTGGCTTCAAGGCTCTGCGCAGTTACCCCATAGAAGTTAAGGGAAACACTGAAATTTCCTTGAAACTAGAGGAAAACGTTGATATATCATTAAGCGGAGAGTTCCCGGAAAAACTTCTTTCAGGAGAAAAAAAAATTGTTACGGTTACAGTAACCAACAACGAGTCAACACCCCAAGCAATAGAGTTTGTGTTCGAGGGAGCGTTGGACAGCAAAAGGATGAGCTTCTCTTACCCCAAGCCGTTGACTGTTCCACCAGGCCAGTTTACAGCAGAGCTTGAATTGCAGGTTAGAGAGGACCTTGCATCCTCGCTGTTTGGAGAAAACCTTTCAGGAAAAATCCGAATAAAGGGCCAGGATAACCCCAATGCAATCATTAATGCTTCTTTTGCTTTGATTCAGTTCGATTCAAGAAAAATGGAGGTTTCGCCGCGCGGCACAATGAGGCTGACAACGTTTGAGGGCGGCATTGCACAGCAGACAATAAGGGTGAAGAACAAAAACCCAAACAAAATGGAGGACATTCAGCTCAGGGTAGAGATAAATTCCGCAAAGTACTCAACAACGGAAGATGCTGCTTCATGGTTCAGCCTTGACCAGGAAACAATCTCACTGAACGAAAACGAGGAAAAAAGCATTGTGTTAAGGGTTAACCCGCCTGCAGGAATCCAGATTCCAAGCGATGCCACAGAGGAAAAAGTCGGCGGAAAAGTTGTAATCAGCACTTCTTATTGGAGCACTGAAATCCTCATTGATTTGACTATCGACAAAACATCCCTAAAACTTGAAATCACCGGGGCAAACGACAAAATAGTAAGGAAAAACCCTGACAGCGGCGACTACCAAGAAGAAGACTTTGATTTGACGCTTCAGAACAGGGGCGAGTTAACCATAAGAGAAGTGATTGTGACGGTTTCATGCAACAGCAGCATAGGGGATGTTGACTGGGTTAACATTAACCGCACAAACTTCGATGAAATTCCCCCAAGGGAAAGCGTTTCAACTGTTTACTTAATCAATGCCGCGGGTTACGCTGAGGGATTGATTGCAACCTGCGAGTTAAGCGCCCGCTATTCAGGGCCAACCGCAGGGGAAAGAGAGGAAACAATAAAAGAATTCACCATAACAACGGGATAAAAATGGCTGACCAAAACATTATTCTAACAGGGCTGGCATTCAACATCCTCGGAGCAATAATTTTTTCCGCGCCCCTGTTCATTAAAGTCCCATCAGAAAAAAAGGTTCAGGCGGCTGGATTGGCAGTAATGGCAGTTGGCTTTGCAGTGCAGTTCTACGCTTACCTTTAAATCCTTGAAATGCTGAAAGTGGTTCACCCTAAAAAAGTCCTGGCATAAGAAGAAAACGCTCAGGTTCAACTGCTTTTTTGAAGAAAGCCACCGGAGGGATTTGGACCCCCGATCTGCTGATTACGAATCAGCTGCATTAGCCGCTATGCTACGGTGGCACAATGACGTCCTCCCCTGCCTAAAGGCGCAGCCTCTTTTTCGCAAGCCTTTTTCTAAAAGGCTTAAGGCAGGGGTATCCCAACATTTAATGGACGTCATGAACCCGTCAACGGAAAAGATACCGAGGCCAATAACCGCGACTTAAAAGCCGAGGTATCTTTTGGGTTGAATAAAATTAAGCGCAAAGAAACAGTTAAACCTTTTCAAAGGACGTTTTTCCAAGCGAAAGCTTCCAGAGCAGCTCAGGCAAAGAATCAATTTTGACTCTTTTCTGAGTTAAGGTGTTGCGCTCGCGGATTGTAACCATGCTGTCCTTCAGCGTATCATAATCAACTGTTAACGCAAATGGCACGCCAATTTCGTCAACGCGGGCGTACCTCTTTCCGATGCTGCCTTTCTCATCAAAGAAAGCGTCAAAGCCAAAGCTTTCAATCAACTGGAACAACTGCTCGGCTTTTTCCTGCAGGCCATCCTTTTTCACCAGCGGGAAAACCGCGACAAAGTATGGGGCAATTCTTGGGTTTAAGTCAAGGTAAATCCTCTCCTCCGGGCCGCGCTTTTCTTTCCTGAAAGAAAGGTCAAGCAGAACATAAAATGTGCGGTCAACCCCTGCTGAAATCTCGAACACGTGCGGAATGAAGGCTTCAGGAGAATCTTCTTCCTTAATCATTACATCTGTTTTGCTTTCCTTGCCGTGGCCCTTCATGTCGTAGTCAGTCCTGTAATTGCACGCAATCAGCTCAACCCAGCCCAAATCAGTTTCAACCTCGAAATCCCATGTTTCTTTCGCATAAAACGCCCTCTCATCCTTCTCAAGTTCCCTGAAACGCATTATTTTAACAGGAACACCGAACTTTTCATACAACTGCTGAACTCTCGCCAAATAGTATGCAATGAGTTTGCCTGAAACAATTTTTTTCTTTACTGCTTCACCGCAAGAAATGCCTTCAACTTTTTTTGTTTTAAGCAGCCAGAGGTTCAGCCTGTAATCTTTTACCTCACCCCATTTTTCCGCCTCATCAATTTTTTTTGGGTTGAAAAAAACCTCCACTTCCATTTGACCAAGCTCTCTTTCTCTCAGCAGAGTGTTTCTCGGAGCAATCTCGTTTCTGAAACTGGCTCCTGCCTGCACAATTCCAAGCGGCAGATTCCTCCTCATGGTCTTGTAAACGCGCGGAAAATCCAAGAAAATGCTTTGGCAGGTTTCAGGGCGCAGGTACGCTGGCTGGTTGCCTGTTGCACCAATGTCAACCTTCATCATCATGTTGAACTTTTTAACCTTGTCAAAATCGGTTGAACTGCACTTTGGGCACTTCACTTTGTGCTCTTTGATGAGGTTATCCAGCTCAGGGGTTGAAAGGGATTCTGGCACAACCTTTTTTGCCTGCGATGCAATCAATTCATCTGCCCTGTGGAGTGAATGGCATTTCCTGCACTGCACTACGGGATCGTTGAAGGAATCCAAGTGGCCTGAAGCCCTGAAAACAGGTTCAGGCAAAATCTGGGAGCCATGGATTTCAAGGAAGCGCTCTTTCTGCACAAGCTCCCTCCTCCAAAAACCAATTATTTTTCGCCTTATTCGCTCGCCGTCAGGGCCGAATTCC
This sequence comes from archaeon GW2011_AR10, assembly GCA_000830275.1. Classification (GTDB taxonomy): domain Archaea; phylum Iainarchaeota; class Iainarchaeia; order Iainarchaeales; family GW2011-AR10; genus GW2011-AR10. The sequence continues at coordinate 27,518 of CP010424.1, read as the reverse complement.
CAGAACCCGCTGGGGGAATTGGCGTATATCTCCGCTGCAGGGTAAAACAGGCTTCTCCTCAGCGCCAAGTTCACTATTTCATCTCTAGGCAAAAAAACCACCAAAACTGAATGCGCTGGTTTTCAGCGCAAACACCCAAGGGCAAAAAACCCCTCAAAAATTTAATGCACCTAATTATTACCTAATTATAAAGGTTATAAAGGATTTTATAAACAAATTCTTAATATAATTGTTCTGGTGAAGGCATGGACAAGGCGGAAGAACTCAGGAAAAAGCTGTTAAAAAAGGCGAAAACCCGCTTCCAGGAAACCCTCTCGGAAAGCGATGTTCACATCATAAAAGCAGTGGGCCTGCTGGAAGACTTGGACAACACAGTCAACCTGCTGGCAGAGCAAGTGATTGAATGGCACAGCATTCATTTCCCTGAAATGCGGCCAATAGTGCAGGACAATGAATCCTGCCTTAAGCTCATTTACCACCTCGGAACGCGAAGCAACTTTTCCAAGGAAAAAATATTAAAGCACTTCCAGAACAAGGAGAAAGCAGAAAAACTTGAGGAAAAAGCAAGGACCTCAATTGGAATTGCTCTTGGCGAGGAAGAACTCAGGGAAATTCAGCTGCTTGCACTGAATGCATTGAACCTGAAGGAGGAAAGAGGTTTTCTCACAAAGTACATTGAAAAAGCAATGGCAAGAGAGCTCCCGAATTTCTCGCAACTGTGCGGAGCGGTTCTCGGCGCAAAAATTCTCGCGAAAACCGGCAGCAAGAAAAGGCTTGCGTTCATGCCTGCTTCCACTGTTCAGATTATTGGGGCAGAAAAAGCATTGTTCCAGCACCTCCGCAATGGAGGCAAAGCACCAAAACACGGGCTGCTTTTCCAGCACCCCCTAGTAATGAGCGCAAAGCCATGGCATAAGGGAAAAATTGCGAGAAGCGTTGCATCAAAGCTGAGCATTGCACTTAAAGCTGATTTCTTTGGTTCCAGCAAAGTGGCTGAAAAACTTGAAAAGCAGCTGCAGCAGAGATTCAAAGCAGTTGAAGAAACAAAAACAAAACGCAACGAGAAAAGGAAAAAATGAAGGCAGCAGAAATAAGGGAAATCTTTCCCGGGGTTTTCAGGCTTGACTCCCAGCTGGCAACAAAAAATTTGGTTAAAGGAGTGAAGGTTTACGGCGAGAACCTCCTGCAAGAAAAGGGCTTTGAGTTAAGGCTTTGGAACCCTTACAGGAGCAAGCTTGCGGCAGCAATAAAAAAAGGCTTAACGGAGCTGCCGGTCAAGGAAAAGTCGGTTGTGCTTTACCTTGGAGCAGCAGAGGGAACAACTGTTTCACACATAAGCGACATCATTGGGGAAAAAGGAGCCGTATTCGGGGTTGACATTTCCGCCAGAACAATGAGAAAATTCTATTATTTGTGCGAGCAGCGAAAAAACGTTTACCCTATCCTGGCTGATGCAAGCCAGCCGGCAACTTACAAGCAGGACGTGGCAGGCTTTCCTATCAGCGTGCTCTATCAGGACGTCAGCCAAAAACACCAAGCAGAAATTTTTCTGAAGAACAGCAGAATGCACCTGCAAATGGACGGATACGGGATGCTTGTCATTAAAGCAAGCAGCATTTCCTCAAGCAAAAAAAAAGAGAAAGTCGCGGAAGAAGAAGTTGCAAAACTGGAAAAAGAATTCAGCATAATACAATTGTTACCGCTTGAGCCTTTTGACAAAGAACACTATTTTGTTCTGTGCAAGAAAAAGTGATTCAATGAACGCAACCGCACTCTCTCCAGGGCACATAACAGGCTTTTTCAGGATTTTCTCCAATGGCTCAACCGGGGCAGGCTTCAACATATCCAAAGGGGCCATTACAAGAGTTGATGTTAATCCTTCAGCGAAAAACAAAGTAGTGGTTTTAATTAACGGAAGGGAAAGCGAAGCAAAAACCTCAAGGAACGTAGCAGAATCATTCCTTTCAAAACAAAAGAAAAAATTTTATGTAAAAGTTTTACACTCAATTGAATTGCCGATAGGTTATGGCCTTGGGCTAAGCGGGGCTGGGGCGTTAAGCCTCTCAATGGCATTAAATGAAGCTCTTTCAACAAAACTGCCGCAAAAAAAAGCCCTGGAGATTGCAAAAAAAGCAGAAATAAGCGCAGGAACAGGGCTTGGAGATGTTATAGCAGAACAGCACCATGGTTTGATGATGGGAAAAAAACCTTACCCCTCAAAGAAAGTGGAAATCATTCCAATAAAAGAAAATTTTGCAGTGCTGGGCTTTTTTTCCCCAATAAAAACCTCGAACATAATCAGAAACTCGGAATGGAAACAAAAAATTAACAAGGCAGGCGAAAAAGCAATGCAGAAATTCGGCAGAAAAAAAAATTTCAGCACTTTCATTGAGTGCTGCAGGGAATTCACCATTGAAACAGGCCTTGCTTCCCGCGCAGTTGAAAGATTCATGGAAAAAGTGCCTGATTCAAGCCAGGCAATGCTGGGCCAAACGGTTTTTGCATTAACAAACAATCCAACAAAAACAGGCAAAGAATTCAAAAAGCACTGCCGCCGGGTTGCTGTTACAAAAATTGCCGGGAAAGGGGCAATGGTTTTATGATTGTTCCTGCAAATCATCCGAGGCACAATTCACTGCAGCAGAGGCAATTGCTGGAGGAAGGCATGAGGGCAGGAATTGTAACCCCGACCGGAATGATTGCTTTTGGCAGGGGTGAAGCATTTGATTACCTTCTTGGAGAGAAAACAAGCGCTCAAGCAAAAAAAGCAGCAAGGGCTGCCGCAGCGCAGCTGCTTTTGGCGAAAAAACCAGTTATTTCAGTTAACGGCAACGCAGCTGTTTTGGCGGTGCGAGAAATTATCGCACTCGCAAAAACTGTTAAAGCAAAAATCGGGGCAAACGTTTTTTATGCTCCTGCAAAAAAGCGCCGAGAATTAATTGTCAAGCATTTCAAAAAGCAGGGAGCAAGCATTTTAGGTAAAACAACTGACGCAAGAATCGCTGGTTTAAGCAGTGAAAGGGCAAATGTCTGCAGGCAAGGAATATTCAGTGCAGATGTTGTTTTGGTTATGCTTGAGGATGGGGATAGAACCGAGGCGCTTAAAAAACACGAAACAGTGGTAATTGCAATCGACTTGAACCCTTTAAGCAGAACCGCACAGAAAGCAAACATAACAGTTGTTGACAACATTTCGAGAGCAGTTCCGCTCATAAAAAAAGAAGCAGAAAAATTAAGGGCCAAAAAATCTTGGCAGCTCAAAAAAATTTTAAGAGGTTTCTCAAACAGCAAAAACCTTTTGGAAAGCGAAAAACTCTTGAGGCGACACCTGAAATGAACCGGGAAATTTCAAGGCAATTAATCCACGCTTTTGCCGGCACAATAATCATTGCATCAGTTGCTTTGCTTGGCAGAGAGCTCTCTCTTCTGCTAGCGGCACTTATCTTCTTCATTGGCTTAATGCTTTCAATGCTCGTAAGGGTTGGGGTTAAGGCCGACATGCTTGAATCATTGCTGAAAAAAGTGCAGCGCGACTACGAAAAGCATTTTCCGGGTTTTGGAGCACTAATGTTTTTTCTTGGCATGGTTTTGCTGCTATTCTTTTTCCAGCGCATGGAAGTAATAATTGGTGCTTTAGTGGTAAGCGTTTATGGAGATGCAGCTTCAACCCTTGTTGGGAAAGCAGTGGGAAAACACAAAATTGTCGGAAACTATACTCTTGAAGGAACACTCGGCGGGATAATTTTTTCCTTCGCGCTGCTGTCCTTCCTGTTTCCGCTTCACATTGCATTGATTGTTTCAGTTGCAGGAATGCTTGCAGAACTGCTTCCAATTGATGACAACCTCAGCATCCCAATAGTTGCAGGCACTGTATTAAGCCTGCTTCTTTAGTATCTCCGTGTACTGGTTAGTGGAAACCTTTATTTGCTCCTCAACAAGCATTGAGTCAAATGAATGAATTATTCCGGGAAAATTTGTCCTGAACTCGTCCACAAACCCGTAAAAATCCTGCAAATCCTTTGACTTGATTGAAACTAGCAAATCGAATTTTCCAATAAGTCTCGGCGCATAATTTACAACCGGGCTGTTTTTGATAAATTTTTTAAGCTGCTTTTCCTTTTCTGGCTTGAGATTTTGCAGCCCTGCTTGGATGGCACCTCTACGTTGCATCCTTTCTGGGCCTGTATTATATGACAGAGGTTGCAACTCTGGCGCTTGCCGAAAACACTCCTGCGCTTTCAAAAAAGCTTCCTTTAGTGGAGGAAACGCTGTTCATTTCTTTCTTTTTTGTGTTCAACCTTTTCTTGGTGTAAAGATGATTTTGAAAAAACTCACCCAAACTTTTATCCTTACATCAATTTTTTTCGTTTTCTTTTCATTTGTATCAGCCTCTGGAATCGCCGCAGTTAACGATAAATTTTTTTCAGGTTTCGGTTTTCTCCTTCTACTTGGAACTGTACTTGTCGAACTCTATCTGATTACCGGCTAATAATAGCCAATATGCTGAAAACAGTTTTTTATATAAGGAAAAACCATAGATGACGGAATAAGCTGGCTAAATACAATCCTCAGCAAGAAAAATAAAAGTTATTACAAGAAGATAGCAGAAACTTATTCTACCATGAACTCTGACGCTGATGAAATTACTCCCCTGCGCCATAGGAATTCAGAATACACACGGTATTTTCCAGGATCATTAATCCTTATGTCAAGGGAACTGAATTTTGGAGCCAATTCCACTGTGCCATGTAGGGGGATTGTTATTTCCTCTGTATGCTCTTCCCCATAATTAACCCAGATTGAGCCGTTGAAAAAAATAACCATAAATTTCAGGGTTCCCTGCATGCCAGAACCATTGGGGTTGCTCAGCAGCGAGGGTAGCCTTGGAGGTTCCTCATAAATTGAGCGCAAAGCTGCCTGTGCATTCACTATGCCCGCATTATCAAGTGGATATGGCTGACCATCAACATGCCCCACCGGGGGAATGACTGGTGTAGAAGTTGATATCAGAACTTGCCTTATCTGCTCGTTAGTCAGTTCTGGGTTATAGCTTTTCACCAAGCCGGCAACTCCCGCAACTCTTGGAGCCGAGTAGGATGTGCCGCTGCCATAATTGTACAAGCTGGAGAAGGAGGGCGTTATCGTACTATACACATCCTTGCCCGGCGCCGAAATTTCGACATCGGTATGCCAATTGGAGCCCCAAAACCCGTCGACGTGTGCTCGCCTGCCTGAATCATCCGTGGCGGCAACCGACATGACCTCCGGGAAAGAGGCAGGCCAGCGCCTCTCATTCCTGTCGTTGTTCCCGGCGGTTGCAATTAGTAGTACGCCGTTGTCATGGGCCATTGTGATTGCCGCGTGGCTGTAGCGGGAACTGGATGAATTCCCGAAACTCATGTTCACGATATCAGCGCCATGTTCAACCGCATAATAAAGAGCCTGTTCAACAAGATGTGGCATTATGTAACCATCAGTCCCGCCTTGACACCCGTTATTAAGGGCGTAACCCACCCTGAGGGGCATTATGGAACACTCCGGGCAGGTGCCAGCAATGCCAGTGGCATTGTTAGTAACTGCCGCAGCAATGCCCGCGATAAAAGTACCATGCCTGTCAATGGTGGTGAGAGGGTCATTGTCAACGGTAAAATAATCCTCGGCATCAGGATCCGCGCTGTGGCAGTAATCAATCACTGCAGAAATACTGGGAATGTTCGTGAAATCCCACCCAAGCAAATTATCAGCCAAGCCATCTCCATCCTCGTCAACACCATTAACGAATGGGTTTTCAAGCACAGCAACCAAAGCATCCGCAAGATTAATGGTGCCACTTTGGTCCCAGTCACCAATGACTGCCAGCAGTTCCTCGGGATCTATTATCCCGTTTCCATTAGAGTCAATCAATCTTGGGGGATACTGGCCATTATCTGCCTTAATTTCAGCCTGATTAAGCCAGATGTTGTTTTGCAAATCCTCGTGATAGTAATAAAGCCCCGAGTCGAGCACTGCGATTTTGATGTTTGGGTTTCCCATCTCAATGTCCCAGGCCAATGGCGCGCTAACTCCGGGGAAGTCCTGCAAACCCCATTGGGTTGAAAAGCGCGGGTCGTCCGGAACACGGTCCAGCTCAATAAGTTCCTCGACGTATGCTTCCTGAATTATGAATTCGCCCAAGTCTTCCTCGTTAGCTCTCATACGCTTAACCAATGACAACTCATCAAGCGAATCATCAACGTAGAGGACAATCCTCCTTGACAACCCATAATCCCTGCTTGGAGGAGATTTCCCACTGCTCTTCAAGGAGGGGTCTTTCTCAGCTCTCGCCAGGAAAATATCCTGCTCCACCTCGAGCTCTGTCTTGTTTTCAGTTTCCATCCTGAAAATGAGTGACTCGTGCAATGACTCAAATCTTTTGTTCACACTCTTCGACTCTGAAAGCCCGTAAGCGGAAAAAAGCCTGTCCACAACAGCTTCGTGCTCTTCTCTTATGGAAAATTCAGTTGTGCCTTTAGGGATTTTGGAGGACGCAGAATCGCCCTTGTGACCGTACTGAATGATTATTATGCCACCCAAATAATTTTGGGGATCCTCTTCTGCAATAACTTCTTTGGCAGTTTTTGCTTGAGGCGAGCCCGGAGTGAGAGTTATCTGTTCCCCGCTACTGAAAAAGAGTTTCTCGGTTGAAACTGAAATCTCTGGAGGGAGTTGGTATTCACATCTTCTCTGGCACTCCTCCAATGTCCTGAATGGCTCCACATCTGCGCACCCACCCCAATCGAATTCACGGCACATGCCAGTTTCATTATCGAAAAAATATCTTCTCAGCTTGGCTTTGCAGGGGCCAGAATAACTGTCCCTCTGGCATTGCGGGTTATCATCAGGAAGCAATTCAGGGGGAGGCAATTCGCCAGGCTTGCGTTCCTTTTCGATGCAATCTTGTGGGCAATAATTTTCGTTCACAGAACTGTCTTCAACACCGCTAACGCAAACTCCGTCGCCGCAAACAAGGTCAATTGAATCGGTTTCCGGTTCACAATCCTGAGGACAATAATTAATGTTTGTCCCGTCATTTTCAATGCCGCTGACGCACAATCCATCACCGCAAACAGGAACCTCTATGTTACAGCCGGAAAGAAAAATAATGAGCAAAATAGCAAAAAGCATTATTGAGTTTTTATTCATGTAAGCACCATTCCACTCAATACCAAACATAAGGTTTAGGGAATATTTAATGGTTCTGCTAATGACCCCTATTAACTAAGAATTAAGCAAAAAAACATGCTTTTAAAATTCTTGCAGAGGATAAGTTTTTATCGCCCTAATAAAGCTCTAAGGGCCAAAGGATGCTTGAAATGTTGGACCGGTAGCTCAGCTTGGACAGAGCACTTCCCTCCTACTCTTCAACTGCAAGAGGTGAAAGGAAGGGGCCGCGAGTTCGAATCCCGCCCGGTCCGCTTACAGTAATTATGGCTTTTTCTTTTGGTACAGCTTTTCTTTTTCACGAAAAAGAAAAGGTGTTTCTGGGCCCCACCCGATCCGCTCTATTTCTTCAGCAAAATTCATGCGAAAAAATTAGTAAAAACCCATATAGAAAAATTTGCAAAAATTAATAGAGGAAAAGGCATCGGAAAAACACAGGTTTTTCTGATAAAGAAATAGAAAAATTTAGAACACTAATTAGTAGCAAAAAAAAGAAAGAAGGGGGATTGGGTTCCCAATCCGCAATTTACCTCTTCGTCACTGTGCTTCAGCTAGTCCTTTGATTGCCTTTAATGCAACAATCAAAGCGGCTGGTGCAACAAAGACAGCTATGTTCTGCACAATTGCCACAAGGTACGTTCCGACGGCAGGAATGGTGATTAGTCCACCAGCGCTTCCAGCCAAGGCGAGCAAGGCAATTGAGGCGATGAGGAACTTGTCAACTTCTTTGTCGCCAATATTCAGAACTCCGACTACGACACCCAAAATGATGAGTACCAGCGGAATCCATGTTCCAATTCCTCCAAGAACAGCAGCCTGTCCTGCACCAATTAACAGTCCCACAAGAATTGCGATGACTGTACCGGCCAAGAAAGCATAACTGCCAACTTGCTGTGATGCCATTCAAGCAACACCTCCTACTCCTACATTTCCAGTAATTTTCTTTATAAGTTTTTCGTTCTCAGACCCTAAAAATTCGTCTTTTGACGATAAAAAATGCGGTTTTCGACTATTTGAAATTGCGGGGTTGGCGATTGACGAAAGCTTTTTATGTTCATTTTTTCAATAATTTGTGAAATGGACCAGCTTGAAACAATAATTGCCGGGGAAATCTGCTTAAGCAAGGACCCAAGCAGCAGCATGAAAAAATGGCGAGAAATTTTTGGCATATCTCAAACAGAGCTAGCCAAACACTTAAAGATCAGCAGCTCAACAATTTCGGATTACGAGGGCGGCAGGAGAAAGTCTCCCGGCATTGCAATAATAAGCAGGCTGGTTGAAGCACTAATTGACATTGACAGCAAGCGCGGAGGCAAAGTGCGCAAGCAGCTGGAGAAGGACTTCAAGCCAAAAGAAGATGTTTTTGACATCTGCGAGTTCACCAAGTCCCTCAACGGAAAAGAGTTCGCAGACAAAATAGAGGCAAAAATCGTTGCCAATCCCTCCAAGCTCAAGGAAACAAAGGTTTACGGTTACACGATCATTGACTCGCTTAAAGTCATTCTGGAAGTGCCAGTGCACGAGTACATGCAGATGTACGGAAAAACTCCTGAAAGAGCGCTGATTTTCCTGCAGGTTGAAACAGGAAGAAGCCCAATGATTGCAGTAAAGGTTGGCAGGTTTTCCACTGAAATGCGCCCCAATGTAGTGGTGCTTCACGGCATCGAAAAAGTTGACCCAATCGCAGTAAAAATCGCGGAATCAGAAAAAATCCCCTTGCTAACAACAATGATGCCAGTGGAAAAAATAAAGAAAGTCCTCGAAGGAAAATAACCTCAAACGACTTCACTTAACACACAGCCTACCCCAAAAACTAATTTTAGGTTTCCCATTCGCAACTCCGGGAGGCGGGATTCCTGATTCTTTTTTGGCAAGGTAGCCAAAATCTCAGATATATTTAAAAATGTAGCCGCCCAAAATGGCGGATTTGCACTCACAGAGCAGTATTGGGAAGCAGGATGGTTATCTTTTTTATTCTATATATCACATAAAACAGTAATATGAGAACTCATCTCAGAAGAGTTGCAAGCCAACCACCCCAAAGACAAATCAAAATTAATCATCCCTACAGACGGAGAATTATGCGTTATGCTACAGATTTTTTAAGAAATTCAGAACAACATGCAAAATTCTTTATGTTTCCTGAAGTATTCTTTGACTGGGTTTTCACTAAACAAGGGGCAAAAAAATGGTTTTCAAAGCAAATACTCTATGAGATAATAAAAGGAAAAGTCAGAAGGCCTCATTCTACTTTTGTTAGCTTTAGGCCAAGGAAAGAACTTGTGAGAAAACCGACACGCAATGATTATGCTGTTAATGCTTTAGCAGATAAAATCAAAAGAGAAGGTTCAGTTTTTTTGAAACCGACTGGCATGATGGCTTCAGAAGGTTGGGGCATCGCAAGAATTCAGAAAAACGGAAATACTTTAGTTATAACTGTGAGCGAAGATACTGCTTTTAAATCATTGGCCGAAACTTTGCCTTTGGGTTCATTCAGAGTGGCAGGCGACAAGAAAATAGAAATTCTATTAAGCAGGGAAAGATCTATCCAAAGAGTTTTAGGGGAAATTAGTTCCGCCAGATTTGCCTATAGACATATCGCTGAAAGAGAAATACGAATGCCATTATACGAGGGACGGAAATGGGAAATCAGAACAATCGTCCAAAGCCCTGAAAGAAAGCCTACAGTTGTCGGACACTTTGCTAAAGTGGGGGGAGACAACATTGCTGCAAATGTAGCCCTAGGAGGCAGAGAAGAAGAGGCCTCAAGAGTTATTTCCGGAATATACAAGACCCTTTACCCACATAAAACCAAAGCAGGGATTGGAGTTTTAGCTTCTGAATTTTTTAGAAGAGCCAACGCCGAAGCAGAAAAAGCGATGGGGGCAATCAATTCACATATACAAAGGATGGCGGAAAAATATATTACTGGATTGCCAAAATCTGAATTTTATGCAAGAGAAGCGGCTGTTGACATTACGGGAGAGCTTAATCCACAAACAGGAAAAATAGAGCCCGTAGTTGGCGAAGTGCAATATCCTATTTTTGGAGGCGCAGAAACCGGGCTAAAAAAATTTGATCCTGTAGGATACAGGCGTTATAAGGAGAACAGAAAAGGCATGGTTGCGCAAGGGAAAGAAGTATTGATGCATGCATTTGGATTATAACATTAAAAGTTAATAGAAAACCAGCAGGAATTGCACCAGTAGAGCAGTGTTGGGAAGCAGGAATAATTTTACAGCCTCACGCAGAACGTGAAACGCTTTTTTGTCTTTCCGGCTTTGTCAACCCCTTCAAGCGAGAACGAGCGCTTAATATCATGCTCCGAGTCCTTCGCCAAGTGCACTGCAAGCAGCTTTGCGGCGCGCTTGCTTCCAATTAAAACATCAAAGCCGTTCCTCTGCTTTTTTTCCGACACAATCACTGCTAAAGGGTCCTTTGCATGCAACCGCTGCAGAAAAGAAGCCATCCTCTTGAGAACCGCGTCCTCAGTTTTTTTTAAGGAAACGCCCCCAAATCTAACCTGAATTGTTGCTTCATAGTAGTTGCCATAAACCCTTGAACAGTTAACGCAGATAACATCTTTTGGTTTCAGTGCAACCACCAGCTTTTCAGTTAAAGGCATTCCATCAACGCTTCCCTTTGCCGTTACCTCTGCTTTAAGGCCCTGTGCCTGAACTCCTTCGGCCTCGCGGATTAAACTAACCATCCTGTTTTCAATTTTCATCTCTTTTTCCTTAATTTTTTCTTTCACCAGCCCCTCCAGGCCTTCCTCTGTTAACTCAACCCACTTGCCGCGAATCCTTGCTTTGCCACACTTCTTGCAGTGCTCGAAATCGATTTCCTTTGGAGCACTAACCAAATCACCCTTTTTCTTAAAGCAGTCCAAACAAAACCCCTTAAGGAATGGGCCTTTCTCTTTCCCGCACTCAGGGCAAAACTGTTTCACTTTATATTCTCCCCTCAAAGTAAATTACTGGATTTAAAACCAAGTGATAGCTGTAAACCAATGCAGTTAGAAACCTTAAAAAAACAAACAAGGCAAGAAAAGCCGGGTTTTCAACAAGGAATGCAACAGCAAAGTTAGCCAAAGAAACAATGAAAGGGAACACTGCTGCCTTTGAAACCATGCTTAAGTCCTTTTGGCCTAGCTTCACAGTGCTGAAAAGAGCTGAAACAAAATTGCCTTTCTCCAGCGTTGAAACAGGGTAAATGAAGTAGAAAAGCACGTTTGTAAGGAAAATCACCGCAACAACTCCAAGCAAAGAAAAAAATAGTTGTGAAAAGTTCCCTGAAACAACCGCCAAATCAAAAAAGAAAATAAACGGAAAAGAAATGATTGAGAAAATCAGCAAGTAAGCCAGAACCGCGGGCACAGTAACCCAAAACTTTTGCAAAGCAAAAGAGAAAGCCCTGCGGAAAGAAATTTTTTTTCCCTGCCTGAACTCTTTCACCATTACAGGGTACATTGCGCTGGTTACTACGTCAACAAGCAGCACTGCAAGCGAAACTGCAAGCAACAAAAAGGCATCCCCTGCCAAGGCCTGCACAGCCTCAATGCTTTCAGAAGCGTAAGAAGAAAAATCCAAATAGTAGAATTTGAGGAGCAGCGAGGCAGTGAAAACCATCAATGCCCCATAAAGGAAAGCCACCAGAAGTTTTGGAAGGAAAAGCCTTGGTTCTTTGAGGAGAAGGGAAAACGCTTCTCCCAGAAAATAAAGAAATTTTTTCATACAATTATTTCCTCGCCAAGCCTAGGCACAATTGCCTCAAACCCTTCTTCCTCAATTGACTTCTTGAATTTCGGCATCACCTGCTTGTCTCCATGAACGCAGATTACTTTTTCAGGGTTGAGCTTCTTGATTGCCGCCAACAGCTCGGATTTACCTGCATGACTGGAAAAATCGTACCTCTCAACCTTCATTTTGGGTTCCACCACAATGCCGTTCAAGTTGATTTTGTTTTCTTCAAGCAGAATTCTCCCAGGGGTTCCATGAACCTGAAAACCAGTCAAAAAAAGTTTTGAATTCTCGTCCTTGTACAGCTCAGGCAAAAAAGCGTAAATCGGGCCGCCCTGCAGCATTCCGGAAGTTGTAACTACAACGCTTGGCTCCTTTAATGCCTTTTTTCTCATGCTGATATTGTTAATCCAGTGAATCTTTTTCAGCGACTTTTCCAGGAAGCTGGGATTCTTAATGTACTGCGGGTAATCCAAATAGATTCTGGCTGCCTTCCTGCACATTCCGTCAAAATAGACCTCAGCGTTTAAGTTGTATTCGTTTAATATATCCACTATTTCAGCGCTTCTGCCCAAAGCAAAAGAAGCAACCAGCGCGTGGCCACCCCTGTCAATAGTGTCCTGAACGTCCGCCACAAAACGCTTTTCCTCTTCTTTTCTTGGAACATGCTCCCTGTCCCCATAAGTGCTCTCAGTTATCAGAATATCACAGCCCTTGGTGTTGAGGTCAGCGCCTTCATGCAGTCTTGTCTCATCCTTCTTGAAGTCACCCATGTAAACCAAAGTTTTTTCTCGGTGGATATCAAGCTTTGTTATGGCTGAGCCGGAAACATGGCCTGCATCAAAGAACTCCATTGAAACATTCTCGGTTATGTTCATTTTCTTTCTGTAGCCGACAGGAAAAGTGTAGCGCTCTGTCCTCGCGATTTCCTGCTTTGAAAAGTTTGCGTCAATTGCCTCAAGGCCAGCAATTTTCAAGGTATCAAACCACAGCATTTTCGCAAGGTCGAGCGTTGGAGGAGTCATGTAAGAAAGCGGGTTGCTGTTAACAAACAAGTGAGGCAAATTTCCTGAATGATCCATGTGCGCGTGAGAAATTATTACCGCATTGAGGTTGGTTTTAATCGGCAGCGGGTACTCCGTTGCTTTCGGCGTTAGCTTAACGCCGTAATCCAACAAGATTTTTTCGTTGCCTGCATCAACAAGGTAAGCTGCGCGGCCAACTTCCTCTGCGCAGCCAAAAAACGTGATTTTCACTCCTAAAAACCTCTTAAGGATTCATTCAAACAACAGGTTTTTATACCTACATTTCCCAATAATTCTGGTGCACAAATGAAATTGCTTAGCCTTACCGAATCCATCAAACTCGTGAAAAAGTACGGCGTACAATTTGCTCCTTCACGCCAAGCAGGCACTGCAGAAGAGGCTGCAAGGGCAGCGGAAGAACTGGGTTTTCCAGTGGCATTGAAGCTAATTTCCTCCAAAATCAGCCACAAAACAGATATAGGCGGGGTTGCCTTGAACATTGAAAACAGTGCAGGGGCAAGGAAAGCCTTTGCCAGAATGCGAAAATTGAGGGGTTTCAAAGGAGTTTTAGTGCAAAAAATGGTGCGGGGCAAGGAAATAATCATTGGAGGAAAGCGCGATGAACAGTTCGGCCCCACAATCCTGTTCGGCTTAGGCGGCATATTCGTAGAGGTATTCAAGGATTACACTGTTAGGGTTTGCCCCATTACTGTAAGGGATGCAAGGGAAATGGTGCAAGGCATAAAGGCATACCCTATTTTGGCTGGGTTTCGCAGCAAAAAAGGCGTGAACATAAAAGCAATTGAAAAAGACTTATTGAAGGTGAACAGGCTCCTAATGAAAGAAAAAAACATCAGGGAACTAGACATAAACCCATTGATTGCTTCAGCGAAAGGCGTTACTGCTGTTGATGCTCGCGTAGTAGTTGATTAATCAAGTCGTTAAATCCTAAACTACAATGCATTAGGCGATGATGAGGTAAGTAACAAAAGCACAATATAGAAGTTGTATGATATGCAGAAAGTTTATTTCGCAACCACTAACAAAGGGAGATTCAATCAAGTAAAAAGGGCTTTATCAGAACAGGGAATAGAGGTTGTTCAGGCAAATTTTGCTATTGCTGAACCAGCAATTCAAGATATTAGGGAAATAGCACGGCAAAAGGTGGTTGCTGCCTATAAAAAACTTAAAAAACCGTGTATCGCCCAAGACAGCGGTTTTTTCATCGAGGCATTAGGTGGTTATCCCGGGTCCCTTGTACATAGAGAGTTAAAGAAAATAGGCATTCAAGGAATACTTGCAAAGGTAAAAGGAAAATCAAGAAAATGCGAATTTAGACACGTTCTTGTTTATTACGATGGAAGTAGCCCCAAACCAATTTTTTTTGAATCAAGAAGCGAAGGCGAATTAGCAACTGAACCAAGAGGCAATATTGAAGGCCTTAAGAAAAGGTTTGTTACTTCAGAGCTGTGGCTAGTTTTCAAACCAAAAGGGCTAAACAAAACTTTGGCTGAGCTTACTCTTGAAGAATACTTAAAATGGAGAACAACGAGGGACAGAAGTCATTCCTCCAAATTTGCAAAATTCTTTCTGAGAAGGCAAACAGCACAAAAAGCGCCACCTGCAAGAAAAAGGCCTCCTTTCAAAGCCAGAAGAAAATAATAAACAAAAACGCTATTAATACATCTTCTATATTGTATAATTGGCGATGATGAAGTCATAGCTTGAAATTTGGCAGATGTTATCGCCAGTTTTTCAGAACTAGTGGAGCTTCTGATTAGCCAAGTATTTATACGAACTAATTCTGTCATGAAAAACATGTTTTTCGACTCTGCCCAAAAATCTGGACAGCGTCCGAAAATTCGGACAGAAAGGCTTAAAAACAATAATATACATTTAATGTATAGTATTATGTGTGGTTATCTTGGTCAAATGGAAAAAGTTTTCAATACCATTAACTCCAACAGATTTGCTTGATGTAAAACTCAAGATTGAAAGCAATAAAGTGGAAGGGTTTGCCTTGAACTACAGGACAAAAATTGAAGAAATTTTTTATGAAGTTTACAGGGTTGACACTGCACATGGATTTTTGCATGAACAAAGATACTGGATTACACCGGAGCCAATTCCCATTCCAATGATGGGAAAGAATTTAAATGACATTTTCAATTTTTATTTAGACCAGATAAAAGATAATTTTGAGAGATATAAAAAGTATTATTTGGATAGAATGAAAATGGGGTGAAAAAATGGCGTATAAAATGACTGATGAAAGATGGAATGCAGTAAAAGCCTATCTTAACAGGGTATTCGAAAATCCCGGAAATTACCCTGGGAGGGGTGTTTTGCTCAGCCTGTCAGACGACGAAATGACACAGGTTTTCACAAAGAAAAGACTTGAGTTGATTAGACTGATTCAGAACAAAAAACCAAAAAATGCTACAAAGTTAAGCGAGCTAACGGGCAGACAGCTTAGTGCGGTTTTAAGAGATTTGGAGCTATTGGAAAAAGTCCACATAGTTGAACTGCAAAAAAAAGGAAAAAACATTGTTCCAAACGTGACAAAAGAAATCCTCATACTGCCGCTTGTGAAGCTCAAGCCAAAGAGACTGAATGAAATAAAAGTAACTGCATAAGACGAAAAATGATGAAAATAGAGGCAGAATATACGAGCTCATTACAGAAGTAGAGCAAACAAAAATTAATGCTTTTAATCGTATTTTGTAAAACTCGGTTTGAAGTAGTGCTGGCAGAAAAGCGAGGAATCCAGAAAAATCTTGTAGCCGGCATTCCTTGCATCTCTTGCAAAATAAATGTCATCATAGGCTTTTTCTTTTGGCTCATACCGGAAAGAAATTTTTTCAAGCACGGAGCGGTGGATTAGCATTGCTCCAACTCCTGTTGCAGCAACCTCCATCACTTGGCTCGGCAAAATATTCAGCAAGCCAAGCGGGGAAATCAACCCCTTCCTTTTATGCTCCTCGGAATCAAACCTGTATGCAACAACATTAACCCTTTTGTCCTGCATCAAGTTCAGGTAAACAGCTGAAACAATTTTTTTGTCATCTGAAAGAAGCTTTTCAATTGCATTTGCTGGAGCAACGACATCCTGCTCCAATGAAAAAAAATAATCATAGCCTTCACCCAAAAGTTTTTTCCTTAACTTGTTTCTGCCGTTAACAACCCTTTTCCTTGCTTTCTCGCTGGTTAAGCCGGAATAAATCACTTCAAATTTTGAAGGAAATTTTTCCTTGTTCCACTGCTGCGCAATTCCAAGAAGTTTTTTGTAGTACTCTTTTCCTTTTGAGTTGTCCTCCAAGCAGACATCAAAGTTTTTGTATGTTAAGCCCTTCAACCCTTCCACAAATTTTTCAAGGCAGTACTCTTTTTTTTCTGATGTGGGGCAGCCAACCAAAACCTTTTGGGAAACCCAAGCAAAATCTTTGATTTTGTGGGCCTCGTAAAACCTTTGGTTTTGCAAAGCGGTTTGCGAAAAAATGCCTTCGGCTGAAACCTTCTGGTTTTCCATAAAAACCATGTCAAAAACCGCCCAATAAATCAGGGTATATTAAAGGAATAAAACCATAACGTTTTTAGCGGTTTTTGACAGCAGTAATTCCACCAGACCATTGTTTTAAAACAGTGGAATTACCTGATTTCAATGCCTCTTTTTTTAAACCTTTGAGAGCAAGGTTTTCTTATGGCTGAGAAAGCTGAAAAAGTTGAAAAGCTGGCAAAGCACGTTGTTTACTGCACTCCACTGTATGAGTCAGTTCCAGTTGCCAGTTTCACTTCATTCATTGTTGCTCTAAGCAGTTCATTCAAGCTCTTTGAAAAATTTGGTTTCTCCAGCGTGCGCGGAACCTACCTCCAGATTGCACGCAGAAAAATCGCTGAAGACGTCCTGGAGAGGAACAAAAAAGAGCCTGTTGATTTTTTGCTTTGGGTTGACTCTGACTCGGTTTTCACTGTTGAGGACATTGCAAAGCTTTTTTTGACGCAGAAAAAAACCAAGGCTGATTTGGTGTCAGGCTTTTATGTTACAAAGCGCCCCCCAATTGTGCCTGTTTGCTACAAGCAAACAAAGGACGGTTTTGTTACGCCGAGCGAGGTTCCCTTCAACGCTGTTTTTGAAGTTGACGCTGCAGGTTTTGGCTTCCTGCTCATGAAATTTTCTGCCCTAAAAAAGGTAACCGAAAAATATGGCTTAAACAAAGCGTTTCAGGTTGTTGACCCTGAAACAGGAGAAGACCTTGGAGAGGACCTTGTTTTCTGCAAGCTCGCAAAAAAAGAGGGCCTAAAAATAGTGGTGAATTCAGGCATCCAAATCGGCCACGCGGGCAGCACAATCACACCAGAACAGTTCTTTGCAACCCAAAAGAAAAAAAACTAATTAAGAAACATTTACTTGAACAGAAACAGAGTTGTTTTGCTCGTTGGATTCAACCACGTGATTATCAGCATCCACTTCAAAAGAAATCGTGTGCGCGCCAGGTTGCGCTACCCACGAGAACTGAGAGTTGCCATTCAAAACAGTTGTATCAGCGCCAACCCCTAGATGACTACCATAACCTTCCTGCACTCCATCTACAAACCAATTAACATTAAACAAACCAGAACCATGAGAACCAGAATTCTTTACACCAGAATCAAAAAAAACTTTTCTCCCAACAACCAAATCACCAGAATCATAAAGAATCTGAGTAGGAGATAAATCAACAGTTCCTCCACCATCAAACTCAAAAAACACTAACTCAGAATCCAGCAAAACACCAGAATCCCTCAAAACCGCAACCTCAACAGCATGGTTGCCCTTATACAACGAAGAACCCAAAGAAAACAATAACGATTCAGTTTTGTTAGCACCAAGCAACGAAATAGTTTTGCTAACCTCATTAGAAGAACCATCAGGAAAAAACAATTTAACAAAAACAACAGGCCCATTACCATTAAAAGCATAAACAAAACCTGAATTAAAGCCAGCAATAATCTCATTATATCCATCAGCATCTATATCTGCCACAACAGGATACGTGAACGGAAAAAAATTTGGATTGAATGTTTCTTACCAAGCAATTCATAAGACAATAAAATGTTTGGAGAAACACTGAAAGCATATGGAGCAAAAGAAACTATGTTTGGAATAAAGTGCGCCCCATCACTAAACGATAAAGTGATTTTAGGAGATTACATTGCAGAAATAACCTACCCAAGTACTTTTAGAAAACTCTGGGCAATACAAAACAGGCTTCCAAAAAAAGTAGTTGAATTTGGCTTGGGAAAACACATGTACTTAATGAGAGAATACAAAGGAAACATGAGCATTATAGTGACAAAAAACAACCAATTGGCCGAAAATTATAGAAAAGAATACTAAGGTGATTAATTGTTTTTTCCTAAACAAGTAAGAAAAGCTATTCTCTCATCAGATTAATTCTTTTCTGTTTATTACTTATTATAGTAGATTTCAAAAATTTATTATTTAGTCTTTCAACTAATGGTTTAGCCTCTTTTTTATATTCAGATAATGCATCTTTAAAGTTTTTATTAAAAGCATTTGCAGCAAATTTAGCGCTTCTTAATGCAAAGCTTATCCCTTCACCACTGCTAGGGCTTATTAGACCGGCAGCTTCACCAGCAAGTAAAACTCTTTTTTCACCCAACACTAAATCTTTTACAGATTGTGGTCGAGTTAACATAGCCGAATCAAAAAAGCCTTTTCCCGAAATTTTAAACTTTTGTTTTACCTTTTCTTTAAACTGAGCGAATTTTTCCCTTGCTTTAAATGGATCTAGAGCCGCACCAACATCAATGACCTCGCCTTTTGGGATTACCCAAGCATACCAATCAGTTATTTCCTCGTCAAAAATGAAATACGCCTTATTAACGCCCTTAGCCTTTATTAACTCTTGAATAGCAACATATCTTTTAGGCGGCTTTACTCCTAACACTTGTCGCACTGTAGAAAGAGCACCATCACATCCAACTAAATAATTACTTATAATATTTTTTACACCACCATTTGATTCTAAAACAACCACTATATGTTTTTTATCTTCAGCATAATTGAAATCGATTAATTTTGCATTGTCTATGATATCAACATTTTCTTTTTTCAAAGCAAGTTCATAAAGCCACTTATCAAGCTTCTCTCTGTCAGTATTCCAGAACCCCTTCTGTATCTCCCTTTCTAATTTATGTGTCCAATCAGAATAGACAATATGAATCTCTTTAGGCTTTAAAAAAATGCTTTCAGGCGGTCTAAATGGCTCTAAAAGTTCCTTCCCCTGTCTGACTACAATGCCACTACATGCCTTATGTCTAGGCAAAGACCTAGAATCTACAACAAGCACCTTATAATTTGAAGAAATATTTTTTGCCAAAAAACAACCAGCCGCCCCTGCACCAATTACTACTATATCATATCCAATATCTAGGCTTTCTAAATTTTTCTTAGGCACAATGACCACTACTAGAATAACTAAATTTCTAAATATAAACATTAAGGTGAACTAACTTCAGGGCAAAGTAAGGGCAATGGAAAAGCTCGAATATACCAAAATGATTACCAGCAAGACATATACAAAAATTAATATTCTAGTCCTCGAAAAAAGTAAATAAAAATTATCTGCAGAATTTCTCTTATCAAAAACTTTCAACTCAAAAATTAATAAACCCACCAAAAAAAACAAAGAAACCAATAGAACAACATAATCCAAAAGTACTAACTCAAGCAAATAAAATAAAGATAATAAAAAAAATAAAACCGTGCCAAAAATCATTATTTTACCACTTAAATCTATGCCATGTACAACCACAAAAGTTTTTTTGCCGGACTTAGAATCACCTGTTACATCTTTAAAATCTTTTAATATGCTGAAAAATGCAAAAAATAAAGTAAAATATAAAACATATAGAACAAATTCAAAAGGTAAAAAAATACTTTGAGACGCTACGATTGCACCAGTCATAGTGGGAATAAAGATAGTAACTGTGGCTAAAGTTAAATTTCCTAGAAAACCCCTACTCACAAGTCTAAAAGGAATTATAGAATAAAGCAAACTCAAAATGAAAAAAGCCAATACCCCTAAAAAAATATAAAATGAAAAAAGCCAAGAAAAGGTCAGAGAAATAACATATAAAGTAATAGCAAGAATTTTTGCTTCATTACTGGTTATTACACCAGACTCTAAAGGCCTATAAGGCATATTTATTTTGTCAGAATAAAAATCATACAAATCATTGAAGGTTGTACCAGCAAAATATTGAAGAAAAAAGCAAAAAAATAGAACTAAAATAGTTAATAAATCGTTGCCTCCTAAAAAAATGAAACCAAGTATGGAAAATAAGCCAATTATAATGCCATTCCAAGGTCTACCCAAAACTATTAAATTTAAAAAAAAACTTTTCTTTGCCAAGTCTGAAAAAAACCTCTCCAAAAAATTAAACCTCCCAAAATAGTAGCGATATAATAAAACTACAATCCAAATTTCGAAGGATCATCTCCAGCCTCTTCGATCAGCTTTTTTTGCCTAGTTTTAATGTATGCCCTATCTAGCTGCGAAGAAACAAGCTTTTGATCCGCTTTATCTATATTTTCTTGGCTTAAATTGGCATGGATACAATATTGACCATTAATCGCAGCACATTCAAACTCAATATTGTCCATTAAAGCTTCATGAACATGTGTTCCTCCACCAGCCTCCATCCCGCGAATATAGTGACATACAAATTTGTCATGTGGATAATAAAGTAGTGGAAATGGGTCTTTTAAAACTTTAAATTTTGCATGGTCAGCTTGCTTAAAACTTAATGTTTGGTAATCTCCAAAACCAAGCAGCCCTATTATATCCATAGAAATTTTATATCTCTCTTCAAATTTTTTAAGCATCAATAATTTTACAATATTTTTTGTTGCATAATATCCGTATGCCCAACCATAAAAATAAAGATTTGAAATATTATGAATACCCCCTTCTACTGCATCATTAGTCATTTCTCTAAGAGAATATAAATCCAACAAAACAAATGGATCCTTAAATGCAGTAATTCTACCTGGCTCAAATTTAAGTTTTCCGCCTATTATTAATTTGGAAAGTAAGCCATACATTATATCACTTCATTAAAACATCCATGGATTCTTCTTCATGAACAATAATTCCCTTCTGGCTTGTCATCTCATAAGGGATATAACTTTTGTTATGATTGCAATAACGCATCTTTCTAACCCTCAAAGTTCTTGAATCAGCACCCGATATCCCCAAATAATGCATTTCAATTACCCCATCACAAATGAATTCACTTATTTCATCAGCACTTAATCCTTTGGATTCTTCCAGCAACTCCGACGTCAGTATAATCGTCGCATCAAACAGCCTAAGTTTTTTCATTAGCTGGTATAATAGGGTTTTTGCGACGATTTTTTCGGTTTTAGGGATTGGTGAAACTGTTTCAGCGACCTGCACCATGGAGAAGGCAGTGTCATCCCTTGCACTGGAAACAAGCAGAGAATCAGTGAAAGTGGTCAAGGAATCCAAAACAACCCGCCTAGGATTGAAGTCAGTGTACTGCTTGTAAATTTTTTCAAGGAAATGATCTGTTCCAACAACGTCAAAGTAAGCAATCCTCAAAAGCTTTTGCCGCTCAAGCTCCTCCAAATCCCACCCAAAGCCCTCAGCAGCCTTCAAAAGCTCCTCGCGGCTCTGCTCAGTGGAAATGTAAAGGCCCTTTTCACCATAAAGCTTGGCACCATTAACCAAGTACTGCAGGCAAAGAGTGCTCTTACCTGTTCCAGCGCCACCGGAAACCAAAACAACGTTCCTGTAAGGAATGCCGCCATTCAAAGCCTTATCCAAGCCCTCAATGCCGGTTTTAACCCTATCCATCAAAGAAAAACACCAATACAATAAAGGAAGTCTAATATAAAAACTTTATGATAATAGCAAAACAACCAAAAAAAATCAAAAAGCATTGGCAGTTACGACAATAGTTGTTGAGACATTTGTCTCACAACAAAAGGCGTTTTTTGCTTTAAATGGGAATAAGGGATTTCTTTGCTCCGTAATGATACTCTGCCTAAATTTGAAGAAGCGTGCAGTTGCTGCCACTGGAATTAACCAAAAAAGCCTGAATTTGCACAAAAAAAAGGTTAAATAGTAAGTTGTTTTTATTCTAACATGCGCTGGGAATATATGGTTACTTTTTCAGTAAACCAGTTTCTTACACTCCTATTTATCTCTTATCTCTCTTTTTCCCTCTTGTTTTTCGGTATTTCTTCTATTTCCCCTGAAAACGGGGTAATTAATGAGACTGGAACAGCTATTTCTCTAGGAGAATCATTCTATTTCAGCTTATGTACGATAACCCGTTCCTGTATAGGGGATTATTCAGTAAACAGGTTTTCAAAGCTGCTCATTACCTTTGAGGTTCTGGCAGGGCTCGTGTTGTTTGGGATGTTCCTATCAAAACTTGTTGGAGCCAAAAGCAGCAAAATGACGGAAAAAATGTATGAAGGCCAGTATAGACAGAAGCTCAGGGAGTATAGGAATAGTTGGGCTGAACAGAGAGCAGGTTTCATCAAATTATCAAAAAAAGCTCTTGAACCCGGTAATATTTTGGAAGTAAAAAAAGAGATTGCTCAGCACATTAAAAATAAGACTTCTGAAAACTACTTGAAAATCATTTCTTCTAAGATGAGCGCCTGTTCGCTGTTTTTATACCATAATTACATGGTTTCATTTCTGGACAAAAAATTTGATGAAGAAGTCCTGAGCGCACTGCTTCACTCCCTGAAAATAACACTTCTCCAGATTTCAAAAGGAATAAAACGATTTGAACGGTCAAGTCAGCCCTGGCTGAACTACTACTCAAAGGAAAACCTGAACAATATCACAGCCTACTCACAAACTATAACCAAATTAATAGAAAAACGACTCTCAGAACCTAAACCAGAAAATGCGGTTAAAGACATCGAGTTAATCAGAACGGAATGCGAAAAAATCA
This sequence comes from archaeon GW2011_AR10, assembly GCA_000830275.1. Taxonomy (GTDB): domain Archaea; phylum Iainarchaeota; class Iainarchaeia; order Iainarchaeales; family GW2011-AR10; genus GW2011-AR10. The sequence goes on along the minus strand of CP010424.1, from coordinate 4,552 downwards.
GCAGAAGAATATCTGCAGAGAAGTCAATTTCCACAAAAGTCAGTTAAAAATATCACCTCACAAACACAAATCAACCAAAAAGTTGATTGTCGTTGACCACTGCATTTAAAAAGAGTTTTGTATACAGTTGAAATTATTGTATACAAGAAATGGTTTTTATGCAGGAAGCTGTTGTTTCAACCCGAATTTCAAGAAAGGAAACTGAGGAAATTGAGAGCCTTGCAAGAGAGCTTGACCTAGACCGCTCTGCTCTTCTGAAAAAAATGATTCGTATGAGCTTGGAGGAGCTTAAAACAGAGCATGCTTTTAAACTGTACAAAGAAGGTAAAGTAAGCTTTGGAAAAGCTGCTGAAATTGCAGGGAAAAACCTGTGGGAAATGATTGACTTAACGAAAAAGTATGACGCTTACCTCAACTATTCTGAAGAACAGTTCATGGAAGACCTTGAAAACTTAAAGGAATTCAAATGATTGTTGTTTCAAATGCTTCTCCACTCATTTTTTTCATTAAGCTTGAACGGCTTGACTTGCTTGAAAAACTTTTCACTAAAATTGTTATGCCGGAACAGGTTTTCTTTGAGGTTTCAGTAAAAGAAACTGCAGGAAACGAAATCAAGGCTTCAGCGTTCATTGAAGTGAAAAAATTTTTTCTAAAAAAAGATATTTCCTTGGGCAAAGGCGAAACAGCAGCCATTCTATTGGCACTGCAACTGAAAACAAGCAAAGTGCTCTTGGATGACAGAAAAGCCAGAATTGCAGCCAAATCCTTTGGCTTAAAACCCATTGGAACACTAGGCTTACTTGTTTTGGCCAGAGAAAAAAACCTCATAACCAAAAAAGAGTTTTCAAAACTATTAAACGAACTAGTCAAAAACGGGTTCAGAATAAGCATTGAACTCTATAAAGAAGCACTGAAAAAAGTCCAATAAACTAAAAATCAACCAAAAAAATTGATTGTTTTTTCCGCTTAAGAGAATCAAAAAGCCTGCTCCATTAAAAATTAAGGAACCATAACAACAACAGAAACCTCATTGTTTTCCTCGTTGGATTCAGCCACACGATTGTTAGCATCAACAACAAACTTTATAGTATGCGTGCCAGGTTGCGCTACCCACCAGAACTGGGAGTTGCCATTCAAAACAGTTGTATCAGCACCAACCCCTAAATGACTACCATAACCTTCTTGAATTCCATCCACAAACCACTTGACATTAAACAAACCCGAACCATGAGAACCAGAATTTTTTACACCAGAATCAAAAAAAACTTTTCTCCCAACAACCAAATCACTGGAATTAAAAAGAATCTGAGTAGGAGATAAATCAACAGAGCCATTCCCATCAAACTCAAAAAACACTAACTCAGAATCCAGCAAAACACCAGAATCCCTCAAAACCGCAACCTCAACAGCATGGTTGCCCTTATACAACGAAGAACCCAAAAAGAATTGCAACGATTCAGTTTTGTTAGCACCAAGCAACGAAATAGTTTTGCTAACCTCATTAGAAGAACCATCAGGAAAAAATAATTTAACAAAAACAACAGGCTCAGAATAACTAACACCAGGATTCAAGTTCCGCACCTGCACGCTTACATCAATTGGTTCACCAGAAGATAAGCCAGGAGGCAACTCAACAGAAGACAACTGCACATTCGTAACAGAAACAAAAAACTCAGAAGAAACACGAGCAAAGTTTCCACCAGAAACATTAACTCTCACATCATGCAAGCCGTTTTGAGAAGCAACCACACTCCAAAAAACATTCAAATCCTTTCCAGCACCAACAGCATTCAAATCAACAACCAAAGGACTAGAAGAAACCAAACCAACAGGAAGCTCTAGCGCTGCACTCGCATCCCTCAAAGTGCCCTCACCATTCTTTACAGTTGCAACAACAGTGAAAGGCTCATTCAGCTTTGCTTCAAACGGAGCAACCAACTCAACGCTCGGAAAAGGAGTAATTTGCACTAATTCACCAACAACATCAATTACCTTCATTAACTCATTCGGATCATTAGAAACAACCACAATGTTCTCGTCAATTTCCCCCAACACAACCTTCTCCTTTCCACCAAAAAAAGAAGGAAGCGAAACAATGAAATTCTGGGAAACACCAGGAGAAAGCGTTAAAGGCAAAGAAATGCCGGAAACCACAAACAAAGAATCCGAAACAACAATTGAACTCACAACCAAATCAGCGTTACCCTCATTAGTAATAAAGAAATCCTGCGAAACACCATCACCAAAAACATCAAACTCACCCAAATCCCATTCACTGGTAGAAACACCAATATCAGGCGCGCGAACAGTAAAAACATTACTAACACCCTCACCAGTAAGCACACCATCAGTAGCAATCACCCTAACCCCAAAATTCTCCCCAGGATCAACAAAATCCGCGTTCCACACAAAAGAATTTCCTCGAACATCAATCGCCAATGGCTTCCACGAAGCGCCACCATCATCAGAATACTGCAACACAAAGCTTAGGGAATCACTATCAACATCAAAAGCATCCCACTCAATAGTACTCAAACCACTCACAACAACTCCTCTTCCAACAGAAACCCCAGAAACAACCGGAGCATTCAAAGAAACAAGGCGCTCGGCTTTCCTTAAACCATTAACATCAATAGCAATCTTTTTAGTTCCTTCAACCCAAGGAACAGCCAAACCAAAAAAAGCAGTATTCAAATCAACAGGGGGGTTAGAAAGTAAAGTAAATGAAACTGAAAAAGGGGTATCACTCAAAATGTTATCAGAAGAATCCAGAAGTTTTAAAGAATAATCCCCCAAAACAATATTTTCAGATGGCTCTCCCTGCAAAATATAAAAATCATCTAATTCCACATTATTTTGCAAGTCAACCAAACCGCTTACAAAAACAACATTTGACGGAGAAAGATCCTTCAAATCCGCTGCTTTCTTGGAAAACTCATCAGAAAGAGTTGAAAGCAAATGAGAGTAGGTTTGATCACTAACCCAGTTATAGGTTTCCCCAGCTCTACCCATGAAATTATGGTAATAATAAGTGCACTCAAACACAAATTGGCCATTAATCTCTGTTATTTCAGTGCATTCAGCAGATGAGTGCTGTATTTGGTCATCCCTATCAGCTTCAGCTTCATCAAAATATTGTAAAGAAAATTTGCGAACAAAAGGAACTCTTTCAGCTGCCAACTCAACCCGATAACCAGTTGTATCTATGCTTCCTGGACAATAGGCGTCCGAGCGAAATAAATCCTGTTCACAATTAGATGGGAACGCATTAGGACATAAAAACCATTTATGTTGTATATTCCACGTAAGAAAATTGTATTCATCACACAAACCATAAGTATGCCCTACTTCATGAGATGTTGAGATAGTCGTTGCAGCATCAACCAAGGCAACGTTTGGAAATAAAAAACTGGTAACGCCTTCAGAGCCAATGTAATGAAAAGAAAACCAAAAACCAGGAACTACTCCAACTATTTTATCATAATTAGAGCCAGCCAATAAGTATTCCCTATTTAATCTCTTCAAAATAACTAAAATTTCAATAGGCGATAACTTCTGATTTTCTCGAAGACCCAAATCCAAATTCCGCATACTTATTCTTGACCTAAAATTATCTCCAGAAAAAGGATATGTTGCAAACATAAAGGAATTTTGATCTTTTACCAGAGGAACAAAAACACGCTCAAATGAGTCACCATAATAAGCCCAGTCTACAGGAACATAAAGAATATTGATGCCCCCCGTTTCCACAACATTTGGGCTCAAATTTTTGGAATTATTTGTTTCATCAGCCTCAGGAACTACATTTAGAGGGTCAATCGTAACGGTTATTGGCAAAGCAAAAGAAAAACTGATAAAAAATAAAATAAATAAAATAACTAGGATTATTTTTCCATTCGCTATTATTTTATTGTAACTCAATATGATACCCCACTATAATGTTATGAGACTCACAATAAACAAAAATAACACCATAATTGAAATAATTATAACAGCCAGGGCAATAAGGTAAAACCACTTTTGATTTGTTTTTGGAAAATATTTTTTCAACAAAAAAAACGATATTGCACCAAAAACGAGTGATATAAAAACAGCATACAAATAAAGTGGATCAATGTAAGACTCCCTAGAAGATTCACCTGAATTTATTATTGACAATTCAGTTATTGCTCCTTCCTCTGAAGTTATTTTAAGAGTGGACGGAACCTCAGTTTTAAAATAGCCAGTCGGAATCTGAAATACTTTTGAATCATTTGGAGCAATTGTAATTCCACTTCCAAATTCCCGCTCATAGGAATCTGAACCTACTGGTATCCTAAGACTAATTGACACGGAATGAGCAGTTTCTGTTCCTTCATTGGATAAAATAAAAGAACCGAGAGTCTGATCAATTATTTCTAACCTAACACCATTTGACTCAACAACCCTCTCATTGATCACTTCTAAAAAATTATAATCCGAAGCAGGCAGCGAAAAAACACTGTTCGAAAATCCAATAAAAAACAAAAAAAACAAACTAATTATCACAATCTTTTTCTTATTCATTTTTCAT